>JACQZU010000007.1 GCA_016213735.1 Acidobacteriota bacterium | reverse complement strand
CGCCGTGGTGATGGACGCCCCTGCCTCCCCCACCGCCACGGGAGCGGTGATGCACACCCTGCGCGAAGCGGGGCTGCCCTTCACCCAGCTGCGGGCCGGCCGCCTGGCCAATGCCTCCCTGCGCTATTCGCACCTGATCCTGCCGGACGACGGCGCGGGGGGGAAACGCTGGCAGCGGGCCCTGGGGGAAGGGGTCTTCACGCGGCTGAAGGGATTCCTCCAGGAGGGTGGCGTGATCCTGGGCCTGGAAGGGGGCGCCGGGGCCCTGGTGCGCGGGGGGGTCGGCGAGACGGGCCTGCACTACCTGCGCAAGGCGGATGAGGAGGCCTGGCTCAAGGAGAAGGATCCCAAGCGGGAGAAGCCCAAGGCCGACCCTGGAGACCTCCTCCAGCCCTGGGGGGAACGCGAGGAGCGGACCGCCAAGGAGAGCATTCCCGGCGCCCTGTTGAAACTGAAGGTGGACCTCAGCCACCCCCTGGCCTGGGGCCTGAACACCGAGGAAGGCGCGGCCCTGAACACCTCGGACCTGATCCTGGAGCCCGCGGTGGCTGGCGAGATCGCCCTCCACTACCCCAAGGGGCCTCTGCGCCTCGCAGGGATCCTCCCCCCAGCCCTGGAGCCCAAACTCCACCAGACGGCCTACGCCCTGCGGGAGCGGAAGGGTCGGGGCGCCCTGATCCTTTTCGCCGGGGACCCCCTCTTCCGCGGCGGCGCACCCTTCACCGCGCGCAGCTTCCTGAACGCCATCTTCTTCGGGGCCTACACGCCCCCCGAGGACTGACCCCAGGTATCCCGGGCGTCGGGAGGAGCCGCCGTGCTATCGTGGCCCGTTCATTGCCGCAATGCGGCAAGACGGGGGAGCGGCCATGCGGCGGGTGGTCTTCAACCAGAAGGGCGGGGTCGGGAAGTCGACCATCACGGTGAACCTGGCGGCCCTCTCCGCGGCTGCCGGAAGAAGGACGCTGGTGGTGGACCTGGATCCCCAGGGCAACACCACCCACTACCTGGGAGGCGGTGGCCCGGAGCCCAAGCCCGGCGTCGGGGATTTCTTCGAGCAGACCCTGGGCTTCCGACTCTTCAAGGACGACCCGGCGCGATTCGTCCACCCCACGGCCTTCGAAAGACTCCACCTCCTGCCCGCGGGACCGGGCATGGACGCCCTGCAGCCCCGCCTGGAGAGCCACCACAAGATCTACAAGCTGCGGGACCTGCTCCGGGGCCTGGAGGGCTTCGACGAGGTCTGGATCGACACCCCGCCCTCCCTGGGCTTCTTCACCCTGGCGGCCATGATCGCCGCTGATCGGTGCCTCATTCCCTTCGATTGCGACGCCTTCAGCCGTCGCGCCCTGGTTTCCCTCCTGGAATCCGTGGAAGAGGTGCGGGCGGACCACAACCCCGGCCTGGCAGTGGAGGGCGTCGTGGTGAACATGTTCCAGGCCCGCGCCAGCTTGCCGCAGCGGCTGGTGGAGGAGCTGGTGTCGGACGGCCTGCCGGTCCTGCGCCCCTTCCTCTCCGCCTCGGTGAAGGTCCGCGAATCCCACCAAGCCTTCCGCCCCCTCGTGCACCTGGCCCCGGCCCACAAGCTCACCGGCGAGTTCCGCCAACTCCACGCCACCCTCCAGCGCCCCGCCCGGGGGGCCCGGAAGGGGAAGGCCCGGGCTATGCTCGAGGCATGATCGGTCGGTTGCACGGCGAACTGGTGGAGAAGCACCCCAACCTGGTGGTGGTGGACTGCGGCGGGGTGGGTTACACCTGCGCCATCTCCCTGGGCACCTACGGCCTGCTCCCGGAGGTGGGGGCCCCCGCCACCCTTCACGTGGAGACCCTGCTGCGGGAGAACGACCTTTCGCTTCTGGGCTTCGCCACCCGGGAGGAGCGGGACCTGTACCGCATGCTGGTGAAGGTGGACGGGGTGGGCCCCAAGCTGGCCTTGGCGGCCCTGGGGGCCCTGCCCCTGGAAGGACTGATCCAGGCGGTGCGAAGCCGGGACACCAAGGCCTTGACGCGGATCCCCGGGGTCGGGAAGAAGACCGCCGAAAAGATCTGCTTCGAACTCTCCGAAAAGATGGGGGGCCTCTCGGGCCTGGAGGGCCTCGGCGGCGGCGCCGCGCCGGGGGACCCCTGGGAATCGGACCTCCGCTCCGCGCTCCTGAACCTGGGTTTCCGTGAGGAGGCGGTGCAGCCCGTGGTGGCCGGATTGCGCTCCTCCCGCCCCCCCATCCCCGAGGCCATCCGGCAGGCCCTGAAGGCCCTCCAGCGGTGAGCGTCCGCCTCCTTTCGACCTCCCCCCTCGTGGGACCCCACCTCCAGTCTCTGGGGGCGCGCTTCCCCGACCTCCGGATCCTTCCCTTCCGTTCGGAGGAATGGAACGCCGCCCTGCCCGAGGCCGAAGCCCTGGTGGTTCTGCTCTCGGAGCCCATCGGTCCGGTGGACCTGGCCCGTGCCCCCCGGCTCCGGGCCATCGCCACCTACTCCGTGGGTGTGAACCATCTTCCTCTGCAGGCCTGCCGGGAGCGGGGCATCACCATCCTCAGCACGCCCGGGGTGCTCACCGAGGCCACGGCGGACCTGGCCCTGGCCCTGCTCCTGGCGGTGGCGCGCCGCGTGGCGGAGGGGGAGGCCCTGGTGCGCAGCGGCGCCTGGGCGGGTTGGGCCCCGGACCAGCTCCTGGGTACCGGCCTGGACGGCAAGACCTGCGGCATCCTGGGCTCCGGGGCCATCGGGCGCGCCTTCGCCCGGCGGGCCTGGGCCCTGGGCATGCACCCCTGCTTCTGGGACCGCGAAGGCCTCGGCGGCACGGTGGGATTCGGCCCCGGGGCCGGGCCCCGGCTCCCCCTGGACGACCTGCTTTCCCGCGCGGAAGTGCTCTCCCTCCACTGCCCCCTCACGCCGGAAACCCGTGGCCTGCTGGGGGCCGAGCAGCTCCGGCGCCTGCCCCGGGGAGCCATCCTCGTCAACACGGCCCGGGGCGGCATTCTCGACGAAACGGCGGTCATCTCCCTGCTCCACGCCGGGCACCTCGGGGGGGCGGGGCTGGATGTCTTCCGGGACGAACCCGCCCTGGACCCCGCCTGGATGGCCGCGCCCCGCGCGGTGCTCCTTCCCCACCTGGGAAGCGCCACGGTGGAGGCACGGGAGGCCATGGCCCGCTTGCTCTGCGAGGGCCTCGCCCCGATCCTCCAGGAATCCCGGTGATAGGCTAGGCAGGCACGCTCGAGGTCCCCATGATTCCCCGTCGCCCCTGGCTCCAGCTCCTGGATCCCACCCTCTTCCAGTTCAGGGCCGGCCTGGGCGAAACCTTCGAGGACCGCCTCGCCCTTGCCCGGGCCTACAACGACCGCAGCCTCCACAACCTCTCCTTGGCCATCCTGGAGAAGCTCCTGGCCGAGGACCGGGCCCACGGCGATGCCTGGTTCGAGCGAATCCTCTGCGAGGGGGAATTCAGCACCCACGAGGATCTCCGGGAACTCCACGAACAGCTGGAGGCCGTCCGCGACGAACATCCCCAGGAGGCCATCCACCGACGGAACCTGGGCTACCTCCGGATCATCCAGGGGCGCCTGGACGACGCCGAGCGTGCGCTGCGGCAGGCCCTGGACCTGGACCCGGGCGACGCCCGGACCCTGGAGCTGATGGGCCTCCTCTGCCTCCAGCGGGAGCAGCCCGCCGAAGGGAAGGGATGGCTCCTCAAGGCGGCCAGCCTCCAGCCCCGGGATCCCCGCACCCTGCGCCTCCTGGGGCTCGCCTGCGAGGCCCTGGCCGACTTCCACGGAGCCGAGGCGCAGATGGTGGCCTCCCTGGACCGGGACCCCGCCTACTACTGGGGCTGGCACACCCTGGGGGAATTCCTCCTCAAGCGCGGGAACACCGAGGAGGGCCTGCGCTGCATCCACCGGGCCCGCAGCCTCAACATGGCCGAGCCCGCGAGCTATTTCATCGTTTCGGAGCTCTTCTCGGAGCAGGGGCATTCGGAGATGGCCCAGGCCGAACTTCACAAGCTTCTTCTGCTGGCGCCGCCCCAGGGGGTCTTCGCCCAGGCCCAGTGCATGCTCGGGGAGTTCCGCCGGGACGCGGGGGACCGCGAGGGCGCCCTCTCCTACCTGAGCCTGGCGGCGGACACGGACCCGGACGCCGCCGCACCCTGGTCCGCGCTGGGGGACCTGGCGCGCGAAGACCAGCGCTGGGAGGAAGCCCTGCGCTGCTACCGCGAGGCCCTGGTTCGGGAGCCCGAAGCCGCCGACATCCAGGTGCAGCTCGGCTACACCCTCCTGGAACTGGGCCACGCCGAGGACGGGGAGCGGGCCTTTCTCGCGGCCCTGGAATCCGACCCTGGCGAATACAGCGCTTACCTCGGCCTTTCGGAGTGCTACCGCCGGACAGGTCGGGTGGAGGACGAACTGGCCATGGTCCGCCAGGCCATGACCCTGGCCCCGGAGGATCCCGACGTGTGGAATGCCCAGGGCGTGGCCCTGGAGATCGCGGGCCGCTTCCTGGAGGCCACCGAGGCCTACGAGCACGCCCTCGCCATCGCCCCCGCCCACCGGAAGGCCGCGAACAACCTGGGGTTTCTGCTGGAAAAACGCATGCAGAAGGGCGAGGCCGGTCTGCGGGAGCGGGCGGTGGATGCCTGGAAGCGCAGGCTGCTCATCTGCCATCGCGAGGGCCAGAGCATCAAGATGGCCATGGACCACCTTCACAAGCTCGGCGTCGCCGAAGAAACCCTCATGCAATGGCTCAGCACGGAGCGCGCCCTTCCGGTTTGACGAATTCCGGACGCCGGTGCCCCGCGCAATTTCCCCATTGGGGATCCATCCGGGGTCCGTGTGGAAAATCCTGCGGATTGATCCCTCTGCCGTGGCCTAAACCGTCCGCCCCCAGGCACTTCAGGGGCATCCCGTCCTTCGACTGGTACCAATGTAAATATTACAATATAATGACTTAAATAACGTTCGTTTCCCATTCGTTAATAAGGCCTTCCCGGGAGGGAAATCCGCAGATTGCCTTTTCTTTCGTATTGACATCGGACCCCGGAAGTCGTTGCGAACCCGTGACCGACAAAAGATCATGCAAGGATTTCGCAAGGCCCTGAATCGCAATGGAATTTATTTAAATAAAAATATTATAATACTTATGAATTCAACGGAATTGTCCCCAGGTCTGCGGACGGGGCGGACATGTCGGAATTTCGTCAATTCCTGAGAACAACTCTTTCCCGGACCGGGTCCTGCTCGCGCGGACCTTCACACGAGCTGTTCGGCCTCCCGCAATTGCACGCTCACCAGCCGGGAAACGCCCCGCTCCTGCATGGTCACGCCGTACAGCGTGTCCGCGGCCACCATGGTGGGCTTCTGGTGCGTGATCACGATGAACTGGGTGTCCGCCTTCATCCGCCCCACCATGGCCGCGAAGCGCGACACGTTGGCGTCGTCCAGGGGCGCGTCCACCTCGTCCAGCACGCAGAAGGGCGAGGGTTTGAACTGGAAGATCGCGAAGAGGAGGGAGATCGCGGTGAGGGCCTTCTCCCCGCCGCTGAGCAGGGTCAGGGCCTTGGCGGTCTTCCCCGGCGGCTGGGCGGTGATCTCGATCCCGCACTCCAGCAGGTCCCGTGGATCCTCCAGGGCCAGGTGAGCGCTGCCCCCCTCGAAGGCCTCCCGGAAGACTTCCTGGAACCGCGCGTTGATGAAGTCGAAGGCCTCCTTGAAGCGTTCTTCGCTGGTGGCGTTGATCTCCCGGATCGTGGCCTCCAGGTTCTGGATGGCCTGCTGCACGTCCTCGCGCTGCCGGGTCATGAAGTCCAGGCGGTCCTCGGCCTCCGCGAGGTCCTGGATGGCCAGCTGGTTCACGCTGCCCAGGTCCAGCCGCTTTCCCTGCAGCTCTGCGAGACGGGTCTGGTGAACCAGTTCGCCCTGGTCCCAGGCCTCGCGCTCCTCCGGACCCACCGAGGCCAGGAATTCGGGGACCTCCATTCCGAGGGCCAGCTCGATCTCCTTCCCCACGGCCTCGATGGAACCGTGGACCTGGGCGTCCTGCAGCAGGAGTTCCTGATGCAGGCCGCGGGCGTTTTCCAGGGCCTCCTGGAGGGCTCGCGCGTCGCGTTCCAGGCCCCGGAGGCGCTCTTTCTCCTCCTCGAAGAGGGGGCTCAGGGCGCTCTGTTCGGCGGCCCTGGCTCCGCGGTCCACGAGCAGGGCCTGCACCTCATCCTCGAGTTCCGCGCCCCGGCGCCGGGCGACGTCGCCCCGTTCCCCGGCCTCGGAGCGTTCTCGCCCCAGGCGCTCCAGCTCTTCCCCGATCTCGTGGGCCCCACGCTGGAGCATGGCCAGGTGCCGGGCCGCACCGTCCCGTTCCGCCCAGGCGGCGTCCCGGGACCTCGCCGCGGCCAGCTGGGTCTCCCGCAGGGCGTCCAGGGCGGCGTGCTGTTCCCGGAAGCGTTCCTCCGCCGAGTGGATCTCGCCCTCCAGGGCCAGGTCCTCCTGCTGTTCGGGGTGCTCCTCCAGGGCCCGTAGTTCCGCCCGGAGCCTCTCCGTCTCCTTCTCGATGCCCTCCCAGAGCTCGTCGGCCCGGCGGGTGATCTCTTCGATTTCCGCCAGCTGGGCGTCCACGGAGGCCTTCTGTCCACCCAGCTCCTCCAGGAGGCGCCGGGCCTCCCGCCGCTCGTCCTCCACGACCTCCAGCCGCTCCCGGGCCTCCCCAAGGGCACCCTGAGCGGCGGAGAGCTCGAGCTCGGCCGCTTCCTGAAGTCCAGCTTCCTGCCCCCGCTCTGCGACGGTCCGCTCCAGTTCGGCCCGGAGCTTGAGCGGGGATTCCGCGGGGGCGGGCAGTCCCACCTGCACGGGCCCGAAAGGCAGGCGGACCAGGCCGGGAGAGACGAAGGCCTGGTCGGGGTGGGCCCTGGACAGGCCCGGCAGGGCGGCGTCGCTGCATCGCCAGGCCCGGTTCAGCAGGTCCTGGAAGGGGCGCCGGGGTCCGCGCCAGGTGATGTGGCCCGCCAGGGCTTCGCAATCCGGCGGCGGGGTCGTGGGAAGGCCGACACCTTCCAGGGCAAGCTGAAGATGCCCGGGGGCCCCGGCCAAATCCTCGGGCAGGCCGTTGGCCAGGGTGGTGGACGCCAGCCAGGCGCCGAGCAGGCGCTCCAGGTCGGACCGCCAGGCCTCCTCCACGTCCAGGACCTCCGCGAGGGGCCTGGGGTCGCTCCCGCGTTCCCTCAGCCAGCGCAGGGCCTGGGCCTGTTCCTCCTCCCCGCTGGCTCGCCGCAGGTGGTCCTCGATCTGGCGGGCCTGGCGTTCCAGGGCGTCCAGGCGCAAGGCGCGCGCGCTGCGGGCCTCCTGGAGGGAACGGAGGGCCTCCTCCGCCTCCCGGGCCAGGCGTCCCTGCACCAGGGCCGCCTCCTCCGCGCGCTCCTGGGTCAGCGTCGCCCCCTCCAGGGAGCGGCCGAGCCGCTCCTGGTCGGCCTTGAGGCCCTCCAGGCGGGGGGCCCGGAGGCTCTCCTCGTGGTTGTGGGCGTCCAGCCGTCCCTCCAGTTGGGCGATCTGGGAGAGGATGGCGTGCCGCTGCCGGTGGGCCAGGCCCTGGGCCTTGCGTCGCTCTTCACGCTTCTGCCGCAACTCCCGCAGTTCTCCCTCGAGCTTGCGTCCCAGGCCAGCCGCGAGCGCCACCGCCTCCCCGGCGGCGGCCAGGGCGGCCTCCTCCAGGGCGAGACGGGCCGATCCCTCGGCCTCGCGCCCCTGGAGGGCCCGGATCTCCTCCTGGGAAGCGAGGGAGCGGGCCCTCAGCTCACCCTCCCGTTCGCCCAGCCGCTCCATGGCCTGGGCGGCCTCTTCGGCCCGCTCCTTCTGGAACCGGATGTCCTGCTCCGCGAGGGAAACCCGCTGGTCCAGGGCCAGGACGGCCCGGGCCAGGCGGTCCAGGGCGCCCGCGCGCTCGTCCACCACCAGGCGGGCGAGCTCGACCTCCGAGGCCCGCTCCGAGACCTGGGCGGTGAGGCTCGCGATCTGCCGCTCGGAGCCATCCAGCTGCAGGGCGATCCGTTCACGGGAGGCCTGCAGCTCCCCCGCCTTGTGGGAGAGCAGGATGCGCTGGGCGGCCTTGATCTCGGCGTCCAGCTCCTGGGCCCGTCGCGCCCGGGAGGCCTGCCTCCGGAGGGATTCCAGCTGCTTCTCCAACTCTGCGAGGATGTCGTCGAGCCGGAGGAGGTTCGCCCGGGTGTCCTCCAGGCGCTTCTCGGCTTCGGCCCGGCGGGCCTTGTAGCGGGTGATGCCCGCGGCCTCCTCCAGGAGCACCCGCCGGTCCCGGGGCTTGCTCGAAAGGATCTGATCGATCTGGCCCTGCTGGATGAAGGAGTAGGCCCGGGTGCCCATGCCGGTGTCCATGAGCAGGTCGTGGATGTCCTTGAGGCGGCATTCCTTCCCGTTGATGCGGTATTCCCCGCCCTGATCCCGGTAGAGACGGCGGGAGACCACCACCTCTTTCACGGCCCCCGGCAGGGCTGGGTCGGGCATCTCCAGGTTGAGCTTCACCTCGGCGAAGCCCATGGCCCGCCGGTCCGTGGTCCCCGCGAAGATGACGTCGGCCATCTCGTGGCCCCGCAGCAGCGTGACCCGCTGCTCTCCCAGCACCCAGGAAAGCCCGTCCGCGATGTTGGATTTCCCGCAGCCGTTGGGCCCCACCACCGCGGTGAGGCCCCCGGGGAAGGTGAGGCGCTGGGGGTCCGCGAAGGACTTGAAGCCGTTCAGTTCGAGAGAGACCAGGCGCAACAGCAGACTCCTGGGGCGGGCCGCCGGACCGGGCCCGGGAACATCCGCCCCCCTGGATACATACCATGCTCCAGACGTGTCCACTTGGGGATCGCCCATGGGGACGATAGACTTGCCCTTTGCCCTTTCCTCGCGGAGAGCCTGTGCCCGTTCTGGCCCGGATCCAGCCCCCCCAGCCGACTTCCTGGCCCCGGGCGGGGGTGCGTCCATGAGCCTTCTCAGCCTGGGGGCCCGCCAGGCGGGGGTTCTGTGGCTGGAGCCCAACCGGCTCCGGGCCGGCAACCAGCACCGGGTCCTCGAAGGCCTGCCCACGGAGGACCAGCTGGCCCAGGCCCTCTCCTCCCTGCCCCAGGGCCCCAGCCTCTGGATCCTGGATGACCTCTGGGCCCCCGCCGCGCTCCTTCGCGACATCGTCGAGATTCCATCCGGCCCCGAGGCCCAGGACGCCTTCTTCCGCTGGCGATTCGCCCAGGCCACGGCCCTGGAGGGAGAACACGCCGTCCAGGCCCTCCAGGTGGACGCCGGGGTGTGGCTCCTGGCCGGTCTGCCCCAGGACCTGCGGGACGCCTGGCTCGCCCTGGCCCTGCGCCTTGGACGCCCGATCCACGGGCTGGTGCCCCGCTGGGTCTGGCTCTACAACCGGCTCGCCCCGAGCCGGGAGGCCCCGGGGATCCTCCTCTCCCTCTGCCCTGCGGGGGGTGGCCGTTTCACCGGCACCCTGGCCGCCTGGGGCCGGTCCCTCACGCTCCTGCGCCAGTGGCGCGAGCCGGCGGAAGTGGAGATCTGGCACGCCGAGCGCCTCCTGCCCACCGTGGCCTTCCTCCAGCGGGAGGGCCGGGGGCCCCAGGACCTGTGGATCTGGGGGGCCTCCAAGTGGCCCGAGAGCGCCCTGCCTTCCCACCTCATCCAGCCTGAAATTCCAAGCACCGAGGCGCTCTGAATGGCCATCCCGGTCCTCAAGCTGAACCTGGCCCCTCCGCCGACCCTGTGGCGGCAGCACCACGAGGTCCTGGGCTGGCTGGGCCTGGGGCTGGGCCTGGCCTGCCTGCTCCTGGCGGGCGGCTTCAGCGCCGGGAAGGTGCTCCAGGCCCGCCGGGAGGGCCAGCGCCTGGTGAGCATCTCGGCCAAGGCCCAGCGGGTGGCCCGGGAACAGGCCCAGGTGATGGATGCCCTCCGGCAGATCGACGCCGTGGAACGGGCACCCCGCTACCGCCTCGCGGAGCGGATCTTCCAGGAGCGGGCCCTGCCCTGGTCCCGGCTCACCGCCGAGCTGGAGCGGGAGCTGGTCCAGGACGTCCGCCTCAAGGCCATCCAGCGGGTCCGGGCCTCCGACGGCACCGTGCTGCTCAAGGTGCGCGGCGAGGCCAAGTCCCGGCAGGCCGAGGCGGGATTCGTGGAGGCCCTCCAGCGGAACGCGACCTTCTCCCAGGTGGTCCTCGAACGGGAGGGAGAGCGGCAGGGCGGCGGCATCGATTTCGACGCGGCCTTGCCGGTCTCCTCCGCGCCCCCGGCCTTTGAGCCCCTTCCTGTTCCTCCCCCCCGCAAGGTGGACCAGTTCGGCAAGCCCCTCGCCAAGGACGCCAAGATCCTGCGGAAGATCAGCGGGGGACGCGGTTCCCAGGGCGCGGGGACCCCCGCGGCGAGGCCCGGGGCCTTCCCGGCGCCCCTCAAGCCCCCCGCCGCCCGCATCCCTGGGGTCGCGCGCCCAGCGCCCGCTCCAGCCCCGGAGCCCCAGGCCCAGGAGCAGCTCGGTCCCGTTCCGGGCCCCTTCCGCCCCAGCCCCCCGCCTCCGCCGGCCGACCGCCGCCTCGGCCCGGGATCCCGGCCAGCTCCCTCGGGATCTCCGAACGGGGCCCCCCTTCCCGCCGCCTGGAATCCCCGCGGAGGTCGCCCATGAGCGCCTCCCTGCGCGGCAGCGCCACCCGGGCCTGGATCGGGGCCGCCCTCGCAGCGGCGGGCCTCCTGGTCGCCCTCTTCGTGCTTCCGGGCCTCAGCCAGGATCTCTCCAACCAGCAGCGGGCCCGGGACCGGGCCGAGCAGGACCTCCGCCAGCAGGAGGCCGAGCTGCAGGGCCGCAAGGCCCTCGCCGGGCGCCTCGCGGCGAGCGAGGGTGAGCTCCAGACCCTGGAGAAGCAGATGTCCCAGAAGAGCATCGGGCAGCTCCAGTGGGATTTGAGCAAGGCCCTGCACGACCTCAGCACTGAGCACGGGATCCGCCTTCAGGCGGTGAAGTACCAGGCCCCCAACCGGGAGGCGGCCAAGGGCACCGACCTGGAGTCCCTGGACGTGGAGTTCAACGCCCTGGGGGTCTACGCCTCCCTGAAATCCTTCATGCTCGCCCTGGAACGGAGCGGGCAGCCCTTCGCCGTGGGCGCGGTCAAGCTGGACGAGAGCCCCGAGGGTGCCCGGCTCACCGTGCTGCTGAGGGCCTTCCGCAAGGCCGGGGCCAAGGCCCCGGTGGCCGAGGAGGGCGCCTGATGAGCAATGGCCAGCCCCCCACCCCCAAGGACTTCCTCCAGGAGCTGCGGACCAGTCGGCGCACCCAGGGCATGGCCGTGGTGTTCCTCGCCGTTCTCGCGGGCATGGTCTGGATGCTCTGGCCCGAACAGCCGAAGCGGCGCGCACGGGCCGTGGCGGGCGCCCCCGCCCCCGTCCCCGGGGAGGCCGACCCTCAGCTGAAGGCCCTCGAGAAGCTCCCGGACCTGGCCAAGCTCACCAAGGCGGGCGAGCTGCCGCGGGATCCGGAGATGTCCCGGGACCTCTTCCTCTTCGACTCCCGGCAGGCCGAGACCGAGGTGTACGAGGTCTTCGTGCCGCCGCCCCCACCCCCCACTCCCGAAGTGGTGGAGACGAAGCGCCGCCAGGCCGACCGGGACATCCAGGCCGGCACCCGGCCCCAGGGCGTGCGCTACCTGGGCTTCCTGGCCACCCGGAAACAGGGGCAGATCGGCGCCTTCATGAAGGGGGAGGAACCCCTCACCCTCCCCCTGGGCGATCTCAGCTTCCCCGGCTGGAAGCTCGTGAAGCTCGACGATACGGGGGCCGAGTTCCAGAACCTCAAGTACCCGGACCTCCGGCACAAGATCCAGCCCTCCGACGGCGCCGGCCCCCAGCAACCGGGCTACGTCCGCAACGAATTCTGATCGGATGACCGCCATGCATGCCAAGACCCTCCGCCCGACCCTCCTCCGGATCCTGGGGGCGGCCTTCGCGCTGCTCCTGGCCCTGGGCTGCTCCCTCCACAAGGCCCAGCGGGCCTACGACGAGGGCCGCTACGAGGATGCCGCCCGGGCCTACCGGGAAGTCCTGCAGCAGGACCCCGGGAACCCCAAGGCCAAGCTGGGCTACCGGCGCTCCGCGGTCCTGGCGGCCCAGCAGCACCTGGACAAGGCCCGGGACCTTCGCCGCCAGAACCAGCGGGACCTGGAGTGGCAGGAGGTCCGCCAGGCCCTCGTGCTGGATCCCAACAACGCGGTGGCGGCGGACTGGCTGAAGAACCTCGAGCTCGAATTCCAGCGCAAGCGGGCGCGGGAGGCGGAGGGGGAGGACATCGCCTCCATGAAGGCCAAGGCCGGGGAGCGCAGCCCCCTTCAGCTGAATCCGAAGATGAGCGAGGGCCTGGACCTGAACTTCTCCCGGAAAACTTCACTCCGGGAGATCTTCCAGATCCTGTCCAAGAACACCGGCATCAACATCATCTTCCACAGCTCCTTCCAGGACCTGCAGGTGTCCATCGACCTCCGGGGACTCAGCTTCCAGCGGATCCTGGACACCCTGATGCTCCAGAACGACCTGTTCTACAAGGTGCTGGACGCCAACAGCATCATGCTCTTCAAGAACACGCCCCAGAACAAGGATCTCTACGAGAACCAGTTCCTCCAGACCTTCTACCTCAGCAACGCCGAGGTCGAAAACGTGCGGCAGGTCTTCACGGCGCTCATGCCGACGCTGAAGGTCTTCGTCGACAAGCGGCTGAACGCCCTCACCATCAAGGCCAAGCCCAACGAGCTGAGCATTGCCAACCGCATCGTGAAGCAGCTGGACAAGGCCAAGCCCGAGGTGATGGTCTACCTGGAGCTGCTGGAGGTCACCGAGAGCAGCCTGGAGCAGGTGGGCCTCCTGCCCGTCCTCGGCCCTGCGGACACCTCGGGCGTCTACCGCCTGGGCGCCACCATCGACAACACCGGGGCCCCCAACACCAACAAGGGCGGCATCCGGATCAGCAAGGGAGACGTGCGCTTCCTCTTCCCCAGCCTGGCCCTGGACGCCCTCAAGAGCAGCGGCGACGCCAAGCTGGTGGCCAGCCCCAACATCCGCGTGCTCTCCGGCGAGACGGGGGACATCAACATCGGCGAGAAGATCAGCACCACCCAGTCCTCACTGGGGATCCCCCAGATGGGCAGCGGCGGCACGGGGGGCCAGGGCGGCCTGGGAGGGGTCGGAGGCATCAGCGGCCTCGGCGGGGCCTACGGCTACGGGAGCACCCAGTTCTCCTACGAGGACGTGGGCGTGAAGATCAAGGTCGAGCCCAGGGTCCATTTCAACACCGAGATCACGATGAAGATCGAGGCCACCGTGAAGACCCTGAAGGCCGGATCGGCCCCGGGCCGGCCCGACCTCGGGAACCGGGAGATCAAGACCCTGGCCCGCCTCCGGGACGGCGAGACCGCGGTGTTCGGCGGCCTGCTGAAGGACGAGGAACAGAAGAGCCTGCAGGGCATCTGGGGCCTCACCGACATCCCCGTCCTCGGGAAACTGCTCGGCAACACCCACCGCACCCGCGCCAAGACGGACGTGATCCTCACCATCCGGGCGGTGCTGGTCCGGACGCCGGACCTCGTGGAGGACGACTTCGAGGCCTTCGACCCCGAGATGTCCCTCTCGAGGATGAAGGAGGCCAAGGACAAGACCCTCCGGGAGGAGCCCCCTCCGGCCCCCGAGCCCCCCGCCTCCGTCGTGAAGCCCGGCGCTCCCAAGGACGGCAAGCCCCCCGCGGAAACGCCGGCCCCCAAGAAGGCCGAGCCTCCTCCGGCCCCCAAGGCTCCGGAGGTCCCCGAGGGCGCTCCCAAGCCCCCGGCTGCGGCTCCTCCGGCCTCCGAGACCAAGGCGGAATCCGGGCTGCAGGGTGCCGCCTCCTCCGACCTGGTGCTGTTCCTCTCGCCGCTGAACGAGCGCCTGGCCAAGGGAGATCGGCTCCGCCTCAGCATCCTCGCCAGCGGGGGCAAGGGTGTCACCGAAGGCAGCCTGACCTTGCAGGTGGATTCCCGCCTGAAGGTGGTGGGCCAGGGTCCGGGGGAGTTCATCACCGCCGAGGGGGGTTCCATGGAGCCCCTTCCCGGGAAGGGCGGCTCCTTCGTGATCAACTTCAAGCGCACGGGGGGGGCCACGGACAGCGGGGCGGTGGCCTGGCTGGACGTGGAGGCCCTGCAGACGGGCAACGCCCCGGTGCTCATCCAGGCGGGCCGCTTCATGGTGGGGGCCAATCCCATCAGCGGCCGCTGGATGAACGCCCTCGTCACGGTGGAGTGACATGCGGCGACCGTGGATCGGGAAGGGCTCCCGGGGCTTCACCCTCATGGAGCTGCTCATCACCGCCACGGTGCTCATGATCCTGGCCGGCGCCGTGGTGCCCATCGCCCGGAACGGGATCCAGCGGCAGAAGGAGCTGGAACTGCGTCGCGCCCTGCGGGAGATGCGGACGGCCATCGACGACTACAAGGCCGCGGCCGACCAGCAGAAGATCAAGGCGCCGCCGCCGGAGGCCATGGGCTACCCGACGACCCTCCAGGAACTCGTGGAGGGCGCTCCCATGACCGGAAAGATCACCGGGAAGATGCGCTTCCTGCGGCGCATCCCGGTGGATCCCATGACCGGCAAGGCCGAGTGGGGCCTGCGGTCGATCAACGACGAGCCCACCTCCACCTCCTGGGGGGGCGGCTCGGTCTTCGACGTGTACAGCCAATCCAATGGAACCGCCATGAACGGGTCCTCCTACCGGGAGTGGTAGGGGCCCCCCTTTCCCTCGCCGGGACCCGGACGTGGGAGCGGGGATCCACCCTTGCCGCGGGGGGCCGCCGAAGGTATGCTGATTCTTCTTTTCCCGGGCGCCTGCGGGCCTCCGGCGGTTCTTTCACGCGGATATGGCGGAATTGGTAGACGCGCTAGTTTCAGGTACTAGTGATCTCACGGTCGTGGGGGTTCGAGTCCCTCTATCCGCACCATTTGCCAGGATTGGCAAATAGGACGGAATGGCCCAACGGGCCATTGCCGCCCGAAGGGCGCCGAGCAGGAGCGAGGCGTCACCATGGCTTGCGCTTTTTCCTGCCTTCAAGCCATGAGCCTCCGGACGCCTTGGCTCCGGCCATTGCCGCCCGAAGGGCGAGGGCACAGGAAGTGCCCGAGTCACCATTTTTTGCTTCGCAAAAAATGGTCATGAAAAAGCCAAAATAAAGAAACACGGGAGTCCGGCCCATTCCGGACTTCGACCCCTTCGCGGCTGCGGGGCTGCGGGGCGGGTGACGG
>JACQZU010000006.1 GCA_016213735.1 Acidobacteriota bacterium | reverse complement strand
GTTGGTCCTCGAAAGAGATGCAACCAATTTCCTGTGCGATGACGCCTAACGGAAAAAGTTAACCGGCCCAGCCGCAAGCCGGACCATGAACAGAGACGAGGATTCACGCCCACGAAAGAGCGCGGAAAACACAGGCTGCTGGGTCCGGGTTGAACGCAATGTTAGGCGCAATGTTAGTGCCTTCTTGTGAATAACGATTTGATGAATAAAAAAATCATGAGCAGGCCAAGAATGATTAAAGACTGAGCCAACCGTGAATAAAGAAATTCCGGCATGAATGCGGACCAGGGCCAATTGATTCCATAGGGGCGAACGACAAGAAGCACCCCAGCGAGTACAGCGAGAAGCCCAACAAGGGAAAGCCAACGGAGCACTTTTCGGCTCTCGCGATTGTGTTCAACGGCTTTGTTGAAGAGTTCCTGGTTCATGGTTGAAGCGCCTAACGGAAAAAGTTAACCGGCCCAGCCGCAGGCCGGACGAGGAATGGGGACGAGAAATCTGGAGCGATCACGGGAGCCTGGGAGATGATTGCGGCTGGGGCCGGGTTGAACGAGGTGTTAGGCGATAGAATAGAATCATTTAATGGCCCAAATTGGTGAAACAGCCACAATAGTTAAGAAAAGAATTATCCCTGAGGATAGCGAAGCCAACAGCCAGAACAATAAAGGCCTCGTTCGGCGATGGATTTTATAAGATTGAAAGGGCATGTAACCATTTTTAAAACATCCTATTAAATAAATTCCGAGTAGCGGCATTGCAAGAGCATAAAACATGGAGAGACCCAGATTTCCAAAAACTTGATTTCGTGGATCTTCAAGTAAAAGCATACTGGTCGCCTAACGAAACAAGTTAACCGGCCCAGCCGCAGGCCGGACGCGAAACAAAGACGGGGGACATGGGCAAGAGAGAGCATGGTGGGCCGTAGCGGCTGGGTCCGAGTTGAACGATTGGTTAGGAGGGCTGATTGAGACCATATTTACGCAACTTTATTGAATTGCCTGATTGATCATTGACCGCTTGTTTTTCAAGATTTGTCTGAATAGCTTCAGCGTTAAGCGATTGAATATAATTAATATATCCTTGTCGTGATTCATGCGCCATCTCTGCAAAGAATGTTTTATTCCCTGAAGCTACGCGCATTGCATCAAGGGCATGCAAAACATATTCGCCTCGAGCAAGCCAATGATAAAAAGTTGAGTATGCAATAGCTGTTTCTGACCATAGAGGTTTTTCTGCATTCGCAATGAGTGCAAAAAATGGATAGCCATCGTCTTCAATATACATTGCCATTCTGGTTCCTGCGTATCCTTCGCAACTCGAAAGGCAAACCAGGAGGGCGTTACTAAGCTCTTTATTTATAGGCAATAATAGTTGTCTTAATCGAGCCCATAAGAGAATTTCTGAATTGGATAGCTGAATCCCTTCTTGAAATCCATGCGCACTAATATGAAGAATTGGTACCCGTCCAGGGTTGGCTTCCATTGCTTCAGGTAACCCAATCCTAAGAGCAGCTTCAAAAGCTTCAATATTTATAGCGGTTAGAAGGTAACAGGGTATCCCGTTTAAATTGACAGCTTGCCTGATGATGTCTCCTTCACTCCGACGGTGATAAAGATCAACTGCGGAAGGCGACTCAATGACGAATACAAAGAATTTTATTCTCTCACTTTCAGGGAGGGGCAAGAGTGACCTCCTAACTTTGAATTAGACGACGGCCCCGGGTGGGGGCGAGTACGCCTAATGCGGGGGGTTGGGGGAGGGATTCCGGGGCGGATCCGGTTCGGGTCCGGGGGGAATTAGGCGAACTGGGAGGGGTGCTTGGAAGGCGGAAGCCAGGCGACATGTTTTGATTCCGTTCTGGATGGTGCCCCGGAGGTCCGTTGGCTTCCTAAAGAATTAGGCGGTCCGTGGGACGAGTAAAGGGGAAACATGAACGAACCCCTTAGGCAGACCGGAAAAGGACGGACGGGGGCGCGGCCGCGGGGGCCCCGGAATCGCGCCGTGCCTCTCCGGGGTCCCGGAGCAGAGGGGCAGGGGATCGTCCGGGGGGGTGGAGCTACCGGTGGGGGACCGGCCGGGGACCGGACTTGGCGTTCGGGGCAGGGCGAAGCCCCTCGCCCGGCGGGAGAACCCGCCGCGACTTCGGACCCGAAGGCTGGACCGCCGGGCCCCGGGGACGGGCCGGGTTCCCGTACCCTGAGGCATGCCCTTGATCGCGCCCCGGCGGGCGGCCCTGGTGGTCACCTCGCTGGCCTTCTTCGTGGACACGCTGCTCTACGCGCTGCTGGTCCCCCTCCTTCCGCGCTATGCGGCGGAAATGGGGCTTGGGCCCCTGGGGGTGGGGGCGCTGTTCGGGAGCTACGCCGTGGCCCTCCTCCTGGCCACCTTCCCGGTGGCGCGCCTCACGGACCGCTGGGGCCGGCGCATGCCCATGCTCCTGGGGCTGGCGGGCCTGGCCTTCACCACGGCGGTCTTCGCCTGGTCCCGAAGCTTTCCCCTCCTCCTGGCGGCCCGCTCGCTCCAGGGGGTGGCCGGGGCCGCCACCTGGCTGCCGGGCATGGCCCTGGTGGCGGACCACTGGCCCAGCGAGGAACGGGGCCGGGCCCTGGGCATCGCCTTCGCCGGGGCCAACCTGGGCATGCTCCTCGGGCCTCCGCTCTCGGGCTTCCTGGACCAGCACTTCGGACCCTCGGCCCCCTTCCAGCTGGGCATCGGCCTCGTGGCCCTGGACGCTCTGGGCCGGGTCTTCCTGCTCCAGGACGCGGAGCCCGTGAAGGCGCCTCCCATCCCCTGGAGGGCCCTCCTCGAGAACCGGGTGATCCGGATCTTCGCCGGGGCGGCGGTGGTGGCCTCCGGGACCTGGGCGCTGCTGGAGGCGGTCCTGCCCCTGGACATGGCAGGCCGCCTTCGTCTCGGCTCCAGGGCCATCGGGTTCCTTTTCGCCGGAATGGCCCTGTCCCACGCCCTCAGTTCCCCCTGGATGGGCCGCCTGTCCGACCGGGTGGGGCGCACCCGGGTCCTGCGCCTGGGCCTGGGGTCCGCGGCGCTCCTCATGCCTCTGCCGGCGCTGGTGCCCACCCCCTGGACCCTGGCGGCCGCGCTGGTGGCCCTGGGGGTGAACGCCAGCTTCCTCATCAGCCCCTGCAGCCCCGCGGTGGCGGACGAGGTCGAGCGGATGGGCAGCCAGAGTTTTGCGTCGGGCTTCGGTGTGCTGAACCTGGCCTATTCCCTGGGCATGGTGGTGGGCCCCTTCCTGGGAGGAGCCCTGGTCCAGGCCCTGGGGGCGCCCTGGGCCCTGGCCACGGTGGGACTGCTCTGCGGGGCCGGACTGGCGGCCACGAGGGGGCTCACCGTGTGAGGGGCCCGGGTCCGCGGGAGGGCAGGGACCCAGTGGGCCTCCCTTCCCAGCGGCCCTCCCGGGATTCCGGGGGCCCTGGGGCCGGAGCGATCGAGGGATTCAGGGAACTCCGCCCGCGGGGCGCGGCACCCTTCGGTTCAGGCCTCCTCCTCCGAGGGGCGTTTCACCAGTTTCACCGGCGGGAGGGCGGGCGAACCGGCCTGGACGATGCCTTTCCAGACATAGCGGGTCCCGCGCTTCTGGCCCTGCTTGGAGATGAGTCCCTCCGCCTCCAGTTCGGCGAAGAATTTCCGCAGGACGTTGGGGGCCCAGTCGGCGTCCTTGAGGTTGAGCCTGGTCTGCGCCTCGAAGCTGGAGAGGGCGCCGTCCACCTGGAGGGCCTGGACGAGCCTGTCCCGGAGGGCGATGCGCTCGGTCTTGGCCGGGCGGCCGGAGCCCCGGGTCGCAGGGGCGGGGCGGGTGAAATCCACGGGAGCCTCCCGGACCTCGGCCGGGGCCTGGATCGGCGCCGGCGCCGGGGATTCCCCGCGGGTGGGCACGGCCGACGCGGGTTCGTGGAGCAGCCCCCCGTCCAGGTAGATGTCCGCGTCCTCGGGCTTGAAGAGGATGACCGTGGAGGAAGAAGGGACCCCCTCCTGGTGGAGGATCCGGAGGAATCCGTCGCCGATGCGCTTCTTCTGGTCCGCGGACAGAGGAGAGGCGTGGATCATCACGAGGGCCATGGCGAAATTCCTTTTTCGGGGGAATGTCACTTTATCACATCGGAAAAATCGTATCCATTGCCACCCGGGACATTGGCATAAACTGGTCCGAAGGAGTGCCGACATGACCCCACGCCTCGCGCCGGTGCCGCCCGACCGTTCTGCTGACCAGGTTCGCTTCGAGGGCTTCCTCCGCACCCACCAGTTGAAGCTCACCGGCGAGCGCCGGGCCCTCCTTTCGGCCGTCCTGGGCTGGGGTTCCCACTTCGACGCCGACACCCTCCACATGGCCCTGAAGCAGAAGGGGGAGACCATCTCCCGGGCCACGGTCTACCGGACGCTGGACCTGCTGGTCCAGTGCGGGATCGTCCGGAAGGACAGCCTGGGACACCAGCAGGCCCAGTACGAGGCCGTGAAGCCCGGCGAGCACCATGACCACTTGATCTGCATGAACTGCGGGAAGGTGATCGAGTTCTTCCGGGAGGACCTCGAGTCCCTGCAGGACGCCATCTGTGCCCAGCAGAAGTTCAAGCCCCTCCACCACAGCCTGCAGATCTTCGGGATCTGCTCGGCCTGCAAGGGGAAGGTGGACGAGAAGGACCTCGCGGCCCGGGTCTCCCAGATCCATACTTGATGCTCCGTGGGGGCAAACGGCGGCCAAGGGCCGCCTGGGCCCTCACACCCCGCGCTCCGTCGCGGCGGAGCCGCGCCTTCGCTGGTGTTGCTCCGTGGGGGCAAACGGCGTCCAGGGGTGGCCTGGGCCCCCGCACCCCGCGCTCCCTCGCGGCGGAGCCGCTCGTTCGCTTGTTCTGTTCCGTGGGGGCAAACGGCGGCCAGGGGTGGCCTGGGCCCCCACACCCCGCGCTCCCTCGCGGCGGAGCCGCTCGTTCGCTGGTGTTGCTCCGTGGGGGCAAACGGCGGCCAGGGGCCGCCTGGGCCCCCACACCCCGCGCTCCGTCGCGGCGGAGCCGCTCGTTCGCTGGTGTTGCTCCGTGGGGGCAAACGGCGGCCAGGGGCCGCCTGGGCCCCCACACCCCGCGCTCCTTCGCGGCGGAGCCGCTCGTTCGCTGGTGTTGCTCCGTGGGGGCAAACGGCGGCCAGGGGCCGCCTGGGCCCCCACACCCCGCGCTCCTTCGCGGCGGAGCCGCTCGTTCGCTTGTTCTGCTCCGTGGGGGCAAACGGCGGCCAAGGGCCGCCTGGGCCCCCACACCCCGCGCTCCGTCGCGGCGGAGCCGCGCCTTCGCTGGTGTTGCTCCGTGGGGGCAAACGGCGTCCAGGGGTGGCCTGGGCCCCCGCGCTCTGCGCTCCGTCGGGGCGGAGGCGTCCCGTCCCCTTCCACGCCGCGCCGGGGCGAGCAAAGGTCACAAGGCCCCCACGGATTGCGCCCGGGGCCGGTCGGGGGCGCTACACTGCGCCATGCCCAGACTCACGCTCCAGGACATCCAGCGCCTCCCCAAGACGGACCTGCACGTCCACCTGGACGGGAGCTTGCGCCTCGAGACCATCCTCGAGCTGGCCGAGCAGCAGAAGGTCAAGCTCCCGACGGATTCTGCGGAGGGCCTGAGGAAGATCGTCCAGGTGGGGGAGGAGTGCAAGTCCCTCGTGGAGTACCTCCGGGCCTTCGACATCACGCTCTCGGTGATGCAGACCTACGAGGCCCTGGTGCGCACGGCCTTCGAGCTGGCGGAGGACGCCGCCCGGGAGAACGTGCGGTACATGGAGGTCCGCTACAGCCCCATCCTGCACCAGCAGCGGGGGCTCACCCTGCACAACATCGTCCAGGCGGTCCTGGAGGGCTTGCGCCTCGCCGAACGGAAGTACAACATCCGGACCGGGGTGATCGTCTGCGGCATCCGCCACATCAGCCCCGAGATGAGCAACCGCCTGGCGGACCTCACCGTGGCCTTCAAGAACAAGGGCGTGGTGGGCTTCGACCTGGCCGGGGCCGAGGAGGATTTCCCGGCCAAGAAGTTCAAGGAGGCCTTCGGCCGGGTGCTGGCCAACAACATCAACTGCACCCTCCACGCCGGGGAGGCCTACGGCCCGGAAAGCATCCACCAGGCCATCCACCTGTGCGGCGCGCACCGCATCGGGCACGGGGTGCGCCTCATCGAGGACGGCGACCTTCTCAATTACGTCAACGACCACCGCATCCCCCTCGAGATCTGCGCCAGTTCCAACCTCCAGACCAAGGCCGTGAAGAAGATGGAGGACCACCCGGTCAGGCTCTTCTACGACCTGGGCCTCAGGATCACCGTCAACACCGACAACCGCCTCATGACGAACACCTCGGTCAGCAAGGAACTGCTCATCCTCCACGAGACCCTGGGCTTCGGCCTGGAGGAGATCCAGGAGGTGATCATCATGGGGTTCAAGAGCGCCTTCCTCCCCTACGCCGTCAAGCGGGCCATGCTGGCGGAGGTGGTGAGCGAACTGAAGAGTTTCAAACCGAAAAGTCTTGAAGTGAAAAAAGAGCATCTGTAGGTCCCCGTGAGATATTCTTGACTGAAGGAGTCGGGATTATTCCCATGCTGGACCGCTTCGCAGCCTTCCTGGATTCCCACGGCCGGATCCTCATCAGTTCCCACGAGAACCCGGACGGGGATGGCGTGGGAACCGCGCTCGCCCTGTTCCACCTTCTCCGCGCCAGGGGGAAGGAGGCCCGGATCGTGGTGCACCCCCACCTGCCCCCGGACCTGGCCTGGCTCGATCCCGGCCAGGCGGTGGAGCCCTTCGATCCCTCGGGGCGTCACAAGGACCTGTCGGCCTGGCCCGACGCCTGGCTGGTGGTGGATGCCTCGGAAGTCCAGCGCCTGGGTCCCCTCCGGGACCCCTTCCACGCCTCGGCCGCCCGGAAGGCCTGCCTGGACCACCACCTGAAGGATGCCCCGGCGGGTTTCGACGAGGAGTTCACGGACCCCGCCGCCAGCGCCAGCGCCGAGCTGGTCTACCGCCTGCTCGACGCAGGGGAACCCCGCCCCTGGTCCCTTTCGGTCTGCACGGCGCTCTACGTGGGCATCGTCTCCGACACGGGCAATTTCCAGTTCTCCAACAGCACCGCGGCCATCCACCGGGCGGCGGCGGACCTCATCGACCAGGGCGTTCGGCCCGCCCGGGCCTACCAGCAGCTCTTCTGGCAGGAGCGACCCCAGAAGCTCCGCCTCTTCGGCCGGGCCTTCCAGGGCCTGGAACTCCTGGAAGGCGGGGCCTACGCCCGCCTCCAGGTGACCCTGGCCGACCTGGCCGCCTGCGGGGCGGACCACGACGACCTGGACCGCCTGGTGAACAAGCCCCTCGAACTGGCCGGCGTGGAAGTGAGCGTCCTGCTCTACGAGGCCCGGGACGGCCGCATCAAGGTCAGCCTGCGGTCCCGGGAGCGGGTGGACGTGAACGCCGTGGCCCGCCGTTTCGGCGGCGGAGGCCACACCCTGGCCTCCGGGGCCCGCCTGGAGACCAGCCTGGCGGAGGCCTCGCGCCGGGTGGACGAAGCGGTGGTCGCGCAGGTCCGTTCGGACCTCCCCCCCTGACCCGGCCCTCGCCCGGGCGCTTTTCCCGCCCCTCCGGATCGGACCAAGCCCTCAAGGAAGGATCCATGGCCCCCAAAGACAGCAGCAGCGCCCCACGGCTCGGACTCGGGCCCGACTCCCCGCTGGAAGTGGTGACCCGCTTCGAGACGGAGGCCCTTCCCTTCGTCGCCAAGGCCACCGTTCCTAGCACCTTCGGGAAATTCACGGTGTACGGGTTCGCGGAGCGCCTGACGGGGAAGGAGCACCTGGCCATCGTCAGCGGTGAGATCGACGCCCGGAAGCGGGTCCCCGTGCGGATCCACAGCGAGTGCTGGACCGGGGACGTCATGGGCAGCCTTCGCTGCGACTGCAGGGCCCAGCTGGAATCCGCCCTCCGCTACACCGGCGAGCACGGGGGCATCGTCCTCTACCTGCGCCAGGAGGGCCGGGGCATCGGCCTTCTGAACAAGCTGAAGGCCTACGCCCTCCAGGAACAGGGTCTGGACACCGTCGAGGCGAATCACCGCCTCGGCTTCGCCGACGACCTCCGGACCTACGACTGCGCGGTGGAGATGCTGCGCTTCTTCGGGATCCACAAGGTCCGCCTCCTCACGAACAACCCCCGGAAGATCGAGGCCCTCGAGGAGGCGGGGATCCACGTCCAGCGGGAGGCCCACCAGGCCGCGTCCAACCCCCACAACCTGTTCTACCTCCAGACCAAGGCCCGCAAGAGCGGCCACCTCATGGATTTCCTGGAGGAGCCCCTCTAGGGGCCGCCGCCGTTCCAGCAGGGGTCAGCGCTTGGTGATGCGGGAGAGGGCGTCCTTGGCCTGGTCCACCCACATCTTCAGGGTCCCGCCGAGGCCCTCCGCGGTTTCCATGGCCTTTTCCTTGGCGCTGGCCCGCTGCTTCACGAAGTAGGGATGGTCGGGGGCCAGGTTCCGGGCCCACTCCCAGTAGCGCGTCGCCCGGGCGTACATCCCCAGGGCCTGGTAGGTCTCCGCGAGCTTGATGGCGGCGTCGGCGTCCCGGTTGTTCAGCCGGAGGCAGTTCTCGAGGGCCCCCACGAGGGAGCGCTTGTCGGTCCCCATGGCTTCCAGGATCTTGGCCTGCAGGGCGTGGTAGTCCCATTTCTCCGAATCGAGCTTCAGGGCGTACTGGATCAGGCCCAGGGCTTCGCCGAAGCGGTTGCCCTCGTAGGCCTTCTTGGCGTTCGCGTACCAGTCCTGCGTGGCGGTGTGGACATCCGCGGGCCGCACCACGATGGGGGTGGGGGCCCCCGGAGCGGGCGCCGAGGGGATGGTGGCGCTGGGGTCCGACGCCTGCGGCTTGTTGTGGTCCAATTCGATGGGCCGGGCCGCGGGGGCGCTGGACTTGACCATGTTGAAGGCCTCGGTCAGCTGCCGGAACCGGTGTTCCGCCTGCTCCTTCTCCGGGCCGGTGAAGCGGTCCGGGTGCCACTGCTTGGCCAGCCGGTGGTAGGCGGTCTTGATTTCGTCCGCGGTGGCGCCAGGTTTGATTTCGAGGAGGTCGTAGGGGTTCACGGAAGGACTCGCGGGAAGGGGGGGCCGGGCTGGCTCCAGGGTAGCGCCAAGGACCCCGGGAAGGCATGGGGATCAGAGGTGTTTCAAGGCCCCGATCTCCTGGGGGGTCAGGAATCGCCACGCACCGGGCTTGAGCGCCGGGTCCTCCAGGGGGCCGAACTGGATCCTCCGCAGTTTGTGGACCGGGTGTCCCACCGCCTCGAACATCCGGCGGATCTGCCGGTTCTTTCCCTCGATGAGGGTGATCCGGAGCCAGGGGTTCTCCGAACGCTCGACCATCTCCACCTGGCACGGCTTGAGGCGGCGTCCCGAGAGGCGGAAGCCGGCGCGGAACTCGTCCAGGATCTCCCGGGAGGGGATCCTGTGGACCTTCACGAGGTAGATCTTCGGGATGTGGAATTCCGGGGCCCCCATGCGCTGGGCCAGCTCCCCGTCGTTGGTCAGGAGCAGGAGGCCCTCCGAGTTGAAGTCCAGCCTCCCCACGGGGTAGACCCGGGCCGGCACGCCCTTCAGGAGGGCCATGACCGTGGGCCGGCCCTGGTCGTCCTTCACGGTGGTCACGTAGCCCTTCGGCTTGTTCATGAGGATGTAGACAGCCTCTTCGCGGCGGATGGGCTGGAAGTCCAGGGTGACCTCGTCCCTCCGCGGATCCGCCTTGGCCCCCAGTTCGGTGACGACCGTCCCGTTGACCCGGACCCGGCCCGCCAGGATCAGCTCCTCGCATTTCCGCCGGGAGTCGACCCCCGCGTGGGCCAGGATCTTCTGGAGGCGCTCTCCCGGGGAGGGGACCCTGGTCCGGGTTCCGGCCGGACCCGGGTCGGCGGGTCTCCGGACAGGCTTCTTCGGCGGTTTCCTCAAGGGTTCCTCTCCCAGTCAGGGGGAAGGACCACTCTAGCCTGAGCGGGGCTCCGCAGGGCAGGGCGAGCCTCGTGCTACCCTTCCCGGGGCCACGGGGCCCCCCGGCGGGCAGGGGAGGGATGGACCACGATTACCTGAAGAAGAACGGGGACTATTTCGACAGCGATCGGAGTTCCTTGTTGCCCCATCTTCCCGCCACCCTCACGCGCCTGCTGGACGTGGGGTGCTCCGGGGGGACCTTCGGAGCCCAGGTGAAACGGTCCAGGGGCATCGAGGTGTGGGGGATCGAGCCCTTCCCGGACGCGGCGGCCCGGGCCGCGGAGAAACTCGACAAGGTCCTGGCCGGGACCGCCGAGACCTGCCTTCCCCAGGTTCCGGACGGCCACTTCGACTGCATCTCCTTCAACGACGTCCTGGAGCACCTCCCGGACCCCTGGGGCGTCCTGTCCCTGGTGCGCCCCAAGCTGTCACCCGGAGGGGTCCTCTTCGCCTGCATTCCCAACGTCCTGCACCACAGCGTCCTGGGAGACCTGCTCTTCGAGGGGGATTGGCGATACCGCGCCGAGGGCGTCCTCGACCAGACCCACCTGCGCTTTTTCACGCGCCGCTCCATGGTCCGGATGATGGAGGAATCAGGCTTCCAGGTGATTTCCGTGGAGGGCCTGGTGGGGGCCAAGGTGCCCCGTCGGCTCCGGTGGCTGGACCGCCTGGCTTTCGCGGGGGGCCTCCGCGACATGAAGTTCCTCCAGTTCGTCGTCCTGGCCCGACCCCGGCCCTGATGTCCCATCCGCCCCTGGTCTCCGTCGCCCTGTGCACCTACAACGGGGCGCGCCACCTGGGAGAGCAGGTGGAATCACTTCTGGCCCAGGACTGGCCCAACCTTGAAGTGGTCGCGGTGGACGACGCCTCCACGGACGGGACGGCGGACATCCTCCAGACCTTTGCCCAGAGGGACCCCCGCCTGCGTGTGTTCCGGAACGACCGGAACCTGGGTTTCCTCAAGAATTTTGAACGGGCCTTCAACCTCACGCGGGGGGCCTTCATCGCTCCCTGCGACCAGGACGACCGCTGGCAACCCCAAAAGATCTCCGGGCTCCTGGCGGCCCTGGGGGACCACGACCTGGCCTATTGCGATTCGGCCTTCATGGACGAGGAGGGCCGGCCGATGGGGAAAAAGGTCTCGGACCTCCTGAACATGTACTCCGGTCGGGACCCGGTGGCCTTCACCTTCGCCAACGCTGTCTCGGGGCATGCCCTGCTGGCGCGGCGGGACCTGGTGGAGAAGGCCTGCCCCTTCCCCGAGGGATGCTTCCACGACTGGTGGCTGGCCTTCGTGGCCGCCTCGGGCAGGGGAATCACCTTCGTCCCCGAGGTCTGGGTCCACTACCGTCAGCACGCCGCGACGGTGACCGATCTATCAGGGACTTCCCCGAGTCGGCGCAGGAGGCCCCGCCTGGAGGCGACCGACCAGAGGATCCGCTGGATCGGGCGCCTTTCCGAGTGGCCGGGCCCCCACCAGCCCTACTTCATGGAACTCCACCGGGCCTTCCTGGCCTGGCGGGAAGCCTGGTTCTGCCCCGCCCTGGTGGCCCTCCTCTGGCAGCGGCGGCGGAGCCTCTACTGGATTCCTCGCCTTCACGTCCTGGGCCGGAACACCAAGATACTTCGCATGGTCCTGGGCCTCCGCACCAAGCGCCTGCTGAGTCCATGGCGCTACCGGGATCCTGCCCCGGGGGTGCGCGCCTAGACCGGCCGCTCCTGCCGATGGGTCCTCAGGAAGTAGTGGATTCCCGAGCCCAGCACCAGGGCGGCCACCAGGTAGTACATCCAGGGATTGAACCACCGCTGCCAGGCCTGGGGGCCCTGGGCGTTCATCAGGAGCCCCAGGGACAAGGCCACGAGCTGGGTGGCGGTGGTGACCTTTCCCAGCATGGAGGGGACCCCCCTCAACGATCCTCCCCTGGCCAGGTTGGTGAAGGCGAACACGGAGATGACCACATCCCTGGAAATGGCCAGGATCGCCACCCAGACCGGCACCGGGGCGACGTAGTGGTCCCGCGGCCAGGCCATGAGGACGAACGCCGTCGTCATCAGCAGTTTGTCCGCTGCGGGGTCCAGGATGGCTCCCAGTTCCGACCCCATGTTCCAGGTCCGGGCGATGAGCCCATCCAGCAGGTCCGTCAGGCCGGCGGCCACGAAGATGATGCAGGCCTGGGCATGGTGCCCGTACCAGAGGGCGATGGCGAAGAATGGAATGGCCAGGATCCTGGCGAGGGTCAGGATGTTGGGCAGCGTCATGGAAATCCGTAGGTACCAGGCATTCTACATCCACGGGTCCGAATCCCGTCCCCGGGGCTTGAACGGGGGGGTGGGGAGATTACACTGGAGTGATGATAGAAATTGAGAATACGTCTCAACAACTCCCTCTCCCCCTGGACCAGTTGCCCCCGGGGGCCTTCGCCAAGGTTCACAGCGTGGAGGCCAAGGGGGAGATCCGGCAACGCCTTCTGGAAATGGGTTTCATCCGGGGCACCCGGATCCGGGTGGAGCGCCTTGCCCCCATGGGCGATCCCATGGAGTTGGTGATCAGGGGAACGCACCTCTCCCTCCGGAAAGAGGAGAGCGCGTGCATCCTCGTGGTGCCGGAGGCCTGAATGGTCACGGTGGCCCTCGCGGGGAACCCCAACTGCGGGAAGACGACGCTCTTCAACGCCCTCACCGGTTCACGGCACCACGTCGGGAACTGGCCGGGGGTGACCGTCGAACGCCGCTCCGGGGAGTTCCTCCAGGATGGCCTCGAGATCGAGGTGGTCGATCTGCCCGGGACCTACTCCCTGGCGGCGAAAAGCGAGGATGAGCGGATCACGGCCCAGTACCTGGCCTCGCCCGAACCCGACCTCATCCTCAACGTCCTGGACGCCTCGAACCTCGAGCGGAACCTTTACCTGAGCACCCTCCTGCTGGAGCTGGGGAAGCCCCTGGCCTTCGCCCTCAACATGGCGGACGACGCCGCGCGCCTGGGCATGACCCTGGACATTCCCACCCTGGCCACCCTCCTGGGGGGGCCCGTGGTCCGGACAGTGGGCAGCCGCGGGGAGGGGGTCGAGGAGTTGAAATCGGTCCTGGCGGCGCTGGCGCAGGGACAGGAGTTGCGGCGGCCGATCCACGTGGGGTACGGGGAGGACATCGAGGGCGAACTGCGGAAGCTGGAGGGGGACATCCGGCGAGATGAACAACTCGTCCGGCGCATTCCCCCCCGGTGGCTCGCGATCCAGCTCCTCGAAGGATCCGCCCAGGCCGCCGCCCTCGTGGCCGAAAGCCATGCCCAGACCGCGGTCCAGGCCCAGGCGGAAGCCAGCCGTGCCTTCCTGGAGCGGCACCTGGGGGACGACTGCCCCACCCTCCTCGCGGAGCGCCGGTACGGTTTCGCCCACGGCCTGGTGAAGGAGGTCCTTCGCGCGCCCAAGGTGGTTCCCAGGGGGGCCACGGACCGCCTCGACAGCGTTCTCACCCACCGCTGGCTGGGCATCCCGATCTTCGTCCTGGTGATGGTGGCCGTCTACAGCCTGACCTTCGTGCTCGGGAAGTACCCCCAGGACTGGATCGCCCTGGGATTCTCCTGGATCCACGACCGCCTGGGAGCCCTGCTCCCCCCGGGGGAGGTGGCGAGCCTCGTCGTGGACGGGATCATCCCCGGGGTCGGGGCCGTGGTGGTGTTCGTTCCCGTGATCATGCTCCTGATGGGGTGCATCGCCTTTCTGGAGGACACCGGGTACATGGCTCGGGCGGCCTTCATCATGGACCGTCTCATGCACCTGATGGGCCTCCACGGGAAGAGTTTCATCCCCCTGGTCATGGGTACCGGCTGCAACGTGCCCGCGGTCCAGGCCACGCGCACCATCGAGAGCCGCTCCGACCGCTTCATCACCATCCTGGTGGCGCCCCTGGTCTCCTGCTCGGCGCGCCTCCAGGTCTACATCCTGATTGCGGGGACCTTCTTCCGCCCCCTGGCGGCCGCCCTGGCCGTCCTCGCCATGCATTTCCTGGGATTCGCGCTGGCCATGCTCGCCGGCCGGATTCTCCGCAGCACCCTCTTCAGGGGCCCCGAAGCCCCCTTCGTGATGGAACTCCCGCCCTACAGGCTTCCCGTGCTCAAGAGCACCCTGATCCACATGTGGGAGAAGGGATCGGTCTTCCTGAGCCGCGCGGGGACGACGATCCTGGCCGGGGCCACCCTCATCTGGTTCCTGTCCCACTACCCCGGCATCGGGAACCGGGCCTGGGCCCAGGAGCTCCGGACCCAGGAGGCCGACATCCTGGCCCAGAAACTGCCCCCCCGGCAGGAGATGGCCGCCCTGGAATCGGCGCAGTTGCGCCACCAGAGCCGCATCGTCAATTCCAGCCTCGCGGCCCGGGCCGGCCAACGGATCCAGCCCCTCCTCTCGCCCATCCTGGACCCCGACCACTCCCGCCCGGAGGCCTGGAAGGACGTGGTGGCCCTCTCGGCGGGTTTCGTGGCCAAGGAGATCGTCGTCAGCACGATGGCGGTCATCCATCAGGCCCCTGCCGGCGGGTCGGCCCCCGGGGAGGGACTCAGCCCGCTGCAGCGCGCCCTCCGGGACCAGAGCGGGCTCACGCCCCTCACGGCCCTGGCGTTCATGGTCTTCACCCTCATCTACACGCCCTGCCTCGGGACCGTCAGCATGATGCGCAAGGAGCTGGGCAGCTGGGGGTGGAGCCTCTTCGGCGTGGCCTACGGGCTCGGCCTGGCCTGGGTGATGGCCTGGATCACCGTGCTGGCGGGCCGGGTCCTGGGTTTCTCGTGAGGATGGAGGAGCCATGAACGTCCAGTTCCTCCTCACGGCCCTTGCCGCCGCCCTCGCGGGAGGATGGCTGCTCCGGGACCTCTGGCCCATGCTCCGGGGCGGAGGGCGCTGTCCTCCCGACGCCTGCGGCCACTGTCCTTCGGGATCCTGTCCCGCCCGGCGGGGAGCCATGCTCCGCGGGAAGGATCCGGGCTAGTCCTTCCCGTCCTCCCTGAGCAGCCCGCTCTCGATCAGGCTGGACAAGAAGCGCTGGAGTTCGTCCTCCCCGAGCACCCCCCGCTTCTGGAGCAGCCGGACCAGTCCAATGAGGAGCACCCGGGTCTGGAAGGAATCCAGGGGCCTGGTCCGTCCTTCCCGGGCGTTCCGGGAGGGGATGAGGCCTCCCGCGGATGGCGCGGGGGATCCCGCGGAGGTCGCGGTGCCGGGCAGGGGCGTGCCCTGGGCGGGGGGGGCGGCCCCCTCTCCACCCCCCTCGAACAGGCCGAAGGGGTCCGCAGGGGAGACCCCTTCGATGCCGTCGAAAAAGGGATCCTTGGGGTAGGGCTTCACCGCGGGGGACGAGGAGGGCGCGCTGTCGTTGGGCCCCGGGGCGGGAATCTCGAAATTGACCGGAAGCCCCTCGTCCAGGTTGAGGGAAGGGCCGACCTCCACCGTGATGGGAGCCGGGGCGCCGCCGTCCACTTTCCGGTACTGTTCGGCGATGGCGGACCGCAGGGCGCTGTGGGAGGCCACCATGGGTTCGATGGTGAGTCCCGAAGCGAAGCGGGCACTGTCGATGGCGTTGAGGTCCGACGGATCGGCCATGGCCAGGACGAGTGTCTTGGGTTCCTTGTAGGCGAGGGGAAGGATGGTGAGCTGCTCGGCCAGGCGGCGGGGGATGCGCCGGAGAATCGCCAGGTCGATGTTGAGGGTGCGGAGATCCGCCCTGGGCACACCGGTCTGGTGGGCAAGGAAGTCCATGAGGACCTCTTCGCTGATGTAGCCGAGGGCCACCAGATTGGTGCCCATCCGGCCTCCGGCGAACCGCTGGTGCCGCAGGGCTTCTTGGAGCTGGGCGGGGGAGATCAGCCCGGCGTCCACCAGCATCTCGCCCAGGCGCTTGGTGTGGCTCTGCATGGGAAAAACCCTTCAGGGAAGGTACCGATACGGTACCCTGGGTGGGGGCTTGAACGCCAACACATTGATGGACTTGCCATGGAAGCCGCCGCCGAAGGACTCATCCGGGCGACCTTGCACGACCTTGCGAACGTGCTGTCCGGGGTCCAGGGGATCCTCGACCTCTCCCCCGCGGAACGGCCCCTCTCCGACCGGGACAGGAGGCGCCTCTCCGCGGCCTTGAGCGAGGGCCAGACGGCCCTGGTGCGGGCCCGAAGCCTGGCCATGGAGACCCTCCCCTCCGCCGATTCCGAACCGCTGGAAACCTGGAAGGAACGGCTCCACACCCAGTTGGAGCCTCTCCGGGTGATGTTCAGGTCCACCATCCAGATCGACTCGTCCCTCCCGCCGGAGACCCCGGTTCCGGGGGTCCTGCTCCGGGGCTGGATCCACGCCATGGCGCGGCTCCTCCTCCCTTACACAGCGGACCAGGGCCTCACCATTGGTCTTGGCCGGGACGGGGGTTCCTTCGAGGTGCTCCTCTCCGCGTGCCCGACCCTCCCGGAGGCCCTGGCACCCGGAGGCCCAGGACCCAGGGACCTCGCCTCCCGCTGGGCGGTGCGCCTCGGCGAGGCACTCGGAATCCAGGTTGCGCTGGAGGGGGATGTCCTCCGGGCCAAGCTGGGTCGAGGCTGACCGGGGCCCAGGGGAAGTCGAGGCGCCATGAAATTCCACGTCGCGACCTGGGGCTGCCAGATGAACGACCACGACAGCGAGAAGCTGTCGGGCCTCCTGGCGGGCATGGGCATGGAGCCCGTCCCCCACTGGTCCAGCGCCGACCTTGTCCTGCTCAACACCTGCTCCATCCGTGAGAAGGCGGTCCACAAGGTGTACAGCGAACTTGGCCGCCTCCGGGAGGAGAAGAAGCGGCGTCCCTTCCTCATCGGCGTCACGGGCTGCCTGGCCCAGCAGGAAAAGGAGGCCCTCTTCAAGCGCGCCCCCCAGGTCGACCTGGTCCTGGGGACCATGGCCCTCCGCCAGCTGCCCGACCTGGTGCGGGAGGCCCTGGAGGGCGGGCGGCGCCTCATTGATACGGGAGCCCATCCCGACAACCACCTGTTCCCGCCCGAGGCCACCCGCCGGGGGGAGACCGCCAAGGCCCTGGTCAGCATCATCGAGGGCTGCAACCACGCCTGCACCTTCTGCGTGGTGCCCGCCACCCGCGGCCCCGAACGCAGCCGCCCCTGGAAGGACGTGGTGGAAGAGGTCCGGGGCCTGGTGGCCGCGGGATTCCGCGAGGTCGAGCTGCTGGGGCAGAACGTCAACAGCTACGCCGGCGGCTGCGATTTCGCCGACCTGGTGGAGCGGATCGGGGAGCTGCAAGGGCTGGAATGGATCCGATTCACCACGAGCCACCCGATGAATTTCACGCCCAGGCTCGCGAGGCTGATCGTCGGCCATCCCAAGGTCGCGCCCTTCCTCCACCTTCCGGTGCAGAGCGGATCCGACGCCGTGCTGCGGCGGATGAGGCGGGAGTACACCGTGGACCAGTACCTCGAGCGGGTCTCCTGGCTCGGCGAGGAGAGGGAAGGGGTTTCCCTCTCCACGGATTTCATCGTGGGGTTCCCCGGAGAGACCGACCAGGACTTCCAGGCCACCCTGGACCTGCTGGAAAAGGTTCGGTTTGACGCCTCCTTCAGCTTCATCTATTCGCCCAGGCCCGGAACCCCGGCCCTCCGGCTCAAGGACGACCTGTCCCAGGCCGAGAAGGGGGCCCGGCTCCGACGGCTCCAGCAAAGGCAGGCCGACCTGACCGAGGAGAGCAACCGCCGGCTGGTCGGGCGGACCGTGCCCGTGCGGATCGAAAGCCCGGCCGCCACGGAAGCCGGCCACTGGATGGGGCGCACCGCCGACTGGAAGAACGTTCACCTGCAGGCGGGGCCTGGGCGCAGCCTCCCATTCGGCGAGCTCGTCCAGGCCCGGATCACCGGGGCGGGCCCCCACCACCTTCGGGGGGAAGTGGCCTGACCGGCCCCAGCAGGTCCTGAAGGGCGGCGCGGGCGTCGGGGAAGCCGAACCCGAAGCCCCGCTCCAGGGCGGCGGCGGGGCGCACGAAGGCACCGCCGAGCAGCATTTCGTCCGCCATCCTTCCGAGCAGGACCTTGAGGACACCGGAGCTGAGAGAGGGGGGCAGGGGCAGGATGGGGCGCCGGAGAACCCTTCCAAGGCTGCGGGTGAATTCGCCCTGGGAGGTAAGGGAGGGCGCGACGGCGTTCACGGCTCCCCTCCACCGGGCGTCGGAGAGAGCTGCCTGGACCAGCCCCAGCAGGTCCTCGAGGTGGATCCAGGGGAAACCCTGACGGCCGTGTCCGAGGGGGGCCCCGGCGAAACACCGGACCGGGAGGGCCAACCGGGGCAGGGCGCCCCCTTCGCGGGCCAGGACCACCCCCATCCGCAGCCGCAGGACCCGGATCCCGATGCGCTCGGCCGCCACCGCCTCGGCCTCCCAGGCCACGCAGGTGTCCGCCAGGAATCCGCTCCCGGGGGGGGCCCCTTCGTCCACGGGGACCTCCGTGTCGCCGTAGTAGCCCGCCCCGCTCGCGTTGACGAGGACGGAGGGCGGCCGTGTGCAGGCGGACAGGGCCTCCACGATCCACCGCGTGGGCTCCACCCGGCTCGACCGGAGCAGGTCCATCCTGGCCCGGGTCCACCGGCCCCCCGCCAGGTTCTCTCCCGCCAGGTTCACCACGGCCCGGGCACCCTCCAGCCGTTGGGCCAGGTTTCCCCAGGCCCCGCGCCGGATTCCGGGGCCGAAATCCTGCCCGCTGCGGCGGCTGAGAATGACCACGGGGGTCCCCTCGGCCGCCAGGCGTGCGGCCAGGGCCCTGCCCAGGAAGCCGCTGCCGCCCGCGATCACCACCTCGTCCATGCAGGGGCCCCCCAGTGGTGCTCCCGGCCGGAGTCGAACCGGCACGCCCTCGCGGGCAGCGGATTTTAAGTCCGCGGCGTCTGCCATTCCGCCACGGGAGCGACCCACCAGCGTATCCTGAGCCACCCTTCGCCGTGTTAGCGTCGCTTCCATGTCGCGCCGTCCTGTTCTTGGCCTGCTCCTCGCGGCTTCCCTGGCCGGAGCGGGCCCGGATTCTGCGGCCATCTATGGTCGCCATTGCGCGAAATGCCACGGACCGTTCCCTGCGGCCAAGGGGGCGGAGGTCCCCCGCCCCCTCGGTCCGCGCCTGGACGATCCCCGCCGGCTGGCCGACCGGAGCGACGACGAACTCCTCGGGGCCATCCTCGACGGGAAAGGCGCCATGCCGGGATTCCGCGCAAGCCTCGGGGAGGAGGAGGTCCGGAAGCTCGTCCAGTTCCTCCGCAACCCGAGGAAGGGCCGCCGGGGTGCCGGGAAGTAGAATCGTAGGATGCCTCCCACCGGCCCCCTCGCCGAGCATCCCCTGCTCTGGAACCTGAATCCGCCCCAGCAGGAGGCCGTTCTGCACGCGGAGGGTCCCCTCCTCATCCTTGCCGGGGCGGGGTCGGGTAAGACCACGGTGATCACCCGAAGGGTGGCCTGGCTCATCGAAGAACAGGGCGTCAGTCCGGGCTCCATCCTGGCCATGACCTTCACCAACAAGGCCGCGGAGGAGATGCGGGACCGCGTCCAGCGGCTCGTGGGAGTTCCCGTGGAACAGCTGTGGGTGAGCACCTTCCACAGCTTCTGCACGCGCATCCTCAGGCGGGACGGCGACCGCACTCCCGTCGGGAGGGACTTCGTGATTTTCGATCCCTCCGACCAGCGCAGCCTCATGAAGCGCGTGCTGGCGGAACTGAAGCTGCCGGAACGGCAGTTTCATCCCAAGAAAGTCCTGGAGTTCATCAGCGACTTCAAGAACCGGTGCCTGTTGCCGGCGGAGGCCCGGGCGGAGGCCCTGGATGCCTGGACCGCGAGGGCGGTGGACGCCTACGCCCTCTACCAGGAAGGCCTCCGGAACCATCGCGCCTGCGATTTCGACGACCTGCTCCTGTTCACCGAACGCCTCTTCCGGGAACCGGCCATCCAGGAACACTACGGCCAGCGCTTCCGTTACATCCTGGTGGACGAATACCAGGACACCAACCGCGCCCAGTACCTGCTGGTCCAGCACCTCGCCCGGCACCGCAACCTGTGCGTGGTGGGCGACGAGGACCAGTCCATCTACGGGTGGCGCGGGGCGGACATCCGGAACATCCTCGACTTCCAGCGGGACTTCCCCGAGGCCCGGCAGATCAAGCTGGAGCAGAACTACCGCTCCACCCAGGCCATCCTGGACGCCGCGAGCACGGTGATCGCCAACAATTCGCAGCGCATCGGCAAGACCCTCTGGACCGACCTGGGCCACGGCGAGCGCATCACTTTCAAGCTCGCCGACGAGGGGCGCCTGGAGGCCGAGTGGGTGGTCCAGCGGGTCCTGGACGAGCGGGCGCGCTTCCCCGAGGGGCGCTTGGCCGTGCTCTACCGGGCCAACTGGCAGAGCCGCCAGCTGGAGGAGGCCCTCCGGGCCGCGAACCTGCCCTACCGGCTGGTGGGAGGGGTGAAGTTCTACGAGCGGGCGGAAGTGAAGGACCTCATCGCCTACCTCCGCCTGATCAGCAATCCCTTCGACCTCGTGAGTTTCCGGCGAGCCGTCAGCACCCCCTCCCGGGGCGTGGGTCCCACCACCCTCGCCCGCATCGAGGCAGCCATTCCCGAGGAGGGGACCCCCCTGGAGGGCGTGGCGTCCCTGCTCGGGCGCGGGGAGCTCAAGGGGAGGGCCCAGCGGGAACTCAAGGGTTTCCTGGACCTGTTCAGTCGCGCCGGCGCTGAGCTCAAGGCGCTCGGGCTTCCAGGGCTCCTCCGGTGGGTGCTCCACGAATCCGGCTACCTCCAGGCCCTGGAGGAGGAAGGCACCCTGGAGGCCGAAGGCCGGATGCGGAACCTGGAGGAATTCCTGTCGGCCGCGGCCGAGGCCGAAGGGATGGGGCTGCGCCTGCCCGAGTTCCTGGACCGCATCACCCTGGCCGCCGACGCGGACGAGGTGGACGAGGCCGCCCAACTCAGCCTGATGACCATCCACTGCGCCAAGGGCCTCGAGTTCCCGGCGGTGTTCCTGGTGGGGATGGAGGAGGATGTCTTCCCCAACCGGAACGCGAGGGAGACCGAGGAAGGCCTGGAGGAGGAACGGCGCCTCTTCTACGTGGCGATCACCCGGGCCCAGCGGAAACTCTTCCTGTCCGCCGCCCGGCGGAGGCGCATCATGGGCAGCGAAGTGCTGGGGATGCCCAGCCGCTTCCTGCGCGAGTTGCCTCCCGAGGCCTTGGAGACCCCCATCCGCTGGGGCACCGAACTGCACCGGGAAGGCCTCGGAATCCAGTCCCCTGGACGGCCCCCGCGGGGGTCCGACGGCGCCAGCGTGGCCTCGGAACTCCACCGGATCCGGGGCTTCTTCGACCGGGTCCGGGCCGCCCAGGGCCGGCCCCCGGAAACCCCGCGGGTGGAATCCTCTCAAGAAGAGGGTGGGGACGGCGCCTGGCCGGCCGGCACGCGGGTCCTCAGCCCCCGCTTCGGCCGGGGCATCGTGACCGCCTCCACCGGGCGGGGGGAGGGCCTCACCTACACCATCCGCTTCGAGGGAGGGGAGAAGCGCATCCTGGCCCGTTTCGGCATGCTGGAGCGGGACCCCGGCTGAACCGCCCCGCTCATGATTTCCAGTGCCTGGCCTCCTCTGCCGCCAGGGGGCGCAGGCGCTCCTCGGAACCGTCCCCGTAGTGCACCGCCTCCGCCTCCCGAAGGAGAACCTGGAGGGCCTCCCGCCTCTCCGGCCGGAGTTCCCCCAGCCGATGGAACCAGCGCCGGAGGGTCTCCCCGGGCCCTGGAGGGGCGGTCTTCCGGGTGCGCCGGAGCAGGGGCTTCAGGGGTTTGAGGCCTCCGGGGGAGGGCAGGGAATTCGGAGCAGGGGCCTTCCTCCTCCGGCGAGAGGCTCCGTAGAGCCCCGCCGCAAGGAAGAGAAGGAGGGCCCCGAAGAGCGCGAGGTTCCAGCCTTGGCCCAGGAGGCGCAGCCGCAACAGCCCCAGGCGGGTCCGGATCCATTCGGTGCCCGCCATCTGGTCCTCGTCCGAGAATCGGACCACGTGGCGATCCCAGTGGAACTGAAGGGCGTCCGCCCAACGGGTCAACGCCCCGAAGGCACTGCCCTCCCCGAGGGAGGAGGGGGGAGAGCCGGGCGTGGGATCGGCGATGCGCCATGCCTCCACGGTGGCGTCCCAGTACTCCACCCAGCTGTGGGCTTCGTTCTGGGTGACGAGGAAATAGCCTCCGGCCCCGTTCCAGGCCCCGAGGCGGAATCCATTGACCACCCGGGAGGGCACCCCCCGGGTCCGGAGGGCGATGGCCAGGGCGGACGCGAAGTACTCGCAGTGCCCCGCCCGGCTCCGCTCCAGGAAGTCCTCCAGAGGGTTGGGGGAGCCCCCGCTGGGGTTCTCGAGCGTGTACCGGTAGCCCTGGAGAATGGTGGAAAGGCGGTTGGCGAGCTGCACGGGCGGGAGGTCCTCGGGGACCTGGCGGAGGCTCCACTGGCGCACGGGTTCGTGGATCGCCTCGGTCTGGAGCAGGTCGGCTCGCCGGGGGCCGCGCATCCGCCGGGTGCCCCCCCTGAGCATGGGGAGGGTCTTCATCGGAAGGAATTGCACGCGGGCGGGAAGGGTCCGGCGGGGAGGGAGGAACCAGGCCAGGGCTCCGCCCGGCGCACCCCGGAAGAGGTTGGGGGGCAGGTCGGGGAAGGCCATGGGGGAGTAGGGCCGCGGGATGACCCCCAGGGGATCGGGATAGAAGAGGATTTCCGCCTCCTCGGCCGGGCCGAACTCCTCCCCCAGGTTGGCGAGGGAACCCCCGAATTCCGAGGACGTGGCGTTCCACCGATTTCCGTGCACGCTTTCAAGGGCCATTCCCCGCAGGAGGCCGAAGGTCTGCCGGTACATCTCCAGGGTCCTCGGGGAGGGATCGGACATCGGGCGAATGCGGAGCATCACGGCGCCGCTGGAGCCGATGGGGCCTCCGGGGAGACCCAGGTCCAGCACGTCGCTGAAGCCCGCCCGGAGGGAGGCCACGCTGCCCACCCCGGCGAAGGGCCTCAGGCCCAGGGCCACCCGGGGCAGCACCAGGAAGAAGGGGATCGCCAGCAGGGTCGCCCCCAGGGTCCAGACGAGTGCCCTCCGGAGAGGCGGCGGAGGGCCCGGTCCCCTCCGGAAAAGGGCGGACTGCCCCCAGCTCTGTTCCAGGAACAGGAGGGAGGCCACCAGGGTCCATGCCAGGGCCCAGGCCAGGAAGCTCGGGTCGGCGTTCGTGATCCCCGTGGTCAGGAAGAGGAGGAAGCCCATCAGGAGGATCTGGCGCCGCTGAGGGAGCTCCCTGGGGAGCGCCAGGCGCACGCCGGAAAGCATGAACAGGGTGAGGGTGACGGTCGGGATCAATTCCAGCCTCAGGAACACCATCAGGAGGAACACCGCGAGGGCACCCAGCTCGAAGAGCCTCCGGAACCGCTCCAGGTCCGCCCGCCTCCACTCCAGGGCCGCCGCCCCGAGGAGGGGCAGGGCCATCAGGAGCTCCTGGCCCGGGGGGAAGAGCCCGGTGCTGATCACGGAGCCCAGGGCCACCCAGGGGGAAAGGTGGTCCAGCCACCGGGCGTCCTTCATGGCCCGGTCCCTGTCCGCCAGATCCCCGTGAAATCCCCGGCCGGATTGACGTCCATTTCCAGGCCCGGCGCCAGGACAGGAACCTGGTCGGGCCACCAGAGGAAGGCATAGGGAGCCAGGTCCACGACACGGACCTGGACGCGGCGGAGCAACTCCAGCCTCTTCCCCGGGTCAGGGGAGTTCTTGGCCTCATCGAGCCACCGGTCCACCTGGGCATCCTGGAAATGTCCTCGGTTGAAGCCCCTCGGAGGCACGCTGGCGCTGTGGAAGGTGTCGTGGAGCATCTGGGGATCCGTGGTCCCCACCCAGCGGAGGCTCACCACCTCGAACTTCCCCGCCATCACCTCCGCCAGGAGGGTCCCGAATTCCCGGGCCACGATCCGGAGGTCCACCCCCACCCGCCGCCATTGGGCCTGGATGGCCAGGGCCTTCATGCGAGAGGCGATCTCGGGGGTGCAGGAGATCCGGAGCACGAAGCGGAATCCGGAGGCCTGGCGCGGCCATCCGGCGGCGTCGAGCAGGGCTTCCGCCAGGGCGAGGCGGGCCTCGAAGGACCCCGGGATGCCCAGTTCCTCCCGCGCGTCGGCCCCGTGGGGCAGCTCCGGGGGGAAGAAGCCCCAGGCCTCCCGGGCCAGGCCGCCCATGAGCCCGGTGAGGAGCTGTTTCCGGTCCAGGGCGAGGGACAAGGCCTTCCGGACCTGGGGGCGGCCGAGGATGGGGTGCGAGCACTGAAAAGCGACGTATTCCAGGTTTGCGCCCGGCGCGGGGTGGGCCCGGGCGCGGCCGGCCCCCGGGAGGAGGTCGGACGGGATGTTGTTGAGGCTGGCCCCGACACTGCCGTGCCGGAGGGCCAGCAGGCGGGTGGTGGCGTCGGGGAGGAGGCGGAGTTCCAGGGGCAGCGCGCGGCCCGGGTGTCGGCGAAGGTCGGGGTGCTCCAGCCTGGGCAGGAGAAGGATGCGTTCCTCCTGGACCACCTCCGCGATCCGGTAGGGTCCCGTTCCCGGAAGCCTGGGCCCGCGCATCCCCTCGGGAGCAATCCCCAGGACCCCCCGGGTGAGGTTGACCGCGAATCCCGGATTTGGATTCCGGAGCCGGATGAGAAGCCGTGTCCCCCCGGGCCGGGGGAGGATCTCCGTGGATTGAATCTCCTGGCGGAAGGGCCCCGACTTGGGGCTGGCAAGGTTCGGGTCGCGCAAGGCCTCGACGGCGTCCCTGGCGTCTGCGACGCCCAGAGGGCGCCCCGGGGCGAACCAGAACCATTCCGAGTCCAGGGCCCGGGCCGCCTTTTCATCGGGAAAGTCGAAGCTGAGCTCCGTGAAGGGTCGCTCCCACCTCCAGGCCAGGCATGCGTCCGGCACGAGCTGGAGCCGGGGGTCCCGGCGCAGCAGGCCCTGGTGGGTGAGGGCCAGGAGTCTCTGGCTGGCCTGGTCCTGGCCCTGCCGTGGATCCAGGCTGAGAGGAAAGGATTCCCAGGCCACCACGGCCCGGTCCTGAGCCGCGGGGGGCGCCGAACAGGCGAGGGTGAGGGCCAGGGCGAGGCCCGGGGCCGCTTGCCTCAAGGGAACACCCAGCTCCCGAGGGGGACCGCCCGGCTGGCCCCGGTGACCTCGGGCAGGTTCCCGGGAATCCCCAGGGCGCTGGCTGCTCCGAGAAGGGCCCAGGAGATGGCCTCGCGGGCCCCGGGGGGGAACACCTGGTCGGATTCCAGGCGGTAGTCCGGGAGCCGGGCCGCGAGTTCGCCCATGAGCCGGGCATGGAGGGTGCCCCCCCCGCTGGTGAGGATCACGGTGCCGGCCGGGAGGCGGAGGCCCCAGGCGTCCAGCTCCTTCCGGATGGCCGCGGCCGTGAAGGCGGCCAGGGTGGCCAGGCGGTCCGGAAGCGCCAGGCGGTCGAGCCCCGGGGATTCCATGGCCAGCCAGGCGGCCCCGAAGACTTCCCGGCCGGTGGATTTCGGCGGGGGCTGGTGGAAGTGGGGGTGTTCCAGCCAACGGGACAGGCAGGCCTCATCTACGTTCCCGTCGGCGTGCCCTCCCTCTGGATCGAAGGGGAGGCCGAGCCAGCGCTGGGCCGCCAGGTCCAGGAGGCTCATGCCCGGCCCGAGGTCCCAGGCCCTGAGCTCCCTGCGGTCCCACACGCAGGTGTTGGCGATTCCGCCGATGTTGAGGGCCACCCAGGCCTCTTCCCGTCCCCGGAGCCAGAGTTCGGTCCGGGGGACCAGGGGGGCGCCCTGGCCTCCGACGGCGAGGTCCCTGCGCCGGAGGTCCCAGACCACCGGGCAGCCCAGGGCCTCCACCAGCAGGTAGGGGTCGGCCAGCTGCAGGGTGGCCAGCTCCGCCGGCCTGTGCTGGACGGTCTGGCCGTGGAGGGAAGCAAAATGAGGCTTGAGCCCTGTCCGGGCGGCCCACTCCCGGGCGGTGGAGGCGTGGAACTCCCCCACTTTCCGCTGAAGGATGCACAGGCGCGCCGGATCGGAATTGTTGGAGGCGGCGGCCAGGATCTCCTGGCGGAGCTCCCGAGGGTAGTTTCCGTGGTGGTGGTCCAGCAGGGCACGGAAGGGTCGCCCCGCACCGAAGCCCTCGGGTTGGACTTCCACGGCGCTGAGGTCCACCCCGTCCGCGCTGGTTCCGGACATGAGCCCCAGCACGACCCAGGGGCCGGGCTGGGCGAGGGCTCGGAAGGCGTTCTCGGGCATGGGGCCATGATGACAGCGCCCGCCCCAGCGGGGCCCTGCGGTAAGCTGGGGCGGTCTTCCCGGAGTCCCCATGCACGCGATCCTGCTCCACGACCTGGCCCTCAAGCCCCGCCGCGAAGAGGGCTCGGCCCCCGGCTGCGGTCTGGGCTGTTTCGGGATGACCTTCCTGGGCCTGCTCCTGGTGGGGTTCGTGATCTACATGTTCCTGCGGGGGCGCGGAGATCGACGGGAACAGCTCGGGGCCTCCCACCGCCCCATGGGCAGCGGGCCCGCCGGGGCCCCGAATTTCGCGTCTCCCTACCCCAAGTGCCCCAGCTGCGGGGCCCCCGGGGACAAAATGAAGGCGGCCTGGGACGGGATGCGGAAGGTCACCTGGAGCTGCGGCTACTGCGCGGCCACCGCCGGGGTGCAGGAATTGAAGGACGAAGAGCTTCCGGCCTCGGCCCGGCAGCGGCTGGGCCTGGATGCCCCGGCCGCCATGGCCCCCGGACAGCCGGGCTACCCGCCCCAGGGGGGGATGGGAGGCGTCGGCGGACTGCTCACGGGCATGATGCTGGGAAGCATGATGGGAGGAGGGCACCACCACGACCACGACCGGGAGCGGAACGGCTCCGGGGATTCGGCCGGGGGTTGGGGCAGTTCCGGCGGCGGGAGCGACTGGGGAGATTCCTCCGGTGGGGGGAGCGACTGGGGGGATTCCTCCGGCGGCGGGAGTGACTGGGGAGATTCCGGCGGCGGAGACGGAGGGGGGGACGGCGGCGGGGGCGACTGAGCCCCTCAGTCCAGAACCCGGATTGCGTGGTTCCCTCCCCGGGGCCCTGGGAGCTAAGCTCTACCAGAATCCCCTCACCCTGAGCCGCAGGCACCCCCCCGGGGAGTGCCCCCCGTCCATCCCCCTGGATCCGGGCGGCCCGCCCCTCCATCCCCATTCCAGGAGCCCGCCGTGAATCGACGCATCCCTTCCCTACTCCTCCTTCTGGCCGCCTCCGCGGTTCTGGCGCCGGCCCAGACCACCGGCACCTTGACGGGGCGGGTGGTGGATCCCAAGGGCCGCGCCGTGGCGGGGGCCAGGGTGACCCTGAGCGGAGGAAACCTCCAGGGGACCCGCGCGGTCGTCTCCGACCCGGAAGGGCGCTATCACTTCCCGCTGTTGCCTCCTGGAACCTACATCGCCCTGGCCACGAAGGAAGGCTTCAACCCCGCCAAGTCCCAGATCCAGGTCGGGTTGGATCGGACCGCCACCGTGGACCTCGGACTCGCAGCGGTGGCCGGGGCGGTGGTCGAGGTGGTCGACACGGCCGCGGCGGTGGACATCAAGGGAACCACCACCGGAGCCAATTTCACCCAGGACTCCATCGCCAAGCTCCCCACGAGCCGCGACTTCGGCAACATCGCCCTGCTCGCTCCCGGGGTCACGGTCGACGAGGTCGGCCTGAAGGTCTACGGGGCGACCGGGGCGGAAAACAATTACGTGGTGGACGGGACCAACACCACCAACGTGGAGTTCGGCACCCAGGGCAAGCGGGTGCCCATGGAATTCATCCAGGAATTCCAGGTGAAAACGGGAGGCTACGAGGCCGAGTTCGGGAAAGCCCTGGGTGGCATCGTCAACCTGATCACCAAGTCCGGGGGCAATGAGTTCTCCGGCGACGCTTTCGCCTACTCGGAAGGCTCGGCGTTCAAGTCCGGCAACAAACACCAGGGAGAGGGGGTGCGACCCGTTCCCCTCGAGAACAAGACCTTCGAATTCGGCTTCGACGCCGGCGGGGCCCTCATCAAGGATCGCCTGTGGTACTTCCTGGCCTACGACCGGCGGTCCAACAAGCTCACCAACGAGATCCGCACCGGCGCCGCGGGGCAGACCGCTCCCACGGACTCCACGCGAGACCTCTTCGCCGCCAAAGTCACCTGGAAGGTCGCCGAGGGGCACACCTTCATCGCCTCCGTCCTGGGGGATCCCGAGGAGATCACCGGTGCGGTCAAGACGCCCCAGGGCCCCAGCAGCACCTGGGAAGGGAAACGGAAAGTGGGCGGCGCGGACCTGAGCCTGCGGTACGAGGTGGCAGGGGACAACTGGTTCGGCCAGCTGCAGTTCAGCCAGCACCGGGAGAAGAATTCCATCCTGCCCAGCGGGGCGGGGGGGAGCCAGGTCCAGTTCATCGACAACACCCTCGACGGGGCCCAGAGCGGCGGATTCGGGCGTTACGACGACAAGGAATTCACCCGGGACAACGTCCAGGGATCCTTCACCCGCTATTTCGGGTCCCACGAACTGAAGGTGGGCTTCGACGTGCAGCGGGACAGCGCCAGCATCCGGCGCGGCTTCACCGGCGGCCAGCAGGTGACCATCTTCTCCAACCCGAATCCGGGCACCGCCGGCGCCTACCCCCTCATCTACAGCCACTACTACTGGACCAGCGGCGACGCCTTCGTGGACGACGATCACCCCGAGCAGAGCTACCTTCCGAGCATCGTGTTCACCTCCAAGCCCCGGCACGAGAGCCAGGCCTACTTCATCCAGGACAAGTGGTCCCTCAACCCCGCCATGACCCTCAACCTGGGCCTGCGCCTGGACCAGACCGACATCAAGAACCAGTTCGGCCAGACCATGATTTCCTTGCGGGACCAGTGGGCGCCCCGTCTGGGATTCATCTGGGACTTCCGGGGGAAGGGGCAGGACAAGCTCTTCCTGAGCCTTTCCAGGTACTACGAGCAGGTCCCCCTGGACCTCGTGATCCGCTCCTTCAGCGTCGAGATCAACCCCACCGTCATCAACTACAGCCGCACCTCCACGGTGATCAACCCCTCCGCGGAGTCCGACCTTGGATTCGACACCGCCCTTCGCACGGTGGGCTCCTACGTGGAACCGGTGGACGCCGACCTCAAGGGCTCCTACAGCGACGAATTCATCCTCGGCGGAGAGATGACCCTCAACGACCGGTTCGTGGTGGGTGCCAAGTACATCCGGCGCTTCCTCGGCCGGGCCATCGAGGATGGCCTGGACGTCACCTCGCCCCTGGGGGACTACTTCATCATGAACCCCGGCTCCAGCCATCCTGCGGGGGTCACCTACCCCAAGGCCATCCGGGAGTACAAGGGCCTGGAGTTCAGCATCCAGCGGAAGCTCTCGGACCGCTACACCTGGAATGCCTCCTACCTGTGGAGCAAGCTCGAGGGGAATTACGAGGGCGCCTTCCAGGGCATCGGCGGGGCCGACGGAACGGGTCAGTTGGATCCCAACATCAACAGCGCCTTCGACCTTCCTGAATTCATCGTGAACAGCTACGGCCGCCTGAGCGGGGACCGCACCCACCAGTTCAAGGCCAACGGCTACTACGAATGGAGCTTCGGCCTCAGCGCGGGGGCCACCCTCGTCTATCAGTCCGGCACGCCCATCAGCCGCTTGGGGTACCACACGGGTTACGGTCGCTACGAACTCTTTCTCACCCCACGGGGCACCGAGGGACGCACCCCCGCCACCTCCAGGCTCGACCTCAACCTGACCTACGCCCTCAAACTGGCGAACCGGCAGAGCCTGCGCTTCCTCCTGGATGTGACCAACCTCCTGGACTCCCAGCCGGCGACGATCATCGACCAGCGTTTCAACTTCGCCGAGGGCGAAGGCCGGACGAACGGGAACTACATGAGGGGATTCGCCTTCCAGGCTCCCCGGGCTGTGCGCCTGGGGCTGCGCTACTCCTTCTGAGACCGCGGATCAAAGCACCCGGGGCACCACGAAGTGCCCCTGGGCGCTCTCCGGGGCGTTGCCCAGGGCCTCGGCCTGCGAAAAGGTGGACTGCACCCGGTCCGGCCGGAGCCCCGGATCCACGGGAAGGCCTTGGACCCATGGGGGGACATCATCCAGGGACAGCTGCCCCAGGCGCTCGGCCTGGCTCAGGAGTCGCTCCATGTCCTGGCGCAGTCCTTCAATCTCCTCCTCTCGCAGCCTGAGGCAGGCCAGTTCCGCGCAGTGAAGCACCTCCTCCCGGGTGATCTTCATGGCCGCCCTCCGGGCCTCAGGTTAGCGGAAGGTCCGCGTCCGCATTGAGGGAAAGGAGATCCGGCGCGGGAGCCAGCAGGGCCCCCGCGGCTGCGATCATGGCGCCGTTGTCGGTGCAGAGGCGGGGTTCCGGGATCGCCAGGACGAGCCCCTCAGGGTGGGCCAGGGCCGCGGCCCCCTCCCGGAGGGTTGAATTGCAGGCCACGCCGCCCGACAGGACGAGGCTTCGGGCCCCGGTGGCCTCGCGGTGGGCCGGCAGAGGCTTCAGGAGCCAGTCGGCGATGGTGTCCTGCACTCCCCTGCAGAGGCCCCGGACCCGGGGGTCTTCCGCCCCGGCGCGGGCCAGGTCGGGATCCCGGATCACCCTCGCCCTCACGGCGGTCTTGAGGCCCGAAAAGCTCCAGGCGGGGCGTCCGTCCCTGAACCTCGGAGCCGTGAAGGGCCCCTCCGCCGAGGCGGCCGCCCGGGCGCAGGCGTCGACCACGGGACCGCCGGGATAGCCCAGGTTCAGGAGCCGGGCGGTCTTGTCGAAGGCCTCCCCCGCGGCGTCGTCCCGGGTCTTCTGGAGCAGCTCCAGGCGGGTCCAGTTCCGGGCGAGGTACAGGTGGGTGTGGCCCCCCGAGACGAGCAGGGCCAAGGCCGGGAAGGGCAGGTCGGGCCTCCCGATCCGGGCGGCGTTGAGGTGCCCCAGAAGGTGGTGGACCGGCACCAGGGGGAGCCCTTCCCGCCACGCGAGGGCTTTGGCCGCGGAAAAGGTCGTGAGCAGGCAGCCCACCAGGCCCGGCCCCTGGGTCACGGCGATCCGGTCCAGGCGCCGGAGGCCCATTCCAGCCTGGCTCAGGGCCTCCCGCACCACCGCCCCCATCTGGAGCAGGTGCTCCCGGGCGGCCAGTTCCGGCACCACGCCCCCGTAGGGCGCGTGCAGGTCGTCCTGCCCCCGTCGAACCAGGGAGAGCACCCGGGGGCCCCCGGGCCTCTCTTCCAGGACCGCTGCGGAGCAGTCGTCGCAGCTGGATTCCAGGCCCAGGATGAACATGCAGCTAGTCTATCGGTCCATGCCCGGCCTGGTCCCAACCCTCGTCGAACTGGCGCGGCCCCTGCCGCCCCTGACCTACCTCGCTCCGGCGGGCCTGCCCCGTGGGCTGCGGGTGCGGGTGCGGATCCGGTCCGGCGCGGCGGTCGGCTTCGTCCTGGGACCGGATCCCTCGCCCCCCCCCAAGGCCCTCAAGGCCGTGGAGGCGGTCCTGGACCCTTTCCCGCTGCTGCCGCCCCAGGTCCTGGAGTTGATGGAGTTCGGGTCTGCGTACTACGGATGCGGCCTGGCCCATCTCGCGAGCCTCGCCCTTCCTGGTCCCGTTCTCGCGGACTGGGGGGTCGGGGCGCCGGGCATCGGGACCCTGGCCCTGGCCAGGGAGGCCGGCCGATGGGATGAACTCGCGGACCTGGGCCTGGACTGGCACCGGGGAAGGGTTCAATGGCCGGCCCTCTTCCACCGGCGGGCCCTCCGGGGGGCCGGCCGGATGGAGGTGCGCCGAACGGAGCGCCCTCACCCGGCCCGGGTGAGCGCCCTCCAGGCCAGGGTCCTCCTGGCCCTGGAGGGCGCGGGGGGAGCCCTGCTGGAGGAAGACCTCCTGGAACGGGCCGGCGTGGGTCGGGGGGTCCTGGGAACCTTGGAGAAGCACGGCCTCCTGCTCCGGATGAAGCGCGTGGACCTTCTCTCCCAGCGGCGGGAGGAGGGAATGGACCTGCGGGTGGAGCTGAACCCCGAACAGCGCCGGGTCATGGAAGGAGTGGAACTCGGCACCTTCGGGGTCCACCTCGTCTACGGGGTGACGGGGTCGGGGAAAACCGAAATCTACCTGGAGCTGGCCGAGAAGGTCCTCGCCGCGGGACGCCGGGTGCTCTGGCTGGTGCCCGAGATCGGGCTCACCCCACGGCTTCTGGCCCGCCTCGAGGCCCGGTTCCCGGGCAAGGTCGCGGTGGGACACGCGGGCCTGAACGCCACGGAACGCCAGGCCGACGTGGTCCGGCTCCTTCAGAACGGGGCGCCCATTTTCGTGGGGGTTCGCAACGCGGTCCTGGCACCTCTCCGGGACCTCGGCCTCCTTGTGGTGGACGAAGAGCACGAAGCCTCCTACAAGTCCGAGGAACACCCGCGCTTCAACGCCAGGGACCTGGCCATCAAGCGCGGGCAGATCGAGGGGTGCCCCGTGGTTCTGGGCTCGGCCACACCCTCCCTGGAAAGCTGGCACGCAGCCCACCAGGGGCGCTATGCCCTCCACACCCTTCGGCAGCGCCCCGCGGGGGCGACGCTCCCCGCGGTGAAGGTCGTGGACCTTCGGGAGGTCTACAGGGAGTCCCGCCGGCGGCCGGTCTTCTCTCCCCTTCTCCTGAAAGCCCTGGGGGAGACCCTGGAGCGGGGGGAGCAGGCCATGCTCCTCCTCAACCGCAGGGGCTTCGAGAACTTCTGGATGTGCCGGGCCTGCGGGAAGAGCCTGGAGTGTTCCCACTGCGCGGTGAGCCTCACCTTTCACAGGGGGGAACACCGCTTGAAGTGCCACCTCTGCGGCTTCGAAGCCGTTCCGCCCGAGGTGTGTCCCGGGTGCGGGGCCGACCACCTCAAGGGTGTGGGCGAAGGCACGGAGCAGATCGAGTCGTTGCTTCGGGCCCGGTTCCCCTCGGCCCGCATCCTCCGCCTGGACCGGGACACCACCAGCCGCAAAGGCAACCTGGAGGCGGCCCTTCTGGCGGCGGAGCGAGGGGAGGCGGACCTCCTGGTGGGGACCCAGATGCTGGCCAAGGGACACCATTTCCCCGGCCTCACCCTGGTGGGGATCCTCAACGCGGACCTGGGATTGAAGGTGCCGGACTTCCGGGCGGCGGAACGGACCTTCCAGCTGCTCACGCAGGTGGCAGGCCGGGCGGGGAGGGCGCAGCGGCCGGGTCGTGTGATCCTGCAGACCTACAGCCCGGAGCACCCGGCCATCGTCCACGCCGTGGCCCAGGACTTCGAGGCCTTCGCGGCCGCGGAACTGCCCTACCGGAGCGGGATGCACTACCCGCCCTATTCCCACCTGGTCCTCTTCCGGGCCGAGAGCGAGGACTCCATGGAGGCCCGATCCGCCCTCGAATCACTGGCGGGACGCCTGCCCTCCGGGCCCGGCCTGCGAATCCTGGGTCCCCTGGAAGGTCCGGTCCCCCGGGTCCGGGACCGTTTCCAGTGGGTCCTGCTGGCCCGGGCCGGCACCCGAAGTTTGCAGGGGGTCCTCATGCGTCAGTCCATGCTTCGGCCGGGAGGATTGGTCCAGGCGGACCGGGATCCGTTGAATTGGGGTGTATAATTTTTTTACAGTCTCCATCGACTTGCCCCCCGGGTTCTCCGGCCGATGCTTTAATTGATGCAATCCCGATAATTAATTTCCCTGGTGCCCCTTCCGGCACCATCCCAAGCTTCCCCTTGCGCGCGAGGAATCCCATGACAAGATCCACTCCCCCCCAGCGGGGCTACAGTCTGGTGGAACTCCTGGTGGTCTTGATCATCGCCGGCATCCTGGCCGTGGTGAGCGTCCAGTGGCTCGGCAACCGCCCCGCCAACGCGGTCAAGTCGGTCCTGGACGAGATCGAGGGGGCCCTGGCCGAGGTGCAGGCCCAGGCGGTGGCCACGGGCCGGGACACGGCGGTGGTGACCGCGGGCAATTGGACCACCGCAAGCCCCCTGTTCATGTTCAAGGTGGACGGAGCGCTTCTGCCGACCGCGGACCTGGCCACCGTCGCGATCAACCTCTTCAATGGCCAGCCGCCCTCGAACGGGGTCACCCCCACCAACCAGGCCATCGCCAGCACCGCCGGGCTGGGCTTCAGGTTGGGGGTCAACCCCAACGCCAACCAGATCCGGGAGCGGGCCCACCAGAACGCGGGCGTGGACGTCGCGTTCCCCGCCTGGTGGAACGCCGCGGCCCCCGGCAACCAGGACCTCTCGACCATCGATCCCTTCACCGGGGTGTTCGCCGGGGCCCTGGTGCCCGGGAACGCGCTCTTCCATTCCGACGGGTCGCGCAACTTCGCCCTCGTCTCCGGGACCAACAAGCGCTGGTCCACCACCTTCCTCATCCCCGTGGTCTCCATCTCGAACGGGCTTCCCGTGCCCGGGGGGCCCATGGGCCTGATCTACGTCCAGGCCAACGGGGCGACCGTCTACAAGTTCTACAATCCCGGCTCCCGCAACGGGGACGGCCAGTGGCGGAGGATCTGATGCAGCGGGTCCGAACATCCCAGTCCGGCTTCAGCATGGTTGAGATGCTGATGGCGGCCTTCATCCTGGCCGTGGGGATCCTGGGGCTCTCCATGCTCCAGCTCATGTCCATGCGCGCCGCCAGGGGATCCCGGAGCCTCACCACGGCCGTGCAGATCGCCGACCACATCATGGACCGCCTGGAATTGGAAGGCCGCCTCAGCTACCTGACGCTCACGGACACCGCCCTTGCCGCCCCCGCCGCCATGGGCACCCTGAACTACATCACTCAGCCCACGGTGACCCGCCTCTTCAACAAGGACGGGGTGGACGTGGCCTCGGTTCCCCCCCCTGCGGACGTCACTCCCATCTTCACCGTCACCACCACCCTCGTGGCGGGGGTCAACAACATCCCCGTGAGGAACGCCGCCGGTGCGCAGATCGGCCTCATGGGCTTCGACGATTATCAGGTCGTGGTGCGCTTCGAGGACGAACTGGCGGCCGGGACGGCCACCAAGGTCCAGCGAACCGTGAACCTCACCCGGAGGATTCTCCATGGCTAGGCACCGCCTTCCCTCCAGAAGCCGCGGCTTCTCCCTCGTGGAGTTGATGGTGGCCCTGCTCTTCACTGGGCTGTTGATGGCCGGGATGGCCCAGGTCTTCAAGTCCAGCCTGGGGGCGCTCACCACCACCGGGGAGCGCCTCTCCAGCGCCCGCCGGAATCGCATGGCGGTGGACCTCCTCTACGACGATTTGAACTCGGCCGGCATGTTCCTGAAGGACCTGAGCGCGCCTCCTCCGGAACTCAATGCCGCCAATCCCCCCTTCTACATTCTTCCCAACATGCCCGTGCCCGGGGCGGGCCCGGACGATCCCCAGACCGCGGACGAGTTGTTCATCTATTTCGACCAGCCGCTCCCCATCCAGGCCACCCTGGGTGCCAACGCCGCCCGGTCGGCGGCCGAGCTGGTCGTCCTGGGCCAGGCTCCCGCGGCCACCGAGGACACCTTCGACCTGGATTGCAAGGACCCCAGCTTCGCCCAGATGGTCAAGCCCGGCCAGTATTTCGTCTTCAAGGATTCCTGGGAGACCCGGTACATCAAGTCCGCCAGCGCCATGAGCGGGAGCAAGATCGTCACCGTGGTGGCCGGGGCGGATCCCAACGCCTCGGTCACCGGGGTGGGCTCCACGGGGGCCCCCTCCAAGACCCGGCACATCCCCGCTTCGGAGGTGATGCTCTTTCAGCCGGCCCAGATGGTGCACTACTGCATCCGGATGCGGAAGATGGACCCGGATCCGGCCAAACCCAACGGCATCCCCTGCCTGATCCGGGAGCAGGGCGCCTACGACCCCAACGCCTTCGCCGCCGCCGCCGGCGGAGAGACCGTGATCACCGAGAACGTCTCCGGTTTCAAGGCCTACCTGAGCGCCAATTCGGGCGGAAGCTGGGCGGGGGAAGGGGTCTCGGCTTCGGGCATGACCTCGGGATGGACCAACGGGATCCAGGCGGCCATGAACACCCAGCTGGCCACCTACGGGCGGGCCGACGCCAAGGACACCAATTCCATCGACTGGTTCCGCAACGCCCCGGTCCTGGTGCGCCTGGACATCAGCACGCGCACCGCCACCAAGCGTCCCGAATACAGTGCCACCCCGACGCTCACGGCCGCCTACAAGAGCCAGGTCCAGAGCCTGGTGGTGGTCCCGCGGCACTTCGGCCTGCCCGTGAAGTGAGGGAGAAAGCCATGCGAAGAGCGAACAAGCAGCGGCACCCCCACAGCAGGAGCCAGTCCGGCGGGCTCACCATCATGGTGGCCCTCCTTCTCCTGGTTCTCCTCACGGTGGCGGCGGTGGGCATGTCCCGGAACTCCTTCCGGGAAGTGGTCATCACCGGCACCAGCCGCCAGGGCACCATGGTGCGCAACGTGGCGGATTCGGGGATCGAGTGGTCCCTGGTCTGGATCGGCGGGGATCCCACGAGCGCCACACCCACGGCCCTTGCCTTGCAGAACCTCCGCCGCACCCTGCTCCAGGACGACACCCTGGCCGGGAAGCCCTACGATCCCATCACGGCGGGGCTCTATGCCGGGCCCTGGTCCACCCCCCAGCCCGACCTGACCATTGCCCTGCCCGCGCCGTCTCCTGGGATGCCCGCCACCACCCAGTGGACCTCGGTGGGGCTGACCCGCATGGGGAAGCTGCCCATCCAGAACATCAGCCAGGGCGTCGTCCAGGGGAGCTTCACCCCGGCCCAGGGCGCCGTTTCACGCCAGGCCCCGGACCTCTGGGCCCTCCGGTCCGATGCCCAGGTCCAGGTTGGAAGCGGAGCCCTCGCGCCCACCTTCGTCCACTCAAAGGAAGCCTTCATCTCCACCGCCGTCGGCGTGCGATGAACAGGAGCCACCCCATGTCATCCAAGCGTTTCGCGCCCCACCGCGCCCTGCTGGCCGGGCTGCTCCTGGCCGCAGGGACCTTCGCCCATGCCCAGCTGGATCCGCGCCTCCGCACCAGCAAGACGGACTTCCTGGACCTCTTCCAGCAGAGCAACAGCCTGACCACCATGAAGCCCGAGATCATGACCTTGTTCGATTTCACGGGGTCCATGCGGGCGATCATGTGGCACAAGGACTACGTCAGTGCCGACGTCACCGACAGCCTCTACGGCACGGACGTGGCCATGACCTTCACCCTGGCGAGCAAGGGGGTGGTCGCCGGGGCGCAGCGCTTCGAGGTGACCGTGACGTGCAACATGTCCGGGAACGGCGGGCCCAACCTCAGTGCCGGGAGCCTGGTCCGGCCTGACGGGAGCCTCTTGAACTACGCGAACAACGGCGATCTTGCCGTCAGGAACAACTACGTTCCCCTCAAGAACTGGGCGGGGACCTGGGATTCCGCGGCCCCCTTCCTGGCGGGGGAATACAAGCCCGGGGCGACAACGACCCTTAATCCCGACTTCGCCGCCGATGTGCGCAACTGGATTCGCAGCGCCAGCCACGTGCGCTTCACCTCCGGGGGCAAGACCTTCGACCTTCCCATCTGCTGGACGGTCCTCGACAGCCCCACGGTGGTCCGGAACATCCCCGCCGGGGAGTACCGGAACATGTACGCCAGCAACTACCCGCTGGCCATGACCATCCTGGATCCCGCCTCCAACACAGAACTCGAGATCGACCGGAGCTACCGGGTCAGCAACGTCTTCAGCAGCATCACGAACACGGCGGCAGCCCCCTTCAACGGAGGGGCGAGCAAGTGCAACGTGAATGTCAACTTCGCGGGCTTCCGGCCGGCCTATTGGCAATGGGTCTTCACCACTTCCACCACCATCCCCCAGGCCAGCGGCACGGGGAAGGCCTTCGCCAGCGGGATTCCCGCCCGGACCCGGGCCCAGGCCATCAAGGACGCGGCCATGCAGGTCTGGGTCAAGTACTGGAACAAGGTGTTCTGGGCCTACCGGTTCATCAACGACACCTCGGGCTCCTCAGGGGTCATGGAGGGAAGCACCCTGAACTCCGACAGCACCCGGGACATGAGCGCCACGGACCCCACCACCACCGCCGAGACCTCGGGCGGCGTCATCGGGGGCACCCAGCGGGCCTGGGTGGTGCTCAACGGGAACAGCTTTGCGGGCCTGAAGCGCCTGGCCTCCTACGCCCCCATGAACGGCACGCCCCTGAATTACGCCATGGCCCACTCCCTGGCCCAGTACAACGACGCCAGCAGCGTGTTCAACGCCGTGGAGACGGGTTCCGACGCGCCCATCGAGTGCCGGAAGAGCTTCCTCCTCGTCTTCACGGACGGCGTCCCCAACGGTGAAACGGGGACGCCCACCAGCACCACCACGCCCTACCTCAACTCGACCACCTTCGTGGGCGATGCCAATTCGGGCAATGCCGCCATCGCCGCCAACATGAACAGCATGGAGCCGGGCACGGTCGTCGCGGGGCAGCCCTCCCAGTGGTTCAACATCGTGAGCCTGGCCGGGATCGCCGCCCACGGGGCGGACACCAGCCTGGCCAGCACCATCCCCGTGCCTGCCTCCTACCCCCAGGGGGCCTGGCCAGGGTCCACTTCCACCGTGCGTTCGTACCTGCCCTTCCACATTCTCCAACGGGGCAGCCCCGCGGTGACCTTCAAGCGCCCCCATCCCATCTCCACCATGACCGTGGGCGTGAGCCTGGCCGGAACCACCACGAATACCGCCGCCCCCAAGTTCCGCCTGTTCGCGGCCGCCGCCGTGGGAGACCCGGACACCAAGACCTGGGACCTGAAGACCCTCAAGCCCTTCACCCTGCTCGATCCCGCGGATCCCAGCAAGGGGAAGGACCCCACCTCGGTCAACTTCTTCGACGCCACCAATCCGGCCCTGCTCACCCAGAGCCTGGATTTCGCCTTCCAGATGGCCTCCCTCAGTTCCAACGTGAACCAGACGAGCAACCCGAACCTCCCCTACATCGGGGCCAGCCTCGGCAAGCAGGTCTACATTGGCAAGTTCAAGCCCCCTCTCAACGGCGGCGTCATTTGGCCCGGAGACCTCCTGATGTTCCCCACCAAGGAGTCGGGGGACCAGACCTACATCCTGGACAAGTCCGGGAACGTGGCCTCGGTGATCGACGAGACTTCCGCGCAGTGGTCCGCGGCGGAGAGCCTGAAAACCAGCCGACTCTGGACGGCACGGAAGCTTTACACCCGACTGCCCAACACGCCGGATCCCGCGGTGTCGACTCCCACCGGCTTCGGCGCCCCCTTGGCGGGCCTCACGGCGTTCTCGGACCAGGACCCGGCATTCACCCTTCTCAAGCCGTACCTCGGCATCGGGGGACCGGCCCCGACCTATCCGACGCTCGCCCTCACCGACGACCAAAAGAAGGCCATCATCCAGCATGTCGCCGGGGCCGACATCAACGGGCCCAAGGACACTTCGGTCCCGCCCCGGCCGACCACCATTCGCGACAATGTCATGGGGGACGTCATCAACTCCAGCCCTACCGCCATCGAATTCACCTGGAGCGATGTCTCCACCAAGTTGACCCCTCGGCTCGCGGCGGTGGGCGGGAACCGGTTCCGCCTCATCCTGGTGGGCACCAACCAGGGCTGGCTCCACGCCTTCGGAGAGGTGAGCAAGGTCACCAAGGTGATGGACGGGAGCGGCGTCGAGCAGGAAGTGGTCGTGGGCGCGGTGGACGAACTCTGGTCCTTCCTTCCCACCGACTTCCTGGCCAACCTTCAGTACCTCGGGGCCACCACCAACCCCCACCGCTTCATGGTGGACGGCACCCCCACCATCTACCACCTGGACCTGCCCAACCCCTTGGGCGGGGGAGGCAACGGCCTGGTGGATTCCGGGGAACGGGCCCTGGCCGTGATCGGGTTGAACAAGGGCGGTCGCAGCTACTACGCCCTGGACATCCACGACCCCTTCACCCCGGCCCTGCGCTGGGCGGTGGTTCCCGACGAGGCCGGCGTCCGCGCCACCGCCGTCGAGCCCGGGGGACCCCCCTCCGGAACCGTGCAGTCCGTCATCGCCAGCATGGGGTTCAGCTCTTGCACCCCCGCCCTGGGCCGGGTCCAGTTCGACAAGGCCATGCACGATGCCGTGTTCTTTGGCGGGGGCCTGAGCCTCCCCGAGATCGAAGTCAACTTCAAGGACGGTTCGGGGAATCCCATTCCCCTGGGGCGATCCGTTCTGGCGATGGACGTCTGGACTGGGAGGGCCCTTGCGGCCGCTGACCTCCGGGCGGTCTCGGCCACCATCGGCTCCATCCCCGTCGGCCTGGTGCCCTTCGAGTACTTCCTCAACAGCGGCATGGCCCAGCGCGCGTACTTCATGGACTACAAGGGCGGTCTCTGGTCCTGGGGAGCCCTGGGCCGCCAGGGCACCGCGCCCTTCATGGATTTCCGGGTGGACAGCTCCGACCTGGCCCTCTGGACCACCGACGGCAACAAGGGCTCCCTCCCGGGCATCCGCCACGTCTACCAGGACAGTTCGGGCAACGGGGCACGCTACACCACCCACCCTGCGCCCTTCCGGGTGGGCCGTTTCCCCGGGGCCGGCAAGACCGGCCAGATGCCCCCCTCCGCCGTGGGCGTGGCCATGGTCAGCGGGGACCGGAACAATCCCCTGGACTACCTGTACAGTGCGGGCACCACCCCCAACCATCACCGCCTCACCGTGGTCTTCGACCGGCAGGACAGTTACGCCTGGGGCACGGACACCAACGGGATCCTCGACGGTTCGCTCAAGAACTTCTCCAACCAGAGCAACCCGACGAATCCCGAAATCACGCCCGGCGCCACGACCTACTACTTGAACCCGGCCAGCGGGAATCCATTCCTGGGCTACTACGTGGATTTCCCGTCCATCTCGAACGGCTTCATTCCGAAGGGCATCGTGTCGCCCATGATCGTGGCCGGGGCCCTGTTCTACAACTACTTCAATCCCCAGAGCGCCGACCCCTGCGCCGGGGGGAACGGGGAGACCCGCAGCTTCATTCTCTGCGACGTCCTGAATCCGATCGTGAACGACACCCGGACCACGGTCGCCTGCAAGAGCGGCCAGGTGTTCATCTGGGCCGGGGTGAGCACGGGGTACGTCGCCCTGGGCACCCGGGGTGTCATCCAAGGGGGCGTCGTGCCCACCGGCGCGGGCGCCCCCCCTCCCGGTTCCGGCACCTCCGCCACCACCCTCCAGTTGAAGACCTTCCTCGGTCCCTCCCGGGAACGCTATCCCAAGGCCCGGGTCTGGCGCACCGTCCACTGATCCTCCCCATCGTCCGAAGGGCACCGGGTTCGCCCGGTGCCCTTTTCCTGTGCGTCGGGGGGGATGGGCGCGGGTGCATGATGGGGACATGGAAGAACCCCAGCTCCGGCTGAAGGCCAAGAAGCACTTCGGCCAACATTTTCTGGTGGCCCCGGATGCCATTCGCAGGATTTCCGAGGCCGCCCTGGCCCTTCCAGCGGAGGGAATCATCGAAATCGGGCCGGGCGGAGGCGTGCTCACGACCCCTCTCCTGGAGGACGGGCGCCCCCTGTTCGCGGTGGAACTGGATCCCGAGGCCGCGGGACTGCTCCGGGTCCGGTTCGGAGGGCTCCCCCACTTCCACCTGCTGGAGGGGGACGCCGTGAGGATTCCGTTCCCGAAGGGAGGGCCCTGGTCGGTGGTGGGGAACCTCCCGTACAACGCGGCCACCGCGATCCTCACGCGATTCCTGGTCGAGCCCATTCCATGGTCCGGAATGGTGTTCATGTTCCAGCTGGAGGTGGGCCGGAAGCTCACCGGGACTCCGGGGCAGAAGGACTATGGTCCCCTTTCGGTGCTGGTCCAGCTCTGCGCCCGCGTGGAGCGGGTCATCAAGCTGGGTCCCGGGGCCTTCCTTCCGCGGCCCAAGGTGGATTCGATCGTCCTGGCCTTCCATCCCGACCCCGACGGACCAGCCCACTCCGAGCGGAAGCCCCTGCTGGAGTTCCTGCATCTCTGTTTCGCCCACCGCCGGAAGACCCTGGCGAACAACCTCGCCGCCCGGTTCCCCGGTGCCCGGGCCCAGGCGGCCTGCGAGGCCGCGGGCATCCACGCCGGGATCCGGGCGGAAGGTCTGGGCCCCCGGGACCTGCTGACCCTCTTCCGGGGCCTGAATACCCCTGGCGGATAGACTGGCCCCATGAGCGCACCCGCCTTCGAAGCCTGGTCTTCCCCCCCGGGGGAGGACGAACTGCGCCTCATCCCCATCGGGGGTCTGGGCGAATTCGGGATGAACTCCCTGGTGGTGCACCGGAGGAACCAGCTTTTCGTGGTGGACTGCGGTCAGCTCTTTCCCGGGGAGGAACAGCCGGGCATCGACCGGATCATTCCAGACTTCGCCTACCTGGAACCCTTCGGGGCCCAGGTGGAGGCCGTCCTCCTCACCCACGGCCACGAGGACCACATCGGGGCGCTGCCCTATTTCCTGCGGCAGTGGCCTTGCCGGGTCTACGGGACGGCCTTCACGCTGGCCCTGGTGGCGGGCAAGCTTCGGGAGCAGGGCCTCAAGCCGGAGTCCTTCCTGGTCGAGGTCGGGGACTATGACCGCGTTCCACTCGGCGAGGGTTTCGAGGCGGAATGGATCCCGGTGACCCACAGCATTCCCCAGGCGTGCAGCATCGCCCTCCACACCCCCTGGGGCACCGTCCTCCACAGCGGGGACTTCAAGCTGGACCCTCATCCCGTGGACGGCCGCAAGACCGGCCTGCGGCGCCTGCGCGACCTGGGCCGCAAGGGGATCCGGGTCCTCCTCAGCGATTCCACCAATCCCGGCAGCCCGGGTCACTCCTCACCGGAGCAGCGCTGCGTGGAACCCCTCCGTGGGGCTTTCTCGGCGACCCGGGGGAAACTCTTCCTGGCCACCTTCAGCAGCCACATCCACCGGATCCAGATCCTGCTGGACCTCGCCTACGAGGAGGGCCGGAAGGTCTGCCTGCTGGGCCGGTCCATGGAGCGGAACGTCCGCCTGGCCCTCGACCTCGGGTTGCTGCACCTGCCCGACGATCTTTTCATCGAGGGCGGGGAGGTCAGCCTCTTCCCCCCGGGCAAGGTCCTGGTGCTTTGCACGGGCAGCCAGGGGGAGCCCCAGAGTGCCCTGGCCCGCCTGATCCGGGGGGAGGTGAAGGGTGTGAAGCTTCTTCCGGGGGACCGGATTCTGCTCAGCTCACGGTCCATCCCCGGCAACGAGGTGGCCATCTCGCGGATGCTCGACGCCGCCGCCCGGCTGGGGGCGGAGACCAGCCTGGCCGGACTCGGAGACGTCCACGTGTCCGGCCACGGATGCCGCGAGGACCTCCGGGACTACCTCAAGGCGGCCAAGCCTCAGTATTTCGTGCCCGTCCACGGGACCTACCGGCACCTCCAGGCCCACGCCCGCATTGCCGAGGAGGAGGGGTGGGGCGGGGACAGGATCCTCATGCTGGACGAGGGACAGTGCCTTCAGCTCTTCGCCGACGACCGCGTGGCCATCCCCGGGGCCGTTCCCGTGGGGAAGTGCTTCGTGGACGAAGGGGTGGAGCACATGGTGGATGCACGGGTGGTGCGGGACCGCCTGATCCTCCAGGAAGACGGGATCATCTTCGCGACCTTCCTGGTGGACCGGGAGAACGGGGGGCTGGCGGGCGACCCCACCATCCTCAGCCGGGGTTTCGTCGTCCCCTCCGACGACGGCGCCTACGCGGAACTCCTGGCCACGGCGGCCCGGCGGGCCTTCGAGGAGGCACCCCGGGAGATCCAGGCCGACCGCGAGGCCCTTCGGGAGACCCTGAGGCTCGCCCTGCGGCGGGTTCTGAGGAAGACCACCCAGACCCGTCCCCTCGTGGTCCCCGTCATCCTGGAGGTTTGAACCTCCGGGGTCCGCCTATTCCGGTCCGCCCTGGAAGCGCCGGCCGGGCCCAGGCCGGTTCCGGACCGCCTCCAGCAGCCGCTGGGTCAGGTTGTCCACCAGCATGATGAGGCGGGCCTGCTGGGCAGGACTCAACTGGGCCAGGATGTCCTCCTCGAATCGGGATTTCGCCTCCACCTGCCTGCGGCGCAGGTCCAGGAACTGCTCCAGCAGGGGCTTCACCCGGACATTCTTCTCCTCCTCGCTGCCGGGGCCGAAGAGAATCTCCCCGAACCGCTGCCGTACCTGCTGGATCTGCCTGTTGTTCTGCATGAATTCGCGGTCGTACTCCCCCCAGCGCTGGGAGATGGCCCGGGCCCGCTCTTCGGGCAGGTTCAGGGACTCCCGGATGCGCGTCATCCGGATCTGCATGAGCTGGGGGGCCAGGGGACCCTCTTCTCCCGGGCCGGGTCCTCCCGGGCGGAGAGGCCGATTGACCCGGGGGCGTTCGGGTCCCTGGGCCCACAGGGTGGAGACGGCGAGGAGGAGGGTCAGGGGGAGGCGCATGGGGTCCTCAGGGCTTGGATTCGGACTGTTCGAGGCGCTTGAGCAGGGCCGCGGCCTCGTCGGGGCTCAGGCTCTGAAGCTGGACCAGGGCCTCGTCCCGGTCCCGGAAGGGGGTCTCGGGCTGGGGTTCCGACTCCCCGGGACCCTTGGGAAGGCTGGCCTCGACCAGGGGGCTGCGGTTGACGCGGCCGGCCCAGAAGGCGGCGCCCGCCGTGCAGAGCATGAGCGCGGCGGCGGCCGCGACCCAGGCGCCGCGACGGGGGGCGCGGGACCGGGGGGCCGGGAGCTTGCCCAGCACGCGCCGTGGGAGTTTCTCGAAATAGTCCGCGGGGACCAGGGCCGGGGTCCAGTCCTCCTGGGCCAGCCACCACACCCTGGCCTCGGCGCAGGCGGGGCAGGTCTGGAGATGGGCGAGGGCCTCCCGGCCCGGCGCGAGGGGATCCGCCTCGATGCAGGTCAGGGAGCGCTGGCATTCGTCCGGGATTCGGATCGTGTTCATGGCCTCACCCCCTTGATCCTTCGGGTCAGGTTTTGGATGGCGTGGAAGATGTGGGCCTTCACGCTGCCGACGCTGGTGCCCATTTCGGCGGCGATTCGTTCATATTTCCAATCATTTTCTAATTTAAGCATAAGGGCCTGGCGTTGCCGGGGGGGCAGGGTGGGGAGGGCCTCCCGCAACAGCCGCCGGGACTCCTCGTCCAGCAGGCTGGACATCTGGCTTTCGGGGATCCGGAGGCCGGGGTGGTCCTGCCCGTCCTCCACCTCCAGGCTCTCGTGGCGGCTGCGGAGGCGCTCCATGAAGTTCAGGGCCTGCCGGGTGGTGATGGTGATGAGCCAGGTGCGGAAGCTGGATTCGAAGCGGAAGCCCGGGAGGGCCCTGAAGACCCTCAGGAAGGTCTCCTGGACCACGTCGTCGGCGTCCCCGTGGTTCTTCACGATGGAGAAGGCCTTCCCGTAGACGTCCCGCTGGAAGAGCTTCACGAGCTGGCTGAAAGCCGCCTGGTCCCCCGCCTGGGCCGCCGCCACCCAGGCCTGGACCTCTGGGCCGTGGTAGGGGGATTCCTGGGCTCGAGGCTCCATCGCTCCTTCGCAGGCGGCAAGGGCCATCATCGTGGGCTCCGGAGGGGGATTCAAGACGGTCGTCCTCCTGCGGTAGACCCCGGGGGCAACGGTGGGGTTGAATGGAAGCTCCCACCGGAGCGCCCATGGAACCCTCCCGCGACCGCATCAGCCCCCTGTTCTCCGAGGCCAGGCTCCAGGCCCGGATCAAGGAACTGGGGGCCGAACTCACCCGGGACTACGCGGGGAAGGACCTGGTCGTGGTCGGCCTCCTCAACGGGGTCTACCCCTTCTTCGCGGACCTCACCCGGGCCATGGAGTTGGACTTCGATGTCAGCTTCATGCAGGCCGCCAGCTATGGCGGGGGCACGGAGAGCACGGGGGAAGTCATCATCCACAAGGACATGGACACATCCATCCGTGGGCGCCACTGCCTGGTGGTGGAGGACATCGTGGACACGGGCCTCACCCTCAACAAGATCCGCCACCTCCTCCAGGACCGGGAGCCCGCGAGCCTGCGCATCGTCGCCCTTCTCAACAAGCCGAAGCGCCGGCGGGTGGAGGTGACGGTGGACTACGTGGGCTTCGTCATCGAGGACCACTTCGTCGTGGGCTACGGCCTGGACCTCTCGGGCAAATTCCGCAACCTCCCCTTCGTGGGCATCTACGACCCGGAACATGCGTAGATCTGGATTCGGAGGACCCGGGACCCGCCCCGAAGCCGCAGATCCTGGTCCGAGGGCGTGGCTGCGGGCTTGGGCGGGCTCCCTGTTCGGCCTCCTGCTGATCCTCGGCACCCCGGGCTGCGGGTACCACCGCCTGGACAGGGTGCCTCGAAGTGCGGCCTGGATGCAGAAGGGGGAGACCGTCCGCCTGGCCCGCTTCAGGAACACGACCCGCAAGCTGGGCATCGAGGAACGCTTCACGAAAGCCCTGGAGAACCGCATTGTGGCCGCCTCACCCTGGACCCTGGTGCCCCAGGGGGCGGCCTCGAAATGGGTCCTGCAGGGCACCCTGGAGCGTTACGAAGTGCGGCCCCTCGGCGTCTCCCTGGGCAGCGGGAGCCTCCGGGCCAGTGCCGGCACCGCCAGCCGCATCGAGGTGGTGGTGGTGGCCTCCGTGGACCTGCTGGACGGCCAGACCGGGGCCCTGGTGCTGCATCGCCGCGGCCTCACCTTCTCGAACCAGTACCGGGTGGACCAGAATTTCGCCAGCTTCGACAACAGGGAACTCTCGGTCGTGGACAGTCTGGCGGACGATTTCGCGGAGAGCTTCCTCACGCAGCTCTTCGAGGCGGTGGAGTGAGCGCCCTTCCGGAATCCTGGCTGGCCGCGGGCCAGGCCCTGGTCCACGGAGAGGACGGGGATGCCCGCCGGTTGGCCGTGGAGGCCTGGAAGGGCCGGCATGTGGACCCCGAGTGGGCCGACTTCAGCCTCACCGTCTGCAGGGAGGGTTGCCCCTGGCCCGAGGTCACGGCGGCCCTTTCCGAGGCAGCGCCCCTGGGAGCCGACCGCGTGGTGATCGTGCCCCAGGCGGACGCCCTCCTGGCCAAACCCAAGGAACTGCCCGGTCCCGTCGCGGCCCTGCTCGCCCATCCCATCCCAGGGACCTCCCTCCTCCTTGTCTGCCGGGCGAGCCTTCCCGGGGGCCCCGGCCGGACGCTGGGATCCAAACCCTGGTCCGAATGGCTCAAGCAGGGCAGGGTCCTGAAGGTGGGGCTCCTGGAGGGTGCTGAAATCCAGGATTTCGTGGAACGGTGGGCCCTTGAACGGGGGCTCCAGCTGGGATTCGGAGTCCCGTCCCTCCTGGCGGCCCGCGTGGGGGGCCACCCGGGCATCCTCCGGCGGACCCTGGAGGTGCTCGAACTGCTCGCGGAGGACCGGCGCATCACCGATGAACGGGTGAACCTGGCCACCTTCCGCCTCGCGGAGCAGAGCGCCTTCGCGTGGTCCCAGGCCTGGCAGAAGGGTCAGGCCGCCCAGGCCCTGGCGGCGCTGCGGCAGGCCCTGGAGGACGATCCCGCCGGGGCGCCCCTTCTTCTCCTGGGCCAGGCCCGGAAGGAGGTGGAACGCCTCGCCCGCCTGCAGGAAGCCCGGGAGCAGAAGCTTCCTGGGAATGGGCTGGCCGAGGCCCTGGGGCTGTCCCCCAAGCAGGCCTGGCTCCTGGAGGGCCTGCAGCGCACCCTGGACCGCCTCGGAGCCGAAGGGCTCGGGCGCCTCGTGACCCAGGTGGCCCAGACGGACCGGGACCTGAAAGGTGCGGCGATTTCCGGGCCCGGCACAGCCCTAACCGCTCTGACCCTGGACCTCTGCCGGGCCTGGGGACGCTGACGACAGGCTGTCAGAGGGATGGTGCAGCCTTGAGGCGCCCATCGCCTGGGCGGATGATGGGAAGAACCGCGGAGTCCCCATGGCCGAATGCACCCTGCCCACCCTGACGACCCTCGACGAGGTGCAGCGGAAATCCGTACTGCCGGAAGGCTACCGGGCCGATTTCTCCCAGCTCCGGACCCTGGACCTCACCCTTCCGGTCAAGGAACTCATCCGGAGGGCCAGCTCCCGGCTGCCCCAGGACATCATCGACGCCCTGGTGAAGGGGCGGGAATCGGAGGAGGAAGGCTCCCGGGCCTTCAACACCCTGGACGACATGGTGAAGAACATCGTCCTGGCCGACGGCCACGTGACGCCGCTCTGCCAGGACACCGGCACGGTGATTTTCTGGATCCGGCATCCCTTCGGCCTGAGCCAGGCCCGGGCCAAGAAGCAGGTGCGCCAGGCGGTGGTGGAGGCCACCCAGCTCTCGTGGCTGCGGCCCAACTGCGTGGCCTCGCTCTCGGGCAAGAACCCCGGGAACAACCTGGATCCCTTCCACGAGGGGCACCCCGTGGTGCACTTCGAGGAGTGGGAGAAGCCCGAGATCGAGATCGCGGTGATGCTCAAGGGCGGAGGCTGCGAGAACGTGGGGGCCCAGTACCGGCTCCCGGACGTGGCCATCGGCGCCGGCCGGGACATCAAGGGGGTCCGCAAGTGCATCATCGACGCCGTGGTGAAGGCCCAGGGCCAGGGCTGCAGTCCCGGGATCCTGGGGGTGGCCATCGGCGGGGACCGCGTCACGGGCTACGAGAAGAGCAAGGAACTGATCCTCCGCAAGCTGGGGACCTCCAACCCCGTTCCCGAGATGGACGCCTTCGAGAAGGCCCTCACGGCCGACCTCAACACCCTGGGCGTCGGTCCCATGGGCTACGGTGGCACCACCACCGTGCTGGGGGTCCACGTCGAGGAGATGTTCCGCCACCCCGCCAGCTTCTATGTGTCCATCAGCTACATGTGCTGGAGCAGCCGCAGGCGCACGCTCACCATCGCCGCCGACGGAACCCCCTCCTTCGACTGAACCCAGGCAGAGGAACCCCATGATCCGCCTCACCACCCCCATCACCGAAGAACAGATCCGGCAGCTCAAGTGCGGCGACGAGGTGCTGCTCAACGGCCGACTCGTCCTCAGCCGCGACATCGGCCACAAGTACATGAAGGAGCAGAAGCCGGAGTGGCTGAAGCCCATCCTCGAAGGCATGGTGATCTACCACTGCGGACCGGTGGTGAAGAAGAACCCGGACGGCACCTGGAGCTTCGTGGCGGCCGGCCCCACCACCAGCATCCGGGAGGAGCCCTACCAGGCCGAGGTCCTGGACACCTACAAGGTGCGGGGGGTCATCGGCAAGGGCGGCATGGGCAAGAAGACCAGCGAGGGGCTGCAGAAGACGGGGGCGGTCTACTTCCACGCCACCGGCGGCGCCGGCTCCCTGCTGGCCCAGCGCGTCAAGCGCGTGGCCGACGTCCACATGCTCGAGGAGTTCGGCAGCCCCGAGGCCTTCTGGGTGATCGAAGTGGAGGACTTCCCCGTGGTGGTCACCATGGACAGTCACGGCGGCAGCCTCCACGAAATCGTCCTCAAGAAGAGCCAGGAACGGGCCGCAGCGCTGATGGCCTGAAGGGGTGTCAGGTTCCCCCGACCAGGCTGGATTCCCGAATCGGAGTCTTGGTTCACCGTCCTGCCCCCCGTGAAAGGGAAATAGAAGGCTTGGTTCCTCGCCTGCCCAACCGGTCCATCCGCATCCAAAACTGGGCCTGGGACCCAAGGTCCATCCACTCCGCTCGGAACCAAAGGCTGGCCGTACGGGCACGGAAGGGGGCCTGCTGGTCCCTCCCTGCCTGGCCCAACTGAGCCGCAAAGCCCTGTCCTGCGACCCCAGTGCCCCATGAGAATCGGTCCTCGCAGCCCAGGCGGGGTGGCGGGGCCACGGGGGATTGCCTCATGGGGCCCAAGGGCGGACCCGAACCGGATTGGATCCCCTTTGCCGGGGCCCGTTTGAGGAGAATTCCATCCCGTTGGAGGAGCCACCGCGAACCGCTGAGGGAACCCGTGAGACCTCCGACCAAAGCTCCCCATCCCTCCCGAAGCATCTTCCATGGAGGAAATTCATGAAATTCACGGTTTGTGCCGCCCTGGCTTGGCTGCTGTACTCTGGGCCGCTCCATGCCCAAGACACTCCGGGCTTGAGCGCCTATATCGGTTCGATGCACCTCAACGCCTGGGCCGGGACGGACCGCGGAACGGGGAATGGCCCCCTGGCAGGGTTGGTGTGGACGCTTCCATTGGGTCGACGGCAGAGCGTACGGGCATGGGGAGACTTTTCGGAGGTGCGCACCCAGCACAGCTTCACGGCGCAAATGCCACCCGCCGGGGATGGGGGTTCGGGATTTTCGATGGTGGATGAACGCACCACCTCCCAACAGGTTTCCCTTGGCTTCGACTACAAGATCAAATTCCTGGATCGAATCAGAACGCCGTATTTTTTTGTGGGGGCGACGGCCACCCATCAGCACTACCGATCCAGGATTTCCTCGGGAGCGACCCACTTGGAGTCGAGTGACACCACACTTCACTCGGGCAGATCCCTCGGGTTCGGGATCCAGATCGGCGACCTGTGGGACCTCGAAATCCGCCATCGGTGGATGGAGCGATCCTGGACCCCCTTCCCTGACTCCTATTACAGTCTGACCTTGGGGTACAAATTCCCATCCAGGTGACGGGCCCCGGGGCCCATTTCTCCCTGGGTCGCCGAGGCGGGGCCTCCCCGCCTGTACCATGTGAGGGGGCCCTCCACCCCCTGGTTCATGCTATTCCCTACCCTGTGCACCACCACTCTCTCCGCGCCCGCATCGTCGAGCAGCTCCGGGGCTTCCTCCCGCCCGAGGAGGCCGAAGCAGAGTCCTGGCGCTGGCTGGAGGAGGGTCTCGGGCTGGGGAGGGCGTGGCTGCTCGCCCACGGGGAGGAGGTCGTCCCCGGCGAATCCGTCTCTCAGGTGGACCATTGGCTGGAGCGGCGCCGGGCCCGGGAACCCTGGGCGTACATCCTGGGCTGGAGCCTCTGGCGGGGGCGCCGCTTCAAGGTCACGCGGGACACCCTGATCCCGCGGCCCGAAACCGAACTGGTCCTGGAGGCGGCCCTGGAGGTGGGGCGGCGTCTCGGGGTCTCGAAGGCCACCGACGTGGGCACCGGCTCGGGGATCCTGGCGATCACCCTGGCCCTGGAGACGGATTGGGGCGTTTCAGCCACGGACATCAGCCGCAGGGCCCTGAGGGTCGCCGAGGAGAACGCGGCCTCCCATGGGGCCCTGGTGCGGTTCAGCCTGGGGGACCTGCTCGCTTCCGCCCCGGATCCCGTGGGCCTGGTGGTGAGCAATCCGCCCTATGTGGATCCCCTGGAGGCACCGGACCTGCAACCGGAACTGGGCCTGGAACCCTCCCTGGCCCTGTTCGGCGGGGAGGGGGGCCTGGCGGTGGCCACGGAACTGCTCCGGGAGGCCCACGTCCGCTCCGCCCCCGGCATCGTGATGGAGATCGGGGCGGGGCAGGGGCCCGAACTGGAGGCCCGGGCGAGGGCCCGGGGATGGCGTAAAACAATGATCCACAAGGATTTCGCTGGTCACCACCGGGTGCTGGTGGCCCTGGCCTGAGGGCTCTGGCACGAGGCTGGCTCATGGCCCCGTGGAGGCTGGACATGCGGAATTTCCTGCCCATGGCCCTACTCGCCGCGGCCCTGGGGTGCTCCATCCCCAAGCGCCACGACCCGACCCTGCTCACCAAGCCACGGGTGCCCTACGTCGCCGAGGCCCCGGACCCAGGCCCCCTTTCCGAAGGGTCCCTCTGGCGGGACCGCAGCGTCGTGGCGGACCTCCGGGCCCGACAGCTCAATGACCTGGTGACGGTGCGGATCACCGAGAGCACCAGCGCCATTTCCAGGGCCGACGTGACCACGGCGCGGGACGGCTCCAACAAATTGAGTGCGCCGCTGCTGTTCTCCCGGATGGGAGGCGAGGCGCTGGGGGCGGGCTCCTCGGCGGACAAGACCACCGGGACCACCAACAAGTTCAAGGGCAACGGCACCACAGGGCGCAGCGCGGTGTTCACCACCACCATCACCGCCCGCGTGGTGAAAGTGCTCGGCAACGGCAACATCATCTTCGAAGGGTTCCGGGACATCCAGTTGAACAACGAGAAGCAGCGCCTCTACGTCGCCGGCATGCTGGACCCCCTCCGCCTGGCGAAGGACAACAGCATCCTCTCGGGTCAGGTGGCCGAGCTGCGCATCGGCTACGGCGGGGAGGGCGTGGTGGACGAGACCCTCAAACCAGGCTGGATTAGCCGTCTCCTGAACTACGTGTGGCCTTTCTAGGAGCGAAGCCATGAGGCTTGCTGCGATTCTGCTCGGCGCCGTGGCCCTCCTGGGGGCCGGTCCCGGGGAACCCAAGGTGGAGGGCCGGCTGAAGGAGATCGCCCGCCTCCAGGGTGTCCGGGGCAATCAGCTGCTGGGCTACGGGGTGGTGGTCGGACTGGACGGAACGGGCGACAAGGATCAGACCCGCTTCACCGTCCAGAGCCTCACCAACCTCCTGGCGCGGCAGGGCATCACCATCGACTCCGCCACGGTCAAGGTGAAGAACGTTGCAGCGGTGATGGTTACCGCGGAACTTCCGGCCTTTGCCAAGCCCGGGCAGCGCATCGACGTCACGGTGAGCAGCACGGGGGACGCCAAATCCCTCGCCGGGGGAACCCTTCTCATGACGCCCCTGGCCGGGCCCGATTCCCTGGTCTACGCGGTGGCCCAGGGCCCCCTGCTCGTGGGAGGGTTCAGCGCGGCCTCGGGTGGAGCCTCCGTCACCAAGAACCACCCCACGGTGGGCCGAATCCCCGAGGGGGCGTTGGTGGAGCGCGGGATCCCCAGCGCTTTCGGGGAGAGACCCACGCTGCGGTACAGCCTTTCGGAGGACGACTTCACGACCTCCATCCGCGTGATGCACGCCATCAACGAGGAACTGGGGGAGAAGGCTGCCCGGGCGGTGGATCCCCGGACCGTGGAAGTCACCGTCCCCGCTGCCTACACCGCCAACGTGGTGGAGTTGGCGGCTCGCCTGGAGAACCTCCCCGTCCAGATGCAACCCAAGGCCAGGGTGGTGGTGAACGAGAAGACCGGAACCATCATCATGGGGTCGGACGTGCGGGTGGGGCCCGTCAGCATTGTCCAGGGAGGCCTCTCCATCCTGGTCACCAGCCTCCCGGCGGTGAGTCAGCCGGCCCCCCTCTCCCGTGGGAAGACGGTGGCCGGGGAGAAGAAGGAGATCACCGCCGCCGAGGAGAAGCCCAAGTCCCTGAGCGTGGAAAGCGGCGTCAGCGTCGGGAAGCTGGCGGAAATGCTCAACGCCCTGGGGGTCACGCCCCGGGACCTGGTGGCCATCCTCCAGGCCATCAAGGACGCGGGGGCCCTGAATGCGGAGTTGAGGATCCTGTGAACCTCCAGGCCGTCCCCGCGCTCCCCCTGGGCACCCCACGGCCGGAGGCTCCCATCCCCGGTCCGCCCTCTCCTGGGGTAAAGGACGAACTGCACGAGGCCGCGCTGGCCTTCGAGAGTCTCCTCATGAGCATGCTGCTCCAGAACCTTCGGAAGACCGTGGAACCCGCGGGCCTGCTCGGCAACAGTGGGCAGGCTCGGGGAACCCTGGAGTACCTCATGGACCAGGCCGTCGTGGACAAGGCCGTCCGGGGAGGGAAGGGCTGGGGGCTCGCCTCGAAACTGGAAGAGGCTTGGCGGCGCAGGGCGGAGGCGGGGCAACCTGGAAATTCCCCACGAGCTTGAGAAACGGGCTTATCCTGCCGATAGGATTCCGTCGAGGTGAATCATGCGGATCAGCGGCAAGCCAGGGGTCAGCGGGAACGCGCCAGCGGGACCCGCCCGCCCGGCCCCCGCCCCGGCCGCCCCCCAGCCCGCCGCCCCCGTGGCCCCGGTCCAGGACGCCGTCAGCGTTTCCAACACGGCTCAGTTGATCGCGGTGGCCCAGGCGGAAGTGGCCAAGGTGCCGGATGTCCGCACCGAGAGGGTGGAGGCCCTACGGGCCGCCCTGGATGGTGATGCCTACCACCCCGACGGAAAGGCCGTGGCGGAAGGGATCGTCCGGGAGCACCAGCCCCTGCCCAACCGCCCCTGACGGGGTTCCGTGATCACTCCCCTGGCGCTGCGCCAGATGTTCCAGACCGTCGCCGCCGAGTCCGTCAGGGCGGCCCATGAGGGCAACGAGCAGAGCCAGCGGGAAGTGGCCCGGAGGCTCCTCTTCGATCACCGCATGGCGGAAGACCAGTCGGCGGTCCACCTGGTGGCAGAATCCCAGGGGCTCAAACTCGAGGAGCGGCAGGGGGGACGGGGAGGCAGCCCCCGGCAACCGAAGGAGCGCCAGGAAGCGGGGAATGAAGACTCCGTGGACGAAGCCCCGGCAGACTCTGCCGAAAAGCACCTGGACTTGCTGGCCTGAGGCTTGCGCGCATCCTCCACGGGAGGAACGCCCATGCTGCACTCCGTGCCCGCCCTCGTGGATGAGATCGAGCGTCGCCTGATTTCGGGGCAGGATCCGACCCCCCTGCTGGCCGGCGTCCAGTGGAACCAGCTGGTGGGCTGGCCGACGAACCGGGTCCAGGCCCTGGACCTGAAGCGCCGCGTCGGGGAAGTCCTGTCCCTGCTGGGGGGGCTTCAGGCCCCCGTGCGGGCGGCCCTGATGGCCCTGGACGATTCGGGCACCTACCGTCCTGCTCCAGGGGGCTCCTGGGCGCAGGGGGTGAAGGCCCGCATCCAGCACCATGTCTAGGAGGGCACCATGCCTGGACTCACTTTCGGATTGAACGTCGGCCTTTCGGGGCTCAAGGCCGCGCAGAACGGGTTGAATGTCGTCGGCCACAACATCGCCAACGTCAACACCCCGGGGTACAGCCGTCAGCGGGTGGGCCTGAGCGCCACGCCGAACCAGCTGTTCGGGAACCTTTTCTACGGTTCCGGCGCCACGGCCACCAATGTGGAGGGGATCCGGGACCGCTTCCTGGAACTCCAGATCCTCCAGACCTTCTCAGCCAAGTCCGGGATGGACACGCGCTACCAGACGGTGGAGGGCATCAGCTCGGCCTTCGAAGTCTCAGGGGAGAGCAGCCTCGGGAGCCTGGTCCAGAAATTCTTCCAGGGTTTCCAGGACCTCGCCGCCCGGCCGGAGGACGTCGCCCTTCGCCGCAGCGTGGTCGGCACCGCCCAGTCCATGGTCACGGGACTCCAGGATCGGTACACCTTGCTGGCCGAACAACGCAGCCAGGCGAACACGGGGGTGGGGATCCTGACCCAGGAGATCAATGGGCTCCTGGACCAGATCGCCTCCCTGAACGAACGGATCGGCACTGAGGTCGTCGATGGCTCCGACAACGATTCCCGGGACCAGCGGAAGGCCCTCACCGACAAACTGGCGGGCCTCGTGGGCATCCATGCCTTCGAAGCCTCCGACGGCAGCTACACGATCATGCTCGACTCGGGGGCCGCGCCCCTGTTGGTCGGAAAGAACGCCTTCCACCTCTCCGTCACTCCCGATCCCCTCAACTTCAACTACAACCAGGTCAATGTGGACCTGGGTTCGGCCGCCACCCTCGACGTGACCCGACAGATCAGCGGGGGCGAGCTTGGTGGACGCCTGGACCTGCGCGACAACATCCTGGCGGGGTACATGCGTCAGCTGGACCAGCTGGCCGCGGGGATCCAATCCACCGTCAACTTGCAGCACCGGACCGGTTTCGCCCTCGACGGCGTGACCACGGGATTGGACTTCTTCCAGGGCGGAGTGCCGAACGGGGCCAACGGTCTCTCCCCCGCCATTCTTCCGGGAGCCTTCTACGCCGGGGCGGTGAATGCCCTGACCGTGAACGCAGCCATCGTCTCAAACCCGAGCCTGATCGCAGCCGCCGGGGCTGCGGGGGCACCTGGGGACAACACCAACGCGCGGGCCCTCTCCAACCTTCAATTCACGGGAGCCACCGTGGACACGAACGGGGACGGACTGGGAGACAGCGGACCCTTCAGCACAGTGATCGCCAGCCTCGTCAGCTCGATCGGGACCCAGGCCAGTGGACTCCAGAGCAATGCCTCCACCCAGGAACGGCTTTTGAGCGGATTGCAGAATCAGCGGGAGCGCATCTCCGGGGTGGACCTGGATGAGGAGGCGGCCAACCTCATCACCTTCCAGCGCGCCTACCAGGCTTCCGCCCGTTTCCTCAGCGTGATCGACCAGCTCACCGACCAGCTGGTGAACCAGTTCGGGCGATGAAGGGCCCCTGGCCACGATGCGCCCTCGAGGTGACCCATGAGCCTTCGGACCCCCACCAACCTGATGAATCGCCAGGCTCTGCTGGACCTCCAGAGGACCAAGGAGCGGATTTCCGTCCTCCAGGAACAGATCGCCACGGGGAAGCGAATCGTTCGCCTCTCGGACGATCCCACGGGATCGGCGCTGATCCTGGACTTCCAGAATTCCATCGCCCGGAATCACGAATTCCTCCGGCAGGCGGAAGCGGCCGGCTCCTTTCTCAGCGGGGCCGAATCCGCCCTGGGCAGCCTGAACGATGCCCTGACCAGGCTCCTGGAAATCGGGCAGGAGGGACTCACGGGCACCAGCGGAGCCACCGGGCGGGCGGCCCTCGGAGAGGAGACGGATGGCCTTCGGTCGAGCATCCTCAGCATCGCCAACACCCAGGAACAGGGGAAGTACCTCTTCGCTGGAACGGCCACGCTGACCCAGCCCTTCAGCGGCCCTCCTGCGGGCCCCATCACCTACGCGGGGAATGCCGGACTGATCAACCTGGAAGTATCTCCGACCCACCTGGCCACCACCAACCTCCCGGGAGGCTCCCTCTTTTTCGGCCCGGGGGGCCAGGGGTCTGCCACGGATGTGTTCCAGGCGGTGACCGACCTCCGGGATGGCCTTCGGACCAACAACGTGGCGCTGATCCAGACTGCCGTCACCAACCTCGAGGCGATCCACGCTCGCGTGAACCAGTCGATCACCGACCTGGGCGGGCGGCAGGCGACCCTTCTTCAGGTCCGGGACACCCTGGAAGGTTTCAATCTCAACCTCCAGAGCATCCTGAACAGTGAGCAGGATCTCGACTACCCCTCGGCCATCATGGATTTCTCCACCGAACAGACGGCTCAGCAAGCCACCCTCGCCACGCTCGCCAAGAGCGGCCAGCGGAACCTCTTCGATTACCTCGGTTGAGGTCTGGCCAGGTTGAGGTGGGGAGCCAGGCCCGACCCGCCGGAAGGGTCTGTCCCAAGCGCTCCGGGGGTGTCCCGGATGGCGGCGAGGTACCCTTCCAGGGCCTCCAGGGCCCTGACTCGGTGGGCCTCCCCTTTCGCCCGCTTGTGCTCGGATTTCCGGGAGGGCCCTGAGGCCTTCCTGACCCGGACGCTGCCTTCGGGGAGGGGCGGCAGGAGGCCCAGCATCGCGTTGGTGGGCCTGAAATCCTCCACACTGGCGTTGGCGATGTAGTGCAGGAGGGCTCCGAGCATGGTTTCCGGTGGGAGCGGGGCCGGTGCTCGGCCCGCGCAGAACCGCCCCACGTGAATGGCAGCGGCCAAGCCACAGGCGGCGGATTCCAGGTAGCCCTCGACTCCACTCAGTTGCCCAGCGATCCAAAGCCCCCGCCGGTCGCGGTGGGCCAGGGTGGAATCCAGCACCTGCGGGGCCTGGACGTAGGTGTTCCGATGGATGCTGCCGTAGCGTGCGAAGGCGGCTTTCTCCAGGCCTGGGATCAACCGGAATACCTCCTGCTGGGCTCCCCATCGCAGACGGGTCTGGAATCCCACCAGGTTGAAGTGGTCCCCGGCCAGGGTGTCCTGGCGGAGCTGGACCACGGCGTAGGGTCGTTGCCCGGTGCGCGGATCCCGCAATCCCACGGGTTTCATGGGACCGAAGCGGAGCGTGTCGGGCCCCCGGTCCGCCATGACCTCGATGGGCAGACAGGCCTCGAAGTAGGGCGTGTCCACATCGTTCAGCGGGACGCGCTCGGCCGCGAGGAGGGCCTCGACGAAGCGACGGTAGCCAGGCTCGTCCAGGGGGCAATTGAGGAAATCCGCCTCGCCCTTCCCGTAGCGGGAAGCCCTGAAGGCCACCCCCTCGTCGATGGTGTCCGCCAGCACGATCGGGGCGATGGCATCGTAGAAGTGGAGGTTTTCCCCGCCGCAGGCCTCCGCAACCCACTGGGAAAGCGTGTCGGAAGTGAGGGGACCCGTGGCCAGCACGGTGGGGCATTCCAGTGAAAGACCTTGTTGCTCCCGGTTGATCCAGTGGATGCGCGGATGGCCCCGCAGGTGTCGGGTGACCCGTTCAGAAAAGGCGGCCCGGTCCACCGCCAGGCTGAGGCCCGCGGGGACCCGGCTCTGCTCCGCGCACGCGAGCACAAGGGATCCGAGCCTCCGCATCTCCTCCTTCAGGATTCCGGTGGCGGAACCGGGGTCGTCGCTCTTGAACGAGTTCGAGCAGACCATCTCGGCGGCAAGCCCTGTCTGATGAGCTGGACTCTTCCGGAGGGGACGCATTTCCACCAGGTCCACATGGTGACCCATCTCCGCGAGTTGCCAGGCAGCTTCGGAACCCGCCAGCCCGGCACCCACGACCAGGACCTTCATCCTCGGACCCTCCCTCGAGGAGGGATTCTATCGGGCGTGGGGTCTCAGGCCGTCACGTCGAATTGCTGGAGTCCCATGGCGTAGGTGCCCAGGAGGCTCCCATCCAGGCGGCTCGCCACGGCGCTCCGAAGGATGGTGTCCCCCGTCGCGGTGATTTGGCCGCTTGCCGTGGCGTCCAACTGGATCGAGGCGATTCCAGCGTCCTGGAGGGCCAGGGTGCTTCCATTCGCGAACAACAGGCTAAGACTCCGGAACACGGCGTCCTGGCCGTCGATGCGTCCGTCGAGGTTCCCGTCGAACCGGCGCAGCTCCTCGTAGCCATCCTGGGCACCATGCTGATCCCCGAACAGCTCCAGTCCATTGTCGATCACCCCGTTCCCATTCCGGTCCAGGGCGAGGAAGGCACTTCCTCCCTGCACGAAGGAGGTGCGCTGCGCCTGTCCTTCTCCCTGGAGGTCGAACAGAACGCTTCCCGCTTCTCCGGTCGTTTGAGGTCCCCGGCCGTCCAGGTCGAAGAGAAGGGGGTCCTTGGGCTGAGAAACAGGGCGGGTTTTGGTTTCGCCCGGGACCGTCCCCGGACCGGGACCTCCGACCTCCTGGTCTCCATCCTCGTCTTCCGGCCCCTCCGAGCCGTGGTCCCTTCTGTGGACCCGCCCCGTTCCACCGTGGGATGGGCCGGGACCCCCTCCGGGGCGGGCCGGGGAATGGGCCTCCCCCTTTTCGCTCTCCGGGCGTTGTTCTGGAATCTCCCCATGGCGCTGGGCTTCCACCTCTTTCCGGGCCGTCTGGAAATCCTTGCCCTCGACGGCGGTCTTCAAGAGCAGGACATCCCCCTCCCGCCTTGGGTCGACCGGGGTGGCCTCCTTCTTCTCGTCCCTCTTACCCTGCGGCGGATCTTTCGGGGGCCGAAGACCCCAACCTGGATCTCGCCCGTAGAGATTCCCCTGGATTCCCGGCAAACCTGCCATGGCGCCCCTCCTTGGGCTTCCTTGCCTCCGTGCTCCCGGCTCATCGGCGGGGATGCGTCGTCCCTGAAGGGTTTCCGCAGAATTTCCGCTTGCGTCCAGGCTTGCGGGTGTTATTCTAGTCGTCCGGTTCGATCGAGGTCGGGCTGTTGGGCGGCGCCGTGCGGGCGTGAGTGGATGAGTTCGCGTGGCGAGGTCGTTCGGGCGTCTTTGAAAACCGGATAGAGAGAATGGGAGCCTTTGAGTGCGG
>JACQZU010000008.1 GCA_016213735.1 Acidobacteriota bacterium | reverse complement strand
TGGACAACTCCTTCGTCATCTCCCGGCGGAACGACGCCGCCGACGGCTTCACCCTCCGCTCCACGTCCTCGCGATCCGGAGCCGCCGCCATCAGCGACCCTCCCGCCAAACACACCGTGAGCAGGGAAAGAAGAGAACGATACTGGGATGTCATGCAGCCTCCAAAGGAAGATTTGGGATGCGGGTGGATAGGCTCAATAAAGGATCATTGGAACAAGGGAATTCGGGGACGAGGCGAGGGTGCCCCCTGCCGGAGGAGGGAGGATAGATACAATCGAAGCTTAGTGCCCACCATAAATCAATAAACAATCGTGATGGGGGGCCCGGCCTACGGCCCCCTTCACCCAAACAACAATAGCCAGAGCAGCCAAAGGACCTGGATTCCGAGGATCGCCAGGATCCCGACCAAGGCCACCCGTCGCGGCCCCCAAGCCCCTTGAGGCCTCGAGAACGACGGCTCCCCGCCAGCGGACGCCGGGGGAAAGGACCCGGCCGCGTCCCCCGGAACCTCGAAGCGACCCGAATTCTGGCGCGGATCGGAGGGGCTTGGTGGGGAGAGCCCGATCTCGATGGGCCCCGTGAAGGCCGCGGGAGGGGGGGCGGTCTGCTGGAGAGGCGCCCCTGCCCGTTTCTGCAACCTCCGGATGGGGACGATATCCCCGGAAAGGTCCCCCTGGGCAAGGCTCTCCAGGAGCCTCTCCTTGGTGGCCTCCGGCAGGGGCAGAGCCTCGATAACATCCCGGAGGAAATCCACCAGGTTGACGTGCCGATCGTCCGGATCCCTGGCCAGGGCCTTGCTGAAGGCCGCGCCCAGTTCGGCCGGGCATCCGGCAGGGATCACCGGGGGTTCGTTGAGGATGTGCTGGAGCATTCCCATGAGGTTGTCCCCGGGATGGGGCAGTTCCCCCGTCAAGAGTTCCATCGCCGTGGCCGCGAAGGCATAACGGTCCGAGGCGGGCGTGGGTTCCTGGCCCGTCAGAAGCTCGGGGGCGGTGTAGGGGGGTGAACCGTAGAATTCGCCGTTCGCGGTGAGCCGGTGCTCCATGGCCATGGTCCGTGCGATGCCGAAATCCATCAGCTTCACGTGGCCCTCGGTGGTCAGGAGGATGTTCTCGGGCTTGACGTCCCGGTGGACGATGGCGTGCCGGTGGGCCGCCCGGAGTGCCCGGCTGGCCTGGATGAGCACCCGCATGCTGGCTTCCAGGTCAAGGGTCTTTTCGTCGATCAGGGAGGCCAGGCTCTTCCCTTCGATGAACTCCATGGCCATCCAGGTGCCCACCCCGGGTTCGTCTCCCACGTCGTGGATGGTCACGACATTCGGGTGGTTGAGCTTGGCGCTGATCTCCGCCTCGGTCTTGAACCGTTGCATGGCCTCGGCGCGCGCCGCTCCTTCGGCCTTGACGACCTTGATGGCCACCTTTCGCTTGAGGAGGGGATCCTCGGCCAGGTAGACCATTCCCATCCCGCCTTGACCCAGGGCCCCCCGGAGCACATATCGGTCGATGGTGCGTTCGGATGGGCTCATGGGGGCTCAGGGGACCAGGCTTGCATTGCGGTTCACGAGATAGACCAGAATCCACCAGATCAGCTGGCTGATGACGACGACCACCACCACCCACTTCACCATCCGGCCCAAGCTCACCGTGGCCGTGGCATCCGGGGGGCGAGAAGGCACAGGCCGGGTCAGGGGCGGGTCCGGCTGGGAGGACCGGGCGTGGTCCAGTTGAATCCGCAACGCGCCGGTTTGTGCGAGTCCGCCGAGGGTTTCCATCTTTTCTGTCAGGTAGGCTGGGCTGGCGCGCCCCCCGGGATCGGTCGTGGTGGCCGGACGGGAAGGCACGGGCCGCGCGAGCTGGGGCAGGATGTCCTGGGTCTGGGTGTCCTGCCGCATCTGTTCCTGGATCCGTTCCCGGACATGGGGGGACATGGGGTAGACCGAGATCAGGGAGCCCACGAATTCCACCAGGGTCTGGGGGCGGTCCTCAGGATCGGGAGCCAGCCCCCGGCGGAACAGCGCTGCAAGCTCCACGTTCATGTCTGGGGGGATGGCCGGCGGCTCATGGAGCACGTGGGTGATCACCGCAGCCACGTTCGGGCCCGGATGGGGCAGGCGCCCCGTGAGCAGTTCAAAGGCCGAGGCCGCAAAGGCATAGCGGTCCGACGCGGGCGTCGGTTCGTTGCCCCGCAGCAACTCCGGGGCGGAATAGGCGGGGGAGCCGAGGAACTCGCCGCTTCCCGTGAGCGTGCTGGACATGGTCCGGGCGATTCCGAAGTCCATGAGTTTGACCCGTCCCTCCTCACCCACGAGGATGTTTTCCGGCTTGACGTCCCTGTGGACGATGGCGCAGCGATGGGCGGCCCGCAAAGCCCGCATGGCTTGAATGAGGATGTTGAAGCTGGCTTCGACCCCCAGGCTTCGATCCCGGATGAGCCGCGCGAGGCTCGACCCCTCCACGTACTCCATGGCCAGGAAGGGCCCCATTCCTGGCTCTTCCCCCACATCGTAGATCGTCACGACGTTGGGGTGGTTGAGCTTGGCGCTGATCTCCGCCTCGCGCTGGAAGCGCTCCAGGGCGAGGTCCCGGGCTTCCCCAACGGCCTTCACCACTTTGATGGCAAGGTTGCGCTTGAGGAGCGGATCCTCCGCCAGGTACACGACCCCCATCGCGCCCTGACCCAAGGGTCGCAGGATGCGGTACCGGCCGATGTTGAGTGGGTCGAGGGCCATAATGGAAGGGATATCCCATTCCACTATAGTCCGGGTGCGGACGGGCGGCGGGACTTCCCCTGCTCCGCGGATCATCCCATCCCGCTAGAATGGCCCTTCCGCCCGGAGCCGGTCCGCGCCCCGGGGGCCCAGCAACGAGGTGGCAATTGGCGTCCCTGATCGAGGCCATCGAGATCAAGCGAAAAATGTATTTCGAGTTCGAGGACACACCCTTCCACTGCCTCGACGTCGAAGTCTCCACCCCCACGGCTCGTGGAGGGCAAACCCTGGTTCGCTTGAAGATGCGCAACCTCCTTACCCGGGCCGTGTTCGACAAGACCTTCAAGGCCGGAGACAAGTTCAAGGAACCCGATCTCGTCGTCAGCCCGGCCTCCTACCTCTACAGCGACGGAGAGGGCGCCCACTTCATGGACCAGGAAAGCTACGAGACCCACACCCTTGGGCCGGACATGATGGGGAACGCTGCCGGATTCCTCACCGAAGGCCTGGTCATCCAGATCCAAAAATTCAACGGGAATCCCATCGGGCTCCAGCTGCCTCCCCATGTGGAACTGGCCGTCACCTACACCGAGCCGGGCGCCCGGGGAGACACGGCCAGCGGAAACGTGACCAAGCCCGCCCGGCTCGAGACTGGAATCGAGGTCCGGGTCCCCCTCTTCATCAAGGAGGGCGAGAAGGTGAAGGTCAGCACCGAGACCGGGGAGTTCGCGGGCAGGGCCTGATGACCCGGAAATTCCGCTTCGGGCAGAGCCGGAACGCCCAGGACCTGGATCACCGGGAAGCCTATGTGCGGGAGACCAAGTCCGAGAGCAAGCGGCGCCACCAGAGCACGGAGCGCCTCCAGACCCGGATCGAGGCCCACGATCCGGAAGGGATGCTCCGCCTGCCCGATGCCGACCCATGGGTGCACCTCCCCCAGGCCACCCTGGTGCAGCGCCACAGCCTTTGGGTGGACCTTGAGCTCGAGGATGGAAGCGAGTTGAGGGCAGCCCTGAGCGGGAAGCTCAAGGGCGTCCGCCTGGTGTGCGGAGATCGGGTTCGTTTCTTCTCCTCTCCTGGGGAGGGGCGGGATGCCGCAGGCCCCGTCGCCCAGGTGGTTGCCGTCCTTCCCCGCCGAACGCTCCTGCGCAGGGGCGGAATCGACGACCGGGAGCCCTGGCAGCTGATCTGCGCCAACGCGGATGAACTGTGGGTCTGCGCTGCGGTCCTGGATCCTCCCCTCCGGCCGGGGCTTCTGGAGCGGGCCCAGTGCCTGGCCCTGGATGCCGGGTTGGCCTTCCGGATCGTCGTGACCAAGCGGGACCTCGCCAACCCCCGGGACAAGCTTCCCGAACTGGATCCCTTGCGGGAACAGGGGCTGGACATCCTGGAGACCAGCGCGGAGCGGGACCAGGGACTCGATTCCCTCAAGGCCCTTCTTCCCGGCCGTACCGTCGTCCTGATCGGGCACAGCGGCGTCGGAAAGAGCCGCCTGCTGAACCGGCTGATCCCGGACGCAGACCTTCGAACCGGCGGGATGACCAAGTACGGCACGGGCCGCCAGACCACCACCTCCGCCCGCTGGCTCCGGACGACGGATGGGGGGGCCCTGGTGGACACGCCGGGGGTACGGACCCTCAGCGTCCGGGGCCTGGACCGGTCCCTCCTGGCCCACGTCTTTCCAGAATTCCCTGCGGATTGGATCGAGGACCCCAGCGGCCTCGACCCCGAGGACGAAGCCCTAGGCCTGGACTACCCCGAGCGCCTCCACAACCTCCGGCGGCTGTGGGACGAAATGGGGTCCCGGAACCCGAACCAGAACATCCACCGCTGACCGGAAGTCCTTCGGGAGCGGACGGGCCCTCTGGCATGGTGGTCCCATGCAGGACCGGATGCAGAGCGGATCGAGGGCCCTGGACCTCCTCTACGGAGCGGTCTTCGGCACCCTGTTCCCCCTGTTCCTCTTTGCCGCCCGCACTTTCGCGCGCCGGAGCCGGGGCTACGACATCGCCGACAACATCATCGCGGGCTTCATCCGCTGTCGGCCCAAGTACCTGGATGCCGTGCGGGCCAACGTGGCCCAGGTCCTGGGAATCCCCCCCCGAAGCCCGGAGGCGGAACGGACGGCCCTCCGGATCATGAAGAACCACGCCTATGCCTGGGTGGACTTCTTCTACTTCGGACAACGGCCGCTGGAGGAAGCGGCGGAGGCCTTCGCGGAAGTCTCGGGAGAGGAGTACCTGCACCAGGCCCTCGGGGAGGGCCGGGGAGCCATCCTCCTCACGGCCCACGCCGGCAACTTCGAACTGGGGGGCCTGCTCCTGCGGTTGCGGGACCTGAAGGTGCACGCGGTCTACAAACCGGACCGTTTCGCCGCGGTGGAGCGGCTCCGGGACCGGATCCGGAGCCAGGGAGGCGTGGTGGGTATTCCCGTGGGAGGGAGCGGCTTTGCCACCCTTCCCCTGGTGGGGCTTCTCCGGGAAGGGAAGCTCGTCGGAATGCAGGGGGACCGGGATTTCAACCTCACGGGCCTCCCCCACCCTTTTTTCGGTCGCCAAGCCTACTTTCCGCGGGGGCCCTGGGAACTCTCCGCCATGACCGGAGCCCCCGTGATTCCATGTTTCTTTTTCACAGACGAGGACGGCCGTTTCCGGGTCCGCTTCTTCGAACCACGGCGTGTGGACGGGGACAGGCAAACCCGTGCCGCATCCATCCAACAGGGGCTCCGGGCCTACGCTCAACTCTTGGAGGACCTGGTCCGGGAACACCCGGACCAGTGGTACTGCTTCTATCCCTTCTGGGACGACCCCCTCCGTCAAGCACCTCCGGAAGGGTAGGGCTTGAGGATCTCGAACTGGACGGAGAGGTCGAAGTCACGGGGCATGATGAAGCTCGGGTGCCGCTGAACCAGAGACCTCCCCCCGGGACCGGCGATGGCGCCGCTCTCAGGCTGGATGGGGAATCCGGCCTTGTAGAAGGCCTTCGCGATAAGGGCCGAGCAGATGACTTCGCGGCTCCCCGAGCTCCCAAGGTAGAGGGTCTTCCGGCGGAACCGCTGGGGCAGCAGGTGGAAGGGAGTGAGGTAGCGGGCAAGGTCCAGGATGTTTCGCCGGTCGTATCGGAATCCCAGGTGTCTGAAGATTTCCCCCAGCACCTTCTCGAGAACCTCGCCGGGCAAGGCGTGGGGGCGACAGAGGCGAAGGTTGTGGTCCCGGTATTTCGAAAGGGGGACGACGATCACCCCCTCCCGGAGGTCGCTCTCCACCAGCAATTGGGCAGCCTCGGGTCCCCAGCGGCGGAGGGCCGCCTGCGCCTCCGCCCCGCCCCAGCGCAGGAGGGCGTCGCCCACGTAGATCGCCGAATGGCTCCAGGAACTCTGGGTGAGGTATTTGATGACCTGGCTGATGCGGGTCCGGCCCTCGACGAGCAGAACATCCCCCGGACGGATCTGGGAGGAGAGCCGGCCAAAATCGGCCGGGACCCTCCGCGTCTGCGCCGGGACCTCCCCGGTCAGGTAGGTGACCAGCCAGGAGGAGAGGGTCTGTTCCAGCGAGAGGGAGGCCATGGTTCCTTCAAACTCTCGGTCAATCGAAGCGATCCCGGAAGGGCTGCCGACCGAATTTCCGCACCCGCGCCTCGGCCTGCCTACGCCACAAGAGCCTCGAGGCCCAGGCGGCTACGGGGAAACGGAGGAGGGGGGACACCCATCGCCAGCGAGGGAGGCGGGCCAAAGCCCGCGGGATCAGGTCCGCCCCGCCCCAGACCTCCCTGGATTCCAGGTCCACCGCATGCACGTCCCCCTGGAGGGGAAGCCCCGCCAGCTCGGGGGCGAGGAGTGCCAGTTCCCTGTTCTGGAGCGGGAAGAAAACCAGACGCCCCTGCCGATCCCTTCGCCGGAGGTGGCCCACCACCCGGCAGCAGAAACTGCATTCCGCATCGTAGGCGATGAGCAGGCCGGAGCGGGGGAACATCAGGCCGGGACGGGCACGCCCTTCAATTCATTCACCACCTGGGCCACGGTGCAGATTCCCATGGGCGGCTGGAGGGCCCGTTCGTAGCGCCGGATCTCACCCTGGTGGTTGGTGACGGCGTCGCTCTCCTCGGCGCAGGTGGTGATGGGGACGGTGGCCGTGGCGGCCCTCCCCAGCTCGGAAGGAAGGCATTCCAGCACAAGGCTGAAGGCGGCCCTTCCCACCAGCCCGAGCAGCCGCTCCGATTCCCGCCCGCTGCTGAAGGCCTCGTCGTGGAGGATGACCAGTCCCTTCACGGTCCCGGCCTCCAGAAGGCCCTGCAGGATCTCCAGGAGGCCGAAGCGGAAACCTCGTTCGCTGAAGCCCCGGCGATTGAAGATGCCGTCCGCGCTCAACTGGTGCTTGGGCAGCAGGATCGGATAGTGCTTGTCCCCCGTGCCGAAGCGCCAGCTCTCCTCGGTGGCGAGGCTCCCTAGGCGCTCTGCGGATTCGTTCCCGAAGGTCCCCTGGCCCACCACGGCCACCGGGCCCGCCCCTTCCAGGGCCTCGCGGATCCTGTCGAAGCTGGCCCGCTCTCCCTTCAACCGGGGACCCTCAAGCCTCCGGGACGGGTCCAGGTTGTAGCTGTGGTAGGCGTAGCGCTCCTCGTCGTGGAGGAAGAAGGTTTCCGGGTGGCCGGGGAGGGGGCGGGGGCGGATGCGCCAGACGCGGTTCTGGTCCACGTCCAGCCACACCGGGCTCGCGGTGGCGGAATAGCGGCTGATGGAGGGAACGGGCTTGAGGTACCAGACCCGCTTGTTGAAGCGGAAATCCCGGCTGGTCAGGGCACCCACGGGGCAGAGGTCCACCACGTTGCCGGCCCAGGGGTTTCCGTCCAGGCTCTTGCCGCTGTAGGTGGTCACCTCCAGATGGGAGCCCCGCTGGGCCACGGTGAGTTCGTAGGTCCCCGTGACTTCCTTGGTGAACCGCACGCAGCGCGTGCAGTGAATGCAGCGGTTCTTGTCGATGACGATCTTGGCGCCCAGGTCTTCGTAGCGGTAGCGCCGCTTGGGCTCCACCATTTTGCTGTCGCCGCTGCCGTAGGCGTAGGAATAGTCCTGGAGTTTGCACTCTCCTGCCTGGTCGCAGATCGGGCAGTCCAGGGGATGGTTCATCAGCAGAAAATCCATGACCGAGGCCCTGGCGTCCGCCACCGCCGGGCTGTTCGTGAGCACCTCCATGACCACGGCCTCCGGGTTGTCCCGGGGAGCAGGGGGCACGGTGGTGGTGCAGCTGGTGGCCAGCTTGGGCTGGCCTTTGAGCTCGACCAGGCACATGCGGCAGGTGGCCACCGGGCTCAGGGCGGGGTGGTAGCAGTAGTGGGGGATGTCGATCCCCTGCTCCCGGCAGAGGTCGAGGACCAGGGCCCCGGCCGGCGCTTCGAGTTCCACGTCGTTGATCTTGAGCCTGGGCATGGGTCGACCTTCCCCGTCTTCCTCCAGGATGGGGCAGGAGGGCCCAGGCCTCAAGCCGCGGGAGAGCCCGTCAGCGCCCGGGGGAGCCGGTCAGGCAGGCCCTGCAGAACTGAAGGAAGGTCTGAAGGTCCGGGTGGTCCAGGGAGACCCCCGGCGGGATCACGTGGTGGATGTCGATTCGGCGCCGCAATTCCCCGGAAGCTTCGAGGGAGAAGACAAACCAGTCGTAGCGTTCCTTCTCGGATCGGAGTTCCCAGCTCACGACCCGATCCTCGAAATAGATGTCGGGCCGGGTCTCCGTCCCTTCCATCATCTTCCAGTCAGGGATGTGGCCCCGTCCCACGAACTCGGCCCGCAACTCTTCCAGGGTGTGGGCCACCTTGAACCGGACTTCCACCTGGACGCTCATCCCGGCCTCCCCTCCTCGGATCGGCAGGAGACCCCCCGGAAATTACAAATAAATCAGAAGGCCGAGCTCCAGGAGCGTCCCCTTCTTGGACCTTCCGTCCACCGCTTTGAGCTCCAGGGGGCTGGCGTTCAGTTCCAGGCCGTACTTCCCCGTGAGCCGGAAGCCAACGCCCAGAAGGGGTTGCACCCCCGTCGCATAATTTCCTCGCAGCTTGGTGGTGGCCGTGCTGCCATCCCCTGGCTGGAAATTGGAGCGCCGGTTGGTCAGGTACTGGTTCAGCCGGAGCCCGCCGTGGACCTGGAACCCTTCGAAGAAGAGGCGGTGGCGGTAGAGGGCCGTGGCATAGTAGCCGTCGCTCTTGTCTTCCCAGCTGCTGGGGCCCACGACGTGGGTGGTCGTTGGGAAAAAGCGGTATCCACCCTCGAAGGACACACCCCCAGCCTGGCCGAAGGGGTAGGTGCCGAAAATCGCCAGCCCGAAGGCCCGGTCCTGGCCCAGGTAGGCGGTCTCGGCTCCGGGATAGCTCGCCGCGGTCAGCTTGAACCCGCTCTCCCAGGGGTCCTGGGCCCGGAGCCCCAGACCCAGAAGGAGTCCGGCCGCCAGGAAGATTCGTCGTCCGAGGTTCATGTTCCACTCCCAGGGTCCAGGATCGCGGAACTGACGACCCTTCGCCACCGCAACCGCTCCTGGATCCGGTGCCGGGGACCCCTCCGAGGTTCCGGGCGCGCTTCCAGCCCCCCCAGCGGCGTGGGAGAATGCGCGTTTGGGGGATGCGCGATGCCGACCGCCTTGTTCTCGGTCTATGACAAAAGCGGCCTCGTGGAGCTGGCCCGAGGCCTCAGCTCCCTGGGGTGGGAACTTCTGGGAACCGGAGGCACCCTCCGGGCCCTCCAGGAGGCGGGTCTGCCCGTCACGGAAGTCGCGGCCTACACGGGCGCCCCGGAATGCTTCGACGGGCGGGTAAAGACCCTCCACCCCAGGATCCACGGGGGGCTTCTCCACCGCCGCGACCTTGCGAAACACCGGGAGGACGCGGAACGCCTGGGGATCCCCCCCATCGACCTGGCCGTGGTGAACCTCTACCCTTTCGAGGCCACGATCGCCAAGGAGGGTATCGGCTTCGAGGACTGCGTGGAGCAGATCGACATCGGCGGCCCCAGCATGGTTCGAAGCGCGGCCAAGAACCACGCCTCGGTGACGGTGCTCACCAGTCCCGCCCAGTACGCACCCTTCCTCGAAAAGCTCAAGGAGGGCAAGTGGAACGAGCAGGACCGGCGGGACTGCGCCCTGGCCGCCTTTCAGCTCACCGCGGCCTACGACGCCACCATCGCCTCCTGGTTCGCCAACCAGGTTTCCTCCCCGGCCCCGGCCCTGCCTGCCCGCCTGACCCTGGGCCTCCAGGAACGCCAGGGCCTCCGCTACGGAGAAAACCCCCACCAGGCCGCGGCCTTCTACGTCCGGCCCGGGGAACACCCGCAGGGCCTGGCCGCTTGCCGGCAGTTGCAGGGCAAGGAACTCAGTTTCAACAACCTCCTGGACGCCGACGCCGCCGCGAGGCTGGCCCTGCCCTTCGAGGCTCCCGCCTGCGTCATCGTCAAGCACAACAATCCCTGCGGCGTCGGTTGCGGGTCCCACCCCTTGGAAGCGTTCCAGCGGGCCCTGGCCAGCGATCCCATCAGCGCCTTCGGGGGGATTGTGGCCTTCAACCGGCCTGTGGGCGGAGAAGTGGCCCAGGCGATGGTTCCCACCTTCTGGGAAGTGATCCTGGCCCCTGCCTTCACACCCGAAGCCCTGGAAGTGCTCGGAACCAAGAAGCAGCTCCGCCTCCTGGAGACGCCCTCCCGCTGGAGCAGCGGCGCCGGCGGTCTGGACATCCGCAGCGCCGGGGGCGGATTCCTGGTCCAGCAACAGGACGAGGCCTTCTCGGCCCTGGACCATTGGCAGCTCAAGGCCAGCGGTCACTCCCCGGAGCCCAGGAAGGAGGACCTCCTCCTGGCCCAGATGGTCGCCAAGGCGGTGAAATCCAATGCCATCGTGCTCGTGCGGGACGGAGCCACCGTGGGCATCGGAGCTGGCCAGATGAGCCGGGTGGACAGCGTGGAGATCGCCTGCAGGAAGGCCGGTGAAAAGGCCCGGGGAGCCGTCCTGGGTTCCGACGCATTCTTCCCCTTCCCAGACTCCATCGAGCTGGCCGCCGCCAAGGGAGTTACGGCCTTCATCGAACCCGGGGGGAGCCTCAGGGATCACGAGGTCATCGCGGCGGCCCAGAAACTCGGGGTCTGGCTCTTCTTCACGGGCATGCGCCACTTCCGGCATTGATGTTGTCCGGGGGACCGCGCTGCGCGCTACACCCCCGGAGCCCCCGCGGCCTTCGCAGGCGGAGCCTGCTCCGGCCTTCTCCTCTGGATGGGATGTCCAATGAAGACCTCCGAACTACGACAGCGATTCCTGGACTACTTCGCCGCCCGCGGCCACCGGGTGGTCTCTTCCAGCCCCGTCATCGGTCCCGCCGACGATCCCACGGTGATGTGGACCAATGCCGGCATGGTGCAGTTCAAGGACTGTTTCCTTGGCAAGGAGCGGAGGGACTACGCCCGGGCCGCCTCCAGCCAGAAGTGCCTCCGCGCCGGAGGCAAGCACAACGACCTCGAAAACGTGGGCTTCACCGCGCGGCACCACACCTTCTTCGAGATGCTCGGGAATTTTTCCTTCGGGGATTACTTCAAGGAGGACGCCATCCGCTTCGGCTGGGAGTTCGTTACCGGGCCGGTGGCGGAGGGAAACCTGGGCCTGGATCCGGAACGCCTGTGGGTGACGGTCTTCGAGGGCGCCGAGGGCATCCCTGCCGACACCGAGGCCGAGGAACTCTGGAAGGCCGCGGGAGTCCAACCGGACCGCATCCTGCGCTTCGGGAAGAAGGACAACTTCTGGCAGATGGGAGACACGGGCCCGTGCGGCCCCTGCTCGGAGATGCACTACTACCGGCCCAGGGACCTCTCGGGCAACCGCGCGGACCTGGTGAACGGCGACGGCGACGACGTCATGGAGATCTGGAACCTGGTCTTCATGCAGTACGAGCGGGATGGCGCGGGGGTGCTCACCGCCTTGCCAAAGCCGAGCATCGACACGGGCATGGGCCTGGAGCGCACCGCCAGCATCCTGCAGGGGGTGGAGTCCAACTACGAGATCGACCTCTTCGCCCCCATCTTCGGTGCGATCTGGGCGAACACCCGCCTCACCCCCGAGCAACGGCGGGAGCATTCGAACCGCACCGCCTCCCAGGTGGTGGCGGATCACATCCGGGCCGCCACCTTCATGACGTTCGACGGGGTGGTCCCGAGCAACGAGGGCCGGGGTTACGTGCTGCGCAAGATCATCCGCCGGGCCCTTCGTTTCGGAAAGAAGCTCGGCATCAAGGGAACCTTCTTTGGCGAACTGGTGGGTTCGGTCAAGGACGCCATGGGGGACGCCTATCCCGAGCTGGAGGGGGAACTGAAACGGATCTACGGGGTGATCCACCGGGAGGAGAAGCAGTTCTCCCTCACCCTCGACGCCGGCCTCCGGCAGCTGGAAGGATGCGACGTATCCGCCGGCGTGCTCAGTGGAAAGGAGATCTTCAAACTGCACGACACTTTCGGCTTCCCCTCCGACCTGGTCCAGGACTGGTGCAGGGAGCGAGGGCTCCGCTGCGACCTGGAGGGGTTCGAGCGGGAACTGGCCGCCCAGAAGACCCGGAGCCGCGAGTCCATGAAGGCCCACGACCAGAGGCTCTCGGGGGACCTGGCCCACCTGGCCGATCTTCCTGCCACCCGGTTCCTGGGCTACGAGCGCACCACCGAGGCGGGAGCCACGGTCCTCGCCCTCTTCGACGCGGACAAGAAGCGGGTGGCGTCCTTGCAGGGTCCCGGCTACGTCCTGCTGGACTGCACCCCCTTCTATGCCGAGAGCGGCGGCCAGGTGGGGGACACAGGCTGGCTGCGTTGGGATTCGGCGGCCGGGACTGCGCTTCGGGAAAGCGCGGAGGTGCTCGATTGCCTCTCCCCCGCCCCGAAACGATCCCTGCACCGGGTGGATGCGGTGACCGCCCCCCTCCGCGAAGGGCAGAAGGTCCAGGCGGAGGTGTTTTCCGCCCGCCGAAACCGCATCAAGGCGCATCACACGGCGACCCACCTGCTCCATGCCGCCCTCCGGGAGGTGCTGGGGACCCACGTCAAGCAGGCCGGGAGCGTGGTGGATGACAAGCGGCTTCGCTTCGACTTCTCCCACTTCGCCCCCATCGAGCCTGAACAGCTGGACGAGATCGAGCGCCTGGCGAACGAGCAGGTGTTCCTGGCCCGGGCCACATCGGTGGAGGAGATGGCCATCGACGAGGCTCTGCAGAGCGGCGCCATGGCTCTTTTCGGCGAAAAGTACGGGGAGCGGGTTCGGGTCATGTCGGTTCCTGGGTTTTCGGTCGAACTCTGCGGAGGCACCCACGTGTCCAACACGGGCGAGATCGGCCTGGTGAAAATCGTGAGCGAGGGGGCCGTCGCCGCCGGCGTTCGCCGGATCGAGGCCGTGGCAGGAGGGGCTGCCCTGGAACTCCTCCAGGCGGATGAACGCCTTCTCGGAACCCTCAGCCGGAAGGTCAACGCCGGTCGCGAGGCCCTCCTGGGTTCCCTGGACGCCCGGGATACCCGCATCCTGCAGCTGGAGCGGGAACTGAAGGAGGCCAAGATCAAGGCCGCTTCTGGAGGGCAGGGCTCCTCCGGTTTCCCGGCGGCCGAAGGGAACGCCATCCTCCTCGTGGAGGGTCTCGACGGCCCGGAGCTGCGGGAACTCATGGACCAGCAGAGGACGCGGGGTGTCCCGGGGATCGTGGTGGTGGTCTCGAGGGTGTCGGCGGAAAAGGTGTCCGTCCTGGTGTCCGTCCCGGCTTCCATGACGGACCGCGCCGATGCCGGCGCCATCCTGAAGGCCATGCTGCCCCACCTTCAGGGGCGCGGCGGCGGCAAGAAAGAATTGGCCCAGGGCGGCGGGAGCAACCCCGGGGGCATCCAGGCCGCCCTGGCCGCGGCCCGGGAGGCTTGTCCGGCCCTCTGAGCCCTAACGCCCCCAGCGCTGGATGGACTCCCAGGTCTCCCTCCGGGGGTTCACCCCCTCCGGGAAGTGCTTCTGCAGGTCCTCCCGGAACCTCCGGGTGTGCCGCTCCAGGTAACGGTCCAGGTCCTCCTGGGTCTCGGCCGTGTACCGGGTCCGGAAGCGCCCCGGGGCCCCCCGTTCGAAGGAAATGGCCGCGAAGCACCCCGTCGCCATGATCTCGGGAATGTGCTGGAGCACCATGTACCGCTGGAAGCCCTCCGCCAGATACGCTTCCACTTCCACCTGGACCTCGTAGGTGACCATGCCGCCCTCCAGGGGTTTCGGTGAAGTCTAGCTCGAAGGGCCCCGCGACGTCAGGGCCTACCGCGCATACTCCACGGCCCTGGTCTCACGCATGACCGTCACCTTGATCTGGCCGGGGTACTGCATCTCGGCCTCGATGCGCTTGGTCACGTCCTTGGCCAGCCAGAAGGCCTGGTCATCGTTGACCTGGCCCGCGTCCACGAGGATCCGGATCTCCCGGCCGGCCTGCATGGCATAGCTCTTCTGGACCCCCTTGTAGGAGTTGGCGATCTCCTCCAGTTGCTCCAGGCGCTTGACGTAGGTCTCCAGCATCTCGCGCCGGGCCCCCGGACGGGCGGCGCTCAACGCGTCGGCAGCGGTGATGAGCATGGCTTCCACCGTTCGCGGCTCGAAGTCCCCGTGGTGGCAGCTCATGGCGTGGATGACCTCCTCCTTCTCCCCGAAGCGGCGCATGAGCTCCATCCCGATCTCGATGTGGGTGCCCTCCACCTCGCGGTCGATGGCCTTCCCGATGTCGTGGAAGAGCCCGGCCCGCCGGGCCAGCTTCGCATCCGCCCCCATTTCGGCCGCCATGTATTCGGCGATCCTGGCCACCTCCCGGGTGTGTTCCAGGACGTTCTGGCCGTAACTCGTGCGGTAATTCAAGCGTCCCACGAGCTTCTGGAGCTTGGGGTGGACGTCGGGGAAACCCAGGCCCACGCAGGCTTGTTCCCCGATCTCCTTCAGGTGCTGGTCCATTTCCACCTTGGTCTTTTCCACAACCTCCTCGATGCGGGCCGGGTGGATCCGCCCATCCGCCAGGAGCCGGAGAATGGCCTGCCGTGCCACTTCCCTGCGGATGGGGTCGAAGCAGGAGACGACGATGGTCTCCGGGGTGTCATCCACGATGAGGTCGCAACCCGTGGCCTTTTCGATGGCCCGGATGTTCCGCCCCTCCCGGCCGATGATCCGGCCCTTCAGGTCGTCGCTGGGCAGCTGGACGCTGGTCACGGCCGTCTCCGCCACCACGTCCGAAGCCACACGCTGGATGGCCGTGCCGATGGTCCATCGGGCCTTCTTCAGGGCCTCTTCCTGGGCTTCCTCCTCGATGCGCCGGACCAGTTTGGCGGCATCCATCTTGGCCTCGTACTCCAGGCCGCCGATCAGTTCGCGTTTCGCGTCCTCCCGGCTCAGCCCTGCGATTTCCTCCAGACGGCGACCCTGCTCAGCCACCAGTCGATCTGCCTCCGCCTGGGCCGCCAGGAGCCGCTCCTGCTCCGCCCGCTGCTTTTCGGAGCGCAGCTCCAGTTCCTTCTGTTTCTGGTCCGCCAGCTGGAGTTTCTTGTCGAGGTTCTCTTCCTTTCCGGTCAGCCGCTGTTCCTGCTTGTCCAGGCTGGCCTGCCGTTCCTTGAAAAGCTTCTCCGTCTCCTGCCTGGACTGGAGGGCGGATTCCTTGGCCTTCAGCTCAGCCTCCTTGAGGATGGCCTCGGCCTCCCGCCGGGCGCGATCCCGGCTGTGACCCGATTCCCGCTCGGCGTCCTGGAGGGCCTTTTCCCGGATCCGACGGGCCTCCTCCTCGGCCCGGATGTGGCTTTCCGCACGCTCCAGGGCCTGCTTCCGGGCCCGGGCGAGGCCCATGGAGAGGGCCACCACGATGCCCCCGAGCAGGAGGGTGGCGGCGATGAGAACGATGGTCAACAGGTTCATGGGGGCTCTCCGGATGGAGCCACCCAGGCAGGTCAGGATCGATGAAGGTCCCCGCTCGGTCGTGGAGGCTGCCGAGTTCCCACTCGACTAGGGGGTGAGGCGGTGTCCCGCCACCGCTTGCGCGGGGCGGACCCGGGTGCAGGCGCTCCGACGCGCGGCGCGCACAAGCCCGGGGGAAGGCCTCCCGTTGGTACGTACGGAACAAGCGCCTGGCCGTCTCACGGGCCTCGCAGGGATGGGGAGCGCCCCCGGAACGTCCCTACTCGCCCTCTTCCAGGAGGGGCTTGGGCGGGGGGTTGTCCACGGGAACGTCATCGAGCAGCTTGGAAAGGGTGATTTCCAAATCCTTGGTTTGCCTGGTGGCTTCCTGTTCGAGGCGCCCAATGCGGTACGCCAGGTTCAGGGCCCCGAGCAGCAGCCAGGTCGTTGTGTCCTGGGCCGACGGGGGGCAGCCCCATCTTAGCCGATAGGCCTCCTCCATGTCCCGGAAGCTCCGTTCCAGGATTTCGACGGCTTCCCGGAGGGCCACGGGGTCCTGTTGGTTGTGCAGCCGCAGGGGCCGCCCGAGGACCTCGATGGTGACGCCTTCCGGATCCATGCGATGGGTCACCGCCTCCCAGGAGCCCGGTTTCATCCCACCCCCTTCAGGAGCTTCAGGATCTGTTCAACGTCCTTGCGGGTCTGTTCGCGCTCGGCGGCCAGGGCCTTCCGCTCCGCTTCCGAGGCCTCCAGGCGGCGGCGAAGGTCTTCCAGGTCCCCCCGCTCGGCGTCCCGGCCCCGGGTCGCGGCCTCGAGTTCCTGCTGGAGGCGGTTGCGCTGTTCGACCAGGGCTCGGAGTTTGGCTTCGAGCTGTTTCAGGACGTCCATGGGTACTCCGCCCCCCAAGTCTAACCTCGCAGTTCCGCGCCCTGGGCCCGGGCGGTGTCGAGGGCGGCATTCATCCACCGGTCCACGTCGCCATGGGTCAGGGTCTCCCCCGGGTGCTGGAAGCTGAAACGGAACAACCAGGCCACCTTGCCTGGCGGCGGGCCTTTGGGGCGGAACACGTCCACGCAGCGGAGATCCTGGAGGGGGGCCCCGAGCTCCTGGACCCTGGCCGCCATGGCATCCGCGAGGCCCCGGTAGGGATGGTCCACCGCCACCAGGAGGGACAGGTCCCTGTGCACCGCCGGGAAGCGGCTGAAGGGTCGGTAGGAAGGGATCACCTGGGCCCCGCCCCAAGGCAGGGCGTCCAGGGGGCATTCGAGCCCGAAGAGATCCTCCCCCAGGACCCGGAAGATGCAATGTTCGGGCCTGAGCCCCAGGTCCAGGGCGATCCCCCTGAGGTCGGCCGCCCCCACGGGCCGTGTGGGGGTGTAGGGGTCCTCCCCGCCCAGCTGCCCGCCCCACACGACGCCCAGGCTCGGGATCTCCAGGGGCCCGGACGGCGCGGTCCTGTACACCGGCGCGATCTCGAAGAGACGGACCTGGCGGGCGCCGTGCTTCAAGTTCGATTCGGCGGCCTTCCGCAGGGAGCCCAGGAGGGAAGCCCGCATGACGGAGAATTCGATGCCGAGAGGATTTCCCAGGGTTCTTCCTTCCGCTGGGGATTCCGAGGAGGCCGCGTCCTCCTCGGGGGACACGAAGCCGAAGGTCACGGTTTGATGGAACCCCAGGTGGGCCATCCGGAGGCCCAGGCTCCTGGCCCTGCGGTAGCCATCCGCCAGGGGCAGCGGAGAGCCTTCGAGGGGCGGCAAGGCTGAGGGGATTTTGTCGTAGCCACGGATGCGTAGCACTTCCTCGGCCAGGTCCTCTGGGGAGGTCAGGTCGTGGCGCCAGGAGGGCGGTGTGACGTGGAGAACCCCCGGTTCCCCCTGCACCCGGCAGCCGAGGTGCTGAAGCCATTCCGAGGCCACCGCCACCCGGAGCGGCTCTCCGGCGATTCGCTGGAGCAGGTCCTTCGGGAACGCGATGGGAGGGGCTTCGGCGGGCATCTTCCCCACGCACCAAGCCCCCAGGACCCTGGCCCCCGCCCAGGCCTCCAGCCGGCGGAGGAGCAGGTCCCTGGCGATGCGGGCCATGGCCGGATCCGCTCCCCGTCCGAAGCGGTGGGAGGCATCCGTGAAGATGCCGTGACGCCTGGCGGCCAGCCGAACGCCCTTCGGGTCGAACCAGGCGGATTCCAGAAGGACCCGCCGAGTGCCTTCCGTGACCTTCGTCGCCTCCCCCCCGATCACGCCCGCGAGGGCGATGGCGCCGGAGTCGTCCGCGATCACCAGATCGTCCCCCGAGAGGGTCCGGGTCACCCCGTCCAGTCCGAGGAAGGATTCTCCTTTCCGTGCCTTCCGGACCCGGATGGCCCCCTGGAGGCGCTCCTCGTCGAAGGCGTGGGTGGGGTGCCCGTAGCGGTGGAGGAGCTCGTTGGAAGCGTCCACCGCGGCGAGGTTCTTTGGGGAGGAGCCCATGGCGCGAAGGAAGGCCTGGACCTCGGTCGGCGTCTCCTGCCGGGATCCCAGTTCCAGGATTGCGCTGGCGTAGCAGGGGCAGGCTTCGGATTCCAGGATGATGGGACGGAGGCCCTCGTGCAATTCCGTCACGGGGAGGAATGGCACTGGGCTCAGGTCCGCCAGCAGCTTGGCGCTGAGGTCCCGGGCCAGACCGCGGTGGCTCATGGCGTCCCCCCGGTTGGGAGTGACGTCCACCTCGAGGACCGTCGTTCCCTCGAAGCCTTCCACGGCGTCCACTGGGAAACCGAGCCCCGCCAGGAGTTCGCAGAGGGCCGGGGTCTCCATGTCGGAGAGGACAGGGAGTTCGGCGTGAAGCGCTGCCCGTTCGATGCGCATCAGTCCACCCCCCCCATGGCGCGAAGGAAGCGCTGGTCGTTTTCGAAGAAGAGCCGCAGATCCGGGGTCTGGCTGACCATCATGGCGATGCGCTCGATGCCCATGCCGAAGGCGAAGCCCGACCAGACATCCGGGTCGATGCCCGCATGGCGGAGCACGTTGGGGTGCACGAGGCCGGCGCCCAGGATTTCCACCCACCCCGATCCCTTGCAGACGCGGCAACCTCCTCCTCCGCACAGCGGGCAGCGGACATCCATCTCGCAGCCGGGCTCCACGAAGGGGAAGTAGCTGGGCCTGAAGCGCACCTCCGCGCCCGGTCCGAAGAGGCCCTTCATGGCATGGCCCAGGGTGCCCTTCAGGTGGTGCATCCCGATGCCGTGACCGACGAGCAGCCCTTCCACCTGGTGGAACATGGGGCTGTGGGTGGGATCGATCTCGTCCTTGCGGTACACCCGTCCCGGGGCCAGGAAGCGGATCCCCCCCAGGGCCTCCAAGTGGGGCGCCACCCTCTTGAGCGTGCGCACCTGGACCGGACTGGTGTGGGTCCGGAGGACCAGGCCCGGGTGCTTCGAGAAGTGGAAGGTGTCGGTGCTCCCCCGGGCCGGGTGATCCTCGGGAATGTTGAGCCCGTCGAAATTGTGCTCCTCCGTCTCCACCTCGGGCCCCTCTTCGACGTGAAAGCCCAGGGGCCTGAAGACTTCCACGAGGCGGTCCATGAGGCGGACCAGGGGATTCAGGGACCCTCGGGCGGGCGTGGGGGGGGGCAGGTCCGGATCCCAGGCGGTGGAGGAGGAGGCCTGGGATTTCTGGCGCGTTTCCAGGGAGATCTGCCGGGCACGGAGGGCTTCCTCCCAGGCCGCCTTGATCCGGTTGATTTCCCCGCCGAGGCTTCTTTTGTGCTCGGCAGGAATGGCCTTCATGGCCGTCATGGCTTCGGCGGCCAGGCTCTCGGTCCTGCCCAGGAACCGTCCCTTGAGGCGCTGGCACTCGTCAATGCTCCCGCAGGCGGCGAGCTGGACCTCGAACTCGCCCTGGGCCTCCAGCATGCGGAGCAGCTTTGCCCGGAGCGGCGCATCCGTCATCGCCGCCAGACCCGCCTGCAGGGTGTCGTTCAGGGTTTCCATCGTCGTCTCTAGACAAGTCAAGGCCGCGGATGCGGCCTTGAGATTGAACGGGTTGGATCGGGGGTCTGGCTCGTTCAGTCCTTGGCCACCAGAACGAGCTTGCTAAAGGCTTCGGGATTCCGCACCGCCAGATCGGCCAGGACCTTCCGGTCCAGGGTGACCTTGGCCTTCTTCAGGCCTCCCATGAACTTGGAATAGGAGGTTCCATTCTGGGCACAGGCCGCATTGATGCGGACGATCCAGAGGCTGCGGAAATCACGCTTGCGCTCCTTCCGGCCACGGTAGGCATATCCGAGCGCTTTTTCCACCGCCTCTTTCGCTGAACGGTAGAGGCGGGACTTGGCGCCGTAGAAACCCTTGGCGAATTTGAGCATCCGCTTGCGGCGCTGGACTCGCTTGAAGCCACGTTTGACGCGGGTCATGGTCTTTCCTTTCCTCGAGGCAGCTCAGGGAGCTTTGGGAGCCTCATCGGGGGTGGCCTCGGCCCCCGGGTTGAACTGAATATTCTAGGCCTGTTGTCCCCCTTGTGGAAGCCCCGAGCGGGCTCCGCCCGCGAGGGACGCGGGGGTCGGGGGGGCCGAGCCGAAGGCGGTGCCCCCCGGAGAAGCTCAGGCGTAGGGCAGCATTTCCCGGACGGAGGCCAGGTCGGCCTTGTCCACCGCGCCGCCCATGTCCAACTGGCGCTTTCTCTTGGCGGTCTTGCTCGTGAGGATGTGCCGCTGGTGGGAGCAGCCGCGCTTGAACTTGCCGGTTCCGGTCTTCTTGAAGCGCTTCTGGGCGCCCTTGTGGGTCTTGAGCTTGGGCATGGCGGGCCTCTGGGTGGCTATGCGTTCTGGGCTTCGGGGGCTGGTTTGGATTCCTTGAGCTTCTTGGCCTTGGGATCCACGGGCTTGGGGGCGATGATGGCGTGCATGTCGCGACCGTCAATGCCGGCCGGCTTCTCGACGACGCAGTGTTCGGCCACTCGGGCCAGCACCTCATCGAAGATCTTGAATCCGAGGTCGCGGTGAACCACCTCGCGGCCGCGGAACATCACCACCACTTTGACCTTGTCGCCCTCCTCCAGGAATCGGAGTATGTGCCGCACCTTGAAGTCGAAATCGTGGTCATCGGTGCGGATGCGGAATTTGACTTCCTTGACCACGATGTTTTTTTGTTTGGCCCGGGCCGCGTGCTCCCGCTTGGCTTCCATGAACTTGTACTTGCCGTAGTCCATGATCCGGCAAACCGGGGGGTTGGCATTGGAGGCCACCTCCACCAGGTCCAGGCCCTTCTCCTCCGCGATCCGGATGGCCTGGGCGGGGCTCATCACCCCAAGCTGTTCGCCATCCTCTGAAATGACGCGGACCTCCGGGCTCCGGATGCCGTCGTTGATGCGAGTTTCGTTTGCCCGAATGGTCAACCCCCTACAAAGACAAGGACATTGAGTCTACCAGCAGCCCCTTTGTCTTCCAATGGGAAGTTCAATGGGCCCTGGTCCGGGCCTCGTCCCGGAGCCGCTCCAGGAACGCGGCGGTGGGGGTCACGCCCTGGTCCCCTGCGTGCCGGTGCCGGACGGAAACCTGGGCCGCCGCGGCTTCCCGGTCTCCGAGGACCAGCATGTAGGGCACCTTCATCAGCTGGTGGTCCCGGATTTTGGCGTTGATCTTCTCGTTGCGCAGGTCCAGGTCGGTCCGGAGGCCGAGGGCCTGGGCTTCCTCCTGGACCTGCCGGGCATAGGCGTGGGCGCGGTCGGTGATGGGAAGGATGGCCGCCTGGACCGGCGCCAGCCAGACAGGGAAGGCCCCGGCCGTGTGCTCCACCAGGATTCCCATGAACCTTTCCAGGCTTCCCAGGATGGCCCGGTGGAGCATGACGGGCTGTCCCTCGTGTCCGTCGGCCCGGGTGTAGCGGAGCTTGAAGCGCTCGGGGAGCATGTAGTCCACCTGGAGGGTCCCCAGCTGCCACGGGCGGCGCAGGGCGTCCAGGATCTGGAACTCGATCTTGGGCCCGTAGAAGGCACCCTCGCCCGGATTCAGGGTGAAGGCCATGCCCGCCTCGGTCATGGCGTCGGCCAGGGCCTTCTCGCCCGCATCCCAGACCTCGTCCGAACCCAGGCGTTTTTCGGGGCGGGTGGAGAGCGCCACGCGCATCTCGTGGAAGCCGAAGGTGTCGTAGACCTCCTTCAGTAGGGCGAGGAAGGAGGCCATTTCCTCCTTGATGTGCTCAGGTTCGCAGAACAGGTGGGCGTCGTCCTGGCAGAAGGTCCGCACCCGCGTCAGGCCGTGGGTCACGCCGCTTCGTTCGAAGCGGTGGAGCCTGCCGAAGTCCGCGATGCGCATCGGAAGCTCCCGGTAGCTGCGCTTGGCGCTCCCGAAGAGCAGGCAGTGCCCGGGGCAGTTCATGGGCTTCACCGCGTACTCCCGCTCCTCGGCGGTGGTGAAGTACATGTTCTCGGCGTAGTTCTCGTAATGTCCGCTGGTCTTCCACAATGAAACGTCCAGGATCTGGGGCGTGATCACCTCGCGGTACCCGTACTTGTGGTACAGCTCCCGGATGTAGTCCACCAGGGCGTTGTAGACCACGGTCCCCTTGGGGTGGAAGAAGGGCGAGGCGGGGGCCTCGGGGTGGAAGGAATAGAGGTCCAGCTCCCGCCCGAGCTTCCTGTGATCCCGGGCCTTGGCCTCCTCGAGGCGCTTCAGGTGCTCCTCCAGGTCCTTCTGGGAGAACCATGCGGTGCCGTAGATCCGGCACAACATGGGATTCCGCTCGTCCCCCTTCCAGTAGGCGCCGGCGGTGTGGAGGAGCTTGAAGGCCTTGAGTTTCCCCGTGCTGGGCACATGGGGTCCCCGGCAGAGGTCATAGAAGTCCCCCTGGCGATAACCGCTGATGGTCTCGCCCTCCGGAATGTCGGATACCACTTCCACCTTGAGCTGTTCGCCCATCGCTCGGAAACGCTCCACGGCAGCGTTGCGGGGCATCTCCTCCCGGACGACGGGCAGGTCCTCACGCGAAATGCGCATCATCTCGGCCTCGATGGCGGCCAGGTCCTCGGGGGTGAAGGCCTTTTCCACCAGGAAGTCGTAGTAGAAGCCATCCTCGATCACGGGCCCGATCCCCACCTTGGCGGCGGGGAAAAGCCTCTTCACCGCCTGCGCGAGGAGGTGGGCCGTCGAGTGCCGGAGCAGGTCCAGGGCTTCGGGGTCCTTGCTGGTGACGATGGCGACCTTCTGCCCATCCAAGAGGGGGGTTCCCAGATCCTGCAGCTTCCCGCCGTCCAGGCGGACCCCCAGGGCCGCCTCGGCCAACCTGGGACCGATGCTTTCCGCCAGGGTGGTCCCGGTGGCCCCGTCCGGCAGTTGCCGGATGGAGTCATCGGGGAGGCGCACCTGGAGGGGCATGGCAGGCTCCTAGCAGAAACAAAATCGCCCCCAGACCAGGGGGCATTTCAGTGTATCGGGCGATCCACCAGGCCGCCAACCGAAAAGGGATCCGGAGAGCCTCCCTCCGGGTTTCTTCTCGAACGCGGTCGGAATCCGGCAATGACGGGCCTTCCCTTGGGTGGGCCGTGAACCGCGGGGGCCCCGGGACAGGAGGTGAAGTCGGTGGGAACCCCTCAGTTCACCCTGGGTCTGCGGATGGACCCCCCTCGTCTCGGGGAATGACCGGGAACGCGGGCGCAGGATCCCCGGGTCATCCCATTCCGGAGGATCCTGCGCCTGAAACGACGGGTGTGCTGTCTGACTACCAGAGATCCACAGGGAAGCTCGTGGGCACCTGGAACCGCAGGGCCCTCCCCGAGGCCAGCTGTCCGTAGGAGTCGGCCCCCCAGGACACCAGGGTGTGATCGGACTTGACCGCCACGACATAGCTGCTGCCGACGGAAAGGCTCAGGACTCCCGTGAGGCCCGTGGGCGCCGGAGCATTGCGGTTCGTGTTGGTCCCATCCCCGAGCTGACCGTAGGTGTTCCAGCCCCAGCCCCAGACGCTGCCGTCGCTCTTGAGTGCGAGGAGGAAGCCGTTGCCAGCGTGGATGGAGGCCACCCCGCCGATTCCGGGAACCTGGAAGGGGGAGAGCCGATTCGCCGCGGGCGCCCCGTCTCCCATCTGCCCTGCAAAGTCCGCACCCCAGGCCCAGACCGATCCATCCGCGTTCAGGGCGTAGCTTTCATTCATCCCGGCGGACACGGCAATCATGTCGGAGAGTCCAGGAACCTGGTAGGGGGCGCTGCGGGAGACCGTCGTTCCATCCCCGATCTGGCCGTAGTAGTTGTAGCCCCAGGCCCACACGGTGCCGTCACTCTTCCGGACCAGGACGTGTCCGTCGCCGGCGGAGATGGCGGTGACGCCGCCGAGTCCGGGAACCTGGTAGGGTTCGGTCCGCTGGGCCGGGGCAGGGCCTCCGCCAAGTTCCGAATATCCGTTGGACCCCCAGGCCCAGACGGTCCCGTCGCTCTTCAGGGCGAAGCTGGCGTACACCGACGCGGCGATGGCGATGACTCCCAACAGTCCGGGGACCGGGGCCGGAGCGGTGCGGTTCGTCGTGGTTCCGTCTCCAAGCTGGCCCTTGTGGTTCCAGCCCCAGGCCAGCACGGTCCCATCGGCCTTCAGGGCCAGCGCATGGCTCACACCGGCGGCCATGGCGGCAACCCCGGAGACCCCTGGAACTGTCGCCGGCACGGAGTGGTCCGCCATGTTCCCATCCCCGGTTACGCCATAGCCCCCCATCCCCCAGCTCTTGAGCGTCCCGTCGGGCAGAATCGCGAATCCGTTCCAGCTGCGGCTCCCCCCGGTCCAGGGCGTGGTGTTCGCGGCCAGCCCAGGAATGGGGGCCGGCGCGTTTCTCCACGGAGCGACCCCGGCGCCGAGCTGGCCGGAGGAATTGCTTCCCGCAGCGGTCAGGATGCCGTCGTGGCCAAGTTCCAGGGTGAAATACATTCCCGCGGCGAGGGCGGCCGGCGTCGGAGCCCCGGACCCCTGCAGGGTGGCCACGTTGCGATTCACCAGGTCACCCACCCCGAGCTGGCCGAAGTCATTCCGGCCCCAGGCGTAGATGCCTCCGTCGAGGGCAGCGGCGAGGAAGTGACCATTGGTGCTTCCGGTGGCCAGAATCGTAATCTCATTCAAACCAGTGACTTGAACCGGGGCGTTCCGTTGAATCGTCGTGCCGTCCCCGAGCTGCGAGTGGGTGTTGTCCCCCCAGGCGACCATGCTGCCGTCCGCCTTGAGGGCATAACTGCTGTAGTTTCCCGAACCGAGGCGGACCACCCCGGTCAGGCCGGGGACCGGCAGGGGCACCAGGCTGTTGGCGGTGCTGCCGAGGCCCAACTGGCCCTGGGCGTTGGCCCCGAAGGCCACGACGGTGCCGTCCTCCTTGAGGGCGAGGGTGTGCCCCCAACCCCCAGCCATTCCGACCACGCCGGTCAGCCCGGGCACGGGGGCCGCCGTGGGCCGGTAGGTGGTGCTCCCATCCCCGAGCTGGCCGGCGTGGTTGGCGCCCCAGGTCCAGAGGGTGCCGTCCTGGCGCAGGGCCAGACCGTGGAGCTGGCCGGCGCTGATGGCGATCACGTTCGTCAGGCCGGGGACCATGACGGGCGAATTCCGGTCGGTGTTGGTGCCGTCCCCCAGCTGGCCGGACTGATTCCAGCCCCAGGTCCAGACCGTTCCGTCCTGCTTGAGGGCCATTCCGTGGTAGGCCCCGGTGGCCACCGCGAGGCAGCCCGTCATGCCCTGCACCGCGACGGGAGCGCCCCGGTCGAGGAGGCTGCCGTCGCCAAGCTGGCCGTTGAAGTTGTACCCCGTGCTCCACACGCTTCCATCGGCCTTCAGGAAGATGCTGAACCGGTCCCCGGCCGCAACGGCAGAGCCCGGCTGGAAACCGACCAGGCTGCTGGTGGCGATCCGCCCGGCGGCGTTGGTCACCCTGAGGACAAAGCGCGAGGCCGTGGTGCGCGAAACGGGCACGGGGATCCCGCTGAGAACCGGGATGTTGCCCGGCAGGAGCGTGCCCACGCCGCCGCTGAACTGGGCGGTCAAGGTGGTGCCCTGGAAGAACCCGAAGGTCCTGCTTGCAGAGGTGAAACTGGCGATCGTCGGCGCGGGAACCGCCTGGACGGTCACCGAAGCCGTGCTGCTGCCCCCGGCCGCGTTGGTGGCGGTGAGGGTGTAGGTGGTCGTCCCTTGCGGCGGGGTGACGGTGCGGCTGCTCGTTCCGGTCACGTCATTGATGCCCTGGTTCAGGGACAGGGACGTGGCCCCCGAGACGGTCCAGGTCAGCAGGGTGTTCTCTCCCGTCGTCAGGGTGGCGGGACTGGCGGTGAAGCTGCTGATCACCGGCGCCGCCAGGACGTTGACCGTGGCCTGGGAGGTGGTGCTTTTCCCGGCGGTGTTGGTCACCGTCAAAGTGAAGGTCTTGCTGCTGGTGAGGGTTCCAGTGGTGACCGCGGTGCCGCTCTGGACCGCGCCGACCCCCTGGTCAACCGTGCCGGTGCCGTTGGAGAACACACCAGTGAGGGTGGTCGCCTCCCCTGCGCTGATGGTGGCCTTGGCCGGCCCGAAGGAGGAAATCTGCGGATCGGGAACTGGCTGGGGGGTGGCACCCCCGCCTCCTCCTCCGCCGCAGTGGGTCATGGAAAGAGCCAGGAACAGGCTGGCCGAAGAGACGATGAGGGGGAAAGGACGCATGGAAACCTCCAATAGGGGGTGGACAGGTCAGGCCATGGGGGCAGCAGCCTCCATTCCCACAAGCGGGGACGGTGGCCCGAAGCCATCACGGCACTCGAACATTTCCTCCTTGAGGGCGGCCAGGCTCCCGAGGACGGTTTTCCCCGGACCGACCCGGCCTGCCGCTGGAAGAAATGCCCCCCGGAATCCCGCCCTTATTGAGGAATACTTCCCAATGGAGCCCATTCCATGAAAACCGTCTGCGTGTTGTTGTTCCTGGCCGGAATGGCCCTGGAAGCGTTTGCCTGGTGGGGACTCAACACGGGGCCCGGACGGCGGACCTTCGACGAGATGGCTGGGATGATTCCCCTGGCGGGGGTGCCCGCGGGCCTGGTGCTCCTGTTCCTGGCGGCGATCCTGGGGTGGCGTCATCGAGGCAAACCCTCGTGATTCCTTGTCCACGCTGGAGGCCCCGATGCCCCCCGTCCGTCACCTCCCCGGGACGGGGTTCCTGAGATTGGTCTCGTAGCGCTCCCGGAGGCCGGCGTTGACCGGCAGGTCGAAGCACAGGTCGAGCTGGTGGACCAGGCTGGGGATCGCCCGCTCGCTGGCGGACAGCACGGCCCCATTGTTCACCAGGTCCCGGACCCGCAGGCCCATTCCCCTCAGGAGGGCGGCGCGCAGGGGCGTGCCGTAGGTGCGTGTCGCCACCCGCAGCAACTCCGGCTGCCGGGCGCGTGCGGAAAATATCGCCTCCGCCACCGCTCCTTGGGAGCCAGGGGGGGTTGTCATGATCTTCCACACCAAGGGGTTTTCCTGTTCTGCCCCAGGATCCGGGAGCCGGCCATCCCGGGACAGGAGGTCCACGAGCCACACCAGGGTCCCCTCGCGAGCCTGCTCTTCCGCGGACAGTCGGGCGCCGCGCTGCATGAGCAGCCGGGCGGCCTCGAGCATCGGTTCCGCCCCCCGCATCTCCAGACGCCGGTCGAGCCCGCTCTCACGCAGGGCGATCGCGAGGGGGGAATGGCGCCGCCCCGGATCGGGCCCGCTTCCAGGAAAGGTCGTGACCCGCACCCCGGGCACCTCCACCTCGCGCCGCTCCACCGGCCGGGACAGGGTCACCTGGTCCGCCGCGCGGATGACCCGCTCCAGTTCCGCGCGGGACATGGCGCCCTGGGAGTACAGCAGCACGGCGCCGGCCGGGGCGTTCCCGGCGCGGATCCGTTCCGCCTCCTGCAGGTTCCCTCGGGCGAAACCGCGCAGGATCGAGGCGCTCCAGAGGGCGGACACCGCCAGCACGGCGACACCGGCGAGGGAGAACACCAGGGGAGGAAGGGCGAAGGTCAGGGCCAGCCCCGGCCTGCCCCGTCGGAAGGCCCGCCAGGAAAGCCAATAGAGCAGGCCCCAGGCCAGAGGATAGGAAATCCCCAGGAGGGCGATCCCTCGACCCACCACCTGGGCGAGCCCGTGCCCGGGGGCCGCCAGAGCCATGACGGAAGCCACCAGCACGCCCGGATACGCCACCAGGCTGAGGGCGCCCAGTCCCTGGACGACGATCAAGGCTCGGCGCTTCGCCTGAGAGGGTGTGGGTTGACCGCCGGGCGGGGATTGAAAAGGCGCGCGGGAAGGGTCGAGGGGCTTCATGGGGGATTCCACTTTGGACATTGGAGTGGGGTTTGCTCCGGGGTTGGGCATGACAGGGCGGATGGTGCGTTTGACCGGGTGCCCGTCCCCAGGGGAACGGAGGCGGGGGCGGGGTTATGCTGGGCCCATGGGCGTCCGGGGGTCAGGTTGGGGATGGTTCGCCGGGGCCTTGTCCGCTCCCTTTCTGGTCCTGACCCTGGCCTTCTTGGCGGGGTCGATCCTCCCGGCGGGTCGGCTGTCCGGAACCGCAGAAGGCGCGGCCTTCTTCGGCTCTCTGGGCGCGGGGTTGTTGTGGGGGGCCCTCGTCCCGGCCAAGCCGGCGGGACGCAAGTGGGCCCTACTGGCCGCGGCCACCCTGCTTCTCCCTCTCCTCCTAGCAGGATTCTGGCTTTTCATCCTCGCTCCCCTTTTCGGTCTCCCGGTGATCCGGCTGCTTTGAATTCCTGTCGGGAATCCCCCCCTGCTGGACCAGGAGGTCCTGAGGGAGGCGGAGGGTGTTGCAGACGGTTTGGAAGGCTTCCTGTCGCCTGGCTTCATCGGGATCCCCCAGTTGGAGGTAGAGCGGCCTGAATTCCCAGGCAAGCGGGTCCCGGGTCTCCCCGCAGGCGCAGAAGAGGTGCGCCCCGGCGTTCACCCTGACTTCGGGGCTCGGGTGGTGGGTGCAGGCCCGCGCCAGGGCGGCCAGAACCTCCGGTGACGACAGGCCTTCCGAGGCCGCGAGGGCGGAGATCCCCTCCTCGCGGTCCCCGTCCTCGAGCATGGCGGCGACGGTTTCATCCATCCGCCTGAGCGCACCCAGCGAGACGAGGGACCGGGCAAGGGCCAGCCGCATCCTCCCCCGCGCCTGCGGAAGTCGTTCCTCCATCACCGGAATGGCGCGATGCAGCCCGATCGATGCGATGGCGGGGGGAACCCGCCAGTCGTCCTCCTCCGCCGCACGCCGGAGGAGGATTGCCTCCGCCTCGGACCGGTCGGTGCCCGCGGTCTGCTGTAGGGCCTCCAGATCCAAGGATTCCCTGAAGTCCGGCTCCGAGGCCTCGAGGCTGCAGGTGAACCGCTCCAGGGCGGTCGGGGCGACGGCCGGGTCCAGGGACCTTCTTGTTGGATCCCCGGGGTTCATGACCAGGCCGCGCGCCAGTAGTAGATGAACCAGAGGGCCAGGAAGGAAAGGCCGCAGATTCCGACGAAGAGGGATTCCCTCAGGACCCACACCAGACCGACGGATGCGAGGGCGAACAGGACCGCCGAGGCGTGCAGGAGGCCCCGGTAGGCCGGAAGGAGGACGGTTGCAAGTGCCAGCAGCATCGCCGCGGGGGGTGCGAGGGCGGTGAGGGCGTCTGTCCCGGAGGCCCCGAAGGATCGCCGAAACTCGTTCCCAAGAAGCGCAATCGCCAGCCACCCGGCCGCCCCCGCCGCTGCCGTGATCCCAAGGAACCAACGAAGTCCGGTCATTTCGGAATCACCTTCTCCCCTTCAGTTCCAGCGCGGGTTCAGGAGGATCATGAGGAGCAGAAGGATTCCCCCCAGCAGGGCCGGCAGGGCCAGGACCAGGAGCAGTCCGGTGGCCACCGAGGGGTGACCGGCCGATCGAAGGAGGAGGCTCCCCCCCAGCACACCCGCCAGGAAGACCAGCAAGGCGGCCCAGAGCGGAGCATTGAAAGAGGAAACCGACCGGTCCGCGAGGCCGGCGAGGAAGAACCCCAATCCCACCGCTGCGACGACCGCGTCGAACCCCCACAGAACCCAGAATCTCATTGGCCCTCCTGTCCAGATCCTCGACTCACTCGGCCTGGGCCCTGCCCCCCGGGGCATCCTTGGGGGGTGTGGCTTCCCGCTCGCGCCATGCCTTTTCCTCCCGGGCGGCCTGCTCGGCCCAGCTGTCCAGGAATCCACGCACGCTGGCATTGCCGCTCGCCGAGTTCTCCAGGAAGTGAAGGGTCACCCCTTCGTTTCGCCAGGTGTAGGCCATGGATTTCCGGAGTCCACTGAGACGGCCGTGGCGCTCGAAGGCCTCGCTCGAGACAGGGGGCCCCAGCTGCTTGCGGAGATGCCGTTCCACCCTGCGGGATTCCTAGGGGGGGAATTCCACCTCCACTTCCACCACCACGCCGCCGACCTCCCTCACGCGCCTGACTTCGAGGCGTCCAAGGTCCTCGAAGGTCCCGAGAGAAAGCCGAACCGTGTGGACGCCCCTGATGACAGGATCCGGAACCCAGCAGGGCTGGTCGGGAAGCCGCCCGGAGGCCCCTTGCTCTTCCGGGCAGGCGCGGCATTGGGATTTCAGGGGTTCACCCAGCCGGACCCCGAACACTGTCAGGACGGGCCGGGCCAGCGCCGGGGGTCCTGCGGCCGTCAGGACTGGGCCGGAGACCATCGTCAGCAGCAGCAGGGGGGCTCGGAACCCCAAGAGGGTCCGGGGCCCTTGGAGGGGACGCATGGTGTGGTTCATGGCCGAAACTCCGGGAGGTGGTGGTCCAGCAGTGTGGCCAGCAGCAGAGCGATGAGAAGCGCCCCCAGGGGCCAAAGGTGGGTCCTGTTCTGCGCCCAGGGCACCTGGCCATGGGCCCGGACCGCGAATCCGGCCAAGGCGCAGAGGGCGGTGCAGGCGGAGAGCCCCAGGGTTGCGGGAAGCATCCAGGCACGGGGGGCGAGGTTGGAGAACAGGTCAATCATCATCCCGGCGGCGCCGGCCAGGTCGGCGGGGGGTTTGATCTGCGCAGGCGCCGGATCCAGCCAGCGCCCCGCGATGGGCAGAACGGGGATGATGACCAGAGAGGCCCAGGCGAGCCTGGCAAGCCAGGTTGCCAGCGCGCCGCCGGCTGGGCTGGTCACGGCTGGCTCCCGGGTCTCCCGGAAGGCGGAGCCGGGGGCTTGAAGGTGGAAGGGTCTGGCCGGCCGATGTTGGGATCCTCGGCCTCGATGGGCACGACGAGCAAATCCGCCAGCACCACCCGGAAGCGCATTTCGAAGGGGAACGCCGGGGCGGAGGGTATACCTTGAGGCCTGGGGCGGCCGTCCGGGCCGGTCTCGGCCCCCGTTCCCTGCAGTTTTTCCCAGCCCGCCAGAATGCCGCCGCGAAGTTCATCCGCCTTGCGCCAGGGGCTCCATTCGTAGGGAGCGAGGGATTGGAGCCCTGGAAACCGGAAATACTCCATGGATTCGGGGTTTTTCGACCCTTTGCCTTCAGCTGGCCAATGGACCTGGACGCTCAGGGCCGCCGTGCCGTCGAGGTGTTCCGGGAGCCCCACCTCCCGGTAGAGCCAGACTTTGTGGCCGTCCCGCTTCAGGAACGAGGAGGGGACGATGCCGGCGCTGCCCATGGATCGGGAGGTAAAAAACGTGAAGGACAGGAGGTCGCCCTGGTCCGGCCTGGATATCGGGTTGGGGAGGGGACGCTGGTCGGAAACCCGCATTTCGCAATGGATGTGGATCCACTGGCCGCTCTGACGATCTTTCATGTATCGGAAGTTGTAACGAGAGCCAGGGTCCGTTGCCACGACGTAGCGTGAGCGCGGAGTCCCCGAGCTGCAGGCAGAGGCGATCAGCGCCAGGAGGAGGTTGATGGGGAACATTCGGGAAGGGGCGCTCATGATTCGTGGGACCTCCTGCACCGGGGATTCATCCGGGCCTGCGGAGAGTCGGCTCGGATGGAAGGAACCGCTCTCATCCATCACGAGCGTGGAATCCTGCCCGATCCCATCAAAATCGGGAAGATTTCTCCTGGCTGGAAAAATGTGCCCGGTCTAAGGGAGGGCCGCCCCGACGCATGGGGCCCCGCGCCGATGGCTGGGGTCCTTCCGCCCCTCGGCGGGGACCCCGCCGGAAACCCTGTTTCGCCTCGGGGGAAGGGGCGATAGGTTCTTCCCCGGCCCCATTTTCGGCGGAATCCCCGGCAAGCACTCAGGCGCCAGCGGACAGCCGAGCCTGGATGCGGTCCATCAGTCCCTGGCAGGCCGTCCTTTCCGGGTGGTCCGGGTGGCAATTGGCCTCGTAGGCCTGGAGGGCCCTCGTGCAAAGGCCTGCGGCCTCGGCATGGCGTCCCTTCCGATGGAGCAGTTGGGCGAGGCAGGCGGCCGACAAGGCCGTGTCGGGGCTCTGTTCACCCAGCAGCTTCACCTTCATCCGGTAGGCCCGGCTGAACAAGGCCTCCGCCTCCTCGGGATCCCCGAGATCCCGGCGGAGGGCCGCCAGACTGTGCAGGGTGGTGGCCACCTCGTGGTGCTCCTCCCCGAAGAGTCCGGACCAGAACTGCAGCGCCCGCCGGTAGATCGCCTCCGACTCGGCACTGGGACCCAGGCCATCCAGCACGCCGGCCAGCGCCACGGCGTCCGAGACCGTGGCCTGGTGGTCCTCGCCGAGGGCGGCCCGCCGCACCTCGAAGGCCCGCCGGGCCCAGGGCTCGGCCCCCGCGTAGTCCTCCCGCGCATGCAAGAGTCCGCCCATGTTGTGGTACAGGTTGGCGAGGTACGGCGTGTCGGCCCCGTGCAGACCCTCGAGGATTCCGATCGCCCGCCGGTAAGCCGCTTCCGCCTGGTCGAATTCGCCACTGTACTTGAAATACATCCCCAGGCCGGTCAGCGCCGAGGCCGTCATGGCATGATCCGGCCCGAACTGCCCTTCGGCGACCTGCACCGCCTGCTCGATCTCCGCCCGCGCTTCGGGGACCCGTCCCACGGCCCGCAGGGTGATCGAGAGGACGCCATGGGCGCGCATCCGGATCGGCGCCAGGGCCTCCTCCCCTTTCTCGAAGCGCTGCAGGATCGCCAGCGCCCGCCTCGCGGTGCGTTCGGCGGCGGGGTAGTCGTTGGTGTCCTCCAGCATCACCGCCAGGTCGGTGACCAGGTTGGCGACGTCCGCGCTGTCGGGTCCATCGGTCCGTTCGAACAGGGCGATGGCCTGCTCCAGCGCCGCGCGGGCTTCGGGAAAGCGCCCCGCCTCGTGGTGCTCCCAGGCGGAGTTGTGCAGTTCGACGGCATCCATGGTTTCACCTGCATGGCCGGAGGACCGGCGATCCTGGTTGTGGGGGAGTCAAGGTCCGCATGTTGGTGGGCCGGCACCGAGAGGCTGGCCCGCATTCCGGTCACCCCTTGGTGGCGACCCCGAGCCCGCGCTGGTTGTGGTTGAGACCTGACGGAGGATCCTTGGCCCCGCCATAACTGCCGCCCCCGCGCAGGCCGGTCTTCAGGTTGATGCCGGAGGGGCGGTTGTTGATGGTCTGATGGCTGCTCACGTCGTGCCTCCTACTCCTTCAAGCGCAGGGGGAGTTGGGAATCCATCAGCGCCTCGAAAAAGGTCTATGAATGCGCCAGTGCTGCCAGGATCGAGCCGCGACGCAGTCCAAATGCCATCCACAAGCGCACCCAAATGATCCTGCGCGGATCCTCGACGACGAAAGGGGGGAGCGCGCCCCCCTCGGTCTGGTGATGCAAGGTCCGGGTCAGGCAGCCTTCGCCTTTGCCAAACCGCGCTGGTTGTGGTTGAGGCCTGGCGGGGGTTCCTTGAGGATGCCGCCCCGCACGCCGGTCTTCAGGGTGAGGCCCGCCTGCGCCTTTGCCATTCCCCGCTGGTTGTGGTTGTACCCGGACGGAGGATCTTTGGCTCCGCCGTAGCTGCCGCCGCCGCGCAGCCCGGTCTTCAGCGTGATGCCGTTGGGTGCCTTGGCCAGGCCTCGCTGGCTGTGATTTAAACCGGACGGAGGATCCTTGACACCGCCGTAGCTGCCACCGCCGCGCAAACCGGTCTTCAGGGTGACGCCGGCCTGCGCCTTCGCCAGCCCGCGCTGGCTGTGGTTGTAGCCGGACGGGGGATCCTTGGTGCCGCCCCACCCGCCCATCCCGCAGCGCAGGCGCGTGGACAGCTCGACACCCTTGGGGGTCCGGAGAAGCCCGCGCTGGCTGTGATTGTTTCCGGACGGGGGATCCTTGATTCCGCCGTAACCGGTTCCGGCTCCGCCACGCAGGCCGGTCTTCAGGGCAACGCCGGTGGCCGCCTTGAGCAGGCCGCGCTGGTTGTGGTTGGAGCCGGACGGGGGATCCTTGGTGCCGCCGTAAGTGCCGCCGCCGCGGAGACCGGTCTTAAGGGTGATGCCGCTCGGCGCCTTGGCCAGCCCGCGCTGGCTGTGGTTGTAGCCGGACGGGGGATCCTTGGTGCCGCCCCACCCGCCCATCCCGCAGCGCAGGCGCGTGGACAGCTCGACACCCTTGGGGGTCCGGAGAAGCCCCCGCTGGTTGTGGTTGTAGCCGGACGGAGGATCCTTGGTGCCGCCGTAGGTGCCGCCGCCGCGGAGCGCGGTCTTCACGATGACGGCGGCGGAGATGTGAGTCTTGTTCATGGTGTTGCCTCCTGCTCCTACAAGCGCAAGGAGAGGTCCGGACCCATCAACATTCCGAACATTTTCACGAGTGATCCACCCTCCGTGGCGCCGAGCTCGCTGCGGAATCTCGCAAGCCCGGACACCCCAGGACGCGTTTGGACGACGAAAGAGGGGGGAAGCTTCCCCCCTCGGTCTGGTGACACCTGGTTTGCCGTCAATCCGCCGTGGCCTTGGCCAGTCCGCGTTGATTGTGGTTGTAGCCGGGGGGAGGATCCTTTCCATTGGTGGGGACGATTCCACCGTGGAGACCGGTCCTCAGGGTGATGCCCTGCGGCTGGCGAAGCAGCCCGCGCTGGCTGTGGTTGTAGCCGGCGGGGGGATCCTTCCCATTGCTGGGAACGATTCCGCCGTGAAGACCGGTCCTCAGGGTGATGCCCTGCGGCTTCCGAAGCAGCCCGCGCTGGTTGTGGTTGTAACCGGACGGGGGATCCTTCCCACTGCTGGGAACGATTCCGCCGTGAAGACCGGTCCTCAGGGTGATGCCCTGCGGCTGCCGAAGCAGCCCGCGCTGGTTGTGGTTGAGGCCGGACGGGGGGTCCCTGCCGCTCGGAATGCTGCCGCCGCGGAGCGCGGTCTTCAGGATGACCGCGGCGGGGATGTGGGTCTTGTTCATGGTATTGCCTCCTTCTCCTACGAGCGCAGGGGGCGGCGGAATTCCATCACCGTCCCCAAAACAAATCTCCGGATTCGCCACCACCGCCAGGGCCCCGGGGCTCCCAGAAAGAGCCTCGGCGAGGAAAAGGGGGGGAAGCCCCCCCTTGGTCCAGTGCCGCCAAGTTTGGGATCAGGCATCCTGCGTCTTGGCCAGGCCCAGCTGATTGTGGTTCATGCCGGACGGGGGATCCCTGACCCCACCGTAGGTGCCGCCGCCGCGCAGCCCAGTCTTCAGGGTGATGCCGACCGGGGTATTCGCCAGACCGCGCTGGTTGTGGTTGTAGCCCTTTGGGCCGCAGTAACCGCCCCGCACACCGGTTTTCATGACGACGCCACTCGATGCCTGGGCCAGCCCGCGCTGGTTGTGGTTGAATCCGGATGGGGGATCCTTGGCCCCGCCGAAGCCGCTGCCGCCGCGCAGGCCGGTCTTCAAGGAAACACCCTGCGGTTGGCGGAGCATCCCGCGCTGGTTGTGGTTGCTGCCGGACGGAGGATCCTTGGTCCCGCCCCAGCCGCCCATTCCGCAGCGCAGGCGCGTGGACAGCTCGACACCCTTGGGAGTCCGGAGAAGCCCACGCTGGTTGTGGTTGTAGCCGGCGGGGGGATCCTTCCCACTGGTGGGAACGATTCCGCCGTGAAGACCGGTCCTCAGGGTCATGCCCTGCGGCTGCCGAAGCAGCCCGCGCTGGCTGTGGTTGTAGCCGGACGGGGGATCCTTGCCGCTCGGAATGCCGCCGCCGCGGAGCGCGGTCTTCAGGATGACCGCGGCGGGGATGTGGGTCTTGTTCATGGTATTGCCTCCTTCTCCTACGAGCGCAGGGGGAGCAGGAATTCCATCACTTCCCCCAAAAAAGGTTTCCGGATTCGCCACCACCGCCAGGGCCCGGGGCTCCCAGAAGGAGCCTCGACAATGAAAAGGGGGGAAAGCCCCCCCCTTGGTCCAGTGCCGCCAAGTTTGGGATCAGGCATCCTGCGTCTTGGCCAGGCCCCGCTGATTGTGGTTGTAGCCCGGCGGAGGTTCTTTCCCGGTGGGAATGATGCCCCCCCGCACCCCGGTCTTCAGGGTGATGCCGCGAGGCGCATTGACCAAGCCGCGCTGGTTGTGATTGAACCCGGACGGGGGGTCCTTGACCCCGCCATAGCTGCCACCGCCGCGCAGGCCGGACTTCAGGGTGAGGCCGCTGGACGCCTTGGCCAGCCCGCGCTGGGTGTGGTTGTAGCCGGGCGGAGGGTCCTTGCCGCTCGGAACGCTGCCGCCGCGGAGCGCGGTCTTCAGGATGACCGCGGCGGGGGTGTGGGTCTTGTTCATGGTGTTGCCTCCTGCTCCTTCAAGCGCAAACGGAGACGAGAACCCCTCATCGCGTCCAGGGTGTGATTTTCGGAGAGGCTGCCACAAGGGCCGGGCGGCACCCACTCCACCAGAGCGG
>JACQZU010000005.1 GCA_016213735.1 Acidobacteriota bacterium | reverse complement strand
GAGCCAGGCCATCATGGAGCGGAGCTTCTCGCCCACCTGGTTGATGGGGTGCTCGGCCTCGCGGCGGCGGCAGGCGTTGAAGACCGGCCGGCCGGCCTGGTTCTCGAGAATCCACTCCCGGGCGAACTGGCCGGACTGGATCTCCTCGAGAATCTTCTTCATCTCCCGGCGGGTCTCCTGGTTGACGACGCGCTTGCCGCGGGTGTAGTCGCCGAACTCGGCCGTGTCGCTGACCGACCAGCGCATGCGGTTGATCCCGCCCTGGTAGAACAGGTCCACGATCAGCTTCATCTCGTGCAGGCACTCGAAGTAGGCGATCTCGGGCTGGTAGCCGGCCTCCACAAGGGTCTCGAAGCCGGCCTTCACCAGGGCGCTGGCGCCCCCGCAGAGCACCGCCTTCTCGCCGAAGAGGTCCGTCTCGGTCTCCTCGGTGAAGGTCGTCTCGAGCACCCCGGCCCGGGTGAGGCCGAGCCCCGCGGCGTAGGAGAGCGCCACCGCCAGGGCCCGGCCGCTGGCGTCCTGGTGGACGGCCACCAGGGCCGGCGTGCCCCCGCCCTCCACGAAGACCTCCCGCACCCGGTGGCCGGGACTCTTGGGCGCCACCATGCTCACGTCCACGCCCGGGGGCGGCTCGATGCAGCCGTAGCGGATGTTGAAGCCGTGGGCGAACATCAGGGTCTTGCCGGGGGTGAGGTTGGGGGCCACGGCCTCCTCGTAGAGCTTCTGCTGCCCCGTGTCCGGGGTCAGGATCATGATCACGTCGGCCCAGGCGGAGGCCTCCGCGGGGGTCTGCACGGTGAGGCCGGCGGCCTCGGCCTTGGCGCGGGAGGCGGAGCCGGCGGGCAGTCCGACCCGCACCATCACCCCGCTGTCCTTGAGGTTCAGGGCGTGGGCGTGGCCCTGGGAGCCGTAGCCCAGGATGGCGACCTTTTTCGCGCGGATGAGGCCGAGCTCGGCGTCGTAGTGGATCTTGGCCATCGGAGGCTCCTTGGAGAATGGAAGGGAAATCGGGGGAAGGGATCAGACCGACATGGTCTGGGGGCCGTCGGTGCCGGGGACGGTGGCGAGGGTCCGGCGCGCGCCGGCCCGGGACCCCCGGGCCAGGGCCACGGCGCCCGTGCGCCCCACCTCGAGGATCCCGTAGGGGCGGAGCATCTCCACCAGGGCCTCGATCTTCTCGAGGTTGCCGGTGCACTCGATGACCAGGCTGTCCTCGGCGATGTCCACCACGTTGGCGCGGAAGACCTGCACCAGTTCCAGGACCCGGGAGCGGATCTCGGGCCCGGCCTTCACCCGCACCAGGGCCAGGTCCCGCACCACCTTCCGGGCCCGGTCGAGCTGCTGCACCTCCAGCACGTTCACCAGCTTGCGGAGGTGCTCCACGGCCCGCCGGGCCAGGATCTCGTCGGCGTCCACCACGATGGTCATGCGGGACACCCGCTCCCGTTCCGTGGGTCCCACGGTGAGGGAGTGGATGTTGAAGCCGCGCCGCCGGAAGAGGGAGGCCACCCGGGTGAGGACGCCGGGTTCGTCGTCGGTGTAGACCACCAGGACGTGGGACATGGGTCGCTCCTCAGACGGGGTCGGAACCGGTTTCGGCGATGGCGCTGGGGGCGGGGCGCCGGATCATCTCGTGCAGCGCCGCCCCGGCCGGGACCATCGGGTAGACGCTGTCCTCCTGTTCCACCCGGAATTCCACGAGGACCGTGCCCTGGGCCTCCCGGGCCCGGGCCACCGCCTCCGCCACCTCTCCCCGCCGCTGGACCCGGATGCCCGGGATGCCGAAGGCCTCGGCCAGCTTCACGAAATCCGGGGACAGGATGGGCGTGGCGGCGTAGCGGCCCTCGTAGAAGAGCTCCTGCCACTGGCGCACCATGCCCAGGTAGCCGTTGTTGATCACGGCGATGTTGACCTTCACCTGCTCCTGCACGGTGGTGATGAGCTCGGCGAAGGTCATCTGGAAGCCCCCGTCCCCCGCCACCACCCAGTCCTCGGCGTCCGGCCGGGCCAGCTTGGCGCCGATGGCGGCGGGCAGGGCGAAGCCCATGGTGCCGGCGCCGCCGCTGGTGATGAGGCTGCGCTCGGCGTCGTGGTGGTAGTACTGGGCCTCCCACATCTGGTGCTGGCCCACGTCGCTGACCACCACCGCCCCGCCCTTGGTGAGGCGCCAGAGGTCGTTCATCACGTGGGCGGCGTAGAGGTGGCCCTCGTCCGGCAGGTTCTTGATGTCGCGGACCGCCGAATCGCCCTTCCAGCTCCGGATGCGGTCCAGCCACGCGCTGCGGTCCGCCACCTGGACGAGGGGCAGCAGGGCCTCCAGGACGGCCTTCAGGTCGCCCCCCAGGGCCAGGTCCACCGGCACGATCTTGTTGATCTCGCTGGGGTCGATGTCGATGTGGATCTTCTTCGCGTTGGGTGCGTACTCCCGCAGCTTCCCCGTCACCCGGTCGTCGAAGCGCATGCCGAAGGCGAGCAGCAGGTCCGCCTCCTGGATGGCGTGATTCACCCAGGCCTCGCCGTGCATCCCCATCATGCCCAGGCTCAGGGGGTGCGTGGCCGGCACCGCCCCCAGCCCCAGCAGCGTGATCGCAAAGGGCACGTCCCCCCGCTCGGCGAAGGAGAGCACCTCGGCCCGGGCCCCCGAGAGCTGGATCCCGTGCCCGGCCAGGATGAGGGGGCGGTGGGCGGCGTTGATCAGCTCCGCGGCGGCGGCCAGTTCCTTCTCATCCGGGAAAGGCGGGATGTGGCGCAGGTGCCGGCTGGGCACGGCCCCTTCCCAGTCCAGTTCCGCCAGCCCCTGCTGGGCGTCCTTGGTGATGTCCACCAGCACCGGCCCCGGACGCCCGCTGCGGGCCACCGCGAAGGCCTCCCGGAGGGCCGGGGCCACGTCGGCGGCGCGGGTGACCAGGTAGTTGTGCTTGGTGATGGGCAGGGTGATGCCCGTGATGTCCACCTCCTGGAAGGCGTCCGTGCCCAGGAGGGCCGAGCCCACCTGGCCGGTGATGGCGACCACGGGGCTGGAGTCCATCATGGCCGTGGCGAGGCCGGTCACCAGGTTGGTGGCGCCCGGGCCCGAGGTGGCGACCACCACGCCCACCCGCCCCGAGGCCCGGGCGTAGCCGTCGGCCATGTGGGCCGCGCTCTGCTCGTGGCGCACCAGGACGTGGCGGATGGGGTAGCCCAGCATGGCGTCGTAGGCGGGGAGGATGGCCCCCCCCGGGTAGCCGAAGACGGTGTCCACCCCTTCCCGGACCAGGCATTCCCAGATGATCTGCGCGCCGCTCTGCTTCATGGGAGACCTCTCAGGGGGTGATCGTGATGGCGCCTTCGGAGGCGCTGGCCACCGTCGCGGCGTACTTGGCGAAGACCCCGCGCCGGTAGCGGGGCTCGGGGGCGCGCCAGGCGGCGCGCCGGCCCTCCAGCTCGGCCCCGCCCACCTGGAGGTCGAGGCGCCGGGAGGGGATGTCGAAGACGATGGTGTCCCCCTCCCGCACCAGGCCGATGGGCCCCCCCGCGGCGGCCTCGGGGGCCACGTGCCCCGCCATGAGGCCCCGGGTGGCGCCGGAGAAGCGGCCGTCCGTGAGCAGGGCCACGGTCTCCCCCAGGCCCGCGCCCACCAGGGCGGCGGTGACCCCCAGCATTTCCCGCATGCCGGGGCCGCCCCGGGGCCCCTCGTAGCGGATCACCACGACATCTCCCGGCAGGATCAGGTTCTTCTGCACGGCGGCGAAGGCCTCGTCCTCGGAATCGAAGACCCGGGCGGGGCCGGTGTGGTGCAGGCGCTCGTGGCCGGCCACCTTGATGACGCAGCCCTCGGGGGCCAGGCTGCCCTTGAGGATCACCAGGCCGCCGGTGGGCTTGAGGGGGTTCGCGAAGGGCCGCACCACCTGCTGCCCCGGGGTCTCCTCGGCCCCCGCCAGCTCCTCCGCCAGGGTGCGCCCCGTGACCGTGAGGGCGCCGCCGTGGAGCTTCCCCCCCTCCAGCAGGCGCCTGGACACCAGGCGGATTCCGCCGGCGGCGTGGAGGTCCGGGGCGGTGAAGCGGCCCCCGGGCTTCAGGTCCGCCAGCAGGGGCGTCCGGGCGCTCACCGCGTCGAAGTCCTCGATGGCGAGAGGCACGCCCGCCTCCCGGGCCAGGGCCAGGTAGTGCAGCACCGCGTTGGTGGAGCCGCCGGTGGCGGCCACGGAGGCGATGGCGTTCTCGAAGGCCTCCCGGGTGAGGATGGCGCTGGGGCGCAGATCCCGCCGGAGCAGGTCCATCACCAGGCGCCCGCAGGTCTCCGCGGCCTCGCCCTTGGCCGGGTCCTCCGCGGGGATGCCGTTGAGGCCCATGGGGCTCAGCCCCAGGAGTTCCAGGCTGGCGGACATGGTGTTGGCGGTGAACTGCCCCCCGCAGGCACCGTCCCCGGGGCAGGCGGCGTCCTCGATCTCCTTCAGCCCCGCGTCGTCCAGGCGTCCGGAGCTGTGGGCGCCGACGGCCTCGAAGACATCCTGGACCGTGAGGTCCTTCCCGCCGCAGCGCCCCGGAGCCGTGGAGCCGCCGTAGAGGATGAGGCCGGGGATGTCCAGGCGCGCCAGGGCCATGGCCACGCCAGGATTGGTCTTGTCGCAGCCCGAAAGGCAGACCAGGGCGTCGAAGGCGTTGCCCCGGGCCACCAGCTCGATGGAATCCGCGATGACCTCCCGGCTCACGAGGCTGGCCTTCATCCCCTCGGTGCCCATGGTGATGCCGTCGCTGATGGAGACGGTGTTGAACTCCAGGGGCGTCCCCCCGGCGGCGCGGACCCCGGCCTTCACCCGCTCCGCCAGTTCCCGCAGGTGGTGGTTGCAGGGGCCGATCTCGATCCAGGTGTTGGCGATGCCGACGATGGGCCTGGCCAGGTCCTCGTCCGTGAGGCCGATGGCCTTGAGCATGGCCCGGGCCGGGGCGCGGTGGGGCCCCTGGGTGATCACCCGGCTGTGCTGGTTGAGGGGATGGCCTGGAGCGCTCATCGTTTCCTCGAGGGTTGTGAAAAGGCCCCGCATCCTCTGGGGTGCGGGGCCGGTTCAGGATCTGTTTCCGAACTAGGGGGCCCCGGCCTGGCGGTCAATGAGGATCGCCAGGAGTACGGGGACCACGAGGGGCTGGATCGGGAAGGTCATGGCATCGGCGCGGGGTGGGCACGGGTCAGGAGTGCAGGTGGAGGCTGCCCTCGGGGGAGCCCCACCAGACGTGGGCCGGGATGGTGGCGGTGGCGGTGGGCATGCGGGGCTTGAAGATGTGGTTGCGGATGCGGGCGCCCAGGGTCCTCGTGCCTTCCCGCCGGCTGGCCCGGGTGATGTCGGGGGTGCCGTGGCCCGCCGCGAGGGCGGCGTCCACCGCCGCCTCCAGGGCCGCGGCCTCGGCGTGGAGGTTCAGGGAATGGCGCAGCAGCATGGCCGCGGAAAGGATGGTGCCCACCGGGTTGGCGATGTCCTTGCCCGCAATGTCCGGGGCGGAGCCGTGGATGGGTTCGTAGAGGCCCACGGGCCCCCCCAGGCTGGCGGAGGGAAGGAGCCCCAGGGACCCTGCGAGCACCGCGGCCTCGTCGCTGAGGATGTCCCCGAAGAGGTTCTCCGTGAGCACCACGTCGAAGTCCGTGGGCCGGGTGACCAGGGCCATGGCAAAGCTGTCCACGTACTGGTGGTGAAGCTCCACATCGGGATACTCCGGGGCCATCTCCCCCACCACCTTGCGCCAGAGCCTGGAGGTCTCCAGGACGTTGGCCTTGTCCACGGAGACCAGCTTGTGGCGCCGGACCCGGGCCAATTCAAAGGCCACCCTCGACACCCGCTCGATCTCGTAGCGCTCGTAGGGCAGGGTGTTCACCGCCCGGTTCGGGTCCAGGGAGCGGGGCTCGCCGAAGTAGAGGCCCCCGCTGAGCTCCCGGACGATCACCAGGTCGGTGCCCCGGACGATCTCGGCCCGCAGGGGGGACGCGTGGAGCATGGCCTCGTGGACCGCCACGGGCCGGAGGTTTGCGAACACCCCCAGCTCTTTGCGAAGGCGCAACAGGCCCTGCTCGGGACGCTGCTCCAGGGGCCGTCCGTCCCACTGGGGTCCGCCCACCGCACCCAGCAGAATGGCCTGGCTGGTCTTGCAGATGTCCAGGGTGGCGTGGGGAAGGGGGTCGCCGCAGAGATCCACCGCCGCCCCGCCGATGGGGGCCTCCTCGAAGGCGAAGCGGTGGCCGAAGGCCTCGGCGATGGTGCCCAGGCAGCCCACCGCCTCCCGGACCACCTCGGGTCCCACACCGTCACCCGGGAGAATGGCGATCCTGGCGTCCATGGCGTCTCCTGGCGCGGGCTAAACGCCCCAAAGGTTCTGGTCGGGTTCGGGGTTCTCGGGGCCCGGGTCCGGGAGAGGCCACCCCAGGGCCAGGGCCTCGACCGCATCCGCGGGGATCGAGATCGGGGGAAGGGGGAGGGTCTCGTTGGGCACGGGTCAGTTTCCTTCCGCCGCCAGGGCCGGGGTCGAGCGGCGGGCGAAACAGAGTTTGTTCGAGGCGTTGAGGTAGGCCCGGGCGCTGGCCTCCACCACGTCGGTGCTGGCGCCCTTCCCGTTGGTGATCGCTCCCTCGAAGTCCACCTGGACGAAGACCTCGCCCACGGCGTCGGCGCCCCCGGTGATGGAGTGCAGCCGGTACTCCATCAGCTTTCCCTTGAGGCCCGTGAGCTTGTCGATGGCCCCGAAGACCGCGTTCACGGGCCCGTCGCCCATGGCGGTCTCGCTGTGCTCCCCGTCTTCCGTGGCCAGGGTGACCAGGGCCGTGGCGAACATGGCGGTCCCCGCGGTGGCCTGGAGGCTTCGCAGCTTGAAGATTTCCGGGATCACGGTGAGGCCGTCCCGCACGATGGTGATGAGGTCCTCGTCGAAGATCTCCTTCTTCTGTTCGCTGAGCTTGGTGAAGAGTTTGTAGGCCTTGTCCAGGTCCGCCTTGTTCAGCTCCCAGCCCAGCTCCTCGAAGCGCTTGCCCAGGGCGTGGCGGCCCGAGTGCTTGCCCAGCACCAGGTGGCTCCGCCGCACGCCGACGGATTCGGGGGTCATGATCTCGTAGGTGCTCCGGTGGCTGAGCATGCCGTGCTGGTGGATGCCGCTCTCGTGGGCGAAGGCGTTGCGGCCCACGATGGCCTTGTTGGGCTGGACCTCGATGCCCGTGATGTTGGCCAGGGCCTGGCTGGTCCGGAAGATGAGCTCCTTGCGGATGCCGGTCTCGAAGGGGAGGGCGTCCCGGCGCACGGAGAGGGCCATGACCACCTCCTCCAGGGCGGCATTGCCCGCCCGCTCGCCGATGCCGTTGATGGTGCACTCCACCTGGCGGGCCCCGGCGCCCACGGCGGCCAGGGAGTTGGCCACGGCCAGGCCCAGGTCGTTGTGGCAATGAACGCTGAGGGTGACCTTGTCGATGCCGGGGACCTTCTCCTTCAGGTACTGGATGAGGCGGGCGTATTCCTCCGGCACCGTGTAGCCCACGGTGTCGGGGACATTCAGCACTCCGGCGCCCTCCTCGATGGCGATGCCGAAGACCTCCACCAGGTAGGCCCAGTCGCTGCGGGTGGCGTCCTCCGCCGAAAACTCCACGTCCTCCGTCAGGCTCCGGGCCAGGCGCACCCCTTCCCGCACCATGGCCAGCCCCTCGGCCCGGGTCTTCTGGAGCTTGTGGGTGAGGTGCAGGTCCGAGGTGGCCAGGAAGGTGTGGATGCGGGGCCGGGCGGCCTCTTTCAGGGCCTCCCAGGCCCGGGTGATGTCCTTGGGCATGGCCCGGCAGAGGGCCGCGATGACGGGCTTCCGGCAGGTCCGGGCCACCGCCTGGACCCCGGCGAAGTCGTCGTCCGACGCCACGGGGAAGCCCGCCTCGATGACGTCCACCCCCAGGGCCTCGAGCTGCCGGGCCATCTGGAGCTTCTCCTCCCGGTTCATGCTGCAGCCCGGGGACTGCTCCCCGTCCCGGAGGGTGGTGTCGAAGATGGCGATCCGCTCGGCGGCCATGGGTGTATGCCTGGAAATCCGGCAAAGGCCGGGGGATCACCTAAAGGTGGGTCGAGGGGAGCTATTATGGAATTTTATTTTTTTTATCATTCCATTAGTCAAATTTTTAACACTACACTTCCTTACCCGGAGCCCCCCATGGAACTCGGGCAGTTGGAGACCTTCCTGGCCATCGCCCGCGAGAAGAGCTTCTCGCGGGCCGCCGAGCGCCTGTACCGCACCCAGCCTGCCATCAGCCTGGCCCTCAAACGTCTGGAGGAGGAGCTGGGGGAATCCCTGGTGGATCGCACCACGAAGGGGGGGACCCTCACGGACGCCGGGGAGACCCTCCTCCCCCTGGCCCAGCGCATGCTCGACCTCCGCCAGGAGATCCGGGAGACCTTCGGCGCCCTCCGGGGCCTGCACCAGGGCCGGCTCATCGTGGGGGCCAACGAATCCATGTCCATCCACCTTCTGCCGGCCCTCCTCCTGGCCTTCCAGGCCCGGCATCCGGGGATCAAGATCCAGGCCCACCGCCTGACCTCCGAGCGCATCCCGGCGGAAGTCCTGGAACGCCGAATGGACGTGGGATTCCTGAGCTTCGAGCCCCGGCACCCGGAACTGGAGGCCGAGGTGGTCTACCGGGACAAGATGGTGCTGGTGGTTCCCCCCCGGAACCGCTTCGCCGGCAAGGGCCCGGTGGACCTCAAGGACCTGGGGGGGGAGGATTTCATCGCCCACAACGCCCTGACGCCCACCCGCCAGGCCATCGTGGACCTCTTCGCCCGCCACGAGGTTCCCCTGCGCACCATCATGGAACTGGGGACCCTCTCCACCATCCAGGACTTCGTGGCCCTGGGGAAGGGTCTGGCCATCCTCCCCAGGCTCACGGTGCGGGAATCGCTCCAGAGCGGCCGCCTGGTGGAGGTCTCCGTGCGGGAGCTGGACCTCGACAAGCCCATCTACATGATCCGGCGACGGGAGAACGCCCTCTCCCACCCCGCCAAGGCCTTCCTGGACCTGGTCCACGCCCACGAGCTTCCGGGGCAATCCCCGGCCCCCGGGGAGGCCCAGCCTCCCCGAAGGAAGGGACGATGACGAAGCCTCCCCGCACCCTCTACGACAAGATCTGGGACGAGCACGTGGTGGAGGTCCGGTCCGACGGGACGGTCCTCCTGTACATCGACCGGCACCTGGTCCACGAGGTCACCAGCCCCCAGGCTTTCGAGGGGTTGCGGATGGCAGGCCGCCGGGTCCGGCGGCCCTCCGGGACCCTGGCGGTGGCGGACCACAATGTCCCCACCCTGGGGCGGGAGGCCGGGATCTCGGAAGAGACCTGCCGGCTGCAGGTGGAAGCCCTGGAGGCCAACGTCCGGGAATTCGGCGTGCCCTACCTGCCGTTGCTGGATGACCGACAGGGCATCGTCCACGTGGTGGGCCCCGAGCAGGGCTTCACGCTTCCGGGCACCACCGTGGTCTGCGGCGACAGTCACACCAGCACCCACGGCGCCTTCGGCGCCCTGGCCTTCGGCATCGGCACCAGCGAGGTGGAGCACGTTCTCGCCACCCAGTGCCTGCCCCAGCGCCGGTCGAGGAACATGCGGGTCCGCTTCGAGGGACGGCTCCCGCCGGGCCTGGGGCCCAAGGACATGGCCCTGCGCCTCATCCGTGAGATCGGCACCGCCGGGGGCACCGGGTGCGTCATCGAGTTCGGGGGAAGCGCCGTGCGGGCCCTGAGCATGGAGGGGCGCATGACCCTCTGCAACATGAGCATCGAGGCCGGGGCCCGGGCGGGCCTGGTGGCTCCCGACGAGACCACCTTCGCCTACGTGGAGGGCCGGCCCATGGCTCCCCGGGGCGCCGCCTGGGAGCAGGCGATGGCCCACTGGAGGAGCCTGGCCTCGGACGATGGCGCGGCCTTCGATCTGGAGCTGTGCCTCGACGTGTCCGACCTGGCGCCCCAGACCACCTGGGGCACCAGCCCCGAGTACGGCCTGGACATCACTGGGGCGACTCCGGACCCCGCGGCCGCCCCCACCCCCGTTCAACGGGAGGCCTGGGCACGCGCCCTGGCCTACATGGGCCTCGAGCCCGGCACCCCCTTGGAGGGGCTGCCCATCGACGTGGTGTTCATCGGCTCCTGCACCAATGGGCGCATCGAGGACCTCCGGGCCGCGGCGCGGGTGGCGGAGGGACGCAGGGTCTCTCCCGCGGTACGCGCCCTGGTGGTGCCCGGCTCGGGCCTGGTGAAGGCCCAGGCGGAGAGGGAGGGCCTGGACCGAATCTTCCTGGATGCGGGCTTCGAGTGGCGCCAGCCCGGCTGCAGCATGTGCCTCGGGATGAACGAGGATCGCCTGGAGCCCTTCCAGCGTTGCGCCAGCACCAGCAACCGCAACTTCGAGGGACGCCAGGGGCGGGACGGGCGCACGCACCTCGTGGGTCCCGAGATGGCCGCCGCCGCCGCGGTGGCGGGATTCCTCACCGACGTCCGGCGCTTCCTGGAGGCCTGAGATGGAACGCTTCGAGTCCCTCACCGGCATCGCCGCGCCCCTGCTCCAGGCCAACGTGGACACGGACCTGATCATCCCCAAGCAGTTCCTCACCACCCTCGTGCGCAGCGGCCTGGGCCGCCACCTGTTCTTCGAGATCCGCTACGACCGGGGGGGCCTCGAGCTGCCCGAGTTCGTGCTGAACCGGGAACCCTTCCGGAAGGCCAGCATTCTGCTGGCCGGTCCCAACTTCGGATGCGGCTCCAGCCGCGAGCACGCCCCCTGGGCCCTGCGGGACTTCGGGATCCGATGCATCATCGCCCCCAGCTTCGCCGACATCTTTTTCAACAACTGCTTCGCCAACGGCATCCTTCCCATCCCCCTCTCCCTGCCCGACGTGGAGGCCCTGGCGGAGATCGAGGGCCCCCTCACGGTGGACCTGGCGGCCCAGATCGTCTCCGGCGCCGGCAGGATCTGGCGCTTCGAGATGGACCCCGGCCGGAAGGCCACCCTGCTGGAAGGGCTCGACGAGATCGGGCGGACCGAACGGAGCCTCCCCGCCATCGAGGCTTGGGAGACGGGGAGGGAGGGCCAGCGGCCCTGGCTGTGAGGCGCCAGGGGAGAGCGAGGGAAAGGGCCTGATCTCGGTCACGGGCCCCACCCGCGCCTGGCCCCACCCTTGCCCGGTCGTGCCGCCGCGTGGCGGGTGAGGAAGGGACTGCAGGCCCCGGGGGACCAGGCCTGCGCAAAATCCTGATGGTCGAAACCACCACGGTTCCCCCATGAAGCCCGCCCCACCCCTGGGAGTCCGTTCAAGGCGCCGCTTCCAGGAAGGACAGGACTCGGAACCACTAAAGTTCCTTGGTGGATCTGGGTGCCCAGGTTTTGGGTTGGTGGGGCCCTGGTCCGTCCCTATTTCCGCGACCACAAGTCGAAGGGCCGGGCGCCGATCAGGATGTTCAACTGCTGCTCCGTGCGCACCGGCCCCGGTCCGAAGGGACGCACCCTGATTCGGCCCCACCCGGTCTCGATGCGGAACTTGCCGACCGCCCCGCGGACCAGCACCCCCTGGCCCACCACCCTCATGCCGGCGGTCAGCGCGTTCGGGTCCTGGGCGAAGCGGCCGTAGTCCAAGCGAGGCACCACCTGGACCTGGCCGCCGAAAGCCCGGCGGAGCGGGATCGGCAGACCGGCGCGGAGGATGGCGAAATTGGGCGCGAGGAAGCGGGTGCTGGGCGTCCCAATGAGGCTCGAGTCGCCGCCCAGGAGGTACTGGCGGTCCGCGGTCACGAGGGTGCGCCATCCCATCCCCGCCTCCGCAGCGAAATCGGCCCCCACCGGCCCGACCACGCCCTTCCGCAGGGCCCGGAACAACAGGTACGCGCCCCGCGGGCGCTCCTGGGTGGCGGCCGGCTCCGGGTTCATCCGGATCCGGGTTTCGGTCCGGCCCGCCATCAGCCGCGAGCGCACCAGCAGCCCCTCGCTGGGAAAACTGTGGCGGTCGAAACAGTCCCATTCGGCGGACAGCACCAGGGCGTCCTCCCGGTTCCGGATCCACGGGAAGGCACGGGGCGCCAGTTCGGCCCGCCGCCGCTGGACTTCGATCTCCGCCAACCCCTTGCGGTCCACGCCGAAGCGCAGGAACAGTCCCCCGAACAGGTCCTCGGTGCGCTGGCCGGCGTTCTCAATGAGCGCCTGGTAGCCGCTCGGATCGGCCTGGGTGCCGAAATAGCCCAGAAGCGGGTCTCCCTCGAAACGCTGGCGGCTGGCGCGCACCCCGGCGAAGAAGCCCTGCGAGGGATCCGAGGGCAGGGCGCAGCGGAACGACAGGCCGGCGCCCTGCTGGATGCGGTTGGCGAAGCCATGCAGGCGCCACTCCATGCCCTTGATCATGGCGTCGCGCAGCCAGGCGTCGAGGACGCCGTGCAGGCCCCAGGTGGTCTCGTAGGCGGCGGCAGCGTTCACCTGCACCCGCCGCCGGTCCGAGGCCTCCGCCCCCAGGATCCAATCCTTGCCATCCCGACCCACCTGCAGGCGGACCATGGGGTTCTGAAGGTTCAGGGACTGGTCCAGCTCCAGCATCCGCCGGGCCAGGCCCTCGGTCTCCAGGGGCTTGCCGACCAGGGGCAGGAACAGACGCAGCATCGCCTCCTTGCTGGGCGGGCGCAGTTCGCGGTCATCCACCTCAATGGTGGAAATCGTGGATTCACGCAGGGTCAGGCGAAGCGTGCCCTCCGCCCTCAGCCCAGAGCCACGCAAGTCCACCAGGGGGCGGCCTCGCAGCGAGGCCTCGATCAGGAGCTGCTCCAGGAGGGCGCCGAATTGCGGCTCGCGGAACGGCTGACCCGCGGCGAAGCCGCGCTCCCGGAGCAACTCCGCGGCCCGCACCCGCCACGCTTCCGGGACCTCCAGAAGCACCTCCCGGATGACCGGGTTTGGCCGGTGGTGGATTTCCAGCACCGGCTCCGCCCCCGGGCTGACCACCAGCCAGGCCTCGGCGGCGATCCCCCCGGCCAAGGCGCGGCGCAACAGCCGGATGCCGTCGCGGCGCCGCCAGGCCTGCCCCTCGGGGAGGCAGGCCTGGGCCAGTTTCGCAAACCCCGCCGGCATCTCCCCGATGCCCTTCCAGCGCGCCGCCCCCAGCGGCAGGTCCCCCCCGGCGCCATACAGTTGCGCCTCCAGCGCTGGCAAGGCCTCGCTCATGGCCTGCCGGCCACGGTCCGCGAGGCTGTCCACCTGGCCGTGGAAATCGAAAAGGTCGAAACCGCCCACCTGGGGGCGCACCAGCAGGTCGGCCGCCTCCCGGTTCAACTGGGTCATCACCTCCACGCTGTGGGCCAGGCTGCGCCCCAGCAGGGAGAAAGGATTCCCGGCGGGGCCGCCCTCCCAGGGATCGCTCACGTCCACCGCCAGTTGCAGCGCCAACGGGTGCCGCCGGCGCCCCTCCAGGACCGGCAAGTATTGCGAGATGCCGCCATCCACCAGTTGCTGGTCGCCGGAGCGCACCGGTCGGAACACGCCGGGAATCGACATCGAGGCCCGCACCGCGGTGACGAGGTTTCCCCGGTCGAAGGTCTGCAGGCGACCTGTGCTGAGGTTCGAAGTCACGCAAGCGAAGGGCGCACGCAGCCGGGCGAAATCCCCGGCGCACATCGCGTCCGCGCGCAACAGGTGGGCCATGAGCCTCTGCGTCACCGCCCGGCCGGTGCTTTCGCCGGGCAGGTAGTCCCAGCCTTCGGGGCGCAGGTCGAGGCGGATCACAGTCGCCTGCCGTTCCTCCTCCTCCCCCAGGGTCAGGCCAGGCGTGCGCCGGCGTGAGTCGAAGATGGCCTGCCCGAAATCGGTGTGCTTGAATGCCCAGCGCAACCCCTCGCCGGCGAAGCCCGCGGCGCGGAAGCCGCCCATCAGGGCGCCGGCGCTGGTGCCCGTGATCGCGTCCTCCGCCAGCCCCTCGTCGTCGAGGATCTCCATGACGCCGATGTGGGCGAGCCCTTTCGCCGATCCCCCGCCCAGCACCAGGCTCAGGGGACGCTGGCCCTCGGCCCGGTAGGATGGGCGGAAGCGCAGCTGCAGGTCCGGTTCCCGCCGCGCCAGACGCAGGGTCTGGCCCTGCAGGAGGCAGAACCCAGCCAGGCAGAGGGAGGCACCGCGGCCGCGCATGGAGGTCCCCGTCCCGGGCCGAAGCGTCCCGGATCCATCAAGATACCCTCACCTTAGAACAAAAATGCTTCGGCGTTTGCGGTCGCGTGGCCGAGGAAGTCCTGGACCGAAACCGGGATCTCGAACCAGCGCCCCAAGGACGCAGGATAAGGAGTCACCTCTCTCCGACCGGGTCCCCCAAGGGTGGTCGTCGATCTCCAGAAAGAGGGAAACAAGCGCCAACTCGTCTTCACCCACGCGGGTCTTCGCCCCGACCTCGAGTGCCATGACATCCGCACCCAGCCCTGGAGCCAGTATCTGCAGTACAGTTTGTTCCGGTTGATCACCCCCGGAAATGGGGACCCCAACCTGGAAGGACGGCGAACACAGGAACCGCCCCACGGCCACCCTCACGCTACCCCACCGTCAACAACCCCATGAGGACGATCGCCATGTCCAAGTATCTGATCTCCTTTCCCAGCGCGGCGATGGTCGTGTCCCAGGACGAATGGGAGCGGGTGAGCCGCGAGGCCCATGGCGTCATCGACGAGGCGAAGGCCGCTGGCGTCTATGTCTTTGCGGGGGGCATCGATGAAAAGGTGTCGCCCGTGCTCGTCGAGGCCGGCGGCAGGGTCCTCCCCGGCGGCTATCCGTGGGCCCCGCGGCTCGACGGAGGTTTCACGGTGCTCGATCTGGCATCGCGAGAGGAGGCCATCGCGTGGGCCGCACGCATCGCGAAGGCCTGCCGATGCCCCCAGGAATTGCGCGTGTTTCAGTTCGACCCGGAGTCCTGAGAGGGCAAGGGGCCAAGGCCATGAACGGGGCGCGCCCATCGCCTCCAGCCTCCCGATCCCCCGGGCGACCCGGGAGCCGTCCGTCAGGACAACCTTCACCGGTGGCTGGGTCAGCGGCTCCGGCGGCGAAGGAGGGCGCAGGCCGCCCGGGCTTCCGCCCGGGTGAGGGCCACGGCCGCGTGGAGGGTGCTCAGCAGACCCACGAACCCAAGGGCTCCGGCCGTGACGCGGATGGGGCCCGGGTGCTTCACGAACCACTCCACGGCTGAGTGGGAACCCAGGTCCACGGTCCCTGACCAGGAGGGGGCGCCAAAGAAGACGGACCCATCTCCCAGCAGTTCCGCCTGCTGCCAGGGGAGGAGGCCCACCCCCAGGGCCACGACGGAGAGCAGCAGCAGGGTGAGCACCATGGCGAACCCCAGGACTCCCAAGGGCATCCGCAGCAACAGGAAGGCCTGGGCTCCCCAGCTCGCCGGGTCCTTGAGCAGGGCGCCCAGTCGCGCCCAGAAGCCGTTGGCCTCCGGAAGGGGCGGGGCCGTGGGTCCGTCCACCCCCACGAGCCAGGCCGCCAGACGGCCCTGGGCCACCGCCAGGCCGCGGCTGGCCAGAAGGTAGGCGAGGCCCAGGAGGAGGCCGATGCCGATGAAGGACAGTCCCAGGGAGAGGGGTACGCCGACGATCACCCAGACGAAGGCGGCCATGGCCAGGGGCAACCCGGCGATCTGGTAGAGCAACGCCCCGTAGGCCCGGGGGCTGAGGGCGGGCGCGAAGAATCCGGACTCCGGTTCAAGCTTGGACATGGACGCACCTCGGAGCCAGTCTGGCCCCACCGATTTCCCCGCACCGCACCCGTTCGGTGAACGGCGGAGAGGGATCGGTGAACCCCGACAGGCGGGGGAGGAAGATTCAGGGCGCGGGGGGATGGCAGGACCCTCCTCCCATGCAAAAGGAGGTCCTGGGCCGTGGCAGGGAAGACGGCTGGTTCCGACAGGGAGGGATTCCTCGGATGCCCCGAATTCGCCCCTCTCGGACCCTGTTTCGGGCTCGCCCGGCGCCTGTCCCACGGTGCGGCGGAATGGGCCCGTCCTGGCAGCAGGCGGAAGAGGGATACCGCTCAGCCGAACAGGATCCCCTCCTTCCAGCCCAGCTTCACGAGGTCGATCCGCTTCAAGTCGGAGACCCCGAGGCCGTACCGGGTCTCGGCCACCTGGATGTGCTTGGTGGGGGTCACCGGGCGGTCCTCCCCGAAGTGCTCGATTCGCTTGAGGCGCAGCAGTTCTGCGCCCAGGGCGTCGATGGCCACGGGGTCCCGGGAGACGAAGAGCCCCCCGTAGGTCCACTGGTGTCGGGGGTCGAAATTGTGGGGCCCCCTGCCGTAGAAGAGGGGCCTCAGGGCCAGGAGGATGTTCAGGCGGGTCTTGTCCTTCAGGATGGGAAGCTGCCAGATGGCTCCCAGGTTCGCGCAGGAGTCGGGATGGTAGGAGGAGGGATTCTCCACGAACATGATGTGGTTCTTCAGGCATCCCCCGATGCCGGACCAGTGGTGGTTCCGCACGGGCCGCACATTGATGAGTGCGGTGCAACTGGCCAGCAGGGTGCGGGCCTCCCGGTCGGTGCAAGGGATGCCGGCCTCCTGCAGGCCGCAGGCGGCCACGCGCTTCCTCAGCAGCTCTTCCACCTCCACGGGTGTGCGGAGGTATCCGTAGACGTTCGACTTGATTCCCGGCCGGTCCCGGGGGCCGAAGAACCGCTTCCAGGCCTCCTCAGGCTGGGCCACGCCCTCCAGGGCGCACAGGGCCTGGTCCAGCATCCGCCCGAAGACCGTGAGGTCCAGGGACCCCTGGGCGTTCACGACCCCCGGATCCCGGGCCAAAACCACCTTCGCCCGGGCGGCGGGGGAGGAGGGCGCTTCGACGCCGGAGCCTTCTTCCTGCTGGCCCTCGAGGCGGTTCCCCACGGTGAGGCCCAGGGTCGCCAGGGCGGCGCCCCGCAGGAAGCCGCGGCGTGTGACGGAGCGGAGGGGTCGGTTCATCGCAGGACCTCCTGAAGTCGTCGAGCCGTGGTCTCGAACTGCCTGGTGGCGAGGGTGGGGGTCTCCGCGCCCAGGACCAGAATCGCGAAATCCTCCGCCAGGCCCGCCACGCTCCATCCTTCGGGGCCCTTGAAGGGCCTCCCCGGGAGGCCGGCCCTGGGAGTCAGAAAGGATTCCAGACCCTTCTTGGCGGCGGGCAGGTCGGGGTACTTCACGATGAGGATGCGCTCGCCCCTCCCAGGGTGGCCGTAGCGGCCCAGAACGGCTTCGCAGCGCACGGGAAGCACCAGGGCGTTGTCCACGGCGAAGGCCTCGAGGGCCTCGATGAGTTGTCGTCCCAGCAGGTAGCGCACCGTAAGCGGGCGGAGTCCTTCCGGGGGGAGGGCGGAGGGGAGCCGGGGGAGGGGGGACCCGGGACCCAAGCGGGCGGCAACATCGCGCCCGAGGGCGAACATCGCCTCCTTGACGCCAGGGGCCTCCTCCAGGGCCTGCATGAACACGAAGTGCCGTCCCTGCCAGAAGCGCAGGATTCCCGATGCATACTCCGAGCCCTGGCCGATCCCGGCGTCCCCGTCCAGGCGCTCGTAGGTGAAGACCCCGTAGGCCCCCGGAGCCGATTGCATCTCGAAGAGGTTCAGGGTGATGGCGGGCGCGCCGGCCTTGGTGTAGACCTGCACCCCCAGGGCGTTCATGCCGTAGGAGAGGTAGAGTTCCGCCCCGCCATCCATGTAGTCGTAGACCGTCCGGGAGTCGTAGACCCCAGGAGCTTCGGCGGGTTTCCAGTCCCCCGCGTTCGCCGGGATCCGCTCCCGGACCTGGGCCGCCCCGGGGGTCCAGCAGAGCACGAGGGAGCCGATGGGAATCGCGTGTCTGGGGAAACGTCGCTTCACGGCCGAACCTCTCGCGGTCTCAGGAGCCCTGGGCCAGCAGCTCGTCCACGATCCTCGGCACTTCCACGCTCGCGGGCCCCAGGCGGTGCTCCTTGAAGGCGGTGGCCACGAGGCTCGGCTCGAGGTTGATCTCGATGGTGCGGGAGCGGATGGGCACGGCCTCCACGAACCCGGCGGCGGGATAGACGTTGCCCGAGGTGCCCACGGAGAGAAAGACTTCGCAGCGCTCCAGGGCCTCGTAGATGGTGTCCATCTCCAGGGGCATCTCCTCGAACCAGACGATGTGGGGACGCAGCCGGCCCATGACGCCGCACTGGGGACACATGGTCCCCGGACCGAGGTCCTCCTCCCAGGGGTGAACCTCGGCGCAGACCAGGCAGCGGGCCTTGAGCAGCTCGCCGTGCATGTGGATCAAGCGGCGGCTGCCCGCCCGGTCGTGGAGGTCATCCACGTTCTGGGTCACCAGGAGGAAGTCCCCCTTCCACGCCGCTTCCAGCCGGGCCAGGGCCGCGTGGGCGGCATTGGGGGCCACCGCCTTCAGCTTCCTCCGCCGCTCGTTGTAGAAACGGTGCACCAGGTCAGGATCCCGCCGGAAGCCTCCCGGGGTGGCCACGTCCTCGATGCGGTGCTGCTCCCAGAGCCCGTCGCTGGCGCGGAAAGTGGCCAGTCCGCTCTCGGCGCTGATGCCCGCGCCGGTGAGGATCACGAGGGACGAAAAGGGCATGGGGGCTCCGTGGATCCCGAACAGTATGGGCCAGGGGAGCCCCGCCCTGCCCAGGGCCGCCGTGCCATAGTTTCCCTATGCGCCCGAGGATGTCGCCGGAGCCTGGAGAGCACCTGCTCCGCTTCGCGGGGGACCGCCTCGAGGTCGCCCTCGAGCATCCGGCCCCGGGGGAAAAGGGCTGGCGGGCCTTCCTGCGCACCGACCTCACCCGGGCAGCGGCGGCGCGCCGGGAGGTGATCGCCCTGGCGGGGCTCCGGGAGGCGGGCCGCGCCTTCGCCGGGGCGAGCTGGCGGGACATCCCGCTCGGGGAGCGCCCGGGGGGCTGGCGCCTGGACCTTCCCCTGACGGAGGTGGGCCACTTCCGGGCCAAGGCCTACGCGGTGGATCCCGCCGGACGGCAGCACTGGCCGGAGGGCCGGGACTTGGGCGTCTCCGTCCACCCCGACCACCTCCGCACCGCCAACACGATCTACTGCGCCTTCCCGCGCCTCTTCGGGAACGGGCGGGAACGGGAACGCACGGGTCCTGGCCTCCAGGCGGACGCGGTGGCGGCCCTGGAGCAGAAGGGCTACACGGTCATCCCACCAGGGGGCACCCTCCGGGACCTGACCCGCTGCCTGCCCCATGTGTTCGAGACCCTGGGCTGCCGCATCCTCCATCTGCTTCCCCTGGGTCCGACGCCCACCGTGTTCGCCCGCATGGGGCGCTACGGAAGCCCGTACGCCCAACTGGACTTCACGGCCATCGACCCGGCCCTGGCGGAGTTCGACCGGCGGGCCACCCCCGAGGACCAGTTCCTGGAGCTGGCCGCCGGCGTGCACCTCCGGGGCGGGCTCCTCCTTCTCGACATCGTGGTGAACCACACCGGGTGGGGGAGCCGCCTCATGGCCGAGCATCCCGAGTGGTTCCGCCGGGAGGCCGACGGCGCCATCCACAGCCCCGGCGCCTGGGGGGTCACCTGGGCCGACCTGGCCGAACTGGACCCGCGCTTCCCTGAGCTCTGGGAGACCCTGGCCCAGGGCCTGCTCACGTGGTGCCGGCGCGGGGTGGACGGGTTCCGCTGCGACGCGGGCTACATGGTCCCCGTGTCCGTGTGGCAGTTCATCATCGCCAAGGTGCGCGAGGAATTCCCCGACACGGTCTTCCTCCTGGAAGGCCTGGGCGGGGCCTGGGAGGCCACGGCGGCCCTGCTGGCGGAGGGGGGGATGCAGTGGGCCTATTCGGAACTCTTCCAGAACTTCGGCCCCCGGGAGGTGAGCGGGTACCTGGACCATGCCCTCGCCATGGGGGCCGCCCTCGGCCCCCTGGTCCATTACAGCGAAACCCACGACAACACCCGGCTGGCCGCAGGAG
>JACQZU010000004.1 GCA_016213735.1 Acidobacteriota bacterium | reverse complement strand
TCCCTCTCTCTCCGTAAAAACCTTCAGGGCCGCCATTGGCGGCCCCTCAGTGGCGGAGAGAGAGGGATTCGAACCCTCGGTACTGGTTTACCCAATACACTCGCTTAGCAGGCGAGCCCGTTCGGCCACTCCGGCATCTCTCCAGCGACCTTTGAGGGTACCGGGCGGCGCCCGGTCCGGCAAGGATCCTTGCCCCGTGGAGGATGCCGGCCCGACAATGAGGCACCGGAAGGTTGGCCGAGTGGTTTAAGGCAACGGTCTTGAAAACCGTCGTGGGGAAACCCACCGGGGGTTCGAATCCCTCACCTTCCGCCATCAGGTGGCCCGCCCAAGCGGGCCATTATTGGAGGTGAGGGATTCGAAATCACAGAATCGCTGGCAGGTAGGGGCAGGCGAGGGCAGCCCGGTGGGCTGCCGGAGCCGTTCCGCCCCGTGCCAGCGATTCGTGCGGCCCGAAGGGGAATCCCTCACCTTCCGCCAAATTTCCAAGGGGTTCCCCGGATCGGAGCCCTCAGGGAGATTCCGGCAGTCCCAACTCCCTCAGCAGTGCGGCCATTTCCGTGGGCCGCTCCAGGCGCTGGCCCTGGTGTCGAAGACTGTGCAGGACCAGGGAGCCATCGGAGAATCCCACCAGGGGCCCCAGGGGGCCCGGCCTGAAGTGCCCCGGCGGGCAGGACTCGGGGCTGGGCAGGGCCCAGGGAACCTGGACCACGCCTCTGGGCAGGCGGAGGAAGGCGTTGGGCCAAGGGTCCGCCACGGCCCGGACGAGGTTGAAGGCCTCCCCGGCCCCCAGCTCGAAACGCAGTTCCCCGTCCTCGGGCTTGCGGCCTCCGAAATAGGAGGAAGGACCCAGGGTCTTCTGGGAGATTCCGGCCACTCGGCCAGCCGCGAGGTCCGCCACCGTCGCGGCGACCAGGCCTCGCCCCGCCGCGGCCACCTTCCGGGTCAGGCTGAGGGCCGTTTCATCCCACTCCATGGGGATGCGTGCCTGGCCCACGATGTCCCCGTCATCGGGCTTGGGGGTCATCAGGTGAAGGGTGACCCCGGTCTCGGGCTCACCCTTCACGAGCACCCAATTGACGGGAGCGCGCCCCCGGTAACGAGGCAGAAGGCTCCCGTGGAGGTTGTAGGCGCCCCGGGGAGGAAGGTCCAGGAAGCGGCCCTGGATCATCTCCCGGAAGTAGAAGGAAAAGAGGAAATCGGGCCGGAGGCCCCGGATCCGTTCGAAAACCGCGTCCTCGTTGAACCGTGGCTCCATCCAGACCGGGATCCCCTCCCGCCGGGCCAGGTCGGCGGGGGGCTCGAACCAGCCGTCCTCCGGCGCGTGGGGATAGGTGAAAAGACCCAGGACCCGGACGCCCGCCTCGAGCAGGCCGGCCAACGCCTCTCGGCCCACGAGCGAATAGGCACAGACGACCGCGGTGGTGTCCATCTCCACCCCAGGATGCCACGACTTGTCCCGCTAAACTTGCCGGGTTTCCGCCGTGAACTAGCTTGAAGGTGAGGTGGAATCTTGAGGATCAGCTTGTCGACCCCCATTCTCCTGGCCGGAATGGCCCTTTTGGGCCAGGCGGATCCCCTCGCCGCCCCTCCCGAGGTCCACCAATGGGCCCGCCGGGCCACCGGCATCCAGCCCGGGGTCAAGCCCAAGCTCCAGGCCCTGCTCACCGCGATTTTCGCCCCCACTTCCGAAGGGGGGACCGGCCTGGGGATCACCTACGACAACAGCCGGACCCGCAGCGTGGCGGAGGTGTGGCAGGATCGCAAGGCCAACTGCCTCTCCCTGACCGCGTTCTACACCGCCGCCTGCCGCAGCCTGGGCATCGAGGCCCGCCCCGCGGAACCCCTGAACACCAACCGGTGGCGACGGAGCGGGAGCATGATCCGCTTCGAGCGCCATGTCGTCGCCGTGGTTTCCCTCCCCCCCCTCGAGGAGGTGGTGGCCGACTTCCTCCCGCAGCTCCGGAAGCGCACCGGCTACTACCTGGTCAACATCATGACCGAGGCCCGGTTCCGTTCCCTCTACCACAGCAACCGGGCGGTGGAGGCGCTGGATGCGGGCGAGAAGGCTCAGGCCGAGGCGGAGGCCGACCTGGCCATCCGCGTGGACCCCACCTCTTCCGTGGGCTGGAACATCCGCGGGGTGGTGCTGAACAACCTCGACCGGAAAGCCGACGCCGAAACCTGCTTCCGCCGAGCCATCGCCCTGGATCCACGGGATGGCACTCCCGTGGGAAACATGGAAATGCTTGCGAGGGGTCTGGGCCGATTCGAGGAGGCGATCCATTTCCGGGCCCTGGGCATGGACCTCCGCAAGAAGGATCCCTATTACCACGCCTTCCTGGCGGACGAGGCCATGGAGGAGGGGCGGTGGGCCGACGCGGCCAAGGAGGTGAAGGCCGCCCTCAAGATCCAGCCCTACGAATCCGAGTTCCATCTGCTCCAGGTCCGCATCCACCTCCAGGAGGGGAAGGCCGACGCCGCCATGGAAAGCCTGGAGAAGGCCCGGCGCTGGGCCATCCGGGAGGAGCGGGATCGCTACGACTCCAAGATCGCCGCCCTCAAGCAGCAGCGGCAGTAGCGATCACTGGGCTTCGAGTTCCGCGAGCCGGGCCTGGGCCTCGGCCGATTCCGGGTGGAGGAGCAGGCATTCCCTGAGCAGCCGGAGGGCGCCCTTCTCGTCGTGGAGGGAGCGGCGGGACTCGGCCAACTCCACCAGGGCCTCCTCGCAGGCCCCGTCCAAGTGAAGGGCCTGGCGCCAGTGGAACTCGGACCTTTCCCACTCGCCCAGTTCGGCGCAGGCGTGCCCTGCGTCCAGCACAAGGCGCAGGTCCCCAGGATCCATGCGGGCGGCCCGCTCCAGGTCGTCCCGGGCCTCCTGGGGCCTCTCGTGGTGAGCCAGGCACAGGCCGCGCAGGTGCCAGTACTCCGCCCGCTCCCTGGCTTCCCCTTCCATCTGCTCCAGGAAGGGCAGGAGCGATTCCCAGGCCTGCATGCCGGCCAGGCACTCGGCCTGGAGGAGCAGGAGCCCGAGGTGGGCAGGATGGTCCTTCAGCAGATCCCGCAGGACCGCGAAGGCCGCGTCGTGCTCCCCCCGGGCGACCTGCAAGTGGAGTTCCAGCGGGGGAAGGGCTTCTCCTCGCCGCTCCGGGGGAACCAGGGCCAGGTGCCGGTGGGCCCTTTCGGCGTCCCCGTCCACCCACCAGGCGAACTCGGCGGCCCGAAGCTCCCACTCCCAACCCTGTTCCAGGCTCTCGGGATCCCGTGCCCGCCGGGCCTCTTCCAGATCGGAGCGGGCGTCCTCGTAGGCCCGGTCCTCGACGGCCAGGAGGTGGGATTCCATCCACAGCCGGAAGCTGCCGGGATGGCGCCGGAGCCCCTCCTCGATGACGGCGTCAGCGCCCTCCAGGTCCCCCAGCATCCTTCGGGCGCCGGCCTCCAATTCCATGGGGCGAAGCTCCTCCCTCTGGGCCGGGGCCAGACTCTGGATGAGGGCCAGAGTCTCGGCGGGCCGGCTGGCCGCGAGAAGCGCTGCCGCGGGCTCGCAACGGTCCCAGGGCAGGCGGGGATCCAGGTGCAGGCTCCCCAGAAGGGCCAGGGCGGGCTGCCAGAGCGACTCGTCGCGCCGGCCGAGGCCCGCCAGCATCACGTCCTCCAGCAGGAGGGGGTTGTGGGCCCCCTGGGGCAGAGCCTCGGAGAGGAGCCGCCAGGCCCTGTCCTGGGAGGCCTGGGCGGGGTCCTGCAGGTGGAACACGGCCCGCAGGTGGCAGAGCCGGGACATCCGCGGCGCCAGGCGGTGCAGGCGCTCACACCGCCTGAGGTCCCTGGGCCCTACATCCTGGGCCCGAATGCGGAAGGCGGGGGCGACGAGGAGTTCCAGCACCCAGGGCAGCCGGGCCAGTTCGCCCTGCAGGTAGGCTCGCCAGGCCGGATCCCTTCGGTCCTGGGCCAGGAGGGCGTGCCCCCGCAGGATGTGGATCCGGAAGCCCAGCTCTCCCCGGGCCAGGACCGCGTCCAGCAGGAGGGCCTCCACCGCCTCCGGAGGCCCCCCCCGGGCCCAAAGGGCCTCGGCGCGTTGAAGGAGCGGCGGGTAGAGCCAGACCTGCCGGAAGCCCCAGCCCAGCCAACCTGCGATCCCGACCACGAGGGCCCCCGCGATCAGGGCGGAGCCCAGCCCCAGGCCGAAGGGAGGTTCCGTGAATCGGTCGGCCAGCAGCATCCAACCTGCCCCGAGGGCCACGAGCAGGACGAAGTTGAAAAAGGGCCTGGCGGCCACGGACCCCGGGGATTCCATCGCTTCAAGTATGCCTGCAAGCCCCGGCCAGTACGGCCGCCATGGGATCGAGGATCAGTTCCCCTGCTGGATCTCCTTGGCGATCACTAGGCGCTGGATCTGGTTGGTCCCCTCGTAGATCTGAAGGAGCTTGACTCGGGCACTTCATGTGCCCTCGCCCTTCGGGCGGCCATCGCCTTTGGCGATGCCGTCCTATTCGCCAGTCCTGGCAAATGGTGGCGTCCCACAGGGTGCATCAGTTTCCCTGCTGGATCTCCTTGGCGATCACCAGGCGCTGGATCTGGTTGGTCCCCTCGTAGATCTGGAGGAGCTTGGCGTCCCGCATGCACTTCTCCACCAGGTAGTCCCGGCTGTAGCCGTTGCCGCCCAGGATCTGGACGGCGTCCGTGGAGACCTCCATGGCGGTGTCGGTGGCGAAGGTCTTGGCAATGGCGCTCTGCTTGGAGTTCTTGAGGCCGTTGTCGGTCATCCAGGCCGCCTGGTAGGTCAACAGGCGGCTGGCCTCGATCTTCTTGGCCATGTCCGCGAGCATGAAACTGATGGCCTGATTGCTGAAAATGGGCTGGCCGAACTGGATGCGCGTCTTGGCGTACTCCAGGGCGATCTCGTAGGCCGCCCGGGCCACCCCCACGCCCCCCGCGGCCACGGCCGCCCGGGTCTGGTCCAGGGTCTTCATGGCGATGATGAAGCCCATCCCTTCCTTGCCGAGCAGGTTTTCCACCGGGACTTCCGCGTCGTTCAGGTAGAGTTCCACCTGGTTGGAGGCCCGCTGGCCCATCTTGTCCAGGGAACGCCCCACCACGAGTCCCGGAGTGTTCCGCGGGACGACGATGCAGCTGGTCCCGCGGGCGCCCTTGTTGGGGTCGGTGCTGCAGAAGAGGGCATACCACTCGGCGTAGCCCCCGTTGGTGCAGTAGCACTTGGTGCCGTTCAGGATGTACTTGTCCCCGCGCTTCTCGGCCCGGCAGCTCATGGATCCCGCGTCGCTGCCCGCGTTGGGCTCGCTGAGGGAGAAGGCCGCGAACCGGGGCTCCTCCGCCAGCATGCCCAGCCACTTCTTCTTCTGCTCGGGGCTCCCGGCGATGAGCACCGGGGTCATCGCCAGGCCGTTGGCCATGATGGAGGTGTAGAGTCCCCCGCAGCCCCAGGCCAGCTCCTCGCAGACGATGGCCTCCTCCACTTGGGTCTTCCCGGCCCCGCCGAATTCCGCCGGCACGAGCGCCTGCAGGTAGCCGAAGTCGAAGGCCGCCTTGTAGACGTCCACCGCCCACTCCCCGGTCTCGTCGTACTTGCGGGCCACGGGCCGCATGAATTTCACTGCGAACTCGTGGGCGCGCTCCTTGATATCGAGCTGTTCCTTGGAGAGGGAGAAGTCGAGCATGGAGCCTCCAGAGCGCGGGCGGTGTGCGCGGAAGGACCAGTCTATCCGGCCAGGATGAAAGGCCGGAACCGCTGACCGGAGGTCAGGGGCTCAACGCCAGGTGCGGTGGAATTCTCCAAGACCCTCCACCACGGCCATCATCTTCTCCGTGGGCGGCAGGATGGTGGTCCGGAAATGGGCGGTCCCGGGGACCTGGCCGAACCCCGTGCCGGGAACCACGCAAATGCCCGTGGCCTCGAGCAGGGCCATGCAGTAGGCCTCGTCCGTCCTGCCTTCGGGGAGCCGGATGCTGGGGAACGCGTACATGGCGCCGGCCACCTGGTTGCAGGAGATGCCCGGTATGGCGTTCAACCCCTCCGCAAGGAGGGCGGCGCGGTGGCGCAGGGTGGACAGGATGCTCTCCCGCTCCTCCTGGTAAGCGCCGTGGCTCGGCTCTCCGGGCCGAGGCGGGCGGACCATGGCGTAGGTGGCCACCTGCCCCGTGAGGTTGGCGCAGAGGGACACGGACTGGAGCTTGGTGATCTGGGCGGTCACATCCGCGGGGATGTTCCGCAGTTCCATGTAGCCCCCCCGCTGCCCGCACTCTCCCAGGAATCCCTTGGAGCAGCTGTGGAAGCTGAACAGGCTCACCTCTTCCTCGCCCAGGCCGGCCATCACCTTGGCGAAACTCGTGAAATGGTCGCCCTGGAGGTAGATGTTCTCCTGGTACACCTCGTCCGCGAGGAGCGCCAGCCCGTGCTCGCGGGCGAAGGCGATGACCATCCGGATGTTGGCCTCGTCCAGCACGCTGCCAGTGGGGTTGCCGGGGTTGATCACGCAGAGGCCCTTCACCCGGACCCCGTAGCGCCGCGCCTCCTGGAGGCTGGACTCCAGCATCGCCCGGCTGAGCTTCCAGCCGTGGGCTTCGTCCAGGTAGTAGTTGACCTGCTTCCCCTCCAGCAGGGTGATGGTCGCGCTGTATAGGGGGTACTGGGGGATGGGCACCATGATGCCGTCCCTGGGGCCGCTGATCAGGATCCTCAGGGCGGCCTGCACCCCCTTGGACGCGCCGTCGGTCAGGTAGATCGCCTCCGGATCGGCGGGAATGCCATCGCGCTCCTCGATGAAGGCGGCCACGGCCTCGCGGATGAAGCGCACTCCCTTGCTGTCGCTGTAGGCTCCGAGCCCATGCTGCGTGCCCTTCAACACCCGCCGCGCGGTCTCCCGCAGGTCCGGAGGGAACAGCCCCGGGGCCTGTTCGATGAGTTCTGGACACTGGCAGAGGGCCAGCAGCTGCCGGAGGTAGGTGAGGGGCTTCTGCTGGAGGGCCTGGGGGTTGCCGATGTTGCAGTAGATGATCTCGCGCCCGGAGCGTTCCAATTCCTGCGCCCGGGCCACGATGGGACCCCGGACGGCGTACTCGGTCTCCAGCACGGGGGGCGCCAGGTCCTTGAGCTGGATGGTCATGGTCCTCCCTCCGCTACCGGCCCCGCGGGGGCCCGGGTCCGGAAGGCCATGGTGGGGCCACGGAGGGGGCCGGATCAATGCCCGGGTCCCGCTTTTCGCTCCCGGGCCATGGGGCCCGGAAGTATTCTGGCCCCATGCGTCCCGAGCACCCCCACGTCCTGATCACCGGGGCCTCCAGCGGCTTCGGCGAGGCCACCGCACGGGTCCTGGCCGGGCAGGGATGCCCCCTGGCCCTCGGGGCCCGTCGGGTGGACCGGGTCGAGGCCCTCGGGGCCCACCTTCGGGCCCTCCACGGGATCCCGGTCTTCACCGGCGCCGTGGACACGCGGGACACGGCCTCCTGCACCGCATTCGTGGACGCCGCGGCGGCGTCCCTGGGGGGCCTGCACGTCGTCGTGGCCAACGCCGGACTGGCCAGCGGCGTCCACAAGGTCTGGGAAATCCCCGACGAGGACCTGGAAGCCATGCTCCGGACCAACGTGGAGGGGGTGGTCAAGACCGTGCGGGCCGCCCTGCCCCACCTGCGCGCCACCGGTTGGGGCCACGTGTTCTTCATCGGAAGCACCGCGGGCCACTCGGCCTATGAAGGCGGGGGTGTCTACTGCGCCTCCAAGCACGGCGTGAAGGCCCTGGCCCACAGCCTGCGCCTGGAACTCTGCGGGGAAGCCATCCGGGTGACGAGCGTGGATCCTGGCATGGCGGAGACGGAATTCGCGCTGGTCCGCTTCAGGGACGCCGCCCGGGCCAAGGCCCTCTACGAAGGACTGCGGCCCCTCCGGGGGGAGGACGTGGCGGAGTGCATCCGCTGGTGCCTCTCGCTGCCGGACCACGTGAACGTGGATGAACTGATCGTGAAGTCCACCGACCAGGCCAGCCACACCATGGCCAAGGTTCACCGGGGGGCCTGATGGCGTCCGGCCCCCTGCGCATTCCCTCCGCGCTGAAGCCCTCCCCGGAGCCCCGGTCCCTCCTTGCGTGCCTTCGGGTCCTGGCCCTGCTGCTCCTCGCCACCACCCTTTCGGGCGGGGTCGCGGATCCCCGGGGGACCTTCGGATTCCGCAGCTACGGGATCGAGCAGGGGCTCACCAACCTCTCCGTGAACTCCCTGGCCCAGGACGCCCAGGGCTTCCTTTGGGTGGGGACGGAGGACGGTCTTTTCCGCCTGGAAGGCGACGAATTCCGGCGCTTTGGAACGGAACACGGCCTTCCCGACGACTCCATCGGGAACAACGCACTGGGTCCCACCCCGGACGGCGGCCTCTGGGTGGTGACCCAGAAGGGTCCCGCACTCTGGGACGGTTCCCGCTTCCTCCAGCCCTCCGAGCTCGGGTTCGCGGAATGGAACGGGAAGGCCGGGCTGGCGCTCCCCACGGGATGGCTGATCCTGAACGACGGCAAGCACAACCGATTTCTGATCCGGGGCCGGGAAGCCCCCCGGGCCCTCGCCGCCCTGCCCAAGGTGGGGGGCATGAGCGGCGCCTGGGCTTCCCAGGACGGGCGGGAACTCCTGGTCCTGGTGGCGGGCCAGCTCTGGCGCGGCCTGGACGACCGCTGGGAGCGGATGCCGGCCGCACCTGCTTTCCATGGCAATCCCCAGAGCGTGCGGAAGGACCGGAACGGCATCTACTGGATCCGCTGCGAGCGGGGCATCCTGCGGGCCCCCTCCGCCCAGGGCCCCTGGGAGGACGTCTGCGGCGCGGGGGGGCTTTCCACGTCGGACAATTCAAGCCTGGTGGAGGATCCCTTCGGCCGCATGTGGGCGAACACCGCCTCCCGCCTCGTCTGGTACCGGGATCGGGAAGCCGGGGAGCTGGCGGAAGCGCAGGGGCTCCCCCGGGGCGGGGGCGTGGTGCTTCTGGTGGACCGGGAAGGAAACCTCTGGGTGGGCGGGGAAGGCGTGCACCGCCTCCTCGGGCGTTTCGCCTGGGAGGGGTTCACGCAGCGCGAGGGGCTGCCCGCCCACGCGGTGTGGAGCATTCTGCGGAGGAGGGACGGAACGTTGCTCGCCGGCACGCCCAACGGGCTGGCGGTGGCCGAGTCCCGGGGCTGGAAGCCCCTGCCCGGCACAGGCCAGAGGCTGTTCTCGGCCATGACGGAGGATCCCGAAGGCACCCTCTACGCCATGCCCAGCCTCCAGGCCGGGGAACCGCCCTGGCTCCTCGCCCTTCCGAGGGGCTCCCTGGTGCCCACCCGGATTTCCTTCAACAGCCTGGACCCCCCGGCGGTGCCGACCTCCATCGCGAGCGCCGGGGCGGGCACCCTCTGGTATGCCACCTCCCGGGGCCTGTACCTTGCCCAGCGGCAACACGGGGGCTGGAAGATGACCCCCGAAGGGATCCCCGGTTGGCCCCGGGAGAAGGCCAGCATCAACCAGGTCTGGGCCCGGGACGGCCATCTCTGGGTCGCGGGGTCCCTGGGTCTGGCGGCGAAGGTATCCGGCGTCTGGTACACCGCCCGGAAGTCCACGGGTCTGGAGGACGACGAAGTCCTCACCCTGGCGCCCAGTGGAGAAGAGGCGTGGCTGTCCTACCGGAGCGTCAAGGCGCTCTCCAGGGTCCGTCTCGACTCCGGCGGTTTCCGGGTGATCGAGACCCTCCGGAGCCCCCATCCCCTCGTGGGCCAAGTGGTCCTGTCCCTCCTCCGGGATCCTTCGGGCGGGCTCTGGATGGGCACCGCCCAGGGCGTGATCTGGTGGGAAGGCCCCCGCATGGAGCGCTTTGGCAAGGGATCGGGGCTCCCCGGGGTGGACTGCACCCAGAACGGTCTCTGGCTCGATCCAGGGGGAGACCTCTGGGCTGGGCTCAGCGTCGGGATCGCCCATTTCAGGAACGAGTTCCGCGCCGTGCCCAAAGGCCCTCCAGGGGTCCGGATCATGGAAGCCCTGGACGGAGCCGGAAGGCGCCTCCTGCCTGCCGACGGGCCCAGCCGGGTGCCCTACCGGGACCGGACGCTCTCCTTCGCCTACCTCCCTGTGGGGCAGGGCGTGGCTGAAGGCACGCGGTTCCAGGTGCGCCTGGAGGGCCTGGAGGATGACTGGCGCGACACCACCATCCGCGAGGCCCGCTATCCGGGATTGCGTCCCGGGAGCTACCGCTTCGAGGTCCGGATGAAGGACTGGGCCGGACGGACGGGCCCCGCCAGCGGGGTGGACGTGCGGGTGGGGACTCCCTGGTGGTCCTCCTGGTGGTTCACCCTGCTTTTGATCGCCGGCGGACTCGGGGCCCTGGCGGCGGGGGTGGGGTGGCGGACCGCTCTCCTCCGCCGGAGGAACGAAGAGCTGGAACGCATCGTCCAGGCCCGGACCGAAGCCCTGGCGCAGGCCAACTTCGCCCTCCAGGAACTGAGCATGGGCGATCCTTTGACCCACCTCCGGAACCGGCGATACCTGGCCATCACCATGCCCGAGGAGATCGCCCGGGTGTTGCGCGTCTTCCAGGGTCTCCTCCAGAAGGGGGCCGACCCCCGGCAGGGGAACGAGGACACGGTCCTGCTCATGGTGGACATGGATCATTTCAAGTCCGTGAACGATCGCTTCGGCCACCGGGCGGGGGATTCTGTCCTGGAACAGACCGCGGACATTCTCAGGGCCGTATGCCGCGAGTCCGACACCCTGGTTCGGTGGGGGGGGGAGGAATTCCTGGTGCTCGCCAAGCGGACCCACCGCCGCAATGGTGAGCTCATCGCGAAGAACATTCTTGAAGCCATCGGCGCCAAGGCCTTCGTCCTCCCGGAGGGAGAAACCATCCACTGCACCTGCTGCGTGGGATTCACCGCCTTCCCCGTCCTGCCCGGCGAGCCCGACGCGTTCAGGTGGGAGGAGGCCATCGAGATCGCCGACCAGTGCCTCTACGCCGCGAAGAACAGCGGTCGCAATGCCTGGGTGGGGACCTACTCCGGCACCCTCCGGGGATCCGAGGGCCTGCGGCCGGCGGTGTTGGCGGACATTTCCACCGTCATCGCCTCCGGGGACTTCACCCTGCGCACCTCACTGCCCGACCCGCGGAGGATCTCCTGGAAGGAATACCTGGCCTGAACGGATGGCCAGGCGGCGGGCCAGCCACCAGGCAAGTGCCAGCAGGAGGGTCCCGGCGGCCCAACCCACGCGGTACCCAGCCACCCCGGCCAGGGGACCCCCGGCCACCGCGGCCCCGATGAGTCCCCCCAGGAGCCAGGCCCCCAGGCCGATGCCGGAGTCGAAGGAGAACAGGAGGGCCCCGAAGGCCGCGCCTCGCCGGCCGGGGTCCACGTGGTCCAGAACGTAGGCGTTCAGGAGGGTGTGCATCATGCTGTAGCCCCCCCCATAGAGCGCACCCGCCAGGGCGTGCCTCAGCAGGCCGCCGGGCACCAGGGTGAGGACGAGCATCCCGGCGGTGGCGCCCCCGAGCATGCCCGGAAGGAGGCGAATGGGGCGCTCCCCGAAGCCCACCCGGATCATGGCGAGGCGCATGGCCACCATGCCCACGGCCATGGCGGTGAGGAAGGCCGATGGGAAGGCCGTGCCCAGGGCCAGGGCCTCCTGGGCGGTGTAGCTGGTGAGGGCTCCGTAGCCCAAGGCCGAGGTGAACAGGATCAGGCAAGGGGCCAGGACCTTGCCCTCCGGAAGCTGAACCGGGGAACGCCGCTCGCCCGAGGGGCGCACGGAGGGGAGGATGCGAGCGTAGAACGCCAGCCCCGTGAAGATGACCGCGAGGAGCAGGGCCACCAGGGGAAAGCCCCACCGGTGCTGCAGCCAGAGGGCCAGGGCGGGTCCGAAGACGACCCCGCCGGGGCTGGCGAGCCCGTAGAGCGACAGGCCGTCCACCCTGCGGGACTGGGGGAGCACGCTGCTGAGGGTGGCCATGGTGGAAGTGAGCAAGCCGGACCACACGACCCCGTGGGGGAAGGCCAGGAGGAAGAAGAGCCAGGGCCTTCGGATCAGGGCGTAGGCGAGCAGAAAGAGGGCGAAGGCGAAGGCGGATCCCACCACGATCCGGCGGTGCCCCACGCGGTCCCCCAGGGGCCCCGTGGCCAGGGCCCCGAGGGCGCTCCCGAAGGTGAAAATGCTGAGAAAGCGCCCGCTTCCCGCGAGAGAGACGCCCAGTTCGCGGAGGCGGATGGGCACCGTGGGAAAGAGCTGGAAGGCCGCGAAGAAGGTCAGGAAAGTCAGCAGGCAGACCAGGACGAAGCCCCGGTTGAAGAGGGTCTCGGGGCTCTCCGTGCGGGGATTCGCGGGGACTCCCGTCGGCTCCGTCATGGGGCCCAGTCTGGCAGCACGGCGGAGGGGGATCGTCACGGGACGCCGGAGGCGCTAGCGTGGGCCCATGATTCCGGCCGCTCCGCCCCCGCTCCAGGCCCCTCCGCCTACCAGGGCCGCCCTGGATTCCTCCGCAGCGACCCATGCCCGGGCCCTGGAGGCCCTCCGGAAGGGGCTCGACCCCCCGGGCTCGCGCGCCCTCCGCGGAGAGCTGCGCGCCGCCCTGGCCACGAGGGAGCGCCACCTGGGCCGGTTCCACCCCCTCAGCCTCGGCCTCCGGGGCCTTCTCGGCCTGGTCCTGGACCGCGGCAGCGACGCCCGGGGCCTGGGTTACTACGCTGCGGCCTGCGGGGAGCTGCACCGGCAGCTCCGCCTCCAGCAGCGCGCACGGGGAACCGAGGCCCGGGAACTGCTCCCCTACCTTGACGCCCTGGCGGAACTCTACGCGGCGGAATCCATGTCCGTGGATCCCTGGGAGGAGGCCGCCATCCGGATCTCCATGGCCCATTCCCTCGGCCCCCGGCCCGACCTCGAGCGCCGGGTGGTGGCGGCCCTGGAACGCCATTACGGGGGCTGGCTCAGCTTCAGGCCGCCGGACCGGGAAGGGGTATTGAAGGATGCCGGGCACCTCGTCACCCTCTGGCTCCGGCGGGGGGACCGGGACCTCACCGGGGCCTTCGCGGAGGTGGCCTTCCGTTCCGGGGCCGCCGGGGTCTGGCGCCTCGTGGGCCGGGAGGGCGACCCTTCGTTGCGCGGGGACATCGCCGAGCTCCTCGGGCGCCTGGACCCCGAGATCCTGCGGGAACACTTTCAGCCCTTCCGTCAGTGGCTGGAGCAGTCCCTGGAAGGGCCCTGGCGGGATTCGGCGCGGAAGGCCGCCCATCGCCTGGACCGAGCCCTGGAAGCTTCCCCGGCGGGAGTCGCCGGGAAGGCCATCCAGCGCGCCCGCCTCGCCTCGGCCCTGGAGGATCCCGCGGGGGCTGAGCGGATCCTGGCCGAGGCGCTGTCGGAGACCCGGGAACCCCCGGAGCGGAGGGCCCTGCTTTCGGCCGCCGAAAAATTCCTCGAAGGACGGGAGGCGCCCCTCCTGGAGGCCGCCCTGGAGGAGGCCCTTCGGGTGGACCTCCGGGCCCACCTCGCAGACCCCGAAGGCCGGGCCGCGGTGCTCGGGCAGGCCCAGCGTCTGGAGCGCGGAGGCCGCCTGGAGGCGGCGGAACCCCTGTGGAAGTCCCTCCTCGGAGCCTCCGGAGCCGATCCCGGGGGCGCCTCCTTCATGCCGTCCCGGGAGGTGCTCCGGCGCCTGGGAGACAATCTGCGGGCCCAGGGGCGCTGGGCCGAGGCCCGCTTCCACCTGGAGGCGCTGCTGGCCATCCCGGAGGGCGAGGCGGATCCCACGCTGCACTTCGCGCTCTGCGAAGTCGAGCAGCGGATGGGGAACGCGGACATGGCCAGGGAGCGGGCCCGGAACGGGCTCGCCCGGATTCCCCCGGGAGACCAGCTCCAGCCCATGCCCGGCCTGGCCCTGGCCCTGCGCTGCCTGGAGGGCGACGGGGCCACGGAGGGCCTGCGGAACGCCCTCAGCCGGCGCCTTCGGAAGGCCCTGGATCCCGAGGGGCGCTTGCCGGCCCTCGCCCAACCCGCGGTCCTGCTTTCGCTGGTGGAGGCCCTGGGCGCTCCTCCCCGGTCGGAGGGGGGGGAGGCACCTTGCGGTGGCCCCTGGCGGGAGGTTGCCCGGGGTCCGGTGGAACGGGCCCAGGCCTTGCTGCGGGCCTCCAGGGACCTCCCCCTCCGGGCGGCCCGGCCCTGCCGGCAGGAGGCCCTGGCCCTGCTGGAGAAGGCCTGGGGCCCGGAGGACCTCCGCCTGCTCGAGACCCTGGTCTCCCTCGGAGGCTCCGAGAACGACCCCGACCAGGCGGAACCCCTCCTCCGCCGCGCCCTGGAGCTAGGCCGGGCCCATCCCGAGGCCGAGCCCGCGCTGGTGGCCGAGGCCCTGGGCCGCCTGGGCACCCTCCTGGGGGAGGCGGGCCGGGAAGGCGAGAGCCTGGCCCTCCTCCGGGGCGCCATGCCCCTCTTCTCGCGGGCCAACCTGGGAGACGAAAAAGTGCGGGACACGGCGGGGGGCGTGTTCCTGGCGCTCCTCGCGATGGCTGAATACCGGGAGGATTATTCCGGGGCCCTGGCCCTCGCGGACGAGGCCGAGCAACTCATGGACCAGGCCGGCATCCGGGACCGGGGGGATCTCCCCCGCCTTCGGGCCCGCCTGGAGCGCCAGGCCCGTGTCCAGGCCCTCCTGCGAGCCCAGGGCCTTCCCTGATCCTTCCCTGCGGGGCCCGGGGCGCTACGCTGGAGGTTCAGACCAAGGGGCTTCAATACCACGAAAAGGCCTTACTCATCGCCAAGACGCCAAGCACCCCAAGAATTGCATGGGTATTGGATTTTCTTTTCTTGGCGTCTTGGCGTCTTGGCGGTGGGATCTTGGTCATTGATCGAAAATTCGTATCGGACGGAGACGACATGGACCTGGAGCAGATGCAGCGGGAGGCGGAGCGGATCCGCAAGGGCGGGGCCGCCAAGGACCACGAGAAGAACGCCAAGGCGGGCAAGCTCTTCGCCCGTGAGCGCATCGCCCTGCTGCTGGACGAGGGCTCCTTCGCGGAGGACGGCCTCTTCGCCAACGCCCTCCATGCCAACCTTCCTGCCGACGGCGTGGTCACAGGCACAGGCACCATCCAGGGCCGCCCCGTAGCCCTCATGGCCAACGACAGCACCGTGAAGGCCGGCTCCTGGGGCGCCCGCACGGTGGAGAAGATCGTCCGCATCCAGGAGGTGGCCCTGCGGATGCGCATCCCCATGCTCTACCTGGTGGACAGCGCCGGGGCCCGCATCACCGACCAGCTGGACATGTTCCCCGGCCGCCGCCACGCCGGGACCATCTTCCACATGGAAGTGGCCCTCTCGGGACTCGTGCCCCAGGTGTGCCTGCTCTTCGGGCCCTCGGCCGCGGGAGGCGCCTACATCCCGGCCTTCTGCGACGTGGTGGTCATGGTGGAGGGCAACGCCAGCATGTACCTGGGCAGCCCGCGCATGGCCGAAATGGTCATCGGGGAGAAGATCAGCCTGGAGGACCTCGGGGGGGCGCGGATGCACTGCGCCGTGAGCGGCTGCGGGGACTTCCTCTGCAAGACCGAATCCGAGGCCATCGCCCTCTGCCGCCAGTACCTCGCCTATTTCCCCCAGCACTGCGAGGACGCCCTGCCCCTCTCGGAGCCCAAGGCCGTCGCGGCCAAGGCCAAGGACATCCGCGGCATCGTCCCCCGGGACATCAACAGTCCCTTCCAGATGAAGGACCTCGTCGAGGCCCTGGTGGACGAGGGGAGTTTCCTGGAGGTGAAGAAGCTCTACGCCGGCGAACTCATCACGGGCCTCGCCCGCATCGAGGGACGGCCCGTGGGCATCCTGGCCAACCAGCCCCGGGTCAAGGGCGGGGTCCTCTTCGTGGACAGCGCCGACAAGGGCACCCGCTTCATGACGCTGTGCGACGCCTTCGGGATCCCCCTGGTGTTCCTATCGGACGTGCCGGGCTTCATGATCGGCAGCGCGGTGGAGAAGCAGGGCATCATCCGCCACGGCGCCAAGATGATCTCCGCCATGGCGGGCTGCAGCACGCCCCGGATCTGCGTGGTGGTGCGCAAGGCCTACGGCGCGGGCCTCTACGCCATGAGCGGCCCCGGCTTCGACCCCGACGCCACGATCGCCCTGCCCACCGCCAGCATCGCCGTCATGGGTGCGGAGGCGGCCGTGAACGCGGTCTTCGCCAACAAGATCGCCGAGCAGCCCGAGGAGGCCCGTGCCGCCTACGTGGAGCAGCTCCGGGAGGAGTACCGCCAGGACATCGACCTGAAAAAACTGGCCGCCAACCTCCACGTGGACGCCGTGGTGGACCCCGCCGAGCTCCGCCGCGAGCTGGCCCTGCGCCTGGCCCGCGCCCGCCGCCGGGATCCCTGGCCTGCCAAGCGACGAAGTGTCACTCCGGTGTGAGGGATGCTTCTCTCCCGGAAGGGGCCGGGGCGGGGGGATCCACCGTGGAGGGGCGGAGGGACGCCGAGGCGCGGGCCGAGAGGGGCGCTCCCGGGGCCCCTTCGCGGCTTTCCTGCTGAAGACGTGGCAAATCGCGGCGGAGCTGGATGCCTGAAAGGTCGGTCCTCCACCCGGGCCTTGGATGCCCCCGGGACGGTGAGGGCGCCCCTGTCCCGGGGAGGCAAGGTCAGCGCCGGACCATTTCCACTCGCCGATTGAGGGCCCGGCCTGCCTCCGTGGCCTGGGTGGCGACCGGGCACAGGGCCGCGACACCTTCCGCGCTGAGGCGGGAGGCCTGAATCCCGAACCGTCCGGTCAGGGCCGCAGCCACCGATTCGGCCCGCGCCTTGGACAGCCTCAGATTCGTGAGGTGATCCCCCACATTGTCCGTGTGACCCACGATGTGGACCTTCAGATCGGGAGAGGCCTTCAGCACTTCGCTCATGGCTTTGAGGGCCGCCTCCGAATCGGGCTTGAGGTCGGCCTTGTTGAAGTCGAAGGTGATGCCGTAGAGGGCGATCCGGCCGTGGGCCTCGAGGGCCGTGGTGATGTGGGAGGCCGTGACCGCCTGTTCAAGGGCGCCCTGCTCCAGCACCACCAGCGTGTAGGTGGTGCTGTAGTGTTTCACTTCCACGTAGGTTTCCCGGCCTTCCTTCGAGAGTCGGACGACGGTGATGCCTCCCTCCGGGTTGTCGTAGATCACCTTCCCTCCCACCGCCCGGAGGGCGTTCTGGTAGTTGCGGACCAGCGTGACCTTGGACAGGTGTTGTCCTGCCTGGGGCGAGGGGAGGCTGTACTTCAACTCGGTGAGCTTCCCCTCGGGGTTCAGGTATTTCAGGTCGCCCCCCTCGCGCGAGTTGAATCGATGGGTGCCGAAGGCATTGCTCTCGCAGGACACGATCTCGTAGCCCGGCATCCGCGTGACAAGGGGGTGGTCCTTGCAGCCGGGCTTGTCCCCGAGTGCGAAAAGCAGGAGCGGGGACATCCAGGCGAAGACGAAGGGCCGGAGGGGATGGGTCATGGGGAGGGCCTCCATGGAAAAGCGGCTGGTGGGCTATGACATCCCGCGGGTCCGACCCCTGTGGGGGCTGGGGGACGCTTGGGGTCCGGGGTTCCCCGGTGTCCACCACGGGATTTCGAGGGAGTATGGTCTGGATTCCCGGGGATGGGGCGGATTTCACAACCTGGACGACCTCCTCGCCCGGGATTCGCCCCCGCGGCAGGCGACCCTGAAGCGGGGCCCTTTCATTCCATGAAGGCCAAACTCAAGCCTCCGGCGCGGTCGCTTCCAGGGGTGGGCGTCCCGGGAGTCAGCCGAGCCGAAGGGAAGCGGGCCGGTCGGCGGCCACCAGGACCGCCCGGTCGCCGGGGGCGAGGCCTTCCTCCGCGGAACAGGCCAGCCGGGTCTCCCCTCCGCGACGGTACCCGAGCACCGCGCACTGGTGGTTGACCCCCCACTGAACGAGGTCGGCATAGCGCCGGCCCTCCGCACCCTCGACCGGGATGAAATAGAGTTGGTGACCGGCGGTGTCGCTGCAGAGGTCGGCGATGATCGCCTTCACGCCCGGGTCCTGCAGTTCCTGGACGATCAGACCGGAGGCGAGCTCCGCCGCACAGACGACGCTGTCGGCCCCGGCGAGTTCGACCTGTCGGATCTTGCCTGCACTGAGCACCTCGACCACCGTGAAAAGGCCCGGGTTGAGTCGTTCCAGCACCAGGGTGGTCACCAGATTGCGGTCGTCGGAATGGGGGTCGGCGGGATCCTTGGCCAACAGAATGGCGTGGCTGGCGCCGGCGGCATTGGCCTTCTTCAGGGTCTCCTCCCGAGTCGGGTCGCCTTTCACGAAGAGCAGACCGGCCGATTCCAGTTCGGTGGGCAATTCCGGGAGGCTCTCGTCCACGAGGCAGATCGCCTGGTCCCGGGTGGCCGAGTCGGAACGAAGTTCCTCCACCAGGCGAACGACCACGTCCAGGCGGGGGTGGTTGACCAAGAGGATGTGCTTCGTGAGGGTGATGTCGAGCATGCCCTTCAGCCTCCGGGAACGGGTTTCGATGAGGGAGCCGGCGATCTCGGAAATCAGGTACCCGAGGAATCCGATGCCGAAAACCATGGTGGGCACCCCCACCAGGTAGCGACCGGCGGGGGTCACCGGGAACAGGTCGCCGTAGCCCACGGTGGCCATGGTCACCAGCGCCCACCAGAGGGAGTCCAGCCACCCCAGGTCCGGCTTGTTGGGAAGTTCAAAGAACAGGAATCCCGCGCTGGCGTACCAGAGCAGGAGCGCGAACAGCAGGAAGGCCTTCACCTTCACGCCCACCCTGGGAACCGGTTTGCCCCGGCGGGCGAACAGCAGCCACAGGAGGCGGATCATTCGTCGCCCTTCCGGCGCTGGGCGTCCCACAGGGCCTTGAGCTGTTCGGCGCGCAGCACCAATTTCGGGTCCGACCAGATGCCCCGGCGGGCCCTGCGGGCCCCATCCTCGGCCAGGGCGTAGGCGCCCAGCCTGGAGAAGGGGTACTTGGTGTAGGACAGGGCCAGGCCCCGCTCCACGAGGTCCTCACCCAGGTCCTTCCCCTCGATATGCACGTAACAGAGCAGGCGTTTGCGCGGGTCAAGCTTGAACTCGTCGAACACGAGCTCCACCTTGCGCCCCTGGACCCTGTTCTCCAGGAAAAGCAAGGTCTGCCGCCCGGCGGGCTGCATGTCCGGATCGTTCATGGTGGCATCCGGGGCGGAGACACCCAGCAACCGCACCCTGATGGGCTCGGTGCCAACCAGCACCGACAGTTCGTCCCCGTCGATGACCCGCTGGACCTCCCCCTGCTGGCCCGACTTCACGCTGGCGGCGGTGGGCCGACCCTGGAGGCTTCGTTTGAAGGAGAGGACGCCCGCGGTGAAGTACAGGCTCGCTCCGGTCAGGAGGAGCATCAACAGGACGAATCCTTGGCTCAGGGTGGGGCGCATGGGTGGTTGAAAGGAACGACGGCCCCATTCTGCTTTGGCCCCTGGCCAACCTGGATGTTTTTTTCGGGGAAGGACCCGCCCCGGCCCCGAGCGAGCCGAAGCGGGAGGAACGAAAGTTGTTGGAAAGAAACATACCTATCAAACCCCCCTGGGCTCCGGGACCGCGGGGGGCCACTGGGTCCAACGCACGGGGCAGCGTCCCGCCCCGTCGAGGAAGACCCGGGCCGGACAGCCGGACATCCGTCCTGCCCTCGAAGGTGAACTGGTACGGGACCCAATGCGCCCACCGGTCGGACCCCCGGCGGGCGAGGGGCCTAGCCTTGGGAGTCCTGCCGAACCCTTTCGTCCCTCAAGGAGCCCCCATGTCCCTCTCCCTCGCCTTCCGCGCCCTGCTCGCCCTGGCCCTGCCCGCCGCCCTGGCCCTTCCTTCCGGCGCCCAGGACCTCACCCACAACAACGTCCCCTCCAAGCAGATGGTCTGGATGAGCTACCAGAAGCCCGCGGGCACCGTGGGCTGGGACGTGGTCACCAACGGCGTCCAGACCGTGTACCCGAACCTGACCTACCGGGTGCCCGAGGGCCTTTCCTTGATCGTGACCGACGCGGACCTCTACCTCACCCCGCCCAATGGCCAGGCCCTGAGCTACTACGGCTCCAGTTTCAGCATCCTGGTCTGCGCGCCCCTGAGCACCGATGGAACCGCCATCGTCGTCCCCTTCGGCTACATCCCCACCTACGGAGTCTGGAACCAGGTCCACCTCACCGCCGGCACCCGCGTCCCCTCGGGCAATTCACTCATCCCCATGTTCCGGTACGGCTCCAGCGCCTCCGTGGAGCCCAACTACCAGATCACCCTGCGGGGCTACTACGTGAGGGACTGACACCCCGGCGCCCCGGGGGACCGGGTCCGAGGTTCCCCCCCGGTGGCCGGTCCCCGGGGGGACGGCGGATTCCGATTCCGGGGGTCCATTCCCGGAGGGGTCCTAGCGGCCCGCGGTCATGAACTGGACGGCCCGCTCCAGGACTTCATCCCGCCCTGCCTTCAGACCCTCGATCGTGGGCGTGACCGGGATGTGCGGCTGGAGGCCCACCCGCTGGAGTTGGCGCCCATCTCCGTGGCGCACGCCCTGGCCGGTGAAGCTTACGCGGAGTTCGCCGGGCAGGAGCAGGTTGGTGACATCCCCGTTGGAACCCGCGGTGGGGCTTCCGATGAAGGTGATGTCGCAGACAGCCTCGAAGAAGAGGCCCGAGTGCTCGGCCTGGCTTTGGCTGAGCTCGTTCATGAGCATCACCACCTTGCCCCGGTAGAGGGGCTTGCCGTCCCCCGGAGGCAGTTTCTGGGTCCAGGTCATCCGGGGAGCGGTCCGTTCCGAGTCCCCCCCGAACTGGAGGCTGGGGGTGAACAGGGGGCCGAGGGTGGCCCCCTTCACGTTCAGCCGGGGGGCGAGGGTCCAGGCCGTGCCGTGGGGATAGCCCCGCATGTCCAGGATCAGTCCCCGGGTGTGCTTCACCTTCTCGAACAGCTCATCCACCTGGGAGAGCTCCAGTCGCCCCAGGTCGGCGTAGCCGAGGTTCCCCTCCAGGATCCGGATGATTTCGCCTTCCGGCTTGGGCGCCTCCATCTGCCAGAAGGCCTTGGTCCGAGGCAGCCGCACCGTCCGGATCGCACCGTCGCCGGTGCGCAGCTTCAGGGTGGCCTGGCTTCCGTCCGTGCCGCGGCCGAGGAAGCCGTAGTGCACCACGTTGCGGTCCCGGGTCCATGGATTGGCCGAGGTGAGGCGCTGGGACAGGCGCTGGATCGCCGTCTGGACCGCTTCGCCGTCCACTTCCAGCACCTCATCCCAGCGTTGCACCCCCGCCGCCGCCTTCGCGTCCAGGACGTGGGCGACCACCACCCGCCCTTGCACCACGGTGAGCTCGACCGGGAGGCTGGCGTCTCCGTAGTGCTGGCGGATTTCGGGTCCGGAGACCCACACATGGTTGTCCTGCAGGCGGGCGGCCATCTCGGCGATGGCCAGGGCGTACCCGCGGCCGTCCGTGACCGTTTCCATGCGGGCCAGGAATTCGGGCAGGGCCGCCTCCCAGGGGCGGTCCATCAAGTCCTTGTAGGGGAAGAAGGCCTCCATCACCGCCCACAGGCGGATCACCGCCAGCCGCCGAAGGGAGAGATCGGGAAAGGTGGAGCCCGGGTAGGCCGGATCCGGCGCCCACAGGGGCTGGGGCGCGAGGGGATGCCGGGGGAGGCCGGCCCCCGGCTTGGAGGACCCGTCGAGCAGTGCCCGGGCCGCCTGCACGCCTGGGGTCTCCGGACCCACCTGGAGGCTCTGGGCCACCACCCGGTCGCTGGCGAAACCAGTGGAACCATCCGCGAACACCAGTTCCCCCGAGCTGAAGGTGACCTCCAGACCCCCGGCCAGGGTCATGTCCTCCGTGGGCACCACCCAGCCCGCGTGCAGCGGGCCCTCGGTCACCACCCACGCCCGTCCGCTGCGCTGCAGCGCCAGCACCGAGGGCGGGATGGGGGTCCACGCGTTCGCCAGGAAAGCCACCGGCAGCGGGCGGGCCAAGGCTTCGGGCGTCAGCTGGCGCGCCGCCTGGGTCATCCAGGCCTTGAAGTAGCCCCCGGAGGAGTTCCCGTTCTGGGGCGGAAAACCGTAGTTGTAGAGGAAGCGCGGGGCGGGCAGGGTCAGGGGTTCCAGGACGAGGTGCGAAACCACCCGGTCCACCAGGTCGGAGGGGTTTCCGTAGGGCGGTCCTCCGAGGCGAAGGTCCACCACCACACCCTTCGCCTTGGCGAGGGCGGCCTTGACCTCCGCCACCGCCGGGGCGAAAGCCGAATCCCAGCCGCTCACCGTCTGGTGGAGCTGGAGCAGCGCCACGTCTCCCGGCAGCCAGGCCACCCGCGGGAACTTCGGGTCGGCCTTTACGTAGATGGGCTGTTCCCTGGGGCCGATCCGCAAGGCGGGATCCCCCAGCGGGGCCATCAGCTTGTGCAGGGCGGCCTTCCGCGCCGCGTCGTTCTGGGCCTCAGCCAGGTCGGGCATGGCCTCCAGCAGGGCCTTGTCCCAGTCGATGCGCCCCTGGGCCAGGGCCGGATGGACCCACTTCACCCGGGCCCACAACCTGGCGGCCTCCGCAAGGCGCTGGGCGCGGACCTCCGGGGTCTGGGCCACCAGCGGCCCGGAAAGAAGGCACAGGGAAAGCAGCGCGAATCGCATGGAGGCCTGATCGTAGGGAGGTTGTGCGTCGAGTATAAGGGGCCCCACAGGGACCTGGAAAAGCCTGGGGGACCCCTCGCCCGAGAGGAATCCCGTCGAATGCCCGCTGGAGGCCACCGAGGGGTGCCGACGCGAGGTTGGCGAGGTGCGGCAAGCACGCGGATTCGCACGGGGCCTCCCCAGCGCCCGCCGTCTTCCCAGTGGTTCCACCCCACACCGAATACGCGCTCAGCCCCTTGGGCCGCACCCGTTGGAACCCCTGGACGCCCTCTGCCGCTGGGCGGAATGCCACCTGCCCGAACTGGACGCCGCGCGACGAAGGTACGGGAAGACGGGCTGAGGGGATTCTTCCCCTGTGGGTAAACTTGTGCGTCGCGCCCCGTTTGCTTGCCCGGAGGGAACCCATGGCGGTGGAATGCCACCTATGCGGTCGAAGGCTGAAGCGGGGGGGCACCGTGGAAATCCCCTCCGCGACCTGGGTGCAGGATGTGGCCGCCGGCTTCGAACCCTTCACGCCCCTGATCGACATGGGGGAGAGCGCATTCGAGCGCGAGACGGCAGGAGGGACCTTCGGACTCCCCTCCAAGCGCGATCGCACCCGCAAGGAGGAAATCCGCTTCTGGCGCGAGCGGGAGCTCATGCTCCCCCGCCTAGATGACACCCGTTCCTTCTGTGCTTCCTGTGCGGAGGTCCGCAGGGTATGGAGGGCCTCCCGCTCCTGGAAACAGCCCTCCCGATGTGACCTCTGCGGGGCGGACCTCGGCACCGCCCCCCCCCAGACCACGGCCCAGTGGATGTTCCAGAACGCCGTAGCCGGAGGCTTCGACCCCTTCTCGCAGCCGGGACTGGACATGGAGGCCCGGAGGGCAGCCATTGCTGGTCTGGAGGGGAATCCTTCGCCCCTGGCGTACTGGCGTACCTTGGCCCTCTGGGAGGAAGGGGACTGGACCCTCTGCCAGCGCTGCGACCTGGGATTCACCGCATGGCTAGGGAAATTGGGCCGTTCGAGGATGTGGGCGAGGATCGCCCTGGTGGCCGGAACCCTGGCGGCTGCGCTGCTCCTCGCCCTGCTGTTCTTCTTGGCAAAGGGGCGTTGACGCGCGGGATAGCAAGCGGGGCGCTTATGGCGTTGTTTCCGTGGCGGGCAGGTTTCTTTTGAGGACACCACGATGAAGCAGATCGGCTGCGGTGCGCTCCTCCTGCTCCTGGCCCTGCTGACGCTCTGGGCCGATTCCGATCAGCGGCCGGTCCAGGATTCCGCCGGGATCCTGCTGGTCCTTGGCATCCCGGCCACCTGGCTGATCTACTTCGGCTGGCGTTCCCGGTGGGGAGAGGATCATCCCTGGCGGATGCCCCTTCGCCACCTGCTGACGGCCGGGACCATCGCGCCCTTCGCGGTCCTGCTCACCTACGTCACCTGCGAATCCTTCAGGGCCGATGCCGTGCTGGAGCCCATGGTCAAGGGGACGAAGGCGCCCCAGGCCATGGAGGCCGAATTGCTCAGGTACGCCGCCAGCGGCTGGCGGCGAGGGGATACGGTGGTCCGGTGCCTGATCCAGGCCTCGGTGCCCGGGAGCGAACCCCTGGTCATCGCGGTGCTGCGGCAGGCCAAGGGCGAGGAGCAGAAGGGCATCGCCCTGCTGATGCTCCGGAGCGGGAATTCCGCCCTCGTCGAAGCCGCGACCAGTTGGGCCAGCGGCGCAGGGTATTCCGTCGTGGGCAAGACGGCTCGGGGGCCACGGTGGACCCCCAAGGACAAGCGCTAGGATCCTGCTATCCCCCCTAGGGGGATATCCCCCGCCTCCTACCTCCCAGCCGGGGCACGCGGCCGTGTCTCTGCGAGGGCCGCGCGCCGCGGCCGGGAGACAGGAGGCTTCGATGGAAACGACGATAACCGAACGGCTGGATCACGAGCGGCTCGATGCGTACGCGGCGGCGGTGAAGTTGGACGCGGCGGTGATCGCGCTGGCCCGCAGGGCCGGGCGCGGGCATGGGTGGCTGTGCGACCAGGCGGTGCGGGCCAGCGCCTCGGTGGTGCTGAACCTCGCGGAGGCCCTGGGGCGCGAGGGCCTGGACCGCAGTAGACTGACCCCTCCATGCGGCGCCTCCTTCCCATCCTCCTCCTGGCCCTCCCAGCCCTGGCCCAGGAACCCTGCCTGCCCGTCGCGGAGCCGCGGGAGGTGCGGCCGGGGGATTCGGTGCTTCTGTCCTGGGACTGCGCCGCGGCCAAGGCGGTGCGCCTGGAGCCCGGGGGGCTGGTGCTCCCCGGCAAGGGCCGGGTCACCCTGCGGCCCACCTACACCACCACCTACCGGCTCTTCGAATCCCGGGGCGGGGGCCGGGAGCTGGGCGCGGTGGAGGTGCGGATCGTCCCGGGCCTGCCCCTGGGGGAACCGGCCCGGATCTGCAGCTTCGACGCCAGCGCCGCCGCCGTTCTTCCCGGGGAGCCCGTGGTGCTGCGCTGGGAGTGCGCGGGCAGCGCCAAGGTGCGCCTGGAGCCCGGGGGCCTGGAGCTGGACGGCAAGAGCGAGGTGACCGTCACGCCCCTGGAGAACACCCGCTACACCCTGGTGGCCTCCAACGCCGCCGGGGGGGCCTCCCGGAGCCTGGACGTGGCGGTCCTGCGGCGCCTGGACCAGCTGCCCGCGGCCCTGTCCTGCACCTTCACGGCCGACAAGCGCAGCGTCCAGCCGGGGGAGCAGGTCACCCTGAAATGGCAGTGCAACGGCGACGCCAAGGTCCGCCTGGAGCCCGGGGGGCTGGAGCTGGACGGCCAGACCAGCGTCGCGGTGCTTCCGGAGCGCACCACGGTCTACACGCTGAATGTCACCAATTCTGTCGGGGGCATCTCCCGGAGCCTGGAGATCACCGTGCAGGCGCCACGGAAAGTGATCGGGGACGCCGACGTGGGATCCGCCGTCGCCCCCGCCCCCCTGGCAGCGCCGGAGGAGCGCCTCCGGGTCCTGCAGGAAGGGGACCTGGCGGAAGCCCTGCGCCTGGGCCAGCTGCGCCGGGCCGAGGCGCCGGCGGATGCGTGGACCCTCCGCCTGGTGGTCTCGGGCTTCGCCCCGGGCCTCAAGACCCTCGCCCGCCTGGCCCCCAAGGAGGCCGCGGACATGATGATCCTCCCCTATGTCCGGAAGGACGGCTTCCGCTGGTGGCAGGCCTGCTGGGGGGCCTACAAGGGACGGGCCGAGGCCCTCCGGGCCTGGTCCGGCGTCCCCGAACCGCTCCGGAAGGCCTTCGGGGAGCCCCTGCCCCTCAAGCTCCGGAGGCTTCCCGGGGACCCGCCGCTGCCCTTGAATCCCGAGGGAAAGTAGCCGGGACCATTCTCCTGCCCGGGGATTGGGGCTACCCTTCGGGGAAACCCAGCAACGGAGGCCCCATGTTCCGCCGCGTCGAGGACTTCAGGGACATCTGGAAAGCGGAGGTGGCCAAGACCACCGCCCTCCTTGGGGCCATCCCCTCCGGGGCCCTGGGGCAGGCCGTGGCTCCCGAGCACCGCGACCTCCGGCGCCTGGCCTGGCACATCGTGGAGAGCGCCGTGGAGATGCCCCTCCAGGTGGGCCTCAAGCTCCCGGGCTTCGAACTGAAGGACGGCCACCTCGGAGCACCTCCCGAGGACACGGGCAGCATCATCGCCGCCTACACCCGGGCGGCCGAGGCCCTGGACGACTGCATCGGGGGCTGGAACAACGCCGAACTTGGCCGGAGCTTCAACTGCTACGGCGAACAGTGGAGCGGCGGCTTCCTTCTCTACGTGCTGGTGGCCCACCAGGTGCATCACCGCGGGCAGATGACGGTGCTCCTCCGGCAGGCGGGACTTCCTTTGCCGGAAATCTACGGGCCCACCAAGGAGGGGTGGGGCGCCTACGGGATGGAGGCTCCGGCGGTCTAGGGCTTCCAGGATTCGGACCGCCGGGCGCCCATCTCCTCGCGAGATACTGGGCGGGGGGGGTTCCATGGATTTCGGCGAGGCGGTCTCCTCCCACCAGCGATGGAAGGTCCTGCTGGCGTCCATGGTCCAGGGGAATTCCAAGGAGCGCCTGGACCCCGCCCTCCTGTCGAGGGAGGACCAGTGCGACCTGGGGAAGTGGATCCTCGGCGCCGGCGCCAAGGAGTGCGGGACCCGGCCGGAATTCGCCGCCCTGAAGGACGCCCACGCCCGCTTCCACCGGGCGGCGGGGGAGGTGGCCCGGAAGGCTCAGGGAGGCGATCAGGCGGGGGCCCAGCAGCTCCTGGACGGGGATTTCTTCGCCCTCTCCAGCCACGTCATCCTGGCCATCACCCGCCTCCGGAAGGCCTGCGGAAAATAGCCCGGAGCTTCCCCGCCAGGGCCGCCCACAGGGCGCCGGCCTCCGGCACCCGGACCATGCGGAGCAACAGGAAATAGAATCCCCCGCTGACCGCGATGAGGGGAAGCAGGCGGAGGGCCGTGCCTCCGGGCCCGTGGAAGGTGAAGACGTCCACCCCCAGGCCCAACCCCCAGGCCAGCGCCCCCATGCAGGCGGCTCCCAGGGAGAAGGCCCCCCAACCCCGCCCCACGGATCCCAGGGGAAGCTGCCCGAGGCGCCGGTGCAGCCGCCAGGCGACGAAGGCCAGGCCCGCGATGGAGGCCAGGCTGTTGGCCAGGGCGATGCCCGAGGTCCCCAGGCGGTGCATGAGGATCCAGGACAGGGGCAGGTTCAGGCCGAAGCCCAGGAGCGCCGCCAGGGCCGGGCCGCGGTAGTCCTTCAGGGCGTAGAGGGCCTGCACGCTGATGCGGCTCGTGGCCACGAAGAGCAGGCCCAGGGCCTGGTAGGGCAGCGTGGCCGCCGTCCAGGCCACCGCCGCCTCCCCGTAGCGGCCGCTCTGGAAGATGAGGGCAAGAATGGGCCGGGCCAGGACGGCCAGGCCCACCGAGGCCGGAATGGCCATCAGCGCCGTGGCCCGCAGGGCCGAAGCCAGGCTTCCCCGCAGCCCCTCCAGGTCCCCCTCGTCCGCGAGGCGGCTCATGGCGGGCAGGCTCACGGTCGCGAGGCTGGCCGAGAAGAGCCCCAGCACCAGCTCCCCCATGAGGTTGGACTGGTACAGGACGGTCTGGGCCCCCGCCGGGAGCTGGGAGGCGATGGCCGTGGAGACCACCACGTTGATGGGGTGGATGCCCGTGCCCAGGAGGCCCGGGACCATGCGGCGCAGGATGCGTTTCACGCCGGCGTTCCCGAAATGGAAACCCCAGGAGATCCGGTTCCCGAGGCTCCGGAAGCTGGGCCAGAGCAGGCCCAGCTGCACCAGGCCCCCCGCCAGCACGGCCAGGGCGCAGAGCACCGTCGCCTGCATGGGTTCCCGCCACCCGGGAGGGCCCAGGAGCACCCCGCCCAGGACCACCGCCATGACGGTGACGTTGAAGAAGGTGCTCACCGATGCCGGCAGGCCGAAGCGGCCCTTCAGGTTCAGCACCGCGGACAGGCCCGCCGTGAGGCTCACCAGGGCCAGGTAGGGAAACATGATGCGGCCCAGCAGCACCGTGCGGGCCAGGCCCTCCGGGGCGGGGCGGGTCCCCGCGAGCACCTGGCCCAGCGCCCCGAACTGCTCGCCCAGGGGAGCCCCGGGGGCGATGCGGCCGAGCATCTGCACGCCCATGATCAGTCCCATCCCGACCATGGCCAGGATGCAGAGCAAGAGCAGCAGGAGGCCCAGGGTGCCCAGGAAGCGGGCCACCATGTCCCGGGCCCCGTCCTCCCCTTCCGCGGCTTCCACTTCGCTGATGGTGGGCAGGAAGGCCGCCGTCATGGTGCCCTCGGCGGCGAAGCGCCGCAGGAGGTTCGGCAGACGGTAGGCCACGAAGAAGAGGTCCGAGGCCAGGCCCTGCCCCAGGAAGTGCACGAGCACCCGCTGCTGCAGCATCCCGGAAAGCCGGGAGACCAGGGTCCACAGCCCCACGAGGCCCGCGGAGCGGTAGAGGCCGGACCCGAGGCTCATGGCCGCAGGAGCAGCCAGATCCCGATCGCCAGGTTCCCCGTTCCCGAAACGGCGTAGAGCACGCGCCGGAAGCGCTCGGTGGTGCCCAGCCGCGCCGCCAGCCAGCCCGAGGCCGCGCTCAGGAGGATGAACATCCCCGTGATGCCCGCCCCGAAGGCCAGCAGGGCCCCCAGAAAGGGCCAGACCCCGTGGATCCCCACCTGGTTCAGCAGGGTGGTGAAGCCCCGCACGCCGCCCAGGCCGAAAAAGGCGCCCAGCCAGGCCGCGGCGTGGTGGAAACGGTGGCTCTCCGGCTGGCCGTGGGCGTGGGGGTGCTCGTGGGCCAGGGCGCCGTGGTGGTGGGCGTGGGCGTGGAGGGTGGTGCGCCGCCAGCCGAAGGCGGCGCTGAGGTTCCACAGGCCCAGCAGGCACACGAAAGCCCAGGCGCAGCGGTCCAGCCACACGAACGCCCGCTCCCCGAAGAAGGCCTGGCCCAGGAAGACCGCCAGGGCCGCGATGATCGCCACCGCCAGCATGTGGGAGAGACCGAAGGCCAGGCCCACCTTCCAGGCTCCCCGCCGGGCCTCCCCGAGGGAGACGCCGGTCACCACGGCCACGTGGTCCGGCTCCACCGCGTGGAGGATGCCGAGGTAGAGAGGCAGGAGCATGGTCCCAGTGTAGGGCCCGGGGGGGCCCGTGCCGAGGCCAGAAATTGCCCGAAAGACCCCTGGATTCATGGGATCCTTCAAGGACACCGATGGTTCCCTGGGCGAGTCCGGACGGGTCCGGCCCCCAGCGTCCCGGAGGCCCCGATGCCGCTCAGGGAGACCTACCTCACCCCCCGCCACACCATCTCGGTCATCCTCGCCGGGGGCCGGGGCAAGCGCCTGATGGACCTTACGGACCACCTCGCCAAGCCGGGCCTCGACTTCGCCGGCAAGTACAAGATCATCGACTTCACCCTGTCGAACTGCATCAACTCGGGCTTCCGGCGCATCGCGGTGCTGACGCAGTACAACAGCCACCGCCTTCTGGAGCACCTCCAGTTCGGCTGGACCTTCCTGCCGGGCCGCCTCAACGAGTACATCCACGTGTGGCCCGCCCAGCAGAGCCTGGACAAGGACGCCTGGTACAGCGGCACCGCCGACGCGATCTACCAGAACCTTTCCAACATCCAGGCCTTCGAGCCCGAGAACGTGATGATCCTGGCCGGGGACCACGTCTACAAGATGGACTACAAGTACTTCCTGGAGGACCACCTCAACGCCAACGCCGACATGACCATCGCGTGCCTGGAGGTGCCCCGCCTCTCGGCCACGGGTTTCGGCGTCGCGGGCGTGGACGAGCAGGACCGGATCACCTCCTGGGTGGAGAAGAGCCCGAACCCTCCGGGGATCCCGGGGAATCCAGAGGTGGCCCTGGCCAGCATGGGCATCTACCTCTTCAAGGCGAATTTCCTCCGCGAAGTGCTGGAGCAGGACGCCCAGGACCGGGATTCCGGCCACGACTTCGGGACCGACCTCATCCCCTCCCTGGTGCCCCGGGCCCGGGTCTTCGCCCACCGCTTCGACCGCAGCTGCGTCCAGAATCCGCTCCGCCCGGGCCCCTACTGGCGCGACGTCGGGACCCTGGACGCCTACTGGGAGGCCAACATCGACCTCACCCACGCGGTGCCCGCCCTGAACCTCTACGACCAGGCCTGGCCCATCTACAGCTACATCGAACCCCTGCCGCCGGCCAAGTTCGTCCACAGCGACCCCCACCGGCAGGGCGTGGGCATCAACAGCCTGATCTCCGCCGGGTGCATCGTGTCCGGGGCCAACGTCCGCCAGAGCGTCCTCTTCACCAACGCCCGGGTCCACTCCCACGCCCGGCTGGAGGAGACCCTGGTGCTGCCCGGCGCCGACATCGGCGAGCACGCGCGGCTGCGGCGCTGCGTGGTGGCGCCTGATGTCCGCATCCCCGAGGGCCTGGTGGCGGGGGAGGACGCCGAGGCCGACGGGGACCGCTTCTACCGCACCCCCAGCGGCGTGACCCTCATCTCCCAGCGCATGCTCGACCGGCTCTGAACCCCGCGTGCGATAGTGGGTTCCATGCGGATCCTGGCCGTCGCGGCGGAACTCTTCCCCTACCTCAAGGTGGGGGGCCTGGCCGACGTCATGGCGGCCCTGCCCAAGGCCCTCCGCCGCCTCGGCGCCGACGCCCGGGTGATGCTGCCGGCCTTCCCGGAGATCCGCGCCGCCCTCCCCGGGGCGCGCCCCGTGTGGTCCCACCCGGACCTGCTGCGGAGGGGCCCGGCGACGGTGCTCCTGGGGGAGACCGGGGACGGGGTCCCCCTCTACGCGCTGGAATGCCCGGAGCTCTTCGGGGAAGACGGGGGGCCCTACGGGGACTGGCCCCGGGCCCACCTGCGCTACGGCGCCCTGGGCTGGGCCGCCGCCGCCCTGGCCCGGGACGGGGACGGGGATGGCTGGACCGCGGACATCCTGCACGCCCACGACTGGCCCGCGGGCCTGGCCCCGGCCTACCTGGCCCTGGCGGGGGGCCCCCGGCCCCGAACCCTCATGACCATCCACAACATCGCCTACCAGGGAGCCTTCCCACCGGCGGTCCTGGGCGAACTCTGGCTCCCCCCGGAGGCCTATGCGGTGGACGGGGCCGAATTCAACGGGAGCCTCAGCTTTCTCAAGGCGGGCCTCCACTACGCGGACCGCCTGGGCACCGTGAGCCCCACCTATGCCGAGGAGATCCAGCACCCCGCGGTGGGGCGCGGGCTGGAGGGCCTCCTGGCCTGGCGCCGGGGGCAGCTCGCCGGCATCCTCAACGGCGTGGACACGGACCTGTGGGACCCCGCCACGGATCCCCACCTCATCCTGCCCTTCGACGCGTCGACCCTGTCACGGCGAGGCCTCGGCAAGGCCGCCCTGCAGATGGAGCTGGGCCTCCAGGAAGATCCCATCGCCCCGCTCTTCGGCGTGGTGAGCCGCCTGGAGGAGATCAAGGGCCTGGACCTCCTCCTCCCCAACCTGGAGGCCCTCCTGGGCCAGGGCGCCCAGTTCGCCCTCCTGGGCAGCGGCGACCCGGTGTTGGAGGAGGCCTTCAGGGCGGCCGCCAAGGCCCACCCGGGGCGCGTGGCGGCCCGCATCGGCTACGACGAGGGCCTGGCCCACCGGATGTTCGCGGGCCTGGACGTCCTCGTGGTCCCGTCCCGGAGCGAACCCTGCGGCCTCACCCAGATGTACGCCCTGCGCTACGGCTGCCTGCCCCTGGTCCGGGAGACCGGGGGCCTGGCCGACACCGTGGTGGACGCCGCGGATCCCCTGCGCGGCAACGGCTGGCTCTTCGGCCCCGAGGACCCCTGGGAGCTGGGCCTGGCCCTCGCCCGCGCCTGCCAGTTCTACCGCGAGGACCCCGCCGCCTGGACCGCCCTGCAGCGCCGCGCCATGGCCGCCGACCACGGCTGGGACAACTCCGCCCGCCGCTACCTGGACCTCTTCCGGAGCCTGGTGGGGGACGGAGGGGGCTGAGGGGGCGTCCCGGTTCCTCGAGGTTGACCGCCTCCGCGGAGGTGAGCGGAGGGGTAAAGGGGCTCCGCAGGGTGCCGTAGGCCTGGGACCTTGGTGCTTCCAAAAACGGAAGCCCCCCTCCGCACACTTCTGCAGGTTGCGCTCGCCTCGGGGATTGCTTTTCTCGCGAGGTCCCCGGACGCACCGGAGCAGGGCGACCGCCTACTTGAAAAAAGGATGGCGAGTAAATGTTGAAATAACATCTTATCACTTTTTTTTCTTGACAACGCCATTCCCTTAAGTCCGAATCGTTTCTTCCTCATCCGGCAATTTCCATCCATCCCCGCCCCATCCCTGTGCAAGGGCTACCTCCGCATCTCGAGGAACGCAATGGCAATGACTAGCCTGATCCCCTCCTTCTCGACACGGGCCGCCGGGTGGCGGGCCCGGCTGGGGGCTGCCTATCGTCGACTGGAACTCCCGCGCTTGGCCAAGGCCCTGCTGTTGTCCTTCGTCCTGGGAGGCAGCGCCCTGCTGGCCGCCGTGGCGGTCACGATCGCCCCCACGACGGTGACCCTCGCCGCGGGGGCCACCCAGCAGTTCACCGCCACGGTGACGGGCTCCCCGAACACGGCGGTCTTTTGGACCAAGACCGGGGGCGGGAGCCTCACCAGCACGGGGCTCTACACCGCCCCCACGACGCCCGGGACCTACATGGTGCGGGCCACCAGCCAGGCCGATTTCACCAAATATGCCAGCGCCACCGTCACCGTCACGGCGGGGGTCACCGTTTCGATCTCCCCGGCCACCGCCACCGTGCTGATGGGGGGGACCCAGCCGTTCACCGCCACGGTTTCGGGCAACGCGAACACGGCGGTCACCTGGAGCGTGACCGAGGCGGGGGGAGGCACCGTGGGTGCCTCCGGCCTCTACACGGCCCCGGGGACGCCCGGCACCTACCACGTGGTGGCCACGAGCCAGGCCGACCCCACCAGGAGCGCGACCGCCACGGTGACGGTGCCGGCCATCGCGGTGAGCGTGGCCCCGGCCACCGCGAGCCTCCTGACGGGCGGGACGCAGCCGTTCACCGCCACGGTCACGGGGACCGCCAACCAGGCCGTGACCTGGAGCGTGACGGAGGCAGGGGGCGGGACGGTGAGCCCCGCCGGGCTCTACACGGCCCCGGGAACGGCGGGGAGCTACCACGTGGTGGCCACCAGCCAGGCCGATCCCACCAAGAGCGCCCAGGCCACGGTGACCGTCTCCCTTCCCCCGGTCAGCGTCGCGGTCAGCCCCAGTTCGGCCACGGTCCTCGCGGGCCAGACCCTCGCCTTCACCGCCACGGTGAGCAACACGCCGAACACGGCCGTATGGTGGACGGTGCAGGAAGCCGGAGGCGGGTCGGTGGACAGCGCCGGGGTCTACACGCCCCCCCTGGCGGGCGGAACCTACCACGTGGTGGCCACCAGCCAGGCCGACATCTCCAAGAGCGCCACCGCGACCGTGACGGTCCCGGGGGTGGCGGTCGCCATCAATCCCGGGCAGACCATCGTCGCCACCACCGGGACGCAGTGGTTCACGGCCCGGGTGACCGGGGCCGCCAACCCGGCGGTGACCTGGAGCGTGGTGGAGGCGGACGGCGGCAGCATCCGCGCGAATGGCCAGTACACTCCTCCTGCCACCCCCCGGGGGGCGGTTCACGTGACCGCCACCAGCGTCGCCGATCCCAGCAAGAGCGCCACGGCCACGATATCCCTTTCGGCCACGGCCAACGCCATCAGCCCGGAGGGCGGCTGGGTGAAGGCCTCCGGGACCCAGGCCCTCGCCTGGCTGCCCGACGACCCCTTCGCCCCCTCCCCCGCCTGGACCGCCACGGGCGGATCCCTCAGCGCCGGGACGGGCCCCAGTACCACCTGGACCGCGCCGGCCACGCCCGGCCTCTACGGCATCACGGGCAGCGCAGGCGTCGCCACCGTCGGGGCTTCCTTCGTGGTAGGCCCCGCCTGGATCCACCTGTCCCCGGCCCTCCAGGCCCTGTCCCCGGGCCAGGTCCAGACCTTCAGCGCCCAGGTGATGGGCTCCGGCAACGGCGCGGTGAGCTGGCGGGTCGTGGAGGCCGCCGGAGGCAGCGTCACCCAGGGCGGCGTCTACACCGCCCCCACCCTGCCCGGCGTCTACCACCTCACCGCCACCAGCCAGGCCGATCCCACCCTCATCGCCATGGCCACCGTGACCGTGGCGGCCTCCAACGTGGGCCTGGCGGTGACGCCATTCCGGTCCTGGGCCCTGCCGACCGCCCAGGTGACCCTGGCTTCCGCCGTCACCGGCACCCCCACCACCGGGGTGTCCTGGACCGCCAGCGGAGGGACCCTTTCCACCGGAGGCGCCGGATCTGGTGGATCATCCAGTCAGCGCCTGTGGACCGCCCCGGCCAACCCCGGCACCTACACCCTCCGCGCCACCAGCCAGGCCGACCCCTCCCAGACCACCGCCGTCCTCCTGACCGTGGCCAATGCCTGGGTGGCCGTGGCCCCCGAGACCGTCTCCCTGGCCCTGGGGGGCACCCAGCCCTTCACCGCCACCGTCGCCGGGCTCACGCCCAACACCGTCACCTGGGCCGTTCTGGAGCCGAGTGGAGGAAGCGTCAGCCCGTCGGGGCTCTACACGGCCCCGAACACGCCCGGCACCTACCACGTGAGCGCCACCAGCACGGCCGATTCTACCATCCGGGCCACGGCGACCGTGATCGTCCTGTCTGCTCCAGCTCCCACCCTCACGGGGTTCAGCCCAACCTCCGGACCCGTGGGGGCGGGCGTGACCATCACGGGGACGAACTTCACCGGGGTCACCGGCGTGGCGTTCAATGGCACCGCGGCGACCACCTTCGCGATGAACAGCCCCACGGAGATCATCGCTTCGGTACCTTCCGGGGCCACCACAGGACCCATCTCGGTCACCACCCCAGGAGGGACAGTGAATTCCGCCACCTTTTTCACGGTGACGGTGCCGCCCCCGACGATCACGGGGTTCAGCCCAACCTCCGGTCCCGTGGGGGCGGGCGTGACCATCACGGGGACGAACTTCACCGGGGTCACCGGCGTGGCGTTCAATGGCACCGCGGCGACCACCTTCGCGGTGAACCCCCCTACGGAGATCATCGCTTCGGTGCCTTCCGGGGCCACCACAGGGCCCATCACGGTCACCACTCCTGGAGGGGCCGTAAATTCCGCCACCCCTTTCACGGTGGAACAGCCCGCCCAGCCCCCCAACATCTCCTACAACCCACCCTCGCAGGTGTACACCGTGGGGACCCCCATCACGCCCTGGTCACCCAGCAACACCGGGGGCACCGCCACCTCCTGGTCCATCGACCAGCCCCTCCCGGCCGGCCTGGGCATCTCCAGCACGACGGGGGTGATCAGCGGCACGCCAACGGCCACGAGCCCAAACACTTCCTACACCGTCACGGCCACCAACGCCGCCGGAAGCGCTTCAACGACCATCACCCTCACGGTCACCACGGGAAGCGTCTCGGTGACCCTGAATGCGGGCGAACTCTCCATGGATGTCGGGGCGGCCTTCTCCTTCGTGGCCTCTGTGGCCGGGAATCCGAACACCTCTGTCACATGGACGGCCAGTGGAGGGATTTTGGGCACGCCTTCGGGCAATTCCGTGTCCTGGACGGCCCCCCTCATGGTCGGAACCTGCACCGTCACGGCCACCAGCCAGGCCGATCCCAGCAAGAGCGCGACGGCCACCATCCGCGTGAACCCCCTGGTCTGCACCCCTGTGAACTGAGAGACGCCCGTGACAAACGCGAGGACGACCATGCAAGGAACCCTCCTGGGGCCGCTTCGGACTGCCCTGCTCCTCTGGGGCCTGGTGCCCCTCGGGGCCCAAACCTCTCCCCTTCCCCCCTTCACCCCGGACGCCCCATCGGCCACGGCATCCATCCCTGTGCGATTGGGCTCGGTGGATGCCGTCCAGGGAAACCTGGGCTTGAGGATCCCCCTGGGTCCCAAACTCCCTGGCCGCATTCCCCTGGGATTCGTCTGGACCCTTCACACCAACGATGGCCTGCGGAGCGGGATCCCCATCGGTGAGCGGATCCCGCCCAACCTCGGCGGGTCCTTCAAGCCGGTGGAATGGCCGGATCTTGCGGATCCCAGCACTTCCCCAGCCCAGGCCACCGTGCTGTACCAGGGTTCCCAACTCTCGTTTCATCGCAGCGTACCTGCGGGCGTGACCCTCCCCGACAAGGCCAAACTGCTGGCCTGGGCCACCCAGCGTGGGGTGGATACCGGTCAGACAGAGGCCGAGAGTTACCTCGGCCCGGATCCGGGTGCGGGAGGCGTTGTCTTCCAGGTGGACTTCGTCTACCCGGCTTCGGACGGCACCCGGTTCTTCCTGGACGCCTACTGGCATGTGGATTACCTGGACCCCGTGGACGAGAGGATGAAGCACCTGGACCTGCCCAAGCGCTCCATCGTGCTGCTGGAAGACCAGGCCATATGGAGCATCCGTGCCCAGAACGTCACCCACGTGACCAACCGTTGGGGAGACCACGTCACCATCACGGAGAGTGGGGGCCAGCCCGGCGCTCCTACCAGGATTGTCCTGCAGAACCTGGCCGTGACAGCGGACACGATCAGCCTGGATTTGACGGGGGTGCTCCCATTGGCCTACTGGGAGGACGGGGTCAGCCTGGTGGACAGTTCACCCACGGCCACCCTCACGGTGATCAACAGTCTTGGCCTGCCCACCGCCACGCTCACCGGGCGCTACCGCTCCCATCAGCGGAAGACACCCTGGAACCCCCAGGGAGGTAGCACCTGGGCAGGGATCTTTGACGGGGGCTTTCTCCCCCTCAGCTGGGCCGAGAGTGCGGCCAACCAGACCCGAACCACCACCTTTGTGTGGAGCCCGAACCGGATCCTGGCTCCGGGGCGCACGGGGCCCGGTGGCTCCTATTATCCGCCCTACGAGGGCACCCCCGCCCTGCCGGTGGAGGTCAGTCATCCCGAAGGTCTGACCGAGACCTTCACCTACGCCGAATCCCATTCCCTGGGGGCCTTCAGCTATGACAATGGGGTCTGGTCGGGCTGGAAACCCTTCCGCGACAGCGGGGAAATCCCGGCGGCGGGGACCCCGGTGCCGGGGAAACGGCTCATGGGGGTCCAGACCATCACCACCACCAGTGGGGACCCCGGGGATCCCGGACGCACCGTGCTCATCGCCAAGGTGTGGCCGAGGGCCCAGGTGGATCAGGCCACCGGCATGGATGATGTGTACACCCAGCCCGAGCACCTCACCCACATCCTCACCTACCCCAGCGCCGCCCCCGGGGCCGGCACGCCCTTCAGGGGGGAGCGGATCACCCATCCCAAGGGCAGGATCTGGGCGGTGGATCCCGTCCTGAAGCAGCCGGCCCTGGGGGACACCCAGGTCTATGCCTTCGCCACGGCCATGATCCTCGGACGCGAAAAAATCCGGGGAAGCGGTTTCCCGGGAAGTGCGGACCTGGCCTCCGGCGCCTGGAGACCCGCCGTCTCCGACGTGGACCAGGTCACCGTGGTGGACGGCTACGACCTCCGGAGCTGGGCCAATCCCGCGGGTGCGGTGGGCCTTCCCCTGAACCCCGTGGCCATGCGGACCCAGGTCCACACCCGGGACCTGCCCAAACGGACCCTCCGGGCCGGGGGCACCCGGGACGCCTATGGCCCCACCCAGAGCGACGAGGTGGTGGAGCCGCCGCAAGGCCAATTCCCCCCAGCGGTGGACAACAATCCACCCGAAATGTGGTCCGCCAGCCTCCCGATCCCCGGGAGTGGGCCCATCCACCGGAAAGGGATGCTCCTGACCCGGGCATGGAACGATGCCCTCGGGGCCCTGCAATCCACGAAGGAGCAGAAAACCCTGGCCGGCAGCGCCCTCCCGGGCCTTCGGGTGGACGCCCAGAAGCAGCCCGTCACCTCCGTGGATTTCGGGACCACGGACATCACCTTCGACCCCAAGGGCCGCATCGAGTCCCGGACGGGGACCCGGACCCCCTTCGTCTCCCAGGAGCGCACGGTCTCCTTCCTCGGGGACCTCCCCCTTCCCACCCGCGTGGAAAAGACGCTGACCAACAACAGTGTCCCCGTCCCGGCGCATCCCACCCTTCCCGTCACCGCGGGCCATGAGTACACCTACGATCCGGGCCCCCAGCACTGGCTCACGGGGGAGCGGGACCTGGTGGACGGCCGCTGGACCACCTACCAGCGGGACGGCCTCGGGCGGGAGACCCAGCGCACCGATCCCCTCGGCATCGTGACCACCACGGAGTACGACGGGTGGGGTCGCACCTGGAGGGTGACCCGCCTGCCCCGGGGGGCCGTGGGGGCCCTCGCCTCCACCACGACCTACGACCCCAACGGGCGCTGGAAGGAGGAGTCCGTCGCGGGGGAAACCCGGACCCTGGTGACCCGCACGACCCTGGATGCCCACGGTCGGGTGGTCCGCGTGGACTTCCCCGACGGCAGCCGGCAGTTGACGGCCTACAACGAATGGGGCTTGAAGGCCTCCCAGACCCCGGTCCTGAAACCCGACGAAGCCGAGTACGGCCGGACCACCTGGACCTACGACCCCCTGGACCGGGTCGAGAGCGTGACGGACCCCCGGGGCAGGCGCCTCAGCACCGTGACCCGGCAGCCCACGTGGATGCTGGAAACGATGAGCGGCCGGACGGGCGTGGTGACCACGGTGCAGGATGACCGGAACAACCCCAGGACCACCGTCACCGACCTGCTGGGCCAGAAGGCGGCGGTGGTGGACCAGGCGGGCCAGGTGAGCACCTACACCTACGACGAGGACGGCCGTCTCTGCCTGACGGAGCAGGGGAACCAGGTCCGGAGCTACACCTACAACAAGATCGGCTGGCTCACCGACCGCCTGGAGCCCGAAGAGGGTGCCACCCATTACGACCAGCACAACCTGCTGGGGATGCCTCGCACCGTGGCACAGAAGGGCCGGAGCGGCAACCGGTCCAACCTGACCACCACGGACCTGAACGCCTGGCTCCTGCCTCAGACCGTGACCGCAACGGGCCCCGAAGGCACGGTGACCCGGCAGTTCGGAATCTACGATCCGGGGTCCCACCTGCCTGCGGGGCTGACGGAGAGCATGGACATCGTCGGCGTGGGGACTTCGACCCTGACCGAGACCTACCTTTACGACGATCTCTACCGCCTGCGATCCAAGACGGTCTCGGACGGGAGCCAGTCCTTCACGGTCTCGCGGGTGCTGGACGCCTTCGGGCAGGAGAGTTCCCTCAGCTACCCCAGCGGGGGAGGCCGGGCCGCCCAGACCGTGACGACGACCTACGACGCCAGCCGGCGTCCCTGGGACGTGAAGCTGGAGGGCGTGCGCCGGGGCCTCATGACCTATGGCCCTGCGGTGGGCGCCACCGTGACGGACACCCTCACCTACGGGAACGGCGCCACCACGGCGTGGCGCAGGGACCAGGGGGAACTGGTCCAGCTCAAGCACGAAGCGGGGGGCGCGGTCCTGGAGGATCTGGCGATCGCCTGGAGCGCGGGGGGGCTGATGCTGTCCCGGGGCGGGGACAGTTTCGATTACGACGCGCTCCAGCGCCTCAGCAGCGCCTCGGTCCAGGGGCTCCATCCGGGGGAACGGATGGAACAGGCCTTTTCCTATGACCGCTGGGGCAACCGGAGCAGTTCGGGGTTCTCCTACACGGCGGGGGCCGGGGGGACGAAGCCCGAGGAGGTGCTGGCCTGGACGGCGGCGTACAACGGGTCCAACGACCTGCCCTCCGCGGTGAACACGGTGAACGGGCCTCTCTCCACGGGGGCGGTGTACGACGACCTGGGCCGGCTGGCTTCTGTCGAGGCGATCCCGAACAACACGGGGGCGCACACGACCTCCTGGGTCTACGACCCGTCGGGCCGCGTGGTGCGGGAGCGGGTGGAGGGGGTGACGGCGAGCTTCCTGCTGGACGGGGAAGGGCTCCGTTTCCGCCGCACGAACGGGACGGAGGGGACGACGCAGTACACGGTGTACAGCTTCCACCGGGAGCCGCTGGCGGTCTTCGCGGTGGGCAGCGGGTCCCACGGGGGTCAGAAGGGGGCGGCGGTCCACCACGCAACGGCCGGTGCCGGGGCGCTGAGCCGGGCCCTGGGGGCCTTCGCCGCCGGGGACACGGTGACGGCCTCGGTCTGGTTCAAGGCCCCGGCGGGCGTCTCGGGCCTCCTGGCGATCCACGACGGAAAGATCGGCGCCCCGACCGACAGCAAGAAGTGCGTTTCCCTGGCGGGCAACGGGGCCTGGCAGCAGCTTTCCATCACCTTCACGCTGCAGCGGGCGGATAATCTGTGGATCCACCTGTACGGGGACATGTTCACCAGCACGAGCCTGAACCAGACGGCGGCCACGAAGGTGGTCTACGACGACGTGTCGGTGGGCAGCACGCAGCGGGGGCAGGTGCTGACGGAAGGATTCGAGGCGGGGCTCGCCATCGGGACGGACCCGCTGAGCCAGGCCGCCTGGTACGCCTGCGCCAGCCTGCAGACAGAGGTGGTCTCGGGCGGAACGCTGGAATGGAAGAAATCCTGCGTCTACGGCTTCGGGCAGCTGCTGAGCGAGGAGACGGCGGACGGGACGCGCTACATCCAGGGCGACAACCTCGGCAGTCCGAACTGGATCACGGACGGTGCTGGCATCGTGGTCGGCAAGAGCAAGAACCTGCCCTTCGGGGAGAGGTTCGGAAGCGAGGGCGCCACCAGCATCCGCCGCTTCACCAACCACGAGGACCAGCCGGGATCGGCGATCTACATGCAGGCGCGGATGTACCTGCCGGCCTACGGGAAGTTCGCGCAGGTGGATCCGGCCTACGACCAGACCAAGGACGATCCCGAAAGCTGGAATTTGTACAACTACGTGACCAACAACCCGGTGACCCACTCGGACCCGGATGGAAGGGCCTTCATCATCTCGGATGGAAAAGGCGGGCACCGTTGGGCCACGGGCCAGGAAGAGTCGGAGTACGAGGGACAACTCGGCCTGGCCCCGGGTGCGACCTTGATCATCCTCACGGGCGGGGATAAGAAATCAACGGGAGGCAAAGCACCGGCGCCACAGGGCCAATCGGGGACGGATACACCAGCTGCGGAATTGTCGCAAACAAAAACAGAGGATCTATCAAAAGGTGACTTAAAGCAGACAAAAACTACTACCGTTGATGGTTCAGTCACCACCGTCCGTACTGAAACTGAGGGTCATGGTGGAGATGCGACAATTAAAGGTTTCAGTTTTTGGGCAGGAAAGAAGACCGAAATAGAAAAGAGCATCACGACCTTCTTTGGGCTATTAACCTTTTCCGGGTCAACAAAGACAAGTCCAGCAGAACTTGAAGTCAATGCTGGGCTCAATGGAATTGGCGTCGCGACAAATGCCGCAGCACGAGGACCAAACGCATCAGCAGGTGGCAAAGTGACTGTCAATTTGCTCGGTGGGTTTGATTTAGTGACAGTTAAAGCAGGTGCGACAACCGGAAGCCAGCTTGGTGCAAATGCTGGTTATACGCGCGATAAAGGGCTTGGAGCAGGCTTTAAGGCTGCATTTGGTGCTGGTGTTTCATTTGACTTTGGCATCCTGAATTTCTTTAAGAGAAACGGAAGCAGATCGTCTGAAACAATCGAATGTAAGACCCCATAAAATATTAATGAGTGGAGACAATATGAGAAAAAAATCCGACCTAATATTTTGCCACTGGCCACTACTGGGTATACCTTTGATTATTTTGTCCAATGTTTTTAATGATTTTGAGAATCACCAATTGCTTCAGATCTCCTTGGCATCGATTTTTGGCATTGGCTGGATTATCTCTGTTGTATACGGTTTCGTCAAAATGATTAAGCTTAAATTACAATCCAAAGATACCGTTTTTTGGGTCATCGGCTTACTATGGTTTTCTGTAATTTCATTGCCTTGGTTGTACTGGAAACGATTGAGATAATGTTATCATGTCATTCTGCCGGTGTTCGGGAGAAGACCCCCCTCTCTTTCCGGCAGTTCAGGAAAAGGGCCTCGCGGCCCACCTTGACCGGGACGATCCCGGCTTGGCGTTTCTCTTTCAGGCGATAGCTCTCGCCCTTGATGGTCAGGATGTGGCTGTGGTGCAGCAGCCGGTCAAGGATCGCCGTGGCCACCACCTCGTCGCCGAGCATCTCGCCCCAGGAGCCCACGGGCTGGTTGCTGGTGATCATCAGGCTGCCCTTTTCCTAGCGTCGGCGGATCAGGTGGAACAGGAGGTGGCCGGCCTGGCGTTTCAGGGGCAGGTAGCCGAGCTCATCCACGATCAGGAGGTGGGGCCGGGCGGTTTCCGCCGCACGAACGGGACGGAGGGGACGACGCAGTACACGGTGTACGGCTTCCACCGGGAGCCGCTGACGGTCTTCGCGGTGGGCAGCGGGTCCCACGGGGGCCAGAAGGGGGCTGGGGTGTACCACGCCGCGGCGGGGGCCGGGGCGCTGAGCCGGGCCCTGGGGGCCTTCGCCGCCGGGGACACGGTGACGGCCTCGGTCTGGTTCAAGGCCCCGGCCGGGGTCAGCGGGGCGCTCGGGATCCACGACGGTCGCCCCGGGGATCCGGCGGACAGCAAGAGGTTCGTTTCCCTGGCGGGCAACGGGGCCTGGCAGCGGCTTTCCATCACCTTCACGCTGCAGCGGGCGGATAATCTGTGGATCCACCTGTACGGGGACATGTTCACCGCCACCAGCGCCAACGCCACGGCGTCCACCTTCGTGGACTACGATGACCTTGGGGTGACGCGCAACGGGGCGGCGGTGCTGCAGGAGGGTTTCGAGAGCGCTCCGGCCCTGCAGAGCACGGATCCCCTGAGCACCACCAGCTACTACGCCTGCGCGGCGGGGCTGGCGGCGGTCCAGGGCCGGGAGGGTGCCCCGGCGACCTGGAACCGGGACGTGGTCTACCTGGGCGGCCGGGCCATCGCGGAGATCGACAGTTTCGGGGCCATCCACGAACTGCACACGGACCCCCTGGGCACGCCGCGGGTCTTCACCCGGGGGACGGACGGCAGCATCGAGGGCCGCCAGGCCTACGCGCCCTTCGGCGAATACATCACCTCCGCCGAGTGGACCGACGGCTATGTCCCCCTGACGGGGTACACCGGCCACCTCCAGGCTGATCCCACCGGGCTGAAGGAACTGATCTACATGGGCGGAAGGTACTACAGCCCGGCCTGGCATCGGTTCCTGAACAGCGACCAGGGGGTGGATCCGAACCAGTTCAATCAGTTCGCGTATGTGGGGGGGAGTCCTCTGCAGGCGGCGGATCCGAGTGGAATGGAAACGCAAGTCTGGTGGAAGGTAGGGGATCAATATTTTTCATCCTGGGCGGATGCGATGATCTACCTTTACGCTGCAATGCAAGCAGAAGCGACCGTCGAGGTGATCGGCTCGGCTGGGAACCCCCTTTCGGGAGTAGATGTGGAGGTTGGAAACCCAAATTTGAATCCACTTGGCAACCCGGTTTCTAGGCTTGTCCGAAACGGGCCGCCGCAAACACAACAACAGAAGACACCGTGTAATGGTCAAATTTCTGCCTTACAGCGACAAAATGACCAAAGTAAAGCGAATGCAGATTCAGCAGCAGTCCGTTCCTATTTGCGTGGGATAAGTATTGCCACTGCTAAGGGAGCAATTGGCGGAGGGGTTACTTTTGGCACGGCAGGCGCTGCTATTGGAGCAGTTCTGGGGCTGGGTGTTGGAGCAGGTCCTGGTGCAGGATTAGGTGCTCTTGGAGGGGCTATCGTTGGGGGTGTTGGTGGGCTTACTTATTCCACTATCACGGATGGAATTGCCCTCCAAAACACTTTCCAAACCATTCAAAATAATTGGTCTGCAAATTACAGATCAATTCAGAATTTCTCTGATACTAACTGCAACGGTGCTGCGCCAGAAATTCGATATTAAAATTATGGAGAAAAAATGAAATGGTCAAAATTAAAAACATTGCAATCATTTGTTTTGATTTCTGCAATCATTCTCGAACCTCTTTTTATTAAACTAATAGGCATTAAAAACACAATCACGGCGCTTCCTTGGTATTATCAGTTGTCCCTTGAGGTATTCATTTTGTTGGGAATTATGCAAATCATTTCAATTCCTATTTATTTCATCTTACGTAGAATTTCTCCTTCGATATTCCCTTTGGCTCGTCAGCAATAACCAGAATTGCCACCAACGAAGAGAGAAAGGGGCTGCCCCACCTCATGCCCAGATGGCTTTCGGGTGGGGGTTACCTTTGTGCATCGAAAATCAATAAGTCATGTCCTAAAACCGCCTCCTGTTGATCCTGTGATCCCGCTGGGTCCGAGCCTACGGGTAGGTCGTCTCGGACCCGCCCCGTGAGCCAGCCCGCCTTCCAGTCTTTTGGAAAATTTCCCTGGTTTATCCAGTCCCCTGAGATCCCTACCTGGAGGGATTTATGGGGCCATTTTTCGGCCTGAAGATCCCCCCAAGAATCCCCCTGACGAATCCTCAACCCGGAGGCATCCAGGGTCCAATCCGCGTTCCCGGGAACCCCGTTTTTCGCCCCCATTTTTGGGCCTTTGATTCGTTCCCGGATTTGGTCCGGAACGCCTCGATTCGGCCCCGGAACCTCCCAACGAAAAGCCGCCCTTTGGGCTTCAAAATGACATGGACATTATACCCTTGGCCTTCGCCAGGGTATTTGAGGCCCACGGCGGCGGAGCCGCTCGCAGGCCAAAAGCAGGGTCAAAGAGGTTCCTGGAGCCCCTCGGAAAGCTGGGATTCGATCCCTCCGTCCCCTGGATTCGACCGGCCCCCAAAAGGGGCATTCCCGGGCCGTTGATCGCGGAGAGGCAACCGCCTTTCAGCGGTGGCAAGTTGGACATGGCGTCTGACTGTGGCGTCCCTCCGGTGAAGCCCAATAATCCTGCGGACTTTTGGATGGTGCATTCGTGGTGTCGGGCGCGTCGGGTGCACCAGGATCCGCACCATGAACGCGAAGAAACGCCCCTGCCTCGGGGCGTTCCCCGTGTATCAAGAACGTGGTGCATCGAGGGAGTGAAAAGGAAGGGGTAGCCGCCTTCGGCGGCGGCAATGTTTAGCGCCCAACGCCCACCCGCGCCTGGGGGGTGGCAGCATCCATCGCCGCCATCCAGGGCGGTCGGGCGGCGGCGCAGTGGCGATAATCGCCGATTATCTCAACTGGTCCGCTGCGCGGACTTCCGCCGCCGCCCTAGACATAACGGGCCGCTATGTCTCCCGCCCTGGATGGCTCGCGTCACACCCCACCAACGTGTCCGTTTCCGGGGATCTATGGACATCGGGCGCTGGCCCGCGAATGGCGTCCGATCCTTGAAGGGACGCCGTCGGCGCTATGCTCAGGCGCGGGAGGCTTCCATGGACCGCGCGGCGCTCTTCGCTGGCCTCAGGGCCAATCCCATGGCGGGCTGGCTGCGGGTGGACGGGCTTCCCTGCCCGGCGGTGGACCCGGGTTCCCGGATCCTCTGGTTCGGGATCGGGGGCAGCCTGCTGCCCTCGGAGACCCTGCTGGCGGCCTTCGCCTCGCCGGAGCAGAAGGACCGCTGGGTCTCCCTGGCCTCCCCGGAGGCCCGGCCCCTCGCCCTGGGGGCCTCGGACCAGCTGGTCTTCGCCAGCAAGAGCGGCAAGACCCTGGAGCTGTGGACCTGGCTCTCGCGGCTGCGGGCCGGGCCGGGCTGGAAGGCCCTGGCCAGGCCCCCCATCGCCATCACCCAGGACGACGCCAACCCCCTGGCGAAATTGGCGCGGGCCGAGGGCTGGCCCATCGCCCCCATCCCCGTGGACGTGGGGGGCCGCTACAGCGCCATGACCCCCATCGGCACCCTGCCCCTGGCCTGGATGGGCCGGGATCCCGGCGCCTTCCTGGCCGGGGCGCGGGAGGTGTCCGCCCAGGTGGCCGCGGGCTCGGGACCCTGGAGCGCGCGGGTCTGGGAGCTGGTGGAGCGCCTCTTCCAGGCCTACCTGCGGGGGACCCAGGAATGGGTGCTCATGCCCTACGCGCTGCGCCTGGAGCAGCTCAGCGCCTGGTGGGTGCAGCTGGTGGCCGAGTCCCTGGGCAAGGTGGCCCGGGACAGCACGCGCCGGGGGATCACGCCCATCCGCGCCGTGGGCCCGGTGGACCAGCACAGCCAGCTCCAGCGCTGGATGGCGGGCCCCCGCAACCTGGGGGTCATCGTGGCGACGGTGGAGGCCCCGGCGGAGCCCGAGCGCCTGGAGCCGCCCCCGGGCTGTCCCTACCCCCGCCTGGCGGACCTGGACGGCGGCCGCATCCTCCGGGCCCAGGCCGAGGGCACGATGGAAGCCCTGGAGGCGGCCGGCGTGCCCCTCCTGCACTGGCCCCTGCCCGCCGTCTCCGAAGCCGACCTGGGCGCCTTCATGATGGCCTGGCAGTGCATCGTGGGGCTGCTGGGCGTGGCCCTGGAACTGGATCCCCTGGACCAGCCCGCGGTGGAGGACGGGAAGAAGCGCACCTTCGGGAAGCTCGGGCTAATCTGATCCCGCTCCGGGGGCCGGACGAGGCCCCCCGGTCGTGAAACAGGAGGATCTGGCCGTGGACTACCCCATCTGGGACCTCTCCCTGGGCGGCGGGGTGCTGATCGCCCTGGTGGCCATCACCCACGTCTGGGTCTCTCACTTCGCGGTGGGCGGCGGGATCGCCCTCGCCCTGATCGAGACCCTGGCCGTGCGGCGCGGGGACCCCTCCCTGCGCAACCTGGCCCGCCGGGGCTCCCTCATGCTCATCCTGATCTCGACGGTGTTCGGGGCGATTTCCGGCGTCGGCATCTGGGTCACCATCGGCCTGGTGCAGCCCGCCGCCACCTCGGCCCTCATCCGCACCTTCGTCTGGGGCTGGGCCGCCGAATGGGGCTTCTTCATCCTCGAGGTGGTCACGGCCCTGCTCTACTACGCCACCTGGGAGAAGGTCTCCCCGCGGACCCACCTCGTCCTGATCTGGCTCTACGCCTTCGCGGCCTACATGTCCCTGGTGATCATCCAGGGGATCCTGGCCTTCATGCTCACGCCCGGGGCCTGGATCCAGACCCGCTCCTTCTGGGACGGCTTCTTCAACCCCACCTACCTGCCGGGCCTGGTGCTGCGCACGGGCATCTGCCTGCTCCTGGCCGGGGCCTACCTGGTCTTCGCCGCCTTCCGGGAGCCCCAGGTCCAGGCCCGGGCCGCCCTGGTGCGCCTCCTGGCGGCGCTCCAGGTGGGCGGGGCGCTCCTGAGCTACGGCGCCTACCGCTGGTGGGAAGGCTCCCTGCCGGGGGACATCCGGGCCCTCTTCGTGGGGGCCAAACCCGTGATCGCGGGCCTGGGCGCCACCCGGGACCTGTTGCTCGGGTCCCTGGCGCTGTTCACCCTCCTGGCCCTCTTCGCCTGGCTGGCCCCGCGTCTCCAGCGCTGGCCCCTGGCGGTCCTCGGCCTGGCGGCGGCCTTCGCCTTCTTCGGCGGCTACGAGCGGCTGCGGGAAGGCTGCCGGAAGCCCTTCGTGATCCGGGACGTGATGTTCTCCAACGGGCTGATGGCCTCCGAGGTGGAGCGGCTCAACCGGGAGGGGGCGCTGTCCCGGGCCGCCTGGGCCGCCCACGGAGGCGACGGCAGCCCCGTGGCCGTGGGCCGGGCGATGTTCCGCGCCCAGTGCCAGGCCTGCCACACCCGGGACGGCTACCTCTCCATCCGCCGCCTCATTGCCCAGGCGGATGGGGACGTCCTCAGCGGGCTGCTCTCCACCATGCAGGGGGACGGGGAGCCCTACACCAAGCCGGAATTCCGGCAGGAGGGGCGGGTCCCGGCCTCCAGGCTGGTCTACCCCTTCATGCCGCCCCTGGTGGGGACCGAGAAGGAGGTCGAGGGGCTCAAGGCCTACCTGCTGAGCCTCAAGGGGGCCCCCCATGCCCAGTGACCTGATCCCCGCCCTGGATCCCGCCCCCCTGCCCGGGCCGCCCTGGCTCTTCCACCTGCTCTGGGTGCTGACCTTCTTCATCCACCTGCTCTTCGTGAACGGCGTGCTGGGGGGCACCCTCCTGGCCGCCCTGACGCCCCGGGACCGTCCCGGGGGCGCCCGGACCCAGCGCTTCTTCGTGGAGCTGAACGGCTGGGCCATCTCCCTGGCCATCACCTTCGGCATCGCCCCCCTGCTCTTCCTCCAGGTGCTCCTGGGCCGCTTCTTCTACAGCGCCACGGTGCTGGTGGCCTGGGCCTGGCTGGGCATGCTGGGCCTCCTGACCCTGGCCTACTACCTGAACTACCTGGCCAAGCACCGGCTCCGGAAGGGGGAGGCCGCCACGGGCATTCTCTGGACGGAGGCCCTGCTCTTCCTGGGGGTGGCCGCGGTCCACGTGACGGTGAACCTGGCCCACCTCCAGCCCGCGCGGTGGGCCGGCCTCGCCGCCCAGCCCTGGTCCGCCCTCCTGGATCCCACCTTCCTGCCCCGCTACCTCCACTTCGTCCTGGCGGCCCTGGGCTTCTCGGGGGCGCTCCTGGCCTTCGCCGCCCTGCGCGTGACGGGGGAGGAGGAGGACCGCCGGGCCACGGCCCGCCTGGGGCTGCGGGCGGCCCTCCTGGCCACGGCCCTCCAAGTCCTGGACGGGTTCTGGCTGCTGCTGGCCCTGCCGGCCCCCGTGCTGAAGGGCTTCATGCGGGGCGGGGCCCTGACCATGGTACCCCTCACCCTGGGCATCCTCCTGGCCTTGGGCCTGCTCGCCCTCCTGGCGCGGAATTTCGACCCCCTGGCCCAGCCCGTCCGGGTGCGCCGGGTGCTGGAGCTGACGGTGGCCGCCATGGTGCCCATGGTGCTCACCCGCCACCAGCTCCGGGACGTCTACCTGGCCGTCCCCCGCGCGGGGGAGCAGGCGGTGGTGGCGCCCCAGTGGGGCCCCTTCTTCCTCTTCTTCGGTGTCTTCATCCTCTGCGTCGGGTTGACGGTCTGGGCGGTGGTGCTCGCCGTGAAGGACCGGCCAGGCCCGGGGGAGCCCGTGGCCTGATACGAATTGGCGTTCAAAGATGAATAACCCACCGCCAAGATTCCAAGACGCCAAGAAAAGGAAATCCAATACTCATGCGGTTCTTGGCGTGCTTGGCATCTTGGCGGTGAGTATTGTCTTTATTTTGTATTGATCGCCCCTTGGTATGAGGCGGGGCCTTCAGGATCCTGGCCCGAGGTGGAGGGCAGGGGAACTGCAAACGCGGAGGTGGGTGGAGTCTGGGGAGGTGAGCGGAGGAATCCTGTTGCTGGGTCCGCGCGCCCGCGCCGCGGGTGGGCGGGAGGAGCGGAAGCGGTCCTCATCCTGCCCATCCTGCCCATCCTGTCCATTCTGTTCCTGTGGGGTCACCCCCGGGATCAGGGTCAGGCTCCGGGCACTTCCACGGGATCCAGGAAAGGCATCATGCGGCGGAGGTCCTTGCCCACCTTCTCGATGATGTGGGCCTGCTCGGCCTTGCGCTGGGCCTCGAACCAGGGGCGGCCCGTGCGGTTCTCCTCGATCCAGGCCTTGGCGTAGCGGCCGTCCTGGATCTCCTCCAGGATGCGCTTCATCTCCGCCTTGGTCTCGGCGGTGACGATCCGCGGCACGCCCGTGTAGTCGCCGTACTCGGCGGTGTCGCTGACGCTGTAGCGCATGTAGCTGAGGCCGCCGCGGTACAT
>JACQZU010000003.1 GCA_016213735.1 Acidobacteriota bacterium | reverse complement strand
GCTGGCGTCAACTTGCTCCGGGCTCCTCACTTGGTGCTGCCCCGCAGCGCCAAGTTCGGCCCGGATGCTATTGCTGGCGTCAACTTGCTCCGGGCTCCTCACTTGGTGCTGCCCCGCAGCGCCAAGTTCGGCCCGGATGCAAGTTGAGGCCGCGACGTGGACCAGCCCAGGAACCTGGCCAAGTCCGGGACCGTGGAGTAGCCCCGGAACGGCCGCCCTGCTACACTTTCAACTCCCCGGAGACGCGTAGCTCAGGGGTAGAGCGCTTCCTTGACACGGAAGAGGTCGGTGGTTCGAGACCACTCGCGTCTACCAAACATTCCCGTCACCCCCCCAACCACCCATCCTGATTCGCTCCTCGCCGGGGGCCCGAAAGAACCTTCCTAGGTTGGGACTAGTCGAGGTCCCGCCGGCATTGCGGACATCCCGAGGTCATGCCGAGGTCCACCTGACAACGGCCGCAGAAGGCCTTCCCGCAGGGGTCGCAGTAGAGGAGGCCGCTGCCGCTCCCGATCACCACCCCTCCCTTCTTCCGGAACTCCTCGAAGTCGTGAAGGACCTGCTCTTCCGTCCTACCGCACTTTCCGCAGACCTTTTTCGGATCGGACCCGTCGGGGACCACCCCTGCGCCCGGTGGGCGCGGATTGGACCGCAGCATGGAATCGAAGGCCGGCGAGACGGCGGCGCCGCACCACGAACAGGGTCCGTCCACCGGGGTACCTTTGCAGGCCGAACATTCCAGCGCGCCACAGGCCGGGCAAACGACGCCGTCATGGAGTCCCGGGAGGCTGCCTCCAAAGGTGACGCCGCCTCGGCCCATGTCCAGGAGGGCCAAGGGTTTCCGACACCGCTTGCAGAGAGGATCGGCGCTCGGCGCGGGCTTGGCCGGAGGTACCTGCGCCATTCTCTTCAACTTGATGGGTTCCGACTTCTCGACCGAACAGGGCACGCAGAGGCCCGGACCCTCCCGGGCGGCCTTCTGGAGGGCCTGTATCCTTGCCTCCACCCGGGCTTCGATGCCCTGCCCGGCCACCGGATTCCCCGCGACCACCACGCGGGTTCTCGGTGCTTTCCCCATGTCCTCCACGGATTTCGTGCCTTTTTCAACGCAGTCCGGGCACTGGTACTCACCGCAGGCGGGGCAGCGGAATTCCCCCAGGGCCCCACAGTACCGGCAGGGCTTGGGTTCTTCGGGTTTCCGCCTGAAGAAATCCAACAGGCCCATGGTCTCACCTCCGTGTTGAAGCCCATTGCAGGCCGGGTCTGTCACCTACCCTAGGGCTCTCTCGCCACCCGGAATCCTCTCCAGATGTGCTTCCCTTCGTCACCCGCGGGGTACTCGATGGATACCGCCGTCATCCACCGAACCCGCGGGGTCATGCCGAGGAAACTTCCACCCTTGAGCTTCGCGTTCGTGGCTCCCCGACCGCCGACCCATTCCGCCACATTCCCCCCCATGTCCTCGAGCCCATAGGGGCTCCGGTCAGCTGGGGAACTCCCGACCGGTCGGGTGCAGACCGAACGGAAGGCGCACCCGTGCGGGTCGCGGTCCATGGCACCCTCCCAGGTTTTCAGATCATCCCCCCACGGGTAGCGGAGCTTCCTGCCCGCCTTCTCGTCCCACGACGCCGCCTTCTCCCATTCGTCCTCTGTGGGAAGCCGGTAGCGCCGGCCGGTGGATCGGCTCAGCCATTCGCAATAGGCGATGGCATCCTCCCAGCTCACGAGGACGACAGGATGCCGCTCGAGCCCCTTGGGGAAGGCCCCGTCGACCCAGGAGGGCAGGAGCACGTGGCCGTCCTTGGATCGGAATGATGGGGCTGGCCTGGACGTCGCCTTCACGAATTTCGCGTACTCCTCATTGGTCACCTCGAACCTTCCCAGGTAGAAGGCGGGGAGGGTCACACTCCTCCGTCCCCGATCCTTGTAGGTTTCCTTGAACCACTTCCCCTCTTCAGGGCCTTCCTTCTTCGCAACCCAGTCGAAATCCTCTTCTCCAAGCCCTAGCCAAGCCTGGCCGGCCGCCACGAGGACCATGTCCGGTCCACCGGGATCCGTGAGCGTCGGGGAGGTGTCGGGTTTGCGGGCCTGCGGGGCCAGCCGGCCGCAACCGGATGACGGACCCAGAAGGGCCGAACCGACGGCCAGGAAGAGGGCGAGGGTAACTGCGTTCCTTCCGTTCACCACGAAGTCCTCCTTCCATTGGCAAAGGAAACGAGGGGGCGTCGATTGGAAGATTCTGGACCCAAAATATACCCCATGGTCCGCTGTCGATGTCAATAAGCGCGGATCCCGGCCGTGCCGGAACGCTGCGGAGCTGGGTGTCGCCACCCCCCTGCCCGCACCGATGGGCCACGGGGTTGGGCGGCCTGCCCATTCTTTCCTCATTCGACGCCCGGGACCTCGCATCCTGGCCATCGGCCGGGAAGGCCCAGCACGCGGCGTTTTTCAGAACTGGAAGCCGGCGGAGATGAGCAGGGTTCGCAGCTGGGTGTCGTGGTCGTCCTTGATCTGGAAGTCCACCACCCGGGTCTTCCAGGTGTTGGTGATGGGATCCAGGTAAGGGACCTGGTAGTTCTTCCACTTGGCAGCCCCGAAAATCCTCCGGGCGTCCATGGCGTACTCGATCTTGATGGGGATGCCCAGCTTGAAGATCAGCCCGAGCCCCAGGGCGGTGCGGAAGGGGGCATGGTAGGGATGGGATTCGAAGTACAGATCGTAGCCCGAGGCTGCGGGGTTCCGCTCGGGCCTCAGGGACTTGTACACCTGACCGGTGTCCAGGAAGACCTCGCCCCAGACCGAGGGTGAGATCGGGAAGCGGTATTCGAGGTTCAGGATGGCGAGGGCCTGGCCGCCGGAGGCGACCATCACGAACTGCTGGCTGCCGTCCTTGATCACGATCTGCCCCGTGTTGGGGTCGATGAGGGGAACGTAGATGACCGGCCCGAGGAAGTCCGGCTCCACTCCCCTGTGGGTGCCGGGACCCCCGGCGAAGAAGCGCTCGGAGAGCGGCAGCTCCTCGGAGCTGCTGGCCGTGGGGCGGGCGATCCCGATCCGGGCCCCGAGGCTGACCACGCCGTGCTCGGCCCGGAACCCCAGGGGCCAGTTCCACTGGTGGCGGAGGTCCAGCTTGACGAAGCTCGCGTTCTTGCTCGTGCCGAAGAACTGGTTGGCCAGCTCCAGCTTGCCGAAGAAGTAGGTGCCCTCCGTGGGGTCGTAGGGGTTGTCCCGGCCGTCGCGGCTCCGCCGGTCCCGGATGTATTGGAAGTAGGGTGCGCTGATGATGACCCGGCCGGGGGTCTTGGTGAGGGCGTTGAGCTGGTCGTCGGAGAGCCCCTCCTTGAAGCTGCTCACCTCCACGCGTTCGAAGCGATGCCCCAGGCGGACCTCGGTCCCCAGGAGCGGCCGCCAGACCAGGCCGTTCAGCACCCTCCGCCGGCGGATCTCGAAAGAGGACTGAAGCTCGTCCAGGTAGGCGGCCTCGGCCCGGTACTCGGTCCGCTCCGGCAGCCAGGGGGCGATCTTCCCGGGGGCGAACCAGGGATCCGAGTAGCCGATGCTGTAGATGTCCACGGATCGCCGGAAAGGCCCGGTGGAGAAGATCTTCCGGAGGTCTCCGTTCTGGAGGGTGGCGTCCCCGGCGCGGGCGTTGAAGTCCAGCACCCGTCCCAGCCCCTGGAAGTTGAGCCGCTGGACGCCGGTGCCGATGTGGTACCCCGAGTTCCGGTCGTACCCGAAGCTGGAACTCACCACCCAATGGGGCCGCTCCTGGACGCGCAGGAGCATGTCCCCCTCCTTCCAGGCGGGCCTGGGCTCGGGATGGGGGGCCTCGGCCAGGGGAAGCAGGTCGGCCCGATCGAAGGCGCCGAGGTTCCCGATCCGGGCCTGGCCCTGGTTGAGCCGCATGGGGTCCAGGGGGGTTCCAGGCCCCAGGGCGATTTCCCGCAGGACCGCCTCGGCCCGGGTCTCGTCGCTGCCCTGGACCACCAGGCGGCGAACCTGGAAGAGCGGCTGGTCGGGAATCTCCACCACCACCCGCTCGCCCCGGACCCCCTCCTCCCACAGCAGCCGGGGGACCAGGGGGCGGGGGGTGCCCAGCCGAGCCACCCGCTGGCGCAGGACGACGAGGAGCTGGGCCAGTTCGGACTTCACGAGCGGAATGGGCCTGGAGAAGGCGAGGCGCAGCTTCCGGTCCTCGCCGGGGGCCCCGGGGAGCAGGTTGAGTTGGGCCTCCACGGCCCCCCCGTCCGACCGTTCGCTCCGGTAGGTGCGGAACCCGGGGCGAGGGTCCGGGACCCGGCGAACCTTCTCCCCCAGCAGGGAGGGCAGGACCTCCGCGAGGTCCCAGGGATCCCAGGGGGCCCGGCCCGGAAGCTGGAGGGTGAGGCCCTCGAGCTCCCTCCGCGGCCCCTCCCGGACCGAGAGCACGAGGACCTTCCGGCCCCCGTCGTTCTCGATGCGCCGGCGGAGGCTCACCTCCGAGAATCCTTGCCGGAGGTAGTGGGCCCGCACCCGGTCCTCGAGACCTTCGATCAGCTCCGGCGTGAGCTCGGGGCCGGGCGAGAACCAGGACCCCCCCGGCAGGCGCGCGGCTCTCGCCAGTTCCTCCGAGGAGAGTTCGCGGTTCCGCTCGAACCGCAGGCTGGCCACCTGGCCCTTGGTTCCGCGCCGGACGCTGTACACCACGCGGACTTCCTGGGGGTCGCTGGCGCTCCCACGCAGGATCTCCCTGCGGTGGGTCACCTGGGCCTCCATGAATCCCTCGCCGTTCAGGTACCGGAGCAGCCGGCGGTCACCCTCGTCCAGGAGGTCCGGGCTGAACCGGTCCGCCCATACGAGGGGAAGCAGGTCCCGGGTGCCGGTCCAGCGGACCCGGTCTCCCTCGAATTCCACCCGGACGATGGGACCGGGGTTGATGCGGATCTTCAGGAGGCCCCCCTCGTTCCAGGAGAGGTCGGCCTGCCACTCGTAGTGCCGGTCCGCCAGAAAGCGTTTCCTGAGGCGGGCGATGGCCTCCCGCCGGAGGGACGGGGTCCAGGCGGTCAGCCCGGGCCGGATCCCCGCGATGCGCAAGGCCTGTTCCCTTCCGTAGGGCAGAGGCTCGCCGTCCCAGTCCACCCGCTCGATCCGGGCCTCCGGGCCCAGATGGAGCTCGGCCAGGATCCGGGAGCCGTCCGCGTTCCGCGCCATCGTGACCCGTCCCTGGGGGAAGCCGGCGTCCCGGAGCCGCTGTTCCGCCCGGAGCCGCAAAGCCTCCAGCCGGATGGCGCCGGGCCGCAGGCCCCGTTCGAGGCCGGGCGCGAGCGCGGCCTGGAGGCGCTTCGGAAGGGGGTCCCCACGCCAGTCCCACCCCTGGATCTCGGGCCATGGATCCAGCCGCACCTGGAGGACCCTGCCTTCCGGCCGGTCCAGCCACCCGGCCTCCACGCCTCGGAATCGATCCGTGGCGCGGACGGATCCCAGGGCCAGCGCCAAGGCGGCCGGATCCGGGGCGTCCCCCACGGCCAGGCCCAGCGCGGCCCCTGCGAAGAGGCGGTCGTCGGGGGAAGCTCCGAGGAATTCAATCCCCTGGATGGGGAGCTGCCCCGCGGGGGGGGCGCACCATCCGCCCCCGGCCAGGGCCAGGGCAAGGAAGGCCGGCCGGGCTGGCCGCATTCCCGGAGGCTTCAGAAGCCCGCGAGCGCTTCTTCCTCGGTGTCCTTCACGGTGAAGACCGAGTGGAGGCTCGTCATCTTGATGAGGTTGAAGATCCTGGGGTTCATGCCGCAGATCCGAAGCTCCCCGCCCCGGGACTTCACGGAGGTGAAGCAGCCGACCAGCTCTCCCACCCCGGAACTGTCCAGGTAGCTGACCTTCTCGAAATTGATCAGGAGTTTGCGCGAACCCTTCTCCAGGAGGGAGCGCACGGCCTCGCCCAGTTCCTGGTCCCCGTCCCCCAGCGTGATCTTCCCCTCGGGACAGAGCACGGTGATGTCGTTCTGGTTCCGTGTGCTGAACTTTAGAGCGGCCATGGCTTACACCTCTTCCGACCGGGCCAGTGTAACAACGCTGGCGGAGGGAACCGAATCGCAGCCCTTCCCCGGAGCCGGACGCCGCCGGGCCCGATGGGGTGGCCCGGCACGGGACCTGCGTCCATGGGGTGCCCGGACCCGCCTCTGGGCCATTCCTGCAGGCATTCTGATGGCCGACCTCCTCTCCTCGAATCGCATGGTCCAGCTCGGGGACCGGGCGATGTCCTTGGCATCACGGAGGATGGCCCTCGTCGCGGGCAACCTGGCCAACCTGGACACCCCCAACTACAAGGCCAGGGGCTTCGATTTCGAAAAGGTCTTGCGGGAGGAAATCGGAGCCGCGGGAGGGCAAACCGTGCCGATGGCGCGGACCCACCCCGCCCACCTCAGGAGAACCGGCCCCGGGAATCCTGGCCCGACCTCTGATGGAACCGGAGGTCCTGGCCGGAACGACGGCAACGACGTCAACCTGGACCGGGAGACCATGGTCCTGGCCCGGACCCAGGCCAGTTATCAACTCGCCGCGACCCTGGTGCAGATCGAAGTCCGGCGAACCCTCGGCGCCATCCGAGAGGCGGCGCGCTGATGAGCGCCTTCGGCCGAATCTACGACGTGGCTGCCACGGGAATGGCGGCCCAGCGCCTTCGGGTCCAGCTCATCGCCGCGAATGTGGCGAATTCCGAGACCACCCGGACCCCCGCGGGCGGGCCCTACCGCAAGAAGGACGCGGTGTTCGAGGTGGCATCCCTGGGAAAGGCGCTGGACGGGACCGATTTCCTGGGCGTCCGCGTGAAGGAAGTCCGGAGCAGCGCCGACCCCTTTTCCACCCGCTTCGAGCCCGGTCATCCCGATGCCAACCCTGAAGGCATGGTTCTCTATCCAAACGTTAATCCCGTACTTGAAATGGTTGATTTGACAGAAGCCTCGCGTTCCTACGAGGCCAATGTCGCCGTCGTCCGCTCCGTCCGGAGCATGTCCCAGGCCGCCCTGGACCTCCTTCGCGTTCAGGCCACGGCCTGACAGAATTCCGACGGGCGGAAGCCGCCCTGCGGACCCATCTTGAACCCGGAACCTTCCGACCATGGACCCCCTGATCAACCTCAACCCCCTGCAACCACTGGCCCCCCTCGGGGATGGCTCCCGACCGCAGGGCCAGACCCCCGGGCAGCCCAGCTTTTCGGAGGTGCTCCAGCAGGCGCTCCGGGATGTGGATGAGGCCCAGGCCCAGGCCGAGGTTGAGGCACGGAAATTGATGACCGGCGAAGGGGCTGACATGCATTCGGCCATCCTGGCTGTCCAGAAAGCCGATGTCAGCTTCCAGATGATGATGGCCGTGCGATCCAAACTGATCGATGCCTACCGCGAGGTCATGCGCATGCAGATGTAGCGGGGCTCCCGGCCGTCAGGAAGCCTGAAGGGTGGTTATGGCCGGAGAAAACAACCTCGCTGATCAGTTCCGGAAGGCCTTCGAGGGCATGAGCCCGACGCAGCGGCTCACCGTGGGCGCCATATCCCTGACGGTTCTTCTCGCCCTGGCGGGACTGGGGGTCTGGGCCGCCCAGGATCCCATGGACGTCCTCTTCTCGAACCTGCCCCCTTCCGACGCCAACCGGATCGTGGAGGAACTCCGGAAGCAGCAGGTTGCCTACGATCTCAGCCAGGACCAGCGGACGGTCTCGGTGCCCAAATCCCGGGTGGGGGACCTCCGCCTGAAGTTCGCCGGCGACGGCCTGCCCCGGGGAGAGGCCATCGGCTTCGAGAAGCTTGAAAACCTCAGCCCCCTGGCCGGTGACTTCGACCGGAAGGTGCTCTACCGCCGCGCCCTGGAATCCCAGTTGGCGGGAACCATCAAATCCCTCCAGCAGGTCAGCGAGGCCACGGTCCACCTCTCTCCGGTGAACGACAGCCCCTTCGCCACCGAGAAGGAGGACGCCAAGGCCTCGGTGCTGCTCAAGCTCAAGGGCCAGAAGCTGCTTCCGGAGGAGAACACCCAGGCCATCGTGAACCTTGTGGCGGCCAGCGTGGAGGGCCTCAAGCCCGAGAACGTGGTGGTGGTGGACCAGTACAGCCGCATCCTCTCCCGCTCGGGCCGGGACCCGATGGTAGGGGCCACGGATGCCCAGAAGAAGGTGCAGCGGGAGGAAGAGGACTACCTCGTGCGGCGCGTCACGGAACTGCTGGAACCCGTGGTGGGGCTCGGCAAGGTCCGGGCCACGGCCCATGTGGACCTCGACTTCGACAAGGTGAAGATCCAGAAGGAAGAGTTCGATCCCCAGGGCCAGGTGGAACGCTCCGTGTCCCAGAAGGAAGAGAAGTCCAGCAAGCGGGAGGGATCCGGCGGGGTCCCCGGGACGGCCTCCAACGTGGCTCCGGCCAGCGCCCCCGCAGGCGGCGGGGGAGGAACGGAGACCGGCGACAAGAAGGAGACCACCACCAATTACGAAATCACCAAGACCCAGCGGGTGGTGGAGCAGGCGCCCGGTTCGGTCAAGCGGCTCTCCCTGGCGGTGGTCCTGGACAACGCCCAGGTCTGGGAGAAGGACCCCAAGGGGGAGACCGTGGGGAAATCGGTCCCCCGGAGCGCCGAGGAGATCAAGAAGATCCGGGATCAGGTGGCCAGCGCCGTCGGCATCCAGGAGAAGCGGGGAGACCTTCTCACCGTGGAGAACCTGGCCTTTGCCTCGCTCACCGGCCCGCTCGAGAAAATTCCCTGGTGGCAGCCCCTGCTTGACTACGTCTCCAGGAACGGGGGCCAGCTGGTCTTCCTCCTGCTCGGGCTCGCGGTCTTCTTCTTCGTCATCCTGCCCATGCTCCGGCGCATCTCCGCCACCCTGAATCGGCCGGCGCCCCTCCGGATCGCCGGGGCGGACGGGGTGGTGTCGGAAGGAGGGGTTCCCGTGAAGAAATTCACCCCCACCAAGACCCTTCAGGAGCTGGAGGCCGAGATCGAGGCGGACCTCAACGCCGAGGGGATCACCCAGGCCCCCGAGGCCCAGCGGCGCCAACTCATCAAGAAGCGGATCCACGAGAGCGCCACCAGCGACCCCGAGACGGTGGCCTCCCTGGTGCGCTCCTGGATGCTGGAAGACGGACGGTAGGAGCCCGACATGGCCAAGCTGAACGGCACGCAGAAGGCCGCGGTGCTCATGGTGGCGCTGGGGGACGAAGCCGCCTCTCAGATCTTCAAGTACCTCGAGGAGGACGAGATCCAGTCCATCTCACGGGAGATCGCCCTCACCCGCCACGTGCAACCCGAGACCGCGGACGAAATCCTGGAGGAATTCCACACGATGACCCTGGCCAAGAGCTACATCAGCCAGGGCGGGATCGAGTACGCCAAGAAGCTGCTCATCAAATCCGTGGGACCCGAGGCGGCGCGGAAGATCATCGACCGGCTGACCAAGGCCCTGGAATCCTCTGCGGGCTTCTCGAGCATCGAGCGTGCCAACCCTCAGCAGCTCTCCAAGTTCATCCAGAGCGAGCACCCCCAAACCATCGCCCTGATCCTGGCCCACCTCAACGCCAGCCAGGCCGCGGACCTCATCACCAGCCTGCCGGACGGTCTCCGGGCCGACGTGGCCATGCGCATGGCGAACCTCCAGGAGATCAGTCCGGAGGTGGTCCGGCGCATCTCGCTCATCCTGGAGCAGAAACTAGAGGCGCTGGGCTCCTTTGCCACCGAGGCCTACGGCGGCGTCCGGGCCGTGGCGGAGCTCTTCAACCGGATGGACCGCAACGCGGGGCGCCTGGTGCTGGAGAAGATCGAGACGGAGAACCCCCAGCTCGCCGCCAACATCCGGGATTTGATGTTCGTCTTCGACGACATCCTCCTGATCGACGACCTGGGCATCACCGAGATCCTGAAACGGGTGGACAAGAAGATCCTCACCACCGCCCTGAAAGGGACCAGCGAGGAGCTCCGCAACCAGTTCTTCCGCAACATGTCCAGCCGGGCCGTGGAGCTGATGAAGGAGGAAATGGAGTTCATGGGGCCCATCAAGCTCAAGGACGTGGAAAAGGCCCAGCACGAGATCGTGGAGATCGTCCGCCAGCTCGAGGAGGAGGGCGTCGTCAGCATCGGCGGAGGCGGCGGGGAGGACTATGTCCAGTGACCGGATCATCCCCTCCGACCGGGCGCGGGACAAGGCCGTGGAGGCCTTCCCCTACTTCCCGGTGGACCTGTCCATGGCCCTCGAATCGGAGGGCCCGGGGGAGGACGACCAACCCATCGGAAGCGCCCTGAGCACCCCCGAGGAGGACGCTCAGCGCCTGGCCTCGGTCGACCATCTCATCCACACCCGCCTCCAGGAAGCCGAGCATCGGGCCCTGGACATCGCCCGGCAGGCCTACGAGGAGGGTTTCGCCGCCGGGGAGGGGGAGGGGCGGGCCTTCGGCGAGAGCCAGTACCGGACCTACATCCATCGCCTGGAAGAGCACCTGGCCCAGCTGGCCTCCATCCGGGACGCCTTCCAGCGGTCCCTGGAGGAGGAAGCGGCCGCGCTGGCCCTGGCGGTGGGGGAGTACCTGGCCGCCCAGCAGATCCGCAGTCCCCGTTCAGACGTGAAGGAACTCCTGGACCGGGTCCTGGACCTGCACCCGTTGACCGTGGGTCCCGGCCTCCAGGGGGGCGCCGCCCTCACGGTCCGCATCAATCCCCGGGACCTTGAAATGTTGGGTGAGCGGCTGCCCATCCGGGACGGGCTCCATTTCCTGCCCGATCCCGAACTGGGCCGGGGCAGCCTCAGGGTCGAGACCACCCGGGGCCTCCTGGAGGCCACGGTCGAACAGCGCCGGGAGCGCCTCCTGGAACTGCTCCAGCGGGTCGCCGAGGAGGGCTGATGGAACTCGCGGGCCTCGGAGGGCGGATCGCCGAACTGCCCCCCGGGAAGTGGATGGGCCGCATCGGGAAAGTGGTCGGCCTCCTGGCGGAGTCCAACGGCCCCGAAGCCTTCATCGGCGAGCAGATGTTCATCCACGCCACCCCGGAGAGGAGGATTCCCGCGGAGGTGGTCGGATTCCAGGAGGGCCGGGTCCTCCTGATGCCCATCGAAGCCATGGAGGGTGTCCGCCCGGGCATGGTGGTCGAGGGCACCGGCCGGCACCCGGAATTCGCGGTGGGGGACGCCCTGCTCGGCCGCGTGGTGGATCCCCTGGGCAACCCCCTCGACGGTGGCCCTCCCATCGAGGCGGAGGCACACATCCCGGTTCTGGGGTCGCCACCCAATCCCATGCGCCGGCGGCGCATCCTGGAGCCTCTTCCCACGGGGGTGCGGGTCATCGACGGCCTTCTCACGCTGGGGAAGGGGCAGAGGGTGGGCATCTTCAGCGGGTCGGGCGTAGGCAAGTCCACCCTCCTGGGAATGATCGCCCGAAACACCGCGGCCGAAGTGAACGTCATCATCCTCGTGGGGGAACGGGGCCGCGAGCTGCGGGAATTCATCGAGAGCGACCTGGGCGAGGCGGGCCTCCGGCGCTCGGTGGTGGTGGTGGCCACCTCGGACCAGACCCCCCTGCTGCGCCTCCGCTGCGCCCTGGCGGGGACCGCGGTGGCGGAACACTTCATGCGCCGCGGGAAGGACGTCCTCCTGATGATGGACAGCTCCACCCGGTTCGCCATGGCGCAGCGCGAGGTGGGCCTCAGCGCCGGGGAGCCCCCTTCCAGCCGGGGCTACACCCCCTCGGTGTTCGCCCTGCTGCCCCGCCTGATGGAGCGGGCCGGAAACTTCGAGGGCTTCGGCTCCATCACGGGCATCTATACGGTGCTGGTGGAGGGGGATGATCTCAATGAACCCATCAGCGACGCGGTCCGGGGCATCCTCGACGGGCACATCGTCCTGTCCCGGAAACTGGCTTCGAGGAACCACTACCCGGCCGTGGACGTCCTCGCCAGCCTCAGCCGGCTCTTCACCACCACCGCCCAGCCTGAGCACAAGCAGCTTGCGGCGAAAATCCGGGACCTCCTGGCGACCTACCAGGATGCCGAGGACCTCATCCAGATTGGGGCCTACACAAGGGGCTCAAGCCCCCAGATCGACCAGGCCATCCAGTTCCAGCCCGCCATCGAGGCCTTCCTGCGCCAGGCGGTGAGCGAACAGAGTTCCTACCGCCAGACCCTGCTGGGCCTGGGGGCCATTTTCGGCATCGACCTGGGCGCCTTCCTGAAGGACGGCGGCGAGTCCCGAGTGGCGGCCGGAGGAGCCTAGGGTGGCGCGCCGCTTCATCTTCCGCCTCCACGCGCTCCTGAGCCTGAGGCAAGCCCTGGAGCGGGAGGCCCGGCGCCACCTGGTCCGGATGGTGACCCGGCAGCAGGAGGCGGCCGGGAAGGTCACGGAGCTGAGGGGATCCCAGCGGGCGGCCTTCGAGATCCGCCGCGCCCCCCGGGGAGCCAGCATCGACCTGTTGCGGTGGAGGCTGGTGGAACGCTACCTGGTCTCCCTGGAGCGGCGGATCCGGGCGGCGGAGGCCCAACTCGAGGAGGCCCGGCACCAGGTGGACACGGCCCGGGGGATCCTCCTCAAGGCCAGGCAGTCCCGGATGATGCTGCTGCGCCTGAAGGAGCGGCGAATGGCCGCCCACGACCTTGAGGAGGCCCGCAAGGAGCTGCGGGAGACCGACGAACTCTCCGTGCTTCGCCGGGGCCGCCAGGAATTCCCTGCCCCGCCCCTTTCTGGAGGTGTCCCGTGAACACCCGTGGATGGATCTGGATCCTGGCACCTCTGGCCCTCTCGGCCGGGGTCATCCTCCTCTCCGCCCAGGAGCCCAAGGGAGGGGACGGGCTCAAGCTCGGGGAACTGGCGGAGAAGCTCCAGCAGCGAGAGAAGACCGTGGCCCGCAAGGAATCCGAGCTCCAGCAACTGGAACAGCGTCTGGGGGTGCTGCAGGCGGCCCTGGACCGGGACCGGCAGGAGCTGCAGGCCCGGGAACGAAGCCTTCAGGATGCCGTGGCGAAGTTTGAGGCCGAGCGCACCCGCCCGGTTCTGGATCCCCAGATCGTCCGTACCTACGAGGCCATGGACCCCGCGGCCGGCGCCAAGGCCCTGGGGGAACTGGCTCAGGTGAACTTCGAGACGGCCTCCAGCCTCCTCGCCGCCATGGCGCCGAAAAAGGCCGGGAAGCTCCTGGACCAGGTCGAGCCCAGGCTCGCGGGACGCCTTTCGGAACGCGTGGCACGCTCCCGGGATGTTCCGAAGGGGCCTTAATTGCCCTGAAATCCCGGCACGACCCCTGCCCGGGTGCCTCGTCCCCTTCGGGAGGAGGTTCCGATGTTCCAGGTCGCCGCCGCCGGGATGCCCGTCCCCAAGGCCCAGACCAAGGCAGTCACGAACCCGGATCCAGCGGACCCTGCCTTCGCCGGGATCATGGCCCAGGCCGGGGGCCTGGTCCCCCTTCCCCCATCCGGGCCGGGTGCCCCCGAGGCGCCCGGGGAGATCGCTCCGGAGACCGCTGAAAAGGCCGGCCCGGTGGAAGGCTCGGGGACCCGCACGGAAGGAAGTCCGGAGCCCGCGAAACGGGAGGAGCCCGGCGGGGCCCCTGCCCCTCTCGCTCCCGCACAGGGCCAGGAATCCGCCGGACCTGTCCCCCCCGGAGAGCCGCTGATCCCTGGCCCGCAGGGGGCAGCCCAGGCGGTGGTCGCCGGTTTGGCTCCGCAGGTTGCCGCGGTGGCCGGCACGCTCGCTCCGCAGACTCCCGAGGGAGTCTCTGCGTCGGCCCTGCAGGGACCCAACATGCTCGCGGGGGGCCTCGGCGCACCCATGGCGGCGGGTGCCGGAATGCTGGAAATGCCTCCCCCCGCCCCATCCCCCACGACCCCCGAGGCCCTTCCTCCCGGCACTTTGTTTCCCATGCCCGAGCCGAAGGTGAACCCGGGGCCACCTCCCATCCTGGTGCCGCTGCCCACCGAAAACGCTGCGTTCACCCCCCTCGCGGCGAGCCCCGCGACGGAGCCCCGGGTGCCCGCCCAGGGGGTTCCGGCGGCCCCAGACCCCCCGGTGGACGGGACTCCTCCGAAGCATGGGCGGGCCCTCCAGGCCCTCCGCCTCCTGGAAGATCCCGGGAGAGCGGCCCCTGATCCCGCCCAGGTCCCGGCCCCGGGATCGGAGGAGCCTCCTTCGCAGGGATCGACTTGGGTCCAGGAACGGGGCGCCGCCCCGCCCTCGGAGACCGCGCCACCTCCTGCGAACCCGGATCTTTCTGCCGCCGCCCCGGGGACCAGGCCCCCTCCGCCCCCGGCCCATCCGGACCTGAGCACCACCAGTCCCAGGGCTCCCGCAGACTCGGCCGAATCTGAACCGGCCAACGCCCCCGGGCAGGCTGCGCCACGGATGCCCGCCTCACCTGGACCGGGGTTGTTGCCCCGCGCCGAATCCCTGGGCGTCCAGGTGTCCGCAGCCCCGGCCGCGTCCCTTTCCGCTCCAGATCCCTCCCCTCCCACGGGCGTTCCGCCCCCGGTCCCGCACCCTCCGCCCAGCCTCTTCCAGCAGGTGGAGGGCGGGGTGCGGTGGATGATCCGGAATTCGATCCAGGGTGCGGACCTCCAGCTTCACCCCGAATCCCTGGGCCGGGTCCGCATCGTCCTTCAAGTGGAGGGACAGGATGTGCGGGCGCGCCTGTGGGTCTCGGATCCGAAGAGCATTCCGGTGCTGATGCAGCACAAGGGAATCCTCGAGGTCTCGCTGCAGGAACAGGGCCTGAACCTTGGCGGATTCGACCTTCAGCAGCAGGCCAACCCCCATCCCAGGCCCTGGACCCAACCCGATTCGAACCGCACCTGGCCCACGGAGGCGGTCCCAGGTCCCCCGCGGCAGGATTCACCCAACCCAGCTCCGGCCCGGCGCGGAAGACCGCGCGGGATCGAGCTTCTGGCCTGATTGGCACGGGCCCTGTTCAGGAAGGCAACATGGAAACCGCCCTCGTCAGTTCCAGCACGGCCCCCCAGGGCACGCCGACTTCGCCGAACAACGCCCTGGACAAGAACGCCTTTCTCAAGTTGCTGGTTGCCCAGTTGAAGAACCAGGACCCCAGCAACACCCAGGACCCGAACCAGATGGTCCAGCAGCTCACGAGTTTTTCGAACCTGGAGCAGTTGGCCAACCTGGGGACGCTCCTCGAAGGAATCCAGGTCCAGAACCAGGGGCTCTTCCAGGCCCAAGTGGCCAGCCTGGTGGGCAAACGAATCCGGGTTCCGGGGAATTCAGTGAACCTCAAGGACGGGAAGGCCACCATCGGGATCAGCCTCCCTTCCGATGCCAAGAACGTCACCATCACCATCAAGGACGCCACCGGAAAGGTCGTGCGGACGCTGCCCCAGGGCAGCCTGAAGGCCGGGCAGAGCACGGTGGATTGGGACGGCATGGATGCCCAGGGGGCGAAGCTCGCCGACGGGGACTACACGGTGGAAATCACCGCGACGGGAACCGACGGAAAGGCGATCGACGCCAAAACCACATGCTACGTGAAGGTCGACGCCGTCACCTTCAAGGCCGGGGTCGTCTACCTCGTGGCTGGCGGCAAGACCTACACCCTCTCGGAAGTCACCGAGATCGCCGCCTAGCGCGCAGGGAGAATCCATGGGCCTCTACTCCGCTTTCTACGCCAGCCTGTCCGCCCTGGGGGCCAACTCCTCGGCCCTGGGGGTGATCGGCAACAACCTCGCGAACCTGAACACCATCGGGTACAAGGGGTCCAGCGCCACCTTCCAGGACATCTTCTCGGCCTCCCTCGGGGGCCTCACGTCGCAGGGCAATGGGAACCCCCTCCAGATTGGCCTGGGCACCCGTCTCGGGGTGGTCGCCCAGAATTTCGGCCAGGGGAGTTTCGCCTCCACCCAGAACCCCCTCGACATGGCCATCCAAGGGTCGGGCTTTTTCACCGTCCAGACCAAGGACGGCCGGGTCGCCTTCACCCGGGCGGGAAATTTCACCCGCGACAACAACGGATTCCTCGTCACCTCGGACGGATCCCAGGTTCTCGGCTGGAACCGGGACCCAACCACGGGACTGGTGAACACCTCCCAGACTCCCGCCGCGGTCCAGATCGCTGCCGGCTTCACGACGCAGGCCCTGGCCACGGCCCATTTCCGCCTGGGCATCAACCTGAACAGCAACCAGGACCCCACCGCCGCCGCCCCTCACCTCACGTCCCCGATCCAGCTTTACGACAGCCAGGGGAACATTCACACGCTGAACATCCAGTTCACCAAGCAGGCGGCGCCCCCCAACACGTGGACCTACACCATCGTGGATCCCAATGGCACCGCCAGCTTCACTCCTGCCGTGGTCACGGGAAGCCTCACCTTCAACGCGAGCGGAAACCTGATCACTCCCCCTGCGGGCGCCAACCCAAGCTTCCAGGTCGACTGGAACAACGGAACTGCGACGCAGACCGTGACCTGGGACGTGCGCAACTCTGACGGCAGTTCCAACCTCACCCAGTACGCCTCCGCTTCCAGCACGAATTCCAGCTATCAGGACGGCTACGGGGCGGGTTCACTCCGGGACCTGAGCGTGGACCAGAACGGGATCATCTCCGGAACCTTCACCAATGGCCAGGTTCTGGCCCTGGCCCAGGTGGCCATCGCCACCTTTGCGAACCCCAACGGGCTCCTCCAGATTGGAAACAGCTCCTGGAGCCAGACCATCGCGAGCGGGGCGCCCACCATCGGGATCGCGAACCAGGGCGGGCGCGGGGGGATCCTGGGGGCAAACCTCGAACTCTCGAACGTGGATGTCGCGGAAGAATTCACGCGCCTCATCGTGAGCCAGCGGGGGTACCAGGCGAGCAGCCGCGTGGTCACCGCCACCGACCAGCTGCTCCAGGAAACGCTCAACCTCAAGCAGTAGGTCCGGCTGGAATTTCGGGGACCTCGGGGTCCGGAAGGGCCCCGGGCCTCCCCGGCTCCGTACCGCTAGACTGGTAGCCTCGGCCGCGGCCGTCGAGGTGAGGATGTCCGACCAGTCGCACCAGCTGCTGTCCCCCCGCCGCCGGACCCGCCAGGTCCGGGTGGGTTCGGTCCGGGTCGGGGGGGACGCCCCCATCAGCGTCCAGAGCATGACGAAGACCGATTCCCGGGACGTGGAGGCCACGGTCCACCAGATCTACGACTACGCCGCCCACGGCTGCGAGATCGTGCGCGTGAGCGTACCCACCAAGAAGGCCGGGGAGGTCTTCCACGAGATCTGCTCCCGCTCCCCCATTCCCGTGGTGGCGGACATCCACTTCGACTACCGCCTGGCCCTGGTGGCCGCCGACGGCGGCGCCGCGTGCCTGCGCATCAACCCGGGCAACATCGGGGGCCAGGACCGCGTTCGGGCCGTGGTGGAAAAGGCCGGGGAGAAGGGGATCAGCCTCCGCGTGGGCGTGAACGCCGGCTCCCTGGAGAAGGACCTTCTGGAAAAGTTCGGCAGCGCCACCCCGGAAGCCATGGTGGCCAGCGCCCTGCGCCACCTGGAAGTGCTCGACAGGGAAGGCTTCCAGGAGGTGAAGATCAGCCTCAAGGCCAGCGACGTGCCCCGCACCGTCCAGGCCTACCGGCTGCTGGCCCGCCAGGTGGATGTCCCGCTCCACCTGGGAATCACCGAGGCCGGAACGCCCTTCGGAGGCACGATCCGGAGCGCCATGGGGTTGGGCATCCTGCTGGCGGAAGGGATCGGGGATACGATCCGGGTCTCCCTCACCGGGAAGGGCGAGGAAGAGTGCGACGTGGGCCACGAAATCCTCCGCGGCCTGGGCCTGCGGGAGGGGGGCTTCCGGATGGTCAGCTGCCCCAGCTGCGGCCGGGTGCAGATTGACCTGGACCGGGTGGCCCACGAAATCGAGGCGGGACTGAAGGCCATCGGGCAGGAGAACGTCACCTACGCGGTGATGGGATGCGTGGTGAACGGGCCCGGGGAGGCCCGGGACGCCGACCTGGGGGTGGCCGGAGGCGCCGGCGAGGGCCTGATCTACCGCCGGGGAGAGCTCATCCGCAAGGTGAAGGAGGAGGACCTGGTGCCCGCCTTCCTGGAGGAGGCCCGGCGGCTGAAGGCGGAGCTGGATGGCGCGAAGGTCTAGCGTGGCTGCCTGGGCCTGGGATCACCCCTTCCTGGTCGCCGGCGTATTCCTCCTGCTGGAGGCTCTGCTTCCCGTCCGTTTCCAGCCCTCCGCCTGGGTGGCCCGGGGCCTCATCCGGGCCTACCAGGCCACCCTCAGCGGGCACCTCCCCGGTCAGTGCAAGTTCACCCCGACCTGCAGCCACTACGGCCTCGGGTGCGTCCGGAAGTACGGCACCCTCCGAGGCGGAATCCTCACCACCTGGCGCCTGGTGCGCTGCTCCCCCCTCACCCGGGGCGGCGTGGACCCCATCCCCTGAGCGGACGCGGCCCCGGCGCTGGTAGCTTAGGGATCGGGGAGGGGCTGTGTCGAACTGGCGTCGAAATCCGGTGTGGGGGCTGGCGACCATCCTCCTGATGGGACTCAATGTCGCCCTGGCCTGCCTCACGATCCCCCTGACCTCCATCGTCCTCGGCCGCCAGCGTGCCTTCCTCGGGATCGCCCGCCTGTGGTGCAGGGTGGCCTGGGCGGTGGGGGGCATCCGGTTCCGCATCCTGGGTTGGGACGAATTGCCTGAGGACATCCGATCGGGCCGCCAGCCGGTGGTCTTCATGTCCAACCACCAGAGCCACCTGGACCCCCCCTTCCTGATCGCCGAGCTGGGGGTCTACACGGTCTTCATCGCCAAGCGGGAGCTGAAGTGGGTGCCCCTCCTGGGCCAGCTCATCTGGTTCATGGGCTTCATCTTCATCAACCGGCAGAACCGGTCCAAGGCCATCGAGAGCCTGAAGGACGCCGCCCGCCGGATTCAGCAGGGCCAGAGCGTGGTCATCTTCCCTGAAGGGACCCGCACCCAGGATGGGCGGATCCAGGAATTCAAGAAGGGGGGCTTCGCCCTGGCCCAGGACGCGGGGGTTCCCATCGTCCCGATCGGCATCTCCGGCGGCTTCGAGCGGCTCCCCAAGGGTTCCCGGAGGATCCTCCCCGGCGACTACACCGTCAGGATCGGACTTCCGGTGGCCACAGTGGGTGCCTCCCGGGAAGCGGTGATGGCGACGGTGCGGGAGCGGATCACGGCCCTGGCGGAGGGGCGCTGAGGCCCGAAGAGCCCGGCCTCAGAATCCCACCCCTCCTGGACTGTAGACCCGGTGGACCACATTTCCCCCGGAGCGGGTGACCGCCGGGTCGGTCCACGGAGGAAGCCCCATCTGCCCGGGAACTCCGTTCCGGAGGAAAACCCTCAGCTTTCCGCGAAGCAGTTCGATGTTTCGCTCCCGGACCTGGAAGGGCTCCAGGAAAGTGTCCTCCACAACCACCACAGCTCCGGGGAGGTCACGGACCCGGGCGCGCAATTCGTCGTCCGCCCCGCGGGGAAGGGGCCAGACGGCCGGGAGAGGCTGAGGCAGCGGGATGGTGGGGCCCACGAGGGGAAGGAGGACGGGGATCATGCATGGACCTAGAGTGGTAGTGCCGCCTGGGAGGCGGGAGGTTCCATTGAAGATCGCCATCCTCGGCCCCACCGCCTCAGGGAAGTCCGGCCTTGCCGCCGAACTGGCCCGCCGCATCGGGGGCACGGTGGTGAATGGGGACCCTTTTCAGGCCTTCCGGGGGCTCGAGATCGGCACCGGGCAACCCGGCCCGGAAGAACGGGCGCGGGCGCCTCACCTCGGCTACGGGTGCCTTCCCTTGGGTGCAGGCCAGAACCCAGCCGGTTTCGGCCGTCTCGTGAGGGAGTGGCTGGCCCAAGCCGACCCGGCGGTCCTGGTCACCGGTTCGGGGCTCTACCTCCGGGGCATCTGGGAGCAGCTGGATGAGCTTCCCGAGGTTCCGCCGCCCCTGCAGGCCCGGGTCCGCCGCTGGGGGCGGGACTTGGGACCCGGGACCCTGCATCGCTATCTGAACGCCGTGGATCCCCTCCGGGCCGCGGAGCTCCATCCCCGGGATCATTCCCGCCTCCAGCGGGCCCTGGCCCTGCACCTGGCGACAGGACGGCGTTTCGGAGACCTCACCGCCGGCGTCCGGAGGGGGATTCCGCAGGGCTGGAGGGCCCTCCTTGTGGAGCCGCGGCGGGAAGCCCGGCGGGAACGGATCCGCCTTCGGGTCCGGGGGCAGATCCTCGCCGGGTGGCCCCTGGAGGCCTTCCGCCTGGTGGAACAGGGGCTGGAGGGGGCCCTCCGGGAACTCCGCCCCCTGGGGTACCTCGATTGGCTCCAAGGCGGGACGCCGGAAGCGGTGGAAGCCCGGATCGTGGCGGCCACCCAGGCCTATGCCAAGCGGCAGGACACCTTCTTCCGGAACCAGTGGCCCGAACTGCCGCGGTGGGACCCCGACGGGGAGACGATCGAGGAAGCCTTCGCCCGACTGGGAATCTGAGGGCTGCTGCAGAATGGGCCATGGCCTCCTCCGGCATCCTCTCCGGTCCCATCCGCAGGCTCATCCGCCTGCTCCTGTGGATCTACTTCCGGCACACCGAGGTCGAGGGGGTGGAACGCGTACCCGAATCGGGTCCGCTCCTGGTGGCGGCGAACCACCACAACTCGCTGGTGGACGCCATGCTCCTCCTGGCCGCCTTCCGCCGGCCCCTCCGGGTCCTGGCGAAGGACCAGCTCTTCGGCCACCCCCTCATCGGGCCCTTCCTCCGCGGCCTGGGCGCCCTGCCGGTCCGCCGTCGGCAGGAGCACGGCGACGATCCCGGGAAGAACGCCCGGCTGTTCCAGGCCACCACCGCGGCCCTGCGGGCCGGGGAGGCGATCCTCATCTTCCCGGAGGGCCGCACCCAGCCCGAGCCCGTCCTCCTGGAACTCCGAACGGGAGCGGCCCGCATGCTTCTCGAGGCGGAGGGTGAAGGGATGGAACCCCCGGTCACCCTTCTGCCCGTGGGCCTCGTCTTCGAGAACCCGGGAATCTTCCGGGAGGGCCGGGCTCTGGTCCAGATCGGCCGCCCCGTGCCCACCGGAGACCTCCTCCAGGCCGCCCGCATGGATTCCGAAGGCGCCGCCCGGGAGCTCACCGCCCGCCTGGCCGCGGCCTTGAAGTCCCTGATCGTGGAGGCTCCCGACCTCGAGACGCTCAGGCTGCTCAGGCTCCTGGCCAGCCTGGGGACTCCCTCTTCGGGCCGGGCGAGGCTGGCCCAGGGCCTCCCCTGGCTGCAGGGGGCGTCCGAGGGACACCGGCGCCTCCTGGCGGCCGACCCTGTGCGGGTGGATTCCTTCATCGAACGCCTCCGGGCCTTCGACCGCGAGTTGGAGGACCTTGGCCTGGACACGGATCCCTTCCTCCACCGGCCGCGGGAGGGGCGCGTGAGCCTCTCCGCCCTGCGGGACCTCCTGGTGCTGGGCCTGGGTGCTCCTCTGGCCCTGGCGGGGATCCTCCTCCACGGGCTCCCCTACCAGGGCACCCGGGCCGCGGTCCGGTGGATTCCCCACACGGACGAAGAGGAAGGGACGGACAAGATCGCCGCCGGGATGGTCTTCTACCCCCTGTTCTGGACCCTGGAGGTCTGGGGCGCCCACGGGGTGGGGGGGTGGGCCGCGGCGGCGGCCCTCGCCGCGCTCCTCCTCCCATCGGGCTTCTTCGCCCTGGCCTGGCAGGAGCGCAGTCGCCGGGCTGGACGGACCCTCCGCTGGCTCCTTCACTCGGTCGCATCCCGACCCCGTCTGGAGCGGCTGCGGGCGGAGCGGCAGGCCCTGGTTGCCGAACTCGAAATCCTCACGCGGCTCGCCTTCCCGGAATTCGCCGGTCGCGCGGCCCCCCCACCTGGAGCGCCGCCATGATGCTTCCACCCTGGGCCGTGAAGTCCGTCGCCATGGCCGCCGCCCTGGGGGCCTGGTTCTGGACCCAGTCCCTGATCGCGCGCAGGCCCTTCCCCGAGGACGGTCTGGGCGACCGGATCCACGGCTGGACAGGACCCCTCAACGAGGGGCTCCACGCCCGGCCCCGACTGGCCGACGGGATCCTCATCGCCAGTTCCGCCGGGATCGACCTTGCGGGGCTCTTCCTCCTGGCCTCGGCCCTCTTCGGTCCCAGCCTCCGGCCCTTCCTCGGCCTGCTGATCCTCTTCGCGCTCCGACAGCTCTGCCAGGGCCTGTGCGCCCTCCCCGCCCCCCGCGGAATGATCTGGCGCCACCCCGGCTTCCCCTCGCTCCTGGTGACCTACGGCACCGCGACCGATCTCTTTTTTTCGGGGCACACCGCCGTCGCGGTCCTGGGGGCGGCGGAACTCGGGGCCCAACTGGGCGCTCCCGGATGGGTCGCTGGGATCCTGCTGGCGACCCTGGAGGCCGCGGTCGTGCTGATCCTCAGGGCCCACTACACCATGGACGTCTTCACGGGGGCGGTCACGGCCCTGGGGGTCTGGACCCTGGCCTCCCGGCTGGCCCCGGCGGTGGACGCGTGGGTCTCGGCCCTGGCCCGATGACGAGGAGTCCATCGTCCGTGATAGAAAACTCTATGGACGCCACCCCCGGCCGACCTCGGCGCGTCTTCGACGGCCCCACATCGATCGATTCGTTGGGGGGCCCAGGCTGGGCCTGGGTCGGACTGCGGAGCGGGGACGGCCTGAACCGCCTCCGGACCGAGACGCTCGAGGCCCTGGACCGGCTTTTCATCGCCCTTCGCTGGTCGGGCGTCAGGAGGCTGGCCCTCTCCAGCGCGCACTGGATGGACGGTCGGCCCGGCCACCTCAGCGCCGGGGCGGACCTCCACCAGGTGGGGGCCCTGGACTCCGTCGCGGCGGATCCCTTCTCCCGCCGGGGCCAGCGGGTGATGTCCCACCTGCTGTGGCCCGGCTGGGAGAGCCTCACGGTGCTGAGCGGCGTGGCCATGGGGGGAGGTTGCGACCTGGCCCTGCACGGGCAGCGGCGGTGGGGCGTGCGGGGGTTGAAGATGGCCCACCCGGCCGCCCGCCACGGGATCCTCACGGGCTTCGGGGGCACCGCCCGCCTGCCCGAAGTCCTGGGAGAGGGCGGGGCCGCGCGGCTCTTCCGTGGTTTCGAACACTGGGACGCAGACCAGGCCCTGCAGGCCGGAGCGGTCGACCGGGTCCTGGAGGCGGAGGAGCTGCCCTCCGCCCTGAGGTGCTGGCTGAGCTCCTAGGACCTGGCCGCCAGCAGCGCCAGAGGCAGGCAGAGCAGAAGCAGGAAGAGGCACCCGCAGAGCAGGAAGAGGGGCGTGAGGACCGCGCAGATGCCCCGCCATGTCTGGGTCCGGTGCATCCGCGCGAGCCCGGCGCCGAGCCAGATCCGGCCCGCCAGCTGAACGAGGAAGCCAAGGTAGGGGATCCAGGCCCCAAGCTGGATGAAGGCGTTGGCATACCCCACCGCGCGGATGGTGGATTCCAGGGCCTCACCGTCCTTCAGGCCGCCCCAGATCCAGAGGAAGAAGTGGTCCAGGGCTCCTCCCACCAGCATCCCCACGAACAGGAGGACAGGCAGGAGGGCCAGGATCACGAGGAATACGGCCGGGAGGATGGCGAGGAACTTTGTGTCGGCGCCCCGGTCGGCCAGGGCTCCCACCAAGGCCGCGAATCCGAAGGCCCCGAAGATCAGGCCGAGCAGCAGGAAGGCCGGAACCGAGAGCAGAAGCAGGAAGCGCCAGGGCGGGCCGAACTTGTCCCCCCGGGGGACCCGCTCGAAGAGGGCCAGGGGTTCGCTGAAGAGGAGCTGGAACATCCCGCCCACCCGGGCCCAGAAACCGGGGATGCCCTCGTCCTCGAAAGGGACCAGGGCGGGAGGAGGCGGGAGGAGTCCCGGGGCCTCGGGAGCAGGGAAAGCGGACGCATCGTCCATGGGGAGGACCTCCCGGGGGCCCAGATTAAGCCCGGGCCCCCAGGCGACGCCAGGGGGCCCGGATCAGGCGAGGCGCGGGAGGAGACGGGCAGCCTGGTCCCGCGCCAGAAGCGCCGCTTCCACCGCGTGAAGTCCCGCCTCGGCAGGCGCCTGGGTGGGATCGAGCAGGGCCCGGGCCTGCTCCCCCAGGCGCTGGACCCCCCCTTCCGGGTCCTCCAGGCGGCGCCGCCCGGCCTCGTCCAGAATGGCCAGGAAGCATCGCAGGGCATCGCAAGCCGCACTCACCGCCGCGCCGCCGTTCCGTCCGTCCTCCTGGAGGGCCAGGGCGATTCCCAGGAAGCGCAGGCCGTCCTCGAAGCGGGCCTGCCAGGGGCCCGGAGGGCCCGAACCCGTCATGGGCCGCAGGACGCGGAGGCCCTGAGTCCCCCCGGATCCACGGGGTACACCCCCGTGAAGCAGGCGTAGCAGAAGCCGCGACCATGGAGGGGATCCTCCACGGCCTGTTCCAGGTCCTCCAGGGCAAGGTAGCCCAGGGTGTCCGCCTCGATGAAGCGGGCGATCTCCGCCACGCTTTGGCGGGCGGCGATGAGCTGCTCCCGGGTGGGGGTGTCGATGCCGTAGAAGCAGCTGTGGGTGGTGGGGGGACTGGAAATGCGCATGTGGACTTCCCGGGCCCCCGCGGCCCGCACCATCTGGACGATCTTCTTGGAGGTGGTGCCGCGCACGATGCTGTCGTCCACGAGGACGACGCGTTTGTCCCGGAGCAGTTCCCTGGCGGGATTAAGCTTCACCTTCACCCCGAAAGAGCGGATGCTCTGCTTGGGTTCGATGAAGGTGCGGCCCACGTAGTGGTTCCGGATCAGGCCGAAGTCGAAGGGAAGCCCGCTCTCCTCCGCGTAGCCCAGGGCCGCGTGGACCCCGGAGTCGGGCACGGGCACCACCAGGTCCGCTGGAACCCCGTGCCGCCGGGCCAGAAAGCGGCCCATGGCCCGTCGGGTGGCCATCACGCTGCGACCGAAAACGAGGCTGTCGGGGCGGGAGAAATAGACGTGCTCGAAGACGCAAGGCAGCGCCTGGACCTGCCCCCGCGACTGCCTGGATCGCAGGCCCGCGGCATCCGCCACCACGATTTCGCCCGCCTCCACCTCCCGGAGGTATTCCGCCCCCACCAGGTCGAAGGCGCAGGTCTCGGAAGCGAAGACCCAAGCCTCGCCCATCCGGCCGATGGCCAGGGGACGGAAGCCGAGGGGGTCCCGGGCTGCGATGAGCCCCTTCTCGAACAGGATGAGGAGCGAGTAGGCCCCTTCCACCTGGCTCAGGGCCTCCACCACCGCCCCCTCCAGGTCCGCCGCCTCGGCGCGATTGACCAGGGCGAGGATCACTTCCGAATCCGAGGGGCTCGTGAAGGTGTGCCCTGCCTCGATGAGCCGCTGCCGGAGCGCCTCGGAGTTGGTCAGGTTCCCGTTGTGGCAGAGGGCGACCTGGCCGAAGCGCCCGTGGATCAGGAAGGGGTGGGCGGCGGACGCGACGTTTCCCCCGGTGGTGGAATACCGCGTGTGGCCGATGGCGGCGTCCCCTTCCAGGCGGTCCAGGACCTCCTGGGTGAACACGTCCGCCACGTAGCCCTGGCCCTTGTGCAGGGTGAGGCCCTCCGGCCCTCTGGAGCATATTCCGGCGGCCTCCTGCCCCCGGTGCTGGAGGGCGTACAGGCCGAGGTAGGTGTGGCGGTGGGCCTCGGCCTGGGGAATGATTCCGAAGACACCGCATTCGTCCCTAAACGGCATGGCCCCCCCCGGTCATCATAGCCCGCCCCGGACCCGCCCCGCCGCCCCCTTCCCATACCCCGGCGGAGGACTAAGATGGTGGAACCCCATCCCGACTGCCACTGGGAAAAAGCCTTCCAGACGCGGAGTCCCCCATGCACATCAACGAGCTGCTGACCACCGTCGTGGAGCTGGGAGGATCGGACCTCCACCTGAAGGTCGGCAACTTCCCCATCGCCCGGGTGAAGGGGAGGCTCATGCCCCTCACCCAGTTCAAGCGGCTGGTCCAGGAGGACACCATCGCCATGGCCTACTCGATCATGGCCACGGACCGGCAGAAGCAGAAGTTCAAGGACAACCTGGACATCGACCTGGCCTACTCGGTTCCGGCCCTGGGACGCTTCCGCTGCAACATCTTCAACCAGCGGGGCACCGTGGGGATGGTGCTTCGCGTCATCCCCCGGAAGATCTTCAGCATCGCGGACCTCATGCTTCCCCGGGTGCTGGAGAAGATCTGCGAGGAGCAGCGCGGCCTGGTGCTGGTCACGGGAACCACGGGCTCAGGCAAGTCCACCACCCTGGCGGCCATGATCGATCTCATCAACGCCACGCGGATCGAGCACATCCTCACCATCGAGGACCCCATCGAATACCTCCACCGGGACAACCTGAGCATCGTGAACCAGCGCGAGGTGGAGGCGGACTGCAAGAGCTTCGCCGGCGCGCTCCGGGCGGCCCTTCGCCAGGACCCCGACGTCATCCTCGTCGGCGAAATGCGCGACTACGAGACCATCGAGACCGCCATGCACGCCGCCGAGACGGGTCACCTGGTGTTCTCGACCCTGCACACCCTGGACGCCACGGAGACCATCAACCGCATCATCTCCGTCTTCCCCCCCCACCACCAGAAGCAGATCCGCCTCCAGCTCGCGGGCGTGCTGAAGGCGGTCATTTCCCAGCGGCTTGTGCCCCGGGCCGACGGACAGGGCCGGGTGCCCGCCGTGGAGGTGATGGTGGCCACCGAGACCGTGCGGTCCTGCATCGAGGACAAGGAGAAGACCAAGGGCCTCCGGGACGTGATGGCCGCGGGCACGAGCCAGTACGGCATGCAGACCTTCGACCAGAGCCTCTTCTTCCTCCTGCGGGAGGGGATGATCACGGTGGAGGAGGCCCTCAAGCGGGCCACCAACGTGGGCGAGTTCAAGCTCAAGCTGGAAGGCATCATGGCCACCAGCGACATGGCCCGGACCAACATGGAACGGGGCATGTCCATCAGCCAGGGCCAGGGGCGGGAGGCCGGAGGAGCGCCGGTGCTGCCCGTGACGCCCCCCCCGCCTTCCCCGCAGGCACCCGCCCCGGCCAGCCCCAACCCCGACGTGAAGATATCCCTGGCGCGTTAAGGCCCTTATTGCCCCTTCCACGGGGCCCCGGGCCCTGATATCTCTAGTCAACCCCCTGGCTGATCCCTCCGAGGCTTTCCATGATCAAGATCGACATCGCCAACGCCCTGATGGCCTCCTATCCGTGCTCCCGGGCCACCGCCCTGCAGTGCGTGGACTTGCTGACGGAACGGATGAAGCAGGCCCTTCTGGACGGACACCGGATCGAGATCCGGGGATTCGGGGTGTTCGAGCCGCGGCCCCGGAAGCGCGGAATGGGCCGGAACATCAAGACAGGAACCACGGTCGAGATTCCCAAGGGCAAGAGCATCCGATTCAAGCCCGGGAAGGACCTTCGGGACATCGACATGGAGTGAGGGCCCCCGAGGCGCCCCTCCAGGTGCCGGGACGGCGGACGGTTCATTCCCCCGACTGTTTCCGCAGCCAGGTGTCCATCTTCAGGAAGGCCTTCTCGAACCCCTTGAGTTCCTCGCCCTTCCCCTCCGGACCCGCCGGGGTCGGAGGCTTGGCGGCGGCCGGGGTCGGACGTGAAGCGGCCGGGGCGGGGGGAGGAACCGCCGCCGCGAGTTTTTCGAGCTTGGGGATGGCCACGGCCACGGAAATGTTCAGGAATTGCAGATTGGCCTGGGACGTGCAAAGCATGAAGAGGGTGGCCCCGGTGATGGGGCGGACCACCATGCGGGATTCCCCGAATCGGAGGTCCATGGTGCCGATTTTCCCGGTGGCGGTCTCGAGTCCTGCCGCCCCGTTGGCCAAGAAGGCGGCCGCCCCCCGCAGGGCCTCGGCATCGAAGATCGGGGGGAAGGCGTGGCCCAGGACCCTGCCCTCAGGGTCGAACACCATGCACCCCACCACTCCCTGGAGGGCGTTCAACTGCTCAAGAACGGTCTTCATGGCTTGACCTCGAGGCTTCAGCGGTACCAGGACAGGACCCGGCGGATCTCAGCCTCCACGGCCCCCGCCTGGCTCGAAGCACTGGCCAGGACGCAAAGGTGGTGGTTCTTGGAGGCGAACAGGAGAAGGTGCTGGGAGCTCCCTTGAACCACCGCGGACAAGAGTTCTCCCGCCTGGAAGACCGTCGCCAGCTGGCCTGCCAGCATGGTCAGGAAGGTGGCCATGCCCGAGAGGACCTCGCCTTCGAAGCTGTGGTCGCCGACCCGGGTGCCGTCCTTGGTCTGCAGCACGGTGAACAGGACTCCAGGGACCCCCTTGACCCGGTCGATGATGTCCGAGGGCCGGGCAGGCTTTGAACCAGAATCCTGGGGCATGGGGGGCACCTCCTGGGTCAGTTTGGCTCGGCCGGCTCGTTGTTCATCCATCACGCGGGTTGCGTCCAAGAGGAGGTGCTGCCACGACTTCTGGATGGTGCTGTGGGGTGTGGACAGACCCGGCTGGAGGCCGAAACGCCCGGCGGGCCAGTTCAGGATGTCGTAGAAGGCTTCCTCGCCCTTCTGGTTGCCATGTTCCGCGTGGACGATGGCCCCCTCCCGGAAGAACAGGAGCCCACGGAGATCCCCATTCTGCACGGCCAGGCATCCCGTGAAGCGGTTCTGGACGTTGAATTGGATGACATCCGAAAGGCCGAGGCCGCGAATGGCTCCCTCGAACCCTTCGCCTGGCGACGACTGAGGCGTCATGGGGGTGCTCCGATCAGGTGAAGGTAGGGAGAAAGTAAGCTGGATTTCAGATAACCGCCAGAGGCCAACTGACAGCTTGGGCCGCGGGCGGCAGCCCGGCAGGCCCAGGACCAGGGTCTCATGATGACATTTTCCAACCTCCACCCTTCTCCGCCGGACGAGTTGAACGAGGCCTCGCAAGAGCTTCTGGGTGAAGGCACTTTTCAACCTCGGGACCCCGGGGCATCCTCGGGGCATGGACGCCTGTCCCCGCCCGGACCAGACTTGGCCCCAATCCGTCCCGCTCAAGATCATCGGGCGGCGGGAGGAGCTCCTGCCCGAAATGATCGCCGAGCTCCTGCGGCTGCACCTGGGTCCCGGAGACCATGGGGAGGGCCGCCACCAGGCGAACTGCCGGGGTCCCTATGTCAGTTTCACCTTCTGGGTGACCCTTCCCGATCCGGCCAGCGAACTCACGCTCCGCGAGGGCTTCACAAAGCTCCCGGGTTACGTGATGCAACTTTGATTCTCCGTGGGGGCAAACGGCGGCTGCGCCGCCTGGGCCCCCACACCCCGCACCCTCGCCCGGCCCAGCCGCGCTCGGGTTTCCTTCCCTGGGGGCAAACGGCGGCTGCCCCGCCTGGGCCCCCACACCCCGCACCCTCGCCCGGCCCAGCCGCGCTCGGGTTTCCTTCCCTGGGGGCAAACGGCGGCTGCCCCGCCTGGGCCCCCCCACCCGCGACCAAACGCCCTTCAGGGGCGCGGCGGGAGCGGCCCTCCCCGGGGGCTCAGGGACGGAGGGTGCCCATCATCCGGGGGTAGGGCGCGGTTTCACGAACATGGGGCAGCTTGCAAATCCACGCCACCGCGCGCTCCAGGCCCAGGCCGAAGCCGGCATGAGGGACGCCTCCGTACCTGCGGACGTCCAGGTACCACTCATAGTCCGCACGGTTCAGGCCATGGTGGGAAATCTGCCCAAGAAGATAGTCCAGGCTGCTGGCCCGCTCTCCGCCGCCGATGACTTCTCCGTAGCCCTCCGGGGCCAGGAGGTCGGCCCCCAGCGCCAGGCGGTCGTCCTCCGGATCGGGCTCCATGTAAAAGGCCTTGAAGGCCTTGGGGAAGCGGTGAACCCAGAGGGGGCGGTCCATGGCGTTCATCAGGATGGTTTCGTCGTCGTTGCCGAAATCCTCTCCCCACTGGATGTCCGACCCGAGCTCCCGCAAGCGGGCCACCGCGTCGGTGTATGTCATCCGGGCGTATTCCACGGAGAGGGCCGACTCAAGCGGACCCAGGTCCCGCTCGAGCACGCTCAACTCTTCCCGCTTCGTCTCCAGAACCCGCTCGAGGATGGACTTCATCATCCGTTCCCCCAGGACCATCACGTCCTCGAGGTGGGCAAAGGCCACCTCAGGCTCCACCATCCAGAATTCGGTCAGGTGCCGCCGGGTCTTGCTCTTCTCCGCCCGGAAGGTCGGCCCGAAGCAGTAGGTCTTCCCGAAGGCCGCAAGGCCCGGCTCCTGGTAGAGCTGCCCGCTCTGGCTGAGGAAGGCCTGGCCCTCGTGGAAGTACTCGGTGGCGAAAAGCGTGCTGGTTCCCTCGCAGGCGGAGGGGGTCAAGATCGGGGCGTCCAGCAGGGTGAAGCCCTCCCCGTCGAAGAAGTCGCGGATGGCCTTCGCGATGGCGTGGCGAATCCGCAGGATGGCCCATTGGCGTTTGGAGCGGAGCCACAGGTGGCGCTTCTCCATGAGGAATTCGATGCCGTGCTCCTTGGGAGTGATGGGGAAGTCCCGGCTCTCTCCCAGCAGTTCCAGGTGCTGCACGAGCAGTTCAGGCGCCCCGCTCCGGGGGTGGGTCTGGACAAGCCCCGTCGCGGCCAGGGCACATTCCTGGGTGAGTCGCCCTGCCATTTCGTAGCTCTCGGGGTCGCAGACCTCCGCCCCGGCGACGCACTGGATGAATCCGGAGCCGTCCCGCAGCTCGATGAAGCGCGTTTTGCTGGTCCGGGCATTTCGAACCCAGCCCCGCACCGTGACGATCTGACCGATGCGGTCCCTGAGTTGACGGACTTCCACGAGCGGTGAGGACACAGGAGGCTCCAGGTTCAATCCTCCATTCTGCCCAGGCCCGGGCTCATTCCAAAGGATGGACCCGTCCCCGGGGGCTCCCCGGGCACCGCGTCATTCCTCCCTGAGGCGCTTCCCCACCAGCCCCTGGAGGCCCTGAATGTGCCGCAGGACCCGCTCCAGCTTCTGCCGGGCGATGTCCTGGAACTGACACAGTTGCAGGGTCCGGAAGACTTCCTCCTGGATCAGGGTGGCCAGCTTGTCCAGCTCGGCCACCCGTACCTCCTCCCCTTTGAGGTGCCCCATGGCGGCCTCCTGCTTCAGCCTGCCGAGGCTCATGTACAGCTGGTCGGTGTTCTCCAGCATGCCCTCCACCCGTTCCAGGACCTTGGCCATCTCCTCCTCGGTGTGGGAGATGGCCGTCTCGATCTGGGGAATGATGCGGCCCCCACCTTCGGCCCGCGGGGGAGCCATGGCCAGGAGGCGCTGAAGATCCTCGTCGAGGCGCGTCTCGAGGTCCAGGGTCTCCACGCGGACGGAGCTCCGCCCGAGTTGTTTGGCGGGGCTGGCAGCCCGGACGGGGTCCAGGAGGGAGAGGATCCGATCTCCCAGCACCAGGAATCCGGTGACCCAGCCCCCGTCGGGGCCGTCGAGGATCCGGCTGGGGGGAACAAGCTGACCCTGGGAGCGGCGGATCACCCCGTGCACCGCGTCCACAAGCAACCCCGTCCGGAGGGAGGCGACCTCCACCACCAGCACCACCGAGCCCGCGGTGTCCTCCCGGGGGGGGAACCCGAGCCGGGTTCGGAGGTTCACAACCGGGATGACCTGGCCCCTCAGGTCCAGCAGACCCTCCACGCCCCGGGGCATGTGGGGCATGCGCCTCAGGGTCTGGAAGGGCTGGATCTCCGCCACCTGGGCCAGGGGAATCCCGAAGGAACGGTCCCCCAGGCCGAAGGCCAGCACCTGCTCCCGGGGGCCCTGCCGGGCGGCGCCGACCGAGGGTTCAGCGGCGACAGGATTCACGCGCTGTGCTCCGTGGCCAAGGCCATGAGTTCGGAGGGGTCCAGGATCAGCACCACGCCCCCGTCGCCCATGATGCTCGCACCGCTGATTCCCGGAAGGCTGGCCAGGTAGGGTGCGAGGGGTTTGATGACCACCTCCTGCCGGCGGAGGAAAGCGTCCACGATGAGGCCCATCCTCCGCCCGGAGGAGGAGACCACGACCACGGGCAGTTCCTCTCCCTCCTGGGGGCCGCCGGCCTCCGCGTCGAATCGCAGCAGGTCTCCCAGGCGGGTCACCCCGAGCACTTCGCCCCGGAGATTGATGGCCTGGCGGCGGGTCAGGCTGGCCACCGTGGCTGGAGGAACAAGAATCGTCTCTTCCACGCTGGTTCCAGGCAGCGCGAAGACCTGGCCCCCGGCCCGCATGAGCAGCGCATCGATGATCGCCAGGGTCAGGGGCAGCCGCAGGGTGAAGATGCTCCCCTTTCCCACCGCACTCTGGATGCTCACATTTCCGTTGAGTTTCCGGACATTGCTCCGGACCACATCCATGCCCACGCCGCGGCCCGAGATGTCGGACACCTCCTTCGCGGTGGAAAACCCGGGAAGAAAGACCAGCTCGCGGGCCTCCTCGTCCGACATCGCGTCCGCCCGCTCCACGGAGATGAGACCCTTCTCCACCGCCTTGGCCCGCATCACGCCGGGGTCGATCCCCTTGCCGTCGTCCTCGATCTCCACGATCACGCTGTCACCCTCGTGCCGGGCTCGCAGGACCACGGTCCCCGTCTCGTTCTTCCCCGCCCTGGCCCGCGCCTCGGGCATCTCCACGCCATGGTCCGCCGCATTGCGGATCAGGTGGATGAGGGGATCCCCCAGCTCCTCGATGAGGCTCTTGTCGATCTCGGTATCCTCGCCGAAGATCTGGAGTTCGATCTTCTTCCCGCTGGATTTCGCCAAGTCCCGGATCATCCTGGGAAACTTGGAGAAGATGGTCCGGATGGGCACCATCCGAATGCCGAGCACCGCGGCCTGGACCTCCTTGCTCACCTGGTCCAGGTACGCGCTGGCCTGGTTCAGTTCCTTGGCCAGAGGCTCCACCCGCCCCCCCCGAGACTCCGCGGCGAGGCGCTCCACCAGGTGGCTGATCATGGTCTTGCTGATGATCAGCTCCGCCACCGTGTTCATGAAGCCGTCCAGCTTGGCCTGGCTGACCCGGATGGTGTCGGAGGTCCCCTTTTCCGGGCCCCGTTCCGGAGCCTTCCGTCCGCCAGGATCGGCGGTCGACGGCGACCCCCCCCCCTCGCGCGGGGTCGCCTCGACCGCCGGGGCCTCGGGGAGCGCCGCCTGGGGCTCGGGACCTCCTTCCATGCCAAGGGGGTGGAAAGTGAAGGTCACATTCTGGAACCCAGAGAACAGTTGCTTGATCCGGGCCAAGCCTTCCGAGGGGCGAATGACCAGGACCATGTCCAGGTACACGCTCTCCGGCTCGAAGGTCTCCAGCGTGGGTTCCCCCCGGACAGGGCTGGCCACGTGAACCAGGTTCCCCACCAGTCCCGCCGTCGGAAGCAGGCCCGCGGGGCCGAAGGCGGTTCGGAGCATCCCGGGCTGGAACTCCGCCTGGACGACCAGGAGGGGCCCCCCCTCGGCCAGGGCGGTTCGGATGGCGGACCGGGTTCCGGGGTCAAGGGCCTCGAGTCCCCCGGGAAGATCGGTGGGCGCAGCCTGGGTCGCCGGAGGGATTGCCGGTCCGGCAGCCCCGCTCCCCTTGAGCGCCTCCAGGCGCCGGCAGAGTTCCGAAGTGTCCGGGTCCGCGGGCTCCCCGCTTTTCCGGATGGTCCGTCCCACGTCTTCCACCAGGACCTTGAGGGTGTCCGTGGTTTCGAAGAGCAGTTCCATCACCTCCGGACGCAGGCTCATCCGGCCCTTCCGCAGGTCGTCCAGGATGTTTTCTCCAACGTGGGCGAGGGCCTGGACCTTGTTGAGACCCAGGAACCCTGAGGCACCCTTGATGGTGTGAACACTGCGGAAGATGGCGTTGAGCACGTCGAGGTCCCCGGGGTGCTCCTCCAGGGCCAGGAAATTCTGTTCAATGAGTTCGAAGTGCTCGCCCGCCTCCACGAGGAAATCTTCGTAGAAGCTGGGATCGTCCAGGGGCAGGCCGCTCATGGATCGCTCCTCCTGCGGCCGGAGAAATTCTGGAGTTGCCGGCCCTCCCTGTCGTTCAACAGATTCGAGAGGTCCAGCAGGAAGGTCATCCCCTTCTCGGTGCGGGCCACCTTCTGGATGTAGGCGTTGGCTCCCACCGCCGTGACCCGGGGGGGATCCTCGAGGCGCCGGTCGTCCACGGAGCTGACTTCCTGCACCGAATCCACCACCAGGCCGGTGGAGACGCCCTCGATGGGGGTGATGAGGATTCTTGACTGGGCCGTCCGAGCCTGGCGTTGAAGCCCGAAGCGGGTCCGGAGATCCAGGACCGGCATGATCTCGCCCCGCAGGTTCAGCACCCCTTCGACGAATTCGGGGGCCCGTGGCACGGGGGTGATCTGCCCCACCATGATGACTTCGCGGACCTCCTGGAGCCGGAGTCCATAGGATTCCTCCCCGAGGCTGAAGACCACCATGGGCAGGTCGTGGCTTTCGACCTGCTCGGCCTGCGTGGTGACCGCCAGGGAGGTGCTCAGGTTGGCGAGCTTCTGGTGGTCCTCCCGGTCCAGGATGTGAAGCACCTTCAGGAGGCTGACCATCCGGTCGCTCTGGACCACGATGCCTTCCAGTTGCTGCTTTTCAGGCTCGCTGAGGGTCTGGGGCGGGGGCAGGATCTCCTCCTCCCGGACCCGGATGATCTCCTGGATTCCGTCCACGACGATGCCCAGGCGCGCGTTCTCAAAGCTCAGAAGAATCACCATCTCCTTGGGATTCTCGCCCCCGCCCTTCACGTTCAGGATCTGGGTGAGGTCCAGGAGCGGCATCACCTGGTCCCGCACGCAGATCACTCCCAGAACGTAAACCGGGGAGTCGGGGACCTTCGTGACCTGGGGCAGGTTCACGATCTCTTCCACATGGGCAAGGCCGATCCCGAAGGATTCCTCCCCCAGGCTGAAGGTGACGAAGCCTCGCCCGTCCACCTCTTCCTCGTCACCCTCGAGCTCCACCTCTCCGTGGGCGAACTCCAGGCTCCGGCTCGACTCCTTGGCCAGAGCCTCCCGCTGGGCGAATTCCGCGCTGTCCAGGATCCGGTCCAGGGCAATGAGGGTGATGAGGCGGTTCCCGGCGGTCACCATTCCGGCCAGGTATTCGCTCCGGATCCCCGCCACGAGGGGGGGCGTGTCCCGCAGCTGAAAGTCGTCCAGCTTGACCACCTCGGCGACGGCGTCCACCTGGAGGCCCGTGGGCTCCCCGGCGAGGTTCAGGATGATGATCCTGGTCCGGTTGGAGGGCGGCGCGGGCTGGAGGTGAAATCGCTGGCGGCTGTCCAGGACCGGAATGATCTGGCCCCGCAAATTGATGACGCCGAGCACGAAGCTGGGCGCCCCGGGTACTGGGGTGATCTCGCTGCGGGTGGTGATCTCCTGGACGCGATCGATGTCCAGTCCGAATTCCACCCCGTCCAGGGCGAAGGTCACGAGCTGCCCCGAGGGCACGAGGTCCTCGACGCTGCGGGTCGTGGCTTCGGCGGGCATGGCCTCAGCCCTTCCCCTGGGCGCCCATCCGGAAGGCCTCGACGACCGAATCCGCGTGGGCCTTCCGCTCGTCAGGCGTGGTCCCGGTCTGGACGATCGTCCGGCTGATGGACGGGGCCGGTTTTTCGTTCTTCAGGCCCGTGCCGAGGAGGTCCACGATGTAGTCGTGGATCTGGCGCAGGTGGTAGACGATTCGCTCCAGCTTCTGGCGAGTGATGTCCTGGAATTGCAGGAGATCCATGGCCTCGAAGACCTTCCCCTGGATCTCCTTGGCCGCCCCCATCACCTGATTGATGGCCTGGTGGATGGAAGGGTCCTGGGAGCCGGGATTGGCGAGGATCTCGGTGATGAGGGCCTGCTGGCGAGCCACCAGGTCTCCGATGAGATCCAGCTGGTCCATGACCTTGTTGGTTTCCCGCTCGGTCACCTCCGTGACCGCATCGATTTCCCTGATGACCTGACCCTCCGGGTCCGCCTTCACCTCTCCGGTCGCGGGAGGGGGGGCCGTTTGGGCGACCGGGGCAGGGGGAGCGACGGCCTCCGAGGCGGCGGGAGCCTTGGCCGTCGCCGGGGCCGACGCGGGCTTGGAGCCTCCCTTCTTCGTCTTGCCTCCCGAGGATTTCAGGAGGGCGTCGACCTCGGACTGATCCATGGGTCACCCCTATCCCAGGAGGGATTCGATCTTTTCCTTCAGCGTTTCGGGCGTGAAGGGTTTCACCACGTAGTTGTTCACCCCCGCCTGCAGGGCGGCGACGATGTCCTCCTTCGCGGCGTTGGTGGTGACCATGAGGATCGGGATGGATGGGTTCTGTGCCCGGACGGCGTTCACGAACTCGAGCCCGTCCATCTCGGGCATGTTCCAGTCGGTGATGATCATCTCCACCCCGCCCTGCCCCAGTTTTTCGAGCCCCGCCTTCCCGTGCTCGGCCTCCACCACCTCCCCGTAGCCGATCCGGGTCAGGGTGTTGATGATGATGCGGCGCATCGTCGAGCTGTCGTCCACGATGAGGATCTTCAAGGGGGCCTCCTTCTAACGGTGTTCCACGGGTCCGGCTGCCTCGATGAACCTGAGCAGCGCCTCCAGGTCGTCCGGGTAGACATTCAGGAATTTCACGCCGAGTTCGAAGTTTCCATCCTCGAGGGCCTCCAGCCGCACCACCTCGCCCACCGCCACGAGGGGCTTGAGGTCGCGCTCGGCGGACGGTCCGAAGGCGCTCTGGTGCCTTCCCCAGCCCGGCAGCCGAACTTCCAGCTTCAGGAGGGTCCCGAGGGCCGCGGGGTTGGGGGAATTCAGGAGAAGGCCACCCCCGGAGACGTCCCGGTAAACGCTCGAGCCCGTTTGGGGTTCCTTGGAGAAGGTGATCTCCTGGAAGCCCACCTTGGCTTCCAGGGGTATCCGGCGGAATTGGCGGCGCTCGGCGGACATGGGGGATCCTACGGGTCCTCCATCGGAGGCTCCCCCGGCCAAGTTGAATTTGTGCGACCCGGCCTCGCCTTGAAAAAGTTTTTTCCTATCGAATCCTCACCCTGCCCTGGGTGGGGATCTCAAAAGGGGATGTCGTCGTCGTAGTTGGCGGCCGCCGGAGGGGGCGCGTGGTCCTCGAAGCTTTCGGGAGCATGGCTTCGGGGGGAGCTGTAGCCTCCCTCCCGGGGGGCGCCCTCGTCGGCCCGGCCCAGCATGACGAAATTCTCGCAGCGGATGTCGCAGGCGGTCTTCTTGACCCCGGCCTGGTCCGTGTACTCCCGGTATTGGATCTTGCCTTCGACCATGATCTGCTTGCCCTTCCGGAGGAATTTCTCGGCGGTCTCGGCCTGCTTCCCCCAGATGACCACGTTGTGCCATTCCGTCTTGGACTGCTTCTCCCCCTGGGCATTCCGCCAGGTCTCCGTGGTGGCCAGGGAGAAGCGCGCCACGGGGGTCCCCTGGGCCGTCACCTTCAACTCCGGGTCCCGACCCAGGTTCCCGATGAGCATCACCTTGTTCAACGATCCGGACATCCCGTCCTCCTTCGGCGGAGCCCTCCGCCGTTCATGGCCCGGGCTTCCGGGCCGGTGGTAGGGTGACGATCATACCCCTGTGGAGGCGGGTGTGGGGGCCATCCTCATCAGTTGCCGGAACCGGGACAGGGCCTTGGCCGACTACGCCGAGGCCTTGAAGGCGGCGGGTTGGGCCGGGGAAACCAGGCTCCTGGGACCCGAGGACCCCCCCCGGCCCTCCCCCGCGGCCCTGGACCGCTGCGCGGGACTCCTCCTCACCGGGGGCCTGGACATCCACCCCCGGCACTGGGACCCGGCGGAGCCCCTGCATCCCGCCGCCGAGGTGGACGAGGCCCGGGACGGCCTGGAGATCCCCCTCGTCCGTGCGGCCTGGGACCAGGGCATCCCCATCTTCGGCATCTGCAGGGGGGAGCAAGTCCTGAATGTGGCCCTGGGCGGCAGCCTGGTCCAGGACATCCCCTCCCATTTCTCCTGCCCCGGGGATCGGCACCAGCACGGAACCTCCGGCAATCCTGGCGCCCTGCACCCGGTGGAGGTGGGCCCGGGGAGCCGTCTATCCGCCTTCGTGGGGCCGGGGCCCCTTCCCGTCAACACCCGGCACCACCAGGCGGTGCGCCGCGTGGCCCCCAGCCTCCGGGCTTGCGCGTGGGATCCTGGGACTGTGGCGGCCGAAGGCCCCCTCGTGGAGGCCGTGGAAGCCGTGGATCCGAAGCGGTGGGTTCTGGGGGTCCAGTGGCACCCGGAGAACCTCGTGCGGCGGGAGGACGCCGCCGGCGCCGCCGCCCGGGCCCTGTTCCGGGCCTTCCTCCAGGCCGCGGGACCCTAGGGGACCCCGCCGGAAAACCCTACGAGAACCCCCTTGCCCGGGAGGACGAGGGGAGTGATAGTTCCATCCAATTCCCCCACCGGCTTTTCGCGTGCCTGCTCCAACCCATCCAGGAGGGGTGTCATGTTCCGTGGACTTCGATCCTTCGGACCCACTTCAAGGGCGGGGTCCCTGGTCCTGGCCATGAGCCTTCTATGCTCTGCCTGCGGGGGCGGCGGCGGCGGCGGGGCCTCGTCGCCTCCGCCCCCGGCTCCGGACTTCAGCCTCAGCCTGACGCCACCCGCCAGCGTCCAGGCAGGGAGTTCGGGCTCCGCCACCGTCGCCGTCACGCGGAGCAATGGCCACAGCGCCGGCCTCGCCCTCAGCCTGGGCACGAATGCGTCCGGCATCACCGGCAACGGCAGCGTCGCTGCCGGCGCGGCCTCCGGCACCCTCACCCTCGTCGTTCCCATCACCGCCCAGGTCGGCGCCACCACCCTCACCGCCACCGCCAGCGACGGCTCGGTCTCGCACAGCGCCACCTTCTCCCTCACCGTGGCCCCGGGACCGGATTTCAGCATCACGGTGGCCAACCCCGCGGCCATCCCGGCAGGCGGCGCTGGCACGGCGACCGTCACGGTCACCCGCAGCCATGGCCACAGCGCGGCCATCACCCTGGGCCTCGCCACCAACCCCCAGGGGGTCGCCGGCAGTGGAAACCTGGCGGTCGGCGTCACGACCGGGAACCTGGCCCTGGCCGTTCCCGCAGCCCTCCCACCGGGCAGCTACACCCTCACCGCCACCGCCAGCGACGGCATCCTTACCCGCTCGGCCACCTTCTCACTCACGGTGGCCCCCGCCGCAGGCTTCACCCTGGCCCTCGGCCGCTCCACCGTCTCGGCCAGCCTGGCGGACCTCCCTGAAGCCATTCCCGTCACCCTCACCCGGGTCGGAGGCTTCAGCGGGGCGATCACCCTGTCCGTCGCCGGTCTCCCCGCGAATGTCCAGGCTGGGTTCTCGCCCCCTTCCACCACGGGAGGATCCAGCTCCCTCCAGCTGGTCGTCGGCGCCAACGCCGCCCCCACCGGCGCCACGCCCCTGGCCCTGACCGTGAAGGCCTCGGCCCCGGGCCAGCCGGATGCCACGGCGCCCCTGGGTCTTTCCATCGCGACCCGCCCGGCCACGCAGGTGACCGTCCAGACCTGGAAAAACGCCGCCAAGGCCAACGTCAGCTACGCCGCCTGGCGCGACGGGAAGACCGGCGCCTGGGTGCCCCTCTCCGGAACCGGCGGGGCCTACCAGTTCACCGTCACGGACCCCGCGGGACTGTTCTCTCTGGTGCTGTCCTACGCCGGGGATTCGCGGGTGGGACCCCAGGTTCGGGTCATCAACGCCAGCCTGGGGGAGGTCAAGGCGCCCGCCCAGGCCGCCGGGGCCGCCACCACCGACGTCCCCGACATCGAGGAGGGATTCGGGGAGGGGGGCATGGACTACACGGATGACAGTTCGGACCCCACCACGAGTGTCACCGAGACCGCAAGCCCGGTGGTTGCGGGAGGGCTCTACTCCCTGGGAGCCTACCCCGCGACCGAACTCCATCGTCCCTTGGTCACGAACAAAGGCGCGACAACCTCTTCGATTTCGTTCCAGTTCGACCTCCACAGGACGGCGGCCTTTACGAACTACAACCTCTTGCTGGTCGGCCGGTACGGCATCCAGGACGACACCCTTGCCCTGCAGGCCAAACCCAATGTGACCATCTCGGGGCCCACGCTCATCGACGCCCTGGACTTCATTGCCGCTACCCCCGGTACACCCCTTACCATCCCGGTGGACACCTCGGCCCTCGGGATGAGCGACATGTCCGTGACCCAGTCGGAGCTGTGCCCGCCGGGCACCGCCAACAGCCCGGGATTCTGGATCCCCCTGGGCGGCGGGGGCGGCCACATCAGCACCTTCACCTGGCCCGCCCCCGTCCTGCCCACGGACAGCATCTTCCGGGCCGATGCCATCGGCTCCTCCTCCGACTGGTCCAGGAACGGCTTCCACACCATCTGGTGGAATCCCGCCTTCAACCCGAACCCGACGCTGAAAACCCCGCCGATTCCGCCCCCCCCGACCATCACCCGACCCGCTGGCACGCCGCCCAGGGTCATCGTGCGCGAGGACATGAACTACCTGTCGCGCCTGGGCTCCTCCTTCCTCGACCTGCGCCTCTGGCAGGCGGCCCCGGGAGGCGGATACCTTGTCCACACGGAATCCTTCACCCCCTTGTTCACGGACCTCCCCTTCATGGCGGGTCCCCTGGACATCGCCAACACCCTCACCGGGGCGCCGTCCTCCACCTTCGGCCCGGGCCCGATTGACGGCCGGCTGACGGGCAGCCGCTTTTGGCTCCCTCTGGGCTCCTCGGACACTTCGCCGCCGGCGACCAACGCCCCGGGGGAGTACCAGGACCTCAATAAAATCCAGATCAACAACACCATCGCCAACCCCCGGGCCCTTCGACACGCCATGCGGGCGTTCAATGTGAATTTCCGCATGTAGCCTGGCCACCGGTCCCCGGCCGGGAGCCCCGGTATGATCGGAGGATGAGCGAAGCTGCGCCCGCGCCCGAACCGAAGAGCCTGAACTTCCTGGAGGAGATCATCGAGGCTGACCTCCAGTCCGGCCGGCACCAGGGCCGGGTGCTCACCCGCTTCCCCCCGGAGCCCAACGGATACCTGCACATCGGGCACGCCAAGAGCATCTGCCTTAATTTCGGCCTGGGCCGGAAGTACGGCGGGGCCACCAACTTGCGCTTCGACGACACGAATCCCACGAAGGAGGATGTGGAGTACGTGGACTCCATCCGGGAGGACGTGCGCTGGCTGGGCTTCGACTGGGCTGGCGAGTTCTACGCCAGCGACTATTTCCAGCAGCTCTACGACTACGCCGAGCACCTGATCCGGGCGGGCAAGGCCTATGTCGACGACCAGAGCGATGAGGAGATCAAGCGGGGCCGGGGGAATTTCTACACCCCTGGTACCGCGAGCCCCTGGCGCGAGCGGCCCGCCGCCGAGAGCCTGGACCTGTTCCGGCGGATGAAGGCCGGGGAGTTCCGGGACGGCGAACGGGTGCTGCGGGCGAAGATCGACATGCAGCACCCGAACATGAACATGCGCGACCCCCTCATGTACCGCATCCGCCACGCGGAGCACCACCGCACGGGGGACGCGTGGTGCATCTACCCCATGTACGACTATGCCCACGGCTGCAGCGATGCCATCGAGGGCATCACCCACAGCATCTGCACCCTGGAGTTCGAGGACCACCGCCCCCTCTACGACTGGTTCCTGGAGCAGGACGTCGAGGGGAAGTTCTTCCGGAAGCCCCTTCCCCGCCAGTACGAGTTCGCCCGCCTCAACCTCACCCACACCGTGATGAGCAAGCGGCGCCTGCTGCAGTTGGTGCAGGAAAGGATCGTCACCGGGTGGGACGATCCCCGGATGCCCACCATCTGCGGCCTGCGGCGCCGGGGCTACACCCCCGAGAGCCTGCGCGCGTTCGCCGAAAAGGTGGGGGTGGCCAAGCGGGACATGGTGGCGGACGTGGCCCTCCTGGAGCACTGCATCCGGGAGGACCTGGAGGCGCGGGCCCCCCGCCGGATGGCGGTGTTGAGGCCCCTGAAGCTGGTGATCACGAACCTGTCGGACGCGGAGGCCTTCGAGGTGGAGCTGGCCAACCACGGGGAGAGGCCCGAACTGGGCAGCCGGCGCGTTCCCTTCACACGGGAACTCTGGATCGACCGGGACGACTTCCGGGAGGAAGCGCCGAAGAAGTGGTTCCGCCTCGCCCCGGGCGCCGAAGTGCGCCTCCGGGGGGCGGCGCTGGTCACCTGCACCGAGGTGCTCAAGGACGCCTCCGGCGCGGTGGTGGAACTGCGCGGCACCTGGGACCCCGCCTCCAAGGGCGGCAATGCTCCCGACGGCCGGAAGGTGAAGGGCACCATCCACTGGGTCAGCGCGGCCCACGCCCTGGACGCCGAAGTGCGCCTCTACGACCACCTCTTCCTCGCCGAGGATCCCATGGATGTCCCCGAAGGCCAGGATTGGCACCAGGGCGTGAACCCTTCGAGCCTGGAGGTGGTGCGGGCCCGGGTCGAGCCCAGCCTGGCCGAGGCCCAAGCCGGGGAGCGTTACCAGTTCGAGCGCACCGGCTACTTCGCCGTGGACCTCGAGGCCAAACCGGGCGTCCTGATCTTCAACCGCACGGCGGGCCTCAAGGATTCCTGGAGCAAGATCGAAGCGAAGGCTTAGAGGGGGTCTTCCAGGTCGGAAAGGGGTATCCTCCTGCCCGGGCATCTCCGCCCGGGAGCCACCCATGAACCCCCGCATCCTCCAGCTCTACGACACCTTCACCCACGGGGGCATGTCCCGCCGGGACTTCATGGAGAAGCTGGCCGGGATGGCGGGCAGCCTGGCCGCGGCCCAGGCCCTGCTCCCCATCCTCCAGAACGACTACGCGCTGGCTCCCGCCGTCCCTGAGGGCGATCCCCGCCTGGTGACCACCACCCCCGATATCCCGGGGGTTGAAAAGCTGAAGGGCTACCTGGCCCGGCCCCCCAAGGCCAAGGGCCTGCCGGGGGTGCTCGTGATCCACGAGAACCGGGGCCTCAACCCCCACATCCAGGATGTGACCCGGCGCCTGGGTCTGGAGGGTTTCCTGGCCCTGGGTTTGGACTACCTCTCCCCCCGGGGCGGCACCCCCAGGGACGAGGACGAGGCCCGCAAGGGCATCGGCGCCTTGAAGCCCGAGGAGGTGCTGGCGTGGGGGCGCGCCGCCCTGGCCTTCCTCCGAAGGCATCCCGAGGGCAACGGCAAGGCGGGGGCCGTGGGCTTCTGCTGGGGCGGGGGCGCCGTGAACAACCTGGCCGTCGCCGACCCCGACCTGGGGGCCGGCGTGGCCTACTACGGGATGCAGGCCAGGCCCGAGGGGGTCGCCGCCATCAAGGCGCCCCTGCTGCTGCACCATGCGGGGCTGGACGAGCGCATCAACGCCGGGATCCCCGCCTACGAGGCCGCCCTCAAGGGCGCCGGGAAGACGTACGAATTGCACCACTACCCGGGCGTGAACCACGCCTTCAACAACGACACCAACGCGGCCCGCTACGACAAGGCCGCCGCAGAACTGGCCTGGGGCCGCACCCTGGCCTTCCTGCGCCAGCACCTGAAATAGGTCTCCCGCCCTACCTGGACCCCGAGGCCTCGAGGAGGGCGGCGAGGTGCTCCTTCCAGAGGGCCGCCACCGTGTGGCTGCCATGACCCCGGGTTCGCGGGCCCAAGGGGAGGACCACCGCCTTCCCCCTCGGTACGCGACGGATTTCGCGCTCCAGGATCCCCAGCTCCGGGGGATTGATGAGATCGTCGGCGCTGTTGACCGCCACCAGGGGCGCCTGGATCCGTCCCAGGCCCGGGCCCGGATCGTAGTCCCGGGAAGCCTCCACGGCATAGAGCACGTCGTTGGCGTCCTCCCGTTTCTCGTAGGCGCCGACGAAGGCCTCGAAGGCCGCGGCGGTGGCTGCGCCCGTGGGGGTCTCCTGCTGCCGCAGGACGGGATTGTTGCTCATGAACCAGAGGAAGGCCCCCGCGGTCCGGAGGGAGGGCGGCTGAACACGGTAGTCCCCCCCTTCCCAGGCCGGGTCGTTTCGGATCGCGTCGCTGAGGGCCTGCCGCCAGCCCCTGTTCCGCCCGGCGACCTGGACCGGAAGGCTGGCCAGGGGCATGAGGGCCTGCACCTTGTCCGGGTGGAGCTGGCCCCAGAGCCAGGTGTGCATCCCCCCCATGGAGGTGCCCAGGACCAGGCGCAAGCGGTCCACGCCGAATCCCTCCAGCAACAGCCTCCGCTGGGCCTCCACCATGTCGAGGTACCCGTAGCGGGGGAAGCGGGCCCGGAGCCCGTCGCTGGGCTTGCTGGACCTCCCGTGGCCGATGCCGTCGGGCAGGACGATGAAGTAGCGGTCCGCATCCAGGAGCTGGCCCGGGCCGAACAGTTCGCCGGCGAAGCCGGGCCTCAGGAACTGGGCCCCGCTGCCGGTGGTGCCGTGAAGGATCAGGACCGCGTTGGCCGCCCGGCCGTCCGGCCCCCTCCGCAGGGTCCCGAAGGTGCGGACGTGGAGGCGCAGTTCCGGAAGGCGTTCTCCGGAGCGGAAGGGGAAGTCCTTGAGGACGATGTCCCGCTCCACCGGCCGGAGTTCCTCCTGGGCCGGGGCGATGGCGCAGAATGCGGCGACCAGGAGGGCGGCGAGGCGCACGGGGGACTCCAGGGCCGGCGGGAGCTTGGGGCTGCCGGCCGTGTCCCACGAGCGTAGGCTGGAGGATGCCTCGCAACAATAGGCAACTGGAGGGTTTCATGCGCCCGCTTCAGGTCCTCGTTCTCCTGTCCACTCCGCTGCTCCTGGTGGCTCAGGGGGCCCCAGCCGAATCGGACCGCATCAAGGCCTTGGAATCCAGGCTCGAGAGGCTGGAATTCCAGTTGGACCAGGTGCGCAAGCTGGCCGACGACAACCTGTGGTTCCAGCGGCTCTCGGACATCGCGACGGTGGACAAGGTGATCCTCACCGGCCCCCCCAACCCGAAGGGCAAGGAGCGCTATGGCATCAAGAACGAGCGCCATCCGCTTCGGATCTACCAGTACGTGTTCATGCCCAAAGGCCTGGACCGCGGACGCAAACACCCGGCGGTCATCCTCCCCCACGGTGGAGTCCACGGGGATTTCGGGACCTACCACATCCACCTGGTCCGGGAAATGGTCGAGCGTGGCTACATCGTCCTGGCCCCGGAATACCGGGGCTCCACCGGCTATGGGAGGGACATGGTCGAGGCCATCGACTACGGGGGACTGGAGGTGGGAGACCTGTTGGCCGGCCGGGAATGGGCCGTGGAAGAACTGCCCGTGGACCCCAGGCGGGTCGCCATCACCGGATGGAGCCACGGCGGCCTGATCGCCCTCCTGGCGGCCTTCGACCATCCCGACAAGTTCGCCTGTGTGTACGCCGGCGTCCCCGTGTCCGATCTGCTCACCCGGCTGGGCTACCACGAGCCGAGCTATGCCCGGGAATTCGCCGCCCCCTACCACATCGGCAAGCCGCCGGTGGAGGCCGTGGACGAGTACCGCCGGCGCAGCCCCATCTGGCAGGTCCACAAACTGAAGGTGCCCCTGATGGTGACGGGAAACACCAACGACCGGGACGTCAACGTGGTGGAAGTGGAGGAGCTCATCACCCACCTCAAGGCCGCGGGCAAGACCTTCCAGTCGAAGATCTACACCGATGCCCCAGGGGGCCACAGCTTCGACCGCATCGACACCAGCTTCGCCAGGAAGGCGCGCAAGGAGATGTACGCCTTCCTCGAGAAGCATCTCAGGTAGGGCGGGACATCACTCCCTCGCCCCCTTCCGGCGCAGGTGCTCCATCTCCGGTTTCACGTGGGCCTCGAGGCAGTCGGGACAGATCGTGTGGCTGAACCGGGCGTGGCTCCGGGCGGAAATGTAGGCCTCCACCTGCTGCCAGTAATGGGAGTCGCTGCGCACCTTCTTGCAGTAGGAGCAGATGGGAACCAGGCCGCGGAGGCGGTCGAGTTCTTCGTACAGGTCGCGCACCCGGGCGGCCACCCCCAGGCGCGCGGCCAGGGTATCGGCCTCCAGGGGCTTCTCCAGGAAATCGTCGGCCCCGGCCTCCATGGCGGCCAGGAAATTCTCCTTCCCCCCCCGCACCGTCTGCACGATGACGCTGGTGTAGGCCGGCCTCCGCTCCGCGCGGATGCTCCGGCAGAGTTGCAGGCCGTCCATGCCTGGAAGCTGCCAATCCGTGAGCACCACGGCGAATCCTCCTGCTTCCCAGGCCCGGAAGGCGGAGGCGCCGTCCTCGCAGGTGGAGACTTCATGGCCCAATCGTTCCAGAAGCCTGCCCGCCCGTTGCCTCGCCAAGGCCTCGTCCTCCACCAGCAACACGCGCATGCGTCCTCCACTCAGAAGATGTGGTCGTGGAGGAGGTGCGTCCACACGAAGCCCTCCAGCGGGCCCGGAGCCTGGACCAGGGCCTCCGGGAGCCCTCCGAATCCCGGACCCGCCCTGACGAGAGGCCCCGGGGGTCAACCATTCGCCCGGGGCGTCCTCCAATGGGACATGGGACCCTTCCTTCCTTCCTGTCTTGGGCTCGCCTTTCTCCTCGCGGGATGCCTGGCCTGTGGAGGCTCCGGGGGGAGTTCCACCGGGGGTGGGACGGGACTCCCCCCGCCGCCCTCCGTGGAGCGGCTGGTGGCGCCCAACACCGCCGACCCGGCCACCACCACCTACCTCAGCCCTCACGTGGCCATCAACCCCGACCCAGGTGCGCCTTCCAAAGGGCGCCTCCTCGTGTTCCTCCCAGGAACAGGCGGGCAGCCTTCGAACCAGAGGCTGCTCCTCCGGACGGGGGCCCTCCAGGGCTACCATGCGATCGGGCTCATGTACCCGAACACCCCCAGCGTGGGCAGCCTGTGCGACGGCAGCGAGGACCCCGATGCCCACTGGAAGGTGCGCCGGGAGATCCTCACCGGGCAGGACCTCTCCCCCCTGGTGTCCGTGGGCCCCAGCGAGTGCGTGGAGCATCGCCTGACGGCCCTCCTCAAGTACCTCCAGCAGAACGTCCCCACGGAAGGCTGGGACCCCTACCTTTCCGGGGGGGAGCCGGCCTGGGGCCGCATCGTGGTGGCGGGTCACAGCCAGGGGGGAGGCCACGCAGGCGTCCTGGGCAAGCTGCACCCCGTGGCAAGGGTCGTGTGTTTCTCCAGCCCCGCGGACTGGCGAAGCCGCGCCGGGCAGCCCGCCCCGTGGTACGCCCAGCCGGGGGCCACCTCCGCCAGCGCCGTCTTCGGCTTCAGCCACCAGCAGGACGAACTCGTCACCTGGCCCCTCGTCACCTCCAACTGGGCCGCCCTGGGCCTGCCCGCCTTCGGAACTCCGGTGGACGTGGACGCCGCCGGTCCGCCTTACCTGGGCAGCCACCAGCTCACCACCGCCTGGCCCCACGGAGCCGGCGCCTCCTACCCCGCCCCCTTCCACAGCGCCACCGTGGTGGACGCCGCCACGCCCCTCCTGGGGGACGGCACCCCGCGCTACCGCCCGGCCTGGATCCAGCTCTGCTTCCCCTGAGGCTTCAGCGCCAGCGGCCCTCGGTCCAGTGCCAACCTCGCGCATGCCGGGCCCACCGCCCGGGCACCCAGACGGCGCGGGGCCTGGGCGGGAGGAGGAAGCGGCCCGGCACCCACACGTAGGCCCGGGCCTCCCAGGCCCAGTAGCCCTCCACCCAGACGTGGTCTCCGGAGGGGGCCGAAGGCATCCGCTCGTACCGAGGCGGGGGCGGTTCACGGTCCACGTAGTGGACGCTCGCCACCGGCACGGGGGCCACCACGGCGACCCCGCCGCGGGGCCCCCGGACCAGGCAGGCGGGCGCGGCGATCAGGAGCAGCACAGGAAGAATCGGGCGGATCATGGCGGCCTCCGGGACATGGCTCTGCTCCCTTGGAGTCCCTGCCGGGCCCTCGGGTTGAATAGACTTCCCTCATGCGGATCCTTCTCTTCGGGGCGACGGGCATGATCGGGCAGGGGGCCCTGCGGGAATGCCTTCGGGACCCGGAGGTGACTTCGGTGCAGTCGGTGGTGCGCCGGCCCTCCGGGTCCGTCCACCCCAAATTGCGAGAGACCCTGCACGGAGACTTCAGCGATTTCACGGCCCTCCTTCCAGAGTGGGAGGGCCTGGACGCCTGCCTCTGGTGCCTGGGTGTCTCCGCCGCAGGCCTCGGGGAGGCCGAGTACCGCCGGGTGACCTACGACAGCGCCCTGGCGGCCGCGGAACCCCTCGCTCGTCTCAATCCCGGAATGCGGTTCGTCTTCATCTCGGGGGCCGGCGCCGACAGCAGCGAAGGGGGCCGAACCATGTGGGCACGGGTGAAGGGGGCCACGGAGAATGCGCTGCTCCGACTGCCCTTCCAGGCCTTCGTGGTGCGTCCCGCGGGCATCCAGCCCCTGCACGGCATTCGTTCCCGCACCCCGGTCTACCGGGTGTTCTACCTGGTCCTGGCTCCTTTGCTCCCCCTGCTCCGGAAGGCCTTCCCAGCCTGGCTGACCACCACCGAGGAACTGGGCCGGGCCCTCCTCCGGATCGCGAAGGAGGGGTCCCCCAAGCGGGTGCTCGAGGCGGCGGACATTCCCGGGCTGGGACGGCCCGGGCCAGGGTCTGCGGCCGGTTGAAGGGCCCGCTCGGACGGAAGGGAGATCCCCTCAACGTGAGGGACGCACCCGGATCCACAGGGGGTGATGGTCGGAGATGTAGACCGTGTGGACATCCTTCTTCAGGGTGTCCTGGGGGACCCCCCAGCCCAGCACCTCCAATCCCCGGGTGCCGAGGAAGTCGATGCGGGGTCCCTCCCGTCCTCCCTTGAAGCCATGGAAGGTGCCGGCCTGGTCGGGGATCGCGTCCTGGAATCCCTCCGAGCGGAGCAGGCCGCTGGCATCGAAATTGAAATCTCCCATGACCAGCACCGGCATTCCGCCGGCCCGTTCCCTGGCCACGGCGAGGGTCTTCCGGGCCTGGGGCCCGTGGTCCGCTTCCGTGCTGAGATGGGTGTGGACAACCAGGACCCTGCGTCCGGTGGCCCGGACCCGGAACACCTGCCACTGGATCCACCGGTCCCCCCAGCGGTCCGGCCGGCCGTACTCCCCCGCCACCGTCCAGCCGCCTTCCAGGGCGTCGAGGCGCTCCGGCCGGTAGAGCAGCGCCAGTTCCACCTGCCGTATCACTTCGAAGCCGGGGGCGAGATCCGACACCTGGCCGTCCGTGGCCTCCTGGATTCCCACAAGGTCGGGGGCGAGTTCCTTCAGCATCTTCAGGGCAAGGGGCCGGCGGCTGGGCCAGGCGTTGCCCACCTTGGCGTCGGCGGCGTCGGCATAGCTGTTGCGGATGTTGAAGGTCATCGCGCAGAAGGAGCCCCGCGGGGGCCGCGGGGGCGTCGGCCCGGCTTGGGCGAGCGTACCGAGGAATAGCAGGGCCAGGACCGGGGTCCGGAACAGCATGTTCCCTCCCGAGTGGAGGCCTTCAGTGTCCCCCGAGGAGGCGGTCGAGGTACCGGGATTTCATCTGTTCGGAGGCCAAGGCCTGCTTGATCGGGGGCAATTTGAGCACCGCCCCGAGAACGGCGGCCACGGCCCGGTGCCCGTAGCCCGATTGGCCATCCACGAGGAGTTCGCCCAGTTTGCCCCGCTCGATGGCCATCACCACCGTCCGGTGGGCGGTGGTGGAGGGAGTGATGGGCCTTCGGGCGCGGGGACGCAGGCGGATGGCGCACCTGGCGCAAGCCTTCACGCACACGCCGCAGCCCAGGCAGCGATCCGCCTGGAGCCGGGCGCGTTTCCCCGCATGGCGCCTCGGGTCGTGGGCCGACACCAGGGAGAGGGCCTCCACCGGGCAGGCGTTCACGCACTTCCCGCATCCGTTGCAGGCTTCTTCCCGCAGCTCGGGGAGGTAGTTGCTCGGATGAACGGGCTTCATGAAGGCGAAGCGCCGGGCGGCGACCATCGCTTCGCAACAGCACCCGCAGCAGTTGCAGATGAAGCTCACCTGCCGGCGCACGTTCTCCCCGAACTGCACCAGACCCCCCTCCCGCGCCTGCTCCAGCAGGTCCAGGCACTCGGCGGCGTCCACCCGGCGCGCCACGCCGTGCCGGGCCAGGGAGTCCGCGGTGGAGCCGAAGGTCATGCAGATGTCCATGGGAGCGTCGCAATTCGTCCCCAGGTGGGATGCCTTGTGGCGGCAGTAGCAGGCCCCGATGCCGATGGCCTTCGCGCTCCGGACCACTTCGCTGGCCCGCTCGTGGTCCAGCACTTCCAGCTCCCCCGCCTCCGGCAGCAACCGTTCGTCCACGAAGGCCCGGCCCAGCTGGGTGGCTCCCCCGGCGAACAGGGCCCGGGCGAAGTCCTCCTCCACGTTGAGGTACTGGTGGAGCAGCTCGGACAGCGCCTTCTGGTCCAGGTCACCCCGCACCCGCATGAGGGAGAACTCGAAGAAGCCCGCCATGGGCGGGGGCAGCACGTAGCGGGTCCGGCCCCGGGACTGGAAATCCAGCAGCATGCCCCGGTCCGCCAGCGCATCCAGGGTTGCCTTCGCCTCCGGCTCCGGAAGCCGCCAGGCCGCCGCGGCCTTCTGCACCGTGAAGGGACGGATGGGCAACAGGGCCAAAAGGCCCGCCTCCCGCTCATCCACCAGCATCCGCAGAATCTGGAACAGGCGCTCGTTGGGGGGCGCCCCCTGGGGGAAGCGATTCAGGCGCTGGGCGAAGCGCGCGAAATTCGAGCCTGTGCCTCCAGCCATTCCCCGCGACATGCCGCCTCCCGGTTCTTCAGGATATACGGGTCAGAAAACCCCCTTCGCAACGGATAAGGTTCTTGTCAGAAAGCGATGGGGCGCCCAAAAAAATCCTGGTCCGAGGGGGTCCGGTGGAAGCGGCTCCCGTTATCATCCTCAAGGAGGGGCGAACGAACCGCACGACGCGGTCCGGACAGCGTCAACTCAAAGACCGAGGCACCCATGCGCAAGGATCTCGTGTTCGGAATGGCCGGATCGGGGGGCGATGGCATCGTGTCCGCCGGGGAGTCCCTGCTCCAGGCCGCCTCCATGGAGGGGTACCACGGGGTGATGACCAAGAGCTTCGGGTCCCAGATCCGGGGCGGGGAATCCTCCTGCCGCGTGCGCATCGCGACCGACCCCATCCTGAACCCCGGCGGCAACCTGGACGTGGCGGTGGCCCTCAACTGGGAGGACTTCCTCAAGTTCGGCGCCGAGCTGCCCGTGGCGGGGACCACCGTGGTGATCTACGAGGCCGCCACCGGCATTCCCGAGAACCAGATCCCCCTGGTGGGGGTGACGCCCCTGCAGGTCTTCGCCGTGCCCATCGCCCAGATGGCCAAGGACACCGCCGGCACCGAGCGCGCCAAGAACACGGTGGTGCTGGGCCTCATCGCGGGGTGGTTCGGCATCGGCGCCGAAGCGGTCATGAAGGGCATCTCCAAGCGGCTTCTCAAGAAGAGCCAGGAGCTGGTGGACGCCAACCAGAAGGCCTTCGACGCCGGGATGGCCTTCGCGAAGGAGCACCCCCTCAAGGCCGACATGACCATCGAGGTCTCCAAGACGAAGGGCGCCGTGAAGCTGATGACCGACGGCAACGACATGTGCGCCGCGGCCGCCATCTTCGCCGGCTGCCAGTTCTTCGGCGGATACCCCATCACGCCCTCCACGGAGGTCATGCAATTCTTCACGGACCACGTCTGGAAGTACGGCGGCTCCGTGCTCCAGGCGGAGGACGAGATCGCCGGGATCGGCGCCGCCGTGGGCGCCTCCTTCGCCGGCAAGAAGGCCATGACCGCCACCAGCGGCCCGGGCCTCTCCCTCAAGACCGAGATGATGGGCCTCGCCAGCATCGCCGAGCTGCCCCTGGTGATCGTGGACGTGCAGCGGGGCGGGCCTTCCACGGGTCTTCCCACCAAGACGGAGCAGTCGGACCTCTTCGCCGCGGCCTTCTCCGCCCACGGGGACGTGATCCGGCCCGTGCTCGCGCCCACCTCCGTCGCCGACACCTTCCGGACCACGGTGGAGGCCTTCAACATCGCCGAGCAGTACCAGACCCCCGTGATCATCCTGTCCGACCAGGAGATCTCGCAGCGCAAGGAGACCCTGGACCCCATCGACACCTCCAAGTTCAAGCTGGTGGACCGCCTTCGACCCACCCCGGCGGACCTCCAGGGCTACAAGCGCTTCAAGCAGACGGAGAATCACATCAGCCCCATCAGCCATCCCGGGATGGCCGGAGGCGCCTACCTGGCGGCCGGCATCGAGCACAACGAGACCGGGGCCCCCACCAACAGCGGTTCCGTCCACCAGCGGATGAACGACAAGCGCATCAAGAAGCTCAACCCCCTCAAGGAGCGCAGGGACCTGTTCGAGGTCACGGGCAACCCCGACGCCCCCCTGGCCCTGGTGGCCTGGGGCAGCATCGCGGGCGTCTGCCGGGAGGCCCTGATCATGGCCAAGGAGCAGGGTCTGGACGTGAAGCTCCTGGTGCCCTACCTGCTCTACCCCGTGGCCGAGCAGACCTACCTGGATTTCTTCGCCTCCGTCCAGAAGGGCCTGATCGTGGAACAGAACCACCTGGCCCAGACCTTCAAGGTGCTCCGCATGCACCTGGACCTGCCGGCGGGCGTCAAGTCCCTGGCCCGCAGCGGCGCGAACCCCTTCCTGCCCGGCGAGATCGTCGCGGCCCTCCAGAACCTCCTCGCGGAACTGCAGCGCAGCCACGAGGGCAGACTTCAGCCCCAGGAGTGAGGTCCACATGAGCGCCACCCTCGAGTACCAGGCCAAGGACTACAAGAGCGAACTCAAACCCATCTGGTGCCCCGGATGCGGGGACTACTCCGTGGTCCAGGGCATCTACCGCGCCCTCGCCGCCATCGGCCGGCCTCCCCACGAAATCGCCTTCATCTCCGGCATCGGCTGCTCCAGCCGAATCCCGGGCTACACCACCGCCTACGGATTCAACACGGTCCACGGGCGGGCCCTGCCCATCGCCCAGGGCATCAAGATGGCCAATCCCGACCTGCTCGTGCTGGCGGCCGGGGGGGACGGCGACGGCTTCTCCATCGGCGGCGGGCACCTGGCCCACCTGGTCCGCCGGAACATGGACATCACCTACATCGTGATGGACAACCAGATCTACGGCCTCACCAAGGGCCAGCTCAGCCCCACCTCCCAGAAGGGACGCCAGACCTGCACCTCCAGGTTCGGCAGCCTCGAGGAGCCCGTGAACCCCCTGCTCTACATGCTGGCCTACGGCGCGCACTTCGTGGCCCAGGCCTGCCCCACGGACCTCGCGGGGATGGCGGCGATCATCGAGGAGGCCATCCGCTTCCCGGGCTTCGCCTTCGTCAACATCCAGTCCCCCTGCGTGACCTACGGCGAGGAGGCCCAGCAGATGAAGGGCCTCAAGGCCATCCAGGAATCCCTCAAGGCCCTGGGGCACGATCCCGCGGACCGCCTGGCGGCCATGGACCTGGCCCAGCAGTACGGCACCAAGATGCACCTGGGCGTGTTCTACCGGAACCCCGAGCCCCCGGCCACCTACGAGCAGCTGGTTCGGGAGCGCCAGGCCGAGCAGATGAAGAACGCTGCTCCCCGGGAACGGATCCTCGACCTGTTCATCAAGAAGTGAGAGGGGGGACCATGAGCACCCAAGGGATCGACTTCTCCAGGCTGAGCCTCAAGGACGCGCTGGACCTCGCCGTTCTCATCGAGGAGGAGGCCAAGGAGCGCTACGAGGAATTCGCGGACCAGATGGAGCAGCACCGGACCCCCGAGGCGGCGAAATTCTTCCGCTACATGGCCCTCAACGAGGCCAAGCACGGGGAGGAACTGGCCGCGCGGCGGGCGACGCTGTTCGGGAACCAGGGAAGCTCCGTCAACCGGTCCATGCTCTTCGACATCGAAGCGCCCGACTACGACGAGGCCCGCGCCTTCATGAGCCCCCGGGCCGCCATGCAGGCCGCCCTCGCCTCCGAGACCAAGGCCCACGGCTTCTTCGTGGCCGCCCTGCCCTCCATCCAGAACCCGGAAGTGAAGGCCCTCTTCGAGGAACTCCGGGACGAGGAGGTGGAGCACCAGGACCTGGTCAAGGCCGAGCTGGCCAAGCTGCCCCCGGATCCCGCCGTGTCCGACGAGGAGTTCGTGGACGCGCCGGCGCCGCAGTAGGCGCCGGGCCGCGGGGGCCTCAGAGCATCCCCTTCTCCCGCATCCAGTCGTCGTTGAAGATCGTGCTCAGGTAGCGGCTGGCGCTGTCGGGAAAGATCGCGGCCACCCGGGCGCCCTCCGGCAGGCCGGGGGCGATGCTGCGCAAGGCGCACACCACGGCGCCGCTGGACCCGCCCACCAGGAGGCCCTCCCGCCGGGCCAGTTCCCGGGCCGCCCGAAAGGCGTCCCGGTCGGGCACCTGCACCATGTCGTCGATCACCTCGAAGTCGGCGCACCCGATGATGAACTCGTCCCCCAGGCCCTCCAGGAGGTAGGGGCCCGGGCGCCCGGGCTTCCCGGTCCGGAAGAACTCGGTGAACACCGACCCTTCCACGTCCACCGCCACCACCCGGATGCGCGGGTCGCGCTCCTTCAGGTAGCGCCCCACCCCGCCCACGGTGCCCCCCGTTCCCATGCCGGCCACCAGGATGTCGATGCGCCCCTCCATCTGTTCCCAGATCTCGGGGCCCGTGCCCAGGTAGTGGGCCTCGTTGTTCTCGCGGTTGTTGTGCTGGTCGGGGAAGTAGCAGTGGGGCAGCTCCCGGGCCAGGCGGGGGGTGATGTTGTTGTAGCTGTCGGGGTGTTCCGGAGGCAGGGAAGTGTCCACCTTCACGACCTCCACGCCGAGGGCCAGGAGCTGGTCCAGCTTCTCCTTGCTGATCCGGTCCCGGACCACCGCCTTGAGCTTGTACCCCTTCTGGATGGCCACCATGGCCAGGCCCATGGCCGTGTTCCCGGAGGAATTCTCGATGATCGTGTCGCCCGGCTTCAGGCGGCCGTCCCGCTCCGCGGCCTCGATGAGGTGGCGGGCGATGCGGTCCTTGCTGCTGCCCATGGGGTTGAGGAATTCCAGCTTGGCGAAGACCTGGCAGCCCATCCCCTCCGTGATGCGCCGCAGCCGCACCATCGGCGTGTGGCCGATCACCCCCAGGATGTCGTCATGGCAGCCCTTGCCCCGCACGTTCCCCCCCCCGGGCGCGTCCTGCAAGGCCGCCCCGGCTCCAGTGTATAGGGCGCCGCGCCCGGCCTTAGCTCCCGGTCTCCTGGGGCGGATCCCCGGCCCCCCCCTCGGCGGCCTCCTGCTGCTCCACCAGGTGGCGGTAGTACTCCGGCCGGGTCTCGCGCAGGTGGTCCCCCGAGACCTTGCCGTCCAGCCAGGTCATCTCCATGGGGTAGACATCGGGGTCGAAGATCACCAGGTACCAGTGCCAGACGAGGATGGACAGGGTCGCCAGGATGGCCTCGTACCAGTGCGCGGCGGTGGCCGCGTCCATCACCCATTTGGGCAGGTACCGGAGGCTCCAGTTCTCGGCCCAGAGGAGGATGCCCGTGACCGCCATGACCACCGTGCCCCACCAGTAGGCCCAGTACTCCATCTTCTCGGCGTAGCTGAAGGTGTCGAAGGTCGGCCGCGTTCCCGACAGCCCCAGGTTGAACTTGATCATGCCCAGGATGTCCTTGGCGTCCTGGAGGTTCGGCCAGAGGTGCCAGAGGATCTTCCGGTCCCGGCGGTCCAGGAGCAGGTGGAGCCCGTGGTAGGCGCTGGAGGCCATGAGGACCACCGCGGCGATGCGGTGCGTCAGGCCCCGGAAGGCGGAGGTGGGGTCGAAGGCCAGGAAGAGCTTGACCCAGCCTGCCTCGGGAAACTTCAGCGCGAACCCCGTGACGATGAGCACCAGGAAACTCACCGCGGCCAGGGCGTGGGTGACGCGGAACCGCAGGTTCATGCGGGGCAGCATCTCGCCCGTTCCCCCGTGGTGCTGGCGGCCCCGGCGCAGCTTGGCCAGCCAGTCGATGGCGTTGTGGAAGACCATGAAACCGATGGTCAGGGGGATGAGGATCCAATAGGTGACCCGGATCCATCGGACGTACTTGTGTTCAGAGACGGTGGCGGAGCGGACGTGGATGGGGCCGGAGGTGAAGCTGCTCCCGACCCCGGGATGGCAGCGCCCGCAGGTCTGGCCGAGGTTCTTCGGGTGGATCGTGGACTTGGGGTCGTGGGAGGCCAGGATGTTGTGGACCCCGTGGCATGAGGCGCAGTTGGCCACGGTCTTCTGGCCGCCCCGGAGGGCCAGGCCGTGGTAGCTGTCCTGGAAGGTGGGCATTTTGTCCCAGGGCAGGTCGTATCGGGTGGCCAGGCGTTCGTCGGAGTGGCAGCGGCCGCAGGTGGCGGTGGACACCCGGGCCGGATTGACCAGGGAGCCCGGTTCCGCCGGGGCCAGGATGGTGTGCTCGCCATGGCAGTCGGTGCACACGGGCGAATCCAGGGACCCGGCCTTCACGGCGGTCCCGTGGATGCTGGATTCATAGACCTTCTGGACCTCTGAGTGGCACTTTCCGCAGGTGTTGGAGATGTGCCCGTGCTCCGTCTTGGACCGGCGGTCCCGTCCGCCCTGGATGTCGTGGGCCCCGTGACAGTCCGAGCAGGAGGCGGCGGCGTCGCTGCCCTTGGCCACCGCCCGCCCGTGCACGCTCAGGCGGTAGGCCTCCACCGGTTTGGCGAAGGGAATCTTGTGCCGGCTGAGGAATCCGGGGTCCGAGTGGCACTTCCCGCAGGTGTCCGCGAGGTTCTTCTTGGCGACCTTCGAAGCCCCGTCGCTGCGGGGGACGACCTCGTGGGGGGAACCGTGGCAGGAGACGCAGGTGGCCGAGTCCGCGTCCCCGTTCTTCTGGGCGGACCCGTGCACGCTGGCGGCATAGGCCTTGAACGCTTCCGCGTGGCAGGTGGCGCATTCCGCCTTCCGGGGCTTCCCCGCATGGGGGAGGGCCGTGACCGTGGTGTGGCAGCCCTGGCAGCCCAGGGGGCCATGCACGGACTTCTCGAAGCGCGCCAGGTCCACCGTGTGGCAATTGCCGCACTCCTGGGGATCGATCTGGGCTCCCAGCAGGAGCAGTGCGAACGCGCCGGAGAAGAGGGACATGAGGGCCTCGCCAGTCTCTGAACCCAAAGGTTAACTATGGAGGCGGACTTCTGTCGTGACGCGAGGCATGCTCGTGCCGACTTGCGATCCAGATCACAGGGTTCCCCCCTCCGGGGCCTTCGGGGGCGATGAGCCCCCGGCCCGCGGAGGCGCCGCGTGGCTCCCCGGGGGGGAAGCGCCCCTAGGCTCCGGCTTCGGGGAGGTCCCGGCCGCAGTAGCGGCAGACCTTCGCCGCCGACTTGATCGTCTCGGCGCAGAAGGGGCAGACCTTGGTGGCTTCTCCGGCTCCGCCCTCGAGGTGGCTGCTCTGGGCCGCCTCGATGAGCTGCTTGATCCGGATCGCGTCCCCCTTCCGGTGGCCGTGGCTCTGGATGGGATCCGAGCCGCCGGTGCTCTCGATCAGGATGTCCGACCAGAGCAGCCCCGTCTCGATGTGCACCGAGGCCACCCGCTGCAGGTGGACGCTCATTTCGTTCCGGGTGAACCAGGTGCGCTTCCTCCGGACGACCGAGTTGTCCGTGATCTCGATCCAGGTGGGGAAGATGTGGTTTCCCCGGGTCCAGCGGCTGGCCTTGAAGCGTTCCATTCGCCCTGCCTCCCCCGGGCATTGGACCCTGGGCCGGGCCATCCTGCAAGGCCGGCCCTTCCCACCGCGGGACCGTGGCACCGGACCCGGCGTGGAAAGATGGGTCATGGCCGCCCCGGTCCCCCTGCCCGTCGATGCCCAGGTGCCCCGGATCCTGGCGTCCCTGGGGACCCGCCCGAACCTGGTGCTCGTCGCCGAACCCGGGGCCGGCAAGACCACCCGTGTTCCCCTGGCCCTTCTGGAGTCCGGCCTCCTGGGGGACGGGGCCTGCTGGGTGCTGGAACCGAGGCGCCTCGCGGCCCGCCTGGCCGCGGCCCGGGTGGCGGAGGAGCAGGGCGAGGAACTGGGAGCCCGGATCGGATACGCCGTCCGCTTCGAACAGAAGGTCTCCTGGCGGACCCGGCTCCGTTTCGTGACCGAGGGCCTGTTGCTGCGCCGCCTCCTGGAGGATCCCTCCCTGAAGGGGATCGGCTGCGTGGTGCTCGACGAATTCCACGAACGCCACCTCCAGACCGACCTGGCCCTGGCCCTCCTGCGCCGGCTCCAGCTGGGTGCCCGGCCGGACCTTCGGGTGGTGGTGATGAGCGCCACCCTGGACCCGGCCCCGGTGGCCGCCTACCTGGATGGGGCGACGCTCACCTGCGAGGGCCGGGCCCACCCGGTGACCGTCCGGCACCTGGACCGGCCGACCTCCGGCCCCCTTCCCGAAAGGGTCCGCGACACGCTGGAGGGCCTGGAATGGGGTCCCGGAGCCGGGCACACCCTGGTCTTCCTGCCAGGGGCCCGGGAGATCCGGGCCTGCATGGCGGCCTGCCAGGAACTGGCGCGACGCCGGGACCTCCGCCTCTTTCCGCTCCACGGCGAGCTGTCCGCGGAGGCCACCGCCGCGGCCCTGGCGCCCTCGCCCCGGCCCAAGATCCTGTTCAGCACCAATGTGGCCGAAAGTTCCGTGACCCTCGAGGGCGTCCACACGGTGCTGGATTCAGGTCTCGCCCGGGAAGCCCAGCACTCCCCTTGGTCCGGGCTCTCTTCCCTTCGAACCGTCCGCATCAGCCAGGCCCGGTGCCTCCAGCGCGGGGGCCGGGCGGGGCGCCAGGGGCCAGGGAGCTGCCTCCGCCTGTTCCCGGAGGTGGAATTCCGGGCGCGGCCCCCCTTCGATGCTCCGGAGATCGGCCGCGCCGACCTCAGCGAGGCCCTGCTCCTCCTGCACGCCCTGGGCCTCCGGGATCCCCGCTCCCTGCCCTGGTTCGAGAGGCCCCCCGCCGAAGCCCTGGACCACGCCGAGGGCCTGCTGGAACAGCTGGGGGCTGTGCTCGGATGCGCGTTGACGGACACCGGGCGGGCCATGGCCGCCCTGCCCCTCCACCCGCGCCTGGCCCGCCTGGTCCTCGCGGGGGACGCCCTGGGGGCCGGACACTCCGCCCGGGTGGCGGCGGCCGTGCTGGAATGCGGCGACCTGGCGGAGCGGCGAAGCCTGGAGGAAGGAGAACCGGGGGCCGGCGACCTCCTGGCGCGCCTGGACCGCTTCGAGGAAGCCCGGGAGGCGGGGACCGGGGCGCTCCGCGCCATGGGCCTGGACCCCTCCCGCGTGGCCCAGGCCCGGCGGGTGCTGAGAAGCCTCGGCTCCGCCGCCGACACCGCCGCGGATCCCGAGGAGGCGCTCTGCCGCGCCCTGCTCCGGGCCTATCCCGACCGGCTGGCCCGGCGCAGGGGCCGCACCCTCAGCCTCGCGGGCGGCGGCGGAGGTGAACTGAAGAAGGCCCCCCGGGGGGAAGAAGGGTTGCTGGTGGCCCTGGAAGCCGAGGCCCGCAGCGGCGCCTCGGGCCGGCGGGTGGAGGTGGGCCTGTGGGCCCGGGTGCAAAGCGAGTGGCTGCTGGAAGACCTGCCCGAAGACCTCACGGAAGGGGTGGCCTGGATCCTGAACCCCGTCCATGGCCGCGTGGAGCGCGTGACCACGCTCCGCTACCGGGACCTGGCTCTGGAGGAGGTCCGCCGCCGGGGGATTCCGGGGGAGCCCGGGGTCGCCGAGGCCCTGGCCCTCGCGGTGCGGGGAGGCGCCTGGCCCGGGTCCGAGGCCCTGGATCGCCTGGCGGGCCGGGCCGCCTTCCTCGGCGCCCAGCGGCCGGACCTGGGCCTCCCCGGGGAAGCGGACCTGCGGACGGTGCTCGCGGATCGCGCCTGCGCCGGGGCCGCGGGGCTGGAGGACCTGGACCGCACCGACTGGACCTGGATCTTCCGGGAGACCTTCGGAGAGGCGACCTTCGGGCTCCTGGAACGCTGGGCCCCGGACCACGTGCAGCTGCCCCGCCGCCGCGTGAAGGTCCGCTACGACGGGGAGAGTCCTTGGATCGAGAGCCGACTCCAGGACTTCCTGGGCATGAAGGAAGGCCCTCGCATCGCCGGCGGGAAACTGCCCCTGGTGCTGCACCTCCTGGCCCCCAACCTCCGGGCGGTGCAAGTCACCACCGACCTGGCAGGCTTCTGGCAGCGGGCCTACCGCGAACTGCGCCCCCAGCTCAGCCGCCGGTACCCCAGGCACCGTTGGCCGGAGGACCCCGGGGAATCGGCCGATTGAGGCGCCCCCCAGGGAAGGGGCCTGCGGACGCCCCGTTCCCGATCACTTCAGGACCAGGCTGGCGGAGGTGTCCTTGGGGGGGAGGTCGGTCCAGAGGGACTGGATCCACTGCCCCAGGAGCGTCATCACGAAGTCCTTGCTGGAAAGCATCTCGGTGATCGCATCGCGCGTGGCAGGGTCGGTCAAGTTCTCATCCCCAGCGAAGTGGGCCATCATTCCGCCCACGACCCAGGGAGTTGCCTGGGCGGCCCGGGTGGAGTCCAGGTAGTAGGGGGCGCGCGTGAGCTGGGCCATGGTCGCATCGGTCAGCCCCTGGCGCTGGAGGGCGCTGGAATAGGCGAGGAAATCCGAGGGATGGGATGGAATGGCGGCGACGGTTTCGGTGCGGATGTCCACCCGCCCCGCCGCCAGATCCAGGCTGGCCGTTCGATAGGGGCAGGGGGCCGTGACGAGGGAACCTGTCTCGCAATCAACCAGGCGGGAGCTTCCGAAATCCTGCGCCGTGATGTCGTTGGCGTGGAAATGACCGGTGAAGACGAGGTTCATCCCGTTGTCGGCCAGCGATTTTCCGACCATGGGGGCGTTGCTCAGGAGGTAGGCGGGGAATTTCTGTGCCTGGCCCGCAAAGTGCTCCACGAGGCCATGGTGCATCAGGCCGATCACCAGCTTCCCTTTTTGCCTGGCCTCCTGGAGGCGGGCCAGGGCCCAGGTCTGGGTCGCGGCGGTGAGTCTTCCGGCTGTAACCGGGGCCCCCTGGGTTTGATTGTTGGCGTAGTCGCAGCTGTCCAGCGCGAGAAGCCACAGGCCCGGCACAGGTTCCGCCACGTAGCTGAGGGAGCTGGGGTCCTGGGAGAGGGCGCCGTTGAACCCGCAATCCGCGTAGACCTGGCGAAATTCCGCCGGGCTCACGGTGGGCGTCGGAACCGCGGGGGAGACAGTGAAGTTCAGGGCGCGGGGATTGGCGATATCGTGGTTCCCGGGGACCACGAACACCTTGATTCCCGCGCTGCGCAGTCGGCCTAGCTTGGCCGCCGCGAATTGGTGGTTGGCGAGCTCGCCATCCTTGGTGAGGTCCCCGGAAACCATGACGGCGTCCGGGCGGAGGGCCAGGAGCCTCTCGATCACCGAATCCTGGATTTCGGCGCTCTCCTTGAGGAGCTTCCTGTCCTTCGCCAGGTAGGCATCCCAATCCGGCCCGCCGGCCCCCAGGGTCGCGGCATCGTGAAGGTGGGGGTCGCTGAACACCGCGAAACGGAACGGCGCCGGGCCCTGATGGGCGGTATCCACCCCCTGGGATCCGCCTCCACACCTGGAGGCGGCCAGAGAGAGGACCAGGACCAGGAACATCCGGAGCCGCACCGATCCTCCCCTCCCCACTCTGCCAGGATGACAGGCCCGGTCCAGGCCCCGAGGGCCGGGAGTAGCAGGCGCTCCGGTACACTGGCCCCCATGTCCCGGACCCGCGTCCTGTTCCTTGCCTGCCAACTGGCCGGAGTCCTCCCAGCCGCGGAGCTCCCGCCCCTGGAGCAGCGCATCGCGGCCGAGGTCCTGGCCCGGCAGGAGGCGGCGGTGGCCCTCCTGGGGCGGACGGTGGACCAGGCCAGTGCCACGGAGAACCACGCCGGCGTGAAGGCCGTGGGTGAGCTCTATGCCCGGGAACTTCGCACGATGGGCTTCGAGACCCGATGGGTGGACCAGGCCTCCGTGGGACGCAGCGGGCACCTGGTGGCGGAACACCGCGGCGACCGGGGCCGCAGGCTTCTGCTCATCGGTCACCTGGACACCGTGCTCCAGGGCGAGCCCTTCCGGAGGGAGGGGGGCCGCGCCTTCGGCAGCGGGGTCTCGGACATGAAGGGCGGCAACTTGATCATGCTGGAGGCTCTGCGCGCCCTGCACGCCGCCGGTGCCCTGGCGGGGCGGCAGGTGATCGTCTTCCTCACGGGGGACGAGGAGGATACGGGGAAACCGTACGAGGTGAGCCGGAAGGACCTCCTGGAGGCCGCCCGGCGCAGCGACGCCGCCCTCGCCTTCGAGGGCTACGAGGCCGGGGTGGCCGCCACGGGCCGCCGGGGCTTCAGCTCCTGGCGTCTGGAGGTGGCGGGCTCCCAGGGACACTCGTCCGGAATTTTCGGGAAGGCCCGGGGCAGCGGGGCCATCTACGAGGCCGCCCGCATCCTCGCGGCCTTTCACGCCCAACTGCCCGAGCCCTACCTGACCTGCAACCCCAGCGTGATCCTGGGCGGCACCGAAGCCACCTACGATCCACCGAGCTTCAGCGGCACCGCCCGGGGCAAGACCAACGTGGTTCCGGGGAAGGTGGTGGTGGAGGGGGACCTCCGCTTCCTCAGCCGGGACCAGCTGGCCCGGGCCCGGGAGAAGATGCGGGCCATCGCCGCCGCCAGCCTGCCCCGCACCTCCGCCACCCTCAGCTTCACGGACGGCATGCCCGCCATGGCGCCCTCGGAAGGCAACGCCCGGCTCCTGGCGGTGCTGGACGCCTGTTCCCGGGACCTGGGCTACGGCCCCATGTCCGCCCACGATCCAGGCCAGCGGGGGGCCGGGGACATCAGCTTCGTGGCGGAGCTCCTGCCCTGCCTGGACGGCCTCGGCGCCGACGGGGGGAAGGAGCACGCCCCGGGGGAATTCATCGAACTGGCCAGCCTCCCCATGCTCACCCGGCGGGCGGCCCTGCTGATGCACCGCGTCATGGACGGGGCGGGGCACCCCTGACCTTGCGCTAGTCTTCATCCCGGGGGTGGCCATGGCCGAGTCCAGGATCGAATTCAGGGCGGAGGAACTGGCGGAGCGCCTGGGAGGAGAGCTGCGGAACTGCGATCCCGGGAAACTGCTCCGGGGTGTGCGTCCTCTGGAGGAGGCCCTGGCGGACAGCGTGAGCTTCCTGGCCAACCCGAAGTACGGGGCCAAGGCCCTCGCCAGCGGCGCCGGCCTGATCCTCGCCGATCCCCGAAGCGACCTGGGGGGGCAGCCCGTGCTGGTGGTGGCCAACCCCTACTGGGCTTTCGCCCGGGCCGTCGGCCTCTTCCATCCGGAGCCGGAACCGGCCTGGGGCGAGGCTCCGGTCCACCCCTCGGCGCGCCTGGGGGAGGGGACCCGGCTGGGCCCCGGGGTCACCATCGGGGCCCGGACGGTGCTGGGGGCGCGCTGCGTCCTGCACCCAGGGGTGCACGTGGGGGACGACTGCGTGCTGGGAGACGGCTGCGAGCTCTTCAGCGGCGTGGTGCTCTACCGCCGCACGCGCCTGGGCCGGGGGGTCCGCATCCACGCCAATTCGGTCCTGGGCAGCGACGGCTACGGCTACGTGCTGGTGGACGGCCGGCACGAGAAGGTTCCCCAGGCGGGCTGGGTGGAGCTGGGGGACGACGTGGAGCTGGGCGCCTGCGTCACCGTGGACCGGGGCGTCCTGGGCCCCACCCGCATCGGCGCGGGCACCAAGGTGGACAACCAGGTGCAGGTGGCCCACAACGTCCAGGTGGGGGAGCACTGTCTGCTGGTGAGCCAGGTGGGGATCAGCGGCAGCGTGAAGATCGGCGACTACGTGACTCTGGCCGGGAAGGTGGGCGTGGCGGGGCACCTGGAGATCGGTGCCCGCAGCATCGTGAGCGGCAACAGTGTGGTCGCCAAGAGCCTGCCCGAGGGCAGCTTCGTGGCCGGCATTCCCGCCCGCCCCCACCGGGAATGGGCCGAGGCCCAGGCCGCCCTGAACCGCCTGCCGCGGTGGATCCGAGCCCAGCGGAAATCCGGAAAGGATTGATCCGGGATTCGACCCTTCAGGGGGGGCTCGCGCCGACCCTCTGAGAGCCTTCACGACCGGGTGGGCTTGAGGCGGGGCCAGTGAATGGGCCTGGGGGATTCCTGGGGCCTGGGTTCCACCTCCGGTCCGGCGGGGCCGAGGCGGCGGGGTCGCCAGGGACGAAGCCCACCCGGAGATTCCTCCGGTTCGGCCCCCTCCGGCTCCCCGGCCCCATCCTCAGCGCCCTCGGGGAGTTCCCACACGAGTCCGTGGCCCTCTCGGGCGCGGCTGGCATCGAGGGCCTGCTCCAGCCGGCGGCGCACCGATTCGAGCCCGGGGTCGTCCTTCCCTGGAATCCAGAGCGTGGCGCCGAGGGGGATCTGCCCGAGGATCTGGGCCAGGTGCCCGAGGTAGAGGTTCCCCATGGCCTTGTTGATGCGGCGCAGGAGCAGCAGGAAGCGGCCGGGGCCTTCGGCCACGAGCAGGTCCCCCCCGCGCACCCGCTGGGCCAGGCGACGGATCCGCTCCACGTTGGCCGGGTCGTCCAGGGGAAGGCGGAACTGGGCCACGGTGAGCTGCTCCCGGTGGGGGACGCCCGCGCTGATCTTGGCCTTGAGCCAGAGGTCCAGGTAGCGGAGGTTCGGCAGTTCCGTCACGGGATCCTCGATGCCGCTGTCCTCCATGACGGCCCGGGTGAGGGCCAGCGCTTCCTCCAGTCGCGCCATGGAAACCTTCATCCCTTCCACTTCCAGGACCCGCCCCATGAAGGCCGCCACGGCGTCCAGCGCGGCCAGGTCCATCGGCCCCAGCCGCCGGGGTTCCCGGAAGTGTGCGAAGACGAAGGCCTGGGGCCGGTCCCGGCGCCAGAGGGCCATGCCCGCCGCCCCCCGGATCCCCGGGGCCCACGCATCTCCGTCCTGGCGGTCCCGGGAATCCTCCCGAAGCTGGAGGATGCGGTGGGGGTGCTCCGAAAGCCAGCGGCACCATTCGGCGACGGGTTCAGGCCCTTCGGCTTCCCCCTGGTCCGGCCACCACCAGCGGGTCTCGAAATTCGAGCCCTCGACGGTGACCAGGATGGCACCCGCAGCCCCGAGGGCCTCCGCCAGCAACTGGAGCCCCCGGGCCAGCGCCAGGGGATCCTCCCCCTCGCTGGCCCGGAGCAGGCTGCGAAGGGTGATCCCCACGCGGTTCAGGGAGAGTCCCCCGGGCACGATGCGGCGGAGCTGGCGGCAGACGAAGGGCCCCCGGGATCGCATGGTTCAGCCCAGGGCCTGGAAGGAGGAACCCGAGGCCAGGGCCGAAAGGCTCGGGGGATGCCCCCCCTCCGGGCCGAGGGGGAGGATCTTGAGGTCCACCGCCGAGCCCAGGCCTTCCAGTTCTTCCTTCAGGGAAACCTCCAGCGCCTCGAGGGGGCCTGGATCCTCCGCCCAGATCCTCACGACCAGGGGACCCCCCTGCCGGAGGAGCCCCACGCGGACCTCCCCCAGGGCGGAGAAGTGGAGGCCCAGGAGCAGGGTGGACCTTTCCCCGGGTCCGGGGTCGCCGCCGCGCCCGCCCTCGGATTCCACCCACAACTGGAGGGGCGGCCCCTCTCCCCAGGGCAGGGGCAGTTCGAAGAATCCAGTCCCCTCCCGGGCCTGGGCCAGGTGGAAGGGGGCCTCCCGCGGTGAGGCCGCGGGGTTGCCGAGGATCCGTACGCCCTCCTCGAGCCAGGCGGCCCAGGACTCGGGCCGCTCGGCCGAAGGGCCCTGGCCCGGGAGCTCCGCAGAGGTTCCTGGCCGGGGAGGTCCCTCCCGGGTGAGCAGAGAGGTCGCCGGGTGTCGGCCAGGCTCCGGCGGTGCGGGCATGGCCGCGGGCTTCCTTCCGGGTGAGGGTTGGGAGGGTCCCTGGGGCACGGCCCGGCGGGGGGTGGGGTCCGGTCCTTGCAGGATCTGGCGGAGCAGGGCCTTCAGGGCGTCCTTCGCCTCAGGGGGGGCCTGGTTTCGAAGCAGCGACGCCTCGAGGCGGGTCCACAGCAGGACCGCCTCATCCCCCTCAGGCAGGACCTTCGCCCGGGGGGAGGGGGACCCGGATGCCGGGGGATTGGGGTCCCCCTCCGGGAGTCCGCCGGATCCGGGCGGGGCGGACCCGCGGGGCACCCGGGGAGCCGGCAAGGCCTCCGGCAGCATCGGCGGCTCGGGGGCCGAGGCCCCTGGGGCCGGGGGCCCGGGAGGGAGGAACCAGGGCCGAGTGGGCCGGGACTCTCCCGCGGGGAGGCCCCGGGGGTACTGAGCCGGGGCCTGGGGCTCGGTTCCCGGCGGCGGACCGTCGGCGGGTCGAGGGGCCGGGTCCTGCCCGGCAGGTGGAGTCCCGCGCGGCTGCTCGCGGATCCAGGTCCGCAGGGCGTGGACCAGCTCGGGCAGCGTGGAGGGCTTCCCGGGAAACAGGTCCCGCACGGATTCGATGAGTTCATGGGGGAGCGGGGCGGGCCGGTCCTGTGCCTGGGGGCCCGGGTCCAGTCTCCCGGCGCGGGAATCCTGCACCGGTGGGTCCGCCGGAGGGGGGCGGAGGGCCTCGAGGATTTTGACCAGGACCTGGAGGGCCGGAGGGGGCTCGGGGGCCTGAAGACGGGCCAGGAGGGGTCCCGCCTCCCCCTGGGTGAGGGGGGCCAGGATGGGCGGCGGGGCGGGCGGGCGTGCCTCCAGGAGGCGCAGCCGGGGGGCCCCGCCTTGGCCGGCGGGTTCCAGGACCTGGGCACTGAGGCGGGTCCCCGGGGGATAGGGCAGTTCTCCCTCGGCCTCCAGCACCTGGCCCCCCGGCAGCCGAAGCCGGGCCCCCCCCTCGGTGGCCGCGAGCAGCACGAGGTCCATCTCCTGGCCGATCATGGCCAGGAGGAGCTGGGTCTGGGCTTCCGTGGGCCGGGCCTGGACCGCCGCGAGGATGGCCTTTCCGAGGCTCTGGGCAAGGTCCAGGCGCGTCTCCACCGGAGGACCTCAGATCCCGAAATGGCGCCGGAGGATCCCCGCCATCTCCGGAAGGGGAGCCACCTGGTCCACGCAGCCCCGCTCGAAGGCCGCCCGGGGCATTCCGTAGACCACGCAGCTTTCCTCCGCCTCCGCCAGCGTGTGGGCCCCCCGGGCCTTGAGGGCCTCCATGCCGCGGGCGCCGTCGCTTCCCATGCCGGTGAGGATCATGGCCAGCAGGGGCCGGGAGAACTGCTCGGCCACGCTGAGGAAGAGCACGTCCACGCTGGGCCGGTGAAGGGAGCTGGCGGGCTCGGGGTTCAGGTCCACGAACCCCGTTCCGCCCCGGTTCCGGTAGCGGAGGTGGATGCCCCCGGGCGCGATGTAGACGCACCCGGCCTTCAGGGGCTCCCCGTCCTCGGCCTCCTTGATCTCGACCTGGCTGATCCCGTTGAGACGCTCCGCGAAGGGTTTGGTGAAGGTGGCGGGCATGTGCTGGACCACCATGCAGGGCACGGGCAGGGTCTTGGGCAGGGCCGGAAGAAGGTCCTGGAGGGCCTTGGGGCCCCCGGTGCTGGTGCCGACGACCAGAAGCTCCGCCCGGGGGGTCGGGGCCAGGGTGCCCGAGGGCGAGGGCGTCGTGACCCGGGCGGCTTCGCCGGGGAGGATCGTGTAGCTGCGGGCCGCGGGGGCCGGCGGGGCCGCGGGGGCCGCCACGGGCCCCGCCCCGGCCGGGCCCCGGCGGCGCCGGAACTTCGGGCTCCGGGCCAGCTTGCGGACCTTTTCCTGAAGCTCCTGCTGGATCTGGAGGATGCTGGCGGTGGCCAGGCTCGTCTCCTTCGGGATGAAGTCCAGGGCCCCCGCCGCCAGGGCCTCCAGGGTGGCGGAGGCGCCCTCCTGGGTGAGGCTGGAGACCATGAGCACCGGCCGGGGGTGTTCGGCCATGATCCGGCGGAGACAGGCGAGCCCGTCCATGCGCGGCATCTCCACGTCCAGCGTGACGATGTCAGGGTCAAGCTTCAGGAGCTTCTCCAGGGCCTCCTCCCCGTCCCGGGCGCTGCCCACCACCTGGATGTCCTCGCAGGTGAGCATCCGCTCCAGCGCCCTCCTCATGAAAGGGCTGTCGTCCACCACCATCACCCGGATCGGATCCATCGTCGGCTATCCCTGGTAGGCGAGGGTCACGAAGGCGACGGCGTGGTCGAGCTCGTCGTCGATCTCGAAGGTGAGGCGCTCCAGGTCGGGCCCCTCGGCGGAACCGAAGACTTCCCGGAAGGCCGGCATCTCCTCCAGCACCACCACCAGGCGCTCGTCCGCCGGGCCCCCGGGGATCCGGGTGCGCACCAGGAGGTCGCAGAGGTGGATCAGGTTGTTCAGGAACTGGCCCGGCCCCGGCGCGTGGTGGCGGAGGATGGCCTCCCCCAGCACCTCGGGCAGCTCCCACTGGCGGGCCAGCATGTGGCCCACCTCCGCGTGGGTGGTCCCCAGCAGGGCCGCCTCGGCGTCCACGGTGTGCTGGCCCGCCTGGATGGCCTCCACCACGGGGCCGTACTCCTCGGGAAAGCAGAGATCCAGGGCGATCTTCCCGATGTCGTGCAGGAGCCCTGCCATGAAGGCCTCCTCCCCCTGGTGGGGCCTCCGGAGGATCCGGCAGGTGCCCTTCGCCACCAGTCCCACCGCCACGCTGTGCTGCCAAAGCCGGACCGCGTCGAGGTGCCGCGCCTCCCGGTAGGAGCGGATCACCCCCGCGGTGCGGCCCAGGTTGAGGATGGTCTCGAAGCCCAGCCGCATCACCGCGGGCCGCAGCTCCGTGACGGGCTGGTCGCCGCCGTAGAGGACCGAATTGGCCATCCGCAGCATGGTCGCGGAGAGGGGGGGGTCCGTCGCCAGGATGCGCAGGATCCGGTCCACGGTGCAGCGCTCGTCGGCCACGGCCTCCCCGAGGGCCACCACCGTGGCCGGCAGGCTGGGGAGGGTCCGGGCCCTCTGGCGGAGTCGTTCCTCGGTGATCATCAGAGATCCGCGATCATGCCCTTGTCCCGATCGAGCAGCTCGAAGACGGTCTGGCGGTGCTCGCCGTAGGCCGTCTCGTCCAGGCGGAGGATGGCGAGGGCCTCCGCCTCGGATTGGTCCTGGGAAACCATGTAGCCCTGAGCCCCGGCTTCCTGGGGCGGGATCTGGTTTCCCAGGGCCACGATCGCCGCGAGCACCTGGTGGCCCTCCGGGGCGTGGCCGGGGTCGTGGTGCCAGCGGACCGCCGCCTCCAGGCTCTCCGCCAGGTTCCAGGATTTGAGGAGGGCCTCCCCCACCATGCAGTGGTCGAAGCCGAAGGTGTCCAGCTCCAGGGTCCGGCTGTCCAGCCGCTCGTTGTAGGCCTGGCGGACCAGGGCGCCGTAGCGCTCGGGAAACTTGATGCCCATGACGGACTTCCCGATGTCGTGCAGGAGCCCGCCCACGAAGGCCTCCTCCCCCCGCGGGAAGCGGAGGGAACGGGCGTAGCCCCGGCAGGCCAGGGCGGTGACCAGCGCGTGTTCCCACAGGATCCGCTCCTGGAGCCCGACGCTGCCCCTGGAGTAGAGGTTCTTGGCGCTGGCCGCAATGACCACGCTCTTGATGGTGGAGAAGCCCAGGGTCATGATCGCCTGGGTCACGGTGCGGACCTCGCGCATCATTCCGAACATCGCGGAATTGGCGATCTTGAGGATCTGGCTGGTGAGGGCCTGGTCCGTGGAGATCACCTTCTGGAGGTCGTCGGTGGTGGAATCCGGGTCCGCCACCAGCCGGAGCACCTGGGCGGCCACCTGGGGAAGGGGGGGCAGGTCGCCGAGGTTCTGGATGAGTTCCTGGGGGGTGATGGGCATGGCGTCTCCCTCGATCTCAGGTCCGTTTCCGGTAGCCCATGGCCTTGCTGAAGTGGATCAGCTCGAAGCCCGTGTTGAAAGCGTGGATGGATTCGCTGTGCCCCACCATGAGGTAGCTCCGGGAGGCCAGCTGCTCGTGGAAGCCCTTGATCACCTTGCCCTTCACCGCATCGTCGAAATAGATCAGGACGTTGCGGCAGAAGATCACGTCGAAGGTCCCCAGGTTCCGGTAGTCCTGGTAGTCCACCAGGTTGAAGTGCCGGAGCTGGACCATGGCCTTCAGGTTCGCCTTGACGGCGAAATTGTCCCCCTCCGCCCGCACGAGGTGCTGCGCCATCTGCTGGGGGCTGAGGTTGCGCAGGGTGTAGCTGCCGTACACCGCCGTCCGGGCCTGCTCCAGCACCCGTTCGCTGATGTCCGTGGCCACGATTTCCACGGTGAGCCCCCTCAGCACGGAATCCTGGCACTCGGCGGCCACCATGGCCAGGGTGTAGGGTTCCTCCCCGCTGCTGCAGGCCGCGGACCACATTCGGATGCGGCTGGCGCCGCGGGCCCGCACCAACTGGGCCACCTCGGGCATGACGACCTTCTGGAAGGCTTCGATCTGGGGGGGGTTGCGCCAGAAGCTGGTCTCGTTGGTGGTGACCTCGATGAAGAGCAGCTTCAGCTCCTCCCGGCCCCGGGGCCCCTGCAGGAGGTCCAGGTAGGCCATGTAGGAGGAAAGGTTGAGATCCCCGAGCCGGCGGCTGAGGCGGTTCTCCAGGAAATACTGCTTTGATTCGGCGAAAAAAATGCCGCTTTTTGTATAGACGAAATCCCGCAGGGCAGTGAACTCCTGACGGGTCATGGGTTTTCCGGCCGAGGGCAATGACATGGGCCTGCCTGACGGGGGCATCGGCCCAAGTTCCCGGAATCTTGAAAATCACGCCCCTTCCAGGATGACCACGGCCAGGGCGAGTCCGCCGTCGTGGCTCACCGTGGCGTGCAGCCGGCGGATCCCCCGGGCCTCCAGTTCCCGGGCCAGGGCCCCTTCCGCCCAGAGGCGCCCGTTCAGGTAGCGGAGCTCCTTCCAGGACCAGCCATCCAGTCCGGTGCCCAGGGCCTTGCCGAAGGCCTCCCGCAGGGCCCAGCGTCCGGCCAGTCGCTCGGGCAGGCGCCGGGCGTTGCCCCCCAGCAGGTAGTCCGCCTCCTGGGAGTGGAGGACCCGGCGGGCGGCTTTCTCCCCGAAGCGGGAGAGGAGGTGTTCCCACCGGGCGGCGGGACAGAGGTCGGAGCCCAGGCCCAGGATCACGGGACCAGCTCCCGGAGGTACCAGCGGTCGCAGCCGTGGTGGCCCGTGGAGCCCAGGGGGCCGCAGAGCTTCTGGAAGCCGGCCCGGGCGTAGAGGGCCTGGGCGGCGTCCATCCCCGTGAGGGTCTCCAGGTAGCAGCGCGCGTAGCCCAGGCGCCGGGCCTCCTCCAGGCAGCGCTCCAGCAGCGCCCGCCCGGCCCCCCGGCCCCGCAGCTCGGGCAGGAAGTACATCTTCCGGAGCTCGCAGACGCCCTGGGGGCCGCCCTCCAGGGGCGCCACGCCCCCGCCCCCCAGCACCCGGCCTCCGGCCTCCACGACGAAGTAGGCGCAGCCGGGCCGCGAATAGGCGGCGTGCATCCCGTCCACCTCGGGGTCGTGGATGGCAAATCCCGGCCCGTCGGCCCCGAACTCGGGCATCACCGACCGGATGATGGCGGCGACGGCGGGGTCGTCCAAGGGGGTGAGGGGTCGAAGGGAGAAATCGCTCACGGGGGGGTCCTGTGACTTCCATCATGCCTTCACCGCGGATCCGCGCCAGGGTTCGCCTTGTGACACCCTACACATCGAAGCCTCTGGATACTTCCCTTGGATTCCGGCACCGCCCACGGGGCCAGGAGACCGCCGCGCGAGGAGGGGCCCCATGCCCGTCACCGAACGACCCAAACCCAGCCTGGTCCCGGAGTACTGCAAGGGCTGCGGCCGCTGCGTCAGCGTGTGCGTGAAGGGCTGCATCGCCTTCGACGACGAGATCAACCCCGCCACGGGCGTGGTGCCCGTGGTCATCGACCTGGAGAAGTGCAACGGCTGCGGCCTCTGCATCGAGGCCTGCCCCGAACCCTACGGCCTCCGGGCCCTGGACCAGGGGGAGGACTACGAGCTCCAGGATCCCGCCAAGCTCTACGGCGCCCGGCTCAGCGAGGCCCCCGAGCCCGAGGACATCCCGGCCCAGCGCATCCCCCTGCCCGCCTGCCAGCCCCTGGTCATCAAGGGCAACTACGCCGCGGCCCTGGGGGCCCTGCTGGCGGGCTGCCGCCACGTCTACGGCTACCCCATCACCCCCAGCACGGAGGGGGCCGAGCTGATGTCCAAGCTCCTGCCCAGGCTGGACGGCGTCTTCCTCCAGGCGGTCTCCGAAGTGGCCACGGTGAACCACATGTACGGCACCGGCGGCGCCGGCCTGCCCTGCCTCACCTTCACCTCCAGCCCCGGCTTCTCCCTGATGCTGGAGGGCATCAGCTACATGGCGGGCGCCGAGGTCCCCGCGGTCTTCATCAACATCATGCGGGGCGGGCCCGGGCTGGGGAACATCGCCCCGGAACAGTCCGACATCAAGCTGGCCTGCCGGGGCCTGGGCCACGGCAACACCCACGCCATCTGCCTGACCCCCAGCACCCCCCAGGAGATGCTCGACCTCACGATCCTGGCCTTCGAGCTGAGCTTCAAGTACCGCCACCCCGTGATCCTCCTGGCGGACGGCTACCTGGGCCAGATGACCGGCAAGGTGCAGCTGCCGGACCACATGACCAAGCCCGGGATCCCCAAGTGGGCGGTCTACGGCGACCTGGCCCACCGGAAGAACCTGATCAACTCGATCTACCTGGACGAGCACGACCTGGAGCGCCACAACGAGTACCTCTGCGGCAAGTACGAGGCCATGCAGGCCGAGGCCCGGGCCGAGACCTTCCTCTGCGAGGACGCCGAGCTGATCGTGGTGGCCTGCAACACCCCGGCCCGCGCCGCCAAGGGCGCCGTGCAGGAGCTGCGGCACCAGGGCCTCAAGGCGGGCCTCTTCCGGCCCCTGACGGTCTGGCCCTTCCCCGTGGAGCAGCTCAAGGCCCACCTGGGCCCCGGCCGCCGGCTCCTGGTGGTGGAGGCCAGCGCAGGGCAGCTGGAGGACGAGCTGCGCCTCGCCCTGAGCCACGCGGGACTGCCCGTCCCCCCCGTCGCCCACGTGCGCCGCATGGGCGGCATGCTGCCCCAGCAGGACCAGATCGTCGCGGCCGCCACGGCCATCCTGGCGTGAGGAGGAAGGCATGAGCAGCGTCTTCTACGAGAAGTTCGAGCGCCACGCCCACGGCGAGGGGCTCAAGGGCCAGAGCACCCACTACTGCGCGGGCTGCGGCCATGGCCTGGTCCACAAGTACCTGGCCGAGGCCATCCAGGAGCTGGGCCTGCAGGACGACACGGTGATGGTGAGCCCCGTGGGCTGCTCCGTCTTCGCCTACTACTACTTCGACACGGGGAACACCCAGGCCCCCCACGGCCGCGCCGCCGCCGTGGCCATCGGCCACAAGATGGCCAACCCGAAGAGCACGGTCATCAGCTACCAGGGCGACGGGGACCTGGCCAGCATCGGCCTGGCGGAGACCGTGGCCACGGCCCAGCTCGGCGTGCCTGTCACCGTCATCTTCATCAACAACGCCATCTACGGCATGACCGGCGGCCAGATGGCCCCCACCACCCTCATGGGCCAGAGCACCAGCACCAGCCCGGACGGCCGGAAGCTCATCAACGGCCAGCCCATCAAGATGGCCGAGCTCATCGCCCAGCTGGACGGGCCGGTGTACGTGGAGCGGGTGGCCCTCTACAGCGCCGTGGACCGCAAGAAGACCAAGAAGGCCATCAAGAAGGCCCTCAAGCTCCAGCATGAAGGCCGGGGCTACACCTTCGTGGAGGTGCTGGCGGAGTGCCCGACGCACCTGAAGATGACCCCCGACAAGGCCGAGCAGTGGGTGAAGGAGAACATGACGCCCATCTTCCCCCTGGGGGTGAAGAAGGACGTGGTGGCCGAGCCCTGGTTCCACCTGGAGGCGCCCGGCTTCGACCCGGGGACCCTCCTCCAGGCCGTGGGCGCCAGCGCCACCGGCGCCGAGCGCGCCTGCCAGGGCTTCCCCACCCACCTCCACGCCCACGACGTGAGCCTCAAGCTGGCCGGCGCGGGGGGCGACGGGGCCCAGACCGCCGCCATGCTCATCGCCACCGCGGCCATCAACGAAGGCTTCGACGGCACCCACATCCCCAGCTACGGCCCCGAGAGCCGGGGCGGGACCTCCTACGCCGACGTGCACGTGGCGGAGGAGGAGGTGCTCAACCCCGCCAGCCCCAATCCCCACATCCTGCTGGCCTTCAACGCCCCCAGCCTGGCCAAGTTCGGCGGCACCGTGGCCAGCGGCGGCACGATCCTCTACGACAGCTCCGTGGCCAAGGCCGTGAAGCCCCTGGATTCCACGGTGAAGACCGTGGGGGTTCCCTTCACCGAGATCGCCGTGGGCCTGGGCAAGCTGGTGGTGAAGAACATCGTGGCCCTGGGCGCCCTCCAGGCCGCCACCGGCCTCTTCCCGAAGGAGACCTTCCTGGCCGCGATCAAGCAGGCCCTCCGGGAGAAAGCCAACCTCGTCCCCCTCAACGAGAAGGCCTTCCAGGCGGGCTACGACGCCGCCCGGCGGGCCATGGCGGCGCGGGGCTGATCTATACTGCAGCCACCCGCGGAGGGCCCATGAGCCAGGAAACCATCACCACCACCCTCACCCCCGAGGAGTGGCGGATCATCCTGGCCGTCCGCGAGATCCCCCACAGCCCCCTGCGCAGCAAGGTCGCGAAGGTGATGGACGACCTGATCTTCTACATCCGCAACCCCCGCTGCGAAGGCATGCAGGCCGACGGCTTCCCCTGCGGCGACCCCCGCAACAACTGCGAAGAGTGCCACCGCATCTGGGAACTGCTGGACCGCCTCGGCGAACAGGTCCCCAAGGAAGCCTGAGGGAGAGGGCGCTCCCCGCCCCGGGGCCAGGAGCCCGGGGGAGCGGCGGCGTTCCCCGTTTCGCCGACGAACCACGGCCACGGTGACGAGCTCGGTCACAGTGACGGCCACGGCCACGGCCACGGTCTCGGTCACGGTCACGGCCACGGCCACGGCCACGGTATCGGAGTCGGCATCGGCATCGGCATCGGAGTCGGTATCGGCATCGGAGTCGGCATCAGGTTCCGAACCCGAACCCGAATCCGATTCCGAATCCGAACCCGATTCCGATTCCGAACCCGACACCGAGGGCCGATCCCCCGTGGCCGCGCGGTCACGGCCCCGGATGCGTCAGCCTCCACAACATCGCCAGCAGGCGGTCCAGCAACCCCTCGACCTCCGGCGCGGGCCGTACCTCCCCCCACGCCTTCGCCACATCCAGCGCGGCCCGAACCTCCCGCGCGCTCCCCTGGGCGATCCGGTAGAACTGCATCCGGTCGCGCCCCCGGCGCCCCGCGCCCTCGGCGAGGTTCAACACCACCGACGACCCCGCCCGCCGCAACTGCTCCGCCAGGTCCCGGTCGTGCAAGCGCAGCGCGTCGTGGAGCGGCCGCAGCCCCCCCACCAGCCCCAGCGCGGCCTCGTAGGCGTGGAATCCCTTTTCCATTTCACCTCTCCTTTCCGGCCGCCCCACCGAGGAGCCGCCTTCGCCGAAACCGGGCGGCCCCGCAGGTGGGGCGGCCGGAAAGGAATGCGAATAACCGAAATTCCACGCCTGCGACGCCGCGCGGCCCCAGGCTCGGACCCCGGATGCCATCCCAGCCTCGGTCACGGCCACGGCCACGGTCACGGCCACGGTCACGGCCCCGGCCACGGCCACGGTGACGGCCACGGTCACGGCCACGGTCACGGCCCCGGCTACGGTTTCGGCATCGGCATCGGAGTCGGTATCGGCATCGGAGTCGGCATCGGCATCGGTGTCGGCATCGGCATCGGAGTCGGCATCGGCATCGGTGTCGGCATCAGGTTCCGAACCCGAACCCGAATCCGATTCCGATTCCGAACCCGAGTCCGATTCCGATTCCGAAACCGGGGGCCGATCCCCCGTGGCCGCGCGGCCGCGGGGTCCCTGGGTCCTCCATGGCGGGGCGCCGCCCCCCTCACTGCCGGGTGAGGATCACGTGGGTAGCGAGGGGCGAGCGTTCGTGCCGGGTGCAGGCGTAGCCCAGGGCCGGAAGGTGGATCCCCTCGAAGAGCCGTTCCCCCGCGCCGAGGAGGACCGGCGAAATCGCGAGGTGCAGCTCGTCGATCAGGCGGTGGCGAAGGTACTGCTGGATGACGCTCACGCCGCCCCCCAGGCGCACGTCCTTCCCCCCAGCGGCCTCCCGGGCCTGCTCCAGGGCCGCAGCGATGCCCTCGGTCACGAAGTGGAAGGTCGTCCCCCCTTCCAGGACCAGCGGGGCGCGGGGATGGTGGGTCAGCACGAACACGGGGACGTGGTAGACGGGGTTCTCGCCCCACCACCCCCGCCAGCTCTCGTCGGGCCAGGGCCCGCGCACCGGGCCGAACATGTTCCGGCCCAGGATCCAGGCCCCGATGTTCTGGAAGCCCCGGGCCGCGAAGTCGTCGTCCAGCCCCCCTTCCCCGCCCTCGCGCCCGAGCAGGTGCCGCTGGAAGGTCCGCGTGGAGAGCGCCCAGCCGTGGAGCGCCGTCCCCCCGACCCCGAGCGGATTGTCCAGGTCCTGGTCCGGACCCGCCCCGAAACCGTCGAGGGAAATCGTGAAACCTTCAACGCGGAGCTTGGACATGGGGGATCCGGGGGGGGGCGAGGGCCGGGGAAAGACGGGGGGTGGGGGTTAACGGTTGAATTTAACCGCCCCACCCACCAGCGAAGCGACGGAGGAGGCCGACACTATTTCAGGCCGGAGCGCAAAGAGGTAGACGAAAGACACAGGTGGCTGGGCCAGAGTTGAACGACGGGACGGGCAGTTAATGGGGGGGTTGGGAAAGGATTTCTCCGTATAAATCGAGAGAATTTAAACTCTTCGATACTAAGTCGATTACCTCATCATGGAATTTGTTAGTAACCAAATTAACAATGCAAGAATTTTGGATGGGTTGTGGATTTTCGGGTTCAATGGTCGTGCCTTGTGGGCCGAAAAAAATTGATAAAGCATTCGGGAATTCATCAAGTGCTGATTGGATTTCGGATTTGGTTAATTCAGTTCGAAAAGGGTTCGAATGAGAGGGGCCGTTAAATTGGTAGTAGGCACGAAATCGGTAGCGATTCATGGGATCTCCAATTGATACCTAGGATGAAAACTAACCGGCCCAGCCGCAGGCCGGAGGATTGTGTGGGACGAGGAATCCGAAGAGTTCATGGGAGATTGGAAGACAGTAGCGGCTGGGTCCGAGTTGAGCGCCGGGTTGGGGGCTTCAGAGGCTATTAATATACTATTATTGTTATTGTGACATCCATTTCTTGATTTTGTCGGTAGCCGGGCCCAACTTTTCCAAATTTTTTACAACCACTCCAGAAATCGTAATACAGGATAAATTTTGTGAAATGATTAAATTTGTAAAATCCCAATCTTCACCTTTTGGTTGATAGAGGTATGCTAAGGCCAATTTGTCTTCAGGGTTTGATGATTCTTCCTTTGGTTGTGGTTGAAAAACCAACATCCATGCCATTGGAGATTCGATAACCAAAATCTTGGATTTGTTAAGAATCATAGATGAAAGCATGGATATAGCATGAGCCGGTATGTGTGGATTAATTTTTCCGTCTTCGTAGATGAACTGGGCAAGATTAGAAAGGCTCGAAATAATATGTGTTTTCATTTGATACTCCCAATGATGTTAATGGTCAAGTATGTCATTTTTGTAATTGCGCCTAACGAAGGAAGCTAACCGGCCCCGCCTGCGCTGAGGCGATGAACGAAGCCGAGGAAGCGAGTGGTTGAGAGAGAACGGAAGGCAACGCAAGCGGGGCCCGAGTTGAGCGCAAGGTTAGACCACACCTAAAGCGATAGTTCGCCTAGAAATGCATTTGAATTTTTTTACATGCTTAGACTTCTTGGGCTTTTTGGGTGCGCCATTCTTGATAAAGATCTCAAGCCAATAAGAAAATCTAAACACAGCTATCGTTGCGGCCAAACCAGAGAGCACTGCGTACACAAATAAAAGCACCCCGATAAACCAGCCAAAACGTACGGAGATAAATATGGCTTTGTGAGTCCAAATGTTGAGAGCGCTTGGATCATGTCGGCCATTGAGTAAATAAATGGCATGAAACAATGGCAGTGACTTGGCCACAATCGCATAGCTTAGTGCAAGAATTTGAATAATGATAAAGTGTACAAAGGCCGAGTTGACTTGCATAAATGCCGTCACATTCGACTTTCTTGATTTGCATAGCCACGCCCTGAATTTGTCATTTCCAAAAGAAAGCCAAACTGCATATCCACCTAAAGAAAATCCTATCAAATTGGGCAATATTGAGGTGGGCAGATCCCACCAACCAGATTTAGTCCAAATAGAGAACGAGATGGATGTGATCAATAGCGAAATGTGAAAATATGGAGATTTGGCAAACGATCTTACGCCACCATAGGAATTCCAGTAGCGTTTGAATATATCCCAGACATCCGGATAGGACGAAAAAAGGGTAATCATTGATTGGTTTCCATAGGTGGTGGGCACATCAGATTAATGGCTCTACGGAATGCCTCCGTGCTGGTTTCTGTTGCCGGATTATATTTGACGCCCTTTGTTTCTGGATGATCAACTGTTGAAATTGGAGAGACACCACCGATATCATTTCTGACCTTGGCCGAAAGGACTCCATTTTTTGACGCTATCCTGCCAAGAATTTTGGTTCGTTGGCTTGGTTGAATTGTTTTACCACTTTGAGCTTTCTGGCTAATCCGTAATTCTTTTGAATGTTGATTGTTCAAATCATCTAATAATTCACGCTCGGCATCGGCAAGGTCGTCAGCGTTTGGACGGGTGATAAGGATATGCAATTCCTTTAGGCCATCACTATCGAGAATTGATTCAACTATTTCTTTTTGCGGTATAATTGTTGTTTCAACGATTCCAAATTTTTTTATTATTTTTTCGTGACTAAATAACCTTCTAAAAAACCTAAGTGCCATTGCTGGCGATAATTTGGGTGTTTCATGGTATGTTTCAAAAAAGATAATATGCTTTTGTGGCCATAATTTGTAATCTATGTGGAAGTAGTTTGGTCTTAGATTCTCTGGTATTCGTATTTTCTGACATTCCTCTTCGTCGGCTTCATCGAATTTATCAAGATCAAACCACGGATTATCTGTTTTAAGCTTGATAAATCGAGTAATTTCACCAGTCAACAATTCGAATGATTCTTTTTTGTCTGGTGCGTAGACTGATCTTAAAATTCCATGGATTTCTCCCCACAATTGAACCTGGTGTTTAAGTGAAAAAGCGTATTTGAAAAGATCAATATAGATTTCTGGAGAAGGGTGCGGATGAATAGTTATGTTTAAGGCACCGATTTCGATTTTTTGCTCTTTGGGCATAAGTCCTCTTGGGTTGTAGCCGGTCTAACGATTGGAGTTAACCGGCCCAGCCGCAAGCCGAACGCGGAACAGAGACGGGAAAGATTGAACAAGAAGGAGCATGGTAGATCGTAGCGGCTGGGTCCGAGTTGAACGCCTGGTTAGGCGCCCCGAGAAGAAAGGAAAGTGCGCCATGTGGAAAGGCATGTATCTGCGAGATCAAGTAGGTCGTATTTGCCATCGGCAATAACGAAAAGTCGAGCCCTTGATGGTTCACTTGGTACGTACTCGCGCCCAATAGAAAAATCAGCATCGACGCTTGGCCGAGAAATGTTGAGATGTTTGGTACCGTTGCAAATATCGCGACAAAGTTGAAGTTCACGAGAATTTTGAAACAGCTCTTCAACATCTTGGACTGTGATTGAAGAAGTCGCCGGTATCCAATCACGAAGGTGGTAGCAGTTCTGGAAGTATGCGTAAACGAAATCTTCTAGATCTGGGTTTGCAGACCCTGCAGCAGAGTGGACACGTGTGTGCCAACGCTCAATCCTAGCGAACTGGCCTTGCCAACCGTTGTTTCTGTGAGCGCTCCAACCTATGCCCATATGCGTTCGCCTAACGATGGAAGTTAACCGGCCCAGCCGCAAGCCGGGCGACGAACAGAGACGAGGAAGCGTGGGCAGGAGAGAGCACGGAAGATACTCGCGGCTGGGTCCGGGTTGAACGCCTGGTTAGGCAGGAGAGTAATTCCATATGGATTACTTTCTTAGCCTGAAAACCGTGACGGTTTTAAATCGAAATTTATGTGGGACTCCATTTTTAATATATGGATGAAAAATATATTTCGACCACCATTTTTCTGCAACATTAAAAAGTAGCTTAGGGCCATCAATTGCGGAAGAAGACAGTACCTTACCTTCTGCATCGACGGTTACTAATACAATAACCGCGCCGGAAACTCCGGCGGCTTTGGCTTCTTCAGGATACGGGTCAGGAGCAGGTTGATACTTGAAACGCACATCACTCAATTCAACTTCCAGGACTTCATCCGTCGCTGCATCGATGACTTTGGATGTCCGAGATTCCAAAGTTGGTCGAGAACAATTTAGGAGAAGAAGGAATGAAGCGAATAAGATGATGCGCATTCAATCTCCAGTTGGATACAAAGGGGCCGCCTAACGATTGAAGCTAACCGGCCCAGCCGTATGCCGGAAGATTGTTGGGGACGAGAAATCTGAAGAGTTCATAGGAGATTGGAAGACAGTAGCGGCTGGGTCCGAGTTGAGCGCGTGGTTAGGCGGGTGATTAGACAAAAACTTTGACATTGTAAATCAATTTTTTGAAGCACGGTCCTCGACCCCCTGGTACCAATTATCAAGACCACGGACAATCAAATATACAGTTGTTGCAAAACCAATTAAAATATCAAATCTACTAAACTGATTATTACCGCTCATTATTCCCCAAGCGACCACCAGCGCAAATATTACTTCTGCAATGCCGTATGCACGCCGCAACCATAAACGCAAAACGTAGGCGGCGATTCCTGCCAAAAGAACTCCGCCAACCCCTAAACAAGTACGAATAAGATTTGGCTCGAGGGGGCGAAGGACCCCAAAAAACCGGCCCACCCAAACCAAAATCGTAACCCAAAAAGTAACAACTGCAATAGCCATCAGAAGATCAGCGATAAACCAAAACCGCAGGTAAAATGCCTGGGCGCGTGGATTAACGGCGAATTGGAGAACGCTTGGGGTAGGGTTTACTTTCAGATCTTTCTGCATGCTGTCTGCCTAACTTTGAATTAGGCGTACTGGCACCGCTGTACGAGTACGCCTAAACAGGTTTCTGAAAACGTAACTGTTGAAAATCCCAAGGGGCTACGAAAAGCAAACACGAACTCCAGGGTTCCGGTCCAAGATGGCCGGGCCTTGCCCACAGGCGGTTTTCGGGCGCCGGCCGGGGTGGGGCGAAGGTAGGGGATCGTCATCTGCGGGTCCTGAATGCGGAAAGTGTAGGGGTTTCGTTTGTCGGCAGCAAGTGCCGATAGACGGCTGGGGGGTGGGGTGCCAGCCAGAGCACCCAGTCCGCCCACGGAAACGGCCTCGGCCACGGGCACGGTCACGGTCACGGAACCGGCCTCGGCCACGGCCCCCCCCGCGCCCTCAAGGTGCGGCGCGGTTCCGCAGGCCGGTCACCATGGCCACCACGCGAACGGTGAAGCGCTTGGCGGCAACGCGCTCGGCTTCCCTGCAGGCACCCCGGTTCAGAAGCAGCGTCAGGGCGGCATCCAGCTCCAGCGCCGATCCCCGCGCGATGCGCAGCGCCCGCGCGCGGTCCAGGCCCTCGCGGCCCATGCCTTCCGCCAGGTTCAGCACCACCGAGGCGCTGGCCCGCACCGCCTGGTCGCACAGCCACCCGTGCCCCCGCCCGGCCCTGCGGGCCAGCGCGATGACCGCGGCGTCCAACTCCACCGCGGCGGCGTACGCGTCCAACCGCTCGTGCTCGAGCCGATCCATCTTCGTCGTTTCCATCGAAGCCTCCTGTCTCCCGTCCGCGGCGCGCGGCCCTCGCCGAGACACGGCCGCGTGCCGCGGACGGGAGGCAGGAGGCGGCGGGTGATGACAGGGCGATCACAGGGGGGCCGTTTTTCGTACTCGTTCCCCGTGCTCCTGGCCGAGGTCGATTTTCGAAAAACGAACCACGGCCTCGGCCTCGAGAAACGAGCACGAGAACGAAAAACGAAAGGGGGACGGCCGCTCCCTCCTCGCCGTATTTCGTTCTCGTCCCCCGTGGCCGTGGCCGAGGCCGAGACCGTCACCGTGGCCGCGTCCGTGGCCGCGTCCGTGACCGTTTCCCGCTCCAGCATTGACTCCCGCGAACCCCCTCCAGCCCCGGCCCTAGCCTTCCCCTCCCGCCTCGGTTCCAATGGAGCTTCCCAGGGGACCGCATGCATCCTGTTCTTTTCAGCCTTGGCTCCTTCGAGGTCGGCACCTACGGCCTCATGCTGGCGGTGGGCTTCTTCCTGGCCCTGGCGCTGGCGAAGCGGCTGGGGAAGGGGGACGGCCTTCCGGCGGAGGCCATGACGGACCTGGCCATCACGGTGCTCCTGGCGGGCATCGTGGGCGCCAAGGTGCTCATGGTGATCGTGGACCTGGCCAACGGCGTCCCGGCCTCCCAGGCCTTCAGCCTCTCGACCCTCCGGGCGGGGGGCGCGGTGCACGGGGGCGTGGTCGCGGGGGCGGCGGCCTTCTTCTGGCGCATGAAGAAGCACCACCTGCCCTACGCGGAGACCATGGACGCCCTCACGCCGCCCCTGGCCCTGGCCCAGGGCATCGGCCGCCTGGGCTGCTTCTCGGCCGGGTGCTGCTACGGCACCGAGTGCCACGCCCCCTGGGCGGTGACCTTCACGGACCCCGCGGCCCTGCGCTTCTCCGGCACCCCCCTGTTCCAGGCGCTGCACCCGGTGCAGATCTACACCTCCCTGATGAACCTGGCGGTCTTCGGGATCCTGTTGCTGCTGCACCGGAAGCGCCCGCGCAAGGGCTCGGTGTTCGGCGCCTACTTCGTCCTGGAGGGCCTCGGCCGCTCCATCATGGAGACCTGGCGCGGGGACCCCGACCGGGGCGTGTGGTTCGGCCAGGCCTGGCTCTCCACGGGCCGCCTCTCGGGCTTCCTCTTCATCCTCTTCGGCATCGGGGTGCTGGTGTGGGCCTTCCGGCGCAAGGCGGCCGAGGCCTGATGGAGATCCGGATCGAGCAGGAGCAGGGCCGGCTGGACCGCTTCCTCACCGAGCGCTTCCCCGGGGTCAACCGTTCCCGCTGGGAAGCCTGGATCCGGGAGGGGCGCGTCCGGGTGGACGGCGTCCCCGCGGCCAAGCCGGGGCTGCGCCTGCGCGCGGGGGCCCTGGTGGAGACCGAGATGCCCCCGGCCGCGCCGCCGGCCCTCCACCTGGAGCCCGAAGCCTTGGACCTGCCCACCCTCTTCGAGGACGCCCGCCTGTGGATCGTGGACAAGCCCCCGGACCTGGTGGTGCACCCGGGCCCGGGACACCCCGACCGCACCGTGGTCAACGCCCTGCTCTGGCGGCTCCGGGCCCCGGCGGTGGACCTGGGCGGGGACACCCTGGCGGGGGGGAGGACCGTGGACGAGGACAACGACGGCGACGAGGAGGTCCCGCCCCTGCCCTGGCCGGGCCTGGTCCACCGCCTGGACCGCTTCACCACGGGCTGCCTGGCCCTGGCCAAGGACGCCGCGGCCCAGGCCTCGCTCCAGGCCCAGTTCAAGGCCCGCTCGGTGGCCAAGATCTACCTTGCCCTGGCACGGAACGGGCGCCGCCTGCCCGAGGCCGGCTCCCTGCTGGTGGACGAGCCCCTGGCGCGCCACCGGGCGGAGCGCATGAAGATGACGGTCAGCGCCGCCGGGAGGCCCGCCCAGACGCGCTTCCGGGTGCTGGCCCGCAGCGCCGGGGTGGCCCTGGTGGAATGCGAGCTCCTCACGGGGCGCACCCACCAGATCCGCGTGCACCTCCGGCACCTGGGCTCCCCCATCCTGGGGGACGGGCTCTACGGGGGCCCCGCCGCCTGGCTGGACCCGGAGGGCCGCTCCCTGGCCCTGCCCCACCCGATGCTGCACGCCTGGCGCCTGGCCCTGGACCACCCGGGCTCGGGACAGCGCATCGAGGTCCAGGCCCCCCTGCCGGAGGCCTTCCGCCGGACGGCGGAGGCCCTGGGCCTGCCCCTGCCCGGGTAGCGGCCCGGAGGGAGCGGAAGCATACTGGTGAAAATCCCGGAGCCCGCATGCCCCCGTGCGCCCTGGCCTTCCCGAGTGCCCTGCTGGTCATGGAGTGGACCCCCGAGGAGGAGCTGGGGATCATCATCGGCGGGGGGATCGTCCTCGCGGCCCTGCTGGTCTACCTCGCGATCAAGCTGCGGCAGATGACCCAGGAGAACTGGGCCAAGGTGAATCCCGTCATGGACCCCGACCAGGTGGAGGTCCTGATGCTGGGCAACCCCCCCATCGTCGTGGACCTGCGGAGCCCCGAGGAATTCAAGGGCAAGCTGGGGCACCTGCGCTCGGCCATGAACATCCCCTACGAGCAGCTGCCCCACCGCCTGGACGAGCTGCGGGGGACCACGGGCAACCGCCCCATCCTCCTGGTGGACGCCACGGGCACCCGCTCGCACATGTCCGTGGCCCTGCTGCGCCGGGAGGGCTTCGAGTGGATCTACGTCCTCCAGGGCGGCATGAAGGCCTGGGCGGCCAAGAAGCTGCCGGTCTACCGCTGAGGGCGCGCCTTCCCGCTGTGGGGGGAGGACTTCCCCCACCCCCGGGCCCAGGCCCCAGAATGCCAGGATGTCGTTCGTCCACCTGCACCTCCACACCGAGTACTCCCTGCTGGACGGACTGACCCGCATCCCCGAGCTCGTGAAGAAGTGCCAGGCCTCCGGGATGCCCTCCGTGGCCGTCACGGACCACGGCAACATGTTCGGGATGATGCGGCTGCTGGACGCCTGCGAGAAGACCGCGGACGAGCAGGGGAACTGGGGGGTGAAGCCCATCTTCGGGTGCGAGGTCTACGTGGCCCCCCGCTCGCGCTTCGACCGCAAGCTGGACGCCAAGAACCTGGACACCGCGGAGGAGGGCCTGGAGGACTGCGTGGACCCCAGCGGGTCCCGGGACGCGGGCTACCACCTGGTGCTCCTGGCCAAGAACGCCACGGGCTTCCACAACCTCTCGCGCCTGGTCTCCAAGGGCTTCACCGAGGGGTTCTACTACAAGCCCCGCATCGACAAGGAGATCCTCCGGGACCACGCCGGGGGCCTCATCGCCCTCACCGCCTGCCTGGGGGGCGAGGTGCAGGCCAAGCTCCTCCAGGGGCGCGCGGACCAGGCGGAGCGCGCCGCGGCGGAGTTCCGGGAGATCTTCGGGGAGGACTTCTACCTGGAGATCCAGGACCAGGGCTTCGAGGCGGAGCGCCGCATCCTGCCCGCCCAGCACGAGCTCGCCCGCAAGCTGGGCATCCCCCTGGTGGCCACCAACGACGCCCACTACCTCAACGCCGAGGACCACGACCTCCACGACACGCTGCTCTGCATCGGCACCAAGACCCTGAAGTCCAAGGAGCGGCGCATGCGCTTCTCCTCGGACCAGTTCTTCGTGAAGACCCCGGAGGAGATGGCCGCCGTCTTCCCGGAGCACCCGGAGATCCTGGCCCGCACCCTGGAGATCGCCGCCAAGGTGGAGACCTTCCCCCTGAGCCGCAAGCCGGTGACGCCCAATTTCCCCGTGCCGCCGGGCTTCGGCCTGGAGGACTACTTCGTCCACGTCACCCGCCAGGCCTTCGAGGAGAGGACCGCGGAGTGCCGGGCCCTCTGGTCCGAGGGGCGCCTCCGCCACACGGAGGAGGAGTACCGCCGGCGACTGGACTTCGAGCTGGAGATGATCCTGAAGATGGGCTTCCCCGGCTACTTCCTGCTGGTCTGGGACTTCATCGCCAAGGCGCGGGAGATGGGCGTCCCCGTGGGCCCCGGGCGCGGCTCCGCCGCGGGCAGCATCGTGGCCTGGGCGCTGCGCATCACCGACATCGACCCCATGCAGCACGAACTGCTCTTCGAGCGCTTCCTCAACCCCGAGCGCATCACCATGCCCGACGTGGACATCGACTTCTGCCGGGACGGACGCCAGAAGGTCATCGACTACGTCACCCAGAAGTACGGCCAGGAGCGGGTCTCCAGCATCATCACCATCAACCAGCTCAAGACCAAGGCCGTCATCAAGGACGTGGCCCGGGTCTTCGAGAAGGACTTCACCTGGGCCAACAACCTCACCAAGCTGGTGCCCCAGGAGCCCGGCAAGCCCATCACCGTCCGGGAGGCCCTGGAGCGCAGCGACGGCCTGCGGGACCAGTACGAGAAGGACCCCGAGGTGCGCCGGGTGCTGGACACGGCGTCCCGCCTGGAGGGCCTGGCGAGGAACACCGGGGTCCACGCCGCGGGCGTCATCATCGCCCCGGAGGAGCTCACCAACTTCGCCCCCCTCAGCGTGGACAAGGACCGCAAGGTGATGGTCCAGTACACGATGCTGGACGCCGAGCGGGCGGGCCTGTTGAAGATGGACTTCCTGGGCCTGGAGACCCTCACCCAGATCGAGAAGACCCAGGCCTACATCGCCCAGCGGCGGGGCCGCCCCGTGGATCCGGGGACCGTCCGGGCCTTCGACGACCGGCGCACCTACGAGCTCTTCGCCGCCGGGGACACCGACGGCATCTTCCAGTTCGAGTCCAGCGGCATGAAGCAGCTGCTGCGGAACCTCCAGCCGGACCGCTTCGACGACCTGGTGGCGCTGAACGCCCTCTTCCGCCCGGGCCCCCTGGGCGCGGGCATGGCGGAGATCTACGTGAACCGCCGGCACGGCCGGGAGCCCGTGAGCTACCCCTTCCCCGAGCTGGAGCCCATCCTCAAGCCCACCTTCGGCGTGATCCTCTACCAGGAGCAGGTCATGCAGATCGCCCAGCGGGTGGCGGGCTTCAGCCTGGGGGAGGCGGACATCCTGCGCCGGGCCATGGGCAAGAAGGACCAGGCCAAGATGAAGAAGGAGAAGGACGCCTTCGTCGAGCGGGGGAAGGCCAACGGCTTCGAGGAGCGGCGGGTGGCGGAGCTCTTCGACACCATCGAGTACTTCGCGGGCTACGGCTTCAACAAGTCCCACAGCGCCGCCTACGCGGCCCTGGCCTACGAGACCGCCTACCTCAAGACCAACTTCCCCGTGGAGTTCATGGCGGGCCTGCTGAGCACCAAGAGCGGGCGCACCGACGACGTGGTCAAGTACACCCAGAACTGCCGGGAGCGGGGCATCCAGGTCCTGGGCCCGGACATCAACGAGAGCGGCCTGGACTTCACCATCACGGGCGACAAGCAGATCCGCTTCGGCTTCGCCGCCGTGAAGGGGCTCGGCGAGGCGGCCTACGAGGCCATCCTCCAGGCCCGGGCCAAGGAGGGCCGCTTCAAGGACTTCTTCCACGCCGTGAAGTCCACGGACCACCAGAAGGCCAACCGGAAGGTCTGGGAGTCCCTCGTCAAGGCCGGGGCCTTCGACAGCCTGGAGCCCAACCGGGCCGCGCTCCTGGCGGGGCTCCCGGACGCCCTCTCCGCCGCCACCAGCGGGGCGGCGGACGCGGGCCTCACCAGCCTCTTCGACGACGCCGAGATGGCCAGCCTCAGCGCCGAGTGGCGCCTGCCGGAGGACGTGGAGCCCTGGTCCCGGAAGGACCGGCTGCGGGCCGAGCGGGAGACCCTGGGCCTCTACGTCTCGGGCCACCCCCTGGACGAGTTCGCGGACGCCCTCAAGGTGCACACCGTGGGCTCCATCGGGGCCCTGCACCAGGCCGTGCAGGAGGGCCGCCTGGGGGACGGGGACGAGGTGGTGGTGGGGGTGATGATCAGCGACGTGGCCTTCAAGACCACCCGCAAGGGCGATCCCATGGCCATCCTCAAGGTGGAGGACCCCCTGGGGAAGATGGAGGTGCTGCTCATGTCCAGCACCTTCAACCCCGCCACCAAGCAGCGCCTGCGCCCCTTCGAGATGAACCGCCACCTGGTGGTGGCCGACGCCCTGCTGCGCATCAAGGGCGAACTCAAGGTGGAGCACCTCGCGGGCAACGGCTCCGAGGAGGAGGACGAGGAGCAGGACGTCCTGAAGCTCTTCGCCCACAGCCTGGAGCCCCTGGAGGGGTTCCAGGGCCAGGGCTTCAACGGGGCCCTGGTGAAGCTGCCCGTGGGGGCCTGCCCCCCGAACCTTCTGCGCCTGCTGAAGGAGTTTCCCGGCAGCATCCCCCTCTTCTTCGAGTTCCGCTCCGGGACGGGGCTCCGGGCCCGCATCAAGGCCGGTCCCGAGATGAAGCTGCGCCACGACCCAGACCTCGCGGAGAAGATCGCCCGGGAGACCGGCTGCACCCTCAGCTGGATGTACTAGGAAATCCCCCGGCACGAAGTCAGGAAGACCAGGGAACTGCCATCCTCACCGCCAAGCCGCCAAGCACGCCAAGAACTGCCTGGATGTTGGATTTACTTTTCTTGGCGACTTGGGTTCTTGACGGGGGGTGATGAACCTGTGAAGGCCTGTCCGCCTCACATCGCCACGGCCTTGGGGTGCACGAGGCGCTCGAAGTCCTTGTACGCCATGCGCACCAGCTCGGTGTGGGTGCCGGCGTTGAAGGCGATGGTCTCGTCCTCCGCCAGGTGCGGATCCACGAAGACGTCCATGTCGTAGAGGTTGCCGAAGGGGGGCATGGCGCCCACCTCGCAGCCGGGGAACTCGAAGCGGAAATCGCCCTCGTGGGCCAGTTCCACCCGGGAGGTCCCGGTTCCGGCCCGGAGGTGTTCCAGGTCCACCTTCCGGGTGGCCGGCAGCACCGCCATGGCCAGTTTCCCGTCCACGTCCACGATCACCGTCTTGGCGATCTCCTTTCCGGAGAGGTGGGCGCTCTGGGCCAGCTCCATGGCCGTGTAGGCCTGGGAATGCTGGATCGTGATGTACTTCACGCCGTGGGCGTCGAGAAATTCCTTGAGCCTGCTGGTGGGCATGGCGGCCTCCGTGGCTGGAACGCGCTGCAAGGATGGGTTCCTCTCCGGGCGGGGACAAGGGGAGGGCCCCGGGCGGGGTCTCCTGGCGTGGAGGAATGGACCCATAATGGAGCACCCATGCTCCCCGGCTGCTCCCTGACCGTCGTCGGCTCCAGGCCATGATTCCCCAAGAGGTTTCCGTTCCCGCGGTCGGGACCTGCGGTCGCCGATGAGAGGTGCGCGATGATCCGGATGGACCTGGCCGTGTACGGCACCTGCTTCGCCTTTTCCGAAGCCCTCATGGTCCTGTTCGTCCTGGTGAACTACCCCTACTACAAGATCTGCTACGGGTCCCGCATCCGGTCGGTGCTGGTGCGGACGGTGTTCCTGAACAGCCTGGCCATCCTCGTGGGCTGGGCCCCGGTGGTGTACTTCTGGCCCGGTTTCAGCCAGAAGTACCTCCTGCCCCTGGCCTGTGTCGTCGGAGCCCTGGGGTGCGTGGGGAGCCGCTTCATCTACCAGGAGATCATCCCCGAGGCCCTGGCGGGACGCCTCGTGGAGTTCATGGAGCGGCGCTCCCGGGAGCCCTAGGCCCCGCGACGGGGGCCCCCCGGGGCCGGGGGGGCGGTCCGGGCCGCGGAGTTCCCGCGCTATCCTCCCATCCATGCCCCAGCCCCTCACCGACGCCCGTTTCCTCACCTCCGCCTCGGAGGTGCGCCAGCTGGGCGTCTGCCACGCCGAGGTGGCCTTCGTGGGCCGCTCCAACGTGGGGAAGAGTTCCCTGCTGAACGCCCTCGCCAACCAGCGCCAGCTCGCCCGGGTCTCCAAGACCCCCGGCCGCACGCGGCTGATCAACGTCTTCGTGACGGGCCCGGACCGCTGGATCGTGGACCTGCCGGGCTACGGCTTCGCCGCGGGCCCCGCCAAGGAGCGGGAGGGCTGGCGGGCCATGATCGAGGGCTACCTCCGGGGCCGCCCCACCCTTCGCATGGTCTTCGTGCTGGTGGACGCGGAGGTGGGCCCCACCCCCCTCGACCACCAGATGCTGGACTGGCTGCGCGGGGAGGGCCTGCCGGGCCGCATCGTGGCCACCAAGGCCGACCGCGTGAAGCCGAGCCGGGCCCTGGCCCGGCGCCGGGAGGTGGCGGCGGCCCTGGGCCTCCAGCCGGGCGACATCGCCTGGGCCAGCGCCGACAAGGGCACCGGCATCCCCGAGCTCCGCAGGGAGATCGCGGTCCTGCTGGACCTGCTCTGATCCTGCGTCCAGGGAAGGCTCACCGCCCAGCCCCGCGGCCGCAGGGGCGGCGCCGGGGAGCCTTCGGCCGGGGTCCGGGCCGCGCTTCCTGCCCGCGGGATTCCCTTCGAGGCAAAGGCGGGGCCTAGCAGTCGCAGTCGCAGCTGTCGCAGCAATTGCAGGAATCGCAGCAGTCGCAACTGTCGCAGCAGTCGCAGGCGTCGCAGCAGCCCCCGCCCCCGCCGTGGCCCTTCTTCTTCACGTGCTCGGCGACGGCCTCGGTGGCCGCGCCGGCCAGGCCGGAGGGATCCTCGGGTCCTGCGGCGAAGCGGAGGGGCCTCAGCAGGAGGCGTCCCGCCTCGCCGACCACCATGAGGTTGAAGGCCAGCCCCAGGGCCTCCCGGAAGCCGCGGCCCCGGGGAACCCAGGCGGGCCAGACCAGGGCCAGGGGAAGGATCAGCAGGAAGGCGGGGGGCGCCAGGAGGGCGCGCAGCCAGGAAGGGGCGCCGGGCGCGGTGGACTCGGCGACCTCCCGGGCCCGTTCCAGCCCGCGACGCGCCAGGGCCCGGAGCCCGGGGGTCCTGGAGGGGCAGCCGCAGGCTTCGGAATCCCCCAGGCGGAGGGCCAGGTTGGCGTTCAGGCGCTGTTCCAGGCGCCCACGGATCGGGCCCGGCAGCGGCAGGTCGGCCAGGGCCCCGGCCACCGCGGCGCCGGCGCCGCGCAGGCGGCGCCGGTAGGCGGCCCGGGCCTCGGGACCGGGAGCGCCGGCGTAGGCCGCGAGGAAGGCGTTGAACTCGCCCCGGCGGGCGTCCCTGGCCTCGTCCTCGTAGGCGTCCAGGAGGTAGACCAGGAGGCCGAAGGCCCGACCCAGGGCCTCCATGCTTCGTTCCGCATCGGGCCGGCCCACCCGCCGGGCGGCCGCGGCGAAGAGGAGGGCGCTGCCCTCGGCGGTGGGTTCGGCGAGGTCCAGGAGGCTCTGCTCGGGGGAGCGGACCCCCTCCCGGGCGCGGGCCTCCCGCCCCTCCTGGGTGGCCAGGAGGTCCCGGATCCGGTCCACCGGCACGCCCCAGGCCTCGAGGTCCGCGGCGGCGCGGCGGAAGGGTTCCTCCAGCAGGCGGCCCGCGAGGCGGGTCCCCGGACCCGGCGCATCCAGAAGGCGGTCGGCCAGCAGTCCCTCGGCCAGGAAGACGTTGGCCGCGGCCGCGAAGCGCAGGGCAAGGGGCAGCGCCTCGGGGCGGGCCAGGCAGTTGTAGGAGCGGAGCCCGGGGTCGGCGGGACCCGGCGAAGGATCGAGGGCCTCCAGCAGCTCGGCCAGGAACACCGCGTCATGGCTGAGCAGCAGGCGGGCCCGCTGGCCGTAACCGGCCCCGAGGGCCTTGCAGGTGCCGCAGTAGGCCAGGCGCCGGGCCTCCCTGGCCTCCGGCGGCTGGGCCGCGATCCGGGTCCGCATGAGACCGAACATGGCAGGGCTCCAGGAATGGTTCCGGCGATTCTGGATGCGCCCGCCGGGCCTGTCCAGGAGGAATGCTCAGCCCTTGGCGGCGGCCACCGCGGCCCGCAGCCGGGCCAGGGCGGGAGGATCGGGATCCAGGCCCCCGCGGCCCTCCAGGGTGGCCACGGGGATCAATTCCCGCAGGGCGTTGCAGAGCAGCAGGGCCTCCGCCCCCGCCAGGTCCCCCGCGTCCAGGGGGGCTTCCTGCACGCCGCCGGCGGCCAGGAGGAGGGCCCGGAGGGTGCCCGGCAGGGCGCCGGCCTCCACCGGGGGGGTGAGGACCTGGTTCCCCCGGACGAGCAGGACATTGCAGCGGGATCCGTCCGTGAGCCCCCCGGCCTCGTTCAGGGCCAGGACCTCGTAGAGGCCCCGGGCCTCGGCCTCCCGGGCCAGGAGGGCGTTCTCGAGGTAGGAGAGGGTCTTGTGCCGGTTCAGAGGACTGCGGCTGAAGCGGGCCAGGGAACGGGCCAGGCCCACTTCCACCGCCCCCGCCGGCCCCGGCTCCAGGGGCTCCGCCCAGGCGAGGAGGCGGTCGTCCAGGGCCACGAGGCGCAGCACCCCCAGGGCCAGGTGCCGGCAGGGCGTGTGGGCCTCCAGCCAGGAGGCCACGGCCGCGGTTTCGGGGGGCTCGTCCATCTCCAGGAAGGCGCAGCCCCGGGCCATCCGCTCCAGGTGGAGGGGCAGGCGAAGGGGACGCCCCTCCTCCACGCGGATCGTCTCGAAGAGGCCCCGGCCGTGCCGCGCCGCCGAGCGGGCCAGGTCCAGGCGGGTGTGGGCTACGAGCTCAAGCATCGGACGAGGGAACTCCCCTTGGCGATGGTCTCAAGGTATTCCGCCTCGGGCTCCGAGTCCCACACGATCCCGCTCCCCAGGCCCAGGCGCAGCTCCCCGGGGCCCACGCTGAGGGTGCGGATGGCCACCGCCAGGTCGGCCTGGCCCAGGTCGTGGCGGAACCAGCCCAGGGCCCCCGTGGAGGCGAGGCGGGGCTGGTCCTCCAGCTCCCGCAGCAGGGCCATGGCGGCCAGCTTGGGACAGCCCGTGATGGAAGCCGCGGGAAAGAGCCCCGCGAAGAGGTCCCGGAGGGACACCCCCTCCCGGATCCGTCCCTCCACGGCGGCCACCAGGTGGTGCACGTTGGCGAAGGATTCCAGCCGGGGGAAGCCTCCCACCTGGACCGAAGGCCACGCGCAGACCCGGGAAAGGTCGTTGCGCACCAGGTCCACGATCATGGCCAGTTCCGAGCGGTCCTTGGCGCTGGCCAGCAATCCCTCCGCCCGCGCGCGGTCCGCCACGGGATCCGCCTCCCGGGGGGCGGTGCCCTTGATGGGGCGGCTTTCCAGGCGGCCGTCCTGGAGCTTCAGGAAGGATTCGGGGGAGGTGGACAGCAGGGCCCAGCCCTCCGCGGCGATCAGCGCCGAATGGGGCGCGGGGTTCTCCAGGGCCAGGCGCCGGGCCAGGTTCCGCAGGTCTCCCTGGAAGCTCCAGGATTCCTGGCGGCAGAGGTTGGCCTGGTAGACGTCTCCCCGGCGGATCTCCTCCCGGATGCGGCGAACCTTTTCCTGGAACCTCTCCGGACCGTCGCTGTCCCCGATCCGGACGGCGCGAAAGGGACCTTCCTTGAGGCCGTGGCGGAGACCCAGGGGCGCCGGGCCTTCCCGCAGGGCCTCCCAGGCCCGGCCCGAGGGACGGTGCAGAAGGCGCACCCGGCGGTGGAGCGCGAAATGGCAGGCCGGGAAGGGCCAGGGGGCGGGACGGGGGGCCCCCAGGACCGGGTCCAGCGTGAAGCCCAGTTCGTAGGCGGCGAAGCCCATGAAGTCCGGCAGCAGCGGCGGGAGATCGCCCCGCCGGTCCCACCGGAGTTCGGGCAGATCCAGGTCCGCGAGCACCCAGAGGGGATCCTCGCCGAAGATCACCCAGTCCCCGCCGTGGAGCAGGCCGAAGGCCGGCCCCCCGGGGAGGGAGAAGAGGTCCTCGGGGCCCTCCCAGGTCCCCTCGCGCCAGCGTTCAGAGATTTCCACGGAGGGCATTCGCCATCATCCCCGCCCCCCCGTCGGTGAGGAAGGATTCGGGATGGAACTGCACGGCGGCCATCGGCCAGGTCCGGTGCCGCATGGCCATGACGGTGCCCTCGGCGGTCCAGGCCTGGGCCTCGAAATCCTCCGGCAGGCCCGTCACCTCCAGGCTGTGGTAGCGGGCCGCCCGCAGGGGGGAGGGCAGACCCGCGAAGAGCCCCCGGCCGTCGTGCCGCAGGTCGGAGGCCTTGCCGTGGACCGGCTCGGCCGCGGGGCCCACCCGGCCCCCGAAGGCCAGGGCCAGGATCTGCATGCCGAGGCAGACGCCGAGGATGGGAACCCGGCCGGCGAGGGACCGCACGGCCGCCAGGGTGGCCAAGGCGTCGGCCGGGTGGCCGGGCCCCGGGGAGAGCAACAGCAGATCCTCCTGGAAGTCCTGGAAGTCCGCGGGAGCCGCGCGATCCACGCGCAGGACCCGCGGGGTGGCCCCGCAGGCCGCGGCCAGGTGGGCCAGGTTCCAGGTGAACGAATCGAAGTGGTCGAGGATGAGGACGCGCATGGGGCGGCGGGCGGCCGGAAAGGAGGAGCCGGTGAAAGGATTCAATTCCTGTCCCCTTCCTGACAGCCAAAAAAGATTGTGACTCACCCAACAATCCCTGGCGCCGGGGGCGTGCAAAAATTGTTTCCCAGCAACTCTGGAATGGCCTCTCTCTCCCTTCCGGAAAGCTCCCCGTGAACCATCCCTCCATGGCTACGCCCCCCCTGTCCATCGGACGCTTCCAGGTGACGCGCGTCCTGGGACGGAGCGCCAGCCACATGGTCTACCTGGCCAGCGACCCCAAGACCTGGGGGCAGGTGGCCCTGAAGACCGCCCTGCCCGGCAGCGACGGGACCGCGCTGGCGGAGAGCTTCCAGAGGGAGTGGGAGACCACGCTCCGCCTCCGCCACCCGGGAGTTCGCCGGGTCCTGGAGCTGGAGCACGACGAGGCCTTCGGCCCCTACCTGGTCCTGGAGTACCAGGAGGGCCTGCCCCTGGGCGCCCTGCTGCAGGACGGCCTGCCTCCCTTCACCGCCCTGCACCTCCTGATCCAGTTGATGCACGTCCTGGAATCGGCGGCCCGGGAGGGCATCCTCCACGGGGATCTCAAGCCCGACAACCTCTGGGTGGATCCCCGGGGAACCCTCAAGCTCATGGATTTCGGCGCGAGCCGGAACCTCGCCTCCCGCCTGGGCCCCGGACCGGCGGTGGGGTCTCCCGGCTACACCGCGCCCGAGCTGCTGCGGGGGGAACTCCCCTCGCCCAAATCCGAACTCTTCTCCTTCGCCGCCACCGCCTTCCAGACCCTCACGGGGCGCCTGCCCTTCCCCGGCCCGAAGGACGGGGAGGCCGCGGCCGCCGGGGACTGGTCCGATCCGGTGTTCCCCGAGGACATGCCCGAGGTGATGCAGCGGGTCTTCGCCAAGGCTCTGGACCGGGATCCCGAGCAGCGCTTCTCCAATCTCCACGACTTCATGGGGGTCCTGATCGCCGCCTCCCCCCTGGAGGAGGACCGCCTCGACGCCCTCCTGGCCTTCCTGGACGGCCGGCCCGTCCCCCTGGAAGGGGTGGAGGCCTTGATGGCGAGGCGCCACGCGCCCTCCCCCCGGGCCACCCGCCCCATCCAGCCCACGCCGGCGGAGGACCCGGCCCCGCCGTCCGCCCCGCCTCCGCCCGCTCCGGCTCCGGAGACCCTCCGCCGCCTCCTGCGCCAGCTGGAAGGTCTTCCCGGCGTGGCGGAAGTGGTCGTCCAGCAAGGGGCCACGGTGGTTTCGGCCTCGGCCCATCGCCATGTCCTCGGCTCCTTCGAACCCGCCCCGGTGCTCGACCTGGCGGCCGGGCTCCCGGACCCCGGGGGAAATGTGCCCGTCCGGAGCGTGCTGTTCCGCTCGCCCAAGCGCGTGCAGGTGCTGTCCCTGCGGAAGGGACACCTGGCCATCGCCTTCGCCCTCCGGCCCGGGGCCTCGCCCGCCTCCGTCCTGGAGGCCCTCGCCGGCCTGGACCTTCCCGAAGCCTGATTCCAACCCTGGATCCCCCATGGAAAACGTCCTGCAAGAGTTCGCCAGCGTGCCCGGCCTGACCGGCGCGTACATCTACCAGCTCCCGGGGGCCATCCTGGAGAACACGCTCCCGGCCCTCTTCAAGCCCGCCCGCCTGCTGGCCATGGGCAAGCAGCTCTCCAAGGTCCACGCCGCCGGGGCCATGACGCTCCAGGAGGTGAGCGACGTGGTGCTGGCCTACGACGAGTCCACGGTGATGGCCCGGCCCATCGCGGAGAAGGCCTGGCTGGTGCTGCTGGGCGCCCCGGACCTGAACGTCCACCTCGCCACCCTCACCGTCAACCTGCTCATGGACGACCTGAAAAGCTTCCTGGAGTCCCCGGCGGCCCAGGAGCGGGCGCGCCCCCAGGCGCTCGAAGCCCCTGCCCCGGGACCGGCCACCGGGGCCCGGGCCCCCCTGACCCCACGGGACCTCATGGAGCGCGGCTCCCTGGCCCCGGCCCTCCTGGGCATGCAGAGCGCCCTGGCCAAGGTGATGGGTCCCATGGCCAAGATCGTGTTCACCGAGTGCCTCGAGAAGTGGCTCCAGCTCAACGAGCCCTCCAAGGACAACCTCGGGAGCCTCCTGAACCTCGTGCTCCGGGAGATCGACGACCCCGAAAAGGCCGCCCGCTACCGGAACATGGTCGAAGCCCTGCCCTGATGCCCCCGGACGCCGCCGTGTTCCCCGACCCCATCCAGCTCGCCCACTTCTCGGAGATCCCCGGCGTCGGCCGCCATGTCCTGGTGGGTCCCCAGGGCCAGGTGCTGTCCCACGACGCCGAGGACACGGAGGGCCTGGCGGCCCTGGTCGCGGTCTGCGCCGCGTGCGGTCGCGCCATCGGGGCAGAACTGGGGTCCCCGGACCTGAACCACGCCCTCTTCCAGCGCCGCGCCGGGGAGCGGTTCCTGGTGGTCCCCCTCGGCGGCAGCGCGCTCGGATTCTTCCAGAAGAAGGATGCCATCGGCTCCGAGCTGCTGGCCCGGGTGGCCGCCTGGAAAGAAACCCTCTCCCCGGACTGAATCGGAAAGGAGCTGCGGCATGCGCACCTTGAACCTGGCCCCCGCCCTCCTGCTGGGCGCCTCCCTGCTCGGCCCCGGGCTGCTCACCGCCGCGCCGCCGCCGGGGCTGGACCCCCGGAGCTTCGAGTTCCGCGTCCGGAGCCTGGCCCTGGAGTGCCGGGACGAGGCCGTGCGGCGGATCGAGGCCCTGGTGGCCAGCGGGAAACTCACCCAGGCCCAGGTCTTCGACACCTTCTACGTTCCCATCCCCAACACCTATCCCCAGAAATTCCACACGCAGTACGACCGGGTTTTCGATGAAGCCCTCCGGCCCCTGCTGGACGACTACCTGGGCAAGCACCCCCGCTTCGTCTTCTTCATCCTTTCCGACCTCAACGGCTACGTCCCCACCCACAACAGCGCCTTCACCAAACCCCTCACCGGCAACCGGGAGAAGGACGCCAAGGGCAACCGCACGAAGCTGATGTTCAACGACCGCACGGGCCTCGCGGCCTCCCGCAACACGGCCCCCCACCTCCTGCAGGAGTACCAGCGGGACACCGGGGAGACCATGTACGACCTCAGCGTGCCCGTGTACGTCGGCGGCCGGCACTGGGGCTGCGTGCGCGTGGGCTTCCGGAAGGAGTGAGGCCTCCTCCCTGCCCGCCCCCCCTCGACCCTTCCCATAGGAGCCCGTCCATGTTCCGCACCGTCAGCTTCAAGGTCGCCTTCGTGGCCAACACCATCCTCCTGGTGGTGATGGCCCTGGGGACGGCCATCCTCGTCAACCAGCAGAACCAGCGCCTCATGTCCCAGTTCGTGGCCGACGGGAAGTTCATGTCCCAGACCGCCGCCAAGGCCGTGGGCCGCGTCATGGAGGAGGCCATCGACAACGGGGTCTTCACCGTCCAGGACGCCTTCGACCGCGACTACGTCCAGATCCCCAACTTCGATCCCCCCAAGTACCACACCAAGTACGACTTCTACACCGACAAGGCTCTCCTGGCCCTCCAGGACGAGTACATGAAGAATCCCAACTGCCTCTACGCCATCGTGGTGGACGCCAACGGCTACCTGCCGACCCACAACTCCAAGTACCAGCAGCCCATCACGGGCGACCGGGAGAAGGACAAGGCCGGCAACCGCACCAAGCGGATCTTCAACGACCCCGTGGGGCTGGCCGCAGCCCGGAACCGGCAGGAGGGCTTCGTCCAGACCTACGCCCGGGACACCGGGGAACTGGCCCTGGACATCTCCTCCCCGGTCATGGTCAAGGGCCGGCACTGGGGGAACTTCCGCATCGGCCTGCTCTCCAGCGCCCTGGACGCCGCCAAGAAGGAAAACCTGATCCAGTCGGTGATCTTCATGCTGGGCGGCCTCCTGGTGTCCACCTTCGCCGTCCTCTTCACCGCGAAGATCGTGCTGCGGCCCCTCACCACCTTCACCCGCATCGCGGGACGCATGGCGGACGGGGACGTGGAGGAAAAGATCGTGTCCACCTCCAAGGACGAGATCGGCGCCCTGGCGGACGTGCTGGAACGGATGCGGGTGAGCATGAAGGCCGCCATGGACCGCTTGTCCCGGAAGTCCTGATCGCCGGGGCTCCCGGTCTGCGGAGGTCTGGATCTCCGGGAGATCATGCGGTTCTCCGTGGCGGTCTGTGCCGGGCTGTCCAAATTACTGAAAAAGATTGGAAATTGGCCCGGGAAAGAGCCATCTTGACCCTGCCATGACGCCTGTCTCCCTGGATCCTGGGGCCCCCAGCCCGCTCTACCTGCAGTTGCAGCGCAACCTCCGCATGATGATCCAGCGGGGGGACTGGCAGCCGGGCATGCGCCTGCCGGCGGTGCCCGAAATGGCCCAGCGTTTCGAGGTCCACCGCCTCACGGTGCTCAAGGCCCTCGCGGGGCTCAAGCGCACCGGCTGGGTGCAGACCGTCCAGGGCCGGGGGAGCTTCGTGGCCCCACGGCTGCCCGAGGCCCCCCTGCTCCGGATGGGGCGGGAGGAGCACGCCCTGCCCTTCCAGGGTTCCAGCCGGGCCGCCCGGGAGCACGAGCTGGGTCCCTGGCTCGGGGAAACCCTCGGCCGGGCCCAGGACCCCTCCCTGGTGAGCTTTTCCGCGGGTTTCCCTCCCGCCGACCTCCTTCCCGGCGCGGACCTGGGGCGACTCTTCCGCCACACCATGAAGGACCTCGGGCCCGAGGCCTGGGTCTACGCCCATCCCGAGGGCCACCCGCCCCTGCTGGCCGCCCTGGGCCGCTGGCTGGCCCAGGAGGGCAAGCCGATCCCCGAAGGCTGGGGAATCCGCACGGTGCCGGGAGCCCAGGCGGGCCTGGCCCTGGTGGTGGAATCCTTGACGGTCCCGGGGGATCGGGTCCTGGTGGAGAGCCCCTGCTACGTGGGGATCCTGGCCCTCCTCCAGGCCCTGGGCCGGGAAGCCGTGCCGGTGCCCGTGGACCGCCACGGCCTGGACCCGGAGCGCCTGGAGACCTCCCTTCAGCGGGGAGAGGCCAAGCTGCTCTTCACCGTGCCCAACTTCCAGAACCCCACGGGCATGACCCTCACCCGGGGCCGCCGGGAGCGGATCCTGGCCATGACCCGCCAGCACGGCGTCACCCTGGTGGAGGACGACGTCTACGGAGACCTTCGCTTCACCGGGGCCCCCATCCCCAGCTTCCGCTCCCTGGAAGGGGCGGACCACGTGATCCACGTGGGCAGCTTCTCCAAGTCCCTGGCCGCGGGCCTCCGTCTGGGCCACGTCATCGCCCCGGCGGGCCTCCTCGAGCGGATGGCCCCCATGCAGGACGTGCACACCATCGCCCTGCCCACCCTCAGCCAGGCGGCCCTGGCCCGCTTCCTGGACGAGGGCGGCTTCCACCGCCACGTGCTCCGACTGCGGCGCTCCCTCCGGCAGCGAAGGGATGCCATGCTGGAGGCGGTCCAGGCCTCCTTCCCCGAGGGCACGGAATTCACCGAGCCCAAGGGGGGGATGCACCTCTGGATCATGCTTCCCGAGGACTGCTCCGCCCTGGACCTCCACCGGGAAGCCCTCCGGCAGGGCCTCAGTTTCGCCCCCGGACCTCTTTTCTTCGCCGACGGACGCGGCGCGAACTGCCTCCGGCTCAACTTCTCCACCCACCCCCCTGAACGCATCCGAGAGGCCACGGCCCGGCTGGGCCGCCTCGTCCACGCCCACGCCTGAGGGAGCGCCCCATGAGCACCGCCACCCGCCCCAGCTTCGAACTGCGTCCTTCCCCCTCCCCGATGCCCGACGGGGAGCGCGCCGCCCGGATGGAGAACCCCGGCTTCGGACGCGTCTTCACCGAGCACATGGTCCTGATGCGGTACGCGGAGGGACGGGGCTGGCACGACGGGGTCCTGCAGCCCTACGGGCCCCTCTCCATGGACCCGGCCTCTTCGGTGCTCCACTACGGGCAGGCGATCTTCGAGGGCTTCAAGGCCTACCACCAGACCGGGGGCGGCGTCGCCACCTTCCGGCCCTTCGAGAATGCCCGCCGCTTCAACGCCAGCGCCCGGCGCCTGGCGATGCCGGAGCTGCCCGAGGAGCTTTTCGTGGAGGCCGCCGACCTCCTGGTCCGCCAGGACCGGGCCTGGGTCCCGGCCGAGCCGGGCTGCAGCCTCTACCTGCGGCCCCTGATGATCGCCAGCGAGGCCGCCCTGGGCGTGCGTCCCAGCCAGGAATACCTGTTCCTCCTGCTGGCGAGCCCGGCGGGGGCCTACTTCCAGGGAGGCGTCCGGCCGGTGACGGTCTGGGTCACCGAAGACTACGTCCGCGCCGCCCCCGGGGGCACGGGCTCCGCCAAATGCGCCGGGAATTATGCCGCCAGCCTCCTGGCCCAGCGCCAGGCCCTGGAACGGGGCTGCGACCAGGTCGTCTGGCTGGACGCCCTCGAGCGCCGCTTCGTCGAGGAGATGGGCGGAATGAACATCTACTTCGTCTTCGAGGAGGGGGGGAGGACCGTCCTGCGCACCCCCCAGCTCACGGGGACCCTGCTGCCGGGAATCACCCGGGCCAGCCTCCTGGAACTGGCCCGGGACCTGGGCATCGACGCCGGGGAATTCCGCCTGAGCGTGGAGGAATGGGGGCAGGCCCTGGCGGAGGGCCGCATGACCGAGGCCTTCGCCTGCGGCACCGCCGCCGTGATCACGCCCATCGGCACGGTGAAGGGCCGGCAGGGCACCTGGACCGTGAACGGGGGCGAGACCGGCCCGGTGGCTACGCGGCTGCGGGAGGCCCTGCTCCAACTCCAGCACGGATCCGCGCCCGATCGTCACGGGTGGATGCACCGGGTCTGCTGAGCCGGACCTCCCTCACGCCAGAGCCTGGGCCCGGGGCCCCCTTCCGCCGCCCCGGGGACGGTCAGCTCGCTTGCGCCTGCTAAGGTTCCGGCGCTCGGCCGTTCTGCACCGGGCGCGTCCGCAGGAGGGCCGCCAGCTGGCGGCAGCACAGCGTCAGGGCCGGATCCTCGGGGTGGAAGGCGCCGGCCCTCCGGAAGCCCAGCAGCAGGGCTCCCCGAGGATCCTCCGTGCTCAAAGGCAGGAAATGGATCTCGGGAAAGGTCGACCCTTTCGTTTCCAGCAGGGACGCGTGGGCTCCCGGGGAGGGGATGTCCTCCAGGGGGGGCCAGCCCGCCTCCGGGCGTCCCAGCAGGAGGCGCCAGGCCCCTTCCGCCGGGACGAGGACGGCCAGGCCGTCCGGCAGGAAACGCTGCTCCAGGAAGGTGGCGAAGGGGGCGGCCACGGCCGCGGGATCCCGGGCCCCCGCGGCCTCCAGGGTGATGTCGTTCAGGTGCAGCACCGCCTCGTGAAAACTCCGGAACTCCTCGGTGCGCGCCAGCACCCTCGCCTCGAGTTCCTGGTGGTACTCCTCCAGCTCCCGCAGCACCCGGGCGTGGTCCAGGGCCCGGTCCAGGACCATCTCGATCTCCCGGATCTTGAAGGGCTTCTGGATGAAGTCGTAGGCGCCCCGCTTGAGGGCGCTGACGGCGATGTCCAGGGTTCCGTAGGCGGTGATGATGATCACCATCACCAGGGGGTAGCGGCTCTTGATCTCGGAAAGCAGGTCCAGCCCCGAGGGGCCACCGGGCATGTTCATGTCGGTCAGCACCACCGCGTAGTCCCGGTCCGCCATCTTCTCCAGGGCCTGGGCGGCGCTGCAGGCCGAATCCACCACGTACCCACCGGAGAGCAGGGCCTCCGAGAGGGTCTCCCGGACCATTCTCTCGTCGTCCACGATGAGGACCGGCCGGGAATGCATGGGGCCTCCTAGGTGTGTCCGCCCCGCGCGCCGGCAGCCGGCCCGACGAGGGCGGGCCGCCGTTCCCGGGCGTGCGGAGGGAGGCTTGGAGGCCGCGAGGAAGAGGAATTCACGGCGCGGCGCCCAGGGAATTGTGTTGGCTGAGGGTCATTTCGTAGATCTTGGCTTCCACGAAGATCCGGAAGATCTCCTGGTCCAGCAGGCCCACCCGGGTCTCGTCCTCCAGGATTCCCAGGCTCCGCTCCACGCTCACGGCCTTCTTGTAGGGACGGTCCTTGGCCGCCAGGGCGTCGAAGACGTCCGCGACGGCCATCAGGCGGGACTGGACGGGGATGGCGGGCTGGCGCAGCTGGCGGGGGTAACCCTGGCCGTTGAGCCGTTCGTGGTGGGCATAGGCGATGAGGGGCACCTGGGCCAGCTCCTCGGTCCAGGGGATCTGGCTCAGGAAGCGGAAGGTGTGGGTGACGTGACTGTTGATCTCGTCCCGCTCCTCCTTGGAGAGGCTTCCCTTGGGGATCCGCAGCGCCTCGATGTCCACGGACTCCAGCACCGGCCGGGGTTTCCCGTCCCAGTGCCGGAATTCCAGCCCCTCCAGGCGGTCCAGGGCGTCCCGAACCTCCCGCGGGAGCACGTGGGGCTGGTTGGATCGAAGGATGATCTCCACCAGTTCCCGGGTCTCGCTCCGGCGGTCCTCCAGCACCTTCTCCAGGCGCCCGGGCTCGAAGGCCACCCCGTCCTGCCAGGCGCGCTCCAGGAGGGCCAGGCTCAACTCCAGGTCCCGCTGATGGAGGCGCTGGAGGATCTGCTCCAGCCGCTGGGGATCGAGCTTCTGGGCCTTCACGAGCACCTGCTCCCGGACGCCGACCTTCCCGAAATCGTGGAGGAGGCTGGCGTAGCGGATCTCCCGGATCTGCCGCTCGGTGAAGGTCGTGTCCCCGTAGGGTCCGTGGGGGGTGCGGTTCACCGCCTCCGCCAGGCCCACGGTCATCGTGGCCACCCGCGTGCTGTGTCCCGAGGTGCTGGGGTCCCGGGCCTCGATGGCCACGATGGAGGCCTGGACGAAGCCCTCGAAGAGGTTCTCGATGTTGTCCTTGAGGTGGAGGATCTCCTTGGTCCGCTGTTCGACCATTTCCTCCAGGCGGGTCTGGTAGGCCTCGTTCTCCCTCAAGGTCCGGTAGTGGGCCAGGGCGCGCTCGAGGCTTGCCTCCAGTTCCGCCAGCTTGAAGGGTTTCTGGATGAAGTCGTAGGCTCCCCGCTTGAGGGCCTGGATGGCGCTCTCCGTGGTTGCGTAGCCCGTCATCAGGATCGAGAAGGTCCGGGGGTCCAGCTCGTGGATGATCTTGATCAGTTCGAGCCCGGACAGGCCCCCGGGCATGTTCAGGTCCGTGAAGATCACCGGGTAGTGCCGGGCCTTGACCCGTTCCAGGGCCACCTCGGCGCTTTCGGCCCCGGCCGCGGCGTAGCCTTCCCCCTCCAGGGCCTCGACCAGGAGGCTCCTGAAGTCGGCCTCGTCGTCCACGATCAGGACAGGAATGGGCTCCAAGCGCTCTCCCGGATGCCTTTCCTATCGGCCCCCGGGGTCTGGGGGATAGTTTGAGTAGCCCGGCGAGAAAATGCCTCCTTACTGAACCGCTTCGGGCAGAATCTCCAGCTCGTCCTCCCTCACGGCCAGGGTGGCCAGGCCCCCGGGTGCGATGCGCCCCTCCAGGATCATCCGGCTCAAGGGATTCACCACCGCCTGCTGGAGGAGGCGTTTGAGGGGCCGTGCCCCGAAGTGGGGGTCGTAGCCCTTCCTGCCCAGCCAGGCCAGGACCTCCTGCGGGGCGTCCAGGCGGATTCGCTGTTCGGCGAGGAGGGCTTCCAGTCGGCGCAATTGGATGGCGGCCACCGCCTCCAGGTCCCCAGCGTCCAGGGCCCGGAAACTGACCACCTCGTCCACCCGGTTCAGGAATTCAGGCCGGAAGTAGGCCCGGAGCTGAGCCTGGACGGCCGCCTGGACCTTCTCCACCTCCCCCGCCGCGGCGAAGATCTCCTGGCTGCCCACGTTGCTCGTCATGATCACCAGGGTGTTCCGGAAATTCACGGTCCGTCCCTTGCCGTCGGTGAGGCGGCCGTCCTCCAGAACCTGGAGGAAGAGGTCGAAGATCCGCGGGTGGGCCTTCTCCATCTCGTCGAGCAGCAGCACCGAGTAGGGCCGGCGGCGCACGGCCTCCGTGAGGCGACCCCCCTCCTCGTGGCCGATGTAGCCCGGAGCCGCCCCGATCAGGCGCGTGGCGTCGGCCTCGTGGGTGAACTCGCTCATGTCCACCCGGACCAGGGCATTCTCGTCGTCGAAGAGGAAGTCCGCCAGGGCCCGGGCCACCTCGGTCTTGCCCACCCCCGTGGGGCCCAGGAAGAGGAAGGAGCCGATGGGGCGCTTGGCGTCGGCGAGGCCCGCCCGGGAGCGGCGCAGGGCGTCGGCGATGGCCCGGAGGGCGGGCTCCTGCCCCACCACCCGCTGGCGGAGCCTCTCCTCCATGTGGAGGAGCTTCGCGGCCTCCCCCTCCAGCAGCCGCGCCACGGGGATGCCGGTCCAGCGGCTCACGATGGTCGCCACGTCCTCCTCCGCCACCTCCAGGCGCAGCAGGTCGCCTTCCCCGGGTCCGGCGTGCGCGATCTCCCGCTCCAGCGTCGGGATCTCCCCATATTCCAGGCGTGAGGCCCGTTCGTAGTCCCCCCGGGCCTTGGCCTGTTCCAGTTCGATGCGGAAGTCGTCCAGGCGCTTCTGGAGCGACCTCGTGGCCTCGATGCGCTTTTTCTCGTTCTCCCACCGGGCCCGCAGGCGCGCCAGTTCCTCCGTCAGCTCGGCCCGTTCCTTCTCCAGCTCCGCCAGCCGGGCCCGCGAGGCGCCGTCCTTCTCCTTGGCGAGGGCGTGGCGCTCCAGCTGGAGCTGCACCTCCCTGCGCTCCCGCACGTCGATCTCCAGGGGCCGGCTGTCGATCTGCATTCGAACGGAACTGGCCGCCTCGTCCATGAGGTCCACCGCCTTGTCCGGCAGGAAGCGGTCCGCGATGTAGCGGGTGGAGAGGGCCACGGCGGCCACCAGGGCCGCGTCCTGGATGCGCACCCCGTGGTGCAGCTCGTAGCGCTCTTTCAGGCCCCGCAGGATGGAGACCGCGTCCTCGGCGGAGGGCTCCTCCACCAGCACGGGCTGGAAGCGCCGCTCCAGGGCGGCGTCCTTCTCGATGTGCTGGCGGTACTCGTTGAGGGTGGTGGCCCCGATGCAGCGCAGGTCCCCCCGGGCCAGGGCGGGCTTGAGCAGGTTGGCGGCGTCCATGCTGCCCTGGACGGCCCCGGCCCCCACCAGGGTGTGCAGTTCGTCGATGAACAGGATGATGCGCCCCTCTGCGGCCTCGATCTCGTTCAGGACCCCCTTGAGGCGCTCCTCGAACTGCCCCCGGTACTGGCTGCCCGCCACCAGGGCCCCCATGTCCAGGGCCATGAGCCGGAGCCCCTTCAGGCCCTCGGGCACGTCGTTCTTCACGATCCGCAGGGCCAGGCCCTCCGCGATGGCGGTCTTGCCCACGCCGGGCTCCCCGATGAGCACGGGGTTGTTCTTGGTCCGCCGGCTCAGAACCTGGAGGACCCGGCGGATCTCCTCGTCCCGCCCGATGACGGGATCCAGGCGGCCCTTCTCGGCCACGGCCGTGAGGTCCCGGGCGTACTTCTCCAGGGCCGCAAACCGCTCCTCCGCCCGTTCGTCCTCCACGCGGGAGCCTTTCCGGCCCTCGCGCAGGGCGGACTCCAGCCCCTTCCGCTCCAGGCCGAAGGACTCGAGCAGCTTCCGGGCCTCGGTGTGGGCGTTGGCGAAGGCCAGGAGCATGGCGTCGGTGGCCAGGTAGCGGTCCCCCAGGCCCCGGGCGGTGTCCGAGGCGAGTTCCAGGAAGCTCCGGAAGGCCGGCCCCACCTGGGGTTCGGCGCCCCCGATGGCCTTGGGCAGCCGGTCCAGGGCGCCTTCGGCCCCGTCGCCCAGGGCCTGGATCTGTTCCAGCCTCAGGCCAGCCTTCTCCAAGACGGGGCGCAGACCCGCCTCGGGGCTCAGCAGGGCCGAGAACAGGTGCATGGGAAGAAGCTCGGCATGGGGGCCGCGAAGGGCCCGTTCCCGGGCGGCGACCAGGCTTTCGTTGGCTTTCTGGGTCAAGGGAAGGAGGGCCATGAGAAACCTCGACAAAACAAGTATGCCATAAATTTGATAAAGAGCAACTAAAATTTTCTATGTCTTATTCTTGAACTATCATTCCAAATGTTCCGCTGCCCTCCAGGGCCCGTCAGGACTCCGGCCCCTCCAGGCGCACGGCCCGCCCCGACTTGCCTGGACATTGCCTTTCGGGTGCCCCATCCTTTCCCCTTCTTTCCCAGGAGCCTCCCCATGCTCAAGAAAGTCCTCCTCGGTCTCCTGGCCGCCTTCGTCCTGGCGGTCGTGGTGCTGGCCATCCTCATCGCGGTGCAGCCCGCGACCTACAAGGTGGTCCGCTCCGCCACGGTGGCCGCCCCGCCGGCGGAGGTGTTCGCGAAGGTGAACGACTTCCGGGCCTGGGAATCCTGGTCACCCTGGGCCAAGCTCGATCCGGCGGTGCGCAACACCTTCGAGGGGCCACCCGGGGGCGCGGGCTCGGTGTTCAAGTGGGCAGGCAACGACAAAGTGGGGGAGGGCAAGATGACCCTCACCGAGAGCCGGCCCGGGGAACGGATCCGCATCAAGCTCGAATTCATCAAGCCCTTCGCCTCGGTGTGCGACACCGGCTTCGACTTCGCGCCTGCCCCCAACGGCACCCTCGTGACCTGGACCATGAGCGGCGACAACGACTTCCTGGGCAAGGCCTTCTGCCTTTTCATGGGCGGCATGGACAAGGCCGTGGGCCCGGACTTCGAGCGGGGCCTGGCCCAGATGCAGGCGACGATGGAGAAGAAGTAGCTCCAGACTCCCGGACCGGCTAGCCCGGCCACGCTCCCCTGGCCAGCCAGGACGGCGCGGCGAAGACCAATGCCGCTGCCCAGGCCAGGTCCAGGAAGACCCAGGAGGCGAAGGCGCCCGCCACCATGAGGGCCCCGAGCGGGGTGAGAAGCACCTTGGCCAGGATCCCCGACCGCCACTCCCACACCGCGCTCAGGAGCCCGGTGGCGTCCTCCAGGCTGGGAAAGGCGTGCATCCCGGCGGCCAGCCCCAGCCAGATGAGCACCGCCGTGCCCAGCCAGGGGGGGTCCAGGGAGGGCCAGCCGCGACCCAGGGCCCACCCCGCGCCCAGGGCCGCCCCTGAGTTCACCACGAAGGGTCCGCACGCGATGAGGGCGTGGCGCCACACGGAAGCGGGGCGTTCGTGGAGCACATACCCCGCCGGCACCCCCACCCGGAGGTAGCGGACCTCGAGCACCCGCGTCCCCGTGAGCCAGCAGAACAACTGGTGCCCGAACTCGTGGAGGATCACGCCGGGGAAGCCCAGGAAGGCCAGCGCGAGCCGGAGGATGAAGCGGAGCATGAAGGGAGGGTAATCCCAAAAATCCGGTCCCTCCTCCGGGCCTTCGTGCTGGAGCCTCCTCGCCCCTCCCGGAACGGGTGGGTGGGCGCTCGGCGGTTACGGGATCCCCTGGACGGATCCGGCGGGGTGGGGAAAAGAGAACCGGATCTGTTGATGTTGAGTCCAAGGCTCAACCTGATGGACGGGCGCCCCGGAACGGTTCACCGCCAGGGTCGCGAATTCCCGTGGAACCGAGAGGAGACCTTCATGCCCATCCATCGCACGCACCCCTGGCTCGCCAGTGTTTTCCCGATCGTGGGTCTGGCCCTGCTGCTGAATTGCTCAGGGGGAGGAGGGAACCCCGGCGCCGGCCCCGGGGGAGGCCCCCAGGGCGTGGCCCCCACCATTTCCACGAATCCGGACTCCGCCACGGTCCCGGCCGGACAGACCGTCTCCTTCACCGTGCAGGCGACCGGAACTCCCTCACCCAGCCTCCAGTGGGAGCGCAGCCCCGACGGCAACGCCTGGTCCCCGGTCCCCGGGGCCGGCGGGAGCTCGCTGGCATTCCCTGCCGCCAAGGAGGACAACGGTTCGCGCTACCGCGCCAAGGCCTCCAACGCCTCCGGCAGTGCGACCTCCAGCCCGGCCTCCCTCACCGTCCACTGGGCCCCCGCGATCCTGACCCAACCTCTGAACAGGACCGTGAACTCCCCGGCCTCCGCTTCCTTCCAGGTCACGCTGGACTGCAACCCCCAGGCCGCCTGCCAGTGGCAGAGCAGCCCGGACGGGAGCGCCTGGGGAGACATCCTGGGCGCCACCGATCCTGCATTCACCACGGGGCCCACGACCCCGCAGATGAACGGCTGGAGTTTCCGTTGCGTCTGCACGAACCCCCTGGGCTCCACCACCAGCCGCGCCGCGGTCCTCACCGTGGACGCCCCTTCGTACAACCTCACGGTCCAGCTCGACAGCGGCGCCACGGGAACCCCCGGGGGCGGGGGCACCTTCCCGGCCGGGGCCGCCGTGGACTACGCCTACGCCGCCAAGCCCGGCTTCACGGACCTGCGGGTGCAGCTCGACGGGGAGACGGTGTCCCCCGCAGGCAGTTTTTCCATGAACGGCCCCCGGCGCCTGGAGGTCAGCACCCAGCCGATCCCGCGCAGTGTCACCTTCTCCGCCGGGAGCGGGGGATCGCTTTCGGGAAACCTCTCCCAGACCGTTCCCCACGGAGGAAGCACCTCTCCCGTCACGGCGGTCCCCGGCGCCGGTTTCGCCTTCGTGAACTGGACCGGTTCGGGCTTCACCCCCAGCACGGCCAACCCCCTGGTGGTCACCAACGTCCAGGGCAACCTGGCCCTCACCGCCAACTTCCAGCCCCTTGCGGCTTCCTACACCATCACCGCCAGCGCCGGCATCTGGGGAAGCATCTCCCCCAGCGGGGCCGTGAGCGTGGCCGCGGGGGGCAGCCAGACCTTCACCATCACCGCCGACCCCTACTACACCATCTCCGACGTGGTGGTGGACGGGGTGAGCGTAGGGCAGGTGAGCACCTACACCTTCACCAACGTGACCTCCAACCACACCATCCGGGCCACCTTCTACTGAGTCCGGAGCCTTCCCCGGGGGCCGCCCCGAATGGGCGGCCCCAGGGGTGTCGCCGACTACACCCAGCCCCGCTCCCGGAGTTCGCCCTTCGCGTAGGCGTAGAGGATGGGCGCCAGGACGATGCCTGGCGTGCCGAAGGCGATCTCCATGAGGATCATGGATCCCAGAACCTCCCAGGCCTGGGCGTGGATCCTGGAACCGACGATCTTGGCGTTCACGAAATACTCCAGCTTGTGGACCAGCACCAGGAAGGCCAGGCTGGCGGCGGCCACGCCGGGGCCGCTGCCCAGGCTGATGAGCACGACGGCGGTGTTGGAGAGCACGTTGCCGAGCACCGGGAGGAGGCCCGCGAAGAAAGTCACGAGCACGAGCGTGAAACGCAGGGGCAGGTGGACCCCGAAGAGGGGCAGCACGCCGTAGAGGTAGGCGGCGGTGAGCAGGGTGTTCACCAGGCTGATCTTCACCTGGGCGAAGACGATGGCCTCGAAGGCGGAACGGAAGCGCTCCAGGCGCCCGGCCAGGGCGGCCGCGAGGGGCCTGGGGCCTTCAGGGTCCTTGTGGTGGAAGGCGCCCAGGACCCCGAGGGCCACCCCGGCGAGGATGTGGGCCAGGGCCTTCCCCGCCTGCCCCCCCGCCGCCTTGAACTCGGCGGCGTGGGACTTCAGGAAGCCTGAAAGGGCCTCCCGGAGGGTGTCGGCGTCGGCCAGTTCTTCGGGAATGTAGCGGCCCCCAAGCCAGCTGCGGGTGCTGTCCAGGGTCTGGGCCATGCGGGCCAGCAGCTCGGGAAGCGCCGTGGTGCGGATCTTCCAGAGCGCACTGAGGCCCAGGGCCGCGGCCCCGGCCAGTCCCAGGGCCACCAGGACGAGCAGGGCCAGGGCCCGCAGCCGGGCGTTGCCCTCGGAAGCCATCCGCCCCTTCTGCAGGAGCCCGTCCAGCTTGTGCAGGAGGCTGAAGAGCAGCAGGCCCGCCAGCAGCCCGGGAACCAGGTGGAAGACCAGGGCGAACAGGAGGCCCAGGCCCATCAGGATCCAGGCGGCGCGTTCGGGGAAGGTCGCGGGGGAGGGCATGGGCTGGTCCAATCCGGGGTTGGCCCAGTCTGACATGGCGTCAGCTTCCTGCCTCTCCGCCGCCGGGAGGCCGGGACCCGGGGTGAAGCACCTACATCCCCACCCCCAGGTGGACACCCCAGAAAGCCTTCTCGCCGAGGGCGCCCGAGGAGTTCCGGCGGTAGTAGCCCGCGCCCAGGTTGAACACCCCCGTGAAGCTCATCCGCAACTCCGGTCCGACGTGATTCATTCCGGGGGCCCTCCCGTCCAGGGGCTGGCCCCAGGTCCGCAGCAGGACCACCCGGGCCTCCAGGAGGATCGGGGCCTTCCGGTTCAAAACCCCGTGGTAGCCCACCCCGAGGCGGCCTCCATCGGTGCCCGGGCTGGCCAGGAAGGTGGCGGAGTGGATCCACGCGGGACCCGGACGGGCGTCGCGGTGCTTGGTGAACATGTGCACGTATCGGGAGGTGAAGGACCACCGGTCGGGTCGGCCCCACTCCACGGAACTGATCGGCAGGAGCACGTCATCCGGGGACAGAAACCAGGCGAGCTGCCGCCGCGCCGGACGGTCCCCCGGTTGGGCCCCCAGGCCCGTGCCGGAAAAGACCATCAGCCAGGCGCACCCGAACCCTAGGACAGGACGATGGACGCTCATGGTTCCTCCTGGAATGAAGCGCTTCGGGGCCCCGTGGATTCAGGCCTCGGGAGCCTCCTCCCCCGCGCGCGACCTCGGAAGCAGGGCGAGTCCGCTGGCCACGAGGGGGCCCACGAAGAGCAGCAGGGTGAGGGCGGTGACCACGAGGGGGAAGCCCCGCTGGTGGTGCAGACGCCCGATGAAGATGAGGAAGAAGCCCGAGGCGCCGAGCAGCAGGATGCCCGTGCTTCGGGGCCATCGCCGAGATAACCAGGCGCCCCCAAAGAAAGGCGCGGTCAGCAGGCACTGCATGAACAGGGCCAGGGGCTGCTTCCAGTGGCTCAGGATGTTGAAGAGAAGCCAGGCAGCCCCGTACAGCGTCAGGACCCGGAAGGCCATCTTCCGGGCTCCCCAGTAGGTCGCCAGGGAGCTGAGCATCCAGGTGAACCAGAGAAGGGCGGCGAAGAAGGTCGCGAGCTCCTGCGGGTTCTTCAGCTGGCGGTCTCCCGAGCGCACGAAGGCGATCCAGAGGAAGGCGACCAGCCCCGCAGCCAGGAAGGCGTGGTATCCCGCCCGGCGGGCGGCCTGGAGCTGGAACTCGTCCTTGTCCTTCAGCCACCCCAGCTCCCGCAGGAGCCCCGGCCCGAAGGTGCCCAGTCCCGTGAGCAGGATGGCCCACCAGGAGGGGTGCCCCTCACGGACCGGGAGGAGGAACCCCAGGAGCACCAGGATTCCCGAGATCCAGGGAACGGGTTTCTTCGCGGGATTGAGCCAGGCGAGGCTACCGGTCATCGGCCCCTCCTTCCTCCAGCTGGAACAGTTGCTCCACGGTGGTCCCCAGCGCGGCGGCCAGGCGCAGGGCCAGGCCCACGGAGGGGTTGTAGCTGCCCTTCTCGATGGCCAGGATGGTCTGCCGGGTGGCCCCGACCCGCTCGGCCAGTTCCTCCTGGGTCAGGCCCCCCGCCAGGACACGGTGCCTGCGGACCTCGTTGCGGATGTCGTGACGGGGACGCATGGACCCGAGCTGCCTATTGGAGGAGGCCTTCCAGGCGCTTCGCCACCAGCAGGCGGCAGGCCTCGGGAGAGGCGGGCTTCACGGCCTGGTAGAGGGGATGGTGGGAGTTCATGTACTCCACGAGCACCCACTCGCCCGATGGGTCGCAGACCACGAAGTGGACGTAACCCTGCTGCCAATTCACGGGATTGAACGCGAAATCGGAATAGAGGGTGTAGGCCCCCGCGGGTTTCTGCCGGAGCTGCTCACGGAAATCCCGGGCCAGGTCCCACAGAATCTTCATCTCGTTGGGATCCTTCTGGGGGCTCTTCAGCAGCAGGTCGGGGGGACCCTCCCGGAGAACACCCACCCGCAGTTCCGACAGGAGCCGGACCAAGGGCTTCGTCCCCTCGGGATCGATCTCTCCGTTCAGCCTCGGGGGGAAGAGGATCAGTTCGCGGGTGGGCCCGGCCTTCTTCAGGGCCGCCAGCCGGGGCGCCATGGCCTCCCGCTCCGCCTGGGGCGGCAGACCGCTGCGAACCTCCATCAACCGGGCCATGGGGCCCGGTTTGGCGGCCTTCGCGGTCTGGGCCGTGCACCCGAAGAGGGGAGCCAACCGATCGGCCAGTCCTTTCGCCATGCCCAGGGGGTTCCGGGTCTCCGGATCCTTGAGTTCGGGATCGTCGGTGCCCCACCGCAGGGTCCAGAGGAGGGTTCCGGAGGCGTCCACCAGCACCGCGCGCAGTTCCGTCATTCCCGCGAGCCTCGACCCGTTGAACTCGGCGTACAGCACGGACTTGGAACCCGGGGGGGCCTGCTGGACGGCCTTCCCCACCGAGGCGGCGAGCTCGGCGAGGTCCACCCGGCCTGGATCCATGGCGGTGGGGCACAGTTCCAGGGCGGTCATGCCCTTCTGCTCCAGGAACAGGGCCAGCACCTCGGTGACCCGGTCGAAGGGTTTCCCCGACACGAGCACCGGCAGGATCATGACCGGTTGGGCGGGGCCCTTCGCCTTGAGCTTTTCCAGCTCCTTGGAGGCCTCCCGGGGTGGCGGCGCCTGAACCACTCCCTGGGCCTGGAGCCCGCAGACGGCGAGGGCAAGGAGGAACGTGGAAAGGGTGGACAAGGGACACCTCCTGGTCAGGACCTAGGCTCCCCCGCCCTGTGGCCGTGGGCGGGAACCTCGCCGTCCCCGGCGCCTCAAGCAACGGGGGACGACCAGGAGAATGTAAAGCCTTGTTTACTTATTGTCAAGTTGTCTTTACATTTTTTATTCCGTGGGTGGCCAGGGCCAGGCAGGCGGTCAGGCCGGGGGAGTCGATTCCGAAGAAATTCAACAGCCCGGGGACCCCGTGTTCCTCGGGCCCCTGCACCAGGAAATCCCTGGCCGCCTCCCCGGGTCCGGAGAGTTTGGGGCGGAGGCCCGCGTAGGCCGGCTTCAGGGCCCCCTCGGGCAGGCCCGGCCAGTAGCGCCGAACCGCCGGGTAGAAGGCCGCCGCCCGGTGGGGGTCCACCTCGTAGTCCTCCTGGTCCACCCACTGCTCGTCCGGGCCGAAGCGGGCCTGTCCCGCCAGATCCAGGGTGAGGTGGATGCCGAGCCAATCGCTCGAAGGCACCGGGTAGATGAGCCGGGAGAAGGGGGCCGGACCCTGCAGGGAGAAGTAGTTCCCTTTCGATCGGTGCAGAGGGGGAACCGAAGCGGGTCCCAGGCCCTCGATTCGGCGGGCCAGGGCGGGGGCGCCCAGGGCGGCGGCATTGAAAAAGCGGTGGCAATGGATGCGCGTGGGTTCGGCCCCGCCCACCTCCAGTTCCAGACCCCCCGGCACGGGCCGGCCCCCCAGGACCGGACTCTTCAACACCAGGAGCGCACCCTCTCCCTCCGCGTCGCGCAGGAGGGCCTGCATCAGGCCGTGGCTGTCCACGATGCCGGTGGTGGGGGACAGCAGCGCGGCCTCGCAGCGGAGTTCGGGCTCCAGGAACAGGGCCTCCCGGGATTCCAGCCATGTCAGGGTCACCCCGTTGTCCGCCGCGCGCCGCTGCAGCCCTTTCAAGGCGTCGACCTCGGACCCTTCCGTGGCCACGATGAGTTTTCCGCAGCGCCGGTGGGCCACGGCCTTGGCTTCGCAGTAGGCGTAGAGGGCGCCGTTCCCCTCCACGCAGAGCCTCGCCTTCAGGGAATCCTTCGGGTAGTAGATCCCGGCATGGACGACCTCGCTGTTTCGGCTGCTGACACCGGTGCCGATCCGGTCCTCGGCCTCGAGGATCACCACTTCCCGTCCAGCCCGGGCCAGGGCCCGGGCCACCGCCAGGCCCACCACCCCGGCGCCGGCGACGACGTTCTCGACGGAATCCACGGCTCAGGACCGGGCGACGCGGCGGATCCCTTCCACCAGGCGGGCCACGTCGTCCTCCAGGGTGTACAGGGCCATGCCGCTGCGAAGAAGGCCCCCCGGGGGGACCGCCAGAACCTCCACGGCCCGGGCGGCGTAGAAGTGGCCGTCCCAGGTCAGGATTCCCTCCTCCCCCAGGGCCCGGGCCACGGCATCGGCGCCCCGGCCCTCCACCGTGATGGACACCGTCGGCGCGCGCTTCCGGGACTCAAAGCCGGGTCCCCAGGTCCGCACCCCCGGAATGCGCCCGGCCTCGGCGTGGAAGGCGCTGGCCAGGGCGAATTCCCTTTCCGACAGCCGGGTCATGGCGTCCACGACCCGCTCCCGCAGGGACCCCCCCCGGCCGAGGCCCGCCAGGTAGCGCACCGCCTCCCCCACCCCCGCCAGGGCGGCGTGGTTCTGGGTTCCCGTCTCGATGCGGAAGGGCGCGGCCTGGTCTGCGGTGCGGAGCCGGTCGGGCTCCAGGGAATCCAGCAGGCCCGGCCGGCTGAAGAGCAGGCCCACATGGGGCCCGTAGAACTTGTAGGCCGAACAGAGCAGGAAATCCGCGTCCAGGGCCTGCACGTCCATGGGGAAGTGGGGGGCGGCGTGCACCGCGTCCACCAACAGCCAGGCGCCCACCTCCCGGCTGAGGCGCCGGGCGAGGCCCAGGTCGTTCACCGTGCCCAGGGCGTTGGAGGCGTAGCCCACGGCGACCAGGCGGGTGCGGGGCCCGATCTGGCGGGCCAGGTCCTCGGGGTCCAGGGTGCCGTCCGGGCGCAGGGCGGCCTCTTTCACGACCGCCCCCCGCTCCCGGAGGCCCATCCAGGGCCCCCGGTTGGCCTCGTGGTCCAGCTGCGTGATCACCACCTCGTCCCCTGGCTTCCACGCCCGGCCCAGGGCCCGGGCCAGGGCGAAGGCCAGGGTGGTCATGTTGGCCCCGAAGCTCAGGTCCCGCCAGGAAGGCGCGTTCAGGAAGGCGGCCGCGGCTTCCCGCGCCTCCTGGAGCACCGCGTCGGAATCCCGGGAGGTCGGGAACTGACCGTGGGTGTTGGCGTTGCAGGTGGCGTAGTAGCGGGACACGGCCTCGATGACCGGGCGGGGGACCTGGGTTCCGCCGGGCCCGTCGAAGTAGGCCAGGGGCTTTCCCCCTTGGGTGCGCTGGAGGGCGGGGAAATCCTCCCGGATCTCCCGTGCGAGGGTGTCGTCGAGGCTCATGGGCCCTCCCGCCCTGCCAAGGGCTCCGAGCGAAGCTTAGTCCGATCGGCCCTTCAGGCGCTATGGCTGGCCAGCAGTTCGGGGAGATGCTCCACGCCCTCCAGGAGGGGTCCCGCGGCGGCAATGTCCGGGGGCACGTCGGGGGCGAACTTCTTGAAATTCTCCAGGAACCGGGCGGCCAGGGAACGGTAACGCTGGGCGTACTGGGCCTTGTCGGGCCAGCTCTCGGCGGGGTACATCACCGAGTCGGGGACCTCGGGGCAATGGCGGGGAACCTCGAATCCGAACACGGGGTCCCGGTAGAACTCGGCGCGGTCCAGGTGGCCGTCCAGGGCGGCGTTCAGGAGCCTGCGCGTGTGCTGGATGCTGATGCGCTTGCCCACCCCGTAGGGCCCGCCGACCCAGCCGGTGTTCACCAGCCAGCAGGTCGCGCCGTGGCGCAGCATTTTCCGGCGCAGGAGCTCGGCGTACACCGCGGGGTGGTGGACCATGAACGGGCCGCCGAAGCAGGCGCTGAAGGTGATCTCGGGCTCCTTGCCCAGGCCCGCCTCGGTGCCCGCCAGCTTGGAGGTGTAGCCGCTGATGAAGTGGTACAAGGCCTGCTCCGGGCTGAGCCTTGCGATGGGGGGCATCACCCCGCTGGCGTCGCAGGTGAGCAGGATGATGTTCCGGGGGTGGGGCCCCATCTTGCTCGTGACCGCGTTGTCGATGAAGTCCAGGGGGTAGCTGGCCCGTGTGTTCTCCGTTCGGGCGTCGCTGTCGAGGTCGATGCGGCGGCTGGCGGGATCGTAGATCACGTTTTCCAGGATGGTCCCGAAGCGCCGGGTGCAGGCGTGGATCTGAGGCTCCGCCTGCGGATTCAGGCCGATGACCTTGGCGTAGCAGCCGTCCTCCACATTGAAGATCCCCTGCTCGCTCCAGCCGTGCTCGTCATCGCCGATGAGGCCCCGGCGGGGATCCGCGGAGAGGGTGGTCTTGCCGGTCCCCGAAAGGCCGAAGAAGAGGGCCGAATGGCCGTCCTGGCCCACGTTGGCGCTGCAGTGCATGGAGAGCACGCCCTGCAGGGGCAGGAGGTAGTTCATCACCGTGAAGACGGACTTCTTGATCTCCCCCGCGTAGGCGGTGTTGCCGATGATGCAGAGCTTCCGCGCGAAGCTGAGGGCGATGAAGGTGGGGTTGGGGGTTTGGTCGATGGGCGGGAAGGCCTGGAAGCCCGGGACCGAAATGACCGTGAACTCCGGCACGAATCGCTTGTACTCCTCGGTGCTGGAGGGCTTGATGAACATGTTCCGGGCGAAGGCGCTGTGCCAGGCCAGCTCGGTGACGATCCGGACCGGCAGGCGGTACTCGGGATCCGCTCCTCCGTAGCAGTCCTGCACGAAGAGGTCCCGCCCCTGGAGGTAGCCCTGGAGACGGGCGAAGAGGGCGTCAAAGGCGTCGGGGGACATGGGACGGTTGTAGGGCCCCCACCAGACGTGGCCCTCGCTCTCCGCCTCCCGCACCACCACCTTGTCCGCGGCGGCCCGGCCCGTGTGCTTCCCGGTGTCGGCGATGAGCGGACCGCCGTGGCTGAGCTTGGCCTCCTTGCGGAAGACCACCTCCTCCACGATGGCCTCCGTGGGAAGGTTCCAGTACACCTTGGACAGGTTGGAGAGCCCGAGGTTCCCCAGCCCGAGGTCGGCCTTCAGGACGCCGGCCTGGTCCTCGGCGGGGGTCTTGATGTTCAGCAGGTTGTGGCTCATGGACAGCTCCAGGTTCCCTTACATCCAGTCCCGCACGAGCTTCTTGTCCCCGATGTAGATCTCGTTGGCGCTGCCGGGGTCCAGGGCCCATTTCATGCGCGCCACGGCCTCCTGGACCTCCTTGACGGTGCCGGCGTAGCTCAGCCGCAGATGCCCCTCCATGCCGAACTCCCTTCCGGGAACCGTCACGACGAGGGCCTTCTTGAGAAGGAAATCGCAGAGCTCCACGCTCTTCCCGGAGTAGGCCCGGAAGTCCACGAGCGCGTAGAAGGTGCCCTGGGGCTTCTGGAGGTGCACTCCGTTGAAGGTGCGGAGCTCCTGGACCAGGACGTCCCGGTTGTTCTGGATGGTGAGGCGCAGGCTCTCCACGATGTTCTGAAGCCCCGTGAGGGCGCCTTCGGCGGCGGCCTGCATGGCGGGGCTGACGCAACTGGTGGTCTGGGCCTGCACGTTGGTCATGACCCGCACCAGCTCCCTCGGGGCGATGGTCCAGCCGATGCGGAAGCCGGTCATGCCATAGAGTTTGGCGACGCCGTTCACGATGATGAGCCGGGTGTTCTCGGCGTCCGCCCCGGTGAAGGCTGTGCCCGGCTTGGGCCGCAGTCCGTCGAAGACGAGCTTCTGATAGATGTCGTCCAGGATGAGGTAGATGCCCTTCCGCTCGCAGAACTCCACCATCTGGCCCACGAAATCGTCGCTGTAGACCGCCCCGCTGGGGTTGTTGGGACTGTTGAGGATGATGGCCTTGGTGCTGGAGCCGACCATGCGGACCACCTCCTCGAAGCGGGGGTGGAAGCTCCCGTCCTCGGGGGTGACGATGACCGGCACCGCCAGGCACATCTTGATGATCTCGGGATAGCTGACCCAGTAGGGGGCCAGGACGACGACCTCGTCCTGTGGGTTGCAGATGGTGTAGAGGATGTTGAAGAGGCATTGCTTGGCGCCGTCGGAGACGATGACGTTCTCCGGCGCCACGCTGCGGTCGTAGTTCTCCTCGGTGTAGCGGAGGATGGCCTTCTTGAGGCCGGGGGTTCCGTCCGTGGGCGTGTATTTCACGTCCCCCGAACTCAGTTTGGCGGCACTCTGAAGGATGGCGGCGATGGGCGCCTTGTTCTTGGGCTCTCCGATGCCGAGGTTGATGACCGGTTCCCCCTTCTCCCGCAGGAGCCGGGCCTCCTCGTTGAGGCGGAGGGTGGGGGATTCGGCGATGGACCGCGCGAGCTGGCTGATGCCCATGAGGCGTCCTCCCGCGCCTGCGCTCCAGGTGGTGGGCGGGCGCCCGTCCATCATGGTCCCGGGTCCACCCTGCCTCGCGTGACGGGGGTCACGAGGCCTCCCCCGCGCTATCCTGGCCTTCCCATGTCCACGCCGATGATGAACCAGATCGCGGCCCTCAAGCGCGAGGCGGGGGACGCCATCCTCCTCACGCGGATGGGGGACTTCTACGAGATCCTCGGAGACGACGCGGTGAAGGCGGCCCCGGCCCTGGAGATCGCGCTCACCACCCGCGGAAAGGGCACGGACGCCGAGGCCCCCATGTGCGGGGTGCCCCACTTCGCCCTGGACCAGTACCTTCCGAAGCTCCTGGCCGCCGGTTTTTCCGCAGCCATCGCCGAACCCACCGCCCGGCCCGAAGAGGTGAAGGGCCTCCTGCCCAGGGCCATCCGGCGGATCATCACTCCCGGAACCTGGCTGGACGACGACGCCCGCTGGCTCTGCGCCCTGCACCGCTCGGGCGTGGGTTGGGGCCTGGCGCTGCTGCAGCTGGCCTCGGGCCAGGTGCGGGCCATCCCCGGAGAGGGGGAGGCCCTTCTCCTCGCCACCCTGGAGCGCCTGCAACCTCAGGAACTGATCCTGGCCGAGGGCGCCGAGAGCCCGCTGCCCGAGGTGCCCCTCACCCGCCTTCCACCTTGGCGCTTCGAGACCGCCCGGGCCCGCCAGCAGATCCTCGCGTTCTTCGGATGGCAGCACCTGGAGGGCGTCGGCCTCGATCCGTACCCGGCCCTGGTGGGCGCCCTGGGGGCCCTCCTGGACCAGGTGGAGGCCACGCAGAAGGGGCGTCCTGCCCACATCCAGGGCGTGAGCGTGGAACTGGGCGCCACGGGCCCCCTGCTGGACGCCACCAGCGCCCGCCACCTCGAGATCCTGGCCAACAGCCTGGACGGCGGGAAGGCCGGAAGCCTCCTGCAGGTCCTGGACCTCTGCCGCACCCGCATGGGCAGCCGCCTGCTTCGGGCCTGGCTGGAGCAGCCGCTGCGCCAGCGGGAAGCCCTGGAGCGGCGCTGGTCCCAGGTCGCATGGCTCGCCGAAGACCGCCGCCGGGAGCCGTTGCAGAAGATCCTCGCGGGAATCCCGGACCTGGAGCGCCTCCTGGGCCGGGTGGCCCTGGGTCTGGCCACGCCTCCCGAACTGGGACAACTCCGGGAGGGCCTGGCCCAGGCGGCGCGTCTGCCGGCCCAGCTGGACTCCCTGTCGGGATTCATCGAGGCGGAGGACGCGGGCCTCTGGCCCGAAGGCACCCCCCTGTGCGAGGGCTTGCGGGAAGAGCTGAGGCGCTGCCTGGCGGAGGCGCCTCCCCTGGACCTGGAAAAGGGGGGGGCGATCCGGGACGGAGTGGATCCGGACCTGGACGCGGTCCGAGGCCTGGTGAGGGACGCCCGCCAGGTCATGCTGGCCCTGGAGGAGGAGGAGCGCGCCGCCAGCGGCATCGGCAGCCTGAAAATCAAGTTCAACCGGGTCTTCGGCTACTACTTCGAGATCACCAGGGCCAACCTTGCCGCGGCCCCCGCCCATTTCGTGCGCAAGCAGACCCTGGCCAACGCCGAACGCTTCACCACCGAGAAACTCATGGCCTTCGAGCAGCGCCTGCTTTCCGCCGAGGGCGACCAGCTCCGCCTCGAGGAGCGGCAGTTCGGGCGGCTCCAGGAGGCCGTCCTCCAGGCCCGGGCGGACCTCACGGGCCTGGCCCGGGCGGTGGCCACCCTGGACCTGCTGGCCGCCTTCGCCGAACGGGCCCGGCACAGCGGTTGGACCCGCCCCCAACTGGGCGAGGAGCGCGATCTGCTCCTCGCGGGGGCCCGCCACCCCATGCTGGAGGCGCGCCTGGGACGGGAATGCGTCCCCAACGACCTCCGCCTGGACGCCGGCGTTCCCATGGCCGTGGTGACCGGACCCAACATGGGGGGCAAGAGCACCTTCCTCCGCACCGCCGCCCTGCTGGTGGTCCTGGCCCAGGTGGGCAGCTTCGTGCCCGCGGACCTGATGCGTTTCGGCCTGGTGGACCGCATCTTCACCCGCATCGGAGCCAGCGATTTCCTCTCCAAGGGGCAGAGCACCTTCATGGTGGAGATGACGGAGACCGCCCGCATCCTCAACCAGGTGGGGTCCGCCAGCCTGGTGATCCTGGACGAGATCGGCCGGGGCACCAGCACCCGGGACGGTCTGGCCCTGGCGGAGGCCATCGCCCTCCACCTGCGGGACCTGAAGGGGGGCGCCCCGCGCACCCTTTTCGCCACCCACTTCTTCGAGCTCACGCGGCTCGCGGACGACCCCCGCATCCGCAACCTCCACGTGGAGGTCCAGGAGTGGGAGGACCAGCTGCTTTTCCTCCACCGCATCCAGGAGGGACCCGCGGACCGCAGCTACGGCATCCAGGTGGCGCGCCTGGCGGGCCTCCCTGGCGGGGTCATCGCCAAGGCCCAGCGGCTGCTCGCCGAAATGAGGGAGAATCCCATCGAACCCCCGGGACGCCCACGCCCCCACCAGGCCCCCCTTCCCCTGTTCGAAGCCGAGCCTGATCCCCTGCGACGGGAACTGGAGGCTCTGGATCCGGACGCCATGACGCCGCTCGAGGCCCTGGCCTGGCTCGCGGAGAAGCGCCGGGAGGGCAGGCCATGACCGGACCCGCCAAGGGCCGTGTCGCCGCCGCCTATGCGGTGGCCCTGACCGTGGACGCCCTCCAGATCGGGCTGGGCGCCCTCACCGGGGGCCTCAGCATGTTCGTCGACAAGGCCCTGGACCTGGTGGCCGCGGGTCTGCTCTGGGGGCTCCTGGGATGGCACCTGGCCCTGCTGCCCACCTTCCTGGTGGAGCTGCTGCCCATCGTGGAACTGGCCCCAACCTGGACCGCGGCGGTCTGGTTCATGACCCGGAAGGCCAAGCCCTGAGCGCCCCGGTCCACCCCATGCGCCGGGGGGACCGGGAACTCTCCGAGGCGGAGGCCCTGGACATCCTGGCCCGGGCCGAGTGGGGCGTCCTGGCCACGGTGGACCTGGACGGCTGGCCCTACGCGATCCCCATGAACCACGCCCTGCTGGACGGGGGGCTGATCCTCCACAGCGCCCCTTCGGGCCACAAGCTGGACAACCTGGCGGGGGAGGCCAAGGTGTCCTACTGCGTGGTCACGGCGGCGGAGGCCCTTCCCCTGGAACTGTCCACGCGGTACGAGAGCGCGGTCGTCTTCGGCCGGGCGCGGATCCTGGCCGAGCCCGGGGAGAAGGCCGCGGCCCTGAGGGCCCTGGGCCTGCGCTTCGCCCCCGGCCACCCGGAGCTCGTGGAGCGCGAACTGGCCAAGAACTTCGCGCGCACGGCGGCCCTGCGCATCGAGATCGAGCGGGTGACCGGGAAGGCGCGGCGCTGAGGTTCAGCGGGCGTAGAGGCCCTGGATTTCCTGGGTGGTGAGCACCCGGTTGAAGATGAAGATCTCGTCCATCACGCCGTTGAAGGTGTCCCCGAAGCGCCCGTCCCTCCCGAGCCCCAGGGGGTAGGTGCTGGTTCCGAGGGTGCCGCCCGGGACGCTGGCCGTGTCCACCAGGGTGCCGTTCACGAAAAGTTGCAGGGCCCCCGTGCTGTTGTTGTAGGTGAGCGCCGCGTGGTACCAGGTGTCGCAGAGGAAATTCGTGGTGGGGAAGGTGCGGCTGACGCCCCCGAGGTACACCACCATGCGGCGAAGGGTGCCCGCGGGGGGCGGGCAATTCCCCGAGCCGCCCGAATTCACCCCGAAGGCGTAGGCGGTGGTGTAGTCCTTCCCGGCGAGACAATTGAAGGCGGAGTTCACCTGCTCCATCCGGAACCACAGGCAGAAGGTGAAATCCGTGAGGTTCAGGCTGGCGTTGGCCGGCACCTGGAGGTAGCCCGGAATGGTCCGGTAGGCGCTGTTCGCGGCGCCCAGCCGGTCCGCCGTCGGCACCGCCCCCTGCACCACGGCGTTGTTGTTGTTTCCGCTGGCATCGTTGGCATTCCCGGAGAAGGGGAAGTAGGCCACCAGGCCCGGCAGCAGGACCGTGAGGCGCGCAGGGTTGGAGGTGGCCGATCCGGCCGAGTTGGACGCCACGGCGTCGTAGGTCCCCTCGTCGGTGAGCTGCACATTGGTCAGGGCCAGGGTGGAGGAGGTCTGGCCTCCGAGCGCCGTGCCCCCCTTCCGCCATTGAAGGACGGGGGTGGGCGTGCCGGTGGCGGAGACGGTGAAGGTCGCGGTGGCCCCCCGCTGGACCGTTTGGCTCGCCGGGTGGCTGGTGATGGCGGGCGCCACCGCAGGGGGAGGCGTGGAGCTGCCTCCCCCGCCACCGCCGCAGCCGAGGAGGGCGGAAAGTCCGAGGGAGGCTGTCACGATCCGGGGCGTCCGGGTGGGGCGGGGGAAAGCCGCGGAATGGACCATGGACATGGCGCACCTCCAGGGGTTGCATGGGGAACGAGGCGGGAGAACCGGCGTGGAAAGGCCCTCTGATTTAGCCTGGATGATCCTTGGTGGGGTTATGAAAAAATCGTAGAATTCAGTTCGGACCATCCCGCCCGGGTGTTCGATCCTGGGTCAACCCAAGGTTCCCCGTAGCCTGGACCCCCTTGAAGCGTCTGCCCCTCGACCCGCCCGACACCGTCCAGTTCTCCCGGATGGTGCGTCGCTTCCGCTTCTTCGAGGCCATGAGCATCGTGATGCTGGAACGGGTGCTGGAGGGCCTGCAGCTCTTTGCCTTCGAGGCCCGGGAAAAGGTCTGCGCTCAGGGAGACAGCGGCGACTCCTTTTTCGTGGTGCAGGTGGGGACCCTCGAAGTCACGGTCCGGAAAGATCCGAAAACCAGACCCAGGCGCGTGGCGACCCTGGAGCCCGGGGACTGCTTCGGCGAGATGTCGCTCCTGCGCCAGGCCCCGCGCAACGCCACGGTGGCCTGCCTGGCCCCCAGCCGGGTCTTCGTTCTGCCGGCCAGGCACTTCCAGGCGGTGCTGGCACAGAACCCGGATTTTTCAGAGAAGATCCAGACCCTGGCGGAGGCCAGGCAGTTCGAGCTGGACCACCCCTGAGCACCACCCGGACCGGAGGTCATGGAATTCAGGTGTTGACAGCATACCAACCAGTTGGTATGGTCGATTTCATCCAAAGATCCCGACCATGGCCCCGCTTCACGAATCCCGCATCCGCCTCCTCGACGCCGCGCTGGCGGTCTTCAGGGCCAAGGGCTACGCCGCCACCCGGATCGAGGACATCTGCACCGCGGCGGGCCTCACCAAGGGCAGTTTCTTTCACCATTTCGCCGGCAAGGAGGATCTGGCGGTGGCCGCGGCGGAGCACTGGTCCGAAGTCACCGGCGAGCTGTTCCGGAGCGCCCCCTACCACGCGCCCGAGGATCCCCTGGATCGGGTGATGGCCTACGTGGCCTTCCGGAAAGCCCTGCTGCAGGGTCGCCCCGCGGAGTTCACGTGCCTCGCCGGGACCCTGGTGCAGGAGACCTTCGAAACCCACCCCGCCGTTCGGGAGGCCTGCGAAGAAAGCATCTCGTGCCACGCCGCCGAGGTGGCGAAGGACATCGCCGCGGCGCGGGAACGCCACGCCCCGGACGCGCCCTGGAGCGCGGACAGCCTCGCCCTCTTCACCCAGGCGGTGCTCCAGGGGGCCTTCATCCTGGCCAAGGCCAAGGTAGGGCCCGAGGTGGCCGTTGGCTGCGTCGAGCACCTCGAACGCTACCTGAACCTGCTTTTCAACCGCCATCCCAGGGGAAGTTCATGAAATCGGAATGCTGCCCGTTCATCTGGTATGAACTCAACACTCCCGATCCCAAATCGGCGGAGCGCTTCTACTGCAAGGTGCTGGGCTGCACGGCCGCGCCCTTCGCCCCGGGCGCGGACTACACCCTGCTGGCCGCGGGAGGCGGAAACCTGGGCGGAATCATCGGCGTCCACGGGGAGGCCAGCGAGGTTTTCGCGCGGCCCGCCTGGGTGGGCTACATTGGCGTGGCCGATGCGGATGATGCCGCCGCCCGGATCCGCGCCGCCGGGGGCCGCATCCTCAAGGAGCCCACGGACATCCCAGGGGTGGGCCGCTTCGCGGTGGCGGCGGATCCCCACGGCGCGGTGTTCCTGATCCTGCGGGGCGCTTCGGAGCAGGCCCCGTCACCCGTTCCCCCCGGCACGCCGGGTCACGTGGGCTGGCGCGAGCTCCACGCCGGCAACGGAAAGGAAGCCTTCGCCTTCTACTCGGGGCTGTTCGGCTGGACCCCCGCGGAGGCCATGGACATGGGGCCCATGGGCATCTACCAGACCTTCGCCATGGGCGGACCGCAACACGAAGGCGCGGTGATGACCAAGGTTCCTGCCTTCCCGGCCCCGCTCTGGATGTACTACTTCAACGTGCCGGCCCTGGACGCGGGGATCGCGCGGGTGAAGGAGGGCGGCGGCCAGGTGCTCATGGGCCCCCACGAGGTCCCCGGTGGCCAATGGATCGCCCAGTGCCTGGATCCCCAGGGAGCCCGGTTCGCCCTGCTCTCGTCCAACCGCTAACACGAAGTCGAAGGGGACCAGGGTTCTCCGGAGAGGATCATGCAGAATCTGACTCCATTCCTTTGGCTGGGCCACGAGGCCGAAGAGGCCGCATGGTTCTGCGCCCCGCTCCTCAAGGGTTCCAGCACCACGCGGATCGCGCGCTCCGGCGGGACCGGCCCGGGTCATTCGGCCGATCCTGGGCATGACGAAATGGGACCTCCCCGACGTGGAGGGGGCCTCCCCGCAGGCCTGATCCACGCCACCCACACCCCCAACCCCTCGCTCCGATGGAGGTCCGCAACATGTCCAGACTTACCCTGACTGCCTTCGTATCCCTCGACGGCATCATGCAGGCACCGGGCGGTCCCGGGGAGGACCAGAGCGGCGGCTTCCTCCACGGCGGCTGGGTGATCCCGCACATTGACGAGGATTTCGGGGGCTCCATCGTGGACGTCTACTCCCGGGCGGGCGGCTTCCTTCTCGGGCGGGGCACCTACGAGATCTTCGCCAGCCACTGGCCGCGGGTCACCGACCCGGCAGACCCGATCGCCGGACCCCTCAACCGGCTGCCGAAGTACGTGGCCTCCCGCACCCTCGAGCGGGCCGATTGGAGCGGCAGCACGGTGGTCCGCGACATCCGGGCGGAAGTGGCTCGCTTCAAGGGCCAGGACGGCCCGGAGATCCAGGTCCACGGCAGCCCCGGCTTGGTCCAGACGCTCCTGGCCTACGAGCTCATTGATGAACTGCACCTGTTCGAATTTCCGGTGGTCCTCGGCAGCGGCAAGCGCCTTTTCGGCCCCGGCGCCGTGCCGACCGGCTTCGAGGCGCTGGCCACCCGCACCACCTCCAAGGGCGTGGTGATCCGCACCCTCCGGCCCGCCGGGCGCCCCATGCTCGGCGCGGCGCCGGGGCCGGAATGAGCTTCCGGACTCGCTCCCAACGGGCGCCTCGTTCCTCCGGACCTTACCTGCAGGATCGTGGAATTCCGGGTGGCCGAAACCCGCAACGGGCCGCACCATACGCCCCCGGAATAGCACCGGAAACGCATGGCCAGTCCATATCCGTTTGAGTTCGTCCTGCGGCGCGGCATCTGCAACCTCCTCACAAGAAAGGTCAATCATGAAGACATGGGTCGTACTCCTGGCGATGCTTCTGCCGGCTGCGGCAGCGGGGCAGCAAAAATCCACGACGGGTTACGCCCGGGTGAATGGGCTCAAAATGTATTACGAAGTCCACGGCAGCGGCGATCCAGTGGTCCTGCTCCACGGCGCGTTCATGACCATCACCAACAACTGGACCGGGTGGATCGACGAGCTCTCAAAAACCAGGAAAGTGATTGCCGTCGAAATGCAGGGCCACGGGCGCACGGCCGACATCCCACGCGACATCACTCCCGAAAATCTGGCCGAGGATGTGGCCTCGCTGCTCGATCACCTGAAAATTTCGCAGGCGGACCTCATCGGCTACAGCATGGGCGGCGCCGTGGCGATGCAATGTGCGATCCGTCATCCAGGCAAGGTGCGAAAGGCGGTCCTCATTTCCTCCTTTCTCCGCCGTGAGGGCGTGGTCAAGGAAGGGCGGGAAGCGCTCGCGACACTCACCGCGGACGCATTCAAGGGTTCTCCGATTGAAACCGAGTACAAGAAACTGAACCCCGCTCCCGACGACTTCCCGAGGTTCGTCCATCGGGTCCTCGCCTCGGGTTCGAAAGGCCACGACATCGGCGCCGATCAACTGAAGGCAAGCAATGCGCCGATGTTCTTCATCCACGGCGACTCGGATGGAGTACGGCTGGAGCACGTCGCGGAAATGTTTCGGATGAAGGGCGGCGACATCCATGGCGACATCAAGCCGCTCTCCCCTTCCCGGTTGGCCATCTTGCCCGCCACGACCCACGTGACGCTGATGCAGCGCATGGCCGTCATCGTCCCGATGGTGAACGACTTTCTCGACGCCAAGCAGCCAAAGCTGTAGGAGAAGGAACGTCCGGCCCGGCAGGGTCGAAGGTGTCCCAGGACTCTCTCATCCCAGACGACGGAGACCCACATGAGGAAGCTCAGAATCATCGAACACATCTCCCTGGACGGCGTGATCCAGCATTCCGCCGATGGCGACGGTTTCGCCTACAGCGATTGGACCGCGCCCTACCGCACCCCCGCAGGTCGAGATGCCATGTTCGCGGCCTACGGCGGGAGCTTCGATCTGCTGCTGGGCCGCCGCACCTATGACCTCTGGTCGAGCTTCTGGCCCAAGGCGCCCAGCAACCCGATGGGGGATGCCCTGAATTCGGCCACCAAATTCGTCGCCACCCACCATCCCGAAAGCCTGGAATGGGGCCCCTTCGAGGGCCTTGGACCGGCGCTCGCCGAGGGCGTCCGGCGCATCAAGTCCCAAGAGGGCCGGGACCTCGTCCTTTCGGGAAGTTCGACCCTATGCTCCCCCTTGCTCGAGCACGGCCTCGCGGATGAAGTGCTGCTGGCCGTGTATCCGCTCCTGCTGGGCACGGGGAAGCGCTTCTTCGCCGACGGAACCCCGCCGTGCAGCTTCGACCTGGTCAGCTCCCAGGCCTTTCCGTCCGGGATCGTCTTCAACACCTACAAGGTCGTCGGGGCCTTGAAGAAATGAGGCTTCCCGGGTCCGGAATTTCGCGGCCCCAGGGTTGACGGCGGTAGACGCAGGAAAAGGAATTTCCAGATTTGGGCGGTCAGGGTCGGGGCATCAAGGGGGGAAAAATGAACATCGTTTTCCGCTTGGGCATGGTGTTGTGTTTGGCGGGAATGTCCCCCCTGGCCTTTGGTCAGGAGTGGCAGGACCGCTTCTTCGACTCCAGCGGCGTGCGCATCCGCTACATCGACCAAGGGACGGGTGAGCCGGTGGTCCTGGTCCACGGCTACACCGGGTCCATCGAGATGAACTGGGTCGCGCCGAAAGTGTTCGGAGAATTGGCGAAAAACTTCCGGGTGATCGCCCTGGACTGTCGGGGCCACGGCAAAAGCGGCAAGCCGCACGACCCCGGACAATATGGACAGGAGGTGGCCCTGGATGTGGTTCGCCTTCTGAATCATCTCAAGATCCCGAAAGCCCACATCGTGGGCTATTCGATGGGTTCGGTCATCACCGCAAAGTTGTTGACCCTCGCACCCAATCGATTTCTGGACGCTGTGCTGGGCGGCCAGGGGGCCTTGCTGGAACCTACGGATTCGGAGATCCGACGGTTCGAGGAACTGGCTGGGGATGTCGAGAAGGGTTCGATGCGTACCCTGGTTTCCATGATTTCGCCGAAAGGTCAGCCACCGCCGGCCGAAGCGATGATGGAACAGGCTGAGATCCGTTTTCGTGAGGTGCAGGACCTCCCGGCCCTGGCCGCCTTCGCCCGTTCGGTCCGGAATCTGAAAATCACGAATGAGCAGGCCCGCAGAATCCACCATCCCACCATGGCCCTCATCGGCAGCGATGACCCATTTTTGGAAGGAATTCAACAGCTAAAACTTGCGATGCCCGAACTGAAAATCATCACCATCCAGGGAGCAAACCACGCGAATGCCTACTGGAGACCTGAGTTCAAACAGGCCCTGAAGGAATTTCTAAAAACGAGATCAACAAAATCAATTCAAACCAATAAATTCACCATCGAATAAGAATCAAAATCCCCCGTGGTTCGAATGGCCCCTCCGTGTTCGCGTTCCGACGGGGTGGGGACGCTTCCCGGGTCGCAGCCCCTTGCGCGGGCCGTCGGTCCAAGGCAAGGAGGCGGGAAACCCCACCATGCCCGGAACCCGCATCATTTGACCCGGTCCCGGGTGTCCCAGACACGCTGGTCCACCCCCTGGCCCTTGGGGCCGGTCAGGCCGGCGGCGGCCATGGACCTGGAAAAGGTGTCCAGGCCACCCGCGCCGAAGGCCTTCCGGGCGCTGGTTCTGCGTCTCCGGGCGCGCCGGTCCCGCAGGGTTGAAAAGGGCTCCGCCCCGCCGCTTCAATCCACCGCGGTCCCGGTGAATTCCGCCTGGGCGTGGCGATTCTGCTCTTCCATCAGCAGGCCGCCCAGCTCCTTCTTCATCGCGTTGAATTCCGGCGAGGCCGCGTCCCTCGGACGGGGCAGGTCCACCGTGACGTCGCGCTTGAGGGTGCCCGGACGGTAGGTCATGAGCACGATGCGGTCCGCCAGGTAGATGGACTCCTCCAGGCTGTGGGTCACGAAGAGGATGGTCTTCTTCAGCTCGGACCAGATGCGGAGGAGCTCGTCCTGGAGGGTGCGCCGGGTGAGGGCGTCCAGGGCCCCGAAGGGCTCGTCCATGAGCAGGATCTGGCTGTCCAGGGCCAGCACCCGTGCGATGGCCACCCGCTGGCGCATGCCTCCGCTGAGGTCCTTGGGGAAGCGGGCCCTGAACTCCTCCAGGTGGAGCATGCGAAGGAGTCCCTGCACGGTGTCGCGGATCTCGGCCCTGGGCCGCTTCTTGATCTGGAGGCCGAAGGCCACGTTCTGCTCCACCGTCATCCAGGGGAAGAGGGCGTACTCCTGGAAGACCATGCCCCGGTCGGGGCCCGGCGCGGTCACCGGCCGCCCGTCCACCAGGATCTCCCCCGTGGTGGGCAGGCTGAATCCGGCCACGGCGTTGAGCAGGGTGCTCTTGCCGCAGCCGCTGGGGCCCAGGAGGCAGAGGAACTCCCCCGGGTGGATGTCCAGGTCGATGCCCTTGAGGGCCACCACCTCGGCGCCGCCGGTGGAGAAGACCTTGTGGACGTTGCGGACCTGGATCTGGGCGGGGGCGCTCATGACTCCAGCCCCCGGTGCCATCGCAGGAGGCGCTTCGTGAGCAGGGACATCAGGGTGTCGATGCCCAGGCCCAGGAGCCCGATGGTGAACATCCCCGCGATGATCTTGTCGGACCACATGTACTCGCGGGCCTCCAGGATCCGGAAGCCCAGGCCGTTGTTCACGGCGATCATCTCGGAGACGATCACCACGATGAACGCGGTGCCCATGCCGATGCGCGCCCCGGCGAGGATGTAGGGCGTGGCCGCGGGCAGGATCACCCGCAGAAAGGTGGCCATCCGCCCCGCGCCGAGGTTCCGGGCCACCCGGAGGTAGATGCCATCCACGTGCTGGACCCCGGCCATGGTGTTCATCAGCACGGGGAAGAAGGCTCCCAGGCTGATGAGGAAGATGGCCGGGGGATTGCCCAGGCCGAACCACAGGATCGCTAGGGGGATGTAGGCGATGGGGGGGATGGGCCGGAGCACCTGCACCAGGGGGTCCAGAAGGCCGTGCAGGAAGCGGCTGTACCCCATGGCCAGGCCCACGGGAAGGGCCAAGCCGCCGCCGAGCAGAAAGCCCGCCAGCACCCGGTAGAGGCTCGCGAAGGCGTCCTGGGGCAGCTCCCCCGAGAGCATCCAACGCAGTTTGGACATCTGGGAGGGATCGAAGGCCTCCCCTGGACGAAGGTAGGTCCACCAGCGCTCCAGCACGGCGCCCGGGGAGGGCAGCACGTGGGCGTTGAGGATCCCCTTGGCGCTCAGGAGCTGCCAGAGCGCCAGGGCGGCCAGGGGGACCAGGAGCCCCCGCAAAGCCTTCGGAGAGGGGCGGGCCACTACTTGACCTTCAGTTCCTTCTTGGCCTGCTGCAGCAGGTCCACCTTCACCCAGTCCGCGGCCTTGGGCGGGTTGGCCATCTTGCCCACGCCGTACTTCGCCATGAGATCCGTGGTGATCTGGATGTGCTTCACGTCGATGTCGTAGGTGAAGGGGCTGTTGCCGATGGCGTCCTGGTAGTCCTCGGCAGTGATCTGGTTCTTGAACATCTGTTCCCGGACGAATTTCTCCGCGAACTTGGGCTCGTCGATGAACTTCTTGGTGGCCTCCACGAAGCACTTCAGCACCCGCAGAGCCACGTCGCGCTTCTGGTAGAGCTTCTCCGTCATCACCAGGGCCCGGATGGGCTCGCCCATCGGGGTGTCGTAGGGCTTCATCAGTTCCGCGCCGTAGCCCTTGTTGATCGCCTGGGAGCTGTAAGGCTCGGACTGGCACATGGCGTCGATCTGCTTCTGCATCAGGGCCTGGTTCAGGTCCTGGAAGGGCAGGTAGAGAATCGTCACATCCTTCCCGGGCTTGTCGCTCCAGGTGAGGCCGTTCTGCCCCAGCTCCGCCAGCAGCAGCAGCTCCTGGGCCCCGCCCCGGGCCACGCCCACCTTCTTGCCCTTGAGCTCCTTCAGGGACTTGATCCCCAGGTCGGGCCGCACCACGATGCGCGCCCCGCCCTTCGCGAAGCCTGCCACCACGATGAGGGGAACTCCCTGGGCCTTCCCGGCGACGGCCGCGTCCGCGGCGGCGGCGCTCATGTCGATCTCCCCGGCGATGATGGCCGGATTGATGTCGATCCCTTTGGCGAAGACCCGCTCCTCGATCTTGAGGTTGTACTTGGGCGCGATCTCCTTCATGTAGGACACCGCCCCGTAGTGGGCGAACTTCAGGTTCCCCAGGCGCACCAGGTCCTGGGCGCCGAGGGCGGTGATGGAGAGCAGGCCAAGGAGGAGGGGGCGGAAGTTCATGGAGACCTCGACGGGAATGGCTCCAGGATACCGGAGCCCGGAATGCCAGGAGGTCCCTCAGGGCCTCCGGACCCCCACCATCAGGAATTCCCGGCCCGCCCGTCGGGGATGGCTCCGGGAGGCGGGGCCCAGGTGGCGCACCTCGAATTGGGATTCAGCCAAGCGCCGGAGTTCCTCCGGCTCGGTGGCGAAGGGGGGACCCGGCGGATTCGCCACGGTGTGGAAGAAGGCCCCAAGCCAGATTCCGCCGGGGCGGAGACGCCGGGCGTTGCAGGCGACGAACTCCGCCCGCCGTTCAGGCGCCATGGCCACGAAGCAGGTGTGGTCGAAAATCGCATCGTAGGGCGGCGCCTCAAGCTGGAACCAGTCCTCCTCCCGCCATTCCACGGCGTCCCCGTAGCGCGCCCTGGCCCCCAGGATCGCGGCGGGGGCGAAGTCCACCCCCGTCGTCTCGAAGCCCCAGCGGGCCAGCTCCGCCGCGTCGTGCCCGAAGCCGCAACCCGGAACGGCTACCCGGGGGCCCGGGGCCAGACCCAGGGACTCCGCCAGGTCCAGCAGCTCCGGCAGCAGCGGGGTGGGGGAATCCATGTCCCAGCCCGGCCTGGCCTCGGCGTCGTAGATGGATTGCCAGTAGCTGGGGTCGTGGAGGTGCATGGGGGCTCGAAGAAAAAACTTAACCACGAAAGGCATGGAAGGGCACGAAAACCTGCCCGGTAGGTGCCCTTCCCTTTTCGTGCTTTTTGGTGCCTTTCGTGGTTAAAAGGGGCTTTCCATCGAGGTCCTCCATGCGACTCCTCAAGATCAGCCACCTCGGCATCGCGGCTCCGGGCCTGTCCGAGGCCCTGGCCAACCTGGAGCGCCTCTTCGGGATAGCGCCCACCCACACCGAGGAGGTGGTGGACCAGAAAGTGCGCACGGCCTTCTTCCCCATCGGGGAGAGCACCCTGGAGTACCTGGAGAGCACGGACCCCGAGGGACCCATCGCCAAGTTCCTCGCCAAGCGGGGCCCGGGCATCCACCACCTGGCCTTCGAGGTCGACGACGTGGACGCCGCGGTGAAGGAGTTGCTGGCCAAGGGCGTCCGCATGATCGACCAGGCCCCGCGGAAGGGCGCCCACGGCAACCGCATCGCCTTCATCCACCCCGCCGAGACCGGGGGCGTGCTGGTGGAGGTGTGCCAGCCCCAGGATCACGGGGCCTGAATCCCGTCTAGCGCATCGCCCCCAGGTACCAGCTCCACATCGCGGGGCCGTAGAACACCGCCGGGAAGGTGGCCAGGGCCAGGGTGCAGCCGAAGGGCAGCAGGGTCTGGGCGCCGGCGCGGCGAAGGATGATCAGGGGAAGGGCGAAGGCCACCATGAGGGCGGCCCCCCCGAAGAGGATGAAGAGCATGGCCTGCCAGCCCCAGAAGGCCCCCAGCCAGGCCAGCATCTTGAAGTCCCCCATTCCCATTCCGGCCTCGATGGCCTGGCCCCCCGCGGCCTTGACCATCGCGTTCCGCACGAGCACGTAGAGGCGTTCGAAGATCCAGGGGCCGCCGTAGCCGGCGACGATCCCGATGAGGCTGGTCTTCCAGGACACGGCCTCCCCGAGCAGGGACCAGAGCGGCGCGGGCTGGAGGCCGTTGGCCCACCGGTCCACCACCAGGATTCCATTGCCCGTGGTCCAGATCCTAACCGTGGTCTCGGGCCAGAAGAGTTGGGGGAGGGCGAAGAGGATCCCCAGGGCCATGAGGGGGAACTGGATCGCGTCGGGCAGGAAGTACTCCGTGAAATCGGTGAAGAACAGGACCAGCAGTGCCCACCCGCAGAGCAGCCCCTTCCACCAGATCAAGGTCCCGAAGGGGAAGACCCACACGCTGCCCGCGGCGACCAGTCCCCCCAGGACCTCCACCAGGGGATAGCGGAAGGGGATCCGCCAGCCGCAGGCGGCGCAGCGGCCCCTCAGCCAGAGCCAGCTCAGGAGGGGGATGTTCTGGTGCCACCGCAGGGGGGCGTGGCAACTGGGGCAATGACTGGGCCGGGTGACGACGTTCCGGTCCTCTGCGGCCTCCAGCGGGAGGCGATGGATCAGGACATTGGCGAAGGAACCCACGATCAAGCCGAAGGGAAAGAGCAGGATGGAGAGGGCCGGGGGGGGGAAATCCAGGAGCGCGGTGGGCATGGCACCAGCCTAGGACCCCCCCATCCCGGGCACAATGGAGGGCATGCACGGAGACCCCATGAAGCCCTGGATCCTGGCCACCCTGATGATCGCCCTGGCCCCCCTGCCCCTCGTGTCCCAGACCCGGGGATCCTCCCCCCAGGCCGCTCCGGTTCCGGCGCCCAAGGCCAAACCCCGGGTGGTCCTGGAGACAAGTTTCGGAACCATCGAGCTCGAGCTGGAGCCCGCCCTGGCCCCCGCGACCGTGGAGAACTTCCTCCGCTACGTGAGAGAGGGGCACTACGCCGGGACCGTCTTCCATCGGGTGATCCCGAATTTCATGATCCAGGGGGGCGGCCACCTGGAGGACCTCGCCGAGAAGCCGACCCGCGCCCCCATCCGAAATGAGGCTCCCGCCTCCGCCGCCGGCGGGCTCCGGAACACCCGGGGCACCGTGGCCATGGCCCGCACGGGCGAGCCCCACAGCGCCACCGCCCAGTTCTTCATCAACACCAAGGACAACCCCTTCCTGGACAACAAGGACACCACGACCGAAGGCTACGGCTACTGCGCCTTCGGGCGGGTGGTGGCCGGCATGGAGACCGTGGAGAAGATCGAGAAGGTGCGCACCGTCTGGCGGCGGGGCATGCAGAACGTTCCCGAGTTCGCGGTGAGGATCAAGGCCGCCAGGATCGTCGAGGCCCGATGATCCTTTCCCAGGAGGCCGGGCCCGTCGAGAGCGCCGATCCCCGCCAGGACCAACCAGCGACAGGGGAACGCCCTTCCCCGCGCCCCTTCCTGAGGCCCTTGCTGACCTGGGCCTGGGGCGCGCCGGCCCTGGTGCTGGCCTGCTGCCTCGGGTTCCTGCTTTGGCCCTTCGCGGGCGGACGTTCGGCCTTCTGGTGGATCGCCCCCCACTATGTCCGGCTGGCCGCCTGGGGCTTCGGCATCCGGCGCCGGCTGGCCGGGTGGGAGGGCTTGCCGGAGGGGATCCGCCTGGGCCGCCAGGCCGCGGTCTTCGTAGGGAACCACTGTTCCCTCTTCGATCCGCCCCTCCTGATCTCCACGCTGCCGGGGAGACCAGTCTTCGTGGCCAAGCGGGAACTGGCCTGGGTGCCCTTCCTGGGCTGGGCCATCCACATGGCCGGCTTCATCTTCATCGACCGCCTGAACCTCGGACGGGCCACCGCGTCCCTCCAGGCCGCGGCGCGAAAGGTGCGGGAGGGGCAGAGCATCCTGGCCTTCCCCGAGGGGACCCGGAGCCGGGACGGTTCCGTGCTGCCCTTCAAGCGGGGAATCTTCGCCCTGGCACGCAAGGCAGGGGTGCCTGTCATCCCCTTCGCCATCCACGGGGGCCCGGCCATCCTTCCCAGGGGCACCTGGCGGGTGGCGGGGGGCCCCTACCTCATCCAGGTGGGGCAGCCGCTGGACCTGGGACCGGAGGCCACCGCCGAGGACCTGCGCCGGGCGGCCGAGGAGAAAGTGGCCCAGCTCCTGAAGGAACCCGCCCCGCTAGACTCGTGCGTAAACGCGGACCGCCGCTCCCCGTAACCGCCCCGTCCCCCGGAGTGCCGGTGATCTCCTTCCAGCAGCTCGAAGTCCGCTACGGCGCCACGGTGGCCCTGAAGGGCATTTCCCTCGGCCTGGAGGAGGGCGTGGTGGGCCTCCTGGGACCCAACGGCTCAGGGAAGTCGACCCTGCTGAAAACCCTCCTGGGTCTGCTGGACCCTGCCGCAGGTTCCGGTGAGGTGCTGGGGATCCCCCTGGGGGGCCCCGAGGCGGCCCGCCTCCGGGCCCGGATCGGCTACATGCCGGAGTACGACGCCCTCGTCGAGGACGTCTCGGCCTACGAGCAGGTGGCCTTCTGGGGGGAACTCTCCGGGCTCTCCCAGGAGCAGGCGCGGGACCGGGCCCACGAGGTGCTGTACTTCGTGGGCCTGGACGAGGCGCGCTACCGCAACGCCAGCGGCTACTCCACCGGCATGCGCCAGCGCGTGAAGCTGGCCCAGGCCCTGGTGCACAGCCCGGAGCTCATCTTCCTGGACGAGCCCACCAACGGCCTCGATCCCTACGGCCGGAAGCGCATGCTGGACCTCATCCTCAAGGTGCGCGCCGAACTGGGGACCTCGGTGATCCTGGCCACCCACCTCCTGGAGGACGTGGAGCGCTGCGCGGACCAGCTGGTGATCCTGGACCGGGGGGAGATCAAGGCCCACGGGCGCATGGACGCCCTCCGCCGCATGCTGGCCCGCCGCTTCGAAATGCGCTTCCTGGACCCCCTGAAGCCCGAGCAGGAGGCGGACCTCGCCCGCATCGGCCAGGTCCTGGAGTCGCGCAACGGGCTCTACGACGTCGAGCTCCAGGAGAGCGACCCCCGGGCGCCCTTCGCCTGGGCCCAGGAAGCCGGGGCCGTGCTGGTGCAGCTGACACCCCGCCACGACCGCCTGGACGAGGTCCTGATCCGGGCCCTCCACGGGAACGGAGCGCACTGATGCCCATCGACGCGATCCAAATTCTCCGGGGGACCGGGCTGCGCCCTCTCCATGGGACGGTCAGCACGTGCGTGCTGTCCTCCCGATCGCCTTCGGCTCTCGGCCATGAAGCCTCCCGCCCGGACCCCCGTGTCCTCGGCAGGCCGAGCCTGCCGAGTCCTTCTCCCTTCCAGCTGAGCCGCTGACATGCCCATCTACGCGCCCACCCTGCCTCCACGCGCGGCGCTGAACGCGGGGCAGCCCGCCTGGCTGGTCCTGGCGCGCTTCGACGTTCGGCGGATCCTCCGGCAGAAGCTGGGACGCTTCTTCGGCTTCGTCTTCGTGTTCATCCTGGCCATCCGCATGGGGGTGCTCTACGTGAATCACCTCCTGGACACCAAGGCCCAGCTCGCCTCGGTGAAGGACCTGGCCAAGGAATTCCTGGCTCAGGGCGCCAGCTTCCAGGCGGACTGCCTGCCCCCCTGGCTCCTGACCGTGCTGTGGTTCCAGGTGGCGGTGGTCGGGGGCGGGCTGGTGGCCCGGGACACCCTGCACCGGGTGCGGCCCCTGATGTACGCCCACCCCTTGCGCCCCCTGGACTACCTGGGGGCCAAGGGCCTGGTGGCGGCGGGGCTGCCCTTCCTCATCCAGTTGCCCTTCGTGCTGCTGCCCTGGACCGCCTCCCTGCTGATTGCCGGCCTCCACGGCCCCATCTGGCCCACCGCCCCGCTTCGCCTGATCCCTGCGGCCCTGCTGATCTCCGCGCTCATGGGCGCGGTGACCCTGGGGGCCTCGAGCATGGCCTCCACGCCCCGGGCGGGCTTCGGCTGGGTGCTGGGCATCGTCCTGGGCAGCGCGGCCCTGGGGGGCATGGTGGCGGGCATCCTCGGCAACCCCGCCTGGCTGGCCTTCAGTCCCGGGGTGCTGGTCACCGCCTGGCCCGAGCTTCTCTGCGGCGTCCAGGCTCCCAAGCTGGGCTGGGTGCCCGCCCTGCTCGGGACCGGGGGACACATCGCCTTCTGGCTCTGGATTTCCGCCCGGCGCACCCGGCCCAGCGAGGCGGTGATATGAGCGGCATGATCGAGCTCCAGCGCGCCTCCCTGCGCTACGGGGACATCCTGGGCCTGTCGCCCACCACCTTCTCCCTGCCCGACGGGGGAGGCATCACGGGATTGCTGGGCCCCAACGGGGCGGGCAAGTCGACGCTCATCCAGGTCCTCGCGGGCCTGCTGCCCCCCAGCGGCGGGGAGGTGCGGATCTTCGGCGAGGTTCCCTTCCGCAATCCCGCCGTGCTGGGCCGCATCGGCCTGGTGCCCGAGGGGGACCGCTTCCCTTCCGGGATCTCCGCCCTTCGCTGGCTCAGGATGATGGCCCAGCTGTCGGGCCTCTCCGGGCGGGGCATGGACGAGGCCCTCGACCGGGCCCTCAGGACCGTGGGCATGGAGACCCGGGCCCACCTCGCCTTCTCCTCCATGTCCAAGGGGATGCGCCAGCGCATCCGCCTCTCCCAGGCCCTGCTCCACCAGCCGGGCCTGCTCATCCTGGACGAGCCCTTCAATGGCCTGGACCCGGAGGCGCGCCTGGAACTGATGGCCATGCTCCGGGGCCTGGCCCGGGACGGCGTGCGGGTGCTCGTCTCCAGCCACATCCTGGGAGAAGTGGCCCAGCTCACCGACCGCATCCTGCTCCTCTTCCGGGGCCGCCTCCTGGCGGAGGGAAGCGTGGCGGAGATCCGGGAACTCCTGGACCGCCATCCCGTGGAACTGCGGGTGAACGCCGACTCCGGACAGGCGGTGGCCCGCTGGGCCGTGGAGCACGGCGAACTGGTGGCCCTGCGCCTCGAGAACGGCGGGGCGGTGCTGTCGGTGCGCAATCCCCGGAGCTTCCTTCCCAAGCTGCAGGACGCGGTGGTGCGCGGCGAGCTCCCCCTCCGCTCCCTGGATCCCCTGGATCTCAACCTGGACGCGGTGTTCCAGTACCTGACGACGGATCATCAATGAGCCAGGTCACCGTCCCTTCTCCCCTCGCCACCCTCCGGGCGGTGTTCATCGGGTACCTTCCGCGGGTGTTCCAGGCCCGGGGCTGGATCCTCGCCGCCATGCCCCTGGCCCCCGTGGGCACCGCCATCCTGGTCTCCATCCTGGTCCAGGCCCAGGGCGGACGGTTCTCCTCCGCCGAGGCGCTCAAGGTCTTCCACGAGGCCCTGCTGAAGGTCCTGCTGCCCGTCATGGCCCTCACCGCCGCCCCCGCGGGGGTCCGGGAGGACCTGGAACAGCGCACCCTGCCCCTCATGCTGGTACGACCGGCCCCCGTGTGGATGTACCCCCTCTCCAAGGGCCTGGTCTGGTTCGCCTGGGGAGCCCTCTGGCTCCTGGTGGCCGCCGCGGGCCTGCTCTTCCTCGGGGCTTCCACCGAATCCATCCTCCGCGGGGCCCTCGCCCTGGTGGGCCTCTACTGGGCCGAGCTGGCCTTCCTGACCCTGCTGGGCCTGCTCCTGAAGCGGGGAACCCTCTGGGGGGCGCTGTACATCTTCCTCTTCGATCCCCTGGTGCGCATCCTCCCGGGCAACATGCAGCGGCTCACGTTCATGCACTACGCCGAGAGCATCGCCGGCTCCCGTTCCAGCGAGGTCGGCGTCCGGGAGCTGCTGGCCCAGACCCAGCTCGAAACCCCGATGGGGATCGCCCTGGCCGCCCTGTTCGTCTTCGGCCTGGCCTGCTGGGCCGCCTGCGGCTGGAAGCTGCACCGCACCCCCGTGGGCCTGTCCGGGAAGGACGCCGAAGGCTGAACCGGGCCGTGCGATGATCCCTGGATGGACCTTGCCCGCCGCCTGAGCCCCACTGGAACGGAAATCCTCCTGGAGCGCATCCCCCACCTGCGGAGCTGCGCCCTGGGTTTCTGGATCCGGCAGGGCTCCTGCCACGAAGGCCCCGAGGAGGAGGGACTGGCCCACTTCATCGAGCACGCCGTCTTCAAGGGGACGGCCTCCTGGCCCGATCCCGAATCCCTGGCCGCCGCCACGGACCGCCTGGGAGGACACCTGGACGCCTTCACGGGGAAGGAGGTGGCCTGCTTCTACGGCAAAGTCCTGCCCGAGCAGCTCCCCGCCCTGGTGGAGATCCTGGGCGAACTGGTCACGACCCCGCGCTTCGACGGCGAGGAATTGGCCCGGGAGCGCCAGGTGATCCTGGAAGAGATCGGCCAGAGCGAGGACAACCCGGAGGACTGGGCCAGCGAACTCTTCTACCAGAATTTCTGGGCCGGCACCCCCCTGGCCCACAGCATCCTGGGCGGGCGGAAACAGGTCTCCGGGTTCGGCGCGGCCCACGCCCACGCCTTCTTCGAGCGGAACTACCGGGCTCCCAACCTGCTGATCTCCGCGGCCGGAGACCTGGAGGAGGGGCGCCTCGCGGAGCTCCTGGCTCCGGTGTTGGAAAGGCTCCCTCCGGGTCCCGCCCCGCCGCCGCCTCCGCCCAATCGCCACAGGCCCTTCCTCCTCAACCTGCCCCGGAAGGGCCTGCAGCAGGCCAGCCTGGTGCTGGGATTCCCCGGGCCCACCCACACCAGCGCCGAACGGGCCGCCACCAGCCTCCTGGCCCACGTCCTGGGCGGGGGCCTCTCCAGCCGCCTCTTCCTGGAACTGCGGGAGCGGCGGGGCCTCTGCTACCAGGTCTCCGCGTACCCCACCCCCTACCGGGATTCCGGGGCCCTCCAGATCTCCGCGGGCTGCGCCCCGGAAAATGCCCGCGAACTCGTGGCCCGGACCTTGGCGGAATGCCGCAACTTGGCCGAGCGGGGCGTGGGGGAGGAGGAACTGGACCGGGCCCGCCTGCAGGCCTGCACCAGCCTGGTCTTCGGCCAGGAGAGCAGCTCCTCCCGGATGTTCTCCCTGGCCCACCAGGCCATTCACCTCGGGGCGGTGCAGAGCCTCGAGGAACAGATGGCCGAGATCCGGGCCGTCACCCCCGAGGGTCTCCAGCAGGTCGCCCGCAGGATCCTGGACCCCGGGGCCCTGGGCTGCCTGGCCCTGGGCACCCGGAAGGGCGCGGACATCAAGGAATCCGACCTGGCGGCCTGAGCCCTCCGGCTTCTCACCCGTTCCGGTCCCTCCTCTCCCCATCCCGGATCCTGGGCCTTCCGGGTCCCGACGGTCGAGGGTCCCGGCACGGGACGAAGGTTCCCGGGAAGGTTCGGGCTCCCCGCCGCGTTTGACCCGTCTCCGCCACCTGCGATCATCGGCGGATGCAGCGACCATGGGAAAGCGCCGTCCCCGGGCCCCAGGGCCCGCCTTCGGCCTGGTCCCTTCTGCCGGATGAACTGGAGGCCCTGGGCTGCCCGGGGCACCCCCCCAGCCTCTTCGGCGCCCTGCAGCGGCCCTGGACCTGGCAAGGAGGGGCTCCACGGCTGGGCCGGGCCAGCCGAGCCTGGCTCGAGGGCGCCTGCGACCTCCACCTTCCCCGCATCGCGGACCGCGCGGAGAGCGGGGACGGGACCGTCAAGCTCGCGCTCGAGCTGGCGGACGGCCTTCGGGTCGAGACCGTCCACATGCCCCGGGACCTCAACCACCCCCGCGTGACGCTGTGCCTCTCGAGCCAGGTGGGCTGCGCCCTGGGCTGCGCTTTCTGCGCCACAGGGGCCATGGGGATCCAGCGGAATCTTGGGGCGGGAGAGATCGTCGCCCAGGTGCTCCTGGCGATGACGGCCCTGGGGCCTTCCAATCCCAGCCAGCTCACCCTGGTCTTCATGGGCATGGGCGAGCCCCTCCACAACCTGGAGGCCGTGCACCGCGCCATCCGGCTCCTCGCCCACCCCGCGGGCCTCGGCCTCCCCATGCGCCGCATCACGGTGAGCACCGCGGGCCTGGTGGCCGGCATCGACCGCCTGGCGGGCCTGCATCCCCGCCCGTGGCTCGCCGTCAGCCTCAACGCCGGGACCGACGGCCTGAGGGACCAGCTCATGCCGGTGAACCGGGCCCACCCCCTGGCGGACCTGATGGCCGCCGTGCGCCGCTGGAAGCTCAAGCCCCGGGAAAAGCTCACCTTCGAGTACGTCCTCCTGGGAGGCGTGAACGACCGCCCCGCCGACGCGGAAGCCCTGGTGCAGGCCCTGGGAGAGTTCCGCCACCGCCACAACCTGAACCTCATCCCCATGAACGCGCACCCCGGGAGTCCCTTTGGGGCGCCGGAAGGGGACCGGGTCGAGGGCTTCGCCGCGATCCTCAAGGCGCAGGGCTGCTTCGTGACCCTCCGGAAGAGCCGGGGGCGGGACGTCGGCGCCGCCTGCGGACAGCTGGTGGGGAAGGCGGGAAGGGATGGATAACGCAAAGGCGCGAAGGCGCAGAGAAGAACAAGATGGGCAGGATGGAACCCTCGCGGTCTCCCCCTGCTCCCGCCGCAGGGGTGTGAAGTCCGCAGGGCCCCGGGCCCGTGGAAATCCATGACGACCCGGTCGGTCCCAGGAATTTCTTCTTTGCGCCTTCGCGCCTTCGCGTTGTAGGACACTGGTTCCCCATGCCCAAGCCCACCGCCATCCTGCTCATCTCGTGCCCGGACCAGCGGGGCATCGTGGCCCGCCTCTCGGGCTTCGTCTACGAGCAGGGTGGAAACATCGTGGATTCGGACCACCATTCGGACCTCCAGGCCGGCCGTTTCCTGGGCCGCATCGAATGGGAGCCCGAGGGTGAGGATTTCGACCGTGCCGGCCTTCGGGCCGGCCTGGCCCTGGTGGCGGGCGCCATGGGCGGCAAGTGGGAGCTGCACTTCTCGGACGCCCGCCCCCGCATCGCCATCGCCTGCAGCCGGCAGGAGCACTGCCTTCTGGACCTGCTCTGGCGCCACCAGGCCGGGGAACTCGGCGGGGAACTGGCCCTGGTGTTCAGCAACCACGAGCTGCTGCGGCACCACGTGGAGCCCCTGGGCCTCCCCTTCCACTGCCTCCCGGTGGCCCCGGACACGAAGGACGCCCAGGAGGCGCGGCAGCTCGAGCTGCTCCGGCGGGAGCGCGTGGAGCTCCTGGTGCTGGCCAAGTACATGCAGGTGCTGAGCCCCTCCTTCCTGGCCGCCTTCCCCAACGTCATCAACATCCACCACAGCTTCCTCCCGGCCTTCGCGGGGGCCCAGCCCTACCACCAGGCCCACGCCCGGGGGGTGAAGATCATCGGCGCCACGGCCCACTTCGTCACCGCGGATCTGGACGCCGGGCCCATCATCGAACAGGACGTGGTGCGCGTGAGCCACCGGGACACCGTCCAGGACCTCGTCCGGAAGGGACGGGACATGGAGCGCCTGGCCCTGGCCCGGGCCGTGCGCCTCCACCTTCAGCGCCGCGTGCTGACCTACGACAACAAGACCGTGGTGTTCGAATGAAGATCCCTTTGCACCTTCTCCCCCACGCCGCAGGCCTGCCCCTGCCCGAGCCCGCCTCGGCCCACGCCGCGGGCATGGACCTCCGGGCCGCGATCCCGGAGGGGGAAGCGTGGTCCCTGGGCCCCGGGGAGCGCCGTCTCGTGCCCACGGGCCTGGTGATGGCCCTCCCCCAGGGCTACGAAGGCCAGGTACGGCCCCGCTCGGGTCTGGCCCTTCGGCACGGGGTGACGGTCCTCAACGCGCCTGGAACCATCGACGCCGACTACCGGGGGGAGGTCGCGGTGGTGCTGGTCAACCTGGGGGAGTCAGCCTTCGAGGTGCGGCGGGGCGATCGCATCGCCCAGCTGCTGGTGGCGCCCTGCGCGTCCTGGACCTGGGACGAAGTCCCCGACCCGGAGGGGCTGGGGGACACCGGGCGCGGGTCCGGGGGCTACGGAAGCACCGGCCGGACATGAAAACGCGCCCCGGAGGGCGCGTTTCACCCGCCCCGGAGGGGGCTCACTTCTTGGGTGCGGCCGGCTTGGCCGGGGCCTTGGGGGCGGCGGCGGCCGGGCCCTTGGCCTCGTAGCGCTTGGCCACCTCGTTGGTGAAGCTGAGGAGCCAGGTGTCGTCCGCGGCGGCCAGCATGCCGGGCTGGTAGGCGAAGACCACCTGGAGCTTCCACTCCTTCTGGACTTCCTTGACGATGGGCTCGATCTCCTCCATGAAGACCTTCATGGCCTTCTGCTGGGTCTTGTTGAACTCCTGCTGGGCGTCCTCCTGCATCCGCTTGAGGGAGATCTCGCCGTCCTGAAGGTCCCGCTGGATCTTGGCTCGTCCCTCCTCGCTCAGGCCGGGGGACTTGAGCTGCCCGTCCAGCTTCTTCAGCTCCTCGATCCTGGCGTTGATCTTCTCCTGCAGGCCCTTCCCGAGGGTCTCGACGTCGGCGAAGACCTTCTTTCCCCGGGCGGTGTTGCTGGCCACCTGTTCGGGGGAGAAGATGGCGAAGGATGCGGTCGGGCTCTGGGCCAGCAGGGGCGCGCAGAGGCTGAGGGCGGCGGCGGCAAGCAGGGGGCGCATGTGTACTCCAGTCCAATGGGCCAGTGTATCTCGGATGGGGGGGATTGTCATGGTCCCTTCTCGCGGGAGCGGGGAGGCTCAGGCAGCCCGGGGAGCCTCGGCCCCGGCTAGAAGGTCGTCCCGATGGAGAACTGGAAGTCGTTCTTCCCCTCGGGGTCGAAGGGGTAGGGATTGAGCTTCCGGGCCCAGATCAGGCGCAGGGGGGCGGGGCTGATGGGCAGGAAGAAGCGGAACTCGAATCCGGCGGACCGGACCAGGGTGGGGTTCCGGTAGGTGATGTGCTGGCTCCCCACGAAGTAGTCCACGAGGTCCCGGCTGAAGGTCTTCACGCCGGGGGCCCAGGCGTTGCCGGCGTCGTAGAACATCACGGCCCGGAACTGGTCCGCGATCTTGAACTGGTACTCGAAGTTGGCGATGAATTGCTTGTTTCCCCCGATGACGAAGGTCTGGTTCCGGAAGGGATCGGGAATCACGGAGCCGATCTGTCCGAAGCGGTAGCCCCTCACCGTGTTCTCCCCCCCGGGCCGGAACATCTCCCAGAGGGAGAGCTCCTCCCGGCCCATGTTGCGGAGGTAGCCGTAGCTCATGTTCATCCCGAAGATGTGCCGCTCCCCCAGGTTGGAGAACTTGGCGAATTCCCAGGAGGAGCGCATGTAGGGGCGGTCGGTCCCCAGCTGCCAGCCCCCGTACTCCAGGGTGAACCCCAGCTTGGTGCCGTTGGTGGGCTTGAAGGGGTGGTTCACGGTGCTGTAGGTGATGCCCATGTTCATGGAGGAGGTGAGCTGGGAGCTGCTGTTCCGGTAGTAGTAGTTCTGGCCGCCCTGGATGCGGATGATGCGGTAGCTGTAGCCCAGGTTCACCGAGGTGAAGAAGGCGGCCACGCTGGTGGGGATGAAGGTGGAGAGTCGCGTCCCGACCCCGACCCCCAGGCTGCGGGTGAACTGGGAGTAGGCGTTGGCCAGACCCACGCGGGAGGCGTCGTAGTCGGTGGACCCGTTGGCCACGTTGGCGGAGAAGCTGTAGGGGAGGTCCAGGACGTAGGGCTCCATGAAACCGATGGAGGCGTATTTCTGGAACTTCCCGGCGTTGTAGCTGAAGGAGAGGGTCTCGCCGCCCCCGCCCAGGTTCTTGGTGGAGAAGCTCATGCCCAGGGAGAAGCCGAAGACCGAGCCGTAGCCTCCCTGGAAGAGCAGCTCGTTGACCCCGGCCTCCTCCCCCTTGATCGTGATGTCCACCTGGGGCTTGTTGGGCACGGGCTCGATCTTGGGCTCCTGGTTCTTCACGTCGAAGAAGCCCAGCTGGCCCAGGCCCGTGAAGCTGTCCTTGAAACGCTCCAGGCTGAAGGGGTCCCCCTCCTTCACGAGCATGGAGCGGCGGAGCACCTTGTCCTTGGTGTTGGTGTTGCCCTCGAACTCGATGCGCCGGATGCTGTGGGCCTCCCCCTCGTCCACCTTCAGGGTCACGTCCACCTTCTTCACCCCGTTGGCTTCGCGGACGTCCAGTTTCTTCTCCGCCCGGAAGGCCACGTAGCTGAGGTTGCTGTAGGCCTCGCGCACCTTTTCCACGCCCGAATTCAGGGCGTCCAGGTCGAAGGGGCGGTTCTGGGCCTCCGGCAGGTCCTGGATGGAGGGGCGGAGGTTCAGGAACTTGGCGATGAAGGAGCGGTTGTCGCGCTTGGCCTCCGCGATCTTGGTGCGGAAGAACTTCTCCCCCTCCTCGCCCCGGAACACCTTGTCGTTCCCGGTGACCAGGAGCTTGCCGTCGAAGAAGCGCTCCCCTTCGAGGACGGGCACCTCCAGCGTCGCCCGCAGGTCGTACTTGGGGCTCTTGGCCTCCTTGATGCGCTTCTCGTTCTTGACCTTCTGCCGGGGGGTGGTGAAGTCCTCCACCACGATGGTGGGCTGGCCCACGAACACGTCCTTGTAGCCCTCGCGCCAATACACCTTCTTGACGCTCTGGAGGTCCTCCTCGAGGTTCTTGTCCACCAGGAGGTCGTGGCTGGTGAGCCAGCTGAACATCCAGTGCTGCCGCGTCTTCGCCATGGCGCGGCGGAGGGTGGCGCTGGAGAAGACCTTGTTGCCCCGGAACCTCACCTGGTAGATCCGGACCTTGCCGCCCTCCTTGATCTCGAAGACCATGCGGGCCAGCCCGGCGCCCATGGATTCCAGGGTCACGTCCACCACGGGATTGCGGAAGCCCTTCTCGGCGGCCTGCTCCACGATGAGGGCCTTGATCTTCCGCGCGGACTCCGGGTCGTAGAGCGAGTCCGGCTTGATCTCGAGCTTCTTTTCCTTGATCTTGTCCTTCAGGGTGGTGACCCCGATCTCGGTGCCGCCGCGGTAGTCCACCTCCTTGATCACGGGGCGCTCCTTCACCCGGATCACGAGGCGCCGGCCCTCCTTGCCCTCCTCGACCTCGAACTTGATGTCGTCGAAGGAGCCCGTGGCCCACAGCCGCTCGAGGATGGAGGTGAAGTCGATGCCCCGGAGGTCGTCCCCCACCTTGATCCCCGCCTTGAAGATGACGGTCTCCGCGCTCAGTTTCTGGGCCCCCACCACCTCGATCCTGGCGATGGGCTCGGCCTCCTGGGCCCCCAGGCCCGCGGCCAGGGCGAAGGCCAGGCAGCCCCGGATCGGCGATCTCTTGCTCATTCCACAACCCCACGATGCACGTTCGAATCGGTCCCGCTCCGCCCTTCCCCCCCCACCAGCGAAAGGCCCCGGTGCGGGGCCAATCTCCGGAGGAGGCGGGAGGCCGCCCCGCAGCGCCGTCTAGCCCGCATGGGCCCCCACGAGCGCGTCCTCGGACGGCTGATCGGCCCCCGTGAAGTGGGGTTTCAGGAGGTCTCCGTCCACCTCGAAGTGGACCTTGCCCGCGGGCACGGTCTCCTCCGCCACCATCAGTTCGGCCAGGGGGTCCTCCACCAGCTTCTGGATGGCCCGCCGCAGGGGCCTGGCCCCGTAGCTCCGGTCCCGGGCCGTGGTCTTGACGATGTGCTCCACGGCCCCGTCGCTGACCGTCACCGAGAGCCCGTGCTTCTTGAGGGTCAGGTTCAGGTCCTCGATGAGGAGGCGCACCACGAGGCGCAGCTCCTCGTCCCCCAGGCGGTTGAACACGACGATCTCGTCGATCCGGTTCAGGAATTCCGGGGGGAAGGTGCGCTTCAGGACCTTCATGGCGTCGCCGGCCTTGGCGTCGGGGCGCACGTCCTGCTCCACGAAGCCCAGGTTCTTCTCCGACAGGAGCTCCCGGCTGCCGACATTGCTGGTCATGATGATGATGGTGTTCTTGAAGTCCACTTGGTTCCCGAAGGCGTCCGAGGCCTGCCCGTCGTCGAAGATCTGGAGCAGGATGTTGATCAGGTCGGGGTGGGCCTTCTCGACCTCGTCGAAGAGGATGACGCAATAGGGGTTGCGCCGGATGCGGTCCGTGAGCATGCCGCCTTCTTCATAGCCCACGTAGCCCGGAGGCGCCCCCAGGAGCTTGCTCACCTCGTGCTTCTCCATGTACTCGCTCATGTCGAAGCGGATCATCTTCTTGGGGTCCCCGAAGAGGAAGCCCGCCAGGGTCTTGGCCAGCTCCGTCTTCCCGACCCCCGTGGGCCCCAGGAAGAGGAAGCTGCCCATGGGCCGGTTGGGGTTCTTGAGCCCCGTGCGGGCCCGTCGGACGGCCCGGCTCACCGCGGAGACGGCCTCCTTCTGGCCGATGACCCGCTGGTTGATGTGGTCCTCCATGTGGGCCAGGTTGGCCTTCTCCTCGTTCTTGAGGGCCTTCACCGGGATCCCGGTCCAGGAGGCCACCACCTCCTCGATGTCCCCCTCGCTGACCTCCGTGAAGCTCTCGTAGTCGTCCGGGGAGTCCGACTTGACCCGCTGCAGCTCTTCCCGCAGCTGCAGTTCCTTCTGGCGGAGCAGCACGGCCCGCTCGAAGTCCCGGCTGAGGACGGCCTCGTTCATCTCGTTGACCACCCGGTGCAGCTCCTCCTCCACGCCGCGCCCCTCGCCGCCCGGAGCGGTCCCGGAGACCCGCAGCTTCACGCGGGCCCCGGCCTCGTCCAGCAGGTCGATGGCCTTGTCGGGCAGGAAGCGGTCCGTGATGTAGCGGTTGGAGAGGTACACCGCCGCCTCCAGGGTCCGGGAGGGATACCTCACCCGGTGGAAGAGCTCGTAGCGGTTCCGGATCCCCTCCATGATCTTCATGGTCTCGGCCTCGTCCGGGGGGCTCACGGTCACGGGCTGGAAGCGGCGCACCAGGCTGCGGTCCTTGTCGATGTACTTGGCGTACTCCTTGTGCGTCGTGGCCCCGATGCACTGGATCTCGCCCCGGCTGAGGGCCGGCTTGAGGATGTTGGCCGCGTCCAGGCTGCCCTCGGCCGCGCCGGTGCCGATCAGGCTGTGGATCTCGTCGATGAAGAGCACCACGGAGGTGTCCTTGCTGGCCTCGGCGATGATGGACTTCAGCCGCTCCTCGAACTGGCCGCGGTACTTCGTCCCGGCCACCACCAAGCTCAGGTCCAGGGCGTAGAGGCGCTTGTCCGTGAGGCTCGGGGGCACCTTGCCCTCGAAGATCCTCTGGGCCAGGCCCTCCACGATGGCGGTCTTGCCCACCCCGGCCTCCCCCAGGAGGATGGGGTTGTTCTTGCGCCGCCGGCTGAGGATCTGGACGATGCGCTCGATCTCGGACTCGCGGCCGATGAGGTTGTCGAAGATGCCCCGCTCCGCCATCTCGGAGAGGTTGCGGGCGAACTCGGAGAGGAGCGGGTGCTCCTTCTTCTTCTTGGCGATCTTCTCTTCCTTGGTGCTCTCCAGGAGGATTTCCTTGGCGGCCACCAGGTCGGCCCCGGCCTCCTTCAGGAGCCGCCCCGCCAGGGAGCCCTCCTCCCGCAGCATGCCCAGCAGCAGGTGCTCGGCGCCCACGTGCTTGTGGTTCAGCTTGCCGCTCTCCGAGGTGGCGTGCTGGAGGATGTGCTTGACCTCTTCCTCCATGGGGATGTCGATGGAGGTGGAGCTGGGGGTGATCTTGCGGTCCTTGGGGGTGAGGGCGGCCACCAGGCGCTCCCGCAGGGCGCTGGGCTGGACCCCCATGCGCTCCAGGAGCTGGGTGCTGGTCTTCTCGGACTCCCGCAGGAGCCCCAGGAGCAGGTGCCCGGAGCCGATGCTCTCGGCCCCGAACTGGCTGGCCTCGTAGCGGGCGAAGAACATCACCCGCCGGGCCTTCTCGGTGAACTTCTCGAACATGGCTCCCTCGCGAGGGCTGCGGGCGCTCCAGAGGGAGGGGCGCCCATGCAACAGGGTATCCGCTTCCCGGGGCCCTGTCCCCGTGGGTTGGGGCGAGACGAAACGAGGAAGGGCCAGTATTCTAGATCGTTAGGGGAACTTCATGGGCGCCGCTGGGAATCTGGCCATCCTCGGCCTGCAGTGGGGGGACGAGGGCAAGGGAAAGGTCGTGGACCTCCTCGCCCCGCGCTTCCGCCACGTCGTGCGCTTCCAGGGCGGCAACAACGCCGGCCACACCGTGGTGGTGAAGGGGGAGAGCTTCGCCCTGCACCAGGTGCCCAGCGGGGCCCTGCACGAGGGCTGCCTCCTGGTGGTGGGCGGCGGCGTCGTGCTGAACCTGGAGGTCCTGGCCCTGGAGCTGGAGCGCCTGGAGTCCCGGGGCTTCGCGGTGCGCGAGCGGCTGCTCCTCAGCGAGAAGGCCCACCTCATCCTGCCCCACCACATCGCCCTGGACCGCTGGCGCGAGGGGGGCCGCAACCGCATCGGCACCACGGGCCGGGGCATCGGCCCCTGCTACGAGATGAAGGCCGCCCGCATGGGCGTCCGCCTGGGGGACCTCCTGCACCCGGAGACGCTGGCGGACCGCATCCGCCCCGGCTTCGACGAGGTGCTCCACCTGCTGGGAAGTCCCGAGGACCTGCCCCCCCTGGAGCGCCTGGTGCAGGAACTGCTCCAGGCCGCGACCCCCTTCCTGCCCCTCATCGGCGACGCCCAGGGACGCCTCTTCGAGGCGTGGAAGCGCGGCGAGCCCATCCTCTTCGAGGGGGCCCAGGCCACGCTGCTGGACATCGACCACGGCACCTACCCCTTCGTCACCAGCAGCAACTGCAGCCTGGGCGGGCTCTTCACCGGGACGGGCCTGCCGCCCAAGGCCCTGGGCAGGGTGCTGGGCATCGCCAAGGCCTACACCACCCGCGTGGGCGCGGGCCCCATGCCCAGCGAGCTGCTGGACGCCACCGGGGAGCGCCTGCGGGAGGTGGGCCACGAGTACGGCACCACCACCGGGCGGCCCCGGCGCTGCGGCTGGTTCGACGGCCCCATCACCGCCCACGCCTGCCGCACCAACGGCGTGGACGGCCTGGCCATCATGAAGCTCGACGTCCTCGACGGTTTCGGGGAGGTGGGCATCGTCACGGGCTACCGCGACGGCGAAGGCGGGGTTTCCCGGCGCGTCCCCGGCTGCGCCCAGGACTGGGAGGGCCTCCGCCCCGAAATCCGCCGCCTCCCCGGCTGGTCCGCCCCCACCCGCGGCGCCCGGCGCCTGGCGGACCTCCCCCCCGAGGCCCGGGCCTACCTCCAGGTCCTGGAGGAGGTCGTGGAGACCCCCATCGCCTACCTCAGCACCGGCCCCGACCGCGAGGAGGGCTGCCTGCCCGGCGGCTCCTTCCTCCAGGGCCTCCTCCCCGCCTGAAGCCCCGCCCGGCCTTGACCCCGGGCCCTCCGGAAGTCAGACTTGAACTCCTGCCGCTCGCGGAAGGGGCCTATAGCTCAGTCGGTAGAGCAGCGGCCTTTTAAGCCGTTGGTCGCAGGTTCGAGTCCTGCTGGGCCCACCACTGGAACCAACTTGACACGGGGCTATCGTCTAAGGGTTAGGACACCGCCCTTTCACGGCGGCAATCGGGGTTCGAATCCCCGTAGCCCTACCAACATTGGCCGCCAAAAGGGCGGCCAATTTGTTGGTAGGACTACGGGGATGAGAAATCACTGAATTGCTGGCAGGTAGGCGTCAGCGGAGACCGTCCAGTGGACGGTCGTAGCGGTTAAGCGCCGTGCCAGCAATTCGTGCGGCCTGGAGGGTCCACGCAATACGTCCCTGGCACCGCCAGGGACCCCTCAACCCGTTGGACCCGGAAGGGAATCCCCGCGACCCCGAAACGCCAATGATCAACGAAGCCACGGCCAGGGCTACGGGGATTCGAAGTCACGAATGGCGCGCAGGTATCCTTGCCCGCGTAATCATTGATCGATCCAAGATTGCACCTGAAACTCCCTCCCTCGTTTCCTGCGGGGGCCACCTTCCCTACTCCTCCGACCCAGGGCTTTCCGATCAGGCGTCGAGGGTCCGCAACAGTTCCAGGAAGCGGGGATGCTGGCGGAGGGACTCGAGGTCCCCGTCGTGGAGGAACCAGTTCTTCTCCGTCAGGCCCGCGGCCACGGCCCGCACCAGGCAGTCCAGGGCTTCCTCCGGGTCCCCGGCCAAGGCGTGGATGCAGCCCAGGTTGTAGAGCAGCATGGAGTCCTCGGGGTCGAGGCTGCGGGCCATCCGGGCCCAGGCCAGCCCCTTCTCCCGCTCGCCCAGGGCCACCAGGGCGTTGGCTCCCAGGTAGCGGGCCCGGGCGTCCTCGGGCACGTGCCTGAGCCGCCCCTCCACCAGGGCCAGCCCCCGGCGGCGCGCCGCCTCGGCCTCGTCGGAAACCCCCAGGCTGTCGTAGGCCTGGGCCACGAGCAGGACGGCCTGGAAGTCCTCGGGGCGGACCGCGGCGGCCCACTCGAAGTACTGGATGGCCATTTCCGTCTTGCCCGCGGCAAAGCAGTGGCGGGCGAAGAAGTAGTACGCCTCGTAGAGGTCCGGATCCAGCCGCAGGGCGGCTTCGAAGGCGGCCTCGGCCTCCTCGGACCTCCCGGCGGCGGACAGGGCGACCCCCCGGGAGACGTGGGCCTCGGCCAGGGCGGGGTCGAGTTCCAGCGCCCGGCCGCTGGCGGACAGGGCCTCCTCCCGGTGGTCCTCGCTCCGGTCCACGTAGATGTAGAGGTAGGCCGCACAGAGCGCCAGGCCCGCCCACGCGGCCGCGAAGCCCGGGTCCAGGCCGATGGCTTCCTGGAACATCTGGCTGGCGAAGCGCATCCCGTGCCGGTGGAAGCGGAAGTAGTACTGCCGGCCCTTCAGGTAGCGGTCGTAGGCCTCCAGATCCACCGGGGGCCTCCGCGGCCCTGAGGCCTCGAGGCGCAGGACCGACGCAATGCTTCCGACGATGTCGGCGACCAGAGAAAAAACATCCGAGCGTTCCCGCTCGAACCGTTCCGACCAGATCAGCGAGGGGGCCGCCGGCGAGACCAGCTCGACTTTCAGCGACAGGTGCCCCGCGTCCTTCCTCAGGCTGCCCACCAGGAGGTGCTGGACCCCGAGGCGGCGGCAGATTTCCTCGGCGGGCAGGTCCGCGTCCTTGTAGAGGAAGGAGGAGGTCCGGGACAGGACCTTCAATCCTTCGACCTTGTTCAGGCCTTGCAGGACCTCCTCGGCGAGGCCTTCGCAGAAGTGGCCCTCCAGGCGTTCCGGGCTCAGGTCGACGAAGGGCATGACCGCCACCGAGGGCAGGTCCTCCCGGACGGCCTTGGGACCCTCCCAGGCGATTTCCGAGGAGGCCTTGTTGGAAGGTACCCATTCGTCGGCCATGGAATCCTCCCCGGTGTCACCCCAGCGGCGGCTCTCGACGCCGCGGAGCACCCTCTCAATATAGGGAATCGGGGGAGCCGGGCACGGGGCGTCCTTGGACGGACTGAGACGCTGGACGGACTCCCATGCCCGGAGCGCCTCGCAGCCAGAGGGGGGTCCATCCCGCCGGCCGGGCCCCCCCGGGGAAGGGGGCCCAAGGAAGCCCAGGGCCTGCCGGGGAATTTCGCCCCGCCGGGCCCACGCCTCGTCCCTGGAGGCTTGGGCCGGGACCCCCATCGCGGGAGCTTGGCCTCGGGGGAAATCCATGCGCCTGAGACCCGATCCGCTGTGGACCACGCTCGTCGCCGCGGGCCTCCTGGCCGCCGGCCTCCGGGCGGAAGCCCCCGCCATGTTCCGGGGGGACGCGGCCCACGCCGGAGTCTTCGACTCCGCGCCGCCCACCCTGGCCTCGGTGGCCTGGACGGTCCGCACGGGGGCCAAGGTGCTGGGCTCGCCGGTGGTGTCCGGGGACGCGGTGTTCGTGGGGGGGTCGGACCACCGCCTGCGCTGCCTGGAGCTCAAGAGCGGGGCGGAGCGCTGGTCCTTCAGGGCCGGAGGTCCCATCGCCTGCGCACCGGCGGTGGCCGGAGGCCGGGTGATCTTCACCTGTCTGGACGGCCAGGTGCGCGCGCTGGAGCCCGCCACCGGCAAGGTGGCCTGGGCCTTCCAGACGGAGGGAGAGCGGCGGTTCAGCGCCCCGGGCATCCACGGTCTCATGCCCCGGACGGAGGTCATGCCCGACCCCTTCGACCTCTTCCTGTCCTCCCCCACCGTCCAGGACGGCGCGGTGTTCGTGGGCAGCGGGGACGGCCACGTCTACGCCCTGGACCTGGCCAGCGGAGCCCTGAGGTGGAAGGTGCGCACGGGGAACGTGGTGCACGCCTCCCCGGCGGTGGCCCAGGGGCGGGTCTTCGTGGGCAGCTTCGACGGGGTCTTCTACGCCCTGGAGGCCGCCACCGGAAAGGTGCTGTGGCGCCACCAGACGGGCCTGGACCCGGACACCCACAACCAGCAGGGCATCGTGAGCTCCGCCTGCGTGGCCGAAGGCCGGGTGTTCTTCGGGTGCAGGGACGGGCACTTCTACGCCCTGGACGCCGCCAAGGGCACCCTGCTCTGGTCGCACGACAACCGCAAGGGCTGGGTCATCGCCTCCCCCGCGGTGGCGCAGGGCCGGGTCTACTTCCCCACCTCCGACGGCCAGCGGTTCAAGGTCCTGGAGGCGGCCACCGGCAAGACGCTGGTGGACCGGCCCATGTCCGCCGTGTCCTTCTCCTCCCCGGCGCTGGTCGGGAACCGCATCCTGGTGGGCAGCTCCGACGGCCTGCTGCACCTGCTGGACCGGGAGACCGGCGGCACCGTCGCCACCTACGCCACCGAGGGGCACCGGGCGAACAGGGCCAAGTACCTGGACGAGAAGGGCCAGATGATCGGCAAGGCCCTCTACCCCGACAGGACCCTGGAGGGCGCCATCATCGGCCTGGACCGGATGTTCTCCCTGGGTTCCATCCTGTCCTCCCCGGTGGTGGCGGAGGGCCTGGTGATCGTGGGCAGCGCGGACGGGAGCGTGCTCGCGCTGCGGTGAGGCGAAGCCCCAGGTCCGTCATACGTGGCCCCACCCGGGCTGGGCATGGGCCTGCCCGGTCGTCTAAAAAGGTTAGCTTCGGTGTCCAGGGGCGTGATTTCCCTCCTTTTCGGGTCGACATGCCGGTTCACAGCACTCCCTTCCGGACGGATTCACCTGGCGATTGGAAAAGGAGCGAACTCCCTGCGAGGAAGCCCGAGGCGAACGGGATCGAAGGGTCGGATGCCTCCTGCAGGCAAGGAATGGGGGAGCCCACTTCTTCGGGTGTCCTCCCTGGACGCCCTTTCCGCGGGTTCACTCCACCCGTTTCAGGCGGTACAGGCCGGATTCCGAAAGCGCCAGGGCCTCCTGGTCGCTGACCCAGGCGACCACGTCGGCCAGGGTCAAGCTGGCCTGGGAATTGGTCAGCGCGAAGCGCGGGGGGTCCACGAGGGCGACGGTCCCGCCGGACAGGGTGATGAGTTTTTTCTGAATGGGCGCGGTCGTTTCGACCTTCCTCCCGCTATTCGTGTCGGTGATCACCAACTTGAATTCCGTTTTGAATTCGCCCCAGAGGAGCCTTCCAGTTGGACCCTCGGTCAGCCTGAGGGAGTCGTGCTTGACCAACGCCTCCCTGGCCGCCAATCGGACTTCCTTGCCGTCGAACCAATAGAGCCTGGGGCGTCCCAGGACCTCATAGGCCCAGGTGGAAAGAGTGCTCTTGGCCACATCCTGTTCCTCCCAGGTCGATCCGGCAGAGAAGAAATACTGGGGAGAGGCACCTTCCACGGCCACCCCCTGAAAGATTCTGTAGGGCTTGTCCTTCTCGGCGGCAGCCTGTTCCCGATCGAAGACCTTCTCCAGATTCCCCCTCCGGAAGTGGACCAGGGTTTCCTGCAAATTCCCTGCAAAGGAACCCCTGGTGACAGTCTTGACCAGGAAATCCTCCGGGTCCCCTGCACAGAAGAGATCCACCTGGACCAGGTACTTGGTCTCCAACAGCTCCATCAGCTTTTCGCGCGGGGCCTTGACCTGGGTCTGGCTGTTCCCGACCACCACCACGCTTTCCCGTCCGAACTTCCCCCCATCCACCTGCAGCACCACCCCTTCCTTGAACACCAGGGGCTCAGCCCGCCGGACCAGGGTGGTGTAGAGCGGGCTGGCGTCAATCGTGGTGCCCGGCCACTTGCCGACCGTGGACACCAGGGGCTCCAACTTTCCTTCTCGCCCCAGAACCCAAAGGAATTGCCCTCCGCTTTCGTTTTTCGCGCTTACCTGGGCCCAAAACCCTCCATCCCGGGAGGGCCCCCAATCCACCAGGCCTCGGACCTGGAAGGGCATGCCGCCGATTTCGGCAGCCTTGCCGCCTTGCAGGAGGGTCTGGAAACCCTTGCCATCCCAGGCGACCAGCCCGTGCTGGAATGAGAACAAACCATCGTTGTCGAAAAAGAACAGGATCCGATTTCCGAGCGGCGTGATCCTCGCGAAGCTGCGACGAATGAAGGCCTTCTTCATGTCCGGCAGGTCGACCGGCTCGTCCTCGGTGGCGAGCCGTTGAAGCTGGCCGTCCTTCCAGGAGAACAGGGCCCAGTTGTATCCCTCCATCTTCTTGGAGCCGATCCGGGCGGCCAGTTCCAACGCCGCCGCGTTCCCTTGCTTGGGGCCGACGCCCGCCCAGAACACCACCATCCCCTCACGGGTGGCGGCCCAGGATTCCGGATCGGTCCGGTGGGGGCCGAAATTGATGTTGTAGGCGTTCCGGGACCTGGGTCCGACACCTTTCAGGCGCAGGAAGAATTCTCCCGGCGAACCGGGCACGGCCTGCATTCGCTCGACGCAGGGCGTGGCTTCCCATCGGCCACGGGTCAGGAGGGAGGGATCGGAAGCCAGCTGCCCCCAGGCCGGGAGCATCGCTTCGAAGGCAAGGCAGGTGGCGAGGGTCGCCTTGAGGCATCGCACGGTGGCACTCCTTGATGGCGGCAGGAACGAGGGTGGATTCTATGCAGGCGAAACCTCGACGGAATTCATGCCCCTCCCTGGATGCGTTGCGCGTCCTTGGCCCACTGGAATTCGCTTCGGGACATGCAGCCGTCGAGGCCTCGTGCCGTGGTGGCCTTCACAGCGACGTGCTTGAGGATCCGCTCGCGGAGTTCCTCCTTCAATGTTCGGCCCTCTCGGACCCACCGGATCGGCAGAAGGACCTTCCAGGCCAGGAGCCCGAAAAGCACAAGGGCCGTTCCGGGAATCACCAGAAGCATGAGCTGGCGTTCCGTCTGTGTCTTGGATTCGGCGGCGAAGTAGAGCACGACGACGAACGCGGCGAGGAGGGCCAGTCCCCCGACAAGGAACCACGAACAGATCAACTTGTGTCGGTTCATGATGCGCAAGCAGCAGTCCCGGCACAGGTGGAGGTCAACCATCCGGATGTCCGTGAAATGCTCCCACTGGGTGGTCCTCTGCATGTAGATCCCCATGTGCTCGGTTTCCGTGGTGTGGTGGACCCGCCCCATGGCAAAACTTGCGGAATACCCGCCCTGGGCCATTCCGCGGCATTCCTCGCAGCGGGGCCCCGTCTCGGGCGGCACAGGCTCGGGTCCAGCCTGGACCGCCTGGGTGGCTTCGATCGAATCGCCCTGAAGCGCCATGGTCCGCCTCCGATCAGGCCGAAATGCGGGCTTTTCTGGTGGGATCGGGGGGTATTGTACACCTGCCCCGGCCGACCGGCGCGCGCCCTTGTTCCGGGCGTCATTGACACGCTGAGACGTCACTTTGAATCCTCGGGATTCCGGTCCGGGCAAGGCCCGGCAGCCGCACCGCCTGTGACGGTGGGGTGCGCAGCTTGCGAGGCCGGTCCCAAGAGCCCCGCAACGAAGGGCGTGGCCTTGCCCCCGAAGAACCGCACTGCTGCAATGGATGGGTGAATGACCTGGCCCCGTCCGTCCCCTGCCCCGCCCAGGCGGCGCCCCTGAGCCTGCTCTCCGCCCTCAGCGGCGCCTTCTTCGGCCTCGGGGCCATCGCCCTGGGGGCCGCCCAGTCCTCCTCGGCCCTGGTGGGTTTCGGGGTCGCCAGCCTCCTCCAGCTTCCCCTCTCCCTGAGCCTCTGGGCGCGGATCCGCGCGGGCCTGGGCAACCGGGGCCTGGAGCGCGAGCTGAGGATCTTCCGCTTCGTGAGCGTGGCCCTGCGCCTCCTGGCCCTGTGCCTTGCGGTGGTGGGGATCGGCCAGCTGCTGGACCGCCAGGCCCCGGAACCGGGCCTGGCCGCCCCCGGCCTGGCCCTGTTGGCCCTGTCCCTGCTGGCCCTCCTGTGGCGCGCCAAGCTGCCCCTGGCGGAAGCCCACCCCAGCCTGGCCCTGGACGGGGCCCGGGCCCGGGTCCAAGTGGAGCTCGCCGCGATCCTGTTGGCCGGGGTCCTGGCGGGCCGCTGGTTCCCCCTGGCCGACGGGGCGACCGCCCTGGCCCTGGCGCTGCGCCTCTACCTCGCCGGGCGGAGCATGGCCCTCCTGGGCGCCGTCAAGGCCGCCTGCGGCGGCTGCGGGAGCGGCTGCGGCTGCTGATGGGGGCGACCGCGGGCGAATGGTCTCCGGTGGTGCCGCCCGACGGGGACTGGATCACTTCACCGAATCGGCATTCACCAGCCAGTTCTGGCCCACGTAGAAACCCTCGAAGGGTGGCTTTGCCTGGACCCCGGCCCGCTCGGCGGTGATCAGGGTGCCCTCAAACACCCGCACCTGTTTGAGCTTTCTGTCCTCCTCCTTCTGAACCGCCAGCTGGGCGGGGATTCCATACAGGATCGGGGCGCCGAGGAGGTTCTTCTTCTGGACGGTCCATGGCCCCCGGATGGCGACGGCGAGGACCGTGTAGCGGTCGGTCCAGCCCTTGGGGCCCTTGAAGTACTTCATGGCCGCGGCGGCCAGTTCGCCGACGCCCTGGGGCGCGTTCCGGTGCCCCTCCCACTTCCGCGCGGCCACGGCGCCGGCAGCCCCCTTCTCCATGGAGGAGAGCTCGGCCAGCAGCTTCGCAACCTGGGGGTGGTTCGCATCGTAACGTGCAGCGGCGTCCAGCAGCCTTCTTGCCTCGGCGACCTGCTTGCCGAAGACGACGTCTGCGCCCTTGCTCTTCCGCGGCCATTCCATCATCGTGTCCACGTTGGCCGCCAACTTGGCTGCGGCCTGCTTCCGCCAGGCGGCGGCGTTGTCCTCGACCTCCTTCAGGTCCTGGTAGGTGTGATCGTCCGCGAGGGCCTTGTTGGCAGCGAGCAGGCTATGGACGGTGGGCAACTCCGCCGCGATCTTCGCCGTTGCCTCCCAGTGCCGCTCCAGGTCGTTCCCCGGCGGTTCCTTCGCGAGCCTGACCGCCTGGTAGAGCTTGCTGGAGTAGTACTGATAGAGCTCCTCCTTCGAGGCGGCCTTGACTGCGGACTCCTGCCCCTGCCGCTTTCCTTCCTCCCGGTAGGCCTCCCGTCGGGCCTGGGCCTCGGCGGCGCCCGCACGCTTGATCTTCCCGGGGGTCTCCTGGAGGGCCGAGGCCGACCCCTCCGGGGCCGAAAAGGCCGCCATGATTCCGAGCACCGTTCCCAGGATCCGGTTCGAAGCAGCCATGTCACCCCTCCTGGGGGGGATTATTGGCACGGTTGGCGGCCCTGTGCACGCGGAACCGCGCCGCCGGCGGGAAGGGATGAAACGCTCGGAGGCCTCCAGGGTCCTGGGGCACTCTGATGTCCGAGAGGCCGGCTCCTCTTCTCCGTCAGGGGCATGATCCTCCTGGGCGCCGTCAAGGGCGCCCCTTGCGGCGGCTGATCCGGGAAAGGTTCGGGCCCCGGGTGACCCGGCGACCTCTCCTGTCGAATCACAGCACCCTGGAAAGAACCCCGCCGGGGCGAGCACCCCGTTGATGGCGAGATCCACCGGATGCGGTTCCCCGAGGCGATCCTGGCCACCCGGGCCTGGAAGGCGCTCTTCGGCCTAGCCTGGCTCCCGAGACGCCGGCGTGCGCCGCTACCAGGGAACCGAAGGACCAGGGAAGGATTCGCCTCGACAGCCATTGTCCATCCAGATTCCGCAAGCTGCGTTCCAGGACCCGTTTCGGGTTCCTGCCTCCCTGCCCAATAATCAAGCCTCCCCCCTTCCCGGGACTCCATGAGCTACGACCCCTTCGACGGTGTGCTGCTGGACGACCACCGTCCCCCGGTGTCGGGGGCGCAGGGCATGCTGCTGCACCTGCGGGTGGCGCGGCGGCAGGCGAAGGCCCGGGGCTGGCCCCGGCCCAGCCTGGATTCGGTGCGGGCCCGGGCCCAGGCCTGCCGCCACCTGCTGGCCCACGGCCTTCTGCCCGGAACGCTCCGGGGACTCCCGGGCCTGGACCTGGGGAGCCCCCGCGCGCCCCACAGCCTGCGCAACCTGGCGGACCACCTGGAGGCCTACCTCCAGGAAGTGACGGGTGCGGGCTGCCTGGAGCCGGACGAGGCCCTCTGGCGGGCGGTGGACCTGGAGCTCGCGGGACGGCGGGGCCTGTGGATCGAGCGGGGACCGGAGGATGACCCGATCCGCGGGGGGCTCCGGGACCTGGAGCCGGTGCGGTTGCGGGCCCTGGCCTGCGTGCCGGGCCTGGGGGGCGCCACCTTCACGCTGGCCACGCGCAAGGGCGGGGCCACCTCCGGGCTCTTCGGCGGCCCCCTGCCGCTGGTGGGCTGGTTCCTGGACGGCCTGGAGCAGCACGGCGGAGACCTTCCGAATGAGCTGCTCCTGGAGGAACCTCCGGACTGGGGGGAGAACCCCTGGGGCGCTGCCCTGGAGCAGCTCTTCGAAGGGCCCCTGCCCCCGTCGCCCGGGTTGCGCCGCGGCCTGGTGGAAGGTCCGGTGGATCTCCTGCGGGCGGCCCTGGAACAGGTCTGTGCGTGGATGGACGCGGGGATCGCCCCCCAGGAGATCACCGTCGTCCATCCCGAACCCGCCCGGGCGGGGGCCTTCCTGGCGCCGCTCCTGGCGGCCGAGGGGGGGTCCCTCCACGTCCGGGGCGCCCTGGTGCCGCTGGCCGCCAGCGAGGCCTGGAGCCCGGTCTGGAGCCTCCTGTCCGGGCTGCAACGCTGGGATCCCTGCCTCGTCTCCGGGGGCCTGCGGGCCTCCCGCCGGGAGGACCTGCGGGCCTGGGCGGACCTTCTCTCCCTGGCGGACCAGAGCGGCCCCAAAGCCTTCGAGGCCAGCTTCATGCACCTGGGAGAGCGGGCCCGCGCCTCGGCCGAGGCCCTGTGGAAGGACCTCCTCCACCTTCGGGGGGCCACCCTGCCGGCCCGGGAGTGGGTGGAGCGTCTGGGCACCCTGGCCGGGCTCCTCCGCCCCCCGAGGGAGGCCGACGATCTCTACGGCCCCCTGGGCCTCCTGAAGGAGGTCTGGGCCGGGGAACGGTGGGCCTTTCCGGACATGGTGGAGGCCCTGGAGGCCTTCCTGGAAGTCGCCCGGAGCGGCGCCCCGGACCGCGCCCCCGAAGGCCTGCGCCTGGTGGCCCCGGGGACCCTGCTGGACGAGTGGAAGGGCGCCCGGGCCACCCTCCTGCTGGACCTTTCGGAGGGGGCCTGGCCCGCCCGCCCGGAGGAGAACCCGGACTTGGACTGGAACCGCCAGGCCGCCATCAACCGCGCCCTGCTGGAACGCACCCGGCAGGAGGGCCCCACGTCCTTCCCGGCGGCCCTGCAGCGCTTCTGGCTGCCCCGGGCCGAGCATGGGGACCAGGTGCCCCGGGCCTTCCAGCGGGAGGCCTATGCCTTCAGCAAGGCCCTGGCCCTCACCCGGGAACACCTGGTGGCCCTCAGCCCCGCCCAGGACGCGGAGGGCCGGACCCGGGCCCAGGGACCCTTCTGGCATGCCCTGGAGGGCGTGCAGGAGGTGGGGCCTTCCGATCCGAACACCCACAGCCGCCTGCGCTGGCTCTGGGAGGGCGGCGAGGCGGAGCCCCTGGCGGAGGCCCGCGCCGTCGCCGCCCAGGCCCGGCCCGAACCGGAGGCCCTGAGGGCGGAGGCTCCGGCGGAGGACCGGGTGGGGGGGATCCGGGAGGCGTGGCTCAAGGGGAGGCCCGCCGCCAGCCCCACCGCCCTGGAGGGATTGGCCCGCTGCCCCTTCCGCTCCCTGGCGGAACGGGTTTGGCGCCTCCAGGTCTTCGACGCGCCCAGCCGGCTCCGCATGGCCGAGGGCACCCTCGCCCACAAGCTGCTGGAGGCGGCCCTCCTTCCCTTCGTGGGCGTGCGGGACTGGCCCGGCGCCCTCCTGGCTTCCGGCGGACCGACTCCGGAGGCTCGGCTGAGGGGTGCCTGGGAAACCCACGGCGCGGAATGGCTCGCCGATCCGCGCCTCGAGGTGCCCCGGGAGCAGTGGCCCCAGTTGCGCCTGGAGGTGGAGGGACTGTTGCCCAAGCTCGCCGCGGCGCTGCACGAGGATGCCGCCGCCGAGGCTCCCACGGAGGAGGAGCTGGCCCTGCTCTTCCCCGAGACGCGGACGGCCCCTTCCTCCCCCAGGAAGAAGGGCGCCCCTCCCGATCCTCTGAAGCAGGGCTGGACGCGCACCCTGCTGGGCCTGGAGCAGGCCCTGGGGCCGGTGGACCTGGTCCTTCCGGGGGGACGCTCCCTGGCCGTCGCGGGCACGGTGGACCGCCTCGAGCGCTGGGAGCATCCGGAGGGCCCGATGTTCCACCGGATCACCGACTACAAGACCTCCACGAAACGGCGGCTCCAGGCCTACGCCGAAGCGGGGGCCCCCTTTGCCTCGCACCTCCAGACGCCCCTCTACATGCTGCTGGCCGAGGACGCCCATCCCGGAATCCCCGCTGCGGCGGCCCTGGTGCCCCTGCGGGAGGACGAGCCGAAACCGGTCACCCGGCCCCTGAAGACCCTGGCGGAGGCCGGGGGGAATGGAGGCTGGCGCACCCTGCTCCTGGAGAACCTGGAGCGGCTGGACGCCCGACTGGAGGCCGGGGACTTCCCCCCCACGCCGGGAGAGCACTGCCAGCAGTGCGAACTGGGCGCCCTGTGCGGCCGGCCGGTGGACGTGAGCGTGGCGTCCGAGGACGGGGACTGAAATGCAGGACCTGGACCTGAGGGACCCCCGCCTCCTCGACCGATCCCTGGTCGTGAGCGCGAGCGCCGGCTCCGGGAAGACCTTCACGATCACCGTGGTGGTGCTGGCCCAGCTGGGACGGGGGGACCTGCGCCCCCACGAGGTGTTGGCCACCACTTTCAGCGAAGCGGCGGCGGCGGACCTCCGGGAACGCCTGCGGCGGCCCCTGAACCTCCTGGCGAGCCTGGACGCGGCCGCGTGGGACGCGGTGCTGGGCCCCCTTCGGGCCGGGGACGGCGCAGGCGTGGAGGCCGCCCTCGAAGGCCTCTCGCTGCCCGGGGAACTCCCCAAGGCCGCCCGGGAGGTCGGCGCGGCCACCCCCCACTGGCCTGGCCAGCCCTGGACCTCGTCCCCGTCGGGGGCCCAGGCCTTCTGGCGCCGGGTCCGCCGGGAGGCGGAGCTGATGGCGGTCTCCACCATCCACAGCCTGGCCCGGCGGGTGCTGGGCCGGGGGGAGGGCGCCCCGGGGACCCTCCTGGACGTGGCCCACCCCTCCCTTCTGCGCCTGCTCCGCCAGTCCCTCCGCGAGACCCTGGACCTGCCCCCGGAGCACCCGGACCACGACGGGGCGCGCCTGCTGCTGGCCTGGGCCGAACGGAACTGGGAGGAGCTCTCCCGTGCCCACGACCAGCACCTCGACGCCCAAGGGCATTTCGACCCGGAAGACCCGGCGCCGCACCGGGAGCGCCTCCGCGCCGCCCTGGAAGCGGCGGCCCGGGCCTTGGCCCCCTTCGTGGCCGATCCCCTGCGGGCCCTGGATGCCTCCAGTTCCTCCCGCAGGTACTTCAAGCCCTCCTGCATCCAAGCCCTGCCCTCCCCTGGGGCGGGCCTCGCCGAACAGCTGGCCTGGGCCGAGGCCCAGAGCCGGGCCGTGAAGCCGGAGAACCAGTACTTCTCGGACACCTTCCGCGAGGCCATGGCCACCTTCACGCCGGCGGCGGAGGCCCTGGAGGCCTGGCTGCGCTGCCTGCTGGTCGGCGGCCTCCGGGCCTTCGAGGAGCGGAAGCGCCAGCTGGGCCTGGCCACCTTCGGGGACCTGGTGAGGCAGGCCCTGGTCGCCCTCCAGGGCGGGGGCATGGAACTTCAGGCCCCCCGCCTGCTCCTGGTGGACGAGTACCAGGACACCTCCCGGTCCCAGGACGCATTCCTGAGCGCCCTGGGGGCGGAACGCGTGGTGCGCGTGGGCGACGTGAAGCAGGCGATCTACGGGTTCCGGGGCGGGGATCCCGCCCTGCTCCGGGACCACCTGCAGGCCGCCGGGGAAGGGGCCTTCCGCCTGCCCGCCAACTTCCGTTCGACCCCCGACATCGTCGCCCTGGCCAACGGCTTCGTGGAGGAACTCTGGCCCCGGTTGTCCCCCGGAGTGGGTGACCTGGGCGGCTCCCAGCAAGCCCGGGCACCCAAGGGAACCCGGGTGGGGCTGGTGCGGAGCGCCGCGCCCCAGTCCCGCGCCGACCTCCCGGCCCTCACCGAATGGATCGCCGCCCTTTCGGAGGATTCCGGCTGGGCCCGGAGCCTGGGGGAGGCTTCCGGGCGCGCACCCCGGCGACGGGCCCTGCTGCTCAAGCAGCGCACGCGGCTGCCGATCCTGCTCCAGCGGCTCAAGGCCCGGGGGATCCAGCCCTACGTCGTGGCCCGGGATGGTTTCTGGGACAGCCCTGGCGTGCGGCTGATGATGGCCGCCCTGGAGGCCGTGGCCCACCCGGAACGCCCCCTGCCCTGCGCCGCCCTTCTGCGGCAGGTGGCGGGAATGCGGGACGAGGACCTGACCAGGCTGGCCCTGGGCACCGGAGGGCGCGCCGCGCTTCCGGGCCTGGGCAGGCTGGATCCCGACGCCCTGCCCGAGGGCGCGCGGGACGCCGGCCGGTGGCTGCAGAGCCTCCTGCACGCGAACACCCTGGAACTGGCGGGGCGCCTGCTCCGCCAGGGAGCCCTGCTCCGTTCCCTGCGGGCCCTGGCTGTGCACGGCGCCATGGAGCCCCTGCGGGCCCGGCGAAACCTGGCCGCCTTCCTGGCCATGCTGCTGGAGCTGCCCGCCAGTCCCTCGGTGGCCTTCACCCGTCTGCAGGATGAGCGGGCCGGGCTCGTGCGCGGGGACCTGCCCGCGGCCCCCGACGAGGCGGACCTGCTCATCCAGACCGTTCACGGCAGCAAGGGCCTGGAATTCGAGGACGTGATCCTTCCCCTGCTGCACAGCCATCCCCGTTCCTTCGGGAAGGGTGGACTCCGCACGGAGGCCGCCACCGGCCGTCTGCGCCTGGCCTGGAAGCTGGGGGAACACCCCGGGGCCGACTACGAGGAGCTCAAGCCCCTCGCCGAGGCGCGCCAGCGCGAGGACGACCTGAACCTTTTCTACGTGGCCCTCACCCGGGCCCGGGAGCGACTCTGCCTGCTGCTGCAGGAACCGAAGGAGGCCAAGCCCGCGGAGGGCTCCAGGACCTGGGCCCAGTGGGGCCAGCATCTCGCGGCGGCCCCCCTGGAGCTGAGGATCCTGGAGACCCCTCCACCCCCCGGGGATCGCCCCGGAAGGGCGGCCCGCCCCCCGGTGGCCCCGCCCCTTCGGGAGGGACTTCCCGAAACCGAGTCCGTCCAGGACCCCCACGAGGGCCTGCCTCCCGAGGCCCGCGCCAAGGCCCGGCAGGAAGGCGAGGCGGTTCACGCCTACCTTCGGCAGCTCCTGGTGCGCTGGGAGGAGCCGGCCTCCTTCACGGCGTGCCTGGACGCCGCGCCCCCCGTCCCCAGGGCGAGGGAGAACGCGCTTCGCTTCCTGGAGCAGTTCGAGGCCCGGGGCTGGCGCCTGCTGCGCCGGCGGACCGAATTCCCCCTGGAGGGGGCCGCCGCCAGCGGGGCCCTGGGCCGGGCGGACCTGGTGGTCTGGGAGAAGGGCCGGGTCCATCTCCTGGATTTCAAGCATTCAAGGGCTTTCGGAGATGAGGAGCTGGCCGGCTACCGCGCCCAGCTCGCCCGCTACGCGTCGGCCCTCTCCTCGAAGGAGCGGCTGCCCGTGGACGCCTGGCTGGTGGCCCTGCGAAGCGGAGACTGGGTGCCCGTGCCCCTTGTCCCCCCGGGACCCGCGGGGCCGACACCCTGACCCCGGAACGGGGCGCCCAGGCCCTAGGCCTCCGCCCAGCGGACGAGAGGCAGCCACTGGAGCAGGTCCCGTTCCGCGCGGGAGGGTGGAAGGTCCCAGAGCGTGAGGCCCTCCCCGGCCAGCTGGACGTAGAGCTGCGTGTCGCGGAGGAAGCCCAGGACGGGAAGGTCCAGGTCCTCCAGGAAGTGGCGGAGCTCGTCGGCGCTGCGGGTCCGGAGGTCCACGCGCATGCCCACGACGGCCACCTCGGTCCGTCCCTTGCGGACGGCCTTCACCTCCGCGAGGCGGGCCAGGAAGGCCTTGGTGGCCGACAGGTCGAAGGCGCTGGGCTGCAACGGGACCAGCACCCTGGAGGACACGCCCAGCACCTCCTCCAGCCTGTCGCCCTTCAATCCCGCGGGCGTGTCCAGCACGACGTGGGTGACCCCCTTCGGGGGCCGGAGGGTCTTCTTCTCCGAGCGCTCCCAGGTCTCGATGCGGGGGAGGTGGGCGGGACGCCTCTCCAGCCACTCCCTCGCGGAATGCTGCCGGTCCATGTCCCCCAGCATGGTCCCGTGCCCGCGGTGGGCGAAGCACCCCGCCAGGTTGGTGGCCAGGGTGCTCTTCCCCGTTCCGCCCTTGGGGTTCGCGATGGTGACCAGGGGCATGTGGGACTCCTGGATGCGCAAAGGGTACCCCTGTCCCGGGGCGGGGGGAACCGCCGCGGCGCTTCCTCCGCCCTCGCAACCCCGGCCCGAATCGAGGAAAATGGAGCTGCGACCCCCGTCCCCGGGACCGCGCCTCCCAAGATGCGCCCCGGACGGACTCCGAAGCCCCCTGGCCCCGGAGCGTCGTTCCTGGAGCTCCCGGCCACGCCCGGGGCGAAAGAGGTTCCCATGTCGGTGAAGCGGATCGGAGTGCTCACGAGCGGCGGAGACGCCCCGGGGATGAACGCCGCCATCCGGGCGGTGGTGCGGCAGGCCGATGCCCTCGGGCTGGAAACCTACGGGGTCTACCGGGGCTTCCAGGGCCTCGTGGATCAGGATTGGCGGCCCCTCACGTCCCGGAACTGCTCCAACATCCTCCAGCGGGGCGGAACGATCCTCTTCACCGCCCGCTGCCAGGCCTTCCTGGTGCCCGCGGTGCGCGCCCAGGTGGGCCGGGACCTTCGGGACGCAGGCATCGAGGCCCTGGTGGTCATCGGGGGGGACGGCAGCTTCACGGGGGCCGACCTCCTGGGCCGGGAGACGGGCATTCCCGTGGCCGGAATCCCGGGAACCATCGACAACGACCTGCCGGGAACCGACCGGACCCTGGGCTTCGACACGGCCCTCAACACGGCCATCGAGGCCATCGACCGCATCCGGGACACCGCCTCGGCCCACGAGCGCGTCTTCCTGGTGGAGGTGATGGGGCGGCAGAGCGGCATGCTCGCGGTGCACACCGCCATCGCCTGCGGGGCGGAGGCCGTCCTCTTCCCGGAAGGCGAGGGGGAGAGCTTCGAGGGCCTCGTGGCGCAGCTGCGCTCGGGGTGGGAGCGGGGCAAGCGCGCCTCCATCATCGTGGTGGCCGAGGGGGACAAGGTCGGGAACGCCTATGCCATCGGCGAGCGCCTGAGAAAGGACCACAACCTGGACCTGCGGGTGGTGGTGCTGGGTCACATCCAGCGGGGCGGCAGCCCCACGGCCCTGGACCGCATCCACGGCAGCTGGTGGGGGGCCGAAGCCGTGAGGAGGCTGGCGGCCGGCGAGAGCGGCTTCTTCCTCGGCCTCAAGGCCGGGGAATTGGTGGTCCAGCCCCTCTCCCGCCTGCGGGACCCGCGGCCGGCTCCACCCCGCACGCTCAGCGACCTGGTACCGATCCTGGCCCGTTGAGCCCGGCCGCCCCGGAGGCCAGGGCCCGCGGCTGCCTCACGTGATGAGGTAGCCTGATCCTGGGCGGCGCCCCCAAGGGGCCCGGCCTCCTGGATCCGGCATGTCCTTTCGACGCTTCGTCCTGCTCCTCCTGGCGATCCCCCTCCTGGCCGGGGGGCCCTCGGCCAGGGCCAGGCTGAAGCCCTTCCGCACCGACACGCCCCCGGTCCTGGACGGCCGCCTGGACGATCCCCTGTGGGCCCAGGCGGCCTCGGTCACGGACTTCGAGACCTTCATCCCCGAATTCGGCAAGAAACAGCCCGAGAAGACCGTGGCCTACATGGCCTACGACACGCAGAACCTCTATTTCGCCTTCCGCTGTTCGGAGGAGGCTCCGGACCGCATCCGGGCCCCCCTGACGCGGCGGGACGACATCGGCACCAGCGACTTCGTCTGCATCAACCTGGACACCTTCAACGACCAGCAGTCCCTCTATGCCTTCTATGTCACCCCGGCCGGGGTCCAGGGCGACAGCCGCTTCGCCAGCAACAAGGAGGACTTCAGCGTGGACCTGGTGTGGGACTGCGCGGCCCGGATCGACGCCCAGGGCTACTCGGTGGAGATCCGGATCCCGTTGAAGAGCATCCGCTACCTCCACGGGGACAAGGTTCAGATGGCGGTGTTCTTCGAGCGCACGATCCACCGACGCCAGGAACACGGCTCCTTTCCGGCCCTGGACCCGGCCCGGGGCTACGCCTTCCTCCCCCAGATGGCCGTCCTGGAGTACGAGGGCTTCGCCCGGCCCACCACCCTGGAACTGCTGCCCGCCTTCACCCTCTCCCGCCGGTCGGTGCGGGAGGAGGGCCTCATGCGGCGCCAGCCCGACGACCGCCAGTGGAGCCTGACCGGAAAGTACGGGATCACTCCCAGCCTGGTCCTGGACGCCACGGTCAACCCCGACTTCTCCCAGGTGGAGGCGGACGCGGCCCAGGTGGACGCCAACCTGCGCTCCAGCCTCTACCTCCCGGAAAGGCGGCCCTTCTTCCTGGAGGGCAGCGAGGCCTTCAACGTCGCGGCCACCCAGACGAGCCCCCTGCAGGCGGTCCTGCACTCCCGCACCATCGTGGATCCCCGCTGGGGACTGAAACTCTCCGGAAAGGTGGGACGGGACGACACCCTCGCCCTCCTGGCCGCCGTGGACACGCCGGATCCCGCGGGGGGCGGCGGAGGGGGGCCACGTTCGGCGGTCTTCCGCTACCGGCGGACCACTTCGGAGGACGGCTACCTGGGGGCCTTCTACGCCGCGCGGGACGGGGGCCCGAGAAGCAACCGGGTCTTCGGTCCCGACGGGCAGATCCGTCTCACCGACGCCTCCCTCCTGAGCTTCCACGCCTTCGCTTCTTCCACCCACGGGGACGCCTCCCTCGAATCCTCGAGGGGAAGGGCCCTGGGTCTCGAATACCTGTTCGACACCAGCCGGCTCGCGGTCAATGGCGCCTTGCACGACATCACCCGCGATTTCATCGCCGACGCGGGCTTCCTCACCCGAACGGGGCTCAGCTCGGCTTCGGTGCTTGTGACGCCCAAGGTCTACCCACGGTCGGGCTGGCTGCGCCGCCTGGATCCCTTCGTGGGCTATTCGTCCCTCCGGGACCACCTCAGCGGCCTCCGCGAGGGCAACGCCACCGCCGGGCTGACCTTCATCTTCCAGGGCAACGGCGCCGCCACCTTCCAGCGGGAGGAGGCCACCGAGATCTTCCTGGGCCAGCGCTTCCGGACCGACCGCTGGCGCGCCAGCGCCCGCAGCCAGGTTACCAAGTCCCTCTCCTTCCAGGCCAGCTACCAGAGGGGCCTGGGCATCCGCTACACCTCCGACCCCTTCCAGGGCCGCGTGTCCCAGACGGCCCTGGGGGTGGTGGTCCAGCCCGGGGAATCCTTCAACCTGGCCCTGAACTGGACCTTTGCGGACTTCTACAGGATGTCCACCGGAGAGAAAATCTATTCCTATCCCATCAGCCGGGCGAAGCTCACCTACCAGTTCAGCCACGCCTTCTTCCTGCGGGCCATCGTCGAGCAGAACCGGTACCGGCGCCAGTTGCTGACAGACTTGCTGGCCTCCTACACCTACATCCCCGGCACGGTCCTCTACCTGGGTTATGGCTCCCTCGCCCGGCAGGAACAGTGGGACGGCGGCCAGGTCCGGCCCGCGGACCCCTTCCTGGAGGTGCAGCGGGGTCTCTTCTTCAAGGCCTCCTACCTGTGGCGCTACTAGGCGCCCGTTCTGGATGAACACCCCGGCCGGATCCGGGCCAGGGGGAGGGCTCGCGGTTTCCGCCCCACCTGACGGATCATGGAGGGAGCCTCAGGGAGCACGAATGACCTCGAGCCCACGCCTCGCCCGGACCCGCCGGACCGCCCTCCGGATCGCTGGGGTCCGCGCATGATCGACGGCTTCAGGCTCGTGGCCCCCCGGATCCAGCCGCCCCTGGACCCCGGTTTCCGTCCCCCGGTCCTGGCGCACCGGGCTTTCGAGGCCGCGGCCCGGGAGGCGGGGGCGGTGCCCCTGGTCTTCGGCCTGGAGCGCACGGACGGGACCCTGTCCCGTTTCGAGACGGTGGCCTTTCCCGAGGGCCATCCCCGGGCAGCGGCCAACCTGGGCCACGCGGAACGGCTCTTCAAGTTTCTGCTCTGGCAGCGCGGCGGATACCGGGCCTTCGTGGGGGGGCCTCCCTCGGTCGCCGCACACCTCCGCGACGCCTACGCCCCCGGCGGGGCGCGGGCTTTCGACGCAGGATTCATGGGGAAGGACGTCTACGGGCGCGCCTTCGAAGTGCTGGGCTGCGACCCCGAGGCGGTTCCGCAGGCGAGGGAGAGCGGCAAGCCCCTGGGACGCCACCTGGACGGCTGCCGCATCGGCTTCGACCTCGGGGGCTCGGACCGCAAGGTCAGCGCGGTCCTGGACGGAAAGGCGGTGTTCAGCGAGGAGGTGGTCTGGGAACCCAAGACCCAGGCGGACCCCGGCTATCACGAGCGGGAGCTGGTGGCCGGGCTGGAGCGGGCCGCCTCGCACCTGCCCAGGGTGGACGCCATCGGGGGCAGTGCGGCCGGAATCTACGTGGACAACGAGGTGCGGATCGCCAGCCTGTTCCGGGGGATTCCCGAAGCGCGCTACCCCGAGGTCCGGGGCCTCTTCCACAGGATCCGGGCGCGCTTCGGAGTGCCCCTGGAGGTGGCGAACGACGGGGACGTGACGGCGCTGGCCGGGTCCATGAGCCTGGAGGACAACGGCATCCTGGGCCTCGCCCTGGGCACCAGCCAGGCGGCGGGCTACGTGGACCTCCAGGGAAGAATCCTGGGATGGCTCAACGAACTCGCCTTCGCCCCCGTGGACCTGGGCCCCGAGGGCGCCGTGGACGAGTGGAGCGGAGACCGGGGCGTGGGGTCCATGTACTTCAGCCAGCAGGGGGTCTTCCGGCTGGCCCGCCGGGCGGGCCTGGAGGTGCCGGAGGGCCTCCCCGATGCGGAGCGGCTGAAGGCGGTCCAGGCCCACCTGGAGGCGGGCCACCCCGGCGGGGCGGAGATCTGGAAGAGCATCGGCGTCTGGCTGGGCTATGCCCTGGCGCACTACGCGGCCTTCTACGAGCTGCGCCACGTGCTGATCCTGGGCCGCTGCACCTCGGGCCGGGGCGGGGAACTCATCCTGGCGGGGGCCCGGGTGGTGCTCCGCCAGGAATTCCCCGAGCTGAGTTTCGCGATCCAGTTGCCGGACGAACGCAGCCGGCGGGTGGGGCAGAGCATCGCCGCCGCCAGCCTTCCGGCCCTGCCCTGAAAGGCCGCCATGCCCTTCCATCTGCCCAGCGCCGAGGTCTTCGTCCCCGACGGGAGTTCCCTGGAGGAGGCCCTGGCCCGCACCACCCACCTGGCGGTGGGGGCCCACCAGGACGATCTGGAGATCATGGCCTGCCACGGCATCCTGGCGTGTGAGGGGCGCCCCGACCGCTGGTTCACCGGGGCCGTGCTCACCGACGGGGGCGGCTCGGCCCGCTCGGGACCCTACGCGGACCACAGCGACGCCCAGATGCGGGCGCTGCGGCGGGAGGAGCAGAAGGCCGCGGCCCGACTCGGCGGCTTCAGCGCCTGCGTCCTCCTGGACCACCCCAGCTCCGCGGTGAAGGATCCTTCGGAGGCCCATCCCCTGGAGGACCTGTCCGCCCTGTTCGAGGCCACCGCCCCGGAGGTGGTCTACACCCACAACCTGGCGGACAGCCACGACACCCACGTGGCGGTGGCCCTCCGGGTGATCGCCGCCCTGCAGGCCCTCCCCCGGGAACGCCGCCCTGCGCGTCTCCTGGGCTGCGAGGTCTGGCGGGATCTGGACTGGCTCCCGGCCGGAGACAAGGTGGCCCTGGACGTGAGCGGCCGGGAGGATTTCCAGGCCGCACTGCTCCAGGTCTTCCACAGCCAGGTGGCCGGGGGCAAGCGCTACGACCTGGCCACCCTGGGCCGCCGCCGGGCCCACGCCACCTTTCACGAGAGCCACGAGACCGACGCCGCCACGGGCCTCACCTTCGCCATGGACCTCAGCCCTCTGATCCATCACGACGGCCTGGACCCCAAGGCCTTCGTGCTGGAATTGATCGGCCGCTTTTCCATGGACGTGGCCGGGCGCCTGGAGCGGCTGGGGGGGAGGGCGTGATGGCAGGGCCGGAGACGCAGGTGCGATGTCCCCTCTGGATCGGTCTTCCAGGACCGGACCCCGGGGAGCTTTTCTGGTCGGGCCCGGGGGCGGCCCCTCCTTCGGGCGTGGTGCTCTTCGGGCGCAACCTGGACCCCGATCCCGGGGCCGGACCCGCCCGGTGCCACGCCCTCATCCAGGGCCTCCGGAGCCGGTGGGGGGAGGCCCTGCTCCTCTCCATCGACCAGGAGGGCGGGCGGGTGTCCCGGCTGCTCCCCTGGGTGGGGCCCACGCCCAGCCTGCGGCGGACCTGGCTGCACGGGGGCGCGGCGGAATGCGAGGCCTGGGGGCGGCGCTGGGGCCGTGGCCTCCGCCTCCTGGGCTTCGACGCGGACCTGGCCCCGGTGGCGGACCTCTACGACGGCAACGCGGAAACCGGCCAGGGGGAGCGCTGCGCCAGTGAGGACCCCGGGGAGGCCGCGCGGGCCGCCGGCGCCTTCCTCCACGGCCTGGAATCCGAGGGCCTGGAGGGCAGCCTGAAGCACTTCCCGGGCCTGGCCTCCACCCGCGTGGACAGCCACAAGGACCTGCCCGAAGTGATGGACGAGGACCAGTTCCGCAGGAACCTGGAGCCTTTCCGCATGCTGGCCCACCCGGCCCGCTTCGTCATGGTGGCCCACCTCCGCACCCCATGGAGCGAGGGCCGGCCCGCCAGCCTCCACCGGGGCCACGTCGCCGGAAACCCCTGGGGGGTTTCGGCCAAGTGGATCACCGACGACCTTGAGATGGGAGGCTGCGCCGCCTGGCCCTGGCCCCAGCGGGCCCGCATGGCCCTGGAAGCCGGCCACGAGGCCCTCCTCGTCTGCCAGTCGGCAGACGGCATCCGGCAGGCCACCGAGGCCTGGCGGGCCTGCGGGGCTCCCGTGGCCCGGGGGCGCCCGGCCCGGCATGGCCTCGGGGAGGCCTTCGATGCGGCGGCCTGGGACCGATGGCGGGATGAACTCCAGGGAGCCGCCCGCCGCGTCCTGGGCTGAAACCGGGGAAGGGCTTCGATCCAGGCCGGGGGGTGCCTACCCTGGGTCAGTCCGGTCATACTTCAGGTTCATCCGGTCTCCGGGTGGCCCCGGAGACTTGAATGCAAGCAAGCATGTTCCCTGCCGGTGTCCTGCCGATCCTTCAAGGGTGGCAGGCCCCGGGCACCGCGGACCTCCGGGGCGTCTTCCAGCGGGCCGGCGGCTGGGCCCTGGCCCGCACCGAGGCCTTCCCGGACCCGGCGGCCCTGCGGACCCGGCTGGACGAACTGGTCGCGGGATTCCGGGAGGGCACCCGGGTCGGCCTGGACCTCCGGGGCCTGCGGGGCAACGCGGACCAGGTCATCGCCGCCGCGAGGGAGGCCGGCGTGGCCTTCCTGCTGCACACCGCCGAACTTCCGCCGGGCCTCTCCATGCTCAAGCACGCCAACCTTCCCCGCATCGTCGCCGTGCAGGACGCCGAGCAGGCCCGCCAGGCTTCCGCCTCCGGGGCCCTGGCGCTCCTGGCGGACGCCGAGCACGTGGCGGAGCTGGGCCGGCCCGGCCTCCCCGTGCTGGCCTCCGCGCGGGACGAGGCCCAGGCCCGGCTGGCCCTGGGGGCCGGGGCGGCGGGCCTCCAGCCCCGATCCCCGTCCCTCCTGGATGCGCCCCCCCTGGCTGCCTTCCGCTCCCGCCTCGGGGAGAACCTGGGAGACCTGGGCCAGGACCTCCTCTTCCAGGGGCCGGCCCCGCTGCCCCGCCTGCGCATCCGCCACCTGGACCTGAGCTACCCGATCCAGCAGGGCGGCATGGGCATCGGCGTCTCCTGGGAGGGCTTGGCCGGCGCCGTGGCCCGGGAGGGATGCGTGGGCATCGTCTCCGCCATCGGCACGGGCTACCATCCCTCGGCCCGCCCCCTGCTCCGTCACGGCCGGCCGGTGGGCAGCCCGGAGCTGAATCCCCCCGGCGTCCTGGCAGGAATCGTCCGCGCCGCCCGGGAGCGTTCCCGGGGCCACGGGGCCGTGGGGGTCAACATCCTCTGCGCCATCGAAGGCTACGAGGCCGCCGTGCGCGCCTCCCTGGAAGGCGGCGCCCAGATGATCATCTCCGGCGCCGGACTGCCCCTGGGACTGCCGGACATGGTGGGGGACGCGGAGGTGGCGCTGGTTCCCATCGTTTCCTCGGCCCGGGCCCTGGCCGTGATCTGCAAGCACTGGACCCGCCGCCACCACCGTCTCCCCGACGCCGTGGTGCTGGAAGGTCCCGAGAGCGGCGGCCACCAGGGATTCAGCCTGGAGGCCTGCGACGATCCCGCCCACACCCTTGAGAAACTCCTGCCCCTGGTCCTGGAGGAGCGGGACCGCTGGGGCGACTTCCCCGTGCTCGTGGCCGGGGGCGTCTGGGACCGGGGCGACATCGAGCGCTTCCTCGCCCTGGGGGCTTCCGGCGTCCAGATGGGGACCCGCTTCATCGGCACCTTCGAATGCGACGCCGCCCCGGCCTTCAAGGACGTCGTCCTGAAGGCGGAGGCCAAGGACATCGGCCTGATGAAATCTCCCGTGGGCCTGCCCGCCCGGGGGATCCGCACCGCCCTCCAGTCCGCCATCGGGTCCGGCAGCGCCCCTCCCATCCGCTGCACCAGCCAGTGCCTCCAGCCCTGCGGCCACGGGCGCGGGGCCCTGGAGGCGGGCTACTGCATCGCCGACCGTCTGGCGGACGCCGCCCGCGGCGACCGGGAGCACGGCCTCTTCTTCTCCGGCAGCAACGGCGCCCGGCTGAAGGAGCTGGTCAGCGTGCGGGACCTGGTGGAAGAGCTTACCCAGGACCCCGGGCTGCAGCGGCGGGATTCCTAGAAATAGAGCGGGATCTCCGCCAAGGCTCCAGGAGCGCCAAGAAGCCCCTATCCTTTCTTGGCGGCCATCAATCCCTTGTTTTCACCTCGCCGCGGCCTTCAGCGCCTCGGCCTTGTCCACCCGCTCCCAGCTGAATTCGGGGCGTCCGAAGTGGCCGTAGGCCGCGGTATCCCGGAAGACCGGCTTCCGCAGATCCAGGGTCTGGATCATGGCCTCGGGGGTGCAGCTGAAGACCTCCCGCACGGCCTTCACGATGGCCTCGTCCGGCACCTGGCCGGTGCCGAAGGTGTCCACCGCGATGGAGACGGGCTCGGCCACGCCGATCGCATAGGCCAGCTGGAGCTCGCAGCGGTCCGCCAGGCCGGCCGCCACGATGTTCTTGGCGACGTAGCGGCCCATGTAGGCGGCGCTCCGGTCCACCTTGCTGGGGTCCTTCCCGGAGAAGGCCCCGCCCCCGTGGCGGCCCGCGCCGCCGTAGCTGTCCACGATGATCTTGCGGCCCGTGAGGCCGCAGTCGCCCATGGGCCCGCCGATGACGAAGCGCCCCGTGGGGTTGATGAAGAACTTGGTCCGGGCGTCCACCAGCTCCTCGGGAAGGGCGTAGCGGATCACCAGCTTCTCGATCTCGGCGTGGATGGTGGCAAGGGGCACGGCCTCGTCGTGCTGCGTGCTCACCACCACCGTGTCGATGCGGCGGACCTTGTCGCCCTCGTATTCCACGGTCACCTGGCTCTTGCCGTCGGGGCGCAGCCAGGGGAGCGTGCCATCCTTGCGGACCTCCGCGAGACGCCGGGTGAGGCTGTGGGCGTACTGGATCGGGGCGGGCATCAGCTCCGGGGTCTCCCGGCTCGCGTAGCCGAACATCAGGCCCTGGTCCCCGGCGCCCCCGCGGTCCACCCCCATGGCGATGTCAGGGCTCTGGCGGTCCAGGGTCACCATCACCCCGCAGGTGTCGGCGTCGAAGCCCTTGGTGCTGTGGTCGTACCCGATCTCGCGGACCACCCGGCGCACGAGCTGGGCCACGGGGATGTAGGTCCGGGTGGTGATCTCGCCGGCCACCACCACCAGGCCCGTGGTAACCAGGGTCTCGCAAGCCACGCGGCTCGCGGGATCGTCGGTGAGGGCCGCGTCCAGCACGGCGTCGCTGATCTGGTCGGAAATCTTGTCCGGGTGGCCCTCGGTGACACTCTCGGATGTGAACAGGTGCCTGCCGCTGGTGGCCATGGGTGCTCCGGGGACGGTCCGGGCCGATCACCCGGGGAAAGCGACAGAATATCAGCATGGGGGCCCCGCCCCGGGGGCCCGCGGCGCTCCCGCTTGTCATTCCGAGGGGCCGGGGAGTAAGGTTTAGGGTCGCTTTATTGCAGGCACCTAAGCCCCTTGCCCGACCCCCAGGGAGGTCCCCATGCGATTCCCCCGTCTGTACCTGGCCCTGCTGGGCCTTCTCACGGTGGCCACCCTCACGGTGGCGCCCGGCTGCAAGCGCGGAAGCGCCGAGGAGAAGGAGATCAAGGAGCTGAGCCAGAAGGCGGCCGAGCTGGACAAGCTGAGCCAGCAGGCCAACACGACCGGCGGGAGCCAGGCCCAGAAGCTCCAGCAGGCCGGGGTGACCGACATCAAGCCCAACGCCGAGACCCTGCAGCTCACCGAGGAACAGAAGAAGGCCCTCGAGGAGCGCATCAAGGCGGAGAAGAACAGTTCCTACCAGGCCCTGCTCCAGGAGGTCCTGGAAAAGGACAAGGAGATCAAGGATCTCAACGAGAAGATCAGCAAGCTCCGGGCGGCCCTGCCGAAGCCGGACCTCGCCAAGCCCGGGGACAGCCACTACGGAATGGCCCTGCGCTTCCTGAAGAAGAAGGGGGTGAACGACGAGGAGGCCAAGCGGCTCATCTCCCGGGTCAACATCATGGAGAAGCTGGCCGCGGGCTTCGAGGTGTACCACTTCTACGCCAACGGCGTGTACGGAAGCTGGGTGAGCCAGGGCAAGGCCAAGATCACCCCCAACGACCTGGTCCGCGAAGAGCGGGAGAAGGTCGAGGGGGAGCGGGACACGGCCATCGCCCAGAGCGAGAAGCTCCAGGAGGAGGTCAACGACCTCGTCACCCAGAAGAAGCAGATCGAGGAGGAGATCGCCGGCCTGCGCACCGAGAAGGCCAAGCTCATGGACGAGATGAACGCCCTCTCGGCCACCAACGAGAAGCAGAAGTCCAAGCTCAACTCCCTCCACTACCTCGTGGGCGAGCGGAAGGCCCTGGAACAGAAGGGGGTCATCATCATCCCCGTCTTCGCCAAGGACCGCAGCGGGGCCAAGTGGACCGACGACCTCTTCGACCACGACCTGGACCTGCGCTCCAGCGACGAGCTGAAGCTCACGGCCCAGGAGGCGGGGGTGAAGAAGATCGGCAAGGTGAACGTGGTGCCGGGCTCACTGGTGAAGGACGAGCACTACCGGCTCACCATCTCCGAGGACAAGCAGAGCGCCACGATCAAGATCCTGGCCAAGGACCGCTTCCGGAACGAGAAGGTGGTCTTCGCCGTGTCGGAATAGCCCCTGACCCGGGGTAAAGCAGGAAAAATTCCCTGTTTGCGGATCGGCTCCCACGGGGCTATCGTGGGAGCCACTTCCTTTCCAGTCCTTCACCCTCAGGAGCTTCCATGAAGATCCACGCCCTTCAGGCGTCCGTCGGCCTTTCGCTCCTCACGCTGCTGGCGTGCAGTTCCAACGCGGGCGGGTCGCCCACCGCCGCCGCCGGCCCCGCGGACTTCCCCCCGGCCGCCAGCACCAACTCGGCCCAGTTCAGCCCCAGCGCGGGCATCATCCCCCTGCCCAACGTGCTCCTGACCGCGGCCGTCACCACCCCGGTGGTGCCCGCGGCCGGCGTGCCCCTGGCCCCCGACAAGGCCATGGCCTGGATCAACCAGAACGAGGTGGGCAACACCAACGCCGTGGCGGGCCTCAGCAGCCCCATCAAGGTGACCTTCGACGCCCCCGTGACCGCTCCCGCGGGCTCCATCAAGGTCTTCATGTGCCTGCCGGACTCCGACGGCACCGAGAACGGCAAGCTGGGCTTCCGGGACGTGACGGCCCTCTTCAGCACCGAGACCTCCTTCACCTGGTATGACCGTGCCACCCCCGGGGACGCCAACAGCACCAAGGTCCCCACCACCCCCACGCTGGCCAACCCCTTCGGCGTGGCTGGCGCCGCGGTCCAGCTCTCCCCCCGGATCCCGCTGCCCGCCGGCAGCCGCTTCGTCTACGTGATCACGGACGGGGTCAAGGACACGGCCTCCGGCCTCCCCGTCCGCTCGGCCCTGATCTTCAACTACCTGAAGTACCAGAAGCCCCTCACGGACCTCACGGACCCCGCCAACCCCGCCGCCTGGCTGGGGGCCTCCACCACCGGGGACCTGGAGAAGATCCGCGGCAACGCCATGTCCGGTTCCAACATCGCCCTCTCGGGCTACGCGAAGACCATGGCCGACCTGGTGGCCAGCGCCAGCGCCGACGCCTCCGGCAAGGCCGCCGCCGGGGCCGGTGCCACGGGCATCGCCAGCATGGACAACATCCGCCTCATCGGGCGATTCATCACCTCCGGCTCCGTGGCCACCCGCCTGATCCTCGACAGCGCGGCCACCCAGGTTCCCGTGGAGGTGGCCCTCTGGGCCTGGGCCAACAACGCCCCCGCGCCCAACTTCCCCTTCGGCGCGGCCCCCGCCCGCCAGTGGAACAACGGGGTCTCCGTCGGCGCCATGGGCCAGGGCCAGTTCCTGGGCTCCACCCTGGTGAACGCCTTCTGGTCCCAGCTCCCGGCCCCCCTCAGCCAGGCTCCCCACGCGGCGGTGGGCTACATCGCCCTGGGCACCTTCCAGAGCGGCGACCTGAACATCGATCCCGCGGTGGTGGCGGCCCAGGCCAGCAAGCCGGCCGACGGCAAGATGGACGGCGTCACCGGCGCCTACAACCCCGGCTACTACCCCTCCGGCGCGGCTCCCGTTCCCGGGACCGGCGTGCTCCAGGGCGCACGGCCCGACGGCAAGACCCTCACGGGCTTCTACCACGTCACGCGGAACGTGCCCTTCCTCTTCGTCGCTCCGATCACCGCTCCCCCGAGCGGCGGCTACCCGGTGATGCTCTACCAGCACGGGATCACCTCACAGAAGGAGGACATCCTCGCCGCGGCCAACACCATCTGCGCGGCCGGCTACGCGGTCCTGGCCATCGACGCACCCTTGCACGGGGGCCTGGCCAACGGACGCGCCGCCTCGGAGTGGGGCGCCAACTTCATGAGCCTGCTCTCCATCCTGAACACCCGCACCAACGTCCAGCAGGGCGGTTTCAACCTCTGGCGGGCGGAGCGCATCCTCAAGCAGCCCACCGCCGATCCCACCAGCCTCCAGTCGGTGGCGGCCGCCGTCGGCAAGAACATCGCGGCCACGGGCGCCTCCCGGTTCCTGGGGCACAGCCTCGGGACCATCATCGGGTCCTACTTCCTGGCAGGTAACTCCAGCCAGACGGGCGGCTCCAACATCAATGCCTTCCTCTCCGCCCCCGGGGCCCGCGTGGCTTACGTCATCCGGGAAAGCCAGGCCGGGTTCGCCTACAGCGCCAACATCGGCCTCAAGGCCTCTGGGGTGGCACCCGGCAGCCACTCCTACGACCAGTTCATGATGCTGGTGCAGTCCATCGTGGACCCCGTGGATCCCTCCTGGGCCCTCTCCCCGATCAAGAACCAGCCCAACGGCCTGCCCTTCCCCTCCCGCCTCTCCGGGCGGGCAACCGTCCAGGAAGCCATCGGGGACACCACCATCCCGAACACCTACGGGCACCATTTCGGGAACGCCTTGGGCGGCTGGGGGGCCCTCGGGACGGGGTTCGACATCGCGCCGGGCTTCGCCCAGGTCCGCAACGCCGGGGCGGCCGCCCCGACCGTGCCCTTCCTCCTCGGCGCGGGCGGCCTGAAGCCCTCCTTGGCCCCCGCCACCAACCCCGTGACGGGTCCCACCGAGGGTCTCTTCCAGTTCGGATCCCCCTCGAACCCCGCGAGCCATTCCATGCTCCTGGACGGGACGGCCTACACCCCCGCCGCCCAGAAGCAGCTCTACATCTGGCTCCTCACCGGGCGCGTGGCTGATCCCGCCGACACCGCCAACTGGCCCAGCAACGCCTGGCTGGGCGGCGATTCGGACTACCCGCGGACGGCCTTCCCCCAGCTCGACTGAGCGAACGGATGTCCTGAAAGAAGGAGCGGGGCCACCCGCTCCTTTTTCATTCCCTGAGCAGCGACCCCGCCGCTGCGAGCGGACCGTTCCAGTCTCCGTACCGTGCCTGGCGCAGGAGGCGGTGTCCGGGGTACCAGGGGCTGTCCTCCCGGCCCAGGCCCCAGCGCCAGTCCGAATTCTGGTGCAGGAGCAGCAGGGTGGGGATGCCCATGGCTCCCGCGAGGTGGGCGGCCGGGGCGTCCACGCTCACCAGCAGGTCCAGGCGGGAGAGGGCGTGGGCCAGGTCCGCCAGGCCGCCCAGGCAGTCCTGGAGGTCCACGGTGTTCTGGGCCGAGCCCAGAGGGGAGAACGTGAAGAGGGTCCCCGCGGCACCGGGATCCAGGTGCCGGGCGCCCTCCGGAGGCAGGCTGCGGAAGGGGTCCGGTCCCTGGGCGAAGGGATCCCGCCAGAGGAGGCCGATGCGCCGCCCTTCCACCTCCAGGCGCCGGTCCAGCTCCGCACGGTGGGGGACCAGGAGAGGCACGGAGAAGTAGGGCCCCTTCCAGACCGGTGTCTCCCTCCGGACCTTGAGGAGGCGCGGAAGCGAGGCCAGGCTGGCGTGCACGTCGAATTCCGGTAGGGATTCCTCCGCGGCGCGGAGGGAGGCCAGGAAGGACCAGGGGTGGAAGAGGTCCTTCAACTCCGGCTGCACCACCAGGTGGACGGCCAGGCCCAGGTCCGCCACGGGCCGCAGGAAGCGGGCGAACATGAGGGTGTCCTCCACCCGCTGGTCGGGGTAGACCAGGAGGTGTTTCCCCGGCAGGGGGGTGCCGCCCCACAGGCCCCGCCCCAGGGAGGGCCGGCGGTGACCCGGAAGTTCCCAGCGGGCCTCGTAACCTTCCCATCCTGCCTCGAAGTCTTCCTTCTGGAGGTCCAGCAATCCCAGGTTGAAGCGGGCGTGGGCGGACTCGGGCTGCAACTCCAGGGCCCGGAGGGCCCATCCCCGCGCTTCCTCCCACCGGGCCTTGCTCATGAGCGCCGAGGCCATGTTGTTGGCCAGGGCGGGATCCCGGGGATCCATCTCGAGTCCCCTGCGGCAGGCATCCAGGGCGCCCTCGACTTCCCCCAGGCGGGAGAGGGCGTAGCCGAGGTAGCGGTAGGCCGCCGCGCTGCGGTGGCCGGCCGCCAGGGCTTCCTTCAAGTGGACCAGGCCGGTCTGCAGATCCTCCCGCTCCACCGCCAGGATGCCGAGGACCGCCACCGCGCCGGGATGCCCCGGGGCCTCCCGGAGGGCCTGCCTGGCCAGGGTCTCGGCGTGGGACCAGTTCCCCTGCTCCACCATGCGGACCGCGGCCTGGACCATCCCCGCGAGGGCCGGCGCCCTTTCCTGCCGCCGTCCTTTCGGGGGCTGCGCGTGTCCCATGGGAGCCATCCTACTCGGCCAGGGCCCTTCGCGCCCGCGCCCACCAGAGCGCCCCCCCCGCCAGGAGGATGGCCGGGACCGCCAGGCCCATGGCCTGGGCCACGGCGAGCCCGGGGGCCAAGCCCGCCGCCTGGAACGCATCGGAGCGGTGGCCGGCCCACCAGGGGCTCACGGCGTCCCCCAGCAGGTGGATGAGCAGGACGTTGAGGGCCGTCCCGGTGGCCCGCACGCTGGGGGGCAGGCAACTCACGGTCACGGCGTTCACCGGGCTGGTGTTGATGAAGAGCAGGAGCATCCCCGCGAAGAAGAGGGCGTAGACCGCTCCCAGGGTCTGGACCCGCAGGGCCAGGGCTACCACGGGCGCCGCCGCCAGGAGGGTGAGGCCCGAGATCCAGAGCCCGGCGTCGGGCCAGCGGTCCTGGAGGCGGTCCGTGAGCTTTCCCCCCAGGAAGGTCCCGGCCACCCCGGTGGCGAAGGCAAAGCCCCCGAAGACCAGGCCTGCCTGGGACACGCCCACGGCGAAGCGCCGCTGCAGGAGCACCGGGGCCCAGGCGCTGAGCACCCCCATGGCGAAGGTGTAGGCCACGTAGCTGGCCGTGCACGCCAGCCAGACCCGGTTCGTGAAGATCGCGCCGAGGCGAACCCCCCAGGAACGCCCCGCGGTGGCGTCGGGCATGCTGTCGTGGGCTCCCCGTTCCGGGTCGCTCTGGAACCCCATCCACAGGGCCAGGAGCAGCCCCGGAATCCCCGCGATGAGGAAGGCCATCCGCCAGCCCAGGAGGCCCGCGATGCCGCCCCCCAGGCCGTAGCCCAGCGCGCTCCCCACGGGGATGGCGAGGTAGAACCAGGTGAATTTCTGGGCCCGCTCCCGTTCGGGAAAACTGTCCGCCAGCATGGGCGGACCCAGGCTCGCGTAGGCCGCCTCGCCCACCCCCACCAGGGAGCGGCAGAGCAGCAGCATGGGGTAGCTGTGGGCGAAGGCGGCCCCCGCCGTGGCCAGGCTCCACAGGACGATCCCCGCCGCCACGAGCCGGGGGCGGGGGAAGCGGTCTCCCAGCAGGCCGAAGATGGGCGCGGCCAGCATGTAGACCACGATGAAGACAAAGCTCAGCCGGCCCAACTGGTCGTCGCTGAGGTGCAGGTCCCGCCCCAGGGGCTCCAGCACCGCCAGCACCACGTAGCGGTCCAGGTAGTTCACCAGGTTGATGCTCGTCAGGAGCAGCAGCAGCTTCCGTGCCGGGGACATGCGATCAATCTACCCCGCGGAACCGGCGGGCCAGCCCACAAAATCCGCCTGGGACGGGGCGGTTCAGCGGCCCAGGAGCCAGACCAGCAGGGGGAAGGCCAAGAGCACGGCCCCCACCAGGATCAGCGGGTTTCCCTGTTCCCGTCCCGCCCGGGCGAAGGCCTGGGCGTCCAGCACCTCCCCGGGTCCGTGCCGCTCCCCCCGGCGCCGCTTGAGCAGGCCCTGGACGACCAGCCCCGCGCCCAGGGCGGAGAGCAGGAAGGAGGCGGCGAAGGGGGACATGCCGGCCTGCTCAGTTGAGGATCTTCACGGGCGGTGGGGGACCGGGCCCCCTCCGGCGGCCGAGCAGGGTCATCTCCAGCAGCCAGGCCACGAAGGAGGAGAGCAGGGCGCCGAAGAAGCCCGCCCAGAAGCCCTGGACCCGGAACCCCAGGCCCAGGCTTTCAGAGAGCAGGCCCGCCAGCCAGAAGACCAGGCCGTTGATCACCAGGCTGAAGCAGCCCAGGGAGAGGGCCACGGGCACGAAGGCCAGGAACTTGAGGAGGGTCCCGAGGGTCGCGTGGAGCGCTCCCAGAAGCACCGCCACAGCCAGCAGCTCCAGGAAGGTCCCCCGGTGGATCCCAGGCACCAGCGACGCGGCGGCCAGGAGGCCGATGGCCGAGAAGACGAAGCGCAGGAGGGTCCGCACCCCCCCATGGTAGTGGCCTTCGGGCGCAGGGAAAACGCCGCTCCTTCAAGGCTTCCGGAAGGTGCCCGGCTCCTCCCAGCCCGCCCGCACGTAGGCCAGGATGGCCTGGGCGATCTGTTCGATCCCGTGGTGTTCGTTGTTGAACACGGCATCGTAGAAGCGGGGCTGGGTCACGTCCTCCCCGAGGCACTGGCTCACGAACCTCTCACGGTTTCGGCTGTTCTCCTTCACCTGGGCCAGGGCCTCCTCCCGGCTGAGCCCCGTGCGGGACCGGTACCGCTCCACGCGCCAGTCCAGGCCGGCCACCAGGCGGAAGTGGAAGCAGTTCCGCAGGCCCTGGCAAAGGATGGCGCTGCCCCGGCCCACCAGGATGGCGTTCCCCACTTTGGCGATCTGGAGCATGTACTTGGAGACCTTGTCGAAGGCCATGTCGTGGGTGACCCGGTCCGAGGCGTGAAGGCCGAAGGCTTCGATGGCGCGGCTCATGTCCCCGAGGTTCCTGAGCAGCCGGAGGGGAATGTCCTCTTCCTTCGCCACCAGCTCGATGAGGGACTTGTCGAAGAGGTTCCAGGGCTCCCCGGTGGCGCCCTCCAGGAGTTCCTTCACCCGCTCGGCCAGGGGAAAGCCCTCACAGCCGAACTCCCGGGAGAGGGTGATGGTGGGGCAGAGCTTCACGGGGGCGTTGGCCGGGAGGCGCTCCTGGATTCGCACCCATCCGGCGAGCCGGCGCTCGATGTCGGGCGAGAGGGAGGAGATCGGTCTGCTCATCGCAGCCTCCGATGCGAGGTCCTGCACCTGCGCTTCCGGCCGTAGTGTACGGCCCCCGCGGAACGCCGCAAGTGGGGCGCCTCCGTGAGGCTCGGATTATGGATGTCCGATGGGGGCGGGCCCGGGCGCGGCGGGATGGGGAAAAATCGGAGATCGGCCGTGGAAAATGAAAACGGAGGTCCCTGACCCTTGTCCGCCGGTCACGGCATCCCGTTCCGCTCCTGGCCCTGGGTGATCACGGAGCCCGGCGGCACGCTGTGGGTCAGCCAGACGTTGCCCCCGATGGAACTGCCCTTCCCCAGCGTGATTCGCCCCAGCACCGTGGCGTTGGCGTAGATCGTCACGTCGTCCTCGACGATGGGGTGGCGGGGGATGCCCTTGATGGGCCGGCCCGCCTCGTCCAGGGGGAAGCTCTTGGCTCCCAGGGTGACCCCCTGGTAGAGGCGGACGTTGCGTCCGATCTCGCAGGTCTCCCCGATGACGACGCCGGTGCAGTGGTCCACGAAGAAGCGCTCCCCGATGCGGGCCCCCGGATGGATGTCCATGCCCGTGAGGGTGTGGGCGTGCTCCGTGATCAGGCGGGGAATGAGGGGCACCCGGAGGAGGTACAGTTCGTGGGCGATGCGCTGGCTGGTGATGCCCAGGATGCCCGGATAGCAGAAGATGGCCTCGTCCGGGCTGGAGGCGGCGGGATCCCCCTCGTAGGCGGCCTGGACGTCCGTGCCCAGAAGGCGCCGGAGCTCCGGCAGGCGCTCCAGGAAGGCCGTGGCGGCGCTCCAGGCGCGCTCCTCGCAGTCTTCGCAGGCCTTCGGATCCGCGGCGCCGAGGGTGGCGACGATCCCCCGCTTGATCTGCTCGGCGAGGTCGTGGAGCACCCGGTCCAGGGTGGCCCCGGCATGGTAGCGGAGGGTCTCCCGGGAGAGTTCGGAGGGTCCGAAGAAGCCTGGGAACAGAACGCTTCGGAGATCCTCCACGATGCCGACGATGGCCCCCCGGGAGGGGAACTCCCGCCGAACGGCGGCCGGGGTCCCCGCCGCCAGGTAGGATTCCGAGGCGGAGCACAGGGCCTCCACCACCCGGCTGATCTCGGGCGGGGCGGGTCGGCTGCGTTCGGCATTCATGGGGTCTCCTCAATTTCCAAGGATAACCCCCCGACCCTTCAGGTCCCGACCCCTGGCGTCCCAGGTAGGATCGGATACAACCTTCCGGAGCCTTCCCGTGAGCCCAGCTGGACCCCCTCCTCCCAGGTCGTTCTTGGCCACCGTGCTCTTGGGCCTCCTGGGGGCCGCGGCGGGGTGGTTTGGGGCCTTATTGCTCGTGGCCCGCATTGGTTCCCGGATGACCGGATTCCCGGAGGCATGGAAGGACCTCCTGTACGGCGTGGGCCTGGTCGCCGGGGGTTTGTTCGGCGCGATCCTGGGAGGACGTCGTCGCCAGGCCTCACGTCCAAATTAGGGGCGAAAACCCCCACAGGGGCGGACCTCCCTCCCGGGTCCAACCCTTGGTCATGCCGCCCGCAACGATCCCAACCGCGAAGGTCCCTTTCTCGTCCCGAAGGAGGCTCTATCCCTCCATCGGGAATTGCTTCTTCAGATCCACGAGGATGCCCATCATCTCGCCGTCCTCGGGACGTTCTTCCGGGCTCTTGGCGCAGAGGCGCTGGATGAGGCGCACCAAACGGGGTGGAGCCTCCGGCCGCAGGGCCAGGATATCGGGCAGAGGTTGACTGCGCTGGGCCTCCAAGGTCTGGAAGGTGCTCTCGCCCTTGAAGGGGGCTCGGCCTACGAGCATCTCGAAGAGGATGATGCCCAAGGCATAACGGTCCGCCGGCGGCCCAACCCGGGGATTCACGATGGCCTCAGGGGCACTGTACGCCGGAGTGCCAATGAACATGGTGGTGGAGGTGAGGGCGGCGGTGTCCAGCACTCGGGCGATGCCGAAGTCCATGACCACCGCCCCCTCCTCTCCCAGGATCACGTTCGCGGGCTTGAGGTCGCGGTGCACCACCCCCTTGGTGTGGGCATAGGCGATTGCTTCGGCAATGTGGGACCCGATGTGAATGGTTTGGGGGACAGACAGCCGCCCATGGGCCTCCAGGTATTTTGCCAATGTGCCACCTCGCACGAACTTCATGGCCAGCCACGCGTCCCCTTCCGCGGGACCGGGATCCAGGATGCGGACAATTCGGGGATGGTCCAGGAGCGTTCCAAGGGCCGCCTCCCTTCGAAAGCGCGTCAGGAATTCCGGATCCTCGACGATGTGGGGATGAGGAACCTTGACTGCGGCTTCCTCCCCGGTGTCAGCGTGCGAGGCAAAGTAGGCCGTGGCCCAGCCTCCCCGGCCCAGGACCTGGCGGGTGATCCAGGGGCCGAAGGCTCTGTTCAGGTTGGGATCCGGGCGCGCGTCCTGCCTGGGTTTGGAGAGAACGGTGTCGCCAGCCAAGCGGTCGGCCTCCAGCCGATAAGGGGTGGCAGGGTTTCCCCTTTTCCAGGCTCTGCGCCGCAGCCACCACATTAGGAGCCCCCCAAGAGCCGCCAAACCCACCCAAAAACTCGCCAGGGCAACCGGTCCCCAGCCATCGGGTTTCATGATGGGAGGGGGCGTCTCAGGGGTTGCCTTTGCGGTTTCGACTGGAATGGTGTGGGGGGGGGGCGGGGTCTGAAGGCTCTCCTGGCTCAGCTTGGACGGGGAAATGACCCTCCCTCCCTGAGGTGCGCCCGCCTGGATGGAATCCACCCCTGGAGGGGGACCGGCAGGCTGGGTTTTTTCAGGTGAACTGGAGAGGGGAGGGGTGGCCGCGGGCGCCTGAGTCTTGGGCCCGGTGGGGGAGGCCTGCGGGCGCTGAACGGGTTGCGGTTCCGCGGCAGGCGCGGTCGGCCGAGTGGAAGCCTGCATTTTCCGCATCCGTTCCAGCAACGCCTCCCGTTCAATGGCCGGTTCCTTTCCGTAGCGGGCCGATTCGGAAAGGGCCCCCTCGGCCCTTTTCAGGTCCCCCAGGGCAAGGGCCGATTCCGCAAGCCGCAGGTAGGGATGATATGCGGGGAGAAAGTTCAAGCCGTATGTCTTGACCCGGGTACCTGGTTCGGGGGCCAAGGCTGCGGCCCGGGCAAAAGCCCGAAGGGCGAGGGTGTGTTCCCCCGCCCGCTGGGCTTGGAGTCCATCCTCGTAGGCGGAGTAGAAAGTCGTCCAGGTCTGGCCCCAAAGGGCCGTCCCTGTGGCGAGGACCAGGGCCGTGGGCCGGATTGGGATCATGAAGGCTCAGTTTCCTACGAAGACCCAGCGGAGTGCCCGCCGCACGGTCAGCGGATCCAATTGCCAGATGAGAGAGAGAAAAACCCGTTGCTCGTCGAGGTCCTCCTGGCCGGTGATGTAGGAAGCGGTGCCGGAGCTGGTGAGTTGGAGGCGGGCCACATTGCGCATGGCGTCACTCTTTTTGTAGGCGACATCTAGGGTGAATGCGCCGGCCTTCACCCCGACCCCAAGGGTCCAGCCCTTGAAGACACGCTGCTCGCCAGTCCTCCGGTCCTTGAGGGGTTGGGGCTCCCGGAAGATCCCTGCACGGAGAGGGATCACGACCTTGTCCCCCAGGAATGCGATCCACTCAGCACCCCCTCGAAGGTCGCTCACGTCGGGGGTTCCCGTGACCCTCTGGAGGTCGAAGAAATTCAGGCCGTCGTAGCTGGTGCCCCCGGCGCGGATCGTTGTGCCGGACCAGCGGACCCGGGTCCAGTCCGCCGTCAGCAGCCACCGGGGATGGGGGTGAAGACCCAGTCCGATTCCGAGGCTTTCGGGCCACTGGAGTTGGAACACCTCCGAGGCGAGCGTCTCTGAGGTGTTCGGGGTACCGCCTGAATAGTCCTCGAAGGCCAGAACGTTGGTGAAGGCGTAATCTGCCTTGAAGGCGCTGCGGTAGACGGCCCCGATGTTGAGGTAATCGGAGCGCCAGATGGTTCCCAGGCTCCAGTTGACGCCGCGGAATGCGCTGTTCTGGGCGAAACTCAGCTCCGTGAGGGGACTTCCGGTGGAGGTGGCGGCCAGGCTGTCGGACGTGAAGACCCAGCTCCCCCGCCAGAAGTTGATGGAAGCCCCCAGCAGGAACCGGGAGCTGAGTTCGGCGCCCAGGGCTGCAGACCAAACGTTCACGCCCCCCCTCTGGTCCACGTATTGCCGGTTTTTCCTGGGATTTCCCCCTACACGGGAATTGAAGATCAGGTCGCTTTTGTAGCTGAAGTCGAAGATCCGCTGATGGGAGACCTGGAGGACGAAATTCTGGCCCTGGTGTTTCCAGGGGATGGCGAAGGAAAAGAATTCGGGACTGGTGCGGGATTCCGTATTGCTGGAGTCGTCGTAGGACACGTCCGGGCTGCTGAATCGCTGGAAATCCTGGCGCCGGCTCAACCAGCGTCCTACCGCCGAGAATTCGGGTTTCAGGAGCTGGGCCAGGCCCGCCGGGTTGTAGGAGACCGCGGTGGCGTCGTCCGCGACGGCAATGAAGGCACCTCCCGTTCCGATGGCTCGGGCCCCCGCGCCTTGCATGGTGAAGGCCGTGCGAGATTGGCCCGCGAGGATGAAGAACACCAAATTGGGATCCTGCAGCGCCTGCCCTTGGAGATAGGCCTGGCCGCCCAGGCCGAGAAGGGCGCCGAGGAGAAGGGAGGAATGGCCGCGCATGAAGGGCTCCTGCCGGAATTCGGAGGATGGTTCTCCGATTGAATCGGAGGTGCCTTGAAAAGGAAAGGGACTTCGTGGCCACCCTGCGAATTCGCCCAACCGCGCGAGGATTCGAGTGAGGTCCTTCCTGACGTCGTGATTCCACGCCGGTCGCCAGGCACACCGGGAACCCCGGGTGACGACCCTCCCATTCGCGTGGACGAAATAACCGACCTTGCCTTGGCCGGTGGGCCTGGAATACCAGGCACCATCCATGGAATTCGGGCCTGGATCTCGTCGGGTGCGGACCACCCTAGTCGATTTTCCCGGTCTTCCAGCCAAGTCCGCTGTTGTTGTCCTTCCTCCATGAGTCTCGCATGAGCTTCTTATACGACTTGGTCCAGGCATCTTCCCCGGTGCCGGGGTCCCGATTCACGGTTTTGGCCCCCAGACCCAGCTGGTAGGGGTCCACCTTCTCCAGGTCGAGGATTTCCCGGTTCACCCGCCCGATGGTGGCGGAGATTTCCGCGAAGGTCCGCACGGATCCGTCGATGGGGTCGGTGAAGGTCTGGTTGCCGTGCAGGCTTCCGCTCCACCAGCCCCCGGCCACCTTGGCGGGGATTTCGGCGGAATTGACCATCCAGGATTTCAACAGGCCCAGGCGGTAAAGGTGCCACTTGGACCGTTCCTGGGGTGTGCGGGCCGTGCGCAGCCTGTAATCCACCAGGCGAATCCATCGGGCAATCGCGTTGAGCCCCGCGGCCCAGGCGGGGGACTCCCGGGTCTTGGCGCGGGTGGTGGTCTGGGATTCACCCTGGTACCAGCTGTTGAACAGGGACTTGTCCTGGCCGGCATGGACGTTTTCGTGTTCGATGGTGCTGGCGATGTTGGCGAAGGTGGAAATGTATTCGGCTTCCGCGGTTCCGACGGTGTGCCCGTTGTCGATCTTCCGGATTTCACTGGTCCGGAGCTGCCGGAGTTGCTCCGGGGAACCCTGGACCCGGATGCGTTGGGTCCTTTCCAGGCGTTCCCGTGCGGTGCCGAGCTGGAAGACGATGTTGGGATTGAGCGTGATCTGCTTGGTGTCGGGATCCGTCATGGCGTTGTCCCCTCCGTCAATCGGACCGAAGGAGAGTCTTCTGTTCTTGTATGTGGACAGGATCCGCCTCGCCGCGGTCCTGTCCCCGATGTCCTCCAGGACCTCCGCCAGGTCCTTGATCGCATCCGCCTGCTTCTGAAGCGTGGCGATGTTCGACCCTGCCTGGGCCCAGGCCGGGGCGGGCCCCAGGAACAGGGCCGCCAGGGCCGTGGCAAGGGAGATGCCCAGGATCCCGGCCCCCGGAACGGGACCCCGGCAAGAACCCTCGGACCGGCGAGCCGGGCCGGAGGCCTCGCGCCCCGTTCCAGCTCCGGAGCCTTGGCGCGGAGGATGGGGCGCCGTGGAGGAGTCGCTCATGGCTGTCAGGCCTCCCGAAAATGGGACCGCGTGGGGGGGGAATCCCGGAGGCCGGCCCCGGCCGAAGGGACCGAGGCCGGAGATGGGACGAAGGGTGGGAACGTCTAACCGGCATGATATTCGGGTCGGGGGCGAACTGCAGTCCCCGTCACATCTGCAGGGGTTCCGGGAAGCTCGGGGCCGCGGAGCCCGAGATCCCCCCCTCCAGGCTGCGTCAGTGCCGGTGGGCCCCCCGATTTTCGGCCCCCTTCCACCCGCCAACCCCCTGTGGGGTCGCCATGCCCCTTCGGCTCAGGCCGAGGCCTTTCCACACCACCGGAAGGTTCCGGCCGGCCAGGGCATGACGCGGCGATCGGCCGGGGTGCTCCGCCACCCATCTCCTCGGCCAATCTCTATGCCGAAGTCTGCCTCCGAATCAACCAGGGCGGATTTCTTCGGGTCCATCAGCGGGGAAGGCCGTGGAATATCCTTGGCCGACCAGGTCAGGGCCAACAATCCCCCCATCGGGGGAGACGCGGTGAAGAGGTCCGACGAATAGACGAGGGGTGCGTGCGAACACTTCCCTGCCTCCTGTGCCTGGCGATTCTTGGCGCCTCTTTCGCGTGCGGGAGCGGTTCGGGCGGCCCCGCCGATTCCGCCCCAGCTCCGGATTTCAGCCTCTCTGCGGGGGCTCCCCCGGCCATCCAGGCGGGGAACAGCGTCACCACCGTGGTCAGCGCGGCCCGGACGAACGGCCACCGCGCGGCGATCAGCCTCGGCCTGGAAGGGAACCCCCAAGGCATCACCGGGAGCGGCGGCATCGCCCTGGATGCCCTGAGCGGTTCGCTGGCGATCACCGTTCCCTCCGGAGTGGCCGCGGGGGGCTACACGTTGACGGTGGCGGGAAACGACGGGTCCCTGCCCTCCCGAAAGGCGGTGCTGGCCGTGGCGGTCACCGCGCCACCCCCTCCAGCCGGATCCACCGAATCGGCCTTCGGAATCTACGGGTCCCATGGGCTCCATCCGAAATTCCAACAGGCCACGGGCCTGGGTGACGCGGCCTTGTTCAAGTGGAGCGACGGGCACATGGAAACACTCCAGGCCCACTGGACACGCTTCAGCCTTCTGGCCGCCTGGTCGCTCGTCGAGCCTGTGCTGGGCGGCGGCTACAACTGGAAGGTCCAGACGCCCAATGGGGCCCCGGACACCATCCTTGGCGCAGTTTACGCCCCGGGCAACGACATTCACGCAGTACTCAACATCCAGGCCCTTTCCCTCGAAAAAGGTCTTCCTTCCCGGTCCCCGTTCACCCACCCGGCCGAGTACGCAGCTTTCCTGAAGACCCTGGCCGCACGGTACGGGGGCGGGACAGGGTCCATCCAGGTGAATCATTTCCAACTTGGGAATGAAATGCAGGATTGGTTCGACCGAGGCTTGACCGCGGAGCAATACGGGGAGGCGGCCCGAATCACGCTGGAGGCGCTTCGGTCCGTCAATCCCAAGGCTCAGCTCGTGATGCTGGGGGGATTCGAGCGCGGCACGATCCTGGAGGACCGGTACAAGCAGGCCATCAAGGCCCTGAAGAGCCAGGGGGTGAAACCCCTTGCCATCGACATCCACTGGTGGTTCTGGCCCACCGGGGGGTGTCCCTGGCAATCCTCGGCAATCCCCGACGCCAGGAAGTTCCTGGACTCCCAGGGGTTCCAGGACGTGCAGATCTGGTCCATGGAGAACGGGGGCTGGGTGGGCTGTCCCTCCGGCCAGCCGGTCCAAACCGAGCAGGATCAGGCCCGACTCCTGGTGAAACGATTCGTCTGGGGCAGGGCGAACGGCCTGGACAAGTTGTTCTGGCAGCAACTCCTGGACTTGTACAATTTCGACGGCAAACCGGACAGTTTCTTCAATTCCGCCGGGTTGGTGGACGACGGAGAACAGAACTGTTCCGACCCTGCCCGCCGGAACACGGAACGGATCGCGTACTGGAGTTACCGCAAACTCGCCCTGGAAACCGACAACCTCGTCGCCTCTCCCGCGGGGGCCCTCGCCGGGATCCACGATGGAACGCTGGTATTCGCCTATGACTACCTGCGGAAGGACGGCAGCCACCGATACATCCTTTGGCGGGAGAACGGGATCGGGAACATCAGCCTGCCGGTCCCGGGCTCGAGCTGGCGGGCGACCAACCTGGTCCCGGACCGGTTCGGCGTGTTTCAAGAGACCCTCTTCGCTCCGAAAGAGGGCCATCTATCCATCCAGGTCGGCCCCGACCCGGTCCTGCTCTCCCCGGCCGCTCCCTGAGGGCCTGTTCAGGGGACGGAATCCGGCCGGGACGGAGGCCGGCGAACCCGTCGTATCCACGATCGGCTCAGCGATGGCTCGCCTGGACCACTCTGTGCTTGGCGCCCGAGGCCGGATTTCGGCGGTTGAGGCTGACCTGTGGACCGCGTGTTGGGGCCCGGGACCGGCCGGTTTTGAGGCCTCGGCCAGGATCGCCGCCCTTCCCCCTCACCCCTCCTTCCCCGGGAACTCATCCCCTTTCCAGCTAGCCTGTTCCTGCGAGGCACCCATGGTCCCCTTCCTGCGCCCTCTCCTCCTACCCCTCTGCGCCGGGCTGCTCCTCCACGCCGGAGACCGCGTCACGGGCCGGGCCTTCGCCACGCGCTCCGAGGTGGCGGCACAGCACGGCATGGCCTGCACCAGCCAGGCCCTGGCGACCCAGGTGGCCCTGGACATCCTCAAGAAGGGCGGCAGCGCGGCAGACGCAGCCATCGCCGCCAACGCGGCCCTGGGCCTCATGGAGCCCACCGGCAGTGGCATGGGCGGGGACCTCTACGCCCTGGTCTGGGAGGCCAAGGGGAAGAGGCTCCACGGCCTCAACGCCAGCGGCCGCAGCCCCCGCTCCCTCACCTTGCAGGAGTTCCAGAAGCGCAAGCTGACCCACATCCCGCCCCACGGGCCCTTGCCCGTGAGCGTCCCCGGCTGCGTGGACGGCTGGTTCGAACTCCACGGGAAATTCGGGAAGCTCCCCATGAAGGAGATCCTGGCCCCCGCCATCCGCTACGCCGAGGAGGGATTTCCCGTCTCCGAATTGATCGCCCACTACTGGGAGCGCAGCATCCAGGTTCTCGGGCGCTTTCCGGGCTTCCTGGAGACCTTCACGGTGGATGGCAGGCGGGCGCCCCGCAGCGGGGAGGTCTTCCGCAATCCCCGCCTGGCACGGACCCTTCGTCTCTTGTCCCGGGAAGGCCGGGACGCCTTCTACAAGGGCGAGATCGCCAGGGCCATCTCCGCCTACATGAAGGAGCAGGGGGGCTTCCTGTCCTACGAGGACCTCGCCGCTCACCGCAGCGACTGGGTGGAACCCGTCCGCGTGAACTACCGCGGCTACGACGTGTGGGAGATCCCTCCCAACGGCCAGGGCATCGCCGCGCTGCAGATGTTGAACATCCTGGAGGGCTACGACTTCGCGAGGATCCCCTTCGGGAGCCCCCGGCACGTTCACCTCTTCACCGAGGCGAAGAAGCTGGTCTTCGAGGACCGAGCCAAATTCTACGCCGACCCCGCCTTCGCCAAGGTGCCCCTGAAGGGCCTCCTCTCCAAGGACTACGCGGCTGAGCGCCGGAAGCTCATCAGCGACACACGGGCCGCCCGGCGCCTGGAGGCGGGCAACCCGGCCCTGAAGGACGGCGACACCATCTACCTCACCACGGCGGACGCCGAAGGCAACATGGTCAGCCTCATCCAGAGCAACTACCGCGGGATGGGTAGCGGCATGACGCCCGGCCAGCTGGGTTTCTGCCTCCAGGACCGGGGCGAACTGTTCAGCCTGGAAGAGGGTCAGGCCAACACCTACGCCCCTGGAAAGCGGCCCTTCCACACCATCATTCCTGGCTTCGTCACGAAGGAGGGTGAGCCCGTGCTCTCCTTCGGGGTGATGGGGGGCGAGTTCCAACCCCTGGGCCACGTCCAGATCGTCATGAACCTGGTGGATTTCGGCATGAACGCCCAGGAGGCCGGGGACGCTCCGCGCATGAGCCATGACGGCTCCCCCGAACCGACCGGGGAGAAGGGCCGGCTTCCGGGCATCATCCAATTGGAGAGCGGCTTCCCCTACGAGACCGTCCGCGAACTCATGGGGATGGGCCACGGAGTCGGCTGGCTCCTGGGAGGCTACGGCGGATACCAGGGCATCCGCTGGGACCCCAGGCAGCGGGTGTACTTCGGAGCCTCCGAGTCCCGCAAGGACGGCCAGGCCGCAGGGTACTGAAGGGGCCCTTCCCACCGCGAGAACTCGGGAGGCATGACGCCATGCACGGGGGTCCTGTCCTCCTCGTGCCCTTGGGGTGGGCGCCTTCCTACACTTCCACCAGGCTCGCCGGCGCGGGGGTGTCGAAGGCGACCCTGCCCCGCTCCAGGCCCAGCACCCGCTTGCGCATGCGCTGAATGAGGTTGCGGTCGTGGGTGGCCACCATCACGGTGGTGCCCTGGCTGTTGATGCGCTCGAAGAGGGCCATGATCTCCTGGGCCAGGTCCGGGTCCAGATTGCCCGTGGGTTCGTCCGCGAGGAGCACCAGGGGGTCGTTCACCAGGGCCCGGGCGATGGCGACCCGCTGCTGCTCTCCCCCGGAGAGCTGCAGCGGGAAAGAGGAGAGCCGGTGGCTGAGCCCCACCATCTTCAGGGCCCGGAAGGCTCGCTGCTTCTGCTCGCCATGGCTCACCCCGAGGATCTTCAGCACGAAGGCCACGTTCTCGAAGACCGTCATGGTCCTCACCAGCTTGAAGTCCTGGAACACGACGCCGAGCTTGCGGCGCAGGAAGGGGATCTCCTTGCGCGGCATGGACGCCAGGCGGTGCCCGGCGATCTGGATCTCCCCGCTGGTGGGCACCTGGTCCCGCATGAGGAGCTTCAGCAGCGTGCTCTTTCCGGCGCCACTGGGTCCGGTGAGGAACAGGAACTCGCCCGGGTCGATGTGGAAGTTCACATCGTGGAGGGCGATGTGGATCCGGTCGTACTGCTTTCCGACGTGGGTGAGGGTGATCATGGGCGGCTGGGAAAAGGGAACCTCCCCAGATTACGCGTATTGAGGCGGTTACACCCGCTCCACCGCCAGGGCGACCCCCATTCCGCCCCCGACGCAGAGGGCCGCCACGCCCCGCCTCAGGCCCTGGTCCTCCAGGATGTGGAGCAGGGTGACGAGGATCCGGGCGCCGCTGGCACCGATGGGGTGGCCGATGGCGATGGCCCCGCCGCGGACGTTCACCTTCGCGGGATCGATCTCGGGCAGTTCCCTGAGCACGCCCAGGCTCTGGGCGGCGAAGGCCTCGTTCAGCTCCCATCGGTCCACCTGCTCGAAGGTGAGCCCGGTCTTCGCCAGCAGCTTGCGGATGGCGGGCACCGGGCCCAGGCCCATGAGCGCGGGATCCACGCCGGCCTGGGCGAAGCCGAGGATCCGCGCGATGGGGCTTCGGCCCCGGGCCCCCGCTTCGGAAGCCAGCACCAGCGCGGCGGCGCCGTCGTTGATGCCGCTGGCGTTGCCCGCGGTGACGGTGCCGTCCTTCTTGAAGGCGGGCTTGAGCTTGGCCAGGCCCTCCAGGGTGGCGTCGGTCTTGATGTACTCGTCCTGGGCGAAGATGGTGTCGCCCTTCCGGCCCGCCAGGGTGAAGGGCAGGATCTCGCGGGTGAAGCCCCCGGCGGCGGCCGCCGAGGCGGCCTTCTGCTGGCTGGCCAGGGCGAAGGCGTCCTGCTCCTCCCGGGTCAAACCGTGCTTGGCGGCGATGGCCTCGGCCGTGACGCCCATGTGGGTGTCCCCGTGGCCGCACCAGAGGCCGTCCTGGATCATGCAGTCCAGCAGCTGGGTGGACCCCATGCGGGCGCCCCAGCGGGCGCCGGGGAGGAGGTAGGGCGCGTTCGACATGCTCTCGGTGCCCCCCGCCACGGCCACCTCGGCGTCCCCGGCTCCGATGCTCTGGGCCGCCAGCGCCACCGACTTCAGGCCGGACCCGCAAACCTGATTGGGGGTGTGGGCGGGGGTGCCGAAGGGGATTCCGGCCTTGAGGGCCGCCAGGCGGGCCACGTTCTGGCCGGAGCCCGCCTGGAGCACGTTGCCCAGCACCACGTCCCCCACCTGGTCGGGGGCCACGCCGGCGCGTTCCAGGGCCCCGGCGATCACCCGCGCCCCCAGTTCCACGCTTCCCAGCGGTTTGAGGGCCCCGCCGAAGGACGCGACGCCGCTGCGGACCGCCGAAAGGATCAGGACCGACATGGGGACCTCCTCATTGGGAAGGCCAGGATATCCCAGAGCCCCTGGAGGCATTCCAGGCGAAATCCTCCCGGCACCCCTGGCAGCATGGAGGCCGGCGGCTCGCGCCGCATCCAGGGGAGCACGCGTGAGGTTCTGTGGAGGCGCCCTCATTCTTCTCATCGCCGGGGCGACCCCGGGACTGCGAGGTGCCCCTCCCCCCCTCCCGGTTGCACCCCTTCCCCAGGCCCTGGCGTCGGCGCTGGACGCGGAGCTCGCCGCCATCGTCTCCGAGCCGGGCCGGGAGCTGGCCAGCCTCTCGGTGCTGGCCCTGCGAAAGGGAGAGGTGGTGTACCAGCGCTCCTTCGGGAACAAGTGGATCCACCCCTCGGAGCCGGCCCGGAGCCGTCCGGCGGAGGGCCGGACCCTCTACCGGATCGCCTCCATCTCCAAGCTCGTGACCACCCTGGGGGTGATGCGGCTGGTGGAGGAGGGCCGCCTGGACCTGGACCGTGACCTGGGGGAGATCCTGGGCTACCGCTTCCGGAACCCAAGGTTCCCGGAGGTCCCCGTGACCCTGAGGATGCTGCTCACCCACACCTCTTCCCTCCGGGACGACGCGGGCTACTACTGGGACGCCCAGAGCGGCGCGGACCTGAAGGAGGTCTTCCTTCCGGGGGGCAGGCTCTTCGGCGAGGGCCGGATGTGGGCCGGAAACGCCGCTCCGGGGACCTACTTCCAGTACGCCAACCTTCCCTGGGGAGTGGTGGCCACGGCCATGGAGCGGGTCACCGGGGAGCGTTTCGACCGCCTCATGCGCCGGCTGATCCTCGACCCCATGGGACTTTCCGGCGGCTTTCATCCCGCCGACTTCCCCCCGGGGGACCTGGCCGATGTGGCCACCCTGTACCGGAAGCGCCGGACGGAGAACGGCAAGGAGGTCTGGGATCCCAGGGGGCCCTGGATGCCCCAGGTGGACGATCACTCCGGGGGGCCCCCGGCCCCCAGGGCACGGCCCGACTACGTCCCAGGCACCAACGGAACCCTCTTCGGCCCCCAGGGGAATTGCCGGCTTTCCGCCTGGGGCCTGGCCAGCATCCTGCGGATGCTCATGGACGGCGGCGTGTGGGAGGGGCGGCGAATCCTGCGGAAACAAAGTGTGGACGAGATGCTGAAACTCCAGTGGCGGGTGGCGCCGGACGGGGCGAACGGCAACAGCGGGGGGGAGAGTGGTTTCGGCCCCCACAAGCTGTTCATGAACGCGTGGGGCCTGGGGGTGCAGCATTTCCTGGACCTCACGGGCCAAGGGGTCGGGGACCGCCTGGTGGAGCCCGGGGGCTTCCGGGCGGTCGGCCACCTGGGCGATGCCTGGGGCCTGACCTCGGCCGCGGTGTTCGACCCCAAGGCAAGGACGGGGCTCATCTTCCTGATCGGCGGCTCGGCCTTCGACCCCGAAACCCACCCGGGCCACTATTCAGCCTTCTTCCGCCACGAGGAGAAGATCATGACCGCCCTTTACAGGCGGGCCATCCTTCAGGAGCCTGCCGGTTCCGGAAAGACGGCGGGGGCTCCCGCCAAAAATTAACTTTCCTGTTTTCAGCAAGATTCAAATTCCTTCACTCCCGGCGGTCGAAGAGGCCCGGGGACCCCGGGGCCTAAACCCCTGTGGGGCGTCCCCGTTACCTTCTTGCCGGGCCCGGTCCGGCGCTTCCCCTTGGAGTTCCCATGCGTTCCCGCGCGGCTTCCCTCCTTGCGATCGGCCTCGGGATGGGACTGCTGCTGCAGGCCCAAACACCCCCGCCGCCTCCGGCACCCCCGGCCCCTCCCGCCCCGCCTGCCCCACCCGCCCCTCCGGAGACCCCCTGGGCCGGGGCCACCCGCACCGAGAACCGCTCCGAAAAACTCGCCCCGGGGAGCAAGCTCTGGATCCGGAACCGCAACGGGGCCATCAAGGTGAGCGGCTGGGACAAGGACGAGGTGGCCCTGCGGGCCGACATCCGGGACACGGAGCGGCGCCCCGTGGAATTGGTCGTCCAGCGCAAGGGTGAAGACCTGGACATCGAGGCCCACTTCCAGCAGCCCAAGTTCACGATCAGTTTCGGCTTTGTCCAAAGTCCCCGCTGCGAGATGCACCTGCAGGTTCCCCGGAAGCTCCTGGGCCATTTCAGGACCACCAATGGAACGGTGTCCGTCGTGAACCTGGAGGGCTACGCCCGCTGCGAGACCACCAACGGCAACGTGCTGCTGAAGGAGATCGGCGGGGAGGTGCTCGCGGAGACCACCAACGGCACCATCGACGCCCGGCGCCTCCGCGCCCGGATCAAGGGTGGGACCACCAACGGTCGCATCCTGCTGGAGGACGTGGAGGGCGGCATCAAGATGGAAACCACCAACGGCTCCATCACGGCGAGGAACCTGGACGGATGGGGCGAGGGCATCCGACTGGAAACCACCAATGGGAGCATCGAGGTCGAACTGGGGAAAGCGACGGGCGAGATCGTGGCGGACAACTCCCACGGCAGCCTGGAGATCAATGTTCCCGGGGCCCAGATCATCGAGAAAAACAAGCACAGCGCGCGGGTGAAGGTGCCTGGACGTCACCAGAAGATCAGCCTGGACACCACGAACGGCTCCATCCGGGTCCGCTGACCGACCCCGGGTTATCCTGGGGCGATGCGCAGCACCCTCCAGGTCCTGGCCGGGTTCCTGGCCCTCGCCGGGCTGCTCCAGGCCCAGGCGCCCGCCGGGCCGGAGCTTGCGGAACGCCGCCTGAAGAACGGGATCCGGGTCCTCGCGGTGGAACGGCCGGACAGCGGGGTGGTCCGGGCCACCCTGGTCTTTCGGGCCGGGAGCGCGGACACCGGTGGGCTCCCCCCGGTGTCCGCCCACCTTCTGGCGGCGGCCCTCTTCCGGGAACTGCGCCCGGAGGACCTGGAGGAGCGCTCGCCCCTCGACGAGACCCTGGAACGCATCGAACACTTGCGGGAAGCCCTTCGCCTGGAGGGCCTGCGCCGGAAACGGCTTCCCGGGGACGAGGCGCCGGGAGAGCATGAGCGGGCGATCGAGGCCTCGCTCCGGGATCAGCAGGCCCGCGCCGAATCCTTGCAGACGCCCCGGGACCGGCCCGACCTCCTCGAAGGGCTGGGCGGCCTGAACCGCAGCGTCCAAGCCCATCCGGACGGAATCCTCGTCGGTGTCGACCTCCCGACCACCGCTCTGGAAACCTGGCTGGCATTGGAGGCCCGCAGGCTCCGGACCCTTCGCCTTCCCCGCCTGGACCGGGAGCGCGAAACCCTGGCGAAATCGACCGGCCAGGAGGACCTTGGGCTCCGCCTCATCCTGGCCACGGCCCTCCGGGGAAGTCCTTACGCCATGGTCCTGGACCGGGGAGGACTCCAGGAAATCCTTCGATCCGAACTGCTGGCCTGGGCCCGGAAGAGCCTCTGCCCGGAGCGCATGGCCCTGGTCCTCGTGGGCGACTTCCGGCTGGAAGCCCTCCTGCCCGCCATGGACCGGCACCTGGGATCCCTCCCGAACGGGGAAGGTTCCCTCCGGGAGGCGGCCGATACCGAGCCCCCCCTGGGCGGCCAGGGTCCCACGGAGATCCATGTTCCGGTCGTGGGGCAGCCCCGGCTGCTCGCGGCCTGGAGGGTGCCCCCGGCTTCCCATCCCGCCCGCCACGCCTTGCAGATCCTGGCCGAGCTGCTGGGCCGGGGGGAAAGCGCTTCGGGACGGGAGGATGCCGAGGGCCGGCCAAGAAAACCACGGTTCAGGGCCTCGACGGGAGTCCCGGGAGAACGCCTTCTGAATCTCCTCACCGTGGAGGTGGACCCCCTCGAGGGCCAGTCCCTCGGGGAGGCCGCGCAGGACCTCGAGCGGGCCCTCCTCAAGGTCGCGGAGGAGCTCCAGCGGCCCAGCGTCCTGGAAGGGGTTCTGGCGCATCTGCAGACCCAGTCCATGGCCCAGCAGGCGGACGCCGCCGCCCTCAGCGACCTGTTGGGGCGGGCCTGGTGCGCCACCGGGGATTGGCGTCCGGCCTTTCCGGCCTCCCGGGACCCCAGCTCCCGGTCCCCCGCGGCCCTGCAGGCCGCCGCCCGGAGCTACCTCCGGAGCAGCGAGGCCACCCTTCTCCATCTGGAAGCCGACCCCGCCCGCAGCACCTCGGATCCCACCCAGGAGGAGCTCTTCCGCCTGATGGTGGCCCGCGCCCAGGCCCAGACCGGGGACCCCGTGAAGGCGGAGGCCATCGCCCGGCAGGCCGTGGCCCAGCTGCTGCTGCTGCCCAGGGAGCGGCGGGAGGAGTTCGCCCGCCTGCTCCGCAGCCCCAAGGGGAAGCCGTGAAATCCCTCCTGTGGTCGACGCCCTTCCTGGCCTCCATCCTCGCGGCCGCCGGGCCTGCGTCATTCCAGGTCCTCCCGGGGGGCCTTCCCTTGGTGGTGGTGGAAAACCACGAACGGCCCTACCTGGAACTCAGGCTGGAGGTCCATTGGAGCCCCGAGGAGGAGCCTCCGGGCAAGGACGGCCTCTCCACGGTCCTGGGGCGGATGCTCGAGTCTGGGGGAGCCGGGCCCTTCGGCCCCCGTGCCCTGCGTCGGGCTCTGGAGTCCCGGGGGATGGAACTCCGCTTCGAGGGGAGTCCGGGGACCTTCGCCTGGATTCTCCGGGGCCCCAGCACCGCACAGGAAATGGTGTTCGAGTTCCTGGCCCATGTCGCCCTCCGACCCAGGCTGGACGGAAGCCTCCTGGAGGCCCACCGCACGGGCCTCGCACGGGAACTCCTGTCCATGGGCCTGGAGGGGCAGGCCCAGGATCGCTTCCTGGGAGGCCTCCTGCTGGGCTACCCGACGGCCCAGCCCACCGAGGGCGGGCTGAGCCGGATCTCCCTGGAGGACCTGGAGCAGTTCCGGCGCCAGGTCCTGCACCCCCGGCGCGCGCGCCTCGCCGTGTTCGGGGACCTTTCTCCCGCCCAGGCGCGGCAGCTTGGACAGCTCCACCTGGGCGTCTGGGGCCCCGGGGACGCGCCGGGCGCCTCCCCCCCGGCCGAGCGCCGGCCGAGGTCCCGGCGCCCGGTGGGGGCTTTCACGGTCGTCACCTCCGCAGGCGCGCCCGACCTCACCCTGTCCCTGCCGCTTCCCCATAGCCTCCCCCCGGACGCCGGGGAGATCCTGCGTCCGCTCCTGGAGCGACGCTGCCGCGCGATTCCGGAAGCCAGGCTTCGGGACCTTCCGGACGGGCGTCCATGCCTCGAGTTCCGGGCCAGGGTCGCCCCGGGCGGGAACGCCATGGAGTCGGCCCGCCGTCTCGCCGCCCTCGCCGATGGACTCGCCAGGGAGCTCCCCGCCCCTTCCGAGGCCTCCGAACTGTTTCGCCTGGCAGGCGCCGCCAGGGCCGCCCTGGCCCTCCATCCCTCGGCCTACCTGGCACGCCTGGCCCGCGAGGATTGGGAGCCTCTTCGCACTTACTCTTCCGGAGAACTGGGCGAAGCGCTCCGGACCTGGCTGGCCCCCGACAGCCGCCGGTGGCTCCTCACCGGTGCGCCCCTTCCCCCAGCGAAGTGTGGCCTGGAGGAGCTGGGCCCGATCCAGTGGGTGAAGCCGGGGGATTGATATTCTGTGGGGTGCAAACGGCGGCTTCGCCGCCTGGGCCCCCCACACCCCCGCGCCCTCGACCGGCGCAGCCGCGCTCGGGCTTCTCCCACACTGTGGGGCAAACGGCGGCTTCCCCGTCTGGGTCCGCCACACCCCCGCGCCCTCGCCCGGCGCAGCCGCGCTCGGGCTTCTCCCACACTGTGGGGCAAACGGCGGCTTCCCCGTCTGGGTCCGCCACACCCCCGCGCCCTCGCCCGGCGCAGCCGCGCTCGGGCTTCTCCCACACTGTGGG
>JACQZU010000002.1 GCA_016213735.1 Acidobacteriota bacterium | reverse complement strand
TCTTCATCCTGCTCTTCATGGGCGACATCGCCGGCCCCTGCTTCATCGGCTTCGCCATCGGCGAGTCGCTGGGCGCCTCGGCGCTCCGCATCGCCGGCGGCATCTTCACCAAGATCGCCGACATCGGCTCCGACCTCATGAAGATCGTGTTCAAGATCAAGGAGGACGACGCGCGCAACCCCGGCGTCATCGCCGACTGCACCGGCGACAACGCGGGCGACTCGGTGGGGCCCACCGCGGACGGATTCGAGACCTACGGCGTCACCGGCGTGGCCCTCATCACCTTCATCCTGCTGGCGGTCAAGGACCCCGGGGTCCAGGTCTCCCTCCTGGTCTGGATCTTCGTCATGCGCGTCGGCATGATCGTCACCAGCGCCCTCTCCTACTTCGTCAACGGCGCCATCGCCAAGGGGATGTACGGCGAGTCCAAGAAGTTCAACTTCGAGCACCCCCTGACCTCGCTCGTCTGGCTCACCTCCATCGTCTCCATCGTGATGACCTACGTGCTCTCCAAGGCCCTCATCGGCAACCTGAACGGCGACACCAGCATGTGGTGGAAGCTCTCCACCATCATCACCTGCGGCACGCTGGCCGGCGCCCTCATCCCCGAGCTGGTGAAGGTCTTCACCTCCACGAACTCCGGGCACGTCAAGGAGGTGGTCACCGCCTCCAAGGAGGGCGGAGCCTCCCTCAACATCATCTCCGGCCTGGTGGCGGGCTATTTCTCCGCCTACTGGATGGGCCTCTGCATCGTCGCCCTCATGGGCGCGGCCTACTGGGTCTCCACCTACGGGCTGGACGCCTACATGATCGCCCCGGCCATCTTCTCCTTCGGCCTGGTGGCCTTCGGCTTCCTGGGCATGGGTCCCGTGACCATCGCCGTGGACTCCTACGGCCCCGTCACCGACAACGCCCAGTCCGTGTACGAGCTCTCCACCATCGAGACCATCCCCGGCATCGAGGCGGAGATCCAGAAGGACTTCGGCTTCAAGCCCAACTTCGAGGACGGGAAGATGTACCTCGAGGAGAACGACGGCGCGGGCAACACCTTCAAGGCCACCGCCAAGCCCGTGCTCATCGGCACCGCGGTGGTGGGCGCCACGACGCTGATCTTCTCCATCATTCAGCTGCTCAACGGCAAGTTCGGCATCCTGAAGGTCGTCGAGGGGCTCTCGATCATCAATCCCCTCTTCCTGCTGGGCATCGTCACCGGCGGAGCCATCATCTTCTGGTTCTCCGGCGCGGCCTGCCAGGCCGTGGCCACGGGCGCCTACCGCGCGGTGGAGTTCATCAAGCAGAACATCAAGCTGGACGGGGGCGCCGAGAAGGCCTCGGTGGAGGACTCCAAGAAGGTCGTGGAGATCTGCACCCAGTACGCCCAGAAGGGGATGTTCAACATCTTCCTGGCGGTCTTCTTCTCCACCCTGGCCTTTGCCTGCATGAACCACTTCTTCTTCATCGGCTACCTGATCTCCATCGCCGTCTTCGGGCTCTACCAGGCCATCTTCATGGCCAACGCCGGCGGGGCCTGGGACAACGCCAAGAAGCTGGTGGAGACCGAGCTCAAGGCCAAGGGCACCCCCCTCCACGACGCCACCGTGGTGGGCGACACCGTGGGCGATCCCTTCAAGGACACCTCCTCGGTGGCCATGAACCCCGTCATCAAGTTCACCACCCTCTTCGGCCTCCTGGCCGTTGAACTGGCGATCGAGCTGAACCCCGCCACGGCGGTCACCGCCGCGGTGGTCTTCTTCGTGCTCTCCATGGTCTTCGTGTACCGCAGCTTCTACGGCATGCGGATCCCCGACGTGGAGATGAAGTAACACCTCCGAAAGCGGAACGTTCAAAGGGCCCCGGAAACGGGGCCCATTTTCTGGGGGGTCCGGGACACCGGGCCGCCCTGGGCCGTGAGCGGAGTCCCCGGCCTTCCCGCACCCCTCATTCCTCGACCAGCCTTTTCAGGGCCTCCAGGCGGGCATCCCACCGGCGTTCAAGTTCCGCGATGAAGCGCCTGGCTTGCAGCAATGCTTCGGGATCAAGGGACACCAGGACGTCCCGGCCCTGGGGCCGGAGGGCGATGAGGCTGGCGTCGGCGAGCACTTGCAGGTGCTTGCGCGCGCCCTGGCGGCTGACGCCGAGGCCTTCGGAGAGAACCGTGATGGTGCAGCGCCCGCCCTTCGTCAGGCGCTGCACCATCTCCAGGCGAATGGGATCGCCCAGCGCCCGGAAGATCTCTGCCGTGGCCATCATCCCTCGTTCAGGTAGGCTTCCAGACGACCGATCATGAAGGTCCAGCCGTCCTCGTTGCCCTTGAGGGTCTGCTCGATGAACTCAGGTGGGAGGGAGGCGATGCCGCTCTCCCTGAGGTGCACCTTGGTTCCGCCGGGAACCGCCTCGAGCCTGAACTCGACGAGCGTGTTGGGGTGCTCCAGGACCTCGCCCAGGAAGCCCTGGGGACAGAACATGGATCCGGGCACACAGCGATAGGCGAAATAGTCGACGGGATCGGCAGCCACCACCAGGATCCTGAACTTCCCGTACTCCCCGAAATCTAGGACCGGGTGTTCGCCGGCCTCGAAAGTTCCCTCCACCCCGAGGGCGAACCACTTCACGAACTGCTCGGGCGTCGTGAGCGCGGCGTACACGCGCTCCTTCGAGGCACGGACGATGATTTCCTTCTCGATGCTGTCCCGCAGGGCCGGGTTCATGTGCAACCTCCTAGTTGCATTTTGAATGCTTCCCGAAAAGAAGCAACCTTTTTGTTGCTTAATTTTAAATCATTATAAATAAAAAACTTACAGTAATCCCTGGGGCACCCCAGGTGAAACCTCCGGTCCCGGCGCCGCGCAGGGAAGCGAGGCCCCATGGGAGACCGTCGCCTGAGGGCCCGTGGCCGCCAAGAACCTCCGGCGGGCCGGGCCGGCCTAGTTCCGGCGCCGGTCCTTCAGGCCGCGCACCCCTTCGAACAAGGCCTGGATCTTCGGGAGGTCCTGATCCAGGTCTCCGGTGGGGGTGAAGAGGGGCAGGAAGAGGATCCGGTGCCGGTCGAAGTCGAAGGCCACCGGGAAGACTGGGACTCCCGCGGCCACGGCGATCCAGTAGAACCCGGTCCTCCATCCGCCGGGGCCCTTCCGGGTGCCCTCCGGTGATAGGGCGAGCATGAGCGAGGGGGCCTCGGCGAAGGCCTCGGCGCAGGCGCCCACCACGCCGCTGCGGACCCGGCGGTCCACCGGGATGCCTCCCAGCCAGCGGAGGAAGCCGTCGAAGGGCCTCCGGAAAAGGGCGTGCTTGCCCAGCCAGGAGACCCGCAGGTCCAGGGCGAACAGGAGGGCGACGCCCAGAAGAAAATCCCAGTTGGAGGTGTGGGGAGCCACGATCGTCACGCATTTGGGGACCTCCGGGAGGGCCCCCTCGATCCGCCACCCCCCGAGCCTCAGGTAGCTCCTTCCCGCCGCCCGCCAGAACCAGCCCCGGCCCCCGGCGAAGGCTGGCGGCCTCGCGGGAAGTGCTCCAGGATTCTGCCCCATGCCCTCCTCACCGTGCCGGCGGACGCCCCTCGGCCCGGACACCAGGGTAATGCACCGCGCGGAACGCCGGGCCGGGCGCCGGGGAAGACCCCTGGGCCGGCTGCCCGTGGGCGCCGCTGGGGAGGCCCCGGCGGCGGAGCCGCCGCTCGGCCCCCCAGGGAGGTTCAGAACAGCATCACCATCCGCATGCTGTCCTCCTCCCGGTGCACGGAGACCTGGTGGGAGGCCTTGCGGGCGAGGGCCACCATCTTGTCGTTCTGGGGGAGGATTTCGGCTTCGAAGCCTCGCAGGCCCCGGGCCCTGGCGTGCTCGGCCATGCGCAGCTGGAGGGCGGAGCCCAGGCCCTGCTCCTGCCATTCGGGGGCCACCATGAAGCCCGTCTCGGCGATGTTGGTGGAGGGGTTCACGAAGTAGCAGGCGTGGCCCACGATCTGGCTGAACTCCCGCGGGCCGTGGACCGCCACGAAGGCCACCTCGGTCTCGTAGTTGAGGTTGCAGAGTCGCTGGACCTCCCGGCTGGAGAGGCCGTGGATGCGGTGGAAGAAGCGGGTGTACTTGTCGTTGGGGGTGAGCTTGTGGAAGAGGGCCCGGATGCCGTCGCCGTCCTGGGGCCGGGCCGGCCGGATGAGCACGCTCTTGCCGTTCCGAAGGGTGACGTGGCGCTCTTCCTCCACGGGGTAGGCCCCGAGGTTCTCCAGCCGCTGGTCCGCGGGCAGGTAGCCCAGGGCCTTGGCCTCCTCCATGAGCCAGGGGCGGAACTTGGGATGGGCGATCTGGATCAGGGCGATGCTGCGCTCCCGGACGGACTTCCCGAAGAGGTAGGCCATCCCGTATTCCGTGATGACGTAGTGGACGTTCGTGCGGGCCACGCTCACGCCCTCCCCCTGGAGGAGCTGGGGACGGATCCGGGAGGATTCCCCGTCGTCCGTCGTGGAAGTGAGGCAGATGATGGGCTTTCCCCCGGGGCTGCGGGAGGCGCCCTGGAGGAACTCGGGCTGCACCTCGAGGCCGGAGTAGAACTCCCCCTCGAACTGGTCGCTGCAGACCTGGCCCGTCAGATCAATGGCGAAGGCCTGGGTCACCGCCACCAGCTTGGGCTGGGCCTCCAGGGCCGCCGGATGGCACACCACTTCGATGGGTTGCATCGAGAAAAGGGGGTTGCGGTCCATGAGGTCGAAGAGCTTGCGGGTGCCGAGCACGTAGCTGGCCACCACCTTGCCTCGCTGGAGCGTCTTGCGGCGGCCGTTCACGATGCCCTTCTCCAGGAGGGGAATCACGGCGTCGGTGATCACCCCGGAGTGGATGCCCAGGTCCTTGCGGTCCTCCAGGTACTTGAGGGCCTGGGCGGGGATCCGGCCGATGCCGATCTGGAGGGTGGACCCGTCCTCGATGATCCCGGCGATGTAGGCGGCGATGCGCTCCACCACCTCCCGGTCCGCCGGACGGTGCACGAACTCCTGGACCGGCGTGTCCACCGGCACCAGGGCGTGGATCTGGTCCACGTGGATGGCGGTGTCTCCCATGGTCCAGGGCATGGCGGGGTTGACCTCCGCCAGGACCAGCTTGGCCCTGGCCACCGCCGCCGCCACCACGTCCACCGAGACCCCCAGGCTGACATAGCCGAAAGGGTCCGGTGCCGAGACCTGGATGAGCGCCACGTCTAGGGGGATCCTCCCCAGGCGGATGAGTTCGGGCACCCGGGCGATGGAGAGGGGAACGTACTCGGCCAGGCCCTGTCGGAGGGCGGCCCGGATGTCGGAGCCGGCGAAGAAACTCCGGTGGCGGTACCGGGTATGGGCCCGCCCCTCCGCGTCGTGGGCCACCGCCCCGGTGGTGAGGAAGTGGAGCAGTTCCACGTCCGGGATGGGAGCGGGCAGGCTCTCCAGGGCGCGGACCAGGGTCAGCGGTGTCGCACAGGCGGTTCCCACGAAGACCCGCTGGCCTGGGGCGATCTTCCGCACGGCCTCTGATGCCCCCATCACCTTGTGGGCGAAGCGTTCAAGGTGGGGTGGGACGGGGGTCTTCATGGGCGCCTCGGGGATCCGGACTTTCCCTACCCATCGGTGAGGAAGGTCCTTTCCGGAAGAAAAACATGGAAGGGCCCTTCTGCCTACACCGAAGGGTCCAGGCGACCGTACCACCCTCGTAACGCGTGGTAAGTTGAATTCGGAGCCCCCCATGTCCTGGAAAATGAACCCTCTGTTCCTGGCCCTCCTGTCCACGGTGCCCCTCATGTCCCAGACATCCCTCCAGCCTCCGGTGGCCCCCCGGAAGGACCATGTCAACACCTGGCACGGGAAGGCCTACCCCGACCCCTGGCATTGGCTGCGGGGAAAGGGCACCCCCGCCGTGGAGGACTACCTGAAGGCCGAGAACGCCTACACGGAGGCTGTGACCAAGGACCTGAAGCCCTTTTCCGAAGCGCTGTACAAGGAGATGCTCGGGCGCATCAAGCAGACCGACCTCAGCGTGCCCGTGCGGCGCGGCCGCTACTTCTACTACAGCCGAACCGTGGAGGGGCTTCAGTACCCGATCGTCTGCCGCCGGGCGGAGGCGCCAGGGCACGCCTACGACGAGAAGGCCCCGGAAGAGGTGCTGCTCGACCAGAACGAGATGGCCAAGGGCCTGAAGTTCCTTTCCATCGGGACCATGGTGGCGAGCGACCACGATACCAAGCTGGCCTACACCACCGACGAAACAGGGTTCCGCCAGTACAGGCTCTTCTTCAAGGACCTGGTCAGCGGCCAGGTGGAGGGGCCCGTGGCGGAGCGGGTGGACAGCGTGGTCTGGGCCTCGGACAACGCCACCGTCTTCTACGTCACCGAGGATCCCGTCACGAAGCGCTCCGACACCCTGTGGCGCCTGAAGCTCGGAGGGAAGCCCGAGAAGATCTTCGAGGAGAAGGACCCCCTCTTCAACATCGGGGTCGGACGGACGAAGGACCGGAAATTCCTGGTCCTGGGCCACCGCTCCACGGACACCTGGGAGGACCGCATCCTCGAGGCGGACAACCCGGGGGGCGCCTTCCGGGCCGTCCTGGGCCGCCAGAAGGGCCACAAGTACAGCGTGGACCACCGGGGAGGCCTGCTGTACATCCGCACCAACCGGGACGCCAAGGACTTCCGCATGGTGACGGCGCCCGTGGCGGAACCCACGAAGTGGACACCCTTCCTGGCGGCCCGCAAGGGCGTGCTGCTGCAGGGCGTGGAGCTCTTCCAGGACTTCGCGGTGGCCAGCGAGAAGATCGAGGGCCTGGTGCACCTCCGGGTGCTGCGCTTCGCCACCGGCCAGTGGCGGGAGATCCCCTTCCCCGAACCCGCCTACTCCGCCGGGGGCGGGGGCACTCCCTCCTTCGACGCCACCCGGTTCCGATACAGCTACACCAGCATGGTCACTCCCTCCTCGGTCTTCGACTACGACATGGAGAAGGGCGAATCGATCCTGCTCAAGCGCCAGGAGGTGCTGGGGGGCTACGATCCGGCCAAGTACGGCTCCGAGCGCCTCTGGGCCACGGCCCGGGACGGCGCCAAGGTGCCCATCAGCATCGTGGCCCGGCGGGACTTCCAGCGGAACGGGCAGGCCCCCCTGCTTCTCTACGGTTACGGCTCCTACGGATCAGGCATGTCCGCCTACTTCAGCAGCAACAACCTCAGCCTGCTGGATCGCGGCTTCGCCTTCGCCATCGCCCACGTGCGCGGTGGAAACGAGCTGGGGGAGGCCTGGCACGACGAGGGCATGCTGATGAAGAAGAAGAACACCTTCTACGACTTCATCGATTGCGCGGAATTCCTCGTGAAGGAGAAGTGGACCTCCCCCGGACGCATCGTCGCGGAGGGCGGCAGCGCCGGGGGGCTCCTAATGGGCGCCGTCATCAACCTGCGCCCGGACCTGTTCCGGGCCGTGCACGCCGGGGTGCCCTTCATGGACGTGATCAACACCATGATGGACGCCAGCCTGCCCCTGACCGTGGGCGAGTACCTGGAGTGGGGCAATCCCAACGAGAAGGCCGCCTTCGACTACATGCTTTCCTACAGTCCCTACGACAACCTGGAACGGAAGGCCTACCCCGCCATCCTGGTGACCACCAGCTACAACGACAGCCAGGTGATGTACTGGGAACCCGCCAAGTACGTGGCGAAACTGCGGACCCTCAAGACGGACAAGAATCCCCTGCTCCTGAAGACCAAGATGGATCCCGCCGGCCACGGGGGCGCCTCGGGCCGCTACGACGCCCTGAAGGACAAGGCCTTCGAACTGGCCTGGATGCTGTCCCAGGTGGGGATCACCCGGTAGCGCCGGTGGGCCCGCGGATCCATCCCTAGGGCCGCCTGACCCTGCAACAAGCACGGCTCACCGCCAAGACACCAAGCTCCCAGAGAATGGGATGGGCACCGGGGTTTCTTCTCCGGGCCTCCTCTCGGCATCAGCCTTGCCGATACGCAAGGCAGAAGGGAATCCGGAGCCTTGGCGGGTGATTCTGGGTCCTTGAACCCAAAGTCGTGTCCATCCGATGGGCGTCGTCAGGAAATCCGCCTCTGTCCCGGGATCAGTCCCCGAGGCACAGCCCGACCCGGTGGCCCAGGCCCACGCCGCGCACCCGGAAACCCTGCTCGGTGCGCTCCACCGTGTCCGCGGGACTGGGGAGGGCGCCCCAGCCACCCGCCGCCGCCAGGCGCCGGTGGGCGTCATCGTAGTCGAAGGCCCGGGTTCCCTTCGGGCCCCTCGCGAGGAGCACCCAACGCTCGTGGTCCATGCCCACCAGGATGGAGTCGATGGGGGAACCGAAGGCCTTTTCGGCCTCCTGGAGGGTCCAGGTCCGCTCCCAGGGCCGGGTCTGACCCCCCTGGTGGCGCGGGCACAGATGAACCGCGGGATCTCCCGCCCCCCACACTTGACGGCCGCTGAGGGAGCGTCCCCCGCAATGGCTGGTCCATTGGGAGGGCCCGGGGCGGCGCGCCAGGGCCTGCATGTCCAGCCAGTCCCGCCCCGCCAGGTCGAGGGAAGCCCCCGGGGAGGATCCGCGGCGGAACACCCCCGGAGCGGGCCAGCGGGGGGGGGCTCCACGGCCGACGAACCACGCGCAGTGGGTGGCGTCGCACACGTCCGCGTCCGGATGGCGGGGGCCCGCCGCGAGGAAACGGAGGATGGCGGCTCCGAGTTCGATCCTCAGCGGATGATCAGGCCCCGTGAGTTCCGCGGACAGGACCCCGGCCACGTAGTCCTGGAGCGAGGAGACCAGGAGGATGGAGAGCCTCCCATCCGGCCCGTTCCGTCCCAGGACCCTGCCCCGGACCTGGCGGGCCAGGCCGCTGCGGGGTTCCAGGAGTTCCAGGTCTCCCGGGCCGGCCCACTGGCCGGGCTTGATTTCGATCCTCGACCCAGGGCCCAGGAATCCATCACCCGTGGGAACCGGGCTCTCCCCAAGGTTGCGCAGGAATATCCTCCGGCCCCGGAACAGGTCCAGGAGGCGGAGGGTCACCGAGGCATCTCCGGAGGGTTGCTCCCCCTCCAGGGCGGAGGTGTGGGAAAGGGAGGCCAGGCGAAGGGCCGCACCGCGGCCCGTACCCGGATCCAGCCGGCCCAGCACCGCGGAGCCCGCGTCGTCCACGAACAGGGCCAGTCCGCAGGTGTGCAGGGGGCCGGAGGGAACCGTGCCGGTCTTGGCCCAGCCACCCTGCCTCCCCAGGCCGCTGGCGGTGCCCTTCCAGACCGCATCCCTCAGGCCCGCCAGCACCTGCTCGCGGATCCTCTCGCCCAGGGGCCAGGGACGCCGCACCAGGCGGAGGTAGGCCGCCAGCAGGTCCTTCGGACGAATGACGGGAGACCCCTCGCCCTGCTCCAGGCCGATGGCCTGGTCGGGAGAGCGTGGGGTTCCGATGAAGCCCGCCTCGGAGAAGGCCGCCTGCAGCCGGGCAGGGGGCGTGGCGGCGGCGAGGTTCCGGAAGTACGCGTTGCAGGAGAGGGAGAGGGCCCGGACCAGCCCCACCTCCCCGTGGCCGGCCCGGTTCCAGCAGCCCGGTCCCGGCGCGCAGACGAAACGCGGGGGATCCTCCTCCGGGTGCGCCGCGGCCCACGCCTGGGCCACAAAGGGTTTCTGCAGGGAACCGACCGCGAGAGGGGCTTCCCCGGCGCCCCTCGAATCCTCGGCCACACCCGCCCCGGCGGTCCAGGTCTGGAGGGCGGCAGGCGAAGGGGGGGACGCCTGCGCTCCCGCGGTGCACAGAAGCCCCACCAGGATCCCCGGGCCGACCCCCATGTCACTTGGCCGGAGCGCCGAAGTGCACCGTTTCGGACCATCCTCCCGCCGTCTTTCGCCGTTCCACGGAGATCGAGGAGGTGGCGGGCATCCAGCCCAGGAGGCCCACCACCCGGTCGGAGAGGGGGCGAACCTCTTCAGGCCGGGGGGGGCCTTCCGCCCTGGCCCAGCGGGGCGTTTCGGCGCGGACCGCGGCGAGGTCCACCTTGGCCCAGCGCAGCAGGTCCGGGTCGGCCTGGGGGAGGGTCACCGCTTGCAGGTCCCTGGCCGTTCCGGACACCCACAGGTAAGCTCCGGTCCGACGCAGCGCAAGGACCGGGAATTGGGCCCCGACCCGCACTTCCCGGATCCCCCCCTGGGTGACCACGGTGCTCCGGCCCCCTCGGCGGGATAAGGTGGCCTGGCAGGCATCCAGGAAGGCCTTGTCCTGCGCCTCGGGCCAGGGGAAGACCATGCGGCGGACGCCGTCCCGTCCGACCCACCAGCCCCAATGGGCCACCGGCGTCCGGCGCAGCAGGTCCTTCCAGACACCCAGGTCCCCCTCCTCATGGGAGGCCTCGCCCGGACCCGCAACCGCGCGGGTAAGGTCCACGGCGTACCGGTCGCCGCGGTTCTCCTGGGCAGGATCGGGCAGGGGCCGAAGCCCGGCCACCGGCCGTTCTGCGGGCGCCGGAACCGGTTCCAGGAGGCCTCGCCGGAAGGCCACCCAGAATCCGCTCCCCTCAGGCTCCCAGCCACAGGCCGCCGCGGCGGGGGCCTCGAAGGATCCCACGCCGGTGGAGGTCCCCCCGAGTCCCTCCCGGACCTCCACGAGCCCCCCGCCTTCCTTCCGGAGCGCGGCCCGGATCCGCCCGCCCTCGGGTCCGGCCTCGAAGGGGAATTCCCGTCGGAAGTAGCGGTCCTTCCGCAGGGCGTCCAGGTTCAGCTCCATGCTGACGAAGCCCTCCATGGGGGGCTTGAGGCCCCGGCCCGCCAGGGCCTCGTCGAGCCCCAGCTTCAGGGCCCGCTCGCTGGTGGCCAGGAACAGGCGCGTTCCGGAATGGGCCCAGGCCAGGCCCATGCGCCGGTCCGGGTCCCTGGAGGGGTCCGCGGCTCCGTGGGCCACCAGGGTGTAGGAAACGCCGCCATGGGTCTTCCGTTCCCCCTTGGGCAGAGGGACTGGAAGCGCCGCAAGGGGGGTCTCCAGGATGACCAGGGCTTCGAGATGGCCCACCTCCAGCAGGGCCAATCCTAGGGAGGTGGCCTGGAGCTTGCGGATGTCTCCCCAGGTGAGGGGAAGGAACTCCGAGAAGCGGGTCCACTGGTCCTCGAGCTTCGATCCGACCTGGGTCCGGCGCCAGGCCGAGAGCAGGGGGTCTCCGGGTTTGGGCTGGCCGGTGGCGAAGCGGCGGTAGGCACCCGTCAGGTTCGCGTCGAAGGTGGCGACGTCGGGGATGAGCACCCGCACGGGTGCCTCCGGCAGGGGGAGCCTGACCTCCGCCGGGAACGCGGCGCAGGCCAGGGGGAACAGGAGGGCGCAGCGGTTCATCGAATCCCCTCCGACTTGAGCACCTGGGCCACCAGGGTCCAGGTGAGGTCCCTCGGCCGGATGGGCGCGGGCCGTCCGTCCACCACGCGGTAGGCCTCGGGCGTGGCCGGCCGCTCCTTTTCCAGTTCGGCATAGAGTGCCTGGAGGTTCGGGGCCTTGCGCTCCCCCAGGATGGCGAGGAATTCCTTGGCCCGCGGCTCGTCTCCTGCCCTGCCGGCCAGACGCGCCAGGTCGGCCAGGGCGGCATGGATGTCGGCGGTCTTCATCCGTCGCTCCACCATCATCCGTCGAAGGTCTGCCGGGCTCGCCTGGCCAAGGGCGCTGCCCGCGGCTCGCCAGGAGCCCGGGAGCAGCCCCCGGGCAACCTTCAAGCGGGTCAGGAGGCGATCCTGAGCCGACAGGTGACGGTCCCCAAGGGCCAGTCCCACCCGGACCATGGTGTCCTCGTCCGCGGGTTGGGGGGTGCGCAGGGCGGACCTGGCGGCCAGGGCGTCGCTGGGGTTTCCCCTCAGGTGGTCCAGCAGCGAGGTGCCCGGGGATCCAGGTGGCCGTGGGACCCAATAGGACAGGGCCCGGGCCCAGGCAGAGGGGACCCTGGCGTCGGGGGAAGAACCGATCCGCCGCCTCCAGAAATCGAAGGCCTGGATTTCCTCCTCCGTGCGCCAGAGGGTGCGTTTCCGGCTTTCCCCAAGCACCGTGGAGGCCTGGGCCGGCAGTTTGGCCACGACCAAGATGGCCGCCCGTTGCCGAGCGTGGGCGAAGCCGTGGCTTCGCGGCCAGCGGGCGAGCCAGCGGGGAAGGTCCCCCGGTCGCAGGAGCGCAAGGGTTTCCGCCAAGGTTCCCAGCTGGTCGGGATGCAGATCGCCCCGGAACCAGGCCCCCTCCAACTCGCCGGCCAGGGCGTCCAGGTCGGAGGGCGGGGTGACCTGGAAGGCCAGCGTCCAGGCGGCCACCGAGACTGCCCCCCGGCCCCGGCGCAGACGCAGGAGTTGGCGCAGGCGCTCCTCGACCGCTTCGGCCTTCCGCAGGTCCGTGAACGGTTTCAGCCACGCCCGGAGCCGGTTCACCATGGGATCGTCGAATCGAGGTTCCAGTTGGGATGGGGCTGCGGAGCTTTCTCCCTCTTCGTCGCCTTCTCCCTCCTCCCGCCCGGCAGGGCGCTCGGCCTCCTGGACGGAGGCCGGCAGGCCCAGGCCCTCCTCCCGGCGGTACTCCTGCAACATCTCGTCGACCATGGCCAACGCCTGGGGCAGCTCATGGCGGGCCAGCCGGAGGCGAAGGGCCAGCAGGCGCAGGACCTCCTCCGCCCCGGGACCGGGCCAGGGGAAGCGGCGGGGCTGGGCCACGGCCGGATTCATGGCTTCCTCCATGGCCTCCAGGGCGGCCCGGCGTTCGGGCACGGGGCGGCCGCCGAGCCATTCCGCGGCATGGGGCCAGGCTCCGCCCAGTTTCCTCAGGCCACCCACGGGCAGCGGTCCGCTGCCGGTGGCCCACAACTCCTGCAGCCAGAATCGGACCTGGCCCGCGGAGAGCTCGTCCTCCCGGCCTCGCCAACGGTTGAGCAGGGCCAGGCGGAAGCCCGTGGTGTCCTCCGTGTGGAAGGTCCCCGAAGCCTCCCTGCGCTGATCGTGGAGGAAGGCCAGGAACGCGGGGCCCACGGGCTTGCCGGGGTCCAGCAGGTCCAGGGGCGTCCCCAGGCCGTGCTCCTCGGCAAGCGCTGCTTGCCCGCGGAAACTGGCCTCGGTGAGGCTGCCCTGGCCATGACGCAGGAAGGTCCGCAGGGCCTCCTGGGCCTCATCCTTGCGCCCCGCGGCGGCGAACTGGGCCACGCTGGCTTCGAGCCGGCGACGGTCCCCCGGTGCGGGAGGATGCTCCCGGTCCATCTGCATCGCGAGGTCCGGACGCCCCAGGCCCCGGGCCAGGCCCATGGCGAGGAGGAGGCGCTCGGTTTCATGGCCGCGCCGAGGCACTTCCAGCGGCAGGACCAGGGCTGTCTCGTCCCGCTGGCGGTAGCGGGCCAGGGTTTCCAGCACGTACCAAGCCTCCCCGGGGCGGTCGCCCCAGAGGGCCCCGGGAATCCTTCCCGCGTCCACGCCGCTGCCGGACACGCGGTCCTCGCCCTGTTCGATGTTCTCTCCCCTCTCGTTGCGGCGCGGCTGGAATTCCGCCCAGACCCACCGGGCGTTGCGGCCCATGACCTCTCCCACGCTCTGCGGACCCCGAAGCTTGACGATCAGGGGATCCTCGGAGGCGCCCGGAAGGCCCTGGATCAGGCGAGCGAGGGCCTGGGTGGTCTCGTCCACCTTGCGCCGGCGCGCCTGGGAAACCGGATCCGGCGGCACCGGCTTCTCCCAGAAGCCGAACCAGGCGGAACGCGCGGGTTGGGGGGCCAGCCGGAGCAGGGGCGCGGGGTCCCAGCCCCGGGCCGCCAGGGCCCAGAAGCGGTCCCAGTTGCCCCGGTGGCTGAGCACCTCCGCCAGCTCAGGGCCCTTCTCGGGGCGTCGGGTGGCTTCGCGGCTCCAGGTCTCCAGCACCTTGGGGTCGTCGAACCAGGGCGCCCAGGGGAGGCGCGGACCCTCCGCCGTGACGGGGCGCAAGCTCTTGACCTGCTGCAGAAGGTCCTGCCACCTCGGCTCCACGTAGGCGAACAGCTCTCCGGGCCGGTCTCGCCGGGCGAGGTCCTGGGCCCATAGGCGCGACCAGTCGGGCTCCCTGCAGGCCCAGACCTGGCGGCCTCCGAAGCCCTGGACCCTGGTGATCAGGCCGGCGCTCGCGCGTTCGAGGAAGGGCAGGGGGGGGCTCGTTTGCCAGGGGCCGGGCCGCGCCGAGGCGAGGCTTCCGGCCAGGGCGAAGCGGAGCTGGGCCTCGAGACCGGACTGACCCACAAAGGTCCACCAGGCCTGCAGGGCCCCTGGGTCGGCCTGGACCTGCCCCTGGGGCAGGAGCCGCCCCAGGAGGAAGGCCCGAAGCTGGTCACCCTGTTCGGGACGGGCGCTGGTCCGGAAGGTGGAAGCGGCCGCGGCGAGGAAGTCGGCGTCCCCTTCGTGGCGGGCCACCAGTTTCGGGAACTGGTCGACCAGGAGGGCCAGCTCGCACTGCTTGGCGGCGGGCACTCTGCTGCCGCTGAGGGCCAGGATGTCGCCCTGAGGGCTGAACAGGTTCAAGGCCAGGTTGGGGAGCCCCAGGTCCATGAGGCGGATCGCGGCGCGGGCCCGGCGCTGGGCGAGCTCGGTCTTGTCCTTCGCTTCCTTGCGGAAGGCCTCCAGGGCGGCCCGCTCCACGGCCAGGGCCCGATCCCCGCTGCCCGCGCGGGCGTACAGTTCGCTCCGCCATCGGGCCACGTCCTCGTCCGCGGGCCGGGGCCGGTTCCAGCCCTCGAGGTAGTCCGCGGCTTCGCGGATGCGGTCGGCCCGGACGAGCAGGTCGGCCGCCTCGCGCCACAGGATCTCCCGCTCGGGGCGCACCGACACCGCCGATTTGGCGGCCTCGATGGCGCCGTCCACCTGGTGGAACGCCCGCCGGATGTCACGCACCGCCACGGCCCACCGGACATCCCGAGGGCTGCGAAGCTGCTGCTTCTCGAAGAAGCCGAGCAGCTCGTCGCCCTGGCCGGTGCGCTGGGCGGACCGTGAAGCCGCCGCAAGCCAATCCCGCTCGGTGCGCCGGTTCAGGGCCTCGATCCAGAGGGGCAGGGCCTTGGCCGATTCGAGGTCCGCGGCCCGCGCAAGCTGCTGCCAGAGGTCAGCCTGTTCGCCTTCCTTCAAACGGGCGGATTCAGCCCGGGCCAGAGGGAAGGGATCCCAGGCGGCCTGCTCCTTGTAGGAGAGCCGGGCCAGAAGGTGCACGGCCTGGATCCGGCGTGACCCCTCGAGGCTGGCTTCGGCGAGCCAGGTCTCCACGGCCCGCCGGGCCCGGGGAAGGTCAGCGGCGGCGATGCATTCGCGGGTCAGCCGCTCCAGCAGGGCCTCGCGGTGCCCCGAGGCGGCCCGGGGAAGGACCTCCTCGATGGCCCTGCGGCCCTCCTCTCCGAGGCCCGTCCGCTGCAGGAAGGCCAGGCGATCCTCCAGCAGGCCGAGGCTCCAGGGGAAGAGGCCCGTGAGGCGGCGCCATTCGGCGGCGGCGGCCCCGACCCCCTTGGTCCTTTCGAGGTAGCCGGCCCGTTCCGACTCGGCCCGAAGGCGCGCCGAACCTTCCGGGATGGCCCCGATGCGGGCATCCAGCGCGGCCCACACGGAATCCGCTTCCGGCCCGCGTCCTTGCTCGGCCAGATACTTCGCCCGAAGGACCTCGAGCCGGATCCGCGCACCCTCGTCGGGCGCCAGGGCGGCCTGGCGGGCCATGGAGGCGTTCCTGAATGAAACGATCCGATCGCGGGACCACCGCTTCTCGATCAGGGATTCGCTCCAGACCTGCACCGCGCTCAGGAACTCCCGAGAGGTGGCACGGGGCACCATCTCCTGGGCCTTCTCCAGGAGCACGTCTCCGATCCGGGCGATGCCGTCGTACTGGGCCGGCCGCTCCCCGGCCATGCGCGCGGCCCGGGCGTCCCGTCCGACGGGGTCGCTGGGCAGGTCCATCCCGTCGATCCACGCATCCGCGTCCCAGGCCAGACCCGGGGTGGGGGCCTCGATGGTGGCCATCGGGAAGAAGGCCGCCAGGGTCCTCTCCTCGCCAGGGTCGCCCGCCTTCAGGGCGCGGATCCGCCGCTCGACGATGCCGCGGATGCGTTCGCGGCCCAGCAGCTGGGCCAGCCGCCGGAGCGAGCGCTGGTCCCGTTCGTAGGCCGAGCCGTAGCCTGCGGCCTGTTCGGGGCGCAGGGCATCCAGGTACTCCCGGACGGCCCCCTCCGCATCCTTGAGGTTCTCCCTCAGGACCCCCGTCTCGAAGGCGAAGAAGCGCGGCCGGTCCAGGCGGAGCCGGCCCTCCTCGATCACCTTCAGGGCCTCCGCGTCATGGTTGTAGTCCCAGAGGAGGGTGGCCAACTCCGCAATCCGGCCGGGGTTCCTGGGGTCGTGGTCGAGGATCTGCTTCCAGATCTCCTTCGCCGCCTGGGGGTTGCCCCGCTCCTCTTCCAGTTCCCCCAATTCTGTCCACAGGGGGGCAGGATCCTCCAGGGCCGGGGCCACACGCGCCACCAGGGTCCGGGCCGGTGCGGCGTGGGCCGCGTCCAGCCCGTTCAGGGAGCGGTGCAGGGTGAGCACCCGCCTCGCCAGTTCGCCGTCCCCGGGATAGTTCGCGGCCAGCCGGTCTGCGGCGGGGACGGCGCGCTCGAACCCGGACAGGCGGGACCAGCCCTCGAAAAGCAGCAGGTCCTCCACCGGAGTCCGATCCTTCTGAGTCTCCAGGGCGGCGAGCCTTGTGGCCAGGGAACCCTGGCGCATGGCCGTGGCGAAGAACCGTTCCCGTTCCTCGGGATCGACGAACAGGATGGCCCACCTTCGCAGTTCCAGCAGTCCGTCCGGCGCCACCACCGGGGCCACCGAAGGGTAGGCCTGTTCAGGGCGGACGACCTTTCGCCACTGGGACTCGCTCAGGAGGCGGCGGGATTCGTGGAAGACCCTGGGGCTCTGCGGGAACCGTTCGAGGGCCTTGAGGCGCACCCAGTCGCCCCAGGCCACCAGGCGGATGCGGGTCCCCACCGGGGGCTGCTCGGGGATCTCGACGCGGAGTTCACCTGCACCGTCGCACCGCGAGAAGATGTCGGAGCCCCGGAAGGCTCCCGCGAGGGCCGTGGCCAGTCCCCTGAGTTCGGCGTGCCGGGCCCGCCGGGCGTACCAGCGGGCGCTGCGCTGCCAGATTCCCGGGCCGTGGAAGCGCTGGATCGCCCGCTCGTAGCGGGGGCCGAGTTCGTCGTCCAGGTTCCAGCCTTCGAGGCGGGAGGCCAGGTCCATCCATAGCTGCTCCGCCTCCGGGAGACGATCCAGCTCGCCGAGGACCAGGTTCAGGGAACTCAGGTGGGAGGGGTCCCGGTGCTCCAGCCTGGCCAGGCTTTCGTTCAACAGCTCCCCGTGGCTCGGCGGAGCGGTTCCCTTGGGAGGCCTGGCCCAGGGGCGGGCCTCGCCCGGCGCCTCCTCGCCGGATTCCCCTTCCCCTTCGGAGGCCTCGGCGCGGCCGGAGGGACGGCTGCCGTCCGGCGCCAGGAAGCGCAGCCGGGCCTTCATCAGCCGGAGCTCCTCCTGGATCGGAACCGGGGCCTGTCGGACGGCCAGGAGGGCGACCCGGCGGGCAGCGTCGGCGGTGGCGGGCGGCCCCGATTCGAGGGCCGGCAGGAGGTCCAGGGCGGCCTTGCCCTCCCCGCGTTCCACGTGGCGCTCCATCAAGGCGACCCGCAGGGGGGGCAGCTCGGGATGGGTGGGAACCCGCCGCTCCAGCTCCCCCACCAGCCACCGGGCCAGGGCGAAGGTCCGGTCGGGCAGAGAGGCGCTTTCCAGCCGAGCCAGGGCGTCATTCCAATCGAGGCCCGTGAGCAGGAAAGAGATTCCCCCTGTCCAGAATCCCGGGGTGCGGTCCACCCGGGCGGCCCAGCGGTAGGCCTCCTCGTTGTAGCGGCCGAGCGCCAGGGGCCGTCCGCCCGCGCGCAGGGCCAGGCGGGCCAGGGCGCCGATGTCGGAGGCCTGCTCCTCTGCGCTGCCCAGGTGGGCCGCGGCCAGGGTGGCGCGGAAGGCCTCGGGGATGGCGTCGATCTCCTGGTAAAGCCGCGCCTGGAGCAGATGGGCCTCTCGGGTGAAGCCTCCCTCGTGGCGGCGCTCGACCTGACGGAGCAGATCCGCGGCCGCGTCGCCGCGACCCTGGCCCTGGAACCAGGTGGCCAGCCGCACCAGCGCGGCCCCATCGTAGGTCTTCTCGAGTCGGGCGCGCCAGGTGTCCGGGGCGGTGGGCAGGGCCGCATTCACGCGTCGCGCGAAGGCCCGGCGCAGATCGATGGACCACGGCTGGGCCACCGCATCGTCGAGGACCTGCAGGGCGCCACGGAGGTTCCCATGGTCCGCCAGGAGGTCCGAACGGAGCAGAAGCCTGCGTTCAGGCGTGAGCGCCCTGGCCGAGGCGAGGGCACGATCCGCCTCCTCCAGGCGGTGGGCCCTCTCCAGGGCGCGAATCCAGTCCTCGAGCGGCAGGGGGTCCCCGGGGAACAGCGCGGCCCTGGCCTGGCGAAGGGCGATGGGGTCCGCCTGGCCAGGAAAGCGGTCGGCCCAACGCACCCGTTCGTCCGCGAGGGCGCGGCGTTCGGCGTCGGGCAGCCCGGGCAGGGCGCGTTCGGCGGCCCGGAAGGCCGCGGCGGGTTCGTGGTGGGCGAAGGCCCACCGCGCCGTCTCGGCCCAGGCGGCGGGGCCTTCGGCCGAGGCCCACCGTTCCATGGCGGTCAGGGCCCCTGGGCGGTCGCCCAGCTCCAGGCGGGCCTCCGCGAGGTGCCGGAGGGCCGCGCTTTCGCTTCGGGTCTCGAGGAGTTTCGCCAGTTCCGCGGGGGGAGTCGGATAGTGGACGCGGTGCCCATCCACCGTGGCGAACCGGGTGGCGAGACCATGGATCCAGTCGGCCTCGGTGAATTCGGTCCAGGGGACCTTGGTGGCGGTGGTGCCCGCCAGGGCCAGGGGGAAGGCCCAGAGCAGGCTCCGGCGCCGCAGGAGGGAGAAGACCCGGAGCTTGAGCGGGATCATGGCCGCACCTCCAGCAGGGCCCGGCCGAAGCCGTGGTTCTTGGCTCCGTCCACCGCCTCGAACAGCAGCTCCTGGGTGCCGGTCAGGCGCTCGGGGATGCGCAGGAGGCCCACCGAGCGCTTCGACTCAGGGTCCCAGCGCAGGGGCACGGGGGGCGCATCGCCGATTCTCGCGGTGAGCAGCACCACGTCGGCGTCGGTCCGCACCTGCACCCGAAGCAGTTCGCCCGCACGGGCGGAACCCGGCAGCTCCGGATGGATCACGGGGGCCTGCCCGTCGAGGATGAAATGCTTGGTCTCGGTGACCGTGGCCCCGCCCCGGGCGCGGAGAAGGATCCGGACCGGGTACCGGCCGTCCGGGAATCCTTCGGGCACCAGGAAGCGGCCCTCCCAGACGTTGGTGCCATGCCGGCGGGCCAGGTCGAGCTTCAGGCCGAAGGGGAAGAGCGCGGTGGCCGAGGAGGTCCCCGGATCGCACTCCACCCTCAGGACGGGGTCGCCGGGCTGGATCCGGCGGGGCCGGAGCAGCGATCGGGGCGCAGCCAGGAAGGCGGTGTAGGGCGTCACGAACTTGTAGCGTTTGGAGAGAAGGATGATCTCGTCCACCCACTCGCGTCTCTCCCCTTCCGACTCGATGCGCGCGAGAAGGTCGTCCACCCGGGCCCGGGCCCATCGCCTCGGCAGATCCCGGGCCTCGAGAGCCTTCTCCGGCAGGGAGGCCTGGAGGGTCGCGCGGCCGCCGGGGAACAGGGGCGAGGGCCATTCGAATCGGGCCTCCGCGAGGGGCGTTTCGTAGCGTCCCACCCACCCGGACAGGGCGCCGGGCTCCATGGGGTGCAGCATCACAGGATAGATGTGTCGCAGCCTGGGGTTGCCGCCGGTCACCGTGAAAGGGGCGTCCCCGGCGGATTTCCTGGCGGCCTTCGACTCCGGGCTTCCAGGCGCCAGGAGCCGCTGGAAGAAGAGGTCCGTCTCGATCTCGGTGGAGGTGGAGGTGAGCACCATGGCGGAAGCCGACTGGAAGGCCTCGTGGGCCTGGCCGGTGGTGATGAAGGTGAAGAGCGCCAGGGGACCGGCGGACTCCTTCAGGGCCTTCGAGGAGGCGAGCCCCTGGCCGGACGTGAGCAGCAGGATCCGCCCCTGGCCTCCGAGCAACTGGCGCGCGGCGGCCAGCGCCTTGGGGACATCGGCCCCGGGGCCGAGGCTTCGGTTGCGCAGGGTGGCCAGTTCCGACTCGATGGCCATCGGGGTGGCCGGTTGGAGCTTGGTCCCTCCTGCAGGACGGCGGTCGAAGGGAATCAGGACGAAGCGGTCCTCGGGACGCAGGCTCCCGAGCATCCTCACCAGTTGACCGTAGGCGGCCTCCAACCCCCCCCACCGGTGGCCGAGGGAGGTGTCGAACAGGATGGCCAGGGCCTGGCCCGGGGTGGGGCGCGCCGCCGTCGAGGGGCTCCCGGCATTCCGGGGGGCCTGGGCCGGGGGGGGCATGGCCTCCAGCAGGAAGTACCCGTCCTTTTCCGGCGGGATCTCGGTGGGCCGTTCCCAGGGCGCCAGGGCCAGGCCGTCGGGGAGCCTGCCCTCCGGGTTCCTGAAGGCGGAGAGCCGCAGCGGAGCGCCATCCTTCGGCTTGATCCGGAAGACCAGGTCCCGGTCCAGGCGGACCTTGCTGCCGGTGAAGGTCGCGCCTGTGCCCGAAGGAGTGAGAGGAAGCCCCGTGGGGACAGCCTCGAAACGCGCGTCGTCGAGCTGGATCCGGACCTGGAAGGTCCCGGCGACCGGTGCTTCGCCGTCCGGTGGGCGCAGCACCAGTCGGAATTCGCCGGTCCCTCCGATCAGGGGGACCTCCTGGTGGAACTGAAGCTCGAGCCGCTTGGTGGCCATGGGCGGGATCGGAGCCACCGTCACCGAGAACAGGGCCGCTCCGCTGGGGCGGGAGGAGGGCGCAGCCTCCCCGGGGGCCCCGCCTTCCTCCTCGCCTTGCTGGAGCAGGCCCGGATCGATGCGCTGGCGGGTCAGTTCCTGGTAGATGGCCCTGGCCCGCTGTTTCTCCAGGATGACGCCGGGTATCCGCATCAGGCCGTCCCAGACCGCAAAGTCGCCCACGGCGGCGGAGGGGGGGAGGGCGAATCGGTAGGTGCCTTCCTGGACCGAGGAGGTGTGATTCTCGAACACCTGCCGAACCTGGACCCTGGCGTAGCCCCGGGCGATCCCGAGCTCCACCGCCATTTCCCGGAGCGACAGCACCGCGGGGTCGGGCCGGCCCGTGCTGGTGGGGACCAGCAGCCCGGATTGGGCGCCCAGGGGCAGCACCAGGATCGCGGACAGGGCGGCCCAGGGGAGTGTCGATCTCTGGAATAGGCGCATGTCAGGACCCTTCGCGCAGCAGGGAGAGCGGAAACCTTGCGATGCCTTCATCGGTCCCCACGAGGAGGAAGGAACCGAGCTGCAGCAGCGCCGTCACCCGCCTGGATGGCAGCGCCACGAGGAGGGGGGCGAAGTGCGTTCGGTCCTCGCTGAGCCGGAACAAGCCCCGCCCGTCTGTGCCCAGGTAGAGCCTGCCGTCCACTTGGGCCAGGCAGCCCGGGTTCACCTTCAACCCCGCCGTTTCGGGGAAAGGGTGGAAGCTGCCGGGCCCGGGGCGGTGATCGGGTTCCGGCCGGCGGAGGGCCACGCCGCCGCCGTAGGTGCCCACATAGAGCCCCTCCTTGGCCTGCGCCAGGGAGGTCACCCAGGGGTTGGGAAGCCGCCCGTCACCGGCGGTGACCCGCCACGACACCTTGGAATCCACGATCGCGCCCAGGCCCGAGGGGGTGCCCACCACCAGCTCTTCTCCTGCGGCCAGGGCCAGGGCCTGGTTCCCGGGAAGGCCGTGGAAGGCCGACAGGAGTCTCCCGTCCGGAAGCTGGACTCCGTGCCCGTAACCCACGGCGACTCCCCCGGGGCCCCGGGCCAGGGCGTAGGCCGAACCGGGGGCCAGGGGGGTCAGCCTGCGGCCGTCGTAGCGCGCGGCGCCGCGGAGGCCGGCGAGGTACAGGACTCCCTCCACCGGCATCAGCGCGTTGATCCCCCACAAGGAGTTGTCGGAGAGGGGCTTCCAGGCCATGCCTTCGCCCGAGGCCTCCCCCAGCAGGACCCCTCCGTCGAAGAGTCCCACCGCCACCCGGCCCCGCCACTCCGCGAGGGCGTTCACATGGCTGGAACCCTGGGGAAACCCCTGCGGCCTGGGCCGGAGCAGCGCCCACCCCCCCGGGCCCTTCCGATAGAGTCCTGCCCGGGCATCCGCGAAGAGCACGCCGCCGCTCGCGAACACCCGGCGGGGCGTGTCCGGCAGGGCTTCCTCGGCGGCGCGGCCGGAAGGTTCGAAGCGCAGAAGGCGTCCGGAGGCCACGGCGAACACCTGGTTCCCGGCCTGGACGGCGGCACGGACCTCCTGCCCCCCAGGGACGGGCTGAAGGGTGCCCCCCAGGGACCCGTGGAGCAGGCCCAGGGGGGTCAGGGCCCACAGGTCCAGGCCCTGGACCCCGACCCAGTCGATCCAGGGATCGGGTGTTTCAAGGAGGGAGGGGCGCCTTCCCTGGAAGCGCTTCAACCCCTGTTCTCCCCCCGCCAGAAGGGAGCCGTCCCCGGCCAGGGCCAGGGTCCGCACGGGGGCGGCATCCATTTGTTCCAGAAGGTCCGAAGCCCAGGGGGCGAGGAACAATCCCTGCCTGGCCCCGACCCACAGCTCGCCCCCCGGGCCCTCCAGAAGGGCGCGAACCTGCAGGGGGGAGAAGGAACTCCGGGCCTCCTGCCAACGCCCCCCGCGGCGCAGGAAGAGACCCCCGGAGGCCAACCCGGCCACGGGGTGGCCGCGCCACTGGGAGAGCACGGGGACCTTCAAGCCCGGGAGGGCCTTCGAGATGCTCCCACCGTCGTCCATCACCCCGAACCCGCCGGCCGTGAGGAGGGAGGACGGCGTGGCGCACACGGCTTCAACCTCACCACTCCCCCAGAAGTCGACCGCCCCGGGCGGGTCCGCAAGATCCACGAACTGAAGCTGGCTTCGCCGTGCGGAGTCCTCCCCCAGGACGGACCGCACCTGCCGGGAGATCCCGTAGTGGAAGGCCAGGCCCCCGGCCATGGCCGCCAGCCCCAGTCCTGCCAGAAGGAGGGTTCGGGGTCTGGGCATCTTGGGCATGCGGAAGCCGGAGGTGGGGTCTCAGGATCGGGGTGTGCGGGTTTTTTTCAATGATAGCCTCTCGTCCGCGAAGCCCACGAGAGGTTCCCGGGGTCCCGGTCCGCCGGGGGAGCTGTCCTACCAGAGTTTGACGCTTTGCGGGGTGGGAACGGCCTGCCAGAGGGCCCGGCCCGTGGCCAGCTGGCCGTAGCCGTCGGAACCCCAGGTGTACATGGATCCCCCCAGGAGCACGATCTGGGCGTGGTTGGCCCCGGCCTCCAGGTATTGGGTTCCGCTGGTGACCACTCCGGGCACGGGGGCCACCCGCTGGGCATTGGAGCCGTCCCCCAGCTGGCCGCTGGAATTCAGGCCCCAGGACCAGACCGCCCGGGCGGAGTCCACCGCCAGGGCGAAATACCCACCCGCGCTGAGGGCGATGACGCCGGGCGGAGTGGGGACCAGGAAGGGAAAGCTTCGGTGAGCGGTGGTGCCGTCCCCGATCTGTCCATAGGCGTTGTGGCCCCAGGCGTACACCTGGCCGCTGGCGTTCAGGGCGTAGCTCGAGTACAACCCGGCGACGGGCAGCGTGACTCCCGTGAGGGTTCCGCAGCGGACCGCCAGGCTCCGGTCGGTGGTGGACCCGTCCCCCAGCTGCCCTTGGCCATTGGCTCCCCAGGCCCACAAAGTGCCGTCGTTTTTCCGCGCCAGGACGTGCAATCCGCCTGCGGAGATGGCGGTGATCCCGGAGAGGCCCTGGACCTGCACCGGGGTGTTCCGCTGGGTGGTGGAACCGTCCCCCAGCTGCCCGAACTGGTTTCCTCCCCAAGCCCAGACCGTTCCGTCGCTCCTCAGGGCGTAGGTGGAGTAGTAGCCCGCCGACACCGCGGTGACTCCGGTCAGTCCAAGCACCTGGGCGGGACTGGGGCGGTCGGTGGTGCCGTTGTCTCCCAGCTGCCCCGAGCCGTTCCACCCCCAGGTGTGGACGGTCCCGTCCAATTTGAGGGCCACGCTGTGGGCCGCGCCGCCGCCGGCGGCGGCGACGTTGTTCAACCCCGGCACGATCTGGGGGGAGCTTCGGTCCAGAAGGGTGCCGTCCCCGAGCTGGCCCGCACTGTTGGAACCCCAGGCACGGAGGGTGCGGTCGAAGAGAAGCGCGAAGGCGTGGGATGCGCTGCTGCCCGCGAAGGGCCTGGAGGTCTGGCCCCCGAGGTCGATGGAAGCCGCGGGAAAGGTGCGCCAGGGGTTGACGCCCATGCCCAGCTGGCCGAACCCGTTCCAGCCCCAGGCGGACACCGTCCCGTCCGGGGACAGGGCCAGACTGTGGTAGCCCCCTTGGGAAAGGACCGCCGGGTGGGTGAGGCCCCCTGGAAGGAGGGTGGGCACGGTCCGATCCGTGGTGGTTCCATCTCCGAGCTGGGCGTAGTTGTTCCGCCCCCAGGCGTAGACCCCTCCGTTCATGGTGGCGGCCAGCATGTGGTAGCTCCCTTGCCCCGAGCCTCCCAGCATGCAGACTTCCGTCAGGGATGACACCGCCACCGGGGTGTTCCGCTGGCTGGTGCTCCCGTCCCCGAGCTCCCCCTCGAAGTTGTAGCCCCAGGCCGCCACGCTGCCGTCCGCCTTCAGGGCGTAGCCTGAATATTGCCCCGCGCCCACGGCCACCACGCCTGACGACAGCCCGGAGGTGGGAACGGGAGTGCTCCGGCTGGTGATGCTGCCGTCTCCCAGGCAACCCTGGCCGTTCCATCCGAAGGCCCAGACACTGCCGTCGCCCTTGAGGACGAAGGTGTGGCCGTACCCCGCAGCCACGGCCAGGACGTCTTCGAGGCTGACCAGGCGGAAAGGCTGGGTGCGGTTCGCGGTGCCGCCGTCTCCCAGCTGTCCGTAGACGTTGTACCCCCACACCCAGAGAGAACCGTCCTGGGTCACGGCGAGGCTGTGGCTCCCGCCGGCGGCGATGGCCACGGCGTTGGTCAACCCCGCCACCGGAACGGGCACCAGGCGGTCGGTCGTGCTGCCGTCGCCGAGCTGGCCCGCGAAGTTGCTCCCCCAGGCCCAGACCGTGCCGTCCTGCCGCAAGGCCAGTCCATGGGCCCCCCCGGCCGCGGCGGCGACGCACTGGGTGAGGCCAGGAACCTGGACCGGGGTGGCCCGGTTCACCCTCGTCCCGTCCCCCAGCTGGCCGCTGCCGTTGTAGCCCGCGGCCCACACCGTGCCGTCGGCCTTCACCATCAGGCTGTTCATGGCCCCCGCCGACAGGGGCGGCGCGGGACTGACCCCGAGGACGGCCCGCACCGAGCGTCCCAGGGAATTGGTGACGGTCAGCACCAGGCGTTGGGCGCCCAGGCGCGTCAGGGTGAGGGGCACCCCGCTGGTCACGGGGAGGTTGCCCGGCTGAAGCACCCCGGTGCCATTGGCGAAAGTGGCGTTCAGGGTGGTTCCCTGGAAGAACCCGAAGCGCCGGCTGCTGGCCGTGAACGCCGAGATCAGCGGGGGGGGGACCACCTGGACGGTGGCGGTGGCGCTCACGCTGCCTCCGGCCGCGTTGGTGGCGGTGAGGGTGTAGGTGGTGGTGGTGGCCGGCGAGACGCTTCGGGAGGGGGTCCCCGTCACATCCCCGATCCCCTGGTCCAGCGTGACGGTGGCGGCCCCCGTGACGGTCCAGGAGAGCGTGGTGCTGGCTCCGGGATCAATGGCCGCGGGGTTGGCCGTGAAGGCGGCGATCTGGGGAGAGGCCAGGGTCCGAACCTGCACGGTGGCGGTGGCGCTCTTGCCGGCATTCGTCACCGTGAGGGTGAAAGTCCGGTCCGCGGCCAGGTTGCCTGTGCTGACGGCGACCCCGCTCTGCACGGCGCCGATCCCCTGGTCCACCGACCCCGTCCCGTTCGAGAACACGGCGGTGAGGGTGGTCGAGGTCCCGGAGGTGATGGGGCTCTTGGCCGCGGTGAAGGAGGCGATCTGGGGATCGGGTGCGGGGGCGGCCCCGCCCCCTCCTCCCCCGCACACGAGGTTGGCCAGGAGCAGGAGGCTGGCGGGGAGGGTCCGGAGGATGGCCTGGAGGGCTCGCACGGCGGCTCCTGAGGGACAAGCCGGATGCACCGGCAGAGGGTGGTTCCGCCGAGCGTAGAAGGGGAGCAGGTAAAAGGGAATACGAAAAAACGATCCAGGAATCCTGAATCCCCACCGCCCCTGAAGGTCGGGCCCATGAAGTCCCCGCTGGGTGGCACCTTCCGAAGCCGATAGACTGGATGATTCGGGAACCGCCATGTCCCTTCTGCAGGAAATCCAACGGCGGCGGACGTTCGCCATCATCAGCCACCCCGACGCAGGGAAGACCACCCTCACGGAGAAGCTCCTCCTCTACGGCGGGGCGATCGACCGGGCGGGTTCCGTGAAGGGCCGGGAGGGGGGAGGGGCTGCCCACTCGGACTGGATGAGCATCGAGCAGGAGCGGGGCATCAGCGTCACCTCGGCGGCCATGCAGTTCGACTACCGTGGCTTCGCCATCAACCTCCTGGACACGCCGGGGCACCAGGATTTCAGCGAGGACACCTACCGGGCCCTCACCGCGGCGGACAGCGTGGTGATGCTCCTGGACTGCGCCAAGGGCGTGGAGGAGCAGACCAAGAAGCTCTTCCGCGTGGCCAGCGAACGGAAGCTCCCGATCTTCACTTTCGTCAACAAACTGGACCGTCCTGGGCGAGACCCCGTCGAACTCATCGACGAGGTGGAGGAGCTCTTCGGCCTCCACGCCGTGCCCATGACATGGCCCATCGGTTCGGGACCCGACTTCAAAGGCGTGTTCGTCCGCGCCACGGGACAGATCCAGGTTTTCGAGAAGGCTCGGGCGGGGCGCAAGGCCCGGGTGGCGGGGCAGGGCGGGCTGGACGACCCCGAGGTGGCCGCCCTCCTCGGGGCCCAGGAGCTGAAACAGCTCAGGGATGATCTGGACTTGATGGAGCACGTGCTGCCCGCCTTCGATCGGGAGGCCTTCCTCCGAGGGGAGCAGAGCCCGATGTTCTTCGGTTCGGCGGTGAACAATTTCGGGGTCGCCGAGTTCCTGGACGAGTTCCTGGATCTGGCACCGCCACCGGGGGCCCGCCCCCTCGCCGCTGGGGGCGAGGTGGACCCCGAGCGGCCCTTCACGGCCTTCGTCTTCAAGGTGCAGGCCAACATGAACAAGGCGCACCGCGACCGGGTGGCCTTCGCGAGGGTGGTGAGCGGTCGCTTCGAGCGGGGCATGGACGCCCTGCACGTGCGCGAGAAGAAGTCCATCAAGCTCAACTACCCCCACATGTTCTTCGGCCGGGAGCGGGCCATCGTGGACGAGGCCTACCCCGGGGACGTGCTGGGCCTCATCAATCCGGGCCTCTTCCGCATCGGCGACGTGCTCAGCGCCGCCGGCCCCCTGGAATTCCACGCCGTCCCCCGCTTCAGCCCTGAGCAGTTCGCCTCGGTGCGCCTGGCGGACCCCGGCGCCCGGAAGGGCTTCCTCAAGGGCCTCCAGCAGATCGCGGAGGAGGGGGTGGTCCAGGTCTTCTGGCCCAAGGGGGGCGCTCCCCTGCCCATCCTGGGGGCCGTGGGCCGCCTGCAGTTCGAGGTGCTGGCCCACCGGCTCAAGGAGGAATACGCCTGCGCCGTGCTGCTCGAGCCCAGGAACTTCGTCATGGCGCGGTGGATCGAGGGGGGATGGCCGGCCGCCAGCACCTACTGGGGGGAACTGGTGGAGGACGGCGAGGGAAATCCCGCCGTGCTCTTCGAGAACGACTGGCAGCGGCGGACCACCGCCGAGAAGAATCCCGGGATCGTGTTTTCCCTCCACCCGCCACGCTAGGGCAGCCATGGGGCGCGAGGAAGCTTCGGGGCGCTCCGGCTCCCGGGACTCAGAATCCATCGACCCAGGGGCGGCAGGATCCTGGCCCGTGGAGGGGGGTCGGCTGTTCCTCGATCGAGGGTCTTTCCGAGGGTGGATGATTCGATTTTCCAACCCCAGCCGAGGCGGAGCCTTGGGATCGAGGGGAAGGCGGTCGATCAAGGGTAGCGTGGCCCTCGGATCGTGAGGTGACGGGGGTTTCCGTGGGTTCCGTCCCGGACGTTGAGACCTTGCTCTCCAGTTTGAATTTGACGAAACTTGGGTCTCTCTCGCCCATGTCTTCGTCGAACGCCGGTCGGTCGGCCCCCAAGGACGCCCTCGACAGCCCAGAGGCTGGGGGAACCCCTGCCTGGGCCCGGGAGGACGATTGTCCCAAGGTGGACCGCTACAACCTGGGTCCGGAGCTGGGCCGGGGAGGAATGGGCCGCGTCCACCTCGGCTGGGATCCGGTGCTGCGCCGGCTGGTGGCCATCAAGCTCCTCGCCGGGGACGACCCCGAGCACCACCTGCGCTTCCTTCGGGAGGCGCGCATGCAGGCCAAGCTCGAACATCCCAACATCTGTCACATCCACGACCTCGGAATGGACGGCCAGAGGCCCTACATCGCCATGGAGCTGATCCTGGGGATCACCCTCTCGGACCTGAGGCCCCAGATCGGATTCCGGACCATGGCCGAGCTCTTCGCCGACATGGCCGGCGCCGTGCAGGCCGCCCACCGGGTGGGCCTGATCCACCGGGATCTCAAGCCAGCGAACATCCTCGTGACCGGCCGGGGCATCGGGCGCCAGATGGACTTCGCCGCCGACAGCCTCAGGGAATCCGGCGCCAAGGCCCGCCTTGGGAAACTCCAGCCCCACCTGGTGGACTTCGGGCTGGCCCGGGACCTCCGGTCTATGGAAGAAACGCTCTCCTGGGCCGTGATGGGCACCCCGGCGTTCATGAGCCCCGAACAGGCGAAGGGGGAGGCGCTGGGTCCGGCCACCGACATCTACAGCCTGGGCGCCACGCTGTACGCCATGCTCTCGGGTCGCCCTCCCTATGAAGGCGCGACCCTGGCTGGCCTTCTGACACAGCAGGCGGAATGCGGGGTCCGGCGCATCCGGAAACTGGCCAAGGAGGTTCCCAGGGACCTGGAAACCATCACCATGAAGTGCCTGGAGCACGAGCCGGCCAAGCGCTATGCCAGTGCCCGGCACCTGGAGGAGGACCTCCGCCGCTTCCTCGCTGGGGAGCCCATCGCAGCCCGCCCGGTGGGTCCGGGGGGCCGGCTGTGGCGGTGGGCCCTTCGCAAGCCCACCCTCGCCGGCACGGCGGCGGCAGGAATCCTCACCGCCCTGATCCTCGGTGGCTGGAACATGAGGACCGCCCGGGAGGGACGGGTCCGCGAAGTCACGGCCCAGCGTTTCGCCCTGGAGATCCGGGACGCAGAGCACCTCCTCCGCATCGAGCGGATGATGCCCGTGCACGACATCCGGCCTGCCGAGGGCCGCCTCCGGGAACGGATGGCCGTGATCCGGAAAGAAATTGAACAGCAAGGCGGGATCGCCAAGGGGCCCGGCTACTACGCGCTGGGACGGGGGCACCTCGCCCTGCGGGAGTTCGGCCGGGCCATCGATTCCCTGGATGCGGCCTGGGCGGCCGGATTCCAGGCCCCCGAGGTGGCCTACGGGCGCGCGCTGGCTCGGCTCCGGGCCTACGAGGAACGCCTGACCCCGGAGTATTCCTCGGCCCTGGGTCCCCAGAAGTCGGAGGCCCTGCGCAAGGAATTCGTGGCTCCGGCCCTCGAGCAGCTGGCCCTGGCCCGGGGGGCCCGGGTGGACAACCCGGAATACGGATTCGCCCTCGCCGCCTGGGCGGACGGGCGGCACGCCGAGGCCGAGGACCGGTTCCGCCTGGCCCTGGCCCAGGCACCCTGGCTGTCGGAGGCCTGGGTCGGGCGATACCGGAACCTCTTCCAGTGGAAATGGCTGGAGACCCGGGACCCCAAGGCCATCCTGAAACTCTGCGCGGACCTGGAAGGCATGCTCCAGCAGGCCCGCAGCCTCTCCCCCAGCAGCGAGGAGGCGCTGGACGCGAGCATCCTCCACGCGGAGGGCCGCTACATCCAGCTCTCGGCCCGTCAGGACCGGAGCGAGATCCCTCTCCGCCAGGCCACCGCCTACCTGGAGGATGCCCGGAAGATCCGTCCGGACGGGGTCACCCTGGTGCACCGCAGCATGAACCTTGCAATCCAGCGGGGCTTCTTCCAATTGTCCTCCGGCGGGGACCCCGGGCCCCTCATGGTCCAGACCGCGGCCATGACGGAGGAATTCCTCCAGCGCCCGGAATGGGGGGACAGGGCTTCCCGGGACCTTTGCCTCCGGGCCCTCCACCACGTCTACTGGATTGAAGCAGAGGCCGCCTGGCGCTTCGGACGGGATCCCGCCGCGGCCCTGGGGCGGGCCCGGTCCACCCGCCCGAGCTACCCCGGTCCGGAGGCTCACTGGGTGTTTCCCAACCTCGTGGAGGCCCGGGTTTGCATCGAACGGGGAGGGAACCCGGAGGCGCTGTTCAAGGAAAGCCTGGGAATCCTGCAGGCCTTGCCGGGCTCCGCGGAGGTGTTTCGACGCACGATCCATGGCGAGCTTCTGCTCGACTGGGCGACCTGGCTGGAAGGCACCGGAGGGGCTGCGGACGCGAAGGCCGCGGAGGGGATCGCCATCCTGGAACCCGCCCGGCGGGCCGAACCCACCTTCGCCTACACCTGGTACCACCTTCCGGCCCTTCATGCCCTTCGGGCGAGGGTGGCCCTGCGGGAAGGAAGGGACCCCTCCCCCCACGTCCGCAAGGCCCTGGAGAGCGCCCGGATGGGCATCGCCGCCAACCCGGCCAACGCCATGATCAGGCTGGCCGCGGCCCAGGCTCACCTTGCCGATGCCCTCGCCCGCCGAACCTCCCGGCAGGATTTCGGGCCCGCCCTGGAAGAGGTGCGCAGACATCTGGACGCCGGGGAACGCGCCAACCCACGGGATTTCCGCCTGTTGCTCCTCCGGGCCCAGGCCGACTGCGTTCTGGCCCAGTTCGCAGCGGAGCGGGGCCAGGACCCTGAGCGGGCCCTCCAACGCATGGAAACGGACTGCCGGAAGGGCGTGTCCCTCAAGGCCGATGAACCTCGCTTCCACCTCCTCCTCGCCCGCTGCTCTGTGCTCCGCGGGACCTCCCTCCTGGCGGCCGGGCGTTCCCCGGCGCCCGCGGTCGCCGCGGGGCTTCGGGCCCTGCGCCAGGTCCTGGCCCTCTGCCCCGGCCAGCGGGAGGCCCAGGACCTCCGCAAGAAATTGGAAGGCCTTTCGGGGTAGGCGGCAGGCAATTTGCTAATGAACTTGACTCCTGTCGGCCGCCTGCCGATAGGCTGTCCAAGAGGTACCCCCATGCCCCAGGAAATCCGGCCCGAGGACCTGATCGTCACCGAGCAGGACGGGACCCGGCGCATCAACCACGACGTCCTGGAGGCCTACGGGCTCTTCAACCTCCCCAAATCGCTCATGCGCTCCGCCCTGATGGTGTACTTCGACAACGCCAGCCGCCAGGGTCGCCAGGCGGCCCACTCCGTCCGCACCTTCATCGCCCTGGCCTCCAGCATCACCCGCTTCCCCAAGCAGGTGGCCATCAACTTCACCCGCGGGCCGGCCTACCGCCGGAACATGCGCTGGCTGCGGAAATACAGCCGGTAGGCCTCGCGAAGGGTCGCCCGGGGAAGGCTGACGGGGCCTCCCCCTCGAAGGGCCGCAGCCTGCGGAGCTTCGTCCTCCCCGGCACCCGGAGGAGGATGCCTTCTGCCTGGTCGCGGGCCATGCTCGTCCAGGCTCCAGCGCGGGTGCGGGGCCCCAACCGAGCCTGGCGGCCACCCACCATCGTGAATGCCTGGACGGGGGCCGGGTCCCCCCTCAGGCGGCGCTGAGTCCTGCCCCCGGGGCCCCGAGGAAGCGCCCCAGGGCGTGGAAGTCCACGCTCCGCCGTCCGTCCCGCAGGCACCAGAGGGGCAGCATGTCCTCCGGGCAGCCGGCCCCCTCGTAGATGTCCTCCAGGGTCCGGGCAAGGCCCCGCACCGTGCGCTCGGTTCCGAGGGCCCTCAGGATGAGGGCCTTGCGCCAGCGGTCCTGGGCTCCCATCCAGGCCCTGTGCCCGATGCGGATGGGGTGGCCGATGGCCTCGATGCAGGCCAGGCGCAGCAGCCGGTCGAAGTTTCCACCCTCCTCCCCGCAGGCCAGGAGGGCCTGGCAGGCCTCGCCCGCGAGGTGCTGCCCCCCGATCCAGGCCAGGACCGCCTCCGGCCCCAGGAAGCCGAGGTCGTGGCCCACGATGATCTCCGCCCACCCCACCGCACCACCGGTCCCGGGCCTCGTCAGGTCCTCCATCCAGTTCCCGTCCAGCATGCTCACCTCCGGTGCAGGGAGCTGCATTCAAGCCATCAGGTGCAGGGCGAGGTGGGCTGCGACCCGCGCGGTGTCCTCGGCCCCGGGAAGCGTGGGCGAGAGCTCCATGATGTCGGCACCCACCCAGGGATCCCTCCAGGCGCCGAGCGCGTGGAGGAGTGGATGGATTTCCCTCAGGGCGAGCCCCCCCGGAACCGGCTCCGCCACCGCCGGACACACGCTGGGGTCCAGCGCGTCAAGGTCGAGGCTCACGTAGGCCGGCCCCTGGCCGACCCGGCCGATGTCCCCCAGGAGCTGGCCCTGGAGGTGCGGGTCCCGCAGGTCCCCGGGCGTCCAGAGCCGGGCCCCGCGGCGGGCCAGGAAGTCCAGCTCGGTGCGGTCGAAACGCGGCGCCCGGAGGCCCACCAGCAGCACCCTGCGCCCCTCCAGAAGGCCCTCCTCCAGGGCGCGGCGGAGCCAGCTTCCGTGGTGCAGGGGCGTGCCCCAGGGCCCTTCCCCCGCGGCATCCTGGTGGGCATCCAGCATGAGGAGGCCCAGGGGGCCGTGGCGCCTGGCCTGGGCCCGCAGGGCGCCGAGGGTCATGAGGTGGTCGCCTCCCAGGAGCAGGGTCCGGGCCGGCCCCCAGGCGGCCACCCCCTCCTCCACCGCCTGGAGAGCCTCAGGAATGCCGAAGGGAAGGGTGGGCAGGTTGCCACCGTCCACCCAGCCCCCGCCCACCGCCTCACGGAGTTCCTCCTCAGGTCGTTGAAGCCGGAGGGGCATGGGCAGCCGGCCCATCCCCAGGGTGGCGGCCCGAAGGGACCAGGGCCCAAGGCGGGCCCCGGGCCGGTGGATCACGCCGCCATCGAAGGGCGCGCCCAGCACCACCCCCGAGGCCGGCCTGGGCTTCACCTCCAGGGGCAGGCCAAGGAAGGTGTGGATCCCGGTGCGGAGCGGGGTCAACTGGGATTCGAAGAGGGCCGCGTTCATATGGAGGGCTCCAGTTCATGCCGCTGGAGAGGCGTCAGGTGACTCCGGTGCGCGATGATCCATTCGTGGGGGTCCTGGAAGTCGCCCGGGTGGAGGCAGGGGCCGGGACGGACCCGCACCCGCACGGGCTCCCCTGCCGCCAGGGTCCGGAGATGGGGAAGCAGTTCCGCATCCCCCGTCCAGGGGTAGTGGGGAGCCTCGCAGTCGAGGCGGAGGGGAAGGGTGGGCACCCCGAGGCGATGGGCTGCCAGGAGGCCCCCGTCGTGGAGGCGTCCCAGGCTGTTTCCACGGGTGGTGGTGCCCTCCGGGAAAAGGAGCAGGGGTTCCCCTCTTTTCAGGGCGGCCCCCAGCCAGGCCAGGGCGGCCGCCCGGCTCAGAGGGTCCCGCCGGTCGACGAACCGCAGTCCCGCGCGGGCGGAGGCGGGCCCCACCAGGGGGTAGGCCGCGACCTCCACCTTGGCCAGCACCCGGGCGCTCCGCAGGCTCAGGAGCACCATGGGGTCCAGCCAGCTGAGGTGGTTGGCGACCCAGAGGGGGGCTCCCGCCGGGAGCGGCGACTCGAGCGCCACCTGGACCCTGAGGGCCTTGAGCAGACGCCGGGACCAGGGCTGCAGGAGGGTTCGGCCCCCCAGCCCCGCCGAGGCCCGGAGCAGGGGGCCGGCGGTGCCCAGCAGGGCCCAGGCCAGGCGCATCGCCCCGGGCCATCCCAGGCGCGTGCGCAGGGGGCGCAGGGCCTTCAGGGGCAGGGCCTCCTGCATCAGGAGACCAGCTTCAGGCGGGAATACCGGTCCCGCACCTTCTCCAGGTCCGCCTTGGTGATGGAGGACCAGAGCCGGGTGTCCCCCTCGTGGTAGAAATCCTTCACCTCGGCGACCACCCGGGCCCCCAGGGCCTGGTGAACGCTGCGGGCGTCCTGGTTTCCGGGCTCCACGAGGAAACGGCACTCCTCGACATCTTCCTCGAGCAGTTTCTTCACCATGGCCCGGATCAGGAGGTAGTTCACCCGGGTCTTCTGGTGGTCGGGATGCACCGCCAGGGTGGCGCAGTAGGCGGTCTTCTCGCGGGGGAAGTTGAGCACATATCCCACCGGACGGTTTTCCTCGTGGGTGTCCAGGGCGATGAAGCACCAGTCGGCGTACATTTCGGTGCACAGGCGCAGGTAGTAGGGGCAGAGCTGGCCGGCGGCATCGTCCTGCCAGAGTTCCCGCTCCAGGCGCCGAAGGTGGCGGTAGTCCTCGCTGTCCAGGGTCCGGATGAGGTACCGCGGCGGGATCTGGGTCTGCAGCTGGATCGGGCTCATGGCAGGCTCCTGTTCCAGACAAAGATCCATCGCGCGCATGAAGGGCGAATGCGGGCTGGGTTGAATGTTCGGAGCATTCCTGCGACAGGCCTGTGACCCTGGGCCCCGGGGCAGGCGTGAAAAGGCCCCGGAATGAACCGGGGCCCCCCCCAACCCCCACGGGGGTTCACCCGCAGGTTTCTCGTGATGCACCCGGGAGTCTCCTGACGGTCCAGAGGCTCCCGTCCCCGCTGCGCCCCTCAGGCTTCCATCCACCCTCGGGGGCGCGCCGCCGGGATCTCAGAAGGCCACCAGGAAGGCGAGCACCAGCGTGTCGCCGCCCTGCTCGCCGGTCTGTCCGGGGCGGGGGGCCAGGAAGTTCTTGCTGCGCAGGATGTAGTTCACCTTGAGGTTGGCCGCCTTCACCTTTTCGGGGAGGAAGGCGTAGGTGTAGCCCAGGGTGGTCTCCGTGAACCTGGGCGTGTAGTCCACCGGGGCCCCCTGCGCGGTGAGAGGGACGCCGGGCGCGCTCTCCTTGTAGGGGTTGTAGGCGGTGTACCAGCGGTCCCCGGCGTTGTGGTTCAGGAAGTCGTAGCGCAGCAGGAAGCTGTGGTGGCCCGTGGTGTAGCCGCCCGTGAGGTAGTAGCCCAGGAACTTCTGGTCCAGGTGCTCCCGCTTCACCGCCGGGGCGCTGGCAGCCAGGGTGGGGTTGCGGCGGCCCAGGAGCCCCGTCATCACTTCGGTGGTGAAGGTCCAGGTGCTGTCCTGGTAGGCGTAGAAGGCTCCCAGATTGGAAGTGGCGTCCTTGTTCGCATAGATGTCCTGCTGGGCGGGCCAGGCGGAACCCGGGGCGGCGGGGGCGATGCCCAGGCTGCCCTTGTCGGTGACGTCGGTAACGCCCTGGAGCGTGTAGATCCCGAACTTGTGGCGGCTGTCGATGTTGAACTCCAGGCGGGCCACGGCGTCCTTTTGGGCGTTGCTGTCGCTGGCCTTGCCCGAGGCTGCGTCTCCCATGCCGTTGAAGGCGGCCACCGTGAGCCTGCCCCCGAACACCCTCGGGTCCCCGAAGGCGAAACTGAGGGCGGCCCCGCGGTCTCGCTTGTCCCCGAAGATGCGCCCCAGCTGGCTGCGCTCCGCGAAGAGGATCTCGGTGGAGCTGGTGAGCCCCTCGTAGGTCTGGAGGTTCTTGAACTGGCCCATCTTGAGGTTCACACCGCTTCCGAGCCTCCAGCTGATGAAGGCGTCCTGGAGGATGGCGGGGTTGGTGGCGGAGGTGCTGATGGAGGGGTCCAGCATCACCTCGTAATCCACGTCCTCCGTGAGGGTGCCGCTGGCCTTCACTTCCACCCGCCGGATGGCGAAGGTGTTCTCGGTGAACTCCCCGCGGAGGTTGTAGTAGCCGCGTCCGCCCTTGCCATCCAGGCGGAGGTTGCTGTCCAGCATCTGGGTGTACCAGAGCTGGACGTCGCCCCCGAGCTTGACGCTCTGGGCCGTCAGGGGGGCGAGGCCTGCAGCCAGCATGACCGCGGTGCCGAGGGTCTTGGGGAGGGGCATGGGGTTCTCCAGGGAAAGGTTCGGTTCCTGGAGAGCTTCCGGTCCCTGCGTGAATTTCTTGTGATGGGCCTCCGGCGCCAGGGAGTGGGCTGCGTAAATTCCTGACGACGGACCTCAGGCACCGGTCGGGAGGCCGGCCACCCCCCCCGCTAGGCGATGAGGGCGTGGATGATCCGATAGAATCCCGCCGCGAGCAGGGCGCTGATGGGGATGGTCAGGACCCAGGCCACGAAGATGTTCCCGGCCAGGCCCCACCGGACGGCGCCGGGGTTCATGCTCGCCCCCACCCCCATGATGGCGCCCGAAATGGCGTGGGTGGTGGACACCGGGATGCCCATGTGGGCGGTGGTGAAGAGCATGAGGGCCGCAGCGCTCTCGGCGGCGAAACCATGGATGGGACGGAGCTTCCCGATGCGGTGCCCCAGGGTCTTGATGATCTTCCAGCCGCCTCCCGCGGTGCCCAGTCCCATCATGGTGGCGCAGCCGATCTTCACCCAGAGGGGCACCTCCACCGCGCCCCCGTGGGCGGCGAGCTGACCGTAGGTGATGAGGCCGAGGCAGATGATCCCCATGGCCTTCTGGGCGTCGTTCTGGCCGTGGGTGAAGGCCATGGCCGCGGCCGAGAAGAGCTGGAGTTTGCGGAAGGCGAAATTCACCTTGTGGCTCGGGAGGCGCTGCACGATCCAGAGGATGACCAGAATGAGGATCGCGGCGATCAGGAAACCCAGGGCGGGGGAGATGACGATGAAGGCCCCCACCTCCTTGAGCTTGGCCGGGTGGAGGGCCTGGAACCCGGCGTGGGCCACCACGGCGCCGGTCAGGCCGCCCATGAGGGTATGGCTGGTGCTGGAGGGGATGCCGAACCACCAGGTGAGGAGGTCCCAGGTGATCGCGGCAAGGAGCGCGGCGATGATCACCGCGGGCACCACGTGGATGGGGTCCGCCAGGCCCTTGGCGATGGTGGTGGCCACCTTGGTCCCCACCAGGGCCCCCCCGAAATTGAGGGCCGCGGCCATCAGGATGGCGGTCCGGGCGGAGAGCACCCCGGTGGAGACCACGGTGGCGATGGCGTTGGCCGTGTCGTGGAAACCATTGATGAAGTCGATGCACCAGGACAGGAGCACGATGGCCACCAGGGCCAGGGGAATGGCTTCGAGCACGGGAATCCCTCAGGCGTTCTTCATCACGGTGGAGCCCACCACCTTGGCCACCAGCTCGATGCGGTCGGTCGCGTCCTCCACGATTTCGAGGATCTCCTTCCACTTGATCAGGAGGATGGGGTCCTGGGGGTCACGGAAGATCTCCGCCAGGGCGGAATGGAAGAGGGAGTCCCCCTTGTTCTCCAGGGTGTGGACGCGCTTGATGCGGAGCCGCATGGACTCCACCTCCCGCATGTCCCGCAGGCCGCGGATGAGATGCTGCAGCTCCGAACAGCCCTCCACGGCGATGGAGGCGATCTCGGTCATGGCCGGCAGCACCCCGGTGATCCGGTACAGCATCAGCCGCTCGGTGACGGCGTCGAGCCGGTCCACGACGTCGTCCAGGGCGTGGGCCAGGGAGAGGATGTCCTCCCGGTCGATGGGGGTCACGAAATACTGATTGAGCTTCTCCACGATTTCGTGGGTGATCTCGTCCCCCCGGCGCTCATGCTCCTTCATCTGGCGGCGCAACTCGGGGAAGCGTTCGGGGTCCCCGGCCCGGAGCTCCCGGTCGAAGAGGATGGCCGCCTGGAAGGCGTTGTCGGTGGCGCCCTCCAGAAGGTCGAAGAAGACCGTCTCCCTGGGTTTCATCCAACGGAGCATCGAGTTGAAGGACATGGGGACTCCCGGCGCGGCAACCCCCAGTTTGCCCCCGGTCGGGCCAGGGGGGGGCGGGCAGGGGCTTTTTCAGCCTTCATTCGGGGGGAAAGCCCCCGACGGCCGTAAACTGTCTGATTACCCCCCCGGGCCGTCCACGCTTCCGAGGCGGTAGCCCACCCCGACGATGGTCTCGATGTGCCGGGAGGCGTTCCCGAGCTTGGCGCGCAGGCGGCGAACGTGGGCGTCGATGGTGCGGCTCTCTCCCAGGAACTCCATGCCCCACACCTGCTGGAGGATCTTCTCCCGGGTGAGGACCCGGCGGGGGTTGCGGAGGAAATAGGCCAGCAGCTCGAACTCCCGGCGGGTCAGGTCCAGGAGTTCCCCCTCCACCCGGGCCGCGTGGCGGTCCAGATCCACGCTGAGGGGCCCGAAGGCCAGGAGCTGCCCCTTGGCCTGGTCCTCCATGAAGGCGGCCCGGCGAAGCAGGGCCCGCACCCGGGCCACCAGTTCCCGGAGCCCGAAGGGCTTGGGGATGTAGTCGTCGGCCCCCAGTTCCAGGCCGAGCACCCGGTCGATCTCCTCCGTGCGGGCGGTGACCAGCATGACGGGCAGGGCCCGGTAGGTGGCATCGCCCCGGATCGCCCGGAGCACGTCCAGGCCGTCCATGTCGGGAAGGGAGAGGTCCAGGAGGGCCGCATCCACCCGGGGAGCCAGGCCCGCACTGGACTGGAGGAGGAATCGCACCGCGTCACGCCCCTGGCTGAAGGCATGGAGGGAGAATCCCTCCCGCTTGAGGTGCTGCTCCAGGCCGAGGCGGATCTCGGCGTCGTCCTCGACCATCAGCAGGCTTGGCATCGGTGGCGCGGGCTCCCGGGCTCCAGGGTACTCAGTCGAGGTGTTCCTGGCGAAGGTAGGGGTGCTTCACGTTGACCCCCTCGAGGATGAACAGGACCTCCTCCGCGATGTTCGTGGCATGGTCCGCGATGCGCTCGAAGTTCTTGTTCACGATGATGAGGTGGCTAGCCCGCTCGATGCAGAGGGGGTCCTGGATCATGAGGCGCAGCAGTTCCCCGAAGATTTTCAGGTGCAGCTCGTCCACGGTGTCGTCGGCGGCGATCACGGATCGCGCCAGGGCCGCGTCCCCGTTGAGGAAGGCGTCCACGGCATCCCTCACCATGCCCCGGACGGCTCCGCCCATGCGCTGGAAGTAGTCCGGATTCAGGACCTGGGTCTGGCGGTTCAGGATCAGGGCCCTCCGGCCGATGTTCTTGCAATGGTCCCCGATCCGCTCCAGCTGGGGGACGATCTTGAGGCTGCTGGCCAGGAGGCGCAGATCCGTGGCGAAGGGGGCCCGGAGGCCCAGGAGGTCGATGCAGGCCCGGTCCAGGGCGATCTCCATCTCGTCCACCCGGCGGTCCAGTTCCATCACGTGCTCGGCGAGGGCGTCCGACCGGCGGACCATGGCCGCCATGGCCAGGTCGATCATCTCCTCCACCTGGCCGGCCATGGCCACCAGGCCGGACTTGAGGTCCTTGAGTTCCGCGTCGAAGTGGCGGGTCATCAGCCGAACCTCCCCGTGATGTAGTCCTCGGTGATCCGCTGACGCGGGTTGGTGAACATCCGTTCGGTGACGTCGGTCTCCACCAGTTTGCCGAGCCAGAAGAAGGCCGTGAAGTCGCTCACCCGGGCTGCCTGTTGCATGTTGTGGGTCACGATGACGATGGTGAACTCCTTCTTCAGCTCGAAGATCAATTCCTCGATCCGGCCCGTGGCGATGGGATCCAGGGCCGAGCAGGGCTCGTCCATGAGGATCACCTCGGGGCGCACCGCCAGGGCCCTGGCGATGCAGAGCCTCTGCTGCTGGCCGCCGCTCAGGCCCAGGGCGGACTGGTCCAGGCGGTCCCGCACCTCCTCCCAGAGGCCCGCGCCCTGGAGGCTGCGCTCCACGGCCTCGTCCAGGACGCGACGGTCCCGCTCCCCCTGGATCCTGAGTCCGTAGGCCACGTTCTCGTAGATCGTCTTGGGGAAGGGATTGCTCTTCTGGAAGACCATGCCCATCCGCTTCCGGAGGGAGATGACATCCACCGCGGGATCGTAGAGGTCCTCCCCGCCGAGCAGGACCTGCCCCCGGATCCGGACCCCGTCGATCAGGTCGTTCATGCGGTTGAGGCAGCGGAGCAGGGTGCTCTTGCCGCAGCCGCTGGGCCCGATGAGGGCCAGCACCGAATTCCTGCGGACGTCCAGGTCGATGCCGAAGAGGGCCTGCTGTGGCCCGTACCAGAGGTCCAGGTTCCGGACCTCGAGCACCGGCGGGGCCCCGAGGACCGCCGCGTCGGTGATGGCCAGGGGGGACTCCCGGAGCCTGAGCTGCGGGGTCGGGGGGGTTCCCACCGCCGCGGAAAGGCGGCCGAGGGGTTCGGCGACGGGGCGCGGATCGTCGATTTCCATGGTCGGGGACTCCTGGAGCGGCGCGGACATCAGAAGGTGCTCCCACCCAGCCGGGCCCGGAGGCGGCGGCGGATTCTTATGGCGGCGAGGTTGAGGGCGACGACGACCGCCAGGAGCAGCAGCGTGGTCATGAAGACCATGGGCTTGGCGGCCTCGCTGTTGGGGCTCTGGAAGCCCACGTCGTAGATGTGGAAGCCCAGGTGCATGAACTTCCGGTCCAGGTGGAGGAAGGGGAAGGTTCCGTCCAGGGGCATGGAGGGGGCGAGCTTGACCACCCCGGTGAGCATGAGGGGCGCCACCTCGCCGGCCCCCCGGGCCATGGCCAGGATGAGGCCCGTCAGGATCCCGGGCATGGCCCCGGGCAGCACGATGTTCCAAAGGGTCTGCCACTTGGTGGCGCCCAGGGCCATGCTCGCCTCCCGCTGGAAACGCGGGACGGCGGCCAGGGCCTCCTCGGTGGCCACGATGACGACGGGCACGGTGAGGAGGGCCAGGGTCAGGGAGGCCCAGAGGATGCCTCCGGTGCCGAAGGTGGGCGTGGGGAGGCGCTCGGGGAAGAAGAGGCGGTCGAGGCTGCCCCCGAGGGTGTAGACGAAGAAGCCGAGGCCGAAGACCCCGAAGACGATGGAGGGCACGCCCGCGAGGTTGTTCACCGCGACGCGGATGGCCCTCACCAGCCAGCCGTCCCGGGCGTACTCCCGAAGGTAGAGGGCGGCCAGGACGCCCAGGGGCACCCCCAGGGCGGACATGAGGAGCACCATCATCACCGTGCCGAAGATGGCCGGGAAGATGCCCCCCTCCGTGTTGGACTCCCGCGGGTCGTCGCTCACGAACTCCCACAGCCGCGAGGCGTAGACCTTGAGCTTTCCGGGAAGGCCCAGGCGGTTCGACGGGACGAGGCGCACCACCTGGGGCAGGGGCATCTCCTTGACCTGTCCGTCCCAGGCCTCGAGCAGGACCGTCAGGCGTTTCGCCTCGGCGCGGAGGTGGTCGAGCCGGCCTTCCAGGTCCGCGTAGCGGGACCTCAGCTCGGCCTCCCGGGCGTCCAGTTGGGGCTGGCGGGCCGGGTCGGGGCGGCGCTCCAGGGCCTTCCGCTCCAGGCGGATGGCCTCCAGGGCGGTGTTCAGGCGGCCCACCTCCCCCTTTTCGACGGCCCGGATCCCCGCCTGGGCCTTCCGGGCCCCCGGCAGCCGCTCCAGGGCTTCATCCAGGGCGGCGGGCCCCGTGGAGACGGTCAGGCCGTCCTTCCGGAGTTCCTTCACCCGGCCGAGGAACACGCCGTACTCGCTCCGCTCCACCATGAGCGCGTCCTCGGGGAGGGTCGGGTTCCTCAGCTCGGATTCCGGGTACCAGCGGAAGTCCTGCCCGAAGAGATCCCTGTTTCCCACGCGGAGCTGGATCCGGCCCGGCTCCCCGCCCCGGGCCGGCTCGCGGTCGGCCACTTCCCCCAGGACCGGACCGGCGGGCGTCTCGAAGAGCACCAGGGGGGCGGGCCAGAAAAACCCCAGGCCCCTGGCGGCGATGAGCCCCACCAGGCCGCCGATCATGAGGACCGCGAAGGCGAGGACCCCCGCCGACAGCCAGACCAGGCCGTTCCCGCGCCGCATCCAGTCCCGCAGTCCCGTGCTCACAAAGCCTCGTACCGTTTGCGAAGGCGCTGGCGGATGAGCTCCGCCGCGGAGTTGAGGACGAAGGTCAGGAGGAAGAGGAGCAGGGCGGTGAGGAAGAGCACGCGGTAGAGGGATCCGTGCTGGGGGGCTTCGGGGACCTCCACGGCGATGTTGGCCGCCAGGGTGCGCATGCCGTTGAAGGGGTTCCACTCCATGACCGGCGTGTTCCCCGTGGCCATGAGCACGATCATCGTCTCCCCGACCGCCCGGCCCAGGCCCACCATGGCCGCGCTGAAGATTCCCGGGCTCGCGGTGGGAAGCACCACCCGCCAGGCCGTCTGCCAGGGGGAGGCGCCGCAGGCCAGGCTGGCCGAGCTGAGGGACCTGGGCACGCTGGAGAGGGCGTCCTCGCTGATGGTGAAGATGATGGGGATCACCGCGAAGCCCATGGCGAAGCCCACCACGATGCTGTTGCGCTGGTCGTAGGGAATGCCGTGGGACTGGAGCCACAGGCGGTACTCGCCCCCCAGGAGGGCCCGCTCGATCCAGGGGGCCAGGGCCATGGCCGCCCCGAAAGCCCCCAGGAGGAGGGGGACCATCCACAGGGCCTCCCGGCCCTCCCCGAAGAGCTTCCGGAAGGCCCGGGGCAGGCGGGCCCACAGGGGCATGGCCAGGAGGGCCAGGCTGAGGGCCACGGGGGGGACGATCACGAACTGCACCATGGACCGCTCGAACATCGGGGCGAGCACCAGCCCGGCGAGGAACCCCAGCACCACGGAGGGAAGGGCCGCCATCACTTCCACGGTGGGCTTGATGAGGTTTCGGAGGGCGGGGTGGGCGAACTGGCTGGTGTAGAGGGCCCCGAAGATCGCCACGGGAAGGGCGAAGAGCAGGGCGTAGAAGGTCCCCTTCAGGGTCCCGAAGAGCAGGGGCAGGAGGCTCAGCTTGGGTTCGAAGTCGTCGGTCCCCCCGGTGGACTGCCAGGTGCGCTGGGGCTCGGCGTAGCCTTCGTAACGGGTGGGACGCCACAGGGTGCCCCAGCTCACCTCGGGGTGGGGGGCCTCCAGGGTCCAGCCCCGAAGCTGGCCCTGGGCCGTGGCCCCCAGGATCAGGTCTCCCCTGGGGGAGAGGGCGGCGCCCTGGAGACCCTGGGCCGGGGCCGAGAGGAGCCGCCGGCCGGTGGTGAGGTGGTCCACGGCCAGGGACTCGGCGCTCCAGCTGAGGAAGCGCTTGTCCCGCTGGGAGGCGGCCAGGCCCAGGACCTCGCCCTGCAGGGGCGGGAAGGCCCGGAGGCTCTGGAGCACCACCGCGTCCCCGACGCGGACCTGCTGGAAGGCCTCGAGGGCTCCCCCGCGGCCTCCCACCAGCAGGCTGGTCCCGCCCAGCACCCAGCCCAGGGCGCTCACGGGCTGGGAGAAGGCGGCTTCCCGCAGCAGCTGCCCCGAGGGCGGATCGAACACCAGGAGCCGGCCGGTGGAGGTGCCCACGAAGAGCTGGGAGGCGTCCGCCGACCAGGACGCCGCCTGGGCCTCCGCCCCCGGGAGGGGGAGGGGCGTCCAGGCCAGGGGCCCCGAGGCCTCCGCAGGGGCCTCGGTCCAGGCGAGGACGCCGTTCCGGCGGCCGGCCAGGCGGAGGGTGTCCCCGCCCCCCAGGCCGCTTCCGGGCACTTTCCGGAAGGCCAGGGGCTCACAGGGCTGAGGTCCCGGATCCAGGGCCGGGGACCAGGCCGCCTCGGCCTTCCACTGCCCCGGGTCGTTCTCCCCCGCGGGCTTGTCCCAGCTGGGCCGGACGCTGTAGAACTTCCCGTCGGCGGCCAGCACCAGGGCCGTGCCCCGGGCGTCGGGAGGCAGGACCCTGGTCCAGGGAAGGGGCGGTCCGGGGGGCAGCTCCCGGGCCGCGGGCCCGGGCAAGGTGTAGGCCCCCAGCCCCCGCCGGAGGTCCCAGGCGAAGAGGGCCTTGCCGCTCTCGTCCAGGTGAATGGCCTGCGGAGGAGGCAGGACGCCCGGGGCCACCGGAGCGACCCGCGGAGGGAGGAAGAGGGGCAGGGCCTCCTTCCCGATGAACAGGAGGATGCCGATCACGGCGGCGATGATGGTCAGGCCACCCACCCGGATCACCGCCCCCATCAGGCGGTCCACCCGCTTGGCGCGGCGAAGGATCCGGTTCGGGTCGCTCATGGCCGGCGGGCGCCCTGGGGCTCCCGTTCCATCGCTCCTCGGGGAATTACGCTCACTGGACTTTCTTCAGTTCGTCGGACTCCATCCGGGCGGTCAGGGGGAGGAAGCCGTCCTTGACCACAATCTCCTGTCCCTCCTTGCTGAGGACGAACTTCAGGAATTCCCTGGTGAGGGGATCCATGGCCTTCTTCGGGTTCCGGTTCACGTAGACGTAGAGGAAGCGGGAAATGGGGTACTTCCCGCTGAGGGCGTTCTCGTAGGTGGGCGCGAAGGCCTCGCCGTTCCACTTCTTTTCGTCGGCCACGGGCACGGCCCGCACGCCGGAGGTCATGTATCCGATGCCGCTGTAGCCGATGGCGTACTTGTCGCTCCCCACGCCCTGCACCACGGAGCTGGAGCCGGGCTGCTCCTTCACCGTGTCCTTGTAGTCGCCCTTGAAGAGGGCGTGCTCCTTGAAGTAGGCGTAGGTGCCGCTGGCGCTGTTGCGGCCGTAGAGGCTGATGGGCCGGCTGGTCCAGTCGCCCTTCAGACCGAGGTCGCCCCAGGACTTGATGTCCTGGGGTCGGCCGCCCTTGCGGGTCTTCGAGAAGATGGCGTCGATCTCGCGCATGCCGAGGCTCTTGAGGGGGTTGTCCTTGTGCACGTACACCGCCAGGGTGTCGATGGCCACCGCCACCTTGGTGGGCTTGTACCCGAACTTCCTCTCGAACTTGTCCACCTCCTCGGCCTTCATCTCCCGGCTCATGGGCCCGAGCTGGCCGGTGCCCTCGATGAGGGCCGGGGGTGCGGTGGCGGAACCCTTGCCCTCCACCTGGATCTTCACCCCGGGGTACTTCCGGTTGAAGGACTCCACCCAGAAGGCCATGAGGTTGTTCAGCGTGTCGGACCCGATGGAGTTGAGCGTCCCGCTGACGCCCGGGACCGTCTTGTAGGTGCTCAGCTTGGGGTCGACCTTCACCGACTGGGCGGACAGCCCCGCGGCGAGGGACAGGGACAGGATCAGGCGAGCGGCGCGCATCAGGACTCCTCTTCGACCCGCCCAGCCTCACCGGCCGGAGTGAAGCCGCCGGGGCCGCGAGGTGAATTCCGTGTAACGGGGCCCAAGTCCAGCCCTTGCAACTCCAGGGGGCTCCTGGGAGAATGCCCCCAGCCCCTGGCCGGCCGGTGCCGACTGCTTCGCGTCCAAAGGGGTGGCCTGAACATCCGGGCCTCCGCCCTCGGGGCGACGGGCCCGACCCCCAACCCATCATCCTGGGAATGCCGTCCGCGGGTGCGCGGGGGCTCCCGACGAGGAGATTCCTTGAGCAAGAAATCCATGCTCATCAACGCCACCGATCCCGAAGAGATCCGCGTGGCCACGGTGGTCGACGGCGTGCTCGCCGACTTCGACATCGAGTTCATCCACAACGAGAAGATCAAGGGCAACATCTACAAGGCCCGGATCGTCCGTGTGGACCAGGCCCTCCAGGCCGCCTTCATCCACTTCGGGGGCGCCAAGAACGGTTTCCTCCCCATCGGGGAGCTGCCCCGGGACCTGGCCAGCGCCGAGGGGCGCCGGGGCCGCATCCAGGACCTGCTCCACAAGGACCAGGAGATCATGGTCCAGGCCGTGCGGGAGGAGCTCGGCACCAAGGGGGCCATGATGACCGGACAGGTCAGCCTCCCCGGACGCTACCTGGTGCTGACCCCGGGCAATCCGATGAACGGCATCAGCCGCAAGATCGAGAGCCGCGAGGAGCGGGAGCACTTCAAGAAGCTGGTGGACGCCATGGACATCCCCAAGAATTTCGGGGTAATCGTCCGCACCGCCTCCATGGGCGTGACCAAGGAGGACTTCCAGCGCGACCTGGAGTACCTCATGGACACCTGGAAGGAGGTCCAGACCCGCTTCAAGCACCGCCACGGCCCCGGCCTGGTCTGGCAGGAGGACGACGTGGTCACCCGCACCCTGCGGGACGGCTTCAGCGCCGACATGGAAGAGGTCTACATCGACGACCTGGACACCTTCCAGACCGCCCAGCACTTCTTCAGGCGCACCATGCCCCAGCACCTGGGGGTGCTCAAGCACTACACCGGGAAGAAGCCCCTCTTCTCCAAGCACCAGACCGAGGAGCAGATCGACCGCATCTACGCCCGCAAGGTGAACCTGCCCAGCGGCGGCGCCCTGGTCCTTGACCAGACCGAGGCCCTGGTGGCCATCGACGTCAACTCGGGCCGCACCGGGGGCGAGGGCGTGGAGGACATGGCCTTCCGCACCAACATGGAGGCCGCCGAGGAGGCCGCCCGGCAGCTGCGTCTGCGGGACCTGGCCGGCCTGGTGGCCATCGACTTCATCGACATGAAGCGCGAGGGCAACATGCGGGCCGTCCAGGACCGCCTGGTGGAGTGCCTGCGCCAGGACAAGGCCCGCATGGAGGTGGGGAAGATCAACCGCTTCGGCGTGCTCATGATGACCCGCCAGCGCATCCGCCCCAGCATCCACCACGTGACCCACGAGGCCTGCCCCACCTGCCAGGGCGTGGGGAAGGTGAAGAACCTGGATTCGATGGTCCTGTCCGTCCTGCGGCGCATCAAGTCCATGCTGGCCCGGGAGGACGTGGAGGAGATCCGCATCCGGCTCAGCCCCGAGATCGCCCTGGCCGTGCTCAACGGCAAACGCCGGGAGATCGCCGACCTGGAGGAGCAGGGGGAGCTTCGGGTGGTCATCCACTCCGACCCGGCCGTCCCCTACGGTGAGATGCAGGCCGAGATCCAGCGCTCCGAGGAGGAGGCCCCCGAGAAGGCCCAGGCCCCCAAGGCCCGGGAGCGCGGGAAGGAGGAGGAGGAGACGGTGGTCCTGGGCGGGGACAGCCCCATCTCCTTCGACGCCGCCCTGGGGCCCGACGCGGGCCCGCGCCCCGCGGGACGGGGCCGGGGCCGGGCCGGGAGCGCTGCCGCTCCCCCCGAGGAGAAGCCCAAGGCCGCCAAGGCGCCGGAGATCAAGTACGACCGGAGGGACGCCCAGCGCGCGGCCCTCGAGGAGCGGGAGCGCCTCCGGGCCCTCTTCGAGAGCGCCAAGCCCCTGGACCTTCCCCCCGGCGTCGAGGCCCCGGCCGCGGAGTCCGAGCCCCAGGCCCCGGCCAAGGCCGGCCGCGGGAGGCGGCGCGGGCGGGGGAAGGGCGCGGCCGCCGCTCCCTCCGCCGCCCCGGACGCCAAGCCCCTGGCGCCGCCCGAGCCGGCCCCCGAGGCGCCGCCCGAACCCCCGAAGCTGACCGGCGACATCCTGGCCAGCCTGGTGGTCCCGGTGCACCGGCCCAAGAAGCCCGGAGCCGTGGCCCCGGCCCCCGAGGCCCCGCCGGTCCCGGAGGCCCCCAAGGGGGCCAAGGGCCGGAAGACGGCCCCCAAGGCCAAGGCGCCCAAGCCCGAAGCCCAGCCGGAAACGGCTGCCCCACGCCCGGCCCCGAAGGCCCGGGGCGCCAAGGCCAAGGGCCCCGCGGCGGAGGCCGCCGCCCCCAAGCCTCCCAAGAAGGCCCCCGCGAAGAAGAAGGCCGCCGCGGACTGAGGAGCCCCTCCCTTGTCCGTCACCTGGCTCGCCGCCGCCGCCTCCCTGGCCACCCTCCTGGGAGGCTGGCTGGTGCTGCGCGTCCTCCAGGGGCGTCGCAGCGTGATGCGGCTCGTCAGCGGCCTGGCGGCGGGCTACCTCCTGGCGGTCACCCTGGCCCGGGTCATCCCCGAATGCTTCGAACAGGGGGGGGAGGGCGCGGCCCTCTGGATCCTGGCGGGCTACCTTCTGGTGCACCTGGTGGAGCACGGGATCACCCCCCACTTCCACTACGGCGAGGAGACCCACCAGGTGGAGGGGCGCTGGACCGGGGGCCTGGCCCTGCTCGGCCTGTCCCTCCACAGCCTGATGGACGGCATGTCCCTCTCCGCCGCCATGTCCACCCACAGCAACCTGGGGGTGCCCATGTTCCTGGGCATCCTCCTCCACCGCATCCCCGAGGGGGCCACCATCACCTCGATCTTCCTGGTCCGGGGCCACGGCCGCCGCGGGGCCCTCGGGGCCGCGGGGGTGCTGGCCGGCGCGGCCATGCTCGGCGCCCTGGGCCAGGGCTGGCTCGCGGTCCCGGCGGCCCCCACCCTGGGGCTGGCGGCGGGCCTGGGCCTCTACGTGGCCAGCTCCGACCTCCTGCCCGAGGTCCAGAAGGAAGCCGGGTGGAAGAGCAGCCTGAGCCTCATGGCCGGCGCGGGTCTCCTGCTCCTGACCCTCTGGCTCCTGCCCCACCGCCACGGGGGCTGAGGGAATGGCCGAGGGGTCCCGGGTCCTCCCGCTCCTGCTGATCGCCGCGGGGTTGCGGGCCCCCGCCGGGGAGCTTCCCCCCTTCCCGCCCCAGGCCCCGCGGGTCCTCCAGGAACCCGCCGACCTGCTCCCCCTGCGCCCCTTCGGCCTGGAAGAGGGCCGGGAGGGCGCGGTCCCCTTCCGCTGGCGGGGGGAAAGGGTCCGCGAGAGCGCCGAACTCTGGACCCTGGAGTCCGGGGTCATCCAGTCCGAGGCGGTGATGATCGTCGCGGACCGCATCGAATTCCGCCCGGCCACCGGAGAGGTCCTCGCGGAGGGGCGCATCCGCCTGGAGGCTCCGGATCTCAGCCTGCGCTGCTCCCGCCTCCGGATGGACTGGCGGAAGCAGATCGGCGAGGCCCAGGCCCTGGAGATCGAGATCGCCCCCACCTGGGTGCTCCGCAGCGACCGGGTGGAGTTCACCACCTTCCGGCATTGGCGCTTCGACACCGTGGAGATCAGCCCCTGCCCCCAGGAACGCCCCGGATGGGTGGCCCGGCTCTCCAGCCTGAACCTGGACCTGGACGGCTTCGCCACCTTCACCCGGGCCCGGGTGATCGTGGGGCCCGTGCCCGTGCTGTTCCTCCCCTGGGCCATCTACCCCGCCAAGGCGGAGCGCTCCACGGGCCTCCTCCCGCCCACCCTGGGCTACTCCGGCACCCTGGGCGCCACCGTGGGGGCGCCCTACTACCAGGTGCTGGGTCCCAGCGCCGACGCCACCTTCATGCCCCAGTGGTTCAGCCGCCAGGGCCTGATGCTGGGGGGGGAGCTGCGCTGGAACCCCGAGCCCACCCACCAGGGCTCGCTCCAGGCCCAGCACATCGATCAGCGCAGCCCCGACCTCCGGCGCTACCGCGTGGGCTTCCGCGAGATCTGGCAGCGCGAGGACGGCTGGCAGCTCGCCGCGGACCTGAACCAGGCTTCGGACAACCTCCTGGAGAACGACTACGGCCGCGGCGTGGGCAGTCCCGGCCCCAACCCCTTCGACAGCGCGGTCTACCTGGGCCGCAATTTCCGCTGGATGGGCTTCTCCCTCTCCAGCGCCGAGCAGCGCAGCTTCTCCTATCCCAACGACCCCTTCTACGGCACCACCGTGCCCGCCTCCCTGAAGCGCCGCACCACCCCCCAGGTGGACTTCCGCATCTTCCCCGTCCCCCTGGGGCCCCTCTACCTGGACGCGGACCTGCGGGCCAACCGCTTCGGGTACCGGGTGCAGGTGGGGGAGGACGCCCCGGATCAGGGCTTCGCCTGGAACCGCCTCGACCTCGCGGCCCGCCTCTACGGCCGCCTGGGGCAGTGGGGCCCCTTCCGGGCGGATTTCCAGGCCGGAGGGCGCATCACCCGCTACAGCGGGATCCTCAAGGACGCGGTGTTCCAGACGGGCACGGACGGGTCCAGCCAGGCGCCCCTGGAATCCCTCCTGAGCCCCTTCCGGGTGGAGGGGCCCGCGGCCACCCGCCACCTGGGGAGCCTGCGCTTCCAGTTCTCCGGACCCCAGCTGGGACGGAGCTTCGAGGAGGTCAGCGCCTTCGGCTGGACGGGGGACCTCAAGCACGTCCTGGAGCCCTTCTGGGCCCTCACCAAGGTCAACCGCTTCGGGCTGGACGCACGCATCCCCCGCTTCGACGACCTGGACTCCCGCCCCGGGGTGGGGGCCAGCGCCGTGGGCGAGGAGAGTTTCGAGATCGGCCTCAAGCAGCACGTCATGGGCCGCCCCGGGGAGGGCTTCCCCTTCGCCGACCTCCTGCGCTGGCGCCTCTCCACGCGCTTCCACGCCACGCCCATCCTGCTGCCCGACGGCCGCACCAAGAAGGGCTGGGCCAGCCTGGACAGCGACGTGGACGCCGAGCCCAACGACATCCTCCGCCTCAGCTTCCGCCGCTCCTCCGACCTGGGCGAAGGCGGCGCGGACACTTCCCTCTCCACCGAGTACCGCGGCCGGGACGGCAGCCTCCTCAGCCTCTCCGCCTTCTCCTCCGCCCTGAACCGCTTCCTCGTTCGCCAGCGCGGCGTCCAGCTCGCGGGCCTGCGCCGCTTCTGGGACGACCGCCTGCGGCTGGAGTTCCAGGGGGCCTACGACTACGACCAGAAGACCTTCTCCAACGCCCAGGTGGCCCTGGCCTACGTCACCCCCTGCGTGGGGTGGATCCTCCGCTACTCCCGCGCCACCCTCACCCAGGTGGGCGTGGGAGGAACCGAGAACCGCGTGGACCTGACCCTGACCCTGAGGGGGCTGGGGGACCTGTTCACCTACCGGCGCTGAAGGGGGACGCGGGCACGGGCTCGGCCACGGACACGGCCACGGCCACGGACACGGTCACGGTCACGGCCACGGCCACGGCCACGGTCACGGCCACGGAATCGGCCACGGCCACGGCCACGGACCCGCCTTCAGGAGCCGGACTCGCACAGGGACTTGAGTCGCCGGAGGGCCTTGGGGAAGGTGTCCTTCATGTAGGGCACGAAATCCGGAGTGACTTCCACGCTGACCTGGATCTCGGTGCCGCCGGGCGCCTCCGTGAAGGTGTAGTTCTCGTAGGCCGGGGCCCAGTCCTTGACCGAGGCGCTCTCCAGGTCGTCCACCCCGGCCTTGACTTCCCCCAGGTGGCGGATGGAGATGCGTTCGTGCAGGCGGTTTTCTGCGATTTCCGAGGTCATGCCATCGCCGTTCGGGGCCAGGAACCTGATCCGGGAACCTTGGGCCCAGGATCCCTCGTAGCAGGAACCCTCGCAGAATTCGGAAGTCCAGAGCCGGTAGGAATCAGGGTCCAGCATGGTCTCCCAGACCCGTGCCCTGGGGGACTGGATGAATTCGGAGAATTGAAGGGTGGTCTTCATGGCGACCTCCGGGGCCGGCCAGGCGCGTTGGGCACGCCCCCCGGGCGAGGGGAGTGTATCGGACCTGCCGCAGCCTGGGCGCGGACCCGCGTGGGGGACGCAGAAGGGGGAAGGGGCACGGAGGATCGTGGGGGCCGGGAGTGGGTTGAACGATGGGTCAAGGGGGGGAGGAAGCAGGGAAAACCAGGGTAAATTTCGTACCATATGCACATGAATATCCAATTTCCCACCTGATATGGTTCAGGATCCCGGAATACGGTAATATTTCTTCTTGATCAAATTCTAGTAATCTAATGTTTTCACCAGTCCTTATGATTGAATTTTTTGATAAATTCCCTATTCCATTTTTCAGGGGGATCCCGATGGTTCTCAATTCGGATTCAATTTGATCAATTTCAGGAAATTTGAGGACCTTGGTGCCAATTACAACCACAAAGTTCGTGATAATGGCTGGACCTAATCCGCAATTAACAATTTCCCAATAATATGGGGTATGACCATTTTTGATTCGCAATTGATCTAAATATGGACGGACCATTAAATTGTGATGCCGCCGTTGGATAACGGACTGTATGACACCCGTAGCCATCGCGCAAAAGCTCACAACAAGAGAAGTGATCGAGATTTTTAATTCTGGGGTCATCGTGGATCCCCTCGGGTGGAAAGGCTAAAGGAAAAAGTCAACCGGTCCAGCCGCAGGCCGGGCGGTGGTTGGGGGCGAGAAATCTGAAGAGTTCATAGGAGATTGGAAGACAGGACCGGCTTGGCCCGAGTTGAGCCCTGGCTTAGGCAGCGGACGTGAGATTCTTTTTTGCGTAGATTCCAAGGGCAATGAATATGATACCAATGACGATGGTCATAAAATCGGCCCTACCAAAACGACCTAGCAATAGTGAAGATAAACCCAGAACCGGGAAAATTTTCCAAGTGATAGCATCACTGCAGGCAATAATTTGTAACTAAATTTACTTTTCGCGATGAGTTCCGAAAACGCTTGATGATGAGTATTGATTGTGGATGCACAATCTTGGCCGCAGCAGTGTTTTCCAGCCGCCATCAGTGAACCACAAGCAGAACAAAGGCCAGCCCCACATCCCATACAGGAGGCGATCGCGGGCTGATCAGGATGATGCATTCAGTTCATTGCGTCCTCCAGACGCTGCCTAAGGAAAAAGTTAACCGGCCCAGCCGCAAGCCGGACCATGAACAGAGACGGGGAAACACCGCCATGAGAGAGAGCGGAAAATACTCGCGGCTGGGTCCGAGTTGAACGAGGTGTTAGGCATCTCATGGTAAAATTGGTCTTAGTTCACCAGCTAATAGCCTGTTGAGAAGCGATAGGCGAAGAGGAAATTCGTCACCGGATAAGATGCCTACGCGGTAAAGCGAGCGAAGAAAATCTTCGGCACTCGAGCTCCCCTTACGGTTGTTGCAACGTCGACAAGCGCCCACGATATTGCGATACGAATTGTCGCCTTCGGGGCGCGACACCACATGCTCGATGACATGGTTGTTCTCATCGAGTTTGGCAAGACAATAGAAGCAATGCCAATTTTCGCGCTCAAGGATGAGCTTGCGATTCTCTGGGAGAGCGAAGAAATCTAGTTCCTCCAAGTTGAACTTTATAGTTGCAGAAGCAACCGGCAGAAGGTCCGGAATTTCGCTCGGTAACACAATCTGTAAACGAGTACCTGATCGTTCGCTGCCAACGATCTTTATACAGCCCTTGGTTTCTAGGGTCCTTAGCTTTTCGTAAATTATGTGTTCAGAGGGAGGGGTACCGGCTTTGCCAATCCCGAAGGCCAATTTCTTACGCGCAGACTTAAAGCCGATGATTTCTTCACGCTTCCCCTCGATTACAGTGTGTCGCAAAACATACAGATAAATCGCCTGTTCATAGACATCCAGCCGTGGGGCCAAGTGGTCTTGAAATTGAGCGAAAATTTGCGCGAATTCGTCCATGTGCATTGAGACGCCTAACGAACCAAGTTAACCGGACCAGCCGAAACCGGCGGACCGGAGGGGACGGGAAATTGAGAAGTTGAAGGGAGAGCGGAAGACACTTGCGGCTGGGCCCGAGTTGAACGCCTGATTAGGCGAAGATAGCGATGGGAATAATCTGCATAGCAGGGCCAAGAACTTCAGTAGTAAGTTCTTCTACTTGCAACCCACTTTCGCTCATTTTCTCAAGAGGAAATTTAAAACTTTCGAGCATTTGAGTGTTCATTTTACCGAAAGATGTTTTTCGAAGAAGGTTGATGGTTTCAGTTTTATTTTGTATAACTTTTGAAACCTTACCAAGGATGGTGTAATCGCCATCAATTAAATCAGACATTCGAGGGTCGCTAAGAAACGAAGGATCAATTGTTAGAACAAGGTTAAAAGGATTACCTTGTACGGGATAGGCTAATAGATCGATTGTGCTGCCTTGATTTAATTGAGCCAAAATTATTTTCATCTGATCAAGAATTTTTTGATTTTCGGTTGGTGATTTCTTGTTTGACACAGATTTACCTGCGTGTTTTTGAGACTCTACCCCAGCATCGATAAAAACAATGGCTGTTTCGAATAATTGAGCCATGCTTTCTAATGTTGAAATCATAGGATTCTTTTTTAATGTAACTTTTAATTCTACAAATGTACCACTTTCAATATCAATTCTTGGATTAACGGTTATTAATCCTTTATCATATAATGCTGTTCTCATTTTCCCAAACAAAGAATTTGGAGTATGAACACGCTCACTACTGGTTTCGTTAGTCTGACCGGTTTGATCTTTTTTACTTCCACCACCCTTTAGTGATACACCCAGAAAAGCGAACACATTTTTTACGCCAATTTCAGATTCGATATGTTTTTCTCGATCTTCTTTTTCAGAGCTTGTTGATTTTATATTTTGAAGAAAAGAAAATCCATCCTCCATCATTGCAAGTAGATCAAACACGTATTTTTGGTTCAAATATAGGCAAATTGGGAAAGGGTTTTGCATTAGATCTCCAGTGGGAGCGCGCCCAAATTTCAATTTAGGCGTACTGGCACGGGAGGCACCCGTTCGCCTAATTCGGTGTTTGAAAACGTAACTGTTGAAAATCCCATCGGGCTACGAAAAGCAAACACGAACTCGCGGGTCCCGGTCCAAGATCTCCAGGCCTTGCCCGCAGGCGGTTTTCGGGCGCCGGCCAGGGTGGGGCGAGGTAAGGGGATCGTCATCTGCGGGTCCTGAATGCGGAAAGTGTAGGGGTTTCGTTTGTCGGCAGCAAGTGCCGATCGGCGGCGAGGGGTGGAGTGCCAGGCAGGGCTTTCAGTCCGCCCACGGACCCGGTCACGGCCACGGCCACGGCCACCGCCACCGCCACGGATACGGCCACGGCTACCGCCCCGGCCACGGAGGATCGGCCCTCGGATTCGGGTTCGGATTCGGAGTCGGAGTCGGACTCGGGATCGGGTTCGGATTCGGATTCCGACACCGATGCCGATGCCGATGCCGATGCCGAAACCGTGGCCGTGTCGGTGGCCGTGACGGTGGCGGTGACCGTGTCTGTGGCCGTGACGGTGGCGGTGACCGTGTCCGGGTTCGTGTCGGTGGCGGTGTCCGAAGCCCCTTCCCCGCTGCCGCGCGGCCTCGCAGGCGTGGAGATTCGGATTTCCCGTTCCCTTTCCGGCCGCCCCACCTGCGGCCACCCGCCGTGGGTGAGGGCGGTCCTCGGTGGGGCGGCCGGAAAGGGGAGATGACATGGAAAAGGGATTCCACGCCTACGAGGTCGCGCTGGGGCTGATGGTGGGGCTGCGGCCGCTCCACGACGCGCTGCGCTTGCACGATCGGGATCTGGCGGACCAGTTGCGGCGGGCGGGATCGTCGGTGGTGCTGAACCTCGGCGAGGGCGCGGGGCGCCGGGGGCGGGACCGGATGCAGTTCTACCGGATCGCCCAGGGGAGCGCGCGGGAGCTGCGGGCGGCGCTGGATGTGGCCCGGGCGTGGGGGGAGATCCCGCCCGCGCCGGAGGTCGAGGGGCTGCTGGACCGGCTGTTGGCGATGTTGTGGAGGCTGACGCATCCGGGGCCGTGACCGGGGCCGGGGCCGTGACCGTGACCGGGGCCGTGACCGGGGCCGGGGCCGAGTCCGTGGCCGTGGCCGTGGCCGTGACGGTGGCCGGGTCCGTGGCCGGGTCCGTGGCCGCGACGGAAACGGACCCGCCTACTTCGCCTCGGCCTCCTCCAGCACTTCCACCGTGTTCCGGCCTCCCTTCTTGGCGCGGTACAGGGACTGGTCCACCTGGGCGAAGAACTCCATGGGGCTGGCGCCGCGGACGGAGCCGACGCCGAAGCTCATGGTGGGGAAGATCTTCCGTCCGCTGTCGAGGGTGATGGGCTCCTGGTCGATCTTGCGCCGGAGCTTCTCGGCCACATCGTGTCCCGCCCGGAGGCTGGTCTCGGGCAGGATCACGGCGAACTCTTCGCCGCCGATCCGGAAGGCCAGGTCGGACCGGCGCAGGGAGGTGCGCAGGCGCTGGGCCAGGCCCCGCAGGACCTGGTCGCCCACGAGGTGGCCGAAGCGGTCGTTGACCAGCTTGAAGTGGTCCACGTCCCCCAGGATGAGGACGAAGCTCCGGCGGTGGCGCTCCCACTGGCGGAAGGCGTGGTCCAGGTTCTGGTCGAAGGAGCGGCGGTTCAGGATGCCGGTCATGGGGTCGGTGAGGACTTCGTTGCGCAGGGCCGCGGCCTCCATCTCCAGCAGGGCCCTCCGCTCCCGGAGCTCGCCGATCTGCCGTTCGAACTCCCGCTTGATCCGCTGGGCCTGGTGCCATTCCACGGCCCGCCGGCAGGCGTGGAGCATGCGGGGGGCGGAGAGGGGAAGGGGCAGCCAGTCGGCCACCCCTCCCAGGAAGAGCTTCCGCTGGGAGGCCTCGTCGGGCAGGGCCCCGATGAGGATCAGGTAGGGCAGCTCGGTCCTGGAGCGAAGGGTCTGGAGGCGGGCCAGGGTGCGGGAGCCGTCGGGGTCGGTCCCCATGAGCAGGATGGAGGCCCCGTCCTCCTCCAGCACCTCCGGCAGGTTCCGGGCCGGCACGCGCTTGAGGTCGAAGCGGAAGTGCCCCAGGAGTTCCTGGATGCGGCGGAACAGGGCGGAGGGGAGCCCCGTGGCGTGGACGAGCACCGGCGGCCCCTGGCTCTTCTGGAGCTCCCCCCCCATGGCGGGGCCCAGGAGCCCCAGGATCTGCTGGAGGCTCTGCTCGTGGGACACGAAGCCGTCGGCGTCCACGGCCTTGAGGCGGTCCAGGTCGTCCTCGGTGGGCGGGGACTCGAGGATCATGAAGATGCCCAGGTTGTGGAACTGCGGGCGGATCTCGCCCCGGAGGAGCTTGCAGAGCCGGTAGCCGTCCACGGGATCGCCGGCGGCGTCCACGAGGAGGATCTGGGCCTGGTTCCAGGCCTCTGTGGCGAGGGCCTGCAGGGGGTCCTGCACCTGGAAGACCTGGTGCCCGGCCCCCTCGAACGCCATCCGCAATCGCTCGACGAGGGCGGCATGGCGGGTGATGGCGAGGAGGTTCATGGGCGGGGGAATCTAGAGGATACCTCGGGTCACCGTGAAAAAACCCGGACCATCCGGCGATGGAGCCCGCAGGTCACCTCATAGGGCAGGGTACCCAGCATCTGGGCGATCCGCTCCACGGAATTGGGAGCCTCCGGCTCCGGGCTCAGGAGGGTCACGGGATCCCCGGGACGGATGGGGACCTCCAGGGGGAGGGCCACGGTGAGGTAATCCATGGAGACCCGCCCCACCACCGGATAGGCGGCCCCCCGGAATCCCACGGAGGCCCGGTTCCCGAGCTCCCGGCGGTAGCCGTCGGCGTATCCGCACCCCAGGGTCGCGATCTGGAGGGGGTGGGGCGCCACGAAGGTGCGGCCGTAGCCCACCGCCGTCCCGGCGGGCACCCCCTTCACCCGGTACACCTCCGCCAGGAGTTCCAGGACGGGCTCCAGGCCCAGGCTGCGTCCCTCGGGAAGGTTCGTCAGCCCGAAGAGGGCCAGGCCGGGACGCACGTGGGTGTCCCCGTCCAGGAATCCGCGAAGGCAGGCGTCGCTGTTGGCGTGGTGGACCTGGCGGAAGGTCAGGCCCGCGGCGGACAGGCTGGCGAGGGCCAGGTGGAAGGCGGCCCGCTGGCGGTGGGCGAATCCCTGGTCCTGGTCGTCGGCGGTGGCGAAGTGCCCCATGACGCCCTGGAGCCAGGGGGCCAGGGCCCGGAGCCCGTCCATGCACTCCCCCAGCTCCCCGGGGAGGATGCCCAGCCGGCCCATGCCGGTGTCGAGCTTGAGGTGCAAGGGCACGGGCCACCGGGGCACGGCCTCCGCCAGCTCCGCCAGGTGCTCGGGACCCACCAGGGCCACGCTCAGGCCGTGCTGGTGGGCCAGGGGCAGGGCGTCGGGACGGAGGCCCCCCAGGACCAGGACGGGGCCCTCGAGGCCGCCCTCCCGCAGTTCCAGGGCTTCCTCCAGGGTGGAGACGCAGAGCCCGGCCACCCCGGCCTCCTCCAGGGCCCGGGCCACCCGCACGGCGCCGTGGCCGTAGGCGTTGGCCTTCACCACCGCGAGGATGCCCCTTCCCTGGACGAGGCCTTCCACGCGCCGGACGTTGCGGGCGAGGCGCCCCAGGTGGATCTCCGCCCGGAGGCTGCGGCCCTCCGCCCGGGGTTTCAGCGCCCCCAGGGGCTGGGGCTCACTCGGCAAGGCCCTGTTCCGCCAGCCAGCGCTCGCAGTCGATGGCGGCCATGCAGCCGCTGCCCGCCGCGGTGATGGCCTGCCGGTACACGTGGTCCTGCACGTCCCCGGCGGCGAACACGCCCGGAATCGCGGTCCGGCTGCTGCCGGGCTGGACCTGGAGGTAGCCCGTCTCGTCCATGGCGAGCTGGCCGGCGAAGAGTTCCGTGTTCGGCTTGTGCCCGATGGCCACGAAGAGGCCCTGCACGGGGAGTTCGGTCTCGGGACCCCCGGCCGTGTCCCTCAGGCGCAGGGCGCGGATCTTCTCGACCTTCTCCCCGGAGGGGGTCTGGACCTGCTCGGTGAGGATCTCCTCCACGGCCTTGTTCCAGTGGAAGACCATCTTCTCGTTCTTGAGGGCCCGCTCCTGCATGGCCTTGGAGGCCCGCAGGCGGTCCCTCCGGTGGATGAGGTTGACCCGGGAAGCGAACTTGGTGAGGTAGGTGGCTTCCTCCAGGGCGGTGTCACCCCCGCCCACCACGGCGATCTCCTTGCCGCGGAAGAAGAAGCCGTCGCAGGTGGCGCAGGCGCTCACGCCCCCCCCCTGGCGGCTCAGCTCCTCGTCCTTGCCGATGCCCATCCACTTGGCGCTGGCGCCGGTGGCGATGATCAGGGCGTCCGCCGTGTAGGCGCCCTGGTCCGTCGCGATGCGGAAGGGCCGGGCCCCCAGGTCGGCCTGGACGACCGTCTCGGCCCGGATCTCGGCCCCGAAGCGCTGCACCTGGTGGCGCATCTCCTCCATCAGCTCGGGCCCCTGGACGCCGTGGCGGAACCCCGGGAAATTCTCCACCTCGGTGGTGATCGTCAGCTGGCCGCCGGGCTGGGCGCCCTCGAAGACCAGGGGGGCCAGGTTGGCCCGGGCGGCGTAGAGGGCCGCGGTGTATCCGGCCGGTCCCGTGCCGATGATGACGACCTTGCGGTGGGTGGCGTTCATGAGGGGCCTTTCAGAGCTTCGATCCTGGATCCCCCGCGAGGGGGCGGGGGGCCGCCCGGCACCGGTGCCGGAGCGGCGGCAAGGAGGATTATGGCACCCCCCCCGGGGGGCCGCCCGGGGCCGGGTCGGCGGGGCGCCCCGGATCCGGTGACCGGCCCCCGCGGGCTCAGACCGCCTTGCCCCGTTCCCGCAGCAGGGCCTCCACGGCCTTCACGTCCCCCGGGAGGTCCACCCCCAGGCTGAGGTGCGGCGTGTCGGCGACGCCGATGGCGATGCCCGCCGCCAAGGCCCGGAGCTGCTCCAGGCTCTCCAACTGCTCCAGCGGATGGGGCGGGAGCCGGGTGAAGGCCCGCAGGACTTCTGGGCGGTAGGCGTACAGGCCCAGGTGCCGCCGGAAGGCCGCCAGCTGGGCCGGCTTCATCCAGGGCCGGAAATCCAGCTGGAACTGGGTGCTGCTGCGGAGGTAGGGGATGGGGCTGCGGCTGAAGTACAGGGCCCGTGCCCCCTCCCCGGTCACCACCTTCACGGCGTTGGGATTGAAGACCTCGTCGGCGGTGGAGAAGGGGCAGGCGGCGGTGCCCATGGGCAGGTCGGGTTGATCGCGCATGAGCTTCACCACGGCCGCGATGGTCTCGGGGTGCATGGCGGGTTCGTCCCCCTGGATGTTGAGCACCACGTCGAAGGGTTCCTCCAGCATGTCCACCACCGCCGCCACCCGGTCCGTGCCCGAGGGGAGGGAAGGGTCCGTGATCACCACCTCGCCGCCGAATTCGTGGACGGCCTTCCAGATGCCCTCGTCGTCGGTGGCCACCACCACCCGGTCCACGCCTTCCGCCGCCCGGGCGGCCTCCCACACCCACTGGACCATGGGGCGGCCCGCGATCTTGGCCAGGGGCTTGCCCGGAAACCGCGTGGAGGCGAATCGGGAGGGGAGCACGGCCAGGGTTCGCATGGGAACAGTCTAGTGGAGGGCGCAAGGGGGGCCCGGGCCCCGACGTGGACACGGCCACGGCCACGGACACCGCCACGGACACGGCCACGGCCACGGACACGGACACGATCACGGCCACGGCCACGGCCACGGGGTCCCCGGAAGGCCGCGCCGGCGTCCCTCCATGCCTGGACCCCGCGCGGGGGATCCGGCAGAATCAGGGGCTTGCACGTCTCCCCACCGGAGGTTCCTTTGACCCGCACCCTCAAGATCCCCGTGGGCATCACCGCCGTGGGCCAGGCCTACCCGGAGCGCCTGGTGACCAACGCGGAGCTCTCCACCATGGTGGACACCACGGACGAGTGGATCCGCACCCGGACGGGGATCACGGAGCGGCGGTGGGTGGAAAAGGGGCAGGGGGCCTCGGACCTGGGCGCTCCCGCGCTCCGGATGGCCCTCGAACGGAGGGGGATCCGCGCGGAGGACCTGGACGTCATCATCGTCGCCACCACCACGCCCGACACGATCTTCCCCGCCACCGCCTGCCGGATCCAGCAGAAGGTCGGAGCCACCAAGGCCTGGGGCTTCGACCTGGGGGCCGCCTGCTCGGGGTTCCTCTTCGCGCTCTCCGCGGGGGCGGGCCTCATCGCCTCGGGGGCAGCGACCCGGGTGGCGGTGGTGGGGACCGACATCATGAGCTCCATCATCGACATGGACGACCGCGCGACCTGCGTGCTCTTCGGGGACGGAGCCGGGGCGGTGATCCTGGAACAGGTCGAGGAGGGGTTCGGGATCCTGGACTTCGAGCACCACGTGGACGGCACCGGGGTCGATTTCCTGCACATGCCGGGCGGGGGCTCCCGGCTGCCCGCCACCCACGAGACCGTGGACAACAAGGACCACGTGATCCACCAGTCGGGGCAGGACGTGTTCAAGGCCGCCGTGCGCGAAATGGCGGACAGCAGCCGCCTGATGCTGGACCGGAACGGCTTCACCCCCGCGGACCTCAAGCTCTTCGTGCCGCACCAGGCCAACCTCCGGATCATGGACGCCGCGCTGCGCCGCCTCGAGATCCCCCCCGAACGCATGGCGGTGAACATCGACCGTTTCGCCAACACCACGGCCGCGACCATCCCCACCGCCCTCTTCCAGTCCCTGGAGGCCGGCAAGGTGGCCAAGGGAGACCTGGTGGTGCTGGCCGCCTTCGGCGCGGGCTTCACCTGGGGGGCCATGCTGATCCGGTGGAATTTCTGAGGGCACCCCCAGGGGGGCCCCGGGGCGAGCCATGCGCATCATCGCGGGAACCCTGAAGGGTCGGCGCCTGGAAGGACCGGCGCCCGGGGACCTCCGGATCCGCCCCACCAGCGACCGGGCCCGGGAGGCGCTCTTCTCGATCCTCCAGACGCGGCCGCCCGGCGCCTTCCTCGACCTCTTCGCGGGGACCGGGGCCGTGGGGCTGGAGGCCTGGTCCAGGGGGCACGACCCCGTGACCTGCGTGGAGCGGGCCCCGCACGCCCTGGCCCGTCTCAGGAAGAATGCCCGGGGCACGGGGGTCCGGATCCTCGCCTGCGGCGCCGAGGATCTGGGGTTCGACGCGTTCCAGGGCCTGGACCTGATCTTTGGCGATCCGCCCTATTCGGAGGCTGCGGCCCTCCTGGAAGCGCTTGCTCCCCGTCTTCGGTCCTGGCTCGCCCCCGGCGGGCTGCTGGTCTGGGAGGGGGAGGCCCGGTCGGTGCTGGCTGCACCTGCGGGGTTCCACGAGGATGGACGCCGGGTCTACGGGGCCGCGGCCTTCCACTTCCTGCGCCCCAGCCCGTAGCATGGAGGCAATCCTCCCAGAGGCCGTCGCCCCGGACTGGATCCCTTGTACCGCCTCTCCATCAAAACCAAGCTCGGAATCGCCATCGCCCTCCTGGTGATGAGCTTCCTGCTGCTCAGCGTCGGCTTCTACCCCCGGCGCATGGAATACCAGATCCGGCGGCAGGCGGAAATCAGCGCCCGGCAGGTGGCCGAGACGGCGGCCCAGGCGCTCCAGCCCACGCTGAAGGCCGGGAGCCAGGAGGGGGTGGCCGACGTGCTGCAGGGGGTGAAGAACATTCCCTCCTTCAGCTTCTGCGCCGTCTACGACGAGAACCGCCGCCAGCTCGACTCCACCCCCAGCACCCCCGACTGGGCCTCCCAGTACGCGGGGGGATCCAACGTGTCCATCGCCCAGACCCTCCCGGACCGGGGGACCCTCCTCGCCTCGGCGCCCATCTTCTACCGCGAGGCCCTTTCCGACCGCTACGGGACCCTTCTCATCGGGTTCACCACCGAGGACATCCAGGCCGCGGTCTCGGGGAACATCCACCTGAGCCTATGGGTGGGGCTCTGCGCGCTCCTCCTGGGGATCGGGGCCGCCATCTTCCTCGGGAACCGCTACATCCAGCCCATCATGCAGCTCACGGGCCACGCCCAGCAGGTGGCCCACGGGAACCTGGACCTCAGCCCCGTCTCGGTCCGGAGCCGGGACGAGCTGGGAGACCTCTCCCGCTCCTTCGAAATGATGACCCAGCGCCTCCGGGTGAACCGGGACGAGATCGAGCGCCAGAACCGCCTGCTGGAATACCGGGTCCAGGAACGCACCCGGCAGCTCATGGAGACCATCTGGGAACTGGAGGAGATCCGGGCCAACCTGGAGCAGCTCGTCCAGGAGCGGACCCGCGGTCTGGAGCAGAGCCGGGAGGAGCTCCAGGCCTGGGCGGAGACCCTGGAGGAGAAGGTCCTGGAGAAGACCCAGGAACTCCGCGCCCTGAACCAGGACCTGATGGACAGCTACCTGAAGCTGCAGCAGGCGGACCGCATGAAGGACGAGTTCCTGGCCAACATGAGCCACGAGCTCAAGACGCCCCTGAACGCCATCATCGGATTCTCCGGCATGCTCCTCCAGGAGGGGGGCGAACGCCGGATCGGCGAAGTGCGGGAGGACCTGCAGGTGGTGTTCCAGAACGGCAAGCTTCTGCTGGGGCTCATCGACTCGATCCTGGACCTCTCCAAGATCCAGGCCGGGCGCCTGGAGCTCGACCTGGAGCCCGTGGACCCGGTGGCCATCCTCGAGGAGGTCCGGGTCATGGCCCAGGGCCTCATCGGCAATCGTCCCCTTCAGCTGGCCTTCGAAGCCCCTTCGACGCCCCTGCGGGTCCTGGCGGACCCCACCCGGCTCCGGCAGGTCTTCGTGAACCTCGTGGGCAACGCGGTGAAGTTCACCACCTCCGGGAAGGTGCGCATCCACGTTCGGGTCGTGGCCATGGACCTCCAGGTGGCCGTCGAGGACACCGGGATCGGCATGACCCCGGAGGAGGTGGACCGGCTCTTCGTCCCCTTCCAGCAGGTGGACGGAAGCATCACGCGGCGTTTCGGGGGGACCGGATTGGGTCTCGCCCTCTCCCAGCGTTTCATGGGTTTGATGAACGGCCGGATCACGGTCACCAGCAGGAAGGGGCTTGGAAGCACCTTCGTGGTGCACCTGCCCCTGCTCGCGGAGGTGCCGGCGTGACTCCCTCCCGAGGACGGATCCTCTGCATCGAGGACAACCACGTGAACTGGCGCCTGGTGGAGCGGCTCCTCGCCCAGGCAGGCTTCGAGACCCACTGGGCGCCGGAGGGGCTCCAGGGCTTCCAGATGGCCCGGGAACTCCTGCCGGACCTGATCCTCCTGGACATCAACCTGCCGGGCCTCTCCGGCTTCGAGATCGCCACGAAGATCCGCCAGCAGCCCGAGCTGGCCACCGTCCCCCTGGTGGCCCTCACCGCCAAGACTCAGCGCAGCGACCGGGAGACGGCCCTGGTGGCGGGGTGCTCGGGCTTCATTCCCAAGCCCATCGACCCCTTCCGCTTCGTGGAGCAGGTCTCGGCCTACCTGGAGGGGCGTCAGGACCGGGTGGACCAGGCCCGGGAGGGCCAGGTGCTCCGGCAGTTCAACCAGCAGGTGGTGGAGCACCTGGAGTCCCAGCTCCGGGACGCCCAGGACGCCAACCGGAAACTGGTGGAGGCCCAGGAGGCCCTGGAGTCCCGGAACCGCACCCTCTCCGACCTCCTGGAACTGAGCCGCTCGCTGCTGGGCGAGCGGGAGCCCCGGGCCCTCCTGGAACGCATCCTCAAGGCCCTGGTGCCCGCCCTGGGACTCACCCAGGCCTCCGCCTACCACATGGATTCCAGCGGCGGCTTCCTGGAGGGGCTGCGCCTGTCCCGGGGCGCGGTGGCGGCCTTGCCCCTCCTCCCGGTGGACGCTCCGCTTCCACGGCTCCTGCTCGGCCAGGAGGGGAGCGGCCCGCTGCTGGGGGAGCAGCTCCACCACTCCCGGTTCTGGGACCCGGGCCTCGAGATCGGGATCTGGGCGGCTCCCTGCCAGGCCTGCCTCGTGCCCTTCCGGGACCGCTCGGACCCTGGAACCTTCTGGGGCTTCCTGGCCCTGGCCAGGGCCCACGACCGCCCCTTCCTGCCCCGGGAGGAGGAACTCGTGGCCCTGCACTCCGGCATGTGCCAGGCCGGCCTCGAGAACGCCACCCTCATCGTGAGCCTGAACGAGAGCAGCCGGGCCCTGGGGTCCAGCTACGAGCGCCTGGAATCGGCCTACCTGGACCTCCAGACGACCCGAACCGCGCTGGGGCAGAAGGAGCGGCAGGCGGTCCTGGGCGAACTGTTCCTCGGGATGGCCAAGCGCCTCGAGCGGCCGGTCTTCACGCTGCAGCGGGAGAGCGCCGTGCTGGCAGGACTTTTCTCAAGCCCCCAGGATCCGGGGCCGCGCGTGTGCCGCGAGGAGGCGCCCCGGGCGATCCAGGAGCTCCGTTCCGCCTGCGGGCAGATCGACTCCCTCCTGAAGGCGCTGATCCGGCGCTCCGGACGGGAATCGCCCGCCACCCCCGAATGGCTGGACTTGCACGACCTCCTGCTCCAGGAGATGGAGTTCCTGGAGGCCGAGGGCGTCCTGCCCGAGGGCGTGGAGGTGAAATGGGCCCTGGAGGCGGGGGACCGCCTCCTCCACGGCGTGTACGGAGACTTCGCGGGCCTCCTCTCCCGGCTGGTGGCCCACGCCACCGGCGGGCCCCAGCCGTCCCCGGTGATCTGGATCCGCTCCAGCTCCGACGGCGGCCTCTTCCGCCTGGAGATCCAGGACGAGGGCGGCCCCATCCTCCCCGAATCCCTTGGAGGGGCCTTCGAACCCTTCACGGGCCTTCGCTCCCCCGAAGCGGTCCTGGGCCTCCGCCGGCCCGGGGAGGGCCTCCCCGCCTGCGCCCAGATCCTCAGCGCCTACCAGGGGCGGGCGTCCATCCGGAACGAGGGGGACGGGACCCTCGTGGAACTGCAGCTCTCCCTTCGCTGAGGGTCCCGGAGGCGGCCTTCTGGCATCCTGGCGGTGGAGAAAGCTCCCATGATCGACTTCGTCCTGTTCACCGCCCTCCTCCTCGGCCAGGCCGCCGACGCCAAGGCCCCGGCCCCGCCTCCCCCGGCCCCGGCGCCCGATCCCATGCAGCCGGCCCCGGGTGATCCCTTCCGGGACCTCAGGGAAACCCGCCTGGGCCGAGTCCTCCGCCTCACGAACACGGGTTCCAACGCCGAAGCCTACTGGTCCACCGACGGGAAGCGGATCATCTTCCAGAGCACGCGGGATGGCCACCCCTGCGACCAGCTCTACACCATGAACACCGACGGCTCGGAGCAGCGCCGGGTCAGCAGCGGGAAGGGGCGGGTCACCTGCGGGTGGTTCCTTCCCGGGGACAAGAAAATCCTCTTCGCCAGCACCCACGGCGCGGGTCCCGAGTGCCCCCCGAGCCCTCCCTTCACCCCCGGGAAATACCAGTGGCCCGTCTTCCAGGGCTACGACCTCTACCTGTCGAACCCGGATGGAAGCGGGGCGGTTCCCTTCCTCCCGGCCCCGGGCTACGACGCCGAGGCCACGGTCTCCCCCAACGGAAAGTGGATCGTCTTCACCAGCGAACGCAGCGGGGACGTGGACCTCTGGCGGGTGGACCTGGACGGCCGGAACCTGGTGCGGCTCACCGAGGGGGTGGGCTACGACGGCGGTGCCGTGTTCAGCCCGGATTCCAAGCTCATCGCCTGGCGGACCAACTACCCCAAGGGGGCCGAAGCCGCCGCCAAATACCAGGCCCTGCTGAAGGAACACCTGGTGGAGCCGATGGAGATGGACCTCTGGGTGATGGACGCGGACGGGAAGAACAAGCGGCAGGTCACCAAGCTGCCGGGGGCGGCCTTCGCGCCCATCTTCACCCCGGACGGGAAGGCCCTCCTGTTCTCCACCAACCACCACGACCGTGAGGGGAAGGGGCGGGCCTTCGACCTGTTCAAGGTGAACCTGGACGGCACGGGCCTGGAGCGCATCACCTGGACCGGGACCTTCAACTCCTTCCCCCACTTCAGCCCGGACGGGAGGCGCCTCCTCTTCGTCAGCGGCCGGTCCCCCCGGGGCCCCCGCCAGTTCGACGTCTTCGTGGCGGACTGGGTGACGCCGGGCCGGGCCTCCCTGGCCCCGGGCGAGTTGGAACGCTGCACGCCCAAGGGCCTCGGGGGCCCCCGGTGAGCTCGGGTCCAGGGCGCCCCGCGGTGTTCCTGGACCGCGACGGCACCCTCAACGTCGAGGTGGACCACCTCCACCGGGTCGAAGACCTCGTGCTGATTCCGGGATCCGCCCAGGCGGTGGCCCGCCTCAACGCACGGGACATCCCGGTGGTGGTGGTGACCAACCAGAGCGGCATCGGCCGGGGCCGCTTCTCCTGGAAGGCTTACGGGGCCGTCATGGCGCGCCTGGGGGAGGAGCTGGCCCGCGCCGGGGCCCACCTCGACGCGGCCTACGCCGCGCCCCACCACCCGGAGGGCCAGGGCGAATACCGGCACCCCGACCACCCCGACCGGAAGCCCAACCCCGGGATGCTGCGCCGGGCGGCGGAGGAGCACGGCCTGGACCTCTCGGCCTCCTGGATGATCGGGGACAAGGTCCTGGACCTGGAGGCGGGCCGCAACGCCGGGTGCCGGGTGGCCCTGGTTCGCACGGGCTACGGGGCCACCCAGGACGCCTCCCTGGCTGATTTCGTGGCCGAGGACCTGGCCGAGGCCGTGGACCGCATCCTGGCGGGGGCGTGAGCCCCCTCCTGGTCCTTCGGGGCCTGGTGGCCGGCCGGGTCCGGCGTCGCTACCAGCGCTTCCTGGCGGACGTGGAACTCGAGGACGCCCAGGTGGTGACCGCCCACTGCACCAACACGGGCACCATGGCCGGCTGCTGGGCGCCGGGGGACACCGTCCTGCTGCTCCCCGTGGACGCGCCCCACCGGCGGCTGAAATTCACCTGGGTGGCCTGCCGCCGGGGGCGCACCTGGGTGGGGGTGGACACCGGGGTCCCCAACAAGGTGGTGGCCGAAGCGGCCCGGCGGGACCAACTCCCCGGGCTCCCGGGCCTCCGGGACGTTCGCACCGAAGTTCCCTACGGCCGGGAACGCAGCCGGGTCGACGTCGCGGCCCTGGACTCCCGGGGGAGGGAAGTCCTGGTGGAGGTCAAGAACACCACCCTCCGACAAGGGTCCATGGTCCTCTTCCCGGACGCCGCCACCGAACGGGGGACCAAGCACCTCCGGGAACTCCGGGGCGTGGTGGAGGCCGGGGGGCTCGCCGCCATCGCCTTTTTCGTGAACCGGGGGGACGTGTCCACCTTCGACGCGGCGCGGGAGGTGGACCCAGGCTACGCGGAGGAACTCCACCGGGCCGCCGCGGCCGGGGTCCTCGTCCTGCCCCTGAAGGTCCGCCTCCGGGCCCGCCGGGACCCCTCGGGAGCTTGGAGCCTGGCCTGGAGCCTGGACGGGCTCCACCCCTGGACCCCCCGAACCTGAGCGGTTCCATTTGTGAGCAAGGGCATCGCCCCGGACCTCCGTCCCGACGGGGGCCGTTGCTATGCTGGGCTCGAACGGGAGCCTGCCGTGGCCGAGCTGAAGAAGACCCCCCTCAACGCCATCCACCGGGCCCTCGGGGCCAGGATGGTGGATTTCGGGGGCTGGGACATGCCCGTGCACTACCCCTCCGGGATCATCGCCGAACACCTGGCGGTGCGGAGCAGGGTGGGCCTCTTCGACGTGAGCCACATGGGGGAGATCCGCATCAGGGGCCGTCAGGCCCTGGACCTGGTGCAGCGCCTGACCCCCAACGATGCCGGCAAGCTGAAGTTGGGGCAGATCCAGTACTCGGCCTTCCTCTACGAGAACGGCACCTTCGTGGACGACCTGCTGGTCCACCGGGTGGCGGAGGACGAATTCCTCCTGGTGGTGAACGCCTCCAACACCGACAAGGACTTCGCTTGGGCGAAGGCGCAGGCCGGGGGCTTCGACTGTTCGGTGGAAAACGAGAGCGACGCCACGGGGCAGGTGGCCCTTCAGGGCCCCAACTCCCTGGAGGTGCTGCAACCCCTGGTGGACGTGGACCTGGCTTCGGTGAAGTACTACGGGTTCACCGCGGGCAAATTCCTCGGGATTCCCGTCCTCCTGGCCCGCACGGGCTACACCGGGGAGGACGGTTTCGAGGTCTACTGCGCCGCGGAGCGTACGCCCTTCGTCTGGGACACCCTTGCCGAGGGAGGCCAGCCCTTCGGCCTGGCCCCGGCGGGGCTGGGCTGCCGCAACACCCTCCGCCTCGAGGCCAAGATGGCCCTGTACGGCCACGAGATCGACGACCAGACCCACGCCCTCGAAGCCGACCTCGGCTGGATGGTGAAATTCGACAAGGGCGACTTCATCGGCCGGGAGGCCCTGCTCAAGGCGAGGGACGCGGGCCTCACCCGGAGGCTCGCGGGCTTCCGCACCCTCGAGAAGCGGGACATCGCCCGGGACGGGATGCCCGTCCTCCGGGAGGGCCGGCCCGTGGGCCACGTCACCAGCGGCGCCCCCAGCGCCACCCTGGGCTTCAACCTGGGGCTGTGCTACCTCCCCCTCGACCTGACCGCCGTGGGATCCCGGTTCCAGGTGGACATCCGCGGGCGGGCCTGCGACGCCGAGGTGATCCCCACGCCCTTCTACAAGCGCGCGCGATAGAATTCCCTTCGCCAGGAGGTTCCATGTACCCCGCCGACTGCAAATACACCAAGGACCACGAGTGGCTCAAACCCCTGGGGGACGGCACCGCCCTGGTGGGCATCACGAGCTACGCGGCGGAGGCCCTCGGTGACGTGGTCTTCGTGGACCTTCCGGAGCCGGGCGCGGCCTACAAGGCGGGCGAGGAATTCGGCAGCGTGGAGAGCGTGAAGACCGTCTCGGAGCTGTTCCTTCCTGCGGACGGCGAGGTGCTGGAGAAGAACGGCGAGCTGGAGGCCCACCCCGAGTTCGTGAACGAGGACGCCTTCGGCAAGGGATGGATGCTGAAGGTCCGCCTGGGCGGGGCGCTTCCCTCCGACCTCCTGGATGCCGGGGCCTACGCAGCCCTGGTGAGCGCGGAGGCCCATTGACGCTGTCCCGCGCGGCCCTCCCCGCGCGGCTGGGGATCAGCCTGCTCCTGGCGGCGGGACCGCTCCGGGCGCAGGCCCCTGCGCCGCCGGCCCCCGCCGCGCCGTCACCCGCGCCCCTACCTGCGGGTCCCGAACGCCTCTCCGAACTGGTCGCTGCGGCGGAGAAGGCCCTGACGGATCGGAAGCACGACATCGCCACCGCGCGGGTGGAGGAGGCCTCGAACCTCCTGGGGGGATGGCCCCAGGAAACCCAGCGGGACCCGAAAGTCCAGGCCCTTCTCGAGCGACTCCGATCCGTGGAGCTGGCGCTCCAGGGCGAGGCGAAGAACGGCCCCGGGCCCGAACCGGGACTCAAGGTGGAGGAAGAGGTCGTGGCCCTCACGGGGGAGGAGCTCCAGTCCCAGCTCCAGAAGGTGCGCGCCGCCGAGGCGGGGACCGTCTTCGATTTCCCCATCGATTTGAACGACAAGGTGCTCACCTGGGTCCGGGAGTTCACCACCACGCGGCGCCCCTTCATTGAGAAGTCCCTGGGCCGGGCTGGACGCTACCTCCCGATGGTGCGCCAGGTCTTCGCGGAGGAGGGAATCCCCCAGGACCTCGCCTACCTCGCGGTGATCGAATCGGGTTTCCAGAACCACGCCCGCAGCTACGCGGCCGCCGTGGGCATGTGGCAGTTCATCCGCTCCACGGGCCGGATCTACGGCCTCAAGGGGAGCGCCTGGGTGGAGGAGCGGCGGGATCCCGCCAAGAGCACGCGGGCGGCCGCGCGGTACCTGCGCCGTCTCTACGAATTGAGCGGCGATTGGTACCTGGCCCTGGTGGGCTACAACGCCGGCCCCCTCACCACGGACCGGGCCGTCGCCAACGTGGGATCCAGGAACTTCTGGGACCTCGCGCGAAGCCGCTGGCTGCGGAACCAGACCAAGAACTACGTCCCGGAGTTGTGCGCCGCCATCCTCGTCGGCAAAAATCCGGAGCGTTACGGGTTGAGCCTGCAGTCGCTCCCTCCCTTCGTCTACGAAATCGTGCAGGTGGAGAAGATGACCAGCCTGGGGGTGCTGGCCCGCACCGCCGGCGTTCCGGTGGAGGACCTGAAGGAATTGAATCCGGAGCTGCTGAGGGGCAGCACCCCGCCAGGGACCTATCCCCTCCGGGTGCCCCCCGGATTCGGGGTCCCCACCGCCCGGGCCCTGGCACGGCTGACCCCGGCCCAGCGCCTGGATTTCCAGGCCTACACCCTCCGCAAGGGGGACACTCCGTCCCGGGTCGCCGCCCGCTTCAAGGTGACCCCCGAGGACCTGCTGGCGGCCAATGATTTTCCTGCTTCCCAGTTCCGTCCGGGCCGGCGGATCAAGGTGCCTCCCCGATCGCCGATGCCCATCGCCGCGGAAGACTTGCGCGCTGCCGGGAGCCCGGCCCCCCTGGCGGACCGTCCCCTGGAACCCCTGCCTCCCTTCCCGGCCGAGGCAGCGGCCGGAGCGGAGGCCCCCGCCAAGGTGGAGAAGCTTCCGCCCGTGCGGAATGATTCCATCGCCGCCCCTCAGGCCGCCCCCCAGCCTGCGCCCCGGCCGGTGGAGGGCCAGGTCGAGGCCGGACCTCCGGCGCGTGAGCCCGTGCCGCACCTCGTGATCGCCCAGCCCGGCGACACCCTCTCCCGGCTGGCCCGGGTGTGGGGTTTCTCCCTGGCCCGGTTGAAGGCCCTGAATCCCCAGCACCGGGAGATCCTCCATCCCGGGGATCGCGTCCAACTGCCTTGGGACGCTCCCGCCGCAGCCCCGGAAGGCCGGAGTCCCGTTCACGTCGTGCGGCGGGGCGAGACCTTGTCGGCCATCGCCCGGCGCCACGGCCTCGACGCCGCCCAGCTCCGCGCGTGGAACGGCCTGGGGGACGCCAAACTCAGGCCTGGACAGCGCCTGCGCCTCTCCCCGCCCCGATAATCACGCTTGATCGCCACCCCCCTCCCTGGGAGAATGGATGCTTCCCGGGGCCATAGCTCAGCTGGGAGAGCGCTTGCATGGCATGCAAGAGGTCGTCGGTTCGATCCCGATTGGCTCCACCAAACGCCGCCATTGGCGGCGTTTTTTATGGAGCCGGTCGGGATCGGGCCGACGAGAAACATTGGCGGCCCGGTAGGCCGCAGCGAGCAAGGCCCCAGTGGGGCCTGCGCAGCGTCCGAGGCCGGGGCCAGCCAATGGCCGGTTCGATCCCGATTGGCTCCACCAAACGCCGCCATTGGCGGCGTTTTTTATGGAGCCGGTCGGGATCGGGCCGACGAGAAACATTGGCGGCCCGGTAGGC
>JACQZU010000028.1 GCA_016213735.1 Acidobacteriota bacterium | reverse complement strand
GATTGGCTCCACCAAACGCCGCCATTGGCGGCGTTTTTTATGGAGCCGGTCGGGATCGGACCGACGAGAAACATTGGCGGCCCGGCTGATGGGGGCACCTCCTGTGCCCCCACCCTTCGGGCGGCCATGGCCCAGGGCCATGCCGTCCTATTCGCCACTCCTGGCGAAGGGTGGCCACAGGCGGAGACCCTTGTGTGGAGGGTCGAAGCCGTCGTGGCCGGGGTCAGCCGATGGCCGCTTCGATCCCGGGGGCTCCACCCCCCAGAAACGCCGCCCCCGGAGGCGTTTCACTGTTTCGCACACAGGTTTGCCCAAGGGGGCGGGTCTAGGCCTTCGAGCGGGGGAGGGTGCCCCCCGGGAGCCTGATCTGGAGGTCCTGGACGGTGAAAGGCTTGGGAAGGAGGCTCACCCCAGGGTAGTGCTCAACCAGGGCGGACGCTCCCTGGTCGGCCCGGCCCGTGGCGAGGAGCACCGGCAGTTCTGGGCGGGTCTCCCTGATCCGCCCCAGGGTGGCGGCGCCCCCCAGCCCGGGCATGTTCAGGTCCAGGATGACGAAGTCGAAGGCCGCGCCGCTCCCCAGGACCTCGAGGGCCTCCTCTCCGGAGGAGGCCAGCACCGGCCGGTGCCCCAGGGCCTGGAGAATGGCGCCCATGGAGGCACGGACCAGTTCATCGTCGTCGACGAGCAGAATGCCGCAGGATGGGGCGGGAGAGGGCCCCGCCGCGCCCCCTGGGCCGGAATCGTTTCCCGTGCCGATGGCTTTCGCAGGCAGGCGGAGGGTCACCCGCGTTCCCTGGCCGGGGGTGCTAGCGATTTCCAGGCGCCCGCCGTGAGCCTTGACGGTGCCGTACACCATGGGGAGCCCCAGCCCCGTCCCCTTGCCCTGGGGTTTGGTGGTGAAGAAGGGATCGAGGGCCCGTTCCTGCACCTCGGGGGTCATTCCCATGCCGCTGTCCTCCACTTCGAGGAGAACCCCATCCGCCCCCTGGTTCCGGGTCCGGAGGAGGAGGGTCCCGCCTTCCGGCATGGCGTCCACCGCATTCACGCAGAGGTTCATCAAGGCGTGGGAGAGGGCGCCGGGATCCCCGCGCACCTGGCGCAGGTCCGGGGCCAGGTCCTTGACCAGGCGGATCCGTTGCAGGGTGGTCCGTTCGAGGAGGGCGACCTCCTCCTGGACCACGGCGTTCAAGTCCACGGGCACCTGCTGGGAAAGTTCCTTGCGGGCGAAGCCGAGGAGGCCCTTCACCAGCGTCGCCCCCCGCTGGCAGGCCTTCGTGATGGTTTCCAGGGCCCGCTTGAGGGAGGAGCCCTCGGGGGAATGCTGGGCGTGGAGGGTGGCCAGGCCCAGGATGGCGGCCAGGACGTTGTTCATGTCGTGGGCCACGCCCCCCGCCAGGCTCCCAAGACTGTCCATTTTCTGGGCCTGCCGGAGTTCCCTTTCCAGATGCTGGCGCATGCGATCCAGGCGGTTTCGTTCAGCTGCGTCCTCGATGAAAAGGAGAAGGGATGCTTTTCCCCCGAACTGGACCGGGAAGCCCTGCGTTTCCACCTCCAGGGGGGTCCCGTCCAGGGCAAGGAAGCGGCCGGGCGTCCGATCCACGACCCGGCCCGCCTCCAGGGCCGCCCCGAAACGCTCCTGCACCAGGGGCCAGTCTTCCGGAGGGATCAGGTCCTGGATCGGGCGTCCCGTCAGTTCACCGGGGCCGGGGGCCCTGAAGAGCCGGGCCCCGGCGGGGTTGCAGTAATGAACCTTCAGATCCTGGAGGACCACCAGGGGAAGGGGCACCTGGTCGATGAGGGAGTGGAAGCGGGACTCGCTCTCCGACCTCGCCAACTCGGCCAGGTCGCGCTCCTCCTGGCGGGCCTGGAGGGCCTGGATCATGCCGTTGAACCCTTCTGCGAGGCCGGCGGCCTCGTCCTCGCCGGAAATGGGCACCCGCGTGGCCAGGTCTCCCGCGGCGACCCCATCCATGGCCCTCTGGATCCGGTGGAGGCGACGGGTGAGACGCCTGGCCATGACCCAGGCCATCAAGGACCCGAGGAGGATGGCGGCCCCGGCGTAGAGCGCTCCGTCCATGGCCATGCGCGCCAGGGTCCCGGTGGCGGCCCGCTGGCCGACCCCCACCCGGGCCCAGCCCACGTGCCGTCCCCCCACCAGGGCGGGTGCCGTGAAATCCACCAGGATCTGGCCCTCACCCAGGTCCGCCTCCGCCGGCTGGGCGGGAAGGTCGGCCACGTAAAGCCCGATCCGCCTCGGGTCGGTGTGGGCCAGCACTTGCCCGTGTTCGTCCAGCAGCATGGCGAATTCCAGTTCCGGATAGCGCTGCTGGGCCCGGACGATCTCCTGGAGGCCCGAAATGTCCCGGGCCGCGAGCCAGCCGGCCGAGGAAACCGCCATGGCGCTGGTGAGGGCCCGGGCGTGCTCCCGCTGCCGCTCCCGGAACAACCGCTGTTGCCGGAGGGTCAGGTCCGCCACGAAGAGGGTCATCATCACCGCGTGGACCGCCGCCACGCCGAAAATGAGCTGCCGGCGGAGGGTCCCGAAGAAGAGGCGGCGCAAGGAGGAGGGCATCAGGGCTCCTCCACCTTCCGGATCTTCGCCTCGAACCGCTGCACGAAGGTCCGGACCCTGTCGTAGTCCCGGTCGGAGGCACGGTAGAAGCGGGAGGTCTGGATCCCGGCCAGGATGCGCCTGCCTTCGGGGTGCTCATGCAAGCCGGCCAGGCAGCGGGCCAGGCCCTCGGCGAGGGCCGGGGGGAAGTCCTTCCTGACCATGACGGCGTTGTTGATCAGGGGCGGGGTTTCCCAGCGGACCTCCAACTCGGCCGCCTCCTTGGGGTGCTCAGCCTGGAAGGCGCGCCAGGGAGGCGGCCAGGTGGCTCCGGCGGCGCTCAGCTTCAGGTAGGCGTTCATGATCGAGGATTCCTGGGAACCGACGTAGTGGTTCCGGAGGTCCCTTCGGATGTCCAGGCCGTGCCGGTGGAGGAATTCCTGGGGCATGAGGCAGGCCGCGAGGGCGGTGGGGGCCGGGTAGCTCACCGTCTGGCCTCGGAGGTCGGCGGGGCTCCGGAGGGGAGAGTCCTTCCGGACCACGAAGATCCCCCGGAAGTCGGACGGATCCCCCGCGGTGGCGATGACGGTGTAGCCGTGCTTCATGGCCTGGAGAGCCTGCCAGGGATTGGGAAGCAGGAGGTTGGGTCGGCCCTCCCGGACCTTGGCCTCGAAGGTCGCATAGTCCCGGGAGGCTTCCAGCTCGATACGAAACTCGGGAAATTCGCGGTTCAGGTGGGCGACCAGGGGGGCGTAAGCTTCGTTCAGCTTGGCGGGATTGTGCAGGGGGTGGATGGCCAGGACGAGGGAGTGGACACCCTGCTCGGGGGCTGCGACCTGGTAGGCGGGGCCGCCATGGGGCCTTCCCCGATCGCAGGCCCAGAGCAAGCCGAGCTGGAGGAGAACACCCCAGGTCCTTCTCACCGGTCCCTCCGTGGGAAGTCATCGTCACCGGGTTGAAATATCATTACCAGTGGGTCAATTGCGCCTCTCCCCGGGGGCGGCCATTCCCCAGAGGGGGCCGGGTTACCCTGGATCGGCCCCCGGTGGGGCTTCCGGTTCGTCCCATTCCCATGCTCGCCTCGCTCAACCACCTTCATCTCCGCTTCGGCCCCCAGGAAGTCCTCCGGGACGTCACCTGGGCGTTGGAGGAGGGGGAGACCTGGGGGGTCATCGGCCGCAATGGGGCCGGGAAGAGCACGGTCTTCAAGTTGCTGCTGGGCCAGCTGGAGGCGGACGAAGGCACCGTGGTCCGGCCCTCGGCGGAGCGGGGGATCCGCGTGGGGCACTACGCCCAGGACCTGGAGCCCGAGACCCAGGGGAGTGTGCTCGAGGAGACCTTGGCGGCCTTCGCGGACGTGGAGCGGCTCCAGCACGAGATGCGGGAGCTGGAGCACGCCATGGCGGAACCCGGGGCCGACCTGGAAGCCGTGATGGCCCGCTACCAGGCGGCCACCGAGGCTTTCGAGCGGCAGGACGGCTTCCGCATCCGGTCCCGCGCCGAGGGCATCCTCTTCGCCCTGGGCTTCACGCCCGAGATGCTCGCCTGGGACGTGCACGCCCTCAGCGGCGGCCAGAAGAGCCGGGTGATGCTGGCCAAGGCCATCCTCAACGGGGAAGACCTGCTGCTGCTGGACGAGCCCACCAACCACCTGGACCTGCCCTCGCTCCGGTGGCTGGAGCAGTTCCTCCTGGACAGCCGCGCCACCGTGGCCGTGATCAGCCACGACCGCTACTTCCTGGACCGGGTGGCCACCAGCATCCTGGAGCTGGAGCGGGGACGCTCGCGGGTGTACGAGGGGAACTACTCCCAGTTCATGGAAAAGAAGGAGATCGAGCTGGAGGCCGCGGAGAAGGCCTACGAACTGCAGCAGGGCTACATCAAGAAGCAGGAGGAGTTCATCCGCCGGAACATCGCCGGGGTGAACACCAAGCAGGCCCAGGGCCGGCGCACCCACCTGGCGAGGCTCGCCCGCCTGGAGAAGCCCCTCAAGGACCGCCGCAAGGTGAAATTCTCCTTCCCGGAGACCCAGCGCAGCGGGGACGTGGCCCTGGTGCTGGACGGGGTCGCCGCGGGGTGGGAGGGCCGGCCCCTCTTCGAACCCATCGAGCACCTTCAGGTGCGCCGCATGCAGAAGCTCGGGATCGTGGGGCTCAACGGCACGGGCAAGTCCACCCTGTTGAAGGCCCTCTCAGGCGAAATTCCCCTGGTGGCCGGCACGGCCCGGCCGGGAAGCCAGGTGAAGCCGGGCTACTTCGACCAGCACCACCGGAACCTGGACGAGAGGAACACGGTGTTCCAGCAGATCCTCGCCGCCAGCGGGAACAACGCCACCAAGCAGGACATCTACGGCTTCCTCGCCAAGTTCCAGTTCCACGAGGAGGACTGGGAGAAGCCCGTGACGGTGCTCTCCGGCGGCGAACGGGCCCGCCTCTCCATGGCCACCCTCATCCGCCAGGGCGTGAACCTGCTGCTCCTGGACGAGCCCACCAACCACATGGACATCCCGAGCATGGAGGCCATGGAGGACGCCATCCTGGCCTTCAGCGGGGCCGTGCTGCTGGTGACCCACGACCGCTACCTCCTGGGCCGGGTGGCCGACTGCCTGCTGCGCATCCACGAGGGCCGGGCGGAGTACCGCGAGGGGTCCTACGAGGACCACCAGGCCTGGGTGGACCTGGACCTGGGGGTGGAGGACGAGGCCGGGGACGGACCCGAGGAACCCGCGCCCGCACCTTCCAAATCCGCGCCCAGGGCGAAGGCCCCCCGCCCCCCCGAGCCCGCCCGAACCGAACCCCGGAAACTGAAGACCGAGAGCCCCTCCCGCCCCATCGACAAGGAGAAGCAGCGCGCGCTCAAGCGTCTGGAGCGCCTTGCCGGGGAGGCTGAACAGCGGGTCACGGACCTGGAAGAAAGGCTGGCTGCCCTCCAGCGGGACCTGGCCGCCATGGACCCCGCCGACTGGCAGGCCTTCAATGCCCGGCTGGGAGACCAGAAGGCCCTGGAGGAGGAACTGGCCTACGCCATGGCCGCCTGGGAGGAATCGCAGACCGCCCTGGAGTCCGCCGGAGGCTGAAGGACTATCCTTCTCCATCTCCGGGAGGGTCTCCATGCGCGTGCCCTTTTTCCAGATCGACGCCTTCGCCTCGGCCCCCTTCACGGGCAATCCGGCGGCCGTGATGCCCCTGGAAGCCTGGCTGCCGGACGAGACGCTCCAGGCCATCGCGGCGGAGAACAACCTCGCCGAGACGGCCTTCCTGGTGAAGGAGCCCGGGGGATGGCGGATCCGGTGGTTCACCCCGGAAATCGAGATCGACCTCTGCGGCCACGCGACCCTGGCCAGCGGCTTCGTGGCCTTCGAGGAGCTGGGCGTCCCGGGGACCTCCGTGACCTTCCAGTCCCGCAGTGGGCCCCTGACGGTGTCCCGGAAGGACGGCCTGCTGGAACTGGACTTTCCCAGCCGGCCCCCGCGCCCCTGTCCCGTCCCGGCAGGGCTCTTCGAGGCCCTGGGCCTTCCCCCCGGGGAGGTCCAGAAGGCGCGGGACCACATGGTGGTGCTCGGCTCCGAGGCCGAGGTCCGGACCCTCAAGCCCGACCTGAACGCCTTCGCGAAGGTCGAGGTCTTCAGCGCCATCGTCACGGCCCCCGGGGACTCGGTGGACTTCGTCTCCCGCTTCTTCTCCCCCTTCGCCGGGGTTCCGGAAGACCCCGTCACCGGCAGTGCCCACTGCACCCTGGTGCCCTACTGGGCCGGCCGCCTTGGGAAGGATCGCCTGCACGCCTTGCAGGTCTCGAAGAGGGGCGGGGAACTCCATTGCGAAAACAGGGGCGAACGCGTGGGCATCGCCGGCCGCGCCGTTAAAGTGTTGGAGGGAACCTTCCTCCTCTGACAGGCCGCCCGTGCAGAAAAAAGTCGAAAAGCGAAAACCCGGTGAAGGGAATCCTCTGCTCCTCGCCCTCGACGTGGGGAACACGAACATTGTGCTGGGGGTCTTCGAGGCCGCCGGAAGCAGTCCCCTCCTCGCCTCCTGGCGTCTGGCCACCAGCCGGGAGCGCACGGCGGACGAGTACGGCCTGTCCGTCCTGGCCCTCCTCCGCCACCAGGACCTGGACGCCCACCAGGTCCGCCACCTGGTCATCAGCAGCGTGGTGCCCCCACTGCACCCGGTGCTGGAAACCTGGGCCCGGCGATATTTCCAGGCGGAACCCCTCTGGATCGAGCCCGGGATCCGGACCGGCCTGAAGATCCGCATCGACAACCCCAGCGAACTCGGGGCGGACCGCCTGGTCAATTCCGTCGCGGGCATCGAGAAGCACGGGGTGCCCCTCATCGCCGTGGACTTCGGCACCGCCACCAGTTTCGACGTGGTCAACGAGAAGCGCGAATTCCTGGGGGGCCTCATCGCCCCGGGCCTGAAGATCAGCGCCGAGGCCCTCTTCCAGCGCGCGTCCCGGCTGCCCCGCATCGAGATCGCCGAGCCTGAGCGGCTCATCGGCCGAAACACCGTTCAGGCCATGCAATCCGGGACCTTCTGGGGTTATGTGGGGCTCGTGGACGGCATCCTGGACCGCCTCCTGGCCGAGCTTCCTGGAGCAGCCATCGTCGCAACGGGAGGGTTGGCACGGGTCATCGCCCCCGCCAGCCGACACATCCGGCACATCGAGCCCAACCTCACCCTGGAGGGGCTCCGGATCCTCTGGGCGCTGAACCATGGGGCCCGTTGAACGGACCGGCCCCCCCGCGGCGCTCCTCCGCTTCGCCCGCCTGGATTCCACCCAGGATTTCCTGAAACGGCACCCTGAGCTGGGCTTCTGCGGGGTCCTGGCGGAGCGCCAGGAGGCAGGGCGGGGCCGTTGGGGCAACCGCTGGGAAGGCGCGGGCAGGGGCTTCTGTTTCTCGGCCCGCATCCCAGATCCGGGTCTCCCCCCGGGCCTGCTCCTGCAGCGGGCCATGTCCAGGGTGGCCCGAGCCCTGGACCCGGGCGGGGAGGTCCTGGGGCTGAAGTGGCCCAACGATCTCGTGGCCCACCGGGCAGGAACCCTGGTCAAGGTGGGGGGCCTGCTGGGGGAGAGCGGCGCCGGCCTCGTGACCCTCGGGCTCGGCCTGAACCTGGAACATGCACCCACGCTGCCGGAACGGGCCTTCCCCGCCGCATCGCTGGCGGACCTGGGCCTGCCCCTCCCCGATCCCACGGTCCTGGCCCTGGAACTCCTCGCGGCCTGGGGGAGGCTGGAGGATGGAGCGGAGGGGCCGAACCTCCGGTGGCCCCCCCAGGGGGAGGCCGTCCGGTGGGAAGGCGGGCAGGGAGTCGTGCTCGGGTGGGAGGAGGACGGGCGGCTGCGCCTGGTCAGTGCCGCCGGCATCCTTCGCCTGGCGGCGGGGGAGGTCCAAGCCCTCGCGCCCCGGGGGACCTGAAGGGCAGGACCGTGCACCGAGCACCGCCAGCATCGCGGGCGAGGGAGCGCCGGGAACCTTCCAGGACCGGGTGGAGACACAAAAAAGCGGCCCCGGGGGGCCGCTTCCGTGGATCGGGTCTTCGAGCCTACCAGTTGTAGCGGGCCTGGATCGCCACGATGTCCACCTTGTTCTTGAAGGTGCCCGTGAGCGTGCCCCTGAAGAAGTTGGGGTCGGCCGGGGTGGTGCCCGACTGGAGGTTGATGGTCCCGTCCTTGACCTGGATGTGGGTGAGGGCGAAGTCCACCGACAGCTGCTTGGAGAAGGCGTAGCTGGTGCCCACGGAGAACCAGTTGCGGTCGCCGTCCGGAACCCGGGGGGTGCGGTGGAAGTCGTCCATCGGCGCCTGGTCGTGGGCGTAGCCGAATCGCAGGGTGAGCTCATTGTTGTACTTCCAGACGCCCCCGACGGAGAAGTAGGTCGTGTCCTTCCAGGACTCGTCCACCACGCTGTCGGCCTGGCCGGAGGCGAACTTCACGCGCAGCTCCTTGAACTTGCTCCAGGAAGTCTTGGCGATCTCCCCCTGGACGGCGAACTCCTTGGTCAGGTCCCAATGCAGCCCGGCGGAGACCGTGTCCGGGAGGTCCAGGGCCACGCCGGCTCCGCCGTCCACGAACTTGGAGGCGAAGGCCGCCGGCACGCCGGTGTACTTCACCTTGCCGTTGTTGAGATCCACGGTGGTCTTCCCGCTGTAGGCGAGGCCCAGGCGAAGTTCGGGAACGGGCTGGACGATGGTGCCCACCTTGAATCCGTAGACCCACTTGTCGCCCTCCAGGGCGGCCACGGCGTCATGGTTGCCCGGGGCGTAGCCCGGCAGGCCCAGGGCCTGACCGATGGCCCCGAAGTCCACGTAATTGGTGAGTTCGGCCTTGACCATCCGGGCGATGAACGCGCCACCGACGCTCCACTCGGGCGTGACCCGGTAGGAGAAGTTGGGGCTCACGTCGACGGTCTTCAGGCTGGTCCGGAGGGCGTGGTAGCGGCCCACGAAATCCTGGTTGTACTGCACCACCATGCCGTAGGGGACGTTGATGGAAAGGCCGAGGCGGAAGTCCTCGCTGACCCCCCAGGTGCCGTAGATGGCGGGAAGGGGCACGGGGTTCACCGAGTTGGGGCTGGCTCCGGGCCCGGCGAAGGGCGTCTGGGGGAACATGGGCGCCGGCATGGCCTTGGCGTTGGCGATCTCCGCGCTCGGGATGATCAAGCTGCTCCCCAGGATGAACTGGTTCCCGTAGAGCGACATGGCAGCCGGGTTCCAGAACATGGCGCTGATGTCCGTGCCTCCGGCGCTCACGCCCGCGAAGGCGCTGCCGAGGGCGCTGGGGCTCTGCTCCCTGAGGGAGAAGCCCGAGGCCTGGGCTCGGGGGGCCAGGGCCGTGGCCGCGATGAGGGCGAGGGCGGCGCTGGTGATGGGGAGGCGCGGACGCAGGGTCATGGTCATTCACTCCTGTGGCCCGGAGGAGATCCCCGGGGCGAGTTCAAGACGATGGGGATGTTGAGGGTTCCTCACGATACCAAACTCCTCGCGGGGCGCAAGGCCGGGCCGGAGCCATCCTGACCCAGGGTAGGGACCTTTCTCAGCCCTCGTCCATGACTTCCCGGAGCCGGGCGTAACCACTCTTGCTCACGGGAAGGCGCGTGCCGTCCTGCAGCACCGCGACCCAGCTTTCGGTGGCTCCCTGTTCCAGGCGAACCAGGCGGTCCAGCTGGAGGATGAAGGAACGGTGGATGCGGAGGAAGCGCCGCGGATCCAGGCGCTGCTCGAGGCTCGCCAGCGTCTGCTGCTTGAGCAGGCCCCGCTCGGGGGTCTTCAGGAGGACGTAGTCGTCCTGGGCCTGCACGTAGTCCAGCTTGTCCAGGGGGACGAAGGTGACCTTGGAACCGTCCCGAACCACGATGCGGTCCAGGGGCCAGTCCGAGCGGGCCGCGTTGCTCAGGTCCGCGGGGTGCACCTTCTCCGGGGTTCCCTCCCCGATCCGGGCCCGGGCCCGCTGCAGGGCCTCGTCGAAGCGCTCCCGGGAGAAGGGCTTCAGCAGGTAGTCGACCGCGTGGATCTCGAAAGCCCGCAGGGCGTGCTGGTCGTAGGCGGTCACGAAGACCACCGTGGGGCGCGGGTCCAGAAGTTCCAGCACCTCGAAGCCGTCCAGCTTGGGCATCTGGATGTCGAGGAAGAGAAGGTCCGGCCTGAGTTCCGTGCAGGCCTTCACCGCCTCGAAGCCGTTGGCGCACTCGGCCACGAGCTGGATGCCCTGCTGGGCCGCCAGGTGTTCCTTCACCACCGCCCGGGCCAGTTCCTCGTCGTCCACCACCACCGCCGTGAGCACGTTCCCGGTCATTCCTCCACCTCCCTCACGGGCAGCATGGCCCGAACCTTGAACCGGCCCTCGGAGGCCTCGGCCTCCAGGCGGGCCCTCCCCCCGAAGTGCTTCAGGAGACGCTCCCGCACCTGGCGGAGCCCCATCCCGAGCCCCTTGGGGCGGGGACTGTCTGGATCCAGGGGATTCTCCAGCCGGATCTCGACCTCCGCGCCCTGCAGCCGGGTCGCGATGCGAAGCTGTCCACCCTCGGGAAGGGCGGCGATGCCGTGCTTGATGGCGTTTTCCACCAGGGGCTGCAGCAGGAGGGGGGGAATTCCCACCTCGGCCGCGGCGGGATCCAGCTCCCGCTCCACCCCCAGGCGCGCCCCGAAGCGGATCCGCTCGATGGCCAGATAGGCCTCCAGGATGTCCAGTTCCTCCGCCAGGGTCACGCTCGGGCGCTCCCCGAGCTTCAGGCTCTTGCGGAGAAAGTCGGAGAGGAGGACACACATCTCCCGGGCTCGCCCGGGATCCACCGAGGTGAGGGCGCTGATGGAGTTGAGGCTGTTGAAGAGGAAGTGGGGATTGAGCTGCGCCCTCAGGGCCTTCAGCTCCGCCTCCCGGGCCAGCACCTGAAGGTCTCCTGCCCGGCGCTCGGCCTCCCGTTCCCGGGCCAGGGCCTGGAGCAGGTAGTGCAGGGCCAGGGTGGCCAGGTACAGGAGGACCCCCATGGCGAAGAAGAAGACCCAGGCCACCCGGGTCCGGGCGACCACGTCCGGGAAAAACGGAGTCCGGCCCAGGACCTCGGCAAGCCCCCAGGCCATCAGCCACCAGATGTTCCCCATGAGCAGGGCCGAAAGCGTCCACGCGACTCCGTGGTTCCGGACCTTGAAAGTGGAGATCGGCAGGGCCACGCAGAGGTACCAGGACGTGAGGAAGAGCATCGCTCCCCCGAAGGCCAGCGGCACCGTCAGGGCCAGGGCCTCCACCAGGGGCCACCCTTGGCTCATCCCCGTGCCCAGCAGCAGCCCCACCACGGGGACCCACCCCAGCAGGTAGGTCCCGAGGGCGGCGCGGCTGCGGAGGATGGGGTTCATCCCTGTTTGATCTCCACACCCCCGAAGAGCACCATCCCGGTCAGGATGAGCTTGGGCCCCGGCACCCCGGGGGGGGCGCTCTTGTCGTCCACCCCCCCGGCGATGGCCGTGACTTCATTGCGGACCTCCCACCCGTCCGGAACCCGGATGTTCCCGCCGCCGAAGAGGGCAAAGACGTCCACCCGGGCGGAGTCTCCCTGGATCTCGGCCTTGCGGAGGTCCAACTGGAATCCACCGAAGACCGCGGTCAGCTCGGCGCCCTTGAAGGCCCCCGAAGGGCGGCGCACGCAGCCTCCGAGAATGGCGGTGCAGGACTGGAAGGCTTCGCTGGCTTGGAGTTCCGCCGGGACCCCCCGGTGCTGCTTGAGGGCCTTGAGCACGATCCAGATTCCCACCGCCAGCAGGATGGCCGGCCCGATGAAGTCCTCGAAGTGTCCGGAACCGAGCGTGACCATCAGCCCCAGGAGCCCGGCCGCGATCAGGGCATAGGCCCCGAAGCTGCCGCTTTCCCGCTCGGCGCGGAGCTTGGTCCAACCGATGGCGATGAAGATGGCGGGCCAAAGACGGAACACGAAGGAAGCGATCCGGTTGGAAGGGAAGAGGTTGTCCAGGGTGAGACCCAGCCCCGCCACGATGATGAACACCCCCACGATGAGCTTGGGCGTGAAGGACAGGCGAGGCTTGGGGGCGGCCGGTCCCGCCGGGGGCGTGGGGACCTCCAGGCCAGGGACGACCTCGGGGGGGTGGGGACGATCGACATCTTGGCTCATGGCGTTCCTTCCGGCAGATTCTCACACGGGTCGGGTTTCCGTTTCGGAAGCAGGGCCCGGAGGGTGACCAGGACCCCCAGCCACACGATGGCCATCGGCCACCACCGCTCGATCAAGTCTTCCCGCTCCAGGAAGCCCGCCAGCAGGAAGAGGCCCAGAAAGAGGAGGAAGTGGGGTCCGACCCGCAAAAAACCCCGCTCGACCATGCGGACCACTGCAAGGAGCACCAGGGCCAGGGGCCACCAACGGTAGCTCACTTGGAGATGGAGGTAGCCGAGGTTGTCCAGGAGCAGCGCCGCGCCAAGGGCCACGAGGATCAGCCCGAACAGCACCCGCCCCATCATCCGCCTCGAGGAACGGGATTCCGGTGAACCGTTCATGCGCGCCCTCCTTCCATTCGTGTCTCCCCTCCGGGGAGGATCCAGGGCAGGAGGCTGGCGAGGCAAAACGCCCAGAGACACGCCCGAAGCAGCGGATCCAGGAACCATTCCAGCCCGTCCATCCTCGTCCTCCTGGGGACAAGCTACGGGAGGGCCGGTCCCCGGGGGAGGCCGAATCGGCGAGTGGGGGACAGGGGCCGGCGGGTGGCCGGCCGGCGAGCCCGCCCGGTGTGTTCCGTCCTGAGGGAGGGTCGGGGTTCTCGCAGGGTTCCCGTGGACGCTGCCGTCAACCCAGCCATCATTCCCAGAGGACCCGTCCGCCCCGGCTTCTCTCCCGCCAGGCGGCCTCCAGCGCTTGGGCCGCCTCCGCCGGGACGCTGAAGCCCACGGAGACCCCCTCGGGACCGAACTCGGGCGCCTCCGCCCGGGCCTCCGGGAACAGGGACAGGAGCGCGAAGGGCAGGTGGGACTGGTCCCCCGGGGCCTGGAGATGGCCCCGCCGAAGCAGACGCAGTGTCTCCAGGAATCCCTGGGCCTCCGCCGCCTGGAGGGCACCCTGGAGGGCCTCGGTGTAGGCCCGCTGGAGGCCCCCGGTGCCCAGCTTGGTCCCCCCGAACCAGCGGACGCATACCGCCAGGCAATCCGTCAGGTCCGCCCCCTCCAGGACCCGGAGCATCGGCCTCCCCGCCGTCCCCGAGGGCTCGCCGTCGTCGTCCATCCCGGAGGCCAAGGCGGGGAAGCCCTCCCTCCAGGCGCTGCAGTGGTGGGTGGCCCCGTGGTCCCGTTTGCGGATCTGCTGAAGCAAGATCCTTCGGGACTCGCTGTCCACCGCCGGCCACAACTCCGCGAGGAAGACCGAGGCCTTCTCCCGGATCCTCCAGGTGCTGGGGTGGGTGGGGCGTCGCATGGGGTGTCCAGGATGGCAGGGGCGTCCCTGACTCGCATTAGACTCAAACCTGGCTGACCCCGGAGGACTTCCTGGAACCCACCTCTCCCCTGTTCGGACCCTACCGGCTTCTCGAGGTGCTGGGGGAAGGGGGCATGGGGCGGGTCTGGCGGGCGGTGGACCTGCGCCTGGAACGGGAGGTGGCCCTCAAGGTGCTGAAGGCCTCGGACGAGGGGCGGCGCCTGGCCCTGATCCAGGAGGCCAAGACCGCCTGCCAGCTCAACCACCCGAACATCGCCACGGTGTTCGACGCCGGCGAGGTGGAGGGCCAGCCCTACATGGCCATGGAGCTGGTGGAGGGAAGGGACCTCCGCTCCCTGGCGGGAACCCTCCTGCCCGAGGCCCAGATCTCCGAGATCCTCGCCCAGGCGGCGGGGGCCCTGCACCACGCCCACGCCCGGGGCATCGTCCACCGGGACATCAAGCCGGAGAACCTCCTGGTCAACGGCGACGGGGCCCTCAAGATCCTGGACTTCGGGGTGGCCAAGCGCGGCATGCTCGCGAACGCCTCGGACACCTCCTCGGGGTTCACGAGGACCGAGGAGACAGGGTTGGGGGTGGCGGTGGGAACTCCAGCCTACATGAGTCCCGAACAGGCCTATGGCCTGAGTCTGACGGCGGCCACGGACCAATTCAGCCTGGCGGTGGTCCTCTTCGAGGTCGCCACGGGCACCCACCCTTTCCGGCGGGAATCCATGCTGGACACCCTTCAGGCCATCGCGAAGGAGGCCCCGCCCGAGCTCCGTACCCTGCGCCCGGACCTATCGCTCCGCTTCTCCATGATCCTGAACCGCATGCTGGCCAAGAAGCCCGAGGACCGCTTCCCCGAGATCAAGAATGTGGTGGAGGCCCTCCAGGGGGAGGGGGCCTTCCACTCCACGGGACGCATCTCCGCACTGCCTGCCTCGGCTCCCCCCCCGGCCTCCGGGAGGCCACGGCGGAGGTGGATCCCCTGGGCGGTGGGGGTGGGGGCCACGATCCTCCTGGGCGCCGCGTTCCTCCCCTTCCTGCTCCGGGTTTCGGGGCATGCGAGGCTCGGCCATGGCCGGCCCGTGGTGGCGGTGCTGCCCCTGGAGATGTTCGGCATTCCCCAGGACAAGAGCTGGGTCGGCCCCAGCATCCAGGACGCCATGGCCACGGGCCTCCTGAGGCGGGGGGACCTGCTGGTCCTGGACCGGCTTCGGGTCGCAGAAGCCCTGGCGCTGCCGGGGGTGGGGCCCGGGGATCTCGCCAAGCTGGTGAGGGAACTGGGGGCCGACTTCCTGGTGCTGTCCGCCCTTCGGGCCTCGGAGGGCCACAGTCGCCTGACCGTCCGGATCATCCGCGGGACGGGAGGGGAAGTGGTGAACCAGCTCTCCCTCGAGGGTCAGCCCGAGGCCTCCTTGGCCATGGAAGAAATGCTGGGAGAGCGCCTCCCGCCCCTCTTCGGCCCCACCCCTGGACAGGCGCAGTCCCTCGCCCTTCCCAAGGCCCGGCTGCCCAGGACCCGGGAGATGTACGCCCGCTCCCTGGAGCTCATGGACCGGGGGAACCTCACGGCCCAGAAAGAGGCCTACGCCCTCCTGGCGGAGGCCGCACGGGAGGAGCCGGACTACAGTCCGGTCCGCGCGGGAATGGCCTGGGCCCTCCTGGAAATGGCCGGGACCGAGACCCACCTGGGGAGGCCGGAGGCCCGGGAACACACCGCCCTGGCGGTGGCCGAAGCGAGGAAGGCCGTGGCCCTGGATGCACGGGTGGCCACGGCCCACCGTGTCCTAGGTCAGGCCCTGCTCCGCCTGGGGGACATGGACGAGGCCCGGGCGGCTTCCCAGCAGGCGGTGGACCTGGACCCCGGGGACTACCGGGCCTGGACCAGCCTGGGGGACTCCTGCGCCTACCGGGACGAGGTCGCCCGTCGCCAGGAAGCACGGAAACACTACCTCCGGGCCCTGGAACTCCACCCCCGGGACTGGTGGGCCCACTTCCGCCTCTCCACCCTGTTGCAGAACGACGGCGAGTTGGAGGAGGCCGTGCTCCACGCCGACCGATCCAGGGAACTCCAGCCCACCGCGGACTACTCCCATCTCACCGCCGGCGTCTGCCTCCTCTGGCTGGGGGACTACGAGGGTGCCCAGCGCCGCCTGGCGGACGGGGCGGCCCAGGTGCCCGACTCGGGCCTGATCCGGGTGACCCTGGGCCTCCTCGATTTCAGCAGGGGCCGTCCCCAGGAGTTCCTGGCCCGCCATCAGTCCCTGGCCGGGCGGTGGCCCGAGGACCATCCGGTGGCGGTGCTGCTGGCGGGCCTGCAGGAGGGGGCCAGCGGCCGTACGGGAGCCATGGCCGAGCGGTTCAGGTCCTACGCGGAGCGGCTGGGCCGGACCGACCGCCAGGCCCTGAGCATCGGGGAGCGGCGTTCCGCCTCGGTCAACTGCTATCACATGGCCCGTGTCCTCTGCCAGGCGGGCCGGACCGGCGAGGCCCGGGTCCTTCTGGCCGCCGCGGAGCGCCTCCACCCCGGGAAGCTCCAGGTGGCCGCCCGGGACGCGGTCCTCAGAAAACTGCCCTAGACCGTCCCGGGGTCACGCCCCGAGGTGGCGGGGGGCGGAACCGACGCGGTCCTTCAGGGCTTCCCGCCGTTGGTCCACCATGGCCCCGGCAATCTGGCGGATGCGCAGGCCCAGCCACTTGAGGGTGGGACCCCCGGCCCGGAAATCCGCAGGTCCGAAGTGGTCGATGCGCCCGTCCTTCCGGAGGCGCTCCACCTGCTCCAGGCTGGCCTCGCTGGCGTCGTCGTAGACGGCGAAGGCGGTGCCACCGTTCTGCCGGATCACGGAAAAGGCAGGGACGTCCGAGGGCCCGTCCGCGATGTAGATCATGTGGGAGAAGGGGACGCGGCGGTCCTCGGCCCGCATGGTGGCGTTGACGTCGATGCCCGGGTCCTTGTTCACGCCCTTGTTGATCTCGAAGATGGCCCGGGTCTTGGAGGTGTTGTCGTAGGCCACGGCGACCTGGCTGATGCCGTGGACGGGAAAGAGCCCCCCCGGGGGGCCCGAGGTCTGGGGAGAACCGGCGGAATCGTACCCGGGCGGCGGGGGGGCCTCGATGAATTCGCTGGCCCAGATCCCATCCACGAAGGGGCGGATCGCGCTGCCCTCGATCATTTCGCGGATGCCGGTGCTGACGATGTAATGCTCCACCCGGAGTTCGAAGCGCTCCGCGTCCTCCACCCGCCCCAACTCCTCCCGGAGCAGCCGGAGGCAGTCAGGGAGTCCCTGGTGGAACCGGATCCGCGCCCCCAGGTCCCGCAGCTTGGCGTTGGTGAGGCCGGGCATGCGCCCGTGCTGCACGTAGGTGATCAGGTGGTTCAGGTAGCAGGTGTCGGGGTGGACCCGGATTCCGGTTTTGGCGAAGAAGGACGGCAGGGCGTTCACCTCGCGCCAGAAGGCCGGGCCCTCCACCCGGTACTCCTCGAAGATGGGGTCCTGCATGTATCCGGGGATGAGGGTCTTGTCGAAATCCCAGATGAGGGCCACGACGTTCTGGGAATGCAGGGGCGCGCTCATCCAGACATTATTGAACGCCCCTCGCGCAGGCCGTCGGGAAAATGCGATGCCCGTTCCTTCGGGGTGCCTGCAGGAAGCCGGGGTTCCCGGCCCCGGGCGGTGGGATGCTGGAGGCATGGAGCGCCTCTACGCCGACGCCAATGCCACGGTCCCCCCTTCGCCTGCGGTGCGGGCCGCCGTGGCCGAGGCCATGGCCTCCCACTGGGGCAATCCCACCAGCATCCACCGGGAGGGCCAGCGGGCCAGGCACCTGCTGGAACAGGCCCGGGAACGCATCGCGGCCGAACTCGGGGTCCCGCCCGGGGAGCTGGTGTTCTGCTCGGGAGCCACGGAGGGAATGCACCTCCTCCTCAGGGGGCTCCAGCCCGCCCTGGGCCGCCGGGCCCTGGCGGTGTTCCCGGGCGAACACAGCGCCTGTCTGAATTCCCTTCGGGACTGGCCAGGCCTCTGTTGGCTGCCCGAAATCCCCGAGGGGGTCGCCCTCCTGGTGCAGATGTCGGCCAACAACGAGACGGGAATCCTCTACGGGATGCCCCGGGCGCCCGGAGCCCTCAGGGTCCGGGACGCCGTCCAGGCCTGGGGAAAGGTGACCCTGGACCTGGGCGACTGCGACGCGGCCGTCCTCTCGGGCCACAAGATCGGGGCTCCCCGCGGCGTGGGCGTGCTCTGGATGCGGCCTGGGCTGCCCTGGGCCTCACCCATGGAGGGCCCCCAGGAAGCCCGGCGGCGAGGCGGAACCGAGGACCTGCCGGCCATCCTGGGCCTGGCGGCGGCCGTCCGGGAGCTGCCGGAGCGCCTGGAGGGGAACGCCCGTCTGGCTCCCCTCCGGGACGCCCTGGAGGCGGAGTTGCTGGGCTGGGACGCGGATTATGAGGTGATCGGACGGGGCCTGCCGCGCCTTCCCAACACCAGCTGCCTGCTCCTGCGGGGCCACCACGGCCAGGCTGTGCTGGCGGCCCTGGACCTGGAGGGCATCGCCGTCAGCACGGGCAGCGCCTGCCACAGCGGCGCCGTGAAGCCCAGCCACGCCATCACCACCCTGGGCTACAGCGAAACCGAGGCCCGAAGTGTGGTCCGCGTGAGCTTCCTGCCGAGCGCGGACGCCGCGGATCTGGAGCGGCTCCTCCAGGCGCTGGGAAAAGTTCTCAGGAAGCGGGCCCGCGGGGAGGCGGAGAGCTCCTAGCCGGGGTCAGAGGGAGGAGGACCGGTGCCGATCAGGGGGCCAGGACGGCCACAGGCTTCCCGTCGGGAGGCTGCTGGAATCCGAATCCGAGCCATTGGGCGATGGTCGGGGCCAGGTCCCACAGGGGAAGGGCTCCCAGGTGCCCCTGGCCCGCGCCCAGGACCACCAGCCAGGTGTGCATCTCCGTGGGCTGTCCGTTGTACCCGTGGGCGCCCACGCGCCCTGCGCGCTCGGCGGCCTTGGCCTCGGGACTGCGGCCCTGGGAGACCCAGGTGCCCACCGGGGCCAGCACCACCACGTCGCCGATCCGGGGATGGCGCTCTCCGTGGAACTCCGCAGGAAGATCCTGGCGGGTCCAGGCTCGAAGGCCTGAAGCCCGGGCGCGGCGCAGGACCTCCGAGGCGGGGCCGGCCTCCTTGAGGTACACGTAGGCGCTGCCGCCGTGGCTCACCACCGTGGCCCCCAGGTCCTCCAGGAGGCCCGGAAGATCCACACGGCGGGTCATCCGGGCCATGCCGTGGTCCGCCGCCAGGACCACGCGGATCCCGGGCCGCTTCGCGAGCAGCTGTTCCAGCCAGGGTCCCAGGAGGGCGTCCGTGGCCTTGAGTTTGGCCTGGGTCTCGGCGGCCCCGGGCCCCTTCTGGTGGGCCTCCGTGTCGATGCCGCTGAGGTAGGCCATCACCAGGCGGGCGCCGTCCTCCAGGGCGCGGTCCACGAAGGCCAGGCCGTCCTCGTCCCGGGTGTCCGGCGCGAAGGGCTCCATGCGCCAGGGCGCCACCTGCTCCCAGGGGCCCGTGGCGCCGACCCAGTGGTAGACCGCCGTCCGCACGCCGCTTCGGGTGGCGGCGACCCACAGGGGCTCCCGCTGGAACTGCTCTGCCACGCCGCTGTAGCTCACGTGCCCCCGGGCGGGGTCCACGTAGGCATTGCCCACGATGCCGTGGTGCCCCGGCCAGCAACCCGTGGCCAGGGTCGCGTGGCCGTTGAAGGTCGTGCAGGGGAAGGGAGGGATCCCCTCCCCCCGGAAGCCCTTCTCGCCCAGGCGCCAGATCCGCGGCATGGTTGCCTGGGTGAAATGGCGGGCGGAGAGTCCGTCCAGGCTCAGCAGGACCACCGGGCCGGGCTCCGCCGCAGCCAGTACGGCGGCGAGGAAGAAGGGATACAGGAGGCGCATCGGGGGATTCTCGCACGGTAGCCTGGGGGATGGCGTCCTGGCCCTATCCCACCCTCCGGCTGGCTCCGGGCAAGGAGACCTTGCTCTCCAAGCGGCACCCCTGGGTGTTTTCCGGGGCTTTGGCCGCCCCCGCGGAGAGCCGCCTGGCCCGCCTGGCCGACCACCGGGGAAGGGTGCTGGCCGTGGGCACCGCCAGTCCCGGGAAGGCCCTGGCCTTCCGGGCCTTCCGTTTCGAGGATGCGCCGCTGGACGGCGCCTTCTTCCGCGATCGCTTCCGCTCCGCCCTGGGGCTGCGCCACCTGCTCGGAATGGAGGATCCGGGCGGGGCCTGCCGCTGGGTCTTCGGGGAGGGGGACGGGCTCCCGGGCTTGGTGGTGGACAGGTACGCGGAGGCCCTGGTGGTCCAGGTGGGGAGTGCGGGCCTGGAGGACCTGAGGGAGCAGTGGTGGCCCGAACTGGAAACCCTGGGCCGGGAGGCAGGGGTCACCGTGTTCGTGGAGCGAAGCCAGGCCGGGCGACGGGAGGAGGGCCTGAGCCCCGTGAACCGGATCCTGAAGGGAAGCCTCGGGGGCCCCGTGGAAGTCCGGGAGGGGCCTGCCCGCATGCGGGTGGACCTGCTTCGCGGGCAGAAGACCGGCTTCTTTCTGGATCAGCGGGAGCACCGCCTCGCCCTGGGCCGCCTCTCCCGCGGCTGCCGGGTCCTCAACGCCTTCGGCTACACCGGGGGCTTCTCCATCCACGCAGGCCTCGGGGGCGCCCGTGAGGTGGCGACCTTGGACATCTCGGCCCCCGCCCTGGACCACGCCGCCAAGGACTGGGCCCTGAACGGGCTGGATCCGGCGGCCCATCTTCGCCTGGAGGGGGACGCCTTCGAGGTGATGCGCGCGCTGGAGCCGGCCTCCTTCGACCGCGTGGTGGTGGACCCGCCCGCCCTGGCGAAGCAGCGAAAGGACCTCGATCCGGCCTTCAAGGCCTACAAGGACCTCTTCCGCCTGGGCGCCCGGGCATGCTCCCCGGGGGGCCTGCTTTGGTGCTTCTCCTGCAGCCAGCACCTGGACCGCAGCCGCTTCCAGGAGGCCGTCTGGACGGCCCTGCTGGAGGCGGGCCGGGAGGCCCAGGTGCTCGGCCATCTGGGCCAGCCTCCCGACCATCCCTACACCCTCAACCACCCCGAAGGCTTCTACCTGAAGGGGCTGTGGCTGCGCCTGCCGTGAGTTCCCGGAACCCCAGGGTCAGTTCAGGGTCACCCCCTGCATGCGCACTGGAACGGAGCGGTTGGAGGTGCTGCCGTCCCCCAGCTGTCCCCGGTCGTTGAGGCCCCAGGCCCAGACCGAACCGTCCGCCTGGCGGGCCAGGCCGTGGGAAGCACCCGCGCCGATGGAGGTGACGTTCGCGAGCCCCTGGACCTGGACCAGGGCGTTGGTGGGGGTGGTGTGGCCCTGTCCCAGCTGGCCGACGGTGTTGGCTCCCAGGGCCCAGACCGTGCCGTCGCCCTTGAGAAACAGGACGAAGGCCGAGCCCGCGGCCATGGCGGAGACATTGGTGAGGCCCGGGATCTGGACCGGGAGGTGTGTCTCGGTCCCTCCCAGCTGTCCGCAGCTCCACGCGGTTCCGTCCTGGCGGAGGAGCAGTGAGAATTGGGTCCCGCAGGCGATGGCCGTCACCCCCCCGGGCACCTGCTGCATGGCCACAGGGGTGGCCCGCGTGGCCACACTGTTGTCCCCGAGCTGGCCGTGGCCGTTGTCGCCCCAGCCCCAAACACTGCCGTCGTTCTTGAGAGCCAGGCTGAAGAGCCCGAAACTCGGCGTCGCTGCGCTGACCACGTTCGTCAGGCCTGGCACGGGCACCGGGGTGGTGGAAGTGTTTGCGGTCCCGTCTCCCAGGAGCGGGGCCCCGGAATAGCCGCCCCAGGCCCGCAGGGTGCCATCCGCCAGCACCGCCAGGGTGTGGGCGTAGCTCGGGGCTAGCACGACGGCGTTGGTGAGCCCGGGCACGGGCACCGGGGTGCCCGCGTTGTTGTAGGTCCCCGTGCCCAGCTGGCCGTAGAAGTTCAGACCCCAAAGGTAGACCTGCCCACCGGCGTGGACCGCCTGGCCTTCTCCTTTCCGGGTTCCCCGAGGCCCCTGCCCCTGGGCTCCTCCCAGGGGCAGGATGTAGCCGTTGTGGTAGGCACCTGTCGCGAAGGCGGCGGGCAAGGAGGGAAGGGAGGGGCCCGGACCCGGAAGCGGATTGGCGTCCTGGTGCGGAAAGGTGGACCCCAACTGGTCGAATTCGTTGCTTCCGCAAGCATAGATCTGGGGGGGATTCGTCCCCTGGAGCATGGAGTGCTGCACCCCGCCCCCCAGGAGGGGGAGCGGGCACTTCGAACCCTGGATGCCGTCGAGGCCTTGATGCTCCTCGGCAATCCATGAGGAAAAGGCCGTGGCGCCTCCCTTGGCCCCGCCCAGGCCCCCCCCGAGCGCACCTTTCCCGCCATTGCCGCCCATGCCGCCCCAGGCCAGGGCCTTCCCGCCCCGGTCCGGGGATAGGGAATTGCCCCCGGTGGCATCCGCGCTGCCCCCCGCTCCCCCGTCTCCCCCGCGGGCCGGGAAACCGTCGCAGCGGTCCGCACCCTGCCCCGCCTCTCCCCCGAAGGCCGAGCCCCATCCTCCATAATTCCAGCCGCCCCCGCCGCCCTTGGCGATGGCTTTCCCCCCGGCCCCGCCGGTGGGGAAGACGGGGATCCCGGGTTGCCCATCCCCCCCTGCCGCGATGGCATCCCCCCCCCGCCCATCCCCGTGAAAGGGTCCGATCCCATCCCGGCCACCAAAGAAGGCGATTCCTCCAGGACCTCCGAAGGCCCGGGCGTCCTGGCCCGGTCGGCCGGGACCGTGGCCCGGAAGACCCCGCACCTCGACCCGGGCGCCGTCGCCTCCTTCGAAGAAGCCGTCTGCCCCTGCGGCGCCGTCCTTCTCCACCAAGTCGGGGGCATCCACAGGGGGGAGCAGTCTTTCTGGACCTCCTGGGCGCACCTTCGCGGCTCCGGCTTGAGCCTGGCCGAACGTGAAGGAGCCCGCCGATCCTCCCTTGCCGCCCGCGACATTGGCCGAGGTGGGAACCCGTACCGCGGCGCCCTTGAGGATGAGGGGATTCTGCCGCGGGAAGTCGAAGGGAGCCGTGATGGTGGTGGTGGCCATGCCCAGGAGGGAAGGGGCGTCCAGGATGAGCGCGCCGCTGGACCCCCCCTCGTTCTGGAGGGCGGGCGCGGAAGGCCAGGCGGCCCGGTCAGAGCCCTGCACAGAGATGTCCAGGCCCTTGCCTCCGTTGCCGAGCTGGATGGAGCCCGGGGTGCTGCCGAAGGCGATGGAGCCGTTCCTGGCCCTCAGCACCAGGCTTCCACCCTGGGTGCCCGCACCAAGCCTTCCGGTGTTGGGAAGGGTGCTGCCGTTTCCGTTGGTGGCCCCCACCCCCCCGGCCCCATCGCCGGACTTGGCGCTGCCCGTGAGGCTGACCTTTCCAGAGAGCGAGCTGATCGTCAGGGTCCCCCCGTCCTGGTCCGGGCCCCCGTCTCCCGCCATCACCGTGCCTGGGACCGACACGTCGTTCTGCGCGGTGAGCGTGAGGGCCTGCCCCTTCTTTCCCGAAGCCACCAGGCTGCCCAGGATGGTGATGCTCCGGCTGGCGTTCACCGTCAGGTCACCGGTGACCTGAACCGTCTGGCCCCCCTCCACGACGAAGACGTCCGTGGAGATCGTGCCGCTGGCGCTGCCCCCCAGGCCCACGGCGAGGGTGAGGGCCGCGGACTGGGAACCCGCACTCCCCGCGCTCCCCGTCACGGTGAGCGGATAGCTTCCCGGGTTCACTCCGGAGGCCACCTGGAGGTTCAGGATGGTTGAGGCGGCCGCCGAGGGGGGCGCGAAGGTGCCGACCACTCCGGATGGCTGTCCGGTCAGCCCGAAGGTGACGGACCCGTTGAAACCGTTGGCAGGGACCACGGAGACTGTCACCGGCCCGGTTTGGCCTTGGGTGACGGTGGGCGTTGCGTTGGAAACCGTCAGGGAGAAGGAGGGCTGGGGGCCGCCCCCGGGAGAAGACCCGCCGCCCCCTCCGCAGGCTGCGAAGGTCAGGGCCAGGGCCAGGCCGAATCGAGGTAGGCGCGCCAGGAGCATGGAGACCTCACGGCTGCTGATTGTGGAGGGTGGGGTGTATTGTTTCTCCTTCTCCGATTCCTTCGCAAGGGTTCGCCCACGGTTCCCACGAAGGCGGCCAGTTCCCGCCACGTGTTCCCCGACTTCAAGAAGGCCAGGTCCAGAAGGGGGTCCCCCGCTCGGCCGGGCCACAAGGCGCTGGGTGCGGGGCGTGCGGGAACCTTGACCTCGCCCCAGGGGCCCACGGCCCTCAGCGCAGGGGCTGGGGCGTCGGGATCGGCGGGAAGCTGCGCTCCTCGTAGGGTTCCCCGTCCACGACGAGGATGTCCCCCTCGAGGCCCTTGCCCCCGGGGCCCAGGTCGGTCCCCAGGCAGGCGAGGTAGAAACGGTCCAGTTTCGTGTTCATCTTCTGGCTGAGGTTTCCGCGGCGGTCCTTCACGTCCTCGATGGGGACCCCCACGAAAGCCCGGTAGAGGAAGGGATGCCCCCAGGGGGCCTCGGGGACCCGGTCCAGGTACTCGGGGACCAGTTCGGCCAGGGCCGCGGGGTATTCGCCCTTCTTCCCCTTGAAGCGGGCCAGGGCGTCGCTGACCCGCCGCATGGCGGCGCGGGCCTCTTTCTGGCGCTCGGAAATGTCGCGCTTGATCATGGACTCGATGCTGATGAGGTCCTTCCTGGCCTGGAGGGCAGAGGGGCTCTCCGGGTACTGCTGGATGAGCTGCTCCATGAGGGATTTGGCCTCGAGCATCTTTCCCTGCTGGTTGAGGCGGAAGGCCTCCTCGTAGATCTGGACCGGCAGCCGCGGGTCCTCCGAACTGCAGCCGAGCAGACCGAGAATCAGGAACGCGCCGAGATGGGCCCGAAGCATGGAAAGGACGATAGCACCGAGCCCCCCATTCCGGAGCCCCGGCCCCGCCTAGGGGCCTTGGTTCCTTCCGGCCTTTGCGTTAAGGATCATTCCAAGGGGGTGGGGACCATGCAGGATCGGCCATGGCTCGTGGGCATCGTGGGCGGCTCCGGGAGCGGGAAGACCTCCATCGCCCAGGAGTTGCGGCGCCGGATCCGGAAGACCGGGGCGGACGTGCTGATGATGGACATGGACGCCTACTACGCCCCCCTCGAACTGGTGAAGGCCCGCTTCGGGGAGGGCCCCATCAACTGGGACCACCCCAACGCCTTCGACCTCGAACTCTTGGCCCTGCACCTGGGCTCCCTGCGCCGGGGCGAGAGCATCCGCAAGCCGGTCTATGATTTCCAGACCAGCGACCGCACCGGCTGGTCCGAGCCCATCGCCCCCAGCGAGGTGATCATCCTGGAAGGCCTGCTGCTCTTCGCGCTCCCCGAACTCCGGGACCAGCTGGACCTCAAGATCTTCGTGGACACCGACGCCGATGTGAGGATCCTGCGGCGGATCCAGCGGGACATGAAGGAACGGGGGCGCAGCCTGGAGAGCGTGGTGGCCCAGTACCTGGACTCCGTGCGCCCCATGCACCTGGAATTCGTGGAACCCAGCAAGCGCTGGGCGGACCTCATCGTGCCCACGGGGGTGGAGAACAAGCGGGCCCTGGAGATGCTCACCCACCACGTGCTCGGGCGGCTCCAGAAGGGGGGCCCCGCTCATGGCTGACCAGGTGAACCTCACGCCCCAGGCCTTCCGGGAACTTCCGGAATCCGCCCAGATCGTGGACGTTCGCCAGCCCTGGGAGCACGAGGCCGCCCGGCTCCCCCGCTCCCTCCTCATCCCCCTGGACCAGCTGCCCCAGCGCCTCGGGGAACTGGACCGGGAGCGCACAGTGGCCCTCTACTGCCACCACGGGACCCGGAGCTTCATGGCCCTGCGCTTCCTCCTGCAGGCGGGGTTCCGGGATGTGGTCCACCTCCAGGGCGGGATCAACGCCTACAGCCGGATGGATCCCACCGTTCCCAGGTATTGAGTCCCGTGCGCCTGCTCGCCTCCCATTCCCACGCCTTCGACCCCTCCCTGCGCTGGATCGAAGGCACCGTGGAGCGCCAGACCGAGGGCCCCGTCTTCCGGCAGCTCCTGGCCCGCAGGCGATCCCCCCACACGGGGCTGGAGCACGCCTACGTGCGGCTGGACGGCCCCGACTGGGTGAACGTCATCGCCTTCACGCCCCCCGAGGCCGGGGGAGAACTCCTGCTGGTGGAGCAGTTCAGGCACGGCATCGATCAGGCCACCCTGGAGATCCCAGGGGGCTGCTGCGATCCCGGCGAGTCCCCCCGGGACGGGGCCGAAAGGGAATTGCGGGAAGAGACGGGCTTCGAGGCGAGGGAATGGATTCCGCTCGGGCACTGCACGCCCAACCCCGCCACCCAGACCAACCGTTGCCATTTCTTCCTGGCCCTGGGCTGCCGTTCCACGGGTCCCCTGCAGTTGGACCGCACGGAGGAACTGAGGCTCTGGGCCAGTTCCTGGCCCGAATGGGAGGATCGGCTGCGTACCGGGGAAGTCCACCACGCCCTGGTGATGGCCGCCTTCCTTCGCCTCTTCCTCTGGGATGGGTGGGAGGATCTCCGGCGGCGGCTCGGGTCGCAGTAGGCTGGAGGCGGGCCCAGGGCGGGCCGGGAGGGTGGACATGGCATCGGATTGTTCCTTCGACGCTGTCTCGAAGGTGGACCTGGCGGAGGTGAAGAACGCCGTGGACCAGGCCATGAAGGAGATCGGCCAGCGCTACGACTTCAAGGGCTCCGCCTCCCGGATCGAGCTGAAGGACCAGGCCCAGGTGGTGCTCCACAGCGACGACGAGATGCGCCTCAAGGCCGTGATCGACGTGCTGCAGAGCAAGCTGCACAAGCGGGGGGTGAGCATCCGGGCCATGGAGTTCGGCAAGGTGGAGCCCGCCTCCAAGGGGACGGTCCGCCAGGAGGTGAAGATCAACCAGGGCATTCCCCAGGAGAAGGCCAAGGCCCTGGTGGCCGCCCTGAAGAACAGCAAGATCAAGGTCCAGTGCGCCATCCAGGGAGACCAGCTGCGGGTCAGCGGCAAGAACAAGGACGACCTCCAGGAGGCCATCGCCCTCCTCCGGAAGGAACAGGACAAACACGCCATCGATCTCCAGTTCACGAACTACCGAGGGTGAAACAGGGATCCGTCACCTCCGGACACCGAGAACGCTCCGAGCTCCGGGAGGACGTCCGGGCAGTTTTTCTTGGCGCTCCTGGCGTCTTGGCGGTGAAATAGGCCTTCCATGTCCCGCCTCGACCTCGCCCGCTTCTTCTCGCCCATCGCCCCCAGGCTCGTGGCGGTGGAGGGGGAGCTTCAGCGCATCCTCCGAAGCGAGGTGGGGGTGGTGGAGAAACTGGCCGAGCACGTGCGGGGCGGGCAGGGGAAGCGCCTCCGGCCGGCGCTGGTGCTGTTGGCCTCGCGCTTCTGCGGCCTCGAGGGGGAGGCGGACGTACGCTTCGGAGCGGTTTTCGAGATGATCCACACGGCCACCCTGGTGCATGACGACGTCATCGACCACGCCCAGCTGCGCCGGGGGAAGCCCACCCTCAACAGGCTCTGGGGGAACACCATGACGGTCCTCTTCGGGGACCTGCTCTACCTGGTGGCGATGCAGGAAGCCATCGGGGGGCGCTCCTGGCGGATGATGGAGATCCTGGCCGAGGTCACCACCCGGATGACCGAGGGGGAGCTGATCCAGAACGACGTGCTCTTCAAGATGGACACTTCCCGCCAGGACTACTTCGACATCCAGGAACGGAAGACGGCGCTGCTCTTCGGAGGCTGCACGGAGACCGGGGGGGTGCTGACCGGGCGCTCCGAGGCGGACTGCGTGGCCCTGCGGACCTACGGGCTGGCCATCGGCCGGGCCTTCCAGCTGGTGGACGACCTCCTGGACTACACCGCCACCAGCGACGAGCTGGGAAAACCCGCCTTCAGCGATCTGCGGGAGGGCAAGCTCACCCTCCCCATGCTCTCCCTGCTGGAACGCGCCCCCGAGGAGCTTCGTCCTCTCGTGCGGAAGATCTGGGACCGCGGGGAGGAGGTGCCCATTCCGGAGGCCGAGGAGAAGGTGCTGCGATCCCTCATCGCCCGGCACGAGGCCCTGGCCGAGACCCGCGAACTCGCGAAACGGGCCAGCCGTGCGGCCGTGGAGGCCATCCGCTCCCTGGAGGGGGACCCCGGAACGAAGGCACTGATGCTGGAGATCCCGGAGGCGCTGCTGGCGCGAACGGCCTGATTCTCTGTGGGGGCAAACGGCGGCTTCTCCGCCTGGGCCCCCACACCCCGCGCTTCCTCGGGGCGCGGCCCCTCGGCCGCTTGGTGGGACCCGAGAGGGCCCCGCCGCTAGATGCCGCTGGCCCTTCACTCCCCGAACTTCCCCTCCCTGGGTTCGAAGTTGATGGAGGCGCGCTTGATCGCCTGCATGAAGCTCTCCTTGTCGGGGCACTTCATGTAGGCCTCCATGGGCTCCACCTGCTGGGAGACGATCAGCTCGATGAGGGCGTCGTTCATGAGCTTCTGCCCGTAGGCGCGGCCCGTCTGCATGGCGCTGGGGATCTGGAAGTTCTTCCCCTCCCGGATCAGGTTGGCGATGGCCGGGGTGATGAAGAGGCTCTCCATGGCCGCGATGCGGCCGCCGCCGCGGCGCTTGAGCAGGGCCTGGCTGATGACGGCCTTCAGGCTGTCCGCCAGCATGACGCGGATCTGCTGCTGGCGGTCCGCGGGGAACTGGTCGACGATGCGGTCGATGGTGCCGATGGCGCTGCTGGTGTGCAGGGTGCCGAAGACCAGGTGGCCCGTGATGGCGGTCTCCAGGGCGATGGCGATGGTTTCCAGGTCCCGCATCTCTCCAACCAGCACGATGTCCGGGTCCTCCCGGAGGGCGGCCCGCAACGCCTTCTTGAAGCTCTCCGTGTGGGTTCCCACCTCCCTTTGATTGACCAGGCACTTCTTCCTGGGGTGGACGAACTCGATGGGGTCCTCGATGGTGATGATGTGATCGCTCCGCTTCTGGTTGGCCAGGTCGATGATGGCCGCCAGGGTGGTGGACTTGCCGCTCCCGGTGGGACCGGTGACCAGGACCAGGCCCTTGGAGAGGTTGCAAAGGCGGCGGATGGGCTCCGCCAGTCCCAGGCGGTCCGGATCGGGGATCTCGTTGGGGATCTGCCTGCAGACGAAGCCGGGGCCGGCCTTGTCCATGAAGAAGTTGACCCGGAAGCGACAGTTCCCGGCATCGTACCCGTAGGCGAAATCGGCGTCGTTGGTCTCCTGGAAGGTGTGCCAGGCCACGGGCGGGGCGATGGCCTGCATCATCTCCTGGAGCTGGCTGGGTCCCAGGAGTCCGAAGTCCGCCATCTCCTCCATGTCCCCGTGGATCCGGAAGATGGGGACTTCGAAGGAACTGCAATGGATGTCCGAGGCCTTGAGTTCCAGCATGGCCGCGAACAGGCGTTCGGCCGCCGCCAGGCCCGTGCTGGCCGCGCCGCCCCCGTGGGACCCGGAAGCAGGCTCCCGCCGGGGTTCGGGAAGGGGAGCGGGGGAGGGGGCCGGGGCAAGGCGGGGGGCGCCCGGGCTTCGATCCGTGTCGAGGGCGATGAGCGGGGGTTCGCCCGTGGGGACGGGGGCCGGCGCCGCGGGCTCGGCCAGGATGTGGATCCCGGCCGAACTCCGGCTGCAGGTGATCCGGAAGGTTTGGCCCCCGGCTTCGTGGTCGAAGGAAACCTCGCCCCCCATGAGGAACTCGTCCCGCAACGCCGGGGGAAGCACCTCCATGGCGAGGAGTTCGATCATCCCCGCCGGGGTCGGCTCGGCCAGAAGGGGAAGCCGGGCCCCGGAACCCACCTCCAGGGTGGGCTGCTGGCCTGGATCCATCCGAATGGCCTTCCCGGACTTGGAATGAATCGTCGCCAGCAGCTTGTCGATGCGGGCCATGGACGCTCCCGGAAAGTCCCCCATTCTGTCACAAGGGGACCCCCGGGCCCGGTTAGACTGGTTGCACGCGGGCGCGGGAAGGGAACCTTCCCCTGCGTCTGCCCAGGAGGAGCGCGGGATGAACATCCACGAGTACCAGGCCAAGGAACTGCTCCGGCTCTACAAGGTCGCCACGCCCGACGGCCGAGTCGCCCAGGACGCCGAGGAGGCCAGGCAGATCGCCAAGCAGTACGGCGGCCAGGCGGTCGTGAAGGCCCAGATCCACGCCGGCGGCCGCGGCAAGGGCGGCGGCGTCAAGTTCGCCAAGGATCCCGACCACGCGGCGGAACTCTTCAAGGCCATGTCGGGCATGACCCTGGTGACCAAACAGACCGGCCCCGAAGGCCGCAAGGTCCACACGGTCTACCTCAGCGCCCCCATCGACATCGCCCGGGAGCTCTACCTCTCCTTCCTCGTGGACCGCGCCTCCAGCCGCGTCACCATCCTGGCCTCCACGGAGGGCGGGGTGGAGATCGAGGAGGTGGCCGCCAAGACCCCCGAAAAGATCGTCAAGGTGGCCATCGATCCCGCCACGGGCATGTCGGGCTTCCACGCCCGCCAGGTCGCCTTCGCCCTGGGACTGGAAGGGGACAGCTTCAAGAAGGGCGTCGTGTTCCTCCAGAACCTGTACCGGCTCTTCCTGGAGAAGGACTGCTCCATGGTGGAGATCAACCCCCTCGTGATCACCAAGCAGGGGGAGGTCACGGCCCTGGACGCCAAGATCGGCTTCGACGACAACGCCCTGTTCCGCCACCCCGAGATCCTGGCCTTCCGGGACCTCAACGAGGAGGCGGCCGAGGAGATCGAGGCCAGCAAGTTCAACCTGAATTTCATCAAGCTGGACGGCAGCATCGGCTGCATGGTCAACGGGGCGGGGCTGGCCATGGCCACCATGGACATCATCAAGTACCACGGTGGTTCTCCTGCCAACTTCCTGGACGTGGGCGGCGGGGCCACCGAGGATGCGGTGAAGAACGCGTTCCGCATCATCCTCCAGGACCCCGCGGTCAAGGCCGTGATGGTCAACATCTTCGGCGGGATCATGCGCTGCGACGTCGTGGCCGCGGGCATCGTGAAGGCGGCCAAGGAGATCGGCATCCAGGTGCCCGTGGTGGTGCGCCTGGAGGGCACCAATGTGGAGGAGGGCAAGCGCATCCTCGCCGAGAGCGGCCTGAACCTGGCCGTGGCCAACGGATTGAAGGACGCGGCAGAGAAGGCCGTGGCTTCGGTGAAGTAGGGACGGGGCACCGCCAAGACGCCAAGAACGCCAAGAAAAGCTGAAAGGGATTTCAAATGTCAGTGCTGCTGGGTCATCACACGAAGCTGCTGGTGCAGGGGATCACGGGCCGCGAGGGCCTCTTCCACGCCAAGGGCTGCCGGGACTACGGGACCAACGTTGTGGGCGGCGTCACGCCCGGCAAGGGAGGCACCGAGATCGAGGGCTTCAAGGTGTGGAACACCGTGAAGGAGGCCGTGGCCGAGAGCGGGGCCAACGCCACCATGATCTTCGTGCCGCCCGCGGCCTCCGCCGACGCGATCCTGGAGGCCCTGGAGGCGGGAATCGAGCTGATCGTTTGCATCACCGAGGGCATCCCCGTGCTGGACATGCTCAAGGTGAAGCGCGTGCTCCCCGACTACCCGAAGAGCCGCCTGGTCGGTCCCAACTGCCCGGGGGTCATCAGCCCAGGCAAGGCCAAGATCGGGATCATGCCCGGCCGGATCCACCTGGCCGGAAACGTGGGGGTGGTCAGCCGCTCCGGAACACTCACCTACGAGGCCGTGGGCCAGTTGACGGCCCTGGGGATCGGGCAGAGCACCTGCATCGGGATCGGGGGGGATCCGGTCAACGGCACCAATTTCATCGACTGCCTGAAGCTCTTCGCCGCGGACCCCGACACCCACGCCGTGATCATGATCGGAGAGATCGGCGGGAGCGCCGAGGAGGAGGCCGCAGCCTGGATCAAGGCCCACATGCCCCATAAGCCCGTGGTGGCCTTCATCGCCGGGCAGACCGCCCCTCCGGGCCGGCGCATGGGCCATGCGGGGGCCATCATCAGCGGAGGCAAGGGCACCGCGGCGGACAAGATGGCCGCCCTGGAAGCCGCCGGCATCACCGTGGCCAAGAGCCCCGCCGACATGGGCGAGGCCCTGGCCAAACGCCTCGGCAAGGCCTGAAAAAGGTACCCCCAAGACACCAAGACACCAGGAATGGCGCCTTATTCTCGCCCTTCGCTTGGTGTCTTCGGGTCTTGGTGGTGAAATTCCCCTCGTGATCCCGTTGGATCCGGAAGGGGCTGACGTGCTCGTCACGCGAGAAGTGGTTCTCCAGCAGGACATCGGCCTCAACGGCACCCTCTTCGGCGGGGACATGATGGCCCGGATGGACAAGGCCAGCGGGATCCTGGCGGGGCTGCTGAGCTCCAACCGGCGCTTCGCCACCCTCAAGGTGAGCGAACTCCGCTTCCACAGTCCCGTGCGGGCCGGCGACATCGTGGAATTCCACGGAAACCTGGCACGGCAGGGCAACACCAGCATGACCCTCGCCCTGGAGGTGCAGGTCTACAACCCGGTGTCCAACGCCCGCAAGGAGGTCACCAGCGGAGAATTCGTCATGGTGGCGGTGGATGACGGGGGGCGTCCAGAGCCCGTCCTGTGGAAGCCCGACATGGTCGCCGCCGCGGGGCCCGCGTGAGCGAGCCCTTGGCCCCGGGCCACCTGGACCACCGTCGCCTCTGGGGCGACTTCGACTTCTGCTACCCGGTGCTGAGCCGCCGCTCCCGGGGGATCTCCCTCGGGGTGAACCTGAACCCCGACAAGGCCTGCAACTTCGACTGCGTCTACTGCGAGGTGGACCGCCGCCGCTCCCCCAAGCGACGGGACATCGACCTCGACCAGGTGGTCCAGGAGATGGGGGTGCTGCTGGACCTCTGCCAGGACGGCCGCATCTTCGAAATCCCGCCCTTCGACCGGGCCCCGGCCGACCAGCGGCGCCTCAACGACCTGGCCTTCAGCGGCGACGGGGAGCCCACCACCGCTCCCGAGTTTCCCGAGGCGGTGGAGCGCCTGGCCCACCTGAAGTGGTCCAGGGGGTTCCACGGCGTGAAGCTCATCCTCATCACGGACGCAAGCCGGCTCCAGGCCCGGGAGGTGGTGCAGGCGCTGGACACCCTCCAGGCCAACAACGGAGAGATCTGGGCCAAACTGGACGCCGGCACCGAGGCCTACTACCAGGAGATCAACCGGACGAGGATCCCCTTCGACCGGATCCTGGAGAACCTGGAGACCACGGCCCGCCTCCGGCCCCTGACCATCCAGTCCCTCTTCCTGGAATGGAAGGGACAGCCTCCTTCAGAGGAGGAAATCACCGCCTACTGCGGACGCCTGGACCAGATCTGCCGGATGGGGGGGCGCATCGAGGCGATCCAGGTCTACACCGTGGCCCGCCCAACTCCCGAGCGGGAAGCCCGCCCCCTCCGCGCCGCGGACCTGGACCGGGTGGCGGCCCAGGTGAAGGACGCCCTGCCCGCGCTGCCCCTTGAGGTCTACTACGGGCCCGAGGCCTGGGATGCCTAGCGCCGCCGCGGCCCTTTCCGTCCTCCTGCTGAGCCTGCAGGTGGGCACGACCCCGCCCCCCCACGGTCCACCGGCGGAACCATTCCGAACTCCCATCAGCCAACACCTGCCCGCCATCCTGGGGGAGCTGCGCCTGGTGGCCGTGGGGGACATCATGATGCACCAGGACGTGAAGGAGGCGGCGGCCCAGGCGCAGGGCGGCTTCCCCCAGCTCTGGGCGGACCTGGTGCCTCTGTTCAAGGGCGCCGACGTGGCCTTCGCCAACCTGGAGACTCCTGTGGCTCCGGCCAGCGGGAAGCCCGGGCGTCCCTACCAGTTCAACGCCCCTGTCGAGCTTCCCGGGGCGCTGAGGGCCAGCGGGTTCACCGTGCTCAGCACCGCCAACAACCACGCCTTCGACCAGGGTTCCGCGGGGGTGAAAGAGACCCTCCAGAGGCTCAGGGAAGAGCGACTCCTGGCCGTGGGAAGCGGCGACACGCAGACGGAGGCCGAGCAGATCCGGATCCTGGAACGGAACGGGGTGCGGATCGCCTTCCTCGGCTTCACGGATTTCTTCAATCTCGACCTCAACCGGAAGGGCAGCGAGCCCTGGGTCCGGCCCCTGGACCTCGAGCCCGCCCTCGCGGCGGTGGCCGAGGCCCGGAAAGGAGCGGATGCGGTGGTGGTGAGCCTCCATTGGGGGGACGAGTACAGCCACCAGCCCACGAAGCGCCACCGGGAGGTTGCCGAGGCGCTGGTGGCCGGAGGCGCGGACCTCCTGGTGGGCCACCACCCCCACGTCCTCCAGCCGGCGGAACTGGTCGAGAAGGGGGGTCGAACCGGGATCGTGCTCTTCAGCCTGGGGAACTTCATCAGCAACCAGGATCGGATGTACCGCGCGGACCTATTCCCCGTGGCCGCGGGGGACAACCGGGACGGGGCGGCCTTCTTCTGCACCTTCAGCAAGGTCCGCCTGCCCGACGGCACGGTGAAGGTGATCCTCGGGGAGGTGGGCTACGAACCGCTGTGGACGGAGAACAACTGGCGTGAGCGCGCCCGCGGGCAGGCCAAGACCAAGGAAATCCGGGTCATCCGGGTGAAGGCCGCCATCGAGCGGACCCGCCGGGAGCTGGACGAACTCTGCGACCCCAGGGAAGGGGCCAGGCGCCTCCCCGACGACAAGGCCCGAAAGGTGGCCATCCTCGAGAAGCAGGAATACCTGCGCACCCTTCTGCTCCGGAAGGCCCGGGTGGCCTCCATCGTGGGCGGCGCCTTCGAGCTCCGCTGACCCGGGCACGCGCCGGAAGGTCTGGGATTCCCCCGCTGATCCCGGGGATCCCGAGGGCTTGTCATGCCCCGCGGACCTCCCAGGTGCTTGCCCCCCTTGCCTTTTGAGGCCGCGCATGGGCGCCTGGGTTCGCATTCCGCCCCCGCCACCTCCTGCCTCCCGACCCTTCACCGGCTACCCTTGCCTGCCGAATGGACCCATCCCAATGGGAAAGGGCGCCCTCCGGGCGCCCTTTCAGGAAGCGGTCCGCCCTCACTCGACGGAGATCGGCGCCTCGGTGGTGTAGTCGGGAAGGAAGACTTCCGGTTCCTCGAAGGCGATGCGGCTTTCCTCCACCTCCCGGATCCCTACCTGGGCCCAGAAGGAGGCGAGGCGAGGGGCCTCCTGGGGCTGCCCCAGCTTGTTGACGGGGACGGTGACCTCGACCTTGGGGTAGGCCCCGCGCTGGAGCTGCTCGCAGCGCTTCCCGGCCACCACCACGAAGCGGTACTTGTTGGCGATTTCCTCGGGGACGTGGACGATGGTCTTGCGGGTCATGGGCGCTCCAGAACCTGCCATCCTACCAGGAAATCAAGGCTTTTCCCACCCCGGACCCTGAAGACGAGGCTGGAGTCCTGAGCCGTGCCGCGCCACACTGAGCCCATGAAGGTGCTCCTGGGCATCACCGGCGGCATCGCGGCCACCCGGGCCGCGGACCTGGCACGGCTGCTCACACGCCAGGGGCACGTGGTGCGTTGTGTCCTCACGGAGGCCGGTGCCCGCTTCATCACCCCCCTGACCCTGGCCTCCCTGACCGGGCAGCCGGTCGCGGGGGCCAATCCGGACCGGCCCGAGTGGCGGGCCACCCCGGTGGTGGAGCACATCGAGCTGGCCCGCTGGGCGGACCTGCTCTGCGTGGCTCCTGCCACCGCGGACATCCTGGGCAAGGCCGCCCACGGCCTGGCGCCGGACCTGCTCAGCACGGTCCTGCTCGCGGCGCGGGCCCCTGTGCTCTGGGCTCCCGCCATGAACACCGCCATGTGGGAACACCCCGCGGTGCAAGCCAACGTGGCGCGCCTTCGGGGTTTCGGGCACCACTTCGTGGAGCCCGCGGAAGGCCTCCTGGCCTGCGGGGAAGAAGGCCCCGGGAAGCTGGCGGACATCGAGGACATCGCGGAAACCGTGGCCTGGCTGGGGAGCCCCCGGCACCCGTCCTTTTCCGGCAAGCGGATCTTGGTGACGGCGGGACCCACCCGGGAAGACCTGGATCCCGTCCGCACGCTCACCAACCGGAGCACAGGCACGATGGGACTCGAGGTGGCCCGGGCCCTCCGGGACGCCGGCGCCGAGGTTCACCTGGTGCTGGGGGGGGATCTTCGCGCCCCTCTGGGTCTCAGCACCCGCAGGGTCCGAAGCGCGGCGGAGATGCTGGAGGCCTGCCTGGCCCGGTGGGAGGACATGGACGGCTGCATCGCCGCCGCCGCGGTGGCCGACCAGCGGCCCGAATCCCCTGCGGTCCAGAAGGTGAAGAAGCAGGAGGGTCCGGAGGACCTGCGCTTGGTCCGCACCGCGGACGTGCTGGGCACCCTCTCGGAACGCCGCCGCCCAGGGCAATGGCTCCTGGGCTTCGCGGCTGAGAGCGAGGATCACATCGCCAACGCCCGGGCCAAACTTCTCCGCAAAGGCCTGGACGGGATCCTGGCCAACGACATTACCGGAGGGCACGGCTTCGGCCCGACCCTGAACACCCTGACCCCTGTGCTTCCGGGAGGTCCCCAGCCTCCCCTGGGGCCCCTGCCGAAGGCCGAGTTGGCGCGGGCCGTCGTCCAGTGGTGGGGAGGGGTCCTGGCCCAGCCTTGAATTCGCCCCCTCCTCCGTCGCCTCGTCCCAGAGTGAAGGTGCTGTCCCCTGACCGGCGATAGGATTCCCCCATGAACGGTCAGGCTCGCCGACGGTTGCTCTACTGGGGCGGATGGACCCTTCTGGGGGTCTACATGGCCAGCGCCGACGCGGCCCTGTACCCCAAAGCCTTCTTCTGGCGGCACCTGCTCCCCATGAACCTGCTTCAGAACCTCTGCTGGGGCCTGGCGGGACTGGGGGTGCTCCGCCTGGCCCGGCGCTTTCCCCTCGAGGGGCTCTCGGGCCGGGAATGGCGGCGGTGGATGCTCCACCTGGGGGCCAGCGTGGTCCTGTCCGGACTTGGCCTGGTGGCGGTGTGGCTGGTCTCGGTGGCCTTCCTGTCTCCCACGGAGCGAATCTGGGTGCTCCAGCATCCATCCAAGAGCTTCTTCCGCTTCTTTGCCATGTACTTCCACTTCAACCTGCTGATCATGTGGGCGGTGCTCGGAGGTTTCCACGGCTGGCGGATTCATCAGAAATTCCGAGAGCGGGAGCTGGAGGCCACGCAGCTGGCGACCCGCCTCACCCAGGCCCAGAACCAGGCCCTGCGAATGCAGCTCCAGCCCCACTTCCTCTTCAACACCCTGAATTCCATCTCGGCGCTCATCCACAGCGACCCGGAGTCCGCCGACCGCATGCTCACCCGCCTGGCGGACCTCCTTCGGATGACCCTGGATTCCGGCAGCAGTCAGGAGATCCCCCTCCGGCAGGAGCTGGCCTTCGTGGAGGCCTACCTGGCCATCGAGGCGGTCCGGTTCCACGACCGCCTGCGCGTCCGGATCCAGGTCCCCGTGGATTGCCAGGAGGCCAGGGTGCCGGCCTTCCTTCTCCAACCCATCGTGGAGAATGCCATCAAGCATGGCGTGTCCGGCCTGGCGGGAGGGGCTAACATCGAAATCCGGGCCCGCAAGGAGGGTGAGTGGCTGGACCTGGAGATCGAGGACGACGGCCGGGGCTTCGAAAGGGGACGGGAGGGGATCGGGACGACGAACACGGCCGCCCGGCTGCAACTGCTGTACCGGGAACGGCACCGCTTCACCATCTCCAGCGCCCCGGGGCAGGGAACCCGGGTCCTGCTGAGGGTCCCCTGGCAGGGCGGATCGGATTGATGCGCGTCCTCATCGTGGACGACGAACCCCTGGCCAGGCAACGGATCCGCCAGCTTCTCGCCGGCGAGGGGGACCTGGAGGTCGCCGGGGAGGCGGTGAATGGCCTGGAGGCTGTGCGACTCATCGAGGAACTCGCTCCGGACCTGGTCTTTCTGGACGTGCAGATGCCCGAGCTGGACGGCTTCGGGGTGGTGGAGTCCGTGGGGGTGGACCGCATGCCCGCGACCCTGTTCGTCACCGCCTTCGACCAGCACGCCGTGAAGGCCTTCGAGGTCCACGCCCTGGACTACCTGCTCAAACCCTTCGACCGCGAACGCTTCCGGAAGGCCCTGGCCCGGGTGAGGGAGTGGCGGGGCCGGCCAGGCGGAGCCCCTTCCCTGGAAGGTCTCCTGGCGGAAATCCGTCGGGACCAGCCCTGCCCGGATCGCTTTCTCGTCCGCAACGGGGAGCGGTACCAGCTCGTCAAGGCCAGCGCCATCCAGTGGGTGGAGGCGGAGGACAATTACGTCAGGCTCCACGTGGAGGGTGCCTCCCACCTTCTCCGGCACACCATGGGGGGGATCTTGGCCCGCCTGGACCCCAAGGTCTTCAGGCGCATCCACCGCAGCGCCATCGTCAACCTGGACTTCATCAAGGAACTCCAGTCCTGGACCGGCGGGGACATGCTTGTGGTCATGCGGGACGGCACCCGGCTCACCCTCAGCAGGACCTACCGGGACCAGTTCGCCGAGTGGCAGTGAGGCCAAGGGAAAGGCCCCGGTCGCCCGGGGCCTCGACGGTGGAGAGGGTGCTTTGAGGCTCAGGGGAGCGTGAGGACCGACACTTCGGCCTTGCCCGTCTGGGCCCGGGCCCCGATGAACTGTCCCCGGGCCGGGAGGAGCACCGACACGGTGCCGCGCAGGCGGTCGGTGACCAGGACCTCGTTGCCGGTGTCAGGGCCCACGGCGAAGACGGCACCCTGCTGGATGGCGACTGGAGTGGTCCCCACCGAGGGGATGCCGCGGTAAGCCATGTCGCGCACCAACTTGGTGCTCTCCGGGGACCCCGCCCGGAAGGCCCGGCCTTTCGGAAGCAGGACGAGGTAGTCCGGCCGGCGATCCTGGAGGATCATGCGGGCACCGGGTAGATGGAAGGGGGAGCGGGCATCCACCACCGTGATATGGCTGCCGGATCCTGCGGCCTCCGCCAGGGCCTGGATTTGTTCCTTCCCCTCCTCGTAGTTGCATACCACCGCGAGGTGCCTGGACTCGGGCCAGGTGCCGCGGGCCACACCGAGGAGTGAATCGAAGTCTGAGGCCTGGGCTGCGAGGCCCACGAGGCTCAGGGTGAGGGTGCCGAGGAGGTGCAGGGGGTGGCGCATGGTGCCTCCGTTTGATGGATCCGGGACCCAGAGGGGCCCGGAGGTTGAAAGATCTGTCGCGCCCTTGGGCTACGACGGGTTGACGCTCCTAGGATGCTCCAGGACCTCCCGGAGGCACGGGATCAGGGGTGAGGAGCGGAGAATGGAGGGCCAATGGCTTCGAGGTGGGGCGAAGCGGAGATCGCTCCAAGACTCAGCACTGGCGCAGGTTTCGTCACAGGATTGTCGTGGCCGGCTGACGAGACGGCCTAGCGGAGCGCCGGATCCATCCAGGGAACGGGATCGGCCGGAACCCCGAGCACCTCCCCGACCCGCACGGCCACGACCACGATCCAGCCCGGCGCCTTCTCCAATTTTGAAAGGTCCAATTCCAGGATCTCCCCCGGCCCGGGGAGATCGGGGCGGCTCCGTTCGAACACGATTTCCTTTCGGGCAACGATCTGCGCGGAATCGGGCCGGGAGGCCGTCAGCGGGGCATAGAAGATCCGGACCCTCTCCAGACCGGCCAGGGGGGCTCCCCGAAGGTCCTTGTCGGGCAACCGGACGCTGAGATGGCGGAGGTCCCGAAGGGTGACCAGGCATGGCCCTGGCTGGACCCGGGCCCTGGGAATGGGGTCGCCCTTCCTCCCGCAGCCCGGTCCCGTGACCCCCATCACCAGGGCCAGAAGCGAGGGGACGAGGGCCTTTGGTAGGCTAGGGGAGGGCACCGGTCCATCATGACCGAAGCTGCCACGCTGCCGCACCCGGGAGAATCGACATGCCGGTCACCAAAGTCCTGATCGCCAATCGTGGAGAGATCGCCTGCCGGGTGATCCGGACCTGCCGGGAGATGGGGATCCCCACGGTGGCGGTCTACTCCGAGGCCGACCGGGGGGCCCTCCACGTTCGGATGGCCGACGAGGCCTACCTGATCGGTCCCGCGGCCTCGAGGGAAAGCTACCTCCTGGTGGAGAAAATCCTCGAGGCCTGCAGGAAGAGCGGGGCGGACGCGGTGCATCCGGGCTACGGATTCCTCAGCGAGAACGCCGAGGCGGCGGCCGCACTGGAGGCCGCCGGGATCACCTTCATCGGACCCAACATCGAGGCCATCGAGCCCATGGGCAGCAAGACCGAGGCCCGGAAGGTGGCCATGAAGGCCGGCTGCCCCGTGGTCCCCGGGGTCCAGGAATCCATGGCGGACGAGGCCCTCATCGCCAAGGCCAAGGAGATCGGCTTTCCGGTGATGATCAAGGCGGCCTACGGGGGCGGCGGCAAGGGCATGCGCCTGGTCCACAAGGAGGCGGACCTGATCCCCTCCATCGAGCGGGCCCGGGGCGAGGCCCTGTCGTCCTTCGGGAACGACACCGTGTACCTCGAGAAGGCCATCGTCAAGCCGCGTCACATCGAAGTCCAGGTCTTCGGGGACAAGCATGGCAACCACGTCTACCTCTGGGAGCGCGAGTGCTCCGTGCAGCGCCGGCACCAGAAGGTCATCGAGGAGGCCCCCAGCCCCCACGTGACTCCCGAGATGCGCCGGGCCATGGGGGAGGCGGCCCTCAAAGTGGCGAAGGCGGTGAACTACGTGGGGGCCGGAACCGTCGAATTCCTCGCCGATCAGGACCGGAACTTCTATTTCCTCGAGATGAACACCCGGCTCCAGGTAGAGCACCCGGTCACGGAATGGATCACGGGCCTGGACCTGGTGAAGTGGCAGATCCTCGTGGCACGGGGAGAGAAGCTGCCCCTCGCCCAAGACCAGATCCAACTCAACGGCTGGTCCATCGAGTGCCGCATCTACGCCGAGGATCCCGACAAGAACTTCATGCCCAGCCCCGGACGGATCACCTACCTCCGCACCCCGGCCAGCCGCAACGTTCGGGACGACAGCGGTGTGTACCAGGGTGCCGAAGTGCCCATGTTCTACGATCCCATGATCAGCAAACTGAGCACCTGGGGCCCAACCCGCCCGGAGGCCATCAAGCGCATGGAGGCCGCCCTGGGCGAATACCGGATCGGCGGCATCCGGCACAACGTGGACTTCCACAAGGCCCTCATGACCCACGAACCCTTCCTCAAGGGCGAACTCCACACCGGCATGCTGGACACGCCATTCTGGAAGAAGAAGGGAGTCGGTCCCCGGTTCCGCCACGCCATTGCAGCCGCCCTTTTCGCCGAACTGGAGGCGGAGGAGCGCCGGGCCCAGGCCCCGGTGGCCTCCGGCGGCCGGCCCGACGCCTGGAGGGCCTGGGGAAAGTTCAATCGCTTGTGAGGCCCTCCTCCCAGGAGGATCGCCGCAGGACCTGGAGCATGGGAGGGACGACATGAAACGGACGCTGACCGTCGGCAAGGAAAAGGTGGAGCTGGAATTCACGCGGATCAACGGCGTGTCCACCATGGTTTGGAATGGGGAGGTCGTGCCGCTGGACATCCGGGAAGTGGAGCCGCGGTGCTACTCCGTGATCATCGACGGGAAGACCGTGGACGTGAGCCTGGACACCGTGAAGAACCCGGATCCCGACGTGCACGCCTTCCGGGCCACCCTCTTCGACGGGACCTACGATTTCCAGCTCCAGGACCCCATGAAGGGCCTCCTGGCAGGAGCCGGCGGGGCCGCGGGCTCCGGGGGGATCCTGACCGCGCCCATGCCCGGCAAGGTCGTGAAGATCCTCGTGGCCCAAGGAGACCGGGTCGAGGAGGGCCAGACCCTCCTCATTCTCGAGGCGATGAAGATGCAGAACGACTACAAGTCCACCGCGAGCGGAAGGATCAAGGCCCTGCACGTCGCGGAGGGTGCGGCGGTGGAGACGGGCGCGTCGCTGGTGACGGTGGAGGCGGTGGAGGAGTAGGACAGGCCGCCCCAGCGGGAGGTCTCGCGTATCCCGAAGGGATACCGAGAAGATGCAGAACGACTACAAGTCCACCGCGAGCGGAAGGATCAAGGCCCTGCACGTCGTGGAGGGCGCGGCGGTGGAGACGGGCGCGTCGCTGGTGACGGTGGAGGCGGTGGAGGAGTAGGAGGAGGTCCCGGTCCAGGCCCACCCTGCCGTTTGTGCAAGGCCGGGGCTTTGTGGTCAACTGGAGCCACAACTCGGGGGCGCTTGGGTGCGCCTCCTCGCGCACGAGGGCGCCATGAGCGATTCTCCCGCCAAGAAGAAGTACCCGGTTTTCCTTCCCCGCACCGATTTCCCCATGAAGGCGGATCTGCCCCAGCGGGAGCCGAAGCGTGTCGAGCGCTGGAAGTCCGAGGGCCTCTACGCCCTGGTGGAGGCGGCCCGCCGGGCGGACAACGCCGCCGGCCGGGGCCGGGGCCGCAGCATCCTCCACGACGGGCCCCCCTACGCCAACGGCGCCATCCACATGGGCCACGCCCTCAACAAGATTCTCAAGGACTTCGTGGTGAAGACCCAGTGGCTGGAAGGGTGCGAGAGCCCCTATGTGCCCGGCTGGGACTGCCACGGTCTCCCGGTGGAGCACGCCGTGGAGAAGGACCTGGGGCCCAAGCGCCGGGAGATGCCCCGCGCGGAGTTCCTTTCCCGGTGCCGGGCCTACGCCCAGAAGTGGATCGACACGCAGCGGGCGGGCTTTCAGCGCCTGGGGGTGCTGGGGGCCTGGGAACACCCCTACGTCACCATGGACCCTGCCTATGAGGCCTCCGTGGTGCGCCTCCTGGGCAAGCTCTTCGAGCGGGGCGCCGTCACCCGAAAACTGAAGGTGGTCCACTGGAGCTACGGCGCCCGCACGGCCCTGGCCGAGGCGGAGGTGGAGTACGCCGACCGCGTGAGCCCGGCGGTGACCGTGGCCTTCCCGGTTCCGGACGATGAGGCCCGGCGGCTGGAACTGCCCACGCCCCTCTACCTGCCCATCTGGACCACCACGCCCTGGACCTTGCCAAGCAACCTCGCCATCGCCATGCACCCGGACATGGAGTACGCCGTGGTCAAGGCGGGAGACCGCCACTACGCGGTGGCGGTCTCCCTCCTGGAGGATTTTCAGAAAAAGATCGGGCTCGAGCTGCACACCCGGGAGATCCGGAAGGGAATCGAGTTCCAGTCCCTCCACTACCGCCATGCCTGGATCGACCGCCTGTCCCCGGTCCTTCTGGCGGACTACGTCACGTCGGACACCGGCACCGGCCTGGTCCACACGGCCCCCGACCACGGGGTCGAGGACTTCGGACTGGCCCACCACCTGGGTCTCCTCCAGCTCGTGGGACCGGACGGCCGGTTCGTGCCCGCCGTGGACGACCCGGAGTTCGAGGGGAAGAACATCTTCGACGCCAATCCTCTCGTGGTGGAACGTCTGCGCTCACTCGGGGCCCTTCTCCACGAGGACCGGCTGCAGCACAGCTATCCCCACTGCTGGCGCACCAAGACCCCCATCCTCTTCCGGGCCACGGAGCAGTGGTTCATCACCATGGACGATGCCCTGTCCGGGGGGAAGAGCCTCCGGGAGCTTGGGCTGGAGGGGGTGGATGGAACCACCTGGATCCCCGCCCAGGGCCGGAACCGCATCCACGCCATGATCAGCGGCCGCCCGGACTGGTGCATCAGCCGCCAGCGGGCCTGGGGGATCCCCATCACCGTTCTCCGCTGTTCGGAGTGCGGAGAGCCCCTGGTGAGCGGGGAGGTCTTCGAGAAGGCCGCCGCGGCCATCCAGGAAGGCGGCATCGAGGTGTGGGGGGAGCTGCCCGTGGAGCAGCTGAAGCCCGCGGGCGCCGCGTGTGCCAAGTGCGGCGGGGGCAGGTTCCAGAAGGAGACCGACATCCTCGACGTCTGGATCGATTCCGGGGTGAGCGCCGCCGTGGTGGCCCAGACCCATCCCGAGCTGCGCCCGGAGGACTACGGGCACTTCATCTACCTGGAGGGCTCGGACCAGCACCGGGGGTGGTTCCACAGTTCGCTCCTCTTCAACCTGGCCGCCACGGGCTCCAAGCCCTATTCCCGCGTGGTCACCCACGGCTTCGTCCTGGACGGCAAGGGCCAGGCCATGAGCAAGAGCCAGGGCAACGTCGTCAGCCCCGACGACATGATGAAGACCTACGGCGCGGACATCCTGCGCCTCTGGGTGGCCAACGTGGACTACCGGGAGGACGTGCGAATCTCCAAGGACATCATGGAGCGCAACGCCGACGCCTACAGGAAGATCCGCAACACCCTGCGCTTCATCCTGGGGGCCCTGGCGGATTTCGATCCCGCCGCGGCCGCCCCCGAGGCCGACTGGTCCCCGGTGGACCGCTGGGCCTGGAGCGCCTTCCTCCGGATGGCCGCCGGTGTGCGGGAGGCCTACCTCCGCTTCGAATTCCTGGAAGCCGCCCAGGCCCTCCTGGGCTTCTGCCAGCTGGAGCTCTCCGCGCGCTACTTCGAGATCCTGAAGGACCGCCTCTACTGCGACGCGGCGGAGAGCCCCCGCCGCCGCAGCGCCCAGACCGTGCTCTGGAAACTGGGTCAGGGCCTGGCCGTGCTGCTCTCTCCGATCCTCAGCTTCACGGCGGACGAGGTCTGGGAACACCTCCCCCGGGCCGAGGGCAGCGTCTTCCAGCAGCGCTTTCCCGAGGGGCGCGCCCCCTTGGTGGACCTGGGGCCCTGGGATCGCTTCTGGGAAATCCGGGAGGCCCTCCAGGCCGCCATGGAGCCCCTCCGGGCTTCGAAGACCATCGGCACGGGCCTGGACGCCCGGGCCATCCTCCAGCTTCCGGCCTCGGACTTGGCCCTCCTGGAGGACCTGGGAGAGAACCCGGAGGACCTGCTCGTGGTCTCCGGCCTGGAGCGCTCCCTGGGGACCGAGCTTCAGGCTTCCGCGGAAGCCCACGAGGGCACGAAGTGCCCCCGCTGCTGGAACCGCCGGGGGGGGGCCGGGGACGGTGAGGACGCAGATCTCTGTCCCCGCTGCTGGGAGGTGGTGCGGGCGGGAGCCCGGGGATGAGGGGCTTCCGTCCGGCCTGGCTCCTGCTCCCCCTGGGGGTCTTCCTCGCGGACGCGGGCTCCAAGGCCTGGGTGCTGCGGCACTTCACCGAGCGCGAGGTGCTGCCGGTGATCCCCGGGTTCTTCAACATCACCCTCGGATTCAATCCCGGCGCCATCTTCGGAAGCCTCCAGGGCGCGCACCCAGGGCTGCGGGGGCTGATCTTCACGGTCGCCGGCCTCGTGGCCCTGGGCTATTTCGGCTGGGAGTTCACCCGCCCCCAGACCCCCTCGCTCCAGCGTTGGGCCTTGGGGCTGATTCTGGGGGGGATCCTGGGGAACGGGGCCGACCGCCTGGCGCACGGCGCCGTGGTGGATTTCCTGGATTTCATCTTCTGGGGCTGGCACTACTGGACCTTCAACCTGGCGGACAGCGCCATTGTGTGCGGAGCCATCCTCATGGGCCTGGGCCTCGTGAAGGCCGCCCGAAGCGCTTCGGAGGCGCACGGGGGGGCCGGAAAATGATCCGGGTCCACGAGGCCCGGAATCCAGCGGAGGCCCACTACCTCCTCGGGCTGCTCCAGGCCGAGGGGCTGGACCCCCAGCTCCGGGGGGAATCCCTCTTCACAACGGTGGACGGGGCTTCCGCCGCCTCCGGCATGCTCCCCTCCCTCTGGGTGCCCGGGGAGGCCCAGGCCGCCCGGGCGAGGCAACTTCTGGGGGTCTACCTCCGGGGGGAGGTCCCGCCGGGGGATCCCTGGATCTGTTCCTGTGGGGAGCGTCATGAACCCCAGTTCGCCTCCTGCTGGGCCTGCGGGAGCCCCCGTGGCTGAACGGGCCCGCACCTTGGCCGTCTGCCTCCTGGCTTCCGGGGTCTTGGCTGCCCAGTCCGTGGCCTTCACCTTCGACGACGGTCCGAGCCTGGCGGCCTCACCACGCCTCAGCCCCGTGCAGCGGAACCAGGCCCTTCTGAAGGCTCTGGGGGCCCACAAGACGAAGGCGGCCCTCTTCGTCACCCTCGCCAACGGCGCGGACCGTCCTGAAGGACTGGCCCTGGCGAGGGCCTGGGGGGAAGGGGGTCATGTGCTCGGAAACCATACCGTGACCCATCCGGACCTCAATGCATCGGGCACGACCCTTAGGGCCTACCAGCAGGAGATCCGCGACTGCGACGCCGCCCTCTCCGGCCTCCCCGGCTACCGGAAATGGTTCAGATTCACGTTCCTCCGGGAAGGGAACACTCCGGAAAAGCGGGACGGGATGCGGGCCTTCCTGAAGCAGGACGGATGGCGGAACGCGGCCGTCAGTCTCGACACCTCCGATTGGCGCATGGACGCCTACCTGAGGGAGGTTCTGGGGAGGGATCCGCAGGCGGATTTGGCCCCCCTCCGCCGCATCTACCTGGCCCACCTGCGGCAGCGGGCCGAGTCCTACCGGGCCTTGGCGATCCAACTCCTGGGGCGCGAACTCCCCCAGGTCCTCCTGCTCCATCACAACCTTCTGAACGCGCTCTTCCTGGAGGACGTGCTCCGCCAGTTCGAGGCCCTGGGCTGGCGGATCATTTCTCCCGAGGAGGCCTACGCCGACCCTGCCTACCTGCTTCAGCCCGAGCGGCCCGCCCCGGGCCAGAGCCTCCTGCTCAGCCTGGCCCGGACCCGGGGCGTCAAGGTTCCGGACCACGACCGGCTCGTGGACGACGGGGATTTCGAGATCGCCGCGCTGAAGGCCGGCGCGCGCTGATGCCGAGGGGCGTTCAACACTGCGAAAAGTCACTACCCACCGCCAAGACGCCAAGCACGCCAAGAACTGCATGAGTCCTGGATTTCCATTTCTTGGCGCCTTGGGTTCTTGGCGGTGGGTTTTCTGTTGTTGAGGGCCCGTTCCTTGCGAAGGGGCCGAGGTCGCCCGGGGGCTCAGGCCACGGGAGAGAGTCCCAGCTCCGCCGCGTGGGGCTTCAGGGCGGCGATGATCCGCGCCAGGTGCTCGTCCTCGGTGCCTCCGATCTCCTCCATGAGCATGCGAAGTCCCTCGGCCACTTCGGCGCGGTTCACCCCTGAGGCGAAGGCGGGGCTTTTCAGGCGCTTCTTGACGCTCTTGGGCTCCAGGGTCTCGAGGCGGTCCGGGCGGATGAGGGCGCAGGCGTAGACGAAGCCCGTGATCTCGTCCGAGGCCAGGAGGGCCTTGTCCAGCAGGCTGTCGTAGCTCACCCCCCACTGGGTGAAGTGAGCGCTGATGGCGTGGGCCACGGCCTCCTCTCCCCGATCCCGGAGCCAGGCCACGATGCGCCTCGGGTGTTCTTCCGGCCAGCGGTCATAGTCGGCATCGTGGAGGAGTCCGGCCAGACCCCACTGCTCGATGTCGCCCTGGCAGCGGCCCGCCAGGTCCCGCATGACGATTTCAACGGTCCGGGCGTGGATCCGCAGCTTTTCGGTGGGGGTCCAATCACAGAGCAGCGTCCAGGCTTCTTCGCGGCTGAGCATGCCATCCTCCCGGTCCAGTCTAGGCGAGCGGCGGGCGTCGCCTACATAGCGGAGGACATGGTAATTTTCTCCATGGAGGACCCATGCTCCTGCTGGTCGCCGCCCCCCTGATGCAGGTTCAGGCTCCGCCCCCCGAAGTCCCGTTCGAGAAGCGCCTGGAGGCGGCGGAAGCGAGGGAGATCCTGGAGGTTCCCCCGGGGCAGAAGCAGATCAGCGAAAAGTCCCTGCCGAAGGACACGCTCCGGAGCGACAGGGACGTGCCTCCCAAAGGCAGGCGGGATGGCCCCATCGGGGACCTGGAGCTTCAGGGTCAGCGGGGAATGCGTCTTCTGGGCTTCGTGCTCCAGCCCGGCGAGAAGGTCCTGTTTCGCCTGAACGTGCTGGACCCCAAGAAGATGCAGATCAGCCTGGCCACCCCTGCCCGGCCCGACGCCCTGAGCGAAGAGATCGCCCGCGTGAACCGGGCGCCCGCCGGGCTGAGGGCCAAGGGGGTGGAAATCCGGAACACCACCGGGGAACCCTACGGGCTTGTGGTCCGGATCAGCGGATTCGTCGGCCAACCCTACGCCTTGGCGATCGAACGGGTTCCTTGAGGGGGCCTTCAGGGCACCAGCGTGACCGGACGCAGGGGAGGGAAGGGGGGATCTCCCTCGTAGCGGACCCCCTCCAAGAACAATCCGGCGGCGGGGGCTGCCAGGGCCGCCCAGCGGAGGCAGGCCTCTGGCGTCGGCTCCAGGAGATCTCTCTGGATCGCTCCCGGGTCGGATTTCCCCTGGGCGCAGGCGACCGCCGCCCCTACCATGCGGCGAACCTGCCGGTATTTGAAATGACTCGCAGTCACTCTTAATAAAAGGATTGAACCGGATTCTTCCAAATCACAGGTATTGATATCGCAACGGGGGTCGTCGGATTCTAATAAATCGCTAAAAGATTTGATGTTATGAAATCCATGAAAATTTTTCCAAGCTAATTTTAAATGAACCTTGTTTATTTTACCTTTCACCCACCACACGAAGGGTTTGGCCAGACCGGTCCTTCGGAGGCAGAGCTGATAGAGGTAGCTGCGTTCCAGAGCATCATGGCGGGCATGAAAGCTGGCGGGGCATGGGCTGATGTCGTGCACCGCCACGTCTGAGGGCAGCCCCTGGTCCAGGAGAATCTGAAGCTGTCCTGGCCTGGGGACCTTTCCGTCCAGGTGAAGGTGGGCCACCTGGCCCAGCGCGTGGACCCCGGCGTCGGTGCGTCCCGCTCCCACCAGGCTCCGGACCCGCAGACCCCCCTCCGAGAGCACCCGTTCGAGGGTTCCCGCGACGGTCCGGACCCCTCGGGCCTCCTGGCCCGTACCCTGCCGCTGCCACCCCTGGAAGCGGCTCCCGTCGTACTCCACCCGGAGCCGGAAGGCCGCGGGGCCCCCCATCAGCCCGCTTTCGCGATGACGTCCCGCACGGCCTTGAGGAAGGCGTCGGGGTCGTGGAGGGGTTTGGCGAGGTATCCCTCGGCGCCCGTGTCCCGGAGGAAGCGCTCCCGGTCCCCGAACATGGCGTGGGCGGTGGCGAGCATCACCGGAACCCCCGCGCAGTCCGGGTCCTGCTTGAGGAGCTTGGTGATGTAGAGGCCATCCACCTTTCGCCCGTCCCAGATGGACCGGGTCAGGCTCACGTCCATGATCACCAGGACCGGCTTTTCCTCCTTCACGAAGCGGAGGATCTCGGCCACTTCCTCGCTGACGATGACCTCGTAGCCGCCCCGGCGCGTCAGGACCACCTGGATGAACTTCACGTTCACGGCGTCGTCCTCGACCAGCAGGATCTTATCGGCCATCCAGGAGCTCCCTTGGGCAGTCTAGCTCAAAGGCCCGGGAGGCGTCCCGGAACCCCGTTCAGTGCCCGAGTTCGATCTCCATGGGGGCCAGGATCCCGTCAGGAACGAGAAGGCGCCCCCGCCCCGTGCCCAGGGAGATGCCCTCCTTGTGGGCACCGTGGTAGTCGCTGCCACCGGCCACCAGGACGCCCGCCTCCCGGGCCAGGCGAAGGAATGCGGCCTCTTCAGTCGGAGCCTGGTCTCCGTAGTAGGCCTCGAGTCCCGCCATTCCTTCCTTCTTGAGATCCAGGATCGCCTCCTCCCATCGGAATCCTCGCCCCGCGAAGCGGCCAGGGTGGGCCACGAAGGGAAGCCCCCCCGCCTGCCGTATCCAGTCGGCCGCCTCCCCGGGGCTCAGCTCCCGGCGGGGAACGAAGGCGGGTGCCCGGTCTCCGATCCAGCGGCGGAACGCATCTTCCTGGGAGGAGGCGTGGCCTGCTTCCACCAGGGCGAGGGCGAAATGGACCCGGGAAACCACCCGGGAGGTGGCGCGGGACTGGACGGCATCCAGGGAGACAGGTGCCCCGAGTTCCCCCAGGCGTTTCACCATGGCCTCATTGCGGGCGTCCCGGCGCAGGCGCAGCTCCTCGAGGCGGCGGCGGAACCGACCGTCCCCCGGGTCCACGAAGAGGCCCACCACGTGCAGGGAACGGCCCAGGAACCCCGCGCTCAGTTCCACCCCAGCCAGCAGCCGCGTCGGGGTGGAGGGCTGACAGGCCAGGAAGGAGGGCAATCCGTCCACCGTGTCGTGGTCGGTGAGCGCGAGGGCCGTCAGCCCGAGCTGGTCGGCCATGGCCGCCAGAGCCTCCGGGGGATCGGAGCCGTCGGAGAAGGCGCTGTGGCAGTGGAGGTCGATCATGGGAGACGCATGTTCGGGCTGGGCCGGAGGAAGAGCCACCCATCATTCTGCGGCATGTGGTCCTGGAGTCTTCCTTCTGCCCCGGGGTGGCGTAAATTCATCCATGGACCAGGAGTCCTCCATGCTTGCATTCCGATCAACCCCGACAATCCGTGGAAGGGTCCAAGCCCTTTTCCTGGCCCTCCTGTTCGGAGGTGGGGTCGCATTCTCCCAGAACGCCCCCCAGGGACTGCCCCTTCGGACCAACCCCGTGGGAATGACCCTTGTCCAGATTCCACCGGGGACCTTTCTGATGGGTACGCCCGCCCGGATCGTTCCCTGCGAGGCTTGCCGTGGGTTGGGCAAGCGGGCGGCTTTCATCCAGGAAAAGAAGGAGGCCCGCCGCTGCGAGAATTGCAACGGATCGGGGCATGTGCCCTGCCTCTACACCCACGGCCGCCCGCACGAGGATATCTGCTACATCTGCGCATTCTGCAGCGGCTCCGGACGCATGACCTGCGCAGCATGTGAAGGCCATGGAAGGGTGGTCCCGCAGGTGGTCGGGCGCATGGAAGTCTGCCAGACCTGTCAGGGGCAGGGGCGGATGGCCCAGATTCCTGCCTGGAACCAGGGGATCCCGGCGCACCCCGTGACGATTTCCAGGACCCCATGGTTCCAGACCACGGAGGTGACGCAGGGACAATGGCTGCGGGTGATGGGGACGAGGCCTTGGCGCGAGGCCCCGACGGATCCTAGCTCCCGCCTCTTGCCGGGGGCGCTGGAAGGGGAGTCCTTTCCCGTTCAATTCGTGAGCTGGGAGGATGCCCAGGAGTTCATGTCCAGGCTGGAGGCGTTGGACCCCTCATTCCGTTATCGATTGCCCACGGAGGCCGAGTGGGAATACGCCTGCCGGGCCGGAGCGCGCACGCGGTACCCCACGGGGGACGAAGAGGGGGTCCTGGCCGAATTCGGTTGGTACGCGGGGCGGGAGGGGCACCCCGAGGAGGCACGCCCCAAGGTCGCAGCCTCCAAGAAACCCAACGCATGGGGGATCTTCGACATGCACGGAAACCTCGGGGAGTGGTGCCAGGACTGGCTGGAACCCCGCTATCCCGCTGGCCCCCAAACCGATCCGGAAGGCCCGGCTTCGGGTTTTCAGAAGGTGTGCCGGGGAGGGTCCTACCTCTCCGCCGCGGGGGATGCCGGCTCTGCGAGCCGGGAGGCCCTGGATCCCAGGTGGCGCTCCCCGAACACCGGTTTCCGGGTCGTCTCCTTTCCCCGCTGAGGGGACCCCTCAGCGCCCTTTCTTGGAGGAGGCTGCGGCCCCCCGGGGTGCTTCCAATCGGCCTTGGGCCCCGTTGGCCCGGTACAGGGTGGCCAGGATGATGGAAACCGCCTGGAAGAGTTCCTGGGGGATGAGCTGGTTGACCTCCAGGGGGGCCAGGGCGGCGACGAGATCCGGGTCGTGCTCGATGGGGATGCCGTGCTTCCGCGCCTCCTCCAGGATCCGCTCCGCCAGCAGGCCTTCGCCCTTGGCCACCAGGCGTGGCGCGAAATCCTTGAAGGGGGGCTCCTCCCGGTAGCGCAGGACGGCCGCCCGGGGGCGCTGGATGCGGGGCGGGGGCCGGCGGGGCATGAAGAAAGCCTACCCCGCCCGAACGGGCAGCGGCGGCCTGGGGCCGCCGCTGCAAAGCATTCCCTGCCTCAACAACCCGGAACCGGAATCACTGCACCAGGTGGGTGGCCTCCGGGCTGTCCTCCAGCTCCTCCATGGCGAGGCGGCGGAAGATCTTCATGTCCATGAGGCTGAAGAGGCTGATGTAGGCAAAGCCGCTGAAGAAGAGCCAGAGGAAGGGCACGGAGGCCCACTTGCGGATCCAGATGGCCACGATGACGGCCGCGAAGTAGTACACCGCGAAGCCCAACTCCAGGAAGGTGATGAGGCTCTTGGGCACCTTGTAGGCCCGCTTGCTCAGGGTGCGCCCGTTCTCGTCCACACCCAGCTTGGGCGTCCGCTTGAACTCCTTGTCGTCGGTGAAGAAGCCTTCGAGGACCGCCTTGGCCTGGTTGAGGGCCAGCCCGATGCCCAGGCCCATGAGGCCGGGGATGTACTTGATCCGCTTGGTCCAATTGGCGTTGTTCTTCACCTCCCGCTGAGACATCCCGAAGTACAGGCCGACGCTCACCGCGTTCAACACGAAGAAGGGGCCGTCGGTGGCCAGCAGGATGTACCAGGGAGTGCCCGCCCGGATGATCATGCTGGGAACCATGATCACGGCCAGGACCACCATCAGCATGTAGTTGCAATTGGCGGTGAGGTGGAACCAGCACTCCAGCTTGGTGTGCAGGCTTTCCTTGCTCTTCCAGATCGTCGCCATGAGCTTGCGGATGACCTGGGCGTTGCCCTTGGCCCAGCGGTGCTGCTGGCTCTTGAAGGCGTTGACCTCCACGGGGAGTTCGGCGGGGACGACCAGGTCCTTGAGGTAGACGCCCCTCCAGCCCTTGAGCTGGGCGCGGTAGGAAAGGTCGGCGTCCTCGGTGATGGTGTCGTGCTCCCAGCCGCCGGCGTCGGCGATGGCCGAGACCCGCCACATGCCGGCCGTTCCGCTGAAGTTGAAGAAGGCCTTGGAACGGTGGCGGGCGGTGTGTTCGAAAATGAAGTGGCCGTCCAGCAGGATGGCCTGGACCTGGGTGAGCAGGGAGAATTCCCGGTTGAGGTGGTCCCAGCAGCCCTGCACGAAGGCCACCTTCTCATCGGCGAAATGCGGAACCGCCATCTCGAGGAAGTCCTCGGTGGGCAGGAAGTCCGCGTCGAACATGGCCACGAGTTCTCCCTTGGCCACCTTGAGCCCGTTGTCCAGGGCGCCGGCCTTGTAGCCGGTGCGGTCGGAACGGTGAAGGTAGGAGATGTCGAAGCCCAGGGCCGCGTACTTCTCGCAGACGGCCTGGGCCACCTTGACGGTCTCGTCCGTGGAGTCGTCCAGCACCTGGATCTCGAGGCGCTCCTTGGGCCAGCGCATTCGCACCACATGGTCCATGAGACGCTCGATGACGTTCATCTCATTGAAGACCGCCAGCTGGACGGTGACCCGGGGCCTGTACTCGGGTCCTCCTTTGGGCACCGGCACATCGTTCTTGTGCCGGTAGTACAGGATCAGCATGTAGAGCCGGTGGGCCCCGTACACGCTGAGAATCGTCAAGATGCTGAAATAGGCGACCAGGATGGTAGTCTTCATGAATTCCATCGGGGATTTTTCCTCGGCAGGCTTGCCGCCACGGCAAGCAACGGTTAATTTTATCCCAGGCCCTCGGAAAATCCATTGAATTTGGGGGATTTCCATAGCACAAAGGGGCTCCCGAACCTTCCCTGGTTGACCCGTGCCCGAACCCGAGAACATGCCCTCCAGCATCGGCCGTTACGAGGTCAAGCGCCTCCTCGGCGGCGGAGCCATGGGCTTCGTCTGGCTGGCCGAGGACCCGCGAATCAAACGGAAAGTGGCGGTCAAGACCATGCGGCTGGACATCATCCGCAACGACGCCGATCGCCACGAGTGCCTTGCCCGCTTCCAGCGGGAGGCCGAGGTCTCGGGGCTGCTCAATCACCCCGGAATCGTCACGATCTACGATGTGGGTGAGAGCGAGCTGGGCCCCTTCCTCGCCATGGAATTCGTGCCGGGAAGGCCCCTGGATGCACTCATCAAGTCCGGCCGGGAAATGCCTTTGCGCGAAAAACTTCGGCTCCTTGCGGCCGTGGCAGAGGCCCTGGACCACGCCCATTCCCACGGCATCGTCCACCGGGATGTCAAACCCGGGAACGTCATGGTCACGGAGGATGGACGACCCAAGCTGATGGACTTCGGCATCGCCAAACGGGAGGACGCCAGCCTCACCCAGACCGGCACCTTCCTGGGCACCCCCAGCTACGCAAGCCCGGAGCAGATCCGGGAAGGCGCTGTGGACAACCGCTCGGACATCTTCAGCTTCGGGGTGATGACCTTCGAACTGCTCTCCGGCGTCTCGCCCTTCCCGGGAAACTCCATCAACACCATCCTCTACAAGATCGTCAACGAGCCCCCGGTGGAGGTGCAGCCCCCGGTGCTGGGCGTGCTTCCCGAAGGGTGGCGCCGGGTCTTCCACAAGGTGCTCGCCAAGCTGCCTGGGGACCGCCACCCCAGCTGCGCGGCCTTCGTGCGGGACCTCATGGAGGTCACCACGGACATGGCGAAGGAGGAACGCCGGGAACTCCTGGGGCTCCTCAACGTCCCCGGGGGGGATCCGGTCCTTCCGCCCATCCTGTCCAAGGCCCACGAAGAGACCGTCCTGGTCCAGACCGCCATCCGCAGGAAGGGGAAGGGGGGCTGGATGATCGCCGCCGCGGCGGTTCTGGCCCTGGCGGGTGGCGGGGCATGGATGTTCCTCCGGGGCCGGGGGGGCGACACGATCACCCTCAAGACGGAGCCCGACAAGGCCAGGATCCTGGTGGACGGCAAGGAGGTGGGCCTGAGCCCCGCCAGCGTGACCCTCAAGGCGGGGGCCCGCCTGCGTGTGGAGCGGAAAGGATTCAAGCCCTTCGAAATGCCCTACGATCCCGCCCGGGCCCCCGGCCTCGTCACCCTGGAACACCAGGTGGCCGAGGTCCGGATCGAATCCATCCCGGACGGCGCGTCGGTGGTGCTGGACGGGAAGGAACTTCCTGACCGGACGCCTGTGACCGTCAGCTGGGACCTCGGGAAGCGCACCCCTCTCACCCTGACCAAGGGGGATCTCAGTTTCACCCTGGATTACGAGACGGGGGAATCCCCCCAGGGCCAGATCCTCCAGCTCGTCCCCAGGGGCGCCAGCCCCAGGAGCCTCGACGCCGGCACCGAGGGCATCCTCAAGCTCAACGGATCCTTCCCGGTCCGGGTCCGGGTGGACGGCCAGGACCTCGGCGAGTTGGGTGCCTCCGCGCAGCATCCCCTGGCTCCCGGTAAGCACAAAGTGGAACTCAGCGCCCCGAAGTACTTCTTCCGGGAGACTCGCACCATCACCGTCCAGGCGGGGCAGACCGCCACCCTGAACCTTCCTCCCACCGCCCGGCTCACCGTGGAGACCTTCCCCGGCACCGGCATGGTGACCATCGACGGCCAGGCCACGGACGTCGAAAGCACCGGGGACAAGGCCATCACCCTGGCCGCGGGAACCCACGTCGTCGGCTTCGCCGGCAAGGGCACCAAGCAGAGCGTGGAGGTCCGGGGGGACCAGAAGGTGCGGATCAAGCTCTAAGCGGCCTCCCCGGCCTGCCGTACCCCGCGCATGGCGAAGCCGTTGGCACGAGGTTTTTCAGCGCTGTTCCTGCTTTGGGGACTCGCCACGCTCGCCGCAGGCTACTGGGTCCTGCCACCTTTGCTGCTCCAGGTTCCCCTGCCTGTGCGAAGCGAGAAGGACCGAGAGAGCATCCGGGCGAGCCTGCAGCGCCCGGGAGAGCGATGGACCATGACCTCCTTGCAGGGGGGTGAAGGCCGCCGCCTGGAGCTGTGGCGACTTCACCGGGTCCAGGAGAAGGGGGTGGTGATCTACCTGCACGGATTTGGGGACGACGCCTGGGGGACGGTGGGTCGTGCAGCGGAACTGCCGGAGTGGGGGGCGGCTTCTTTCACCTTCCGCGGCCGGGATCGGGATCCTTCCATTCCCTGCACCATGGGCGCCTGGGAGCGGAAGGATGTGGTGGCCGTGGTCCACCACCTCCTGAACGAAGGGGTCCCAGCCCAGCGCTTGGTCGTCGCAGCCTGGAGCATGGGCGCCGGCGTGGCGCTGCTGGCCCTGGAAGACCTGGAAAAAGAGGGCACACGCCTTGGTGGGGCGCTGCTGGAGTGCCCCTTCGAGGATCTCCGGTCAGCAGCCCAGGACCATGTCAAAGGCACCCTCGGGCCCTTCGAACTCCTGGCGAGGCCTGCAGAGGAATTGGCGCTCTTTCGGGGCGGCCGGCTCGCCAACTTCCAACCCGGATCCGTTTCTCCCGCCCTCGCCGTCCCCTCCCTCAAGGGTCCTATTGCCTATGTGTCTGGAAGCGCAGATCAGGAAACGCCGCTCCCAGGCGTCCAACGCGTCGCCGGGGATCACGCCGACCTCACCGTGGTCCCCGGGGCTGGGCACTGCCAGGCGAGCAACCAGCTTCCAGGCGGGTGGGGACATTGGGCCCGCCAGCGGCTGGCCCGCTGGGGCTACTGACCCACAGGGGCAACCCCTGCGCTCCCAGGGCGGAGGGGAAAAAGAAGAAGGGCAGGCACTGGGCCTGCCCTCAACCTTCCCGAAAATGGAGGCCTACATTCCGTCGATGATGGCGTTCAGGGTCGGGCTCGGCCGCATGGCGGCGCCGATCTTCTTGGGATCCCCGTGGTAGTACCCGCCCATGTCCACGGGCTTGCCCTGGGCGCCGATCAGTTCGGCGTTGATCTTCTCCTCGTTCGCCGCCAGGGCCTTGGCCACCGGCGCGAAGCGGGCCTTCATCTCCGCGTCCTTGTCCTGGGCGGCCAGGGCCTCGGCCCAGTACAGGGCGAGGTAGAAGTGGCTGCCGCGGTTGTCGATCTGGCCCACCTTGCGGGCGGGGGACTTGTTGTTGTCGAGGAACTTGGCGATGCCCTGGTCCAGGGTCTCGGCGAGCACGGCGGCCTTCTTGTTCTGGAAGGTGTTGGCCAGGTGCTCCAGGGAGGCGGCGAAGGCGCTGAACTCGCCCAGGCTGTCCCAGCGGAGGTAGCCCTCCTTCTGGAACTGCTGCACGTGCTTGGGGGCCGAGCCGCCGGCCCCGGTCTCGAAGAGGCCGCCGCCCGCCAGAAGGGGGACGATGGAGAGCATCTTGGCGCTGGTGCCCAGTTCGATGATGGGGAAGAGGTCCGTGAGGTAGTCGCGCAGGACATTCCCGGTGCAGGAGATGGTGTCCAGGCCCTTGCGGATCCGCTCGCAGGACAGCTTCATGGCCTCCACCGGGGGCAGGATCCGGATGTCCAGGCCCGCGGTGTCGTGGTTCTTCAAGTACTTCTCGACCTTGGCGATGATCTGGGCGTCGTGGGCCCGGTTCCGGTCGAGCCAGAACACGGCGGGGGCGCCGGTGAGGCGGGCCCGGGTCACGGCCAGCTTCACCCAGTCCTGGATGGGGGCGTCCTTGGTCTGGCACATGCGGAAGATGTCGCCGGCCTCGACGCCCTGCTGGAGCAGGGTCTGGCCCGTGGCGCCGTCCACCGCCCGGATGACGCCGGCTCCGGCCGCGATGAAGGTCTTGTCGTGGGAGCCGTACTCCTCGGCCTTCTGGGCCATGAGCCCGACATTGGGCACGCTCCCGATGGTGGCGGGGTCGAAGGCGCCGTGCTGCTGGCAGTCCTCGATGATGGTCTTGTACATCGTGGCGTAGCAGCGGTCCGGGATCATGGCCACGCAATCATGCAGCTTCCCGTCGGGGCCCCACATCTGGCCCGAGTCCCGCACGACCACGGGCATCGAGGCGTCCACGATGATGTCGTTGGGCACGTGGAGGTTGGTGATGCCCTTGTCGGAGTCCACCATGGCCAGGGGAGGCCGCTTGGCGTACACCGCCTGGATGTCCGCCTCGATTTCGGCGCGCTTGGCCTCGGGCAGCCGGGGGAGCCGGGAGAGCAGGTCCCCGAAGCCCAGGTTGGGGTTGACGCCCAGCTCCTGGAAGGTGGCGCCGTGCTTGTCGAAGAGGTCCTTGAAGAAGACCGTCACGGCGTGCCCGAACATCACGGGGTCGGAGATCTTCATCATGGTGGCCTTGAGGTGCAGGGAGAGCAGCACCCCGTCCTTGCGGGCGGCCTCGATCTGCTCGGCGTAGAAGGCGCGGAGGGCCTTCACGTTCAGGCAGGAACTGTCCACCACCTCCCCGGCCTGGAGGGCCAGCTTCTCCTTCAGAACCTTGACGCTTCCGTCCGCCCCGGCGAACTCGATGCGAACGGTGGCGGGGGCACTGAGGGTGGTTGAATTTTCGGAACCGTAGAAGTCCCCCCCGCTCATGTGGGCCACCCGGGTCTTGGAGCCGGGACTCCAGGTGCCCATCTTGTGGGGGTGCTTCTTGGCGTAGTTCTTCACGGAAAGCGGGGCGCGGCGGTCCGAATTCCCCTCGCGGAGCACGGGATTCACCGCGCTTCCGAGCACCTTGCCGTAGCGGGCCTGGATCTCCTTCTCCGAATCGTTCTGGGGCTGCTCGGGGTAGTCGGGCACCTGGTAGCCCTGGGCCTGGAGTTCCTTGATGGCGGCCATCAGCTGGGGGATGGAGGCGCTGATGTTGGGCAGCTTGATGATGTTGGCCTCGAGCTTCTGGGTCAGGTCTCCCAGCTGGGAGAGGAAGTCGGGAATGCGCTGGGCTTCCGTGAGCTTCTCGGGGAAGTTGGCCAGGATGCGCCCCGCCAGGGAAATGTCGCGGGTCTCCACGTCCACGCCCGTGCCCTTGGTGAAGGCCTGGACGATGGGCAGCAGGGAGTAGGTCGCCAGGGCCGGGGCCTCGTCGATCTCGGTCCAGATGATTTTGTGGTTGCTCATGTGTCCTCCATGGTCGTTGCCCGCGGGAACCCAGGCTTGGCCGGCGGGGTCGTCGCGGCAGCCCAGGGTTTATGGATCCAGGAATCCTCAGGTTCCCACGGGCCCCGAGGCCCGATCAACTGGAGATCGGGGAGGGGGCAACACCCAGGGCCTGGCCGGTCACGGCCTTCAGTTCTCCCCGGGAGAGGGTGAAGTCCATCCGCCCCAGGTTCACCCCTCCGAAGCCCACCTGAAAAATGACTGTCGTTCCGAGTCCGGTGGAAACCCGGACGGGCTCCTCCAGGAAGGTGTGGCTGTGGCCTCCGATGATCGCGTCGATCCCGGGCACCTGTCCGGGCATCCGAAGATCGTCGTGGGTGTCGCCCCTGAGGTCGTGGCCGAGGTGGGAGAGGACGACCACCATGTCCACCTTCTCCTTCTCCCGGAGGTGGCGGACCACGGGCTTGAGGCTCTCGTAGGGGTCCCTCCAGGTGATTCCCTGATGGTTGCGGGGACTCACGAGGTTCTTGAAGGCAACGCCGACGCCGGTCAGGCCCACCTTCAGGCCCTGGAATTCCCTCACCAGCCAGGGGTGGAGGCGCTTGGCCAGGGCCGGGGCCCCGGCGCAGTCGAAGTTGCAGTTCACGAAGGGAAACCGCGCCTCGGTCATGGCCTCAAGCAGGGCCTCCACCCCGCTGTCGAAGTCGTGGTTGCCCAGGGTGGCCGCGTCGTAGCCCACCAGGCTCATCAACTGGTAGTCGAGCTTGCCTTTGTACTGGTTGTAGTAGGGGGTTCCCTGGAAGGTGTCGCCGGCATCCAGGAGGAGGACGCTGCCCAGTTCCTTCCGCAGCTGATGGACCAGGGTGGAGCGGCGGGCGATCCCCCCCCGGCCCGTCAGGTTGCCCATTCCCGGGGGGAAGGGTTCGATGCGGGAATGGGTGTCGTTGGTGTGAAGGAGGGTGATCCTGGAGGTCTGGGCCGCCTCGGCGCGGAGCCGGGGGGCGAGCACCAGGGCGGAGGAGGCGAGGAAGGCGCGGCGGTCCATGTTCATTCCCCCTCGATGGGCCCGAGTTTCCGATCCCTCATGGCCTGGAAGAGCTCGGGGGTGATCTTGTAGCGGCCCGCGGGGGGGGCCCCCAGGGTCCTGCCCGCCCGGGTCAACTCCTGCACGGCGTCCAGCAGGGCCTGGCGGATGGTGAGCCCCGTGGTGTTCGGCTTGCGGCCCTTCCGGAGGGAGGGAATGCCGTCTCCGCCTCCATACAGGTAGTCCGAGGTGACCACCCGGACGGTTTCTCCAGGCAGGATCAGGCTGCCGTCCGCCCAGGTGACCTTCAGGATGGGTTTCTGGACGGGGCCCGAAAGCTCCACCCGGACACCCGAGCAGGGTTCTCCCCCTCGTCGCTGGAGGCTCTCCCGGATGACCCCGATCACCTCGGCCCCCGTGAGTTCCACCACGATCATCTCGTTCTCGAAGGGCATGACTTCGAAAATGTCCCCCACCCGCACGGGCCCGGGCTTGAGGCTGGTCCTCACCCCGCCGCCGTTGGTGAAGGCGAATTTCACCGGCCCGCCGCCGAGGGCGGAGGCCCGCTCCCGCATCGCGTCCGCGATCCAGTAGCCCAGGAGGTTCTCCTCCCCGAAGCGCCCCTTGAACAGGCCGTCGGGGGCCTGGCCGATCACCTTCCCGAATCCCGACTCGATCTCTTTCTGGGCCGGCTCGATGACCCGCAGGAGGGCGGGGTCCCCGGGAAGGCTGTCGTTGACCGGGCGCGCCTCGGCCTTCCGAAGCTGCGGGGCCTGCCCGGCGAGGGCGGCCGCCATGAAAAGAGCGCTAAGGTTCCGCAGTCGCATGTTCCCTCGATACGATGTCCAGCCGGAGGGCTTCCCGGGCGGCCCGGACCCGCCGGTCCTGGGCCCAGAAGAGGGCCGCCAGCCTGAGGAACCAGCCCAGGAGCCAGGCCCCGCCGGCTGAGGCGAGGAGGAGCAGAAACATCATCCAGGCCACCCGCCCGCCGCCAACCCCCCCCAGACGCCAGCCGGCGAGGAGGGCCAGGAAGGAAAGTCCCGCCCGGAGGATGCTTCCTGCCAGGGCCAAGGATCCCCAGTGGATCGGGTGGCTCCAGAGGCGCAGGAAGGAGTGCCCGAGGTGGGCCCCCATGGCCTTCCACGAACCCATGACCAGACCCCCGGGCCCGGCGGCCCGGCCCAGGCGGCAGAACCACCACTGGAGCATGAAGAGCGAAGGAAGGGCGAGGCGAAGCGCCCCACCACCCACCAGGTTCAGCCACCCCAGCAGGGAGAATCCGCTCGCCCCGGCCTTGGCCAGGAGCCAGAGCAGGATTCCTCCCAGGGCGCCCAGGGGAAGCACCCCGATGAGAAGGGCATCCAGCAGGCCCAGGAGCCAGGGACCCAGGCGCCCCGGGACGCCCGCGCTTTGGGCCTGCATGCGCCAGCCTGCCCAGAGGGCCCAGATCAGGGCTGTGCCCGCCAGGATCGGGGCGGCGGGGCCCAGGGGGGCATGTTTCCAGCCGCCGTTCTCAACCAATTCCCAGAGGTCCCGGGCCGTGAGGAGTTCCCCCCAGTGGTCCGGCAGCCCGCTGCCGCCCCCGGGGAGCTTGCCGAACTGGGCCAGCCCGCGGAGGTGGTAGGCCCAGGCGGTGGCGCCGAGACCGGTGAAGAGGACCCACGCTCCCATCAGGTGAAGGCCCCAGGGACCGAACCCGGAGGGAAGGGCGTCGCGAACGAAGGACCACGGGCTCCGGGGCGCGAGGGGGTCGTCGCCTCCGATGCCTTCAGGCCGTTCAGGGAGTTCGTCGGGGACTTCGGAGGTGGTTTCCATCAAGGTTTCCGGACTCCATGGGAACGCGGCAGGGCGCGGGCCGCAAGGCCCCACCCCGTGGGGCCGACGGTTGACAGGGCCCCGGCGAGCGGTTCTCATTCTTGAATGGTGCGTCGTCCCTGCAGCCCTTCCGCCGCGGCCTCCAAGGCCTGGTGGTGGTGCGCCGGCTCGGATGGTGCATCGGAAGCCCTTTAACTCGATTCCGAATCCACCTTTCGAGCCCGGCCCCGCGCCGGGCTCTTTCATTTCCGCAAGGTCTCCCATGAAGCTACTCCGACGACGGATCCCGGCCGACCTGATCACCCCCCTTTCGGCCTACCTGAGCCTGCGGGGGGAGGGCGCCAGCCTCCTCCTGGAATCCTGCGACCTGGGGGAGCGGGTGGGCCGTTACAGCTTCGTCCTGCTGGATCCCCGGGAGGAACTTCGCCTCGAGGGGCGGGCGGAGGGCTGGCCGGGCCAGCTGCGCCGCTTGGCGGGCCCCCGCTTCTCGGGAGAATCCCTGGACCCCGCGAGCGAACTCCCCCTCGGGCGGGAAGCCATGCCTGTGGGAGTCGGGCTTGCGGGGTATGTGGGCTTCGAGGCCTTGGCAGGCCTGGAGCCCAGCCTGCCCCTGCCCGCGGGCAACGCCCTGGGGCTTCCCTGTGTGTGGGCCAAGACCTTCGGGGGGGCCCTGGTCCTGGACCACCTGCACCAGGTGGCGGAACTGCAGCTTCTCGTGGGTGAAGACGGTTCCCGGGAGGGGTATGAACGGCTTGCATCCTGGGCCGGAGGCCTGGGGCGCTGCCCTACCCCCAGGGACGGAAACGGTGCAGTCCCGGAACCCAGGGCCCTCCAATCCCGGGAGGCCTTCGAGGCCACGGTGAAAAGGATCCAGGCCTTCATTCTGGAAGGGGACGTGTACCAGCTGGTGCCGAGCCAGCGGATCCAAGTCCAAGGTGCCCCGGCCCCTCTGGAGGCCTACCGTCGTCTCAGGCGCCTCAACCCCAGTCCCTACGCCTACCTCCTGGAATGGGAGGGGCTGGCCCTGGTGGGAGCCTCCCCCGAGATGCTCGTGCGGGTGAACGGGGACGAGGCGGAGACCCTTCCCATCGCGGGGACGGTCCCCCGGGGCCACGACGAGGAGGAGGACCTCGCCCGCTTCGAAGCCCTCAAGCGGGACCCCAAGGAACTCGCCGAGCACCAGATGCTGGTGGACCTGGCCCGGAATGACCTGGGGCGCATCGCGGTGCCCGGCGGGGTGAGGGTGGAAAAACCCCTGGCCCTCCAGCGCACCAGCCACGTGCTCCACCTCACCACCACGGTGAAGGCGCGGCTGAAGCCGGGCCTGGACGCCCTGGACGTCCTCGCCTCGGCCTTTCCGGCCGGCACGGTGAGCGGCGCCCCCAAGATCCGGGCCGCCCAGCGGATCGCGGAAATGGAGGGAGAGGCCCGGGGCCCCTACGGGGGCGCGCTCCTGCGCTACGGTGCCGATGGCATTCTGGACACCGCCCTCATCCTGCGCACGGCCATCTACTCGGCGGGGTCTGCTTTCCTCCAGGCTGGGGCGGGGATCGTGCGGGCCTCGGTCCCGGAGAAGGAATACCGGGAGACTTTGCACAAGATGGGGGCCGTGGCGGAGGCCCTGGGGGTGGACCTGGGGGAGGTGTGCGGATGAATCCGACCTGGTCCGACCTGGTCGCGGGAGGTGCCCTTTGATCCTTCTGGTGGACGCGCTGGACAGCTTCACCTACAACCTGGTGCAGGCTTTCGAGACCCTGGGGGCCCAGGTGCGGGTGGAACGCTTCGATGCCCTGGACCTGGACCGGGCCCGGGCCCTGGCTCCGGAGGCCGTGGTGCTCAGCCCCGGGCCCGGGCATCCCACCGAATGCGGGGCCCACATGGCCCTGGCGGGCTCGGACTGGGGCGTCCCCATGCTGGGGGTCTGCCTGGGCCAACAGGCCATGGTGGCGGCCACGGGGGGCCGGGTCGTCCACGCCCGGGAACCCCTGCACGGCGAGGCCACTCCCCTGGAGCACGACGGGAAAGGCCTCTTCGAGGGGCTGCCTCCGGGCCTGCCCGTGGGGCGCTACCACAGCCTCATCGCGGAGCCGGAGAGCCTTCCCGCCTGCTGGCGCGTGGCGGGGCGCAGCCCCCTGGGGGAGATCATGGCCATCGCCCACCGAAGCCTGCCCCGTTGGGGCGTCCAGTTCCATCCCGAGAGCATCCTCACCCCCGATGGGCCGGCGATGGTGGCCCATTTCCTGAGACTGGCCCGAATTCAAAACCGCATGCCCGACCCGGCAACCGGAGCCCGACCATGACCCTCCTGACCACCCACAACCCCATTCGTCCGCTTCCGGCCGCCACCGCCCGGGAACTGATGGAGATCTTCATCGACCAGGACACGGATGCCCTCCTGGTGGGGGCCTGCCTGGCCCTGCTGGCCCAGCGAAGCCCCGAAGCCCACGAGCTCGCGGCCTTCGCCGAGGCGCTGTCGGCCGTGGCCGTGCCCTTTCCGGACACGGGGCTTCCGGTTCTGGACGTGGTGGGCACCGGCGGGGACAGCCGGGGCGGCCGGGCCACCGCGAACCTCAGCACCCTTGCGGCCCTGGCCCTCCCGGGCTTCGGCGTTCCGATCCTCAAGCACGGCAACCGTGCCGCCACGGGGGTATGCGGGGCGGCGGACCTGCTGGAGGCCCTGGGTTACGACCTCAACCGGTCCGCCGAACTCCTCCTCCAGGACCTCCGCAGGGACGCCTTCGCCTTCCTGTTCGCGCCGGCCTACCATCCGCTCCTGGGACGTCTCCGGGAGATCCGCCGGCGCCTGGGCGTCCCGACGATCTTCAACCTCCTGGGCCCCCTGCTGAATCCCGGCAGGCCTCCCTTCATGCTCCTGGGCGTGGCCCGGGAAGACCTGCTGCTCCCCATGGCCGGGGCCCTGGCCGCCCGGGGTGTGCGCCGGGCCTTCGTCGTGCACGGCAAGGACGCCGAAGGCTTCGGGATGGACGAGGCCTCGATCGAGGGGCCCACCCTGGTGGCCGAAGTTCTGGAGACCCAGGTGCTCCCCACCCGGGTCCTGGTGCCCAGGGACCTGGGCATTCCCCGGCCGGCCAAGGACGCCCTGGTGGTGGAGGACCGTGCCCAGGCCCTGCGTCTGGCGCAGGGATTCCACGGCGGAGACCGGCATCCTGAATTCCGGAGCGCCCTTTCCGATGCGGTGGCCCTGCAGGTGGGATTGGGACTCCTCCTCCACCGCGCTCTCCCCCTGGAGGATCTCCGGGACCCCCTTCTGGAGGCCCGCGCGGCCCTCCAGAAGGGATTTCGCCTGCCCCTGCCGCCCCGGGGGCAGGCATGAGCTCCTTCCCGGATCCGCTCCAAATCGTGGAGTCCACAGGGCTTCCGGAGAGTTCCCACCTCCAGCGCGTGCTCCGGAGTGAAAGGGAGCGTCTGCTCCACTGGGTTCCGCCTGTGGTTGAGCCCCCGCCTCCGCCCGCTCCGGGTTTCGAAGAGGCCCTCCGGCGGGAGGCTTCCCTGGGGGGCGCGGTCATCGCCGAGTTCAAGCAGGGATCCCCATCGCTGGGACCCTTCGCCCAGGGAACGCCCCTCCTGCGGCAGCTGGAGCACTACCGTCAGGGCGGGGCCAGCGCCTTCTCGATCCTGGTGGAGCCAAGCTTTTTCCTCGGCTCCACCGCCGACCTCCGGGCAGCCGCCTCCCTGGGGATTCCCTGCCTGTACAAGGGTTTCGTCATCAGCGAGGCCCAGCTCCTCGAGGCGAAGGCCTGCGGCGCCAGCGCGGTGCTCCTCATCGCCCGGGTGCTCCGGGAGCACACCGCCCCCTTCGCCCGGGAGGCTGCGGCGCTGGGCCTGGAGGCCCTGGTGGAACTGCACGACCTGACGGAACTGCCCCTGGCCCAGGCTGCGGGGGCCCGCCTGGTGGGGATCAATGCCCGGGACCTGGCCACCTTCACCCTGGGCAGCCCCGGGGCGGAGGCCCTCCGGGAGGCCTTCCCGGAGGCGGTCCTCATCCGGGAATCGGGCCTGGCCACCCCCGAGGACGCCCTGGCCTCCTTCGAGGCCGGCTTCGACGCCGTGCTCATCGGCGAGGCCCTCATGCGCAGTGCCGACCCCGCGGGCTTCCTGGGCCGGATCCGCGCCGGCCGCCCGGTCCGCACCTGATGCTGGCCAAGGTCTGCGGGCTCACCAACCGCGCCGACGCCGAGTTCGCCGCGGAGGCCGGGGCGGACCTTCTGGGCTTCGTGTCCCATCCCCCCAGTCCCCGCCACTGCCCGGCCCCCAGGGAGGCCGCGGGCTCCTGGGCGGATCGCTCGGTCCTGGTGATGGTCTCCGACAATCCGGAGGGCCTGGCCCGGGCGGCGGACGCGTCGGGCTTCCGACGGATCCAGCCCCACGCCGGCCCGGAGGCCCGGGGCCGGGTCACCCGGTACCTCCGGGAACGGGGTTTCTGGGTGCTGCTGCCCTGGGCGGACACCCCGGGCCAGGAGGATGGGGCTCCGGATTGCCACCTCTGGGAGCCAGGCCCGGCCCTCACGGGCCTGCCAGGAGGCTCCGGGCGGACGAACCCCCTCCAACACCCTCCGCCTGGCCCCTTTCTCCTGGCCGGCGGGCTGCACCCCGACAACCTGCGGGAGCGCCTCGGCGCCCTCGCCCCCCTGCTTCGGCCCCGCCTGCATGGATTCGACGCCGCCAGCCGCCTGGAAAGCCGGCCTGGCCTCAAAAACCCGGATCTCGTCCTCCGTTTCATCGAAACCATCCGTTCCATGGAGAAGGAAGCCCCCCATGCCCTTTGAACTCCCCACCCGCTTCGGGACCCCGGGTCTGGGCGGCTGCTACGCCCCGGAGACCCTCCTGCAGCCCCTCCTGGACCTGGAGGCCGCCTACCTCTCCGCCCTCGGGGACGCGGTCTTCCAGGCGGAACTGCGGAGGGAGCTGAAGGATTTCGTGGGCCGCCCCACCCCCCTCACGCCGGCCCCCCGCCTGGCCCAGGCCCTGGGCCTCGATTCCTTGTGGCTCAAACGAGAGGACTTGGCCCACACCGGGGCCCACAAGATCAACAACGCCCTGGGCCAGGCCCTCCTGGCCCGGCGCATGGGGAAGGGGGAGGTCATCGCCGAGACGGGCGCCGGCCAGCACGGCGTCGCCACCGCCAGCGCCTGCGCCCGCCTGGGCCTCCGCTGCACCGTGTACATGGGGATCACGGACATGGCCCGACAGGCGCCCAACGTGTCCCGGATGAGATTCTTCGGTGCAGAAGTTGTACCGGTCGAAAGCGGCCAGGGGACCCTGAAGGAGGCCGTGAACGAGGCCCTGCGCGCCTGGGCGGCCCGCTGCGACAGCGCCCACTACATCCTGGGCTCGGCCCTGGGGCCCCACCCCTTTCCCACGATCGTCCGTGGTTTCCAGAGGGTGATCGGGGAGGAGGCCCGCGCCCAGGTGCTGGAACAGTCCGGCGTCCTGCCCGATCTTGTGATCGCTTGCGCGGGGGGGGGCAGCAACGGGCTGGGCCTGCTCCTGCCCTTCCTGGAGGATCCCTGCCGCCTCCTGGCCGTGGAGGCCGGGGGCCATGGCGAGGCCCTGGGGGAGCACGCCGCTCGCCTCTTCGGGGGGGAGGTGGGGGTGCTCCACGGTTGCAAGACCCTGGTGCTCCAGGACGCCCAGGGCTGGACCGCCGAAACCGCCAGCATCAGCGCCGGCCTGGACTACCCGGCCCTGGGGCCGGAACTGGCCGCCCTGGCGCTGGAGGGCCGGGTGGAGGTGCGCCGGGCCTCGGACCAGGAGGCCCTGGAAGGGGCCCTGGAACTCTGCCGCGCCGAGGGGATCCTTCCCGCCCTGGAGAGCAGCCACGCCCTGGCGGGCCTGCGGGGCCTGGCCCGAGAAGGGGTGGGCAGCGTCCTCCTGGGCCTGAGCGGACGGGGGGACAAGGACTTGGCCACCTTTCAGTCGCGCCTGGATCAATCATTTTAAAAATATCATTTTAATATAGAAAATAGAGCCATTATGAATACAACCATTGTTCCAATCCTCCCCTTCCTGATGTCCGGGGACCCCTCCCTGGAGGCCCTTCCGGATCATCTGGCCGAGGTTGCGTCCCTGGGGATCGGGACCGTGGAACTGGGGGTGCCCCACAGCGACCCCATCGCGGACGGGCCGGTGCTCCAGGCTGCGGCGCACCGAGCGATCGGGCGGGGAACCACCCTGGTAAAGATATTTGATAAAATAAATACAATTAAAAATATTCCTGATGTTGTGTTGTTTTCCTATTTCAATCCCCTGCTTCGGATGGGAGCCGAGGGGCTCCTCCAGCACCTCCGGGAAAGTCCCGTGAAGGCCCTCCTGGTGGTGGACCTTCCGGACTCGGAGGAACCGGATTTCGAGGCGGCGCTTCGGGAGGGGGGCTACCCCCTGGTGCCCCTCCTGGCCCCCACCACCACCGGATCCCGGGTCCGGAGGCTCCTGGAGGCCCGCCCGGACCCTGGGCCGGGGGCCTGCTTCGCCCGGCGCTTCGCCTACGTGGTGGCCCGCCTGGGGGTGACGGGCACCGGGGGGGAGACGCCCCTGGCCCCGGTGGCCCGGCGGGTGGCGGCCCTGCAGGGGATCACCGGGCGCCCCCTCGCGGTGGGCTTCGGCCTTTCGGACCCCGGGGCCCTCGAGGCCGTCCGGGCCATGGGGGCCACCCCCGTCGTCGGGAGCGCCCTGGTCCAGGCCCTGCACGAGGGGCAGGGGCTCGGGACTTTCCTCCGGCCACGAATAGGCCAATAATCCGGGACATGTTTTCCCGCGCGTTCTGGGTTGCGGCCTGCCTGGTGGTCCTGGAGGCCTCGGGCCTTCAGGCCCAGACCCTTCCGCTGGAACAGGAATTCATGACCTGGGACGGGGACAAGCTGGTCCGGATCCTGGGCTCGGATCGCGTGCGGATCGAAGCGGGGCCGGGGAGGAAGCCGAGGGAGTGGCCCATCCCCCCCGGGAGCTACCGGCCACGGCGGATGGATTTCTTCCAGGGAGCCCTCTGGACCTCCCACGCGGAGGCCCGGGACGGCAAACCGGCCCTGCTGGTCCACCGCATCGAGGAAGGGAAGGGCCGCCGCCAGGAGGCCTGGTGCCCGGAATCCCTCCCCCAGGGCCGGGTGGCCCGGATCCATCCTCTGCCCGGCGACCGGTTCCTGCTGGTGGCGAGGCGCTTCTTCGGCCACGACAAGAAGTTCTCCTTCCTGGCCGTGGCCCGGCCGGACCGTGAAGGCCGCCTGGAATTCAAGGACCTCGTCGAAGTTGACCTGGGGGATAAGTTCTTCGAGGGACTGGATCCCGCGGCCCCCGACAAGGACTTCCTGAAGTCCCTCTACCTGGGGGGCTTCGCCAGCCAATGGGTGCGGGGGCGGGACCACCTGGCCTTCGCGAACGGTGCGGTGGCCCGGATCCTCCTCGTGGACGTGGAAAAACTCACGACCCGGTTCGTGAAGGTTTTCCCGGGCCATCCGGATCCCGATGCCTGGACGCGAAAGGCATTCGAGCTCGAATGGCCCCTGCTGGGCTGTCAGCCCTCCGGGGACGGGGGATTCATCCTGGCCAGCCGCACGGAGGAGGCGATGTTGAAAGCCCGGGCGGGGGAGAGAGCGGCCGGGCAGGACCGGATCCCGGTCTCGCGTAGCGGGGATCCCGACCGCGACCGGGAAACGCTCAAGTCCGCCCTCCAGAACCCCCGGCGCAAGGAACAACTGGAAAGCCATGCCCAGGCGGGGGCGGTGGTCTATCCCGACATCCTCTGGTGGGACATGGACCCGGGCACCGGCAAGCTCACCCGCAGGATTCCCAACTCGGGCATTCCCGAGAGCCTCCACCAGGCGGAGCGCCTCCGGGAATTCCGCTTCCGCCTCACGGTCCAGGGACTGATCGAGATGGATTGAGGGCGCCGGGCCCCTGACTCGGTGAGACACTTCCGCCATGCGGATCGCCCTGCTGCAGCTCAATTCCCGCCTGGGGGACCCGGAGGCCAACGGCCGGGCGCTGGAGACGGCCTACGCCCACGCCGTGGCGGAGGGCGCGGACCTCGTGCTCAGCGCCGAACTGGCCCTTCCCGGATACCTGGCGGAGGACCGGATGTGGGAGCCGGGGCTCTGGCGCCGGGTGGAAGCCGAGGGGCGCCGCCTGGCCTCCCTCGCCGGCCAGGTCCCCCTCGTCTTCGGCACCCACAGTCCGGCGCCCTCGCGGCGCCTGTTCAATGAACTCTGGTGGTGCCAGGAGGGACGGCTGCGGCAGGTGGTCCGGAAGCGGGTGCTGCCGGCCTACGACGTCTTCGACGAGGGGCGCTACTTCGAGCCGGACCCCGGGCCCCAGCCCCTGGTGGAGCACCGGGGCCTGCGCATCGGGCTCTCGATCTGCGAGGACCTCTGGGCGGACCCGGGCCTCACCACGGGCCTGCAGCGCTACGGGGTGGATCCCATCCAGGACCTGGCCGGCGCCGGGGCCGACCTGATCCTCAATGCCAGCGCCAGCCCGGGCTTCCTGGGCAGCTACGCGCCCCCGGGGCGACGGCCGCCCTGGGCCACGCCCTCCAAGGCGGCCCAGCGGAAGCGCCTCCTCCAGGGCCTCGCGGCCAAGCACGGGCGGCCGGTGGTCTACGCCAGCCGCATCGGCGCCGAGAGCTGGCTCCTCTTCGACGGGGGCTCGGGCCTCATGCAGCCCGGCGGCGGCTGGCAGGGGGCGTCTCCCTTCCACGAAGGCCTCGTCTGGGTGGACACGGATTCGCCCGGCCAGGCCTGGGATCCGGCGGAGCCCGAAGGGGCCTACCTCCGGCGCGCCCTGGGCATGGGGCTCCGGGACAACCTCCGCAAGCAGGGCCTGGAGGCCGTCGTGGTGGGCCTCTCCGGGGGCATTGACAGCGCGGTGGTGGCCGCCATGGCGGCCGAGACCCTGGGACCCGGGCAGGTGCTGGGGGCGGCCCTCCCCACCCGCTACACGAGCGGGGAAAGCCAGGCCCTGGCGAAGGAACAGGCGCTGCGCCTCGGCATCCCCTTCCTCAGCCTGGACGCGGAGGCGCCCTTCACCGGCGCCGTGCGCGCCCTGGAGGGGGTCTTCCCAGGGCGCGCCTTCTCCCTCACCGACGAGAACCTCCAGAGCAGGGGCCGGGGCATGCTCCTGATGGCCCTGAGCACCGAGCCCCAGGTCCAGGCGCGGCTCGGCACGGACCGCGTGGCGGTCCTCAACACGGGCAACAAGAGCGAGGCGGCCACGGGCTATTTCACCCTCTACGGGGACGGCATCGGCGCCTTCGGGATCCTCGGGGATTGCCTCAAGGCCCGCGTCTTCGCCCTGGCCCGGGAGCTGGGGGAGGCGATCCCCAGGGGCGTGCTCGAGCGCAAGCCCACGGCGGAGTTGGCTCCGGGCCAGAGCGACGAGGCCAGCCTGGCGCCCTACCGCCAGTTGGACGCCATCCTGGGGGCCATCCTGGAAGCCCAGGTGCCCGAGGAGGAGGTGGAGGCCTGCCTGGGGGACGTCCTGGAGGGCCAGGACCTCTCCGAGGCCCGGGGCCACCTGCCGCGCCTCCTGCGCCTTCTCCGGGCCACGGAGTTCAAGCGCCGGCAGCTGCCCTTCAACCTCAAGGTGAGCCCCAAAGCCTTCGGCCACGGCCGCCGGATCCCCCTCACGGCGCGATGATCCGTGGGGGCAAACGGCGGGCTTCCCGGATCGGCCGCAGTGCTTCGTCCGGCGCGCCTGGCTCGCGGACACGAAGCGGTCCGCACCCCCCTTCTCGCGAGTGCGCCAGGGGCGCCGGTGGGAAGCCTGTGATCCCGGAGCGTGGGGCACGCTATCCTGGATCTGCCGCCGGCGTGGCGAAATGGCAGACGCGGCAGACTCAAAATCTGCTTACGGCAACGTAGTGGGGGTTCGAGTCCCTTCGCCGGCAGCAATGGGTGGCCCCGCCAGGGGCCCAGGTTCCGGCGAAGGGACTCGAAATCACGATGGCGCGCAGATAGGGCCAGGCGAAGGACGCGCCGCGTCCGAGCCGGTTCGCCGGAGGCGAAGGCCCGTGCGCAGCCAGCGTGCGGGAGCGGAGCCGGCAGCAATGGGTGGCCCCGCCAGGGGCCCAGGTTCCGGCGAAGGGACTCGAAATCACGATGGCGCGCAGATAGGGCCAGGCGAAGGACGCACCGCGTCCGAGCCGATTCGCCGGAGGCGAAGGCCCGTGCGCAGCCAGCGTGCGGGAGCGGAGCCGGCAGCCATGGGTGGCCCGCCAGGGGCCCAGGTTCCGGCGAAGGGACTCGAAATCACGATGGCGCGCAGGCTGACTCGGACCCGTCCTGGGCCCTCGCCCTTCGGGCCGTCGCTTCCAGCGCCGGTCCTATTCGCCAATCCTGGCGAATGGTGGGCCAGGCGAAGGACGCACCGCGTCCGAGCCGGTTCGCCGGAGGCGAAGGGCCGTGCGCAGCCAGCGTGCGGGAGCGCAGCCGGCAGCCATGGGTGGCCCGCCAGGGGCCCAGGAACCGGCGAAGGGACTCGAAACCGCGCCCACGCACACCATGGCTCGAGCCAGCTCTTCCCCTCTCGTCTCGGGCGGCCCCGGGAGGCGGGTCACGCCCCCCAGGGGCTCCTGAGACGCCGGGCCGCCCCGACCCCCGGGACCCTCGCCGCCCCTTCCTGAATTACCCCAATTGGCTATGCTTGAACCATGGCCCAGGAAAATCCGGAAGCTCTGGTGAAGCACCTCGAGTCCCTGCTGAGGGACGCGGAAGGCTTCGCAAACCAGTGCCTCGCGACTCCCGCCCGGGAACGGGGCGTGGATCGGGAGGTGATGGCCCTGGCGATCCACGAGGCCCTCACCGTCATCCGGAAATCCAGGGGCTGACGGGATTTTCTTCCTCCTGCCAGTGTCCTGGCGGCTGCGGGAGCTCCGCTTGAAGGTGCGACGGCGCTGGGCCTAGGATCGAACTGGATGGAGGGGGATCATCGTGGCGGATCTACAGTGGCGGCCTCGCTACGAATTGGGGATCCCACTGATCGACGAACAGCACAAGCGGATTTTCTTTCTCCTCTCTGAACTGATGGAGTGCGTCGCGGGAAAGCGGGACCGGGCCCAGGTCTCACAGGTGCTCGCCAACGTGATGCGCCAGACCCGGGAGCATTTCCACACCGAGGAAACCTTGATGGTCCAGATGGGTTTCCCGGCCCTGGAGGGTCACCAGGAGCAGCACAAGAAGCTCATGCACGGCCTGCACGGCCTGGAGGTCCGCTTCCAGGAGGGGGACGCGTCCATGGCGATGCTGGTGACCACCTTCCTCGGGGGATGGCTGCGGCATCACATTAACGAAGGTGACCGGGCCTATGCGGAATTCCTGAAGGCCCGGGAAGCCAAGAGCGCCTGAAGGTCGGACCGCGTCAGAGCCGGAGATTGGCCAGGTGCTGCTCGGTGGTGATGGGCGTGTTCGGCTCGTCGTGGATGATCTTTCCGTCCCGCAGCTTCACGATGCGGTGGGCATGCCGGGCAATGTCCTCTTCGTGGGTCACGAGGATGATGGTGTTGCCCTTCTGGTAGAGCTCCTCGAAGAGGGCCATGATCTCCACGCTGGTCTTGGTGTCCAGGGCCCCGGTGGGCTCGTCGGCGAGCAGGATGGAGGGATGGTTCACCAGGGCCCGGGCGATGGCCACCCGCTGCCGCTGGCCCCCGGAGAGCTGGTTGGGCATGTGGTCCGCCCGGGGCGCCAGGCCCACGTTGTCCAGGGCCTGGAGGGCCATCCCGTGACGGTCGTGGGGGGTCTTGCCGGCGTAGATCAAGGGCAGCTCCACGTTCTGGAGGGCCGTGGTCCGGGCCAGGAGGTTGAAGGTCTGGAAGACGAACCCGATTTCCGTGTTTCGGATCTGGGCCAGTTCGTCGTCGGTCATGCTGGACACCATCTTGCCGTTCAGCTCGTAGGTCCCCGTGCTGGGGGTGTCCAGGCAGCCGATGACGTTCATCATCGTCGACTTGCCCGAGCCCGAGGGCCCCATGATCGCCACGTACTCCCCCCGGTGGATGTCCATGTCCACGCCGTCCAGGGCCCGGACCTCCATGTCGCCCATGGCGTAGACCTTGGTGACGTCCTTCAGACGGATCAGGGGGGATTCAGGCATCGCGTCCTCGCAGTTCCCTCGTCTAATGATGCTCCAACCCCGGGCGAGGTTGACGCTGAATCTTCGGAGGAGGGCACTCCCCCGTTTAGGCGGGGACTTCGACCAGCACCGCCTGTCCAAGGCCTCCGCCGATGCCCAGGGTGGCCACCCCCAGGCCACCCCCCCGGGCGCGGAGGAGGGTGAGCAGGGTCACCAGGATCCGGACCCCCGAGGCGCCGATGGGATGCCCCCGGCTGATGCCGCCTCCCCCCACATTCAGGCGCTCCAATGGAATTCCGACCTGGCGTTGGCAGACCAGGACCTGGGCGGCGAAGGCCTCGTTGAGCTCCCAGAGATCCACATCCCCCACCCCCAGCCCCTGCTCCTCCAGCAGGCGGCGGACGGCGGGGACCGGGGCCTCGCCCATGTCCATGGGGTCCACACCGGCCTCAGCCCAGCCCCGGACCCACGCCAGGGGTCGGATCTCGGGGTGGACCCCTTCCCGGGAGAGGAGGATGGCCGCGGCCCCGTCGGAGAGGGCCGAGGCGTTGCCGGCCGTGACCTGCCCGTCGGGTGTGAAGACGGGGGGCAGGAGGGCCAGTTCGGCCGCGGGGCAGGAGGCCCGGATGCATTCGTCGTGATCCAGGGCCTCGAGGGGGACGAATTCCGCCGAGAGGTCCGTGGAGGCGGCCCGCCGGTGGCTCTCGGCGGCATAGGCGTCGGCATCCTGGCGGGTCACGCCCCGCTTGGCCGCCAGGCGCTCGATGGTCTCGCCCATCAGCAGCCCTGTGAGGGGGCAGCGCAGGCCATCGTCGTGCATCACGTCCGGCACCCGCCGGTGGCCCGTCCGGTACCCCCAGCGCAACCCCGGGAGCAGGAAAGGCGTGTCGCTCATGGCCTCGGAGCCCCCCACCAGCACGGCCTCCTCCCGGGACCCCTCGAGGAGGGCCATGGCAAAGTGCAGGCCCGCCAGGCTTGAACCGCAGGCCATGTTCAGGGTGGTTGCGCTCCCAGAAAAGGGGAGTCCGGCCCGGAGGGCGATGGTGCGGGCGGGGTTCATGCCGTTTCCATGGCTCCGGGCCATGCCCCACAGCACCCGCCCGGGGCGGGGCAGGGCCGGGTCCTGAAGGAGGCCCTCCACAGCCAGGCGCCCCAACTCCGCCGCCCCCAGGCCCCTGAGGCTCCCGCCGAAGCGCCCCTGGGGGAGCCGCCGTGCGGCGAGGATGCAGATGCGGGGATCCTTCATGGGCTCGTCCGGCCGCTCAGCCAGTCCTCAGGGGTGGGTTCCCGCGGCCCGAGCATCACGTCGGGAGGGAACCATCCATCCACCACCGCCCGGTGCCTGGCCAGGCTCTCCCGGAACCAGAAGGACAGGCGGGCGGTGATGGGGCGCTGCTCGGTGCTGGCCGGAACCCCCCAGGCGGACAGCCCGGCCCGGTCCGCGAGGAAGAGGGCCCTCGGCAGGTGGAAATCCGAGGTGACGATCACCAGCCTGCGGAGGCCGAATACGGCGCGGGCCCGCTTGAGGCTGGCGTAGGTGCGGCGCCCGGCGAAATCGGCGACCACGAGTTCGGGAGGAACCCCCTGGCGCAGCAGCCACCGGCGCATGGCCTGGGGTTCGTTGTAGGCCTGGGTTCGGTTGTCCCCCGAGACCAGGAACCACTTCACCTTTCCCGCCCGCCACAAGGCGAGCCCCGCCTTCAGCCTTCCCTCCAGGACCATGGTCGGCTCGCCGTCGGCGAAGACCCCCGCCCCCAGGATGAGGACAGGGGCGTCGAAATCCGGCGCACCCTCCACGGGATGGACGCGGCCCACGGCGTAGGCCGGGAACCTTAGGAACACCCAGAGCAGATCGAGGAGGAGGGCCAGGGCCAGGGCGACCCCTGCCCGCCGCCATGCGCGGCGCCGGATTCCTCTGGGGGCGGCTTGGCTCATCGTGGGTTAGCATAGACCTTCCCGCCCGGCGGGACTTTGACGAGTGGCACTTGATGAATCCTGGAACCGACCTCCGCTCCACCCTTTCCACTCGTGCCCCGTTCCGACCCCGTGCCGACGCCCTCCGGATCACGGCCATGGCCGTGATCGGTCTCTCCCCCTGGCTGGGGTGCTACCGGGCGACGGGGATCCAACGGCCGGCGGCCCTGGCCTCCGAGATCCCCGCCGTCGGGGGGGACAAGGTGCTGGGACTCAAGGCCCAGGCTGGTCCCGGGGACTACTTCCTCGGGAACGACTTTGTCGAATTGACGGTGGATGGGAGTCCCTTCGGCGAGCGGGAAGCCCTTGCCGGGGCCCCCGGGGGGGGCAGCGTGGTGGATGTGGGCTACGTCGGCCTGAACACCAGCTACCAGAGGGTCTCCGTCCCCTCGGATTCCCTGGACCGCATGACCCCTGTGCTCAACCAGGACCCCGACATCAGCCTGGTGATGGACCGCTTCGTCCCTGTCAACACCGCCGACGAATCCCGGATCGAGATGAGCGGGCGGGTCCACGATCCCAAACACAAGCTGACGGGGGCTTCCTGGGACGGCCAGAACCTGGTGGCCGGCCTGAAGGTCAGCCACAGCATCCGCCTGGGCACCCGCGACCGCTACTTCACCCTGGAGACCACGGTCACCAACGCCAGCGGGGCCAGCCTGCCCGTCCGGAACCTGGGCGACCACGTCTTCCAGCAGGGAGGGGGCTTCCGCTTCCTGATCCCGGCCACCGAGGACCTGAACGGCCAGGCCATCTCGGGCTGGGGCGTGGAACTCCCCGGCTGCGACTGGTCCTCCCCCATGGGCTCCTCCGTGAAGTCGCACCTGGTGGTCCTGATGGCCAACGAGCCCGGGGCGGACACCATGGACTCCCATGTTTCCCTCGGCCTCCTGCCCCTCGACGGGGACAGGCTGGCCGTGGCAAGCGACCCGCAGCACGCCCTCACCGAGACCCGGCCCACACCCCCCGGCCGCCTCGTGGCGGGCTCCCTGCCCGGCTCCTCCCTGGCCCCCAACGCCTCCCTGACCTACAAGCGCCGCCTTTACGCCACGGGCGGAACCAGCACTTCGGGCACCATCCCCAACCAGGCCACGGGCGTCCTCAACGCGATGGAGTTCGACCGGGCCACCCTGAGGGGCTGGGACTACGGCGCGGTGGGTTTCCAGGCTGGCGGGTCTGCCGCGAAAAACGGCCCCCTGCAAGCCGAGATCCGCTTCGATCGATTCCTTGGGGGCGACGTCTGGCGCCTCGAGCGCGTGGAATGGCTGGAACCTCGGGAGAATGCCCCCGTTTACAGCACGGACAGTTCCAGCCTCACGATCATTCTTCCAGTCGGAACCTACCGGGTGACCGCCCGGAACCGCTTCGAGGCGACGGTGATGACGCAGTTCACCAACGTCTACAATTCGGACCGGCCGGATCTGGCCACCCCCCTCCTGGTGGAAAAGGAGAAGACCTTCCAGGTCAACGAAACCATCTTCCCCGAGCGCCAGCGCACGCAGAATGCCACGGGCGGGTTCAACACCCTGGGGTTCACCTCCCAGAGCTTCACCGCCCGTGAGCGGGACGGGATCGACGGCCAGTTCCAACCCCTCCGGTGGACCTTCAGGGGCACCGGCGCGACCCCCGATCCCGACATGCGGCGAAGACGCTCCCTCGGCGGGGCCTTCGATCCCGTAAGCAAGGGGAAGGTCGTCGCCGGGGCGAACTACGCAGCCTACCAGTTTGCGGGCGGTAACATCCTTTTCGGATCCACCTTCCCATCCTTCGCGGCGGGGAACTTCATCCTGCCCCTCGGGACTTTCGAGGCCTTGGCCACGCGGGGCCCCCTTTCCCGGCTGGACGCCTTTTCCCTTCGCTCCTTCGATGGGGCCGCCTACGCGGATACCGCGCACAACCTCGTGGTATTCCCGACCCCCCACCCGGCAGGCTGGACCTCTTTCGATTTGCCCGGGCCCTCCCAGGCCACCACGGGGGGCCTGAACCCGGCGGAGATGCTTTCCTCGGCGCTGGCGGAAACCGTCCCGGTGGTCGGCTGCACAGAGACCGACCTCCACATCGACCCCATGGCTCTCCATGACGCCTTCCGTTTCGAGTTCACCTTCGAGGGCACCACCGATGCCCAGCGCACCACGGTCCAGAACGACCCCTTCGTGGTGGGTGGGCGAAGCAGCGACCTCGCCGATGGAAGTGGGAAGGCCTGGGGCCCCGTCACGGCCCTCTGGCCCCCGAACAGGACCAACGCCCGCAGCGGGGGCGCGCTTCCCTCGAAGGGGTGGTCCCTGGCGGACTTCCTGACCCAGGCCCAGGGGAAGTTCGTGGTGGTGCACCGCCCCCGGGGACCCTCGGGCCTCTTCACCCTCCGGGGATTCGACCCGGCCGTCCCCCTCGGCAGCGGGGTCAACGCCTGGTGGAACCAGACGGGGCCTCTTTCCCAGGGCAGGACCCATGGCGGCTTCGACGCCCTCGAACTCCTCAGGGCCGAGGGGCTCGACCCGGCCAACCCTGGACCCTGGTTCACGGAGTTCAAGGCCGTCCGCCGGGACTGGTTCGCCCTGCTCAGCCAGCAGAGGCCGGAGTCCTTCACCAAGGGCCTGGGCTTGTCGGCCGCGCGCTACAGCCAGGACACGCCCGTGGGCCTGGCCCGCACCTACCTGAACCTTCCCTCCGGCAGCCCGGCCCTGTCCCAGTCGGATCTCTCCAGCGTTCTGGGAGCCCTCCAGAAGGGGGCTGCGGTGGCCTCCACGGGGCCTCTCCTGGACGTGAAGCTCGGAGCCGTCGGACCCGGCGGGCTCGCCACGGCCGCCGGGACCGTCAGCCTCAGCGTGAGCCTGTACGCCCCGGACTGGGTCCCGGTGGACGAACTCCGGGTGGTGGTCAACGGGTCGGTGGTCCTCACCGTGGACCCCGCTTCCCTGACACCCGGCCCCGATTGGCGCCAACGGAGCGGGACCCTTTCTGTGACCCTTCCGGCCAAGGACTGCTGGATCGTGGTGGAAGCGGGGGTCCCCCTCACCGCCACAGGCCCCTACCTGCCTGGCAGCCCATGGAACAAGATCCAAAGGGGCATCTATCCCATCGCCGTCACCAATCCCATCTTCGTGGACGTCAACGGAGGCGGGTACACTCCCCCAGGACTCTAGCCCCATGACAGCCGAATGGCTTCCGGAACGCCTTCCGGAAGATGTGGACGCCGAGCGCTCGCTCCTGGCCACCTGCTGCTCGCCGGGGATGGAGGGCACCGCCGCGGAGATCGTGCTCCTGCTGGAGGATGACGACTTCGCCCACCCGGGCCACCGGGCCCTCTTCCGGGCCCTCCGGGGCCTTCTGGAACACCGCCTGGAGGTCAACGCCCTCACCTTGAAGGACGCCCTGGACCAGGAGGGCGAACTCCAGAGGGTGGGGGGCTTCGCGGGGCTGACGGAGATGCTGAGCGCGGAGGAGGTGGGACGCCCCCAGGTGCTCGCGGACCTGCTCAAACGCAAGAGCCACCATCGCGCCCTCATCCGCCTCGGCAGCCGGCTCGCCCGGCAGGCCGCGGAGGAGGCCGAAGGCCCGGACACCCTGATCGAGAATGCGGCCCAGGACCTCTTCCGCCGTGCCCAGGGGGACCGGCGCAAACGGGGATTGGAGCACGTGGCCCACGTGGCCCAGGAATCCATGGAACGCCTCCTGGCCCGCCTGGACGGGCAGGGGGCTCCGGGGCTGAGGGTGGGCTTCTCCCGGCTCGACGCCCTGACCCAGGGCTTCCAGCCCGGGAACCTGGTGGTGCTCGCGGCGCGCCCCGGCATCGGGAAGACCGCCCTGGCCCTCAACTGGCTGCTCCGTTCCGCGGTCCACCACCGGGCCTTCGGCGGCCTCTTCTCGCTGGAGATGAGCAGCGAGGAAGTCTTCAACCGCCTGCTCTCGGCCCAGGCGAGGGTGAACATGAAGGCCGTCCAGGCGGGCTACTTCGACGCCAAGGTCGAAGATCGCCTGAAGGAGGCCCGGAACGAACTGGTCCAGCTGCCCATCTTCGTCAACGACCAGGCCTCGCTGACGGTGCGGGACATCCAGGCCATGGTGGACCGGCACCTGAGCCACGCCAACCAGCGCCTGGACCTGGTCATCGTGGACTACCTCCAGTTGATGAGCAGCCCCGAGGGAAGCCGGGGGGCCAAGCAGAGCGAGGCGGTGCGCATCGGCGAGATCAGCCGCGGGCTCAAGCTCCTGGCCAAGGACCGGCAGGTTCCCATCGTCGTGCTCTCCCAGCTCAACCGTGAAGTGGAGCACCGACAGGGAGGACGCCCCCAGCTCTCGGACCTCCGGGACTCCGGTGCCATCGAGCAGGACGCGGACATCGTGATGTTCATCCACCGGCGCATGGTCCCCGTCCAGGAAGGGCAGGAGCCCGACCGTACCGCCGAGCTGATCGTGGCCAAGCACCGCAACGGGCCCACGGGGATCATCCCGCTCTATTTCGAGGGCGAGTACGCCACCTACCGGGAGCTGGAACGGGACACCGGGTGAAGGCGGGAAGGGGGCCGAGCCCTTCGGGCGAACGCAAAGGCACAGAGGCGCAGAGGCGCTGAGGGAGGAAGCCCTTCGGACGAACGCGGAAGCGCGGAGAGTCCACGGCGATTCCGCATCCAGAACCCAAACCCCCTTTGCGTCTTTGCGCCTTTGCGTTATCCCCCGGATCCCCTTCGTCCTCCGGGACTTCACTCCAGGCCGAAGGTGCCCGTTTCCAGTTCCCCCTTCACCACGCTCATGAACTGGTCGCCGACGGCGCCGTCCACCACCCGGTGATCGAAGCTGATTCCGCTGAACATCATCTGCCGGATGGCGATGCTGTCCTGGCCGTGCTCGTCGGTCACCACCACCGGCCGCTTGACGATGGCGCCGATGGCCTGGATCGCCACCTGGGGCTGGTTGATGATGGGCAGGGCGAAGATGTCCCCGAAGACGCCGGGGTTGGTGATGGTGAAGGTACCCCCCTGGATCTCGTCGGGCCTTAGCTTCTTGGCCCGCGCCCGGTCCGCGAGATCGTTGAGGCTCCGGGCCAGGCCGCCCAGATTGAGCCCGTCGGCGTTCTTCACCACGGGCACGATGAGGCCCCAGTCCAGGGCCACGGCGACGCCCAGGTGGATGTCCTGCTTGAAGAGGATGTTGTCGCCGTCCACGCTGCTGTTGATGACGGGGAAGGCCTGCAGGCCCTTGATCACGGCCTTCATGATGAAGGGCATGAAGCTGAGCTTGGCGCCGTAGGTTTCCTCGAAGGCCCCCCGGTGCCGGGCCCGCAGCCGGGCCACGTGGGTCATGTCGATCTCGAAGACGGTGTAGACGTGGGGGCTGGTGCGCAGCTTGGAGTGAACCATGTTGTCCGCGATGATCTTCCGCATCCGGCTCATGGGCTCCACCTTGACCCGCTCCCCCGGGAGGAAGGCCGGGACCTGGGGAAGGGGGGGCACGGCGAGGGAGGGGACGGCTCCGAGGGTCGGCGCGGCCGGGTCGTGAACCGGGGCGGTGATGGGCGCCGTGTCGGCGGGGGCGGAGGGCTCCCGGGGAGAGAGCGCCCTCGCCGCAATGAAGGCCTCCAAGTCCTGCCGGGTGACCCTCCCGCCCTGCCCGCTGCCCTTCACCTGGAGCAGCTCGATGCCATGCTGCCGGGCCATCTCGCGGACCAGGGGGCTGGACCTGGTGCGAAGGCGGTGTTCCAGGTCCTCCTCGTCGTGGTCCTCCAGGGGCGCCACCGGAGCGGTCACCGGAGCCACCAGGGGTGCCGCCGCAGCTGGAACAGGGGGCGCAGCCTGGGCGGCCGCCGCGGTTCCTCCACCCTCCGAGGCGTCGCCGAGCCTCGCCACCAAGGAACCCACAGGAACGGTTCGGTTGGCTTCGACGAGGATCTCCAGCAAGGTGCCGGAGACGGGGGAGGGGATCTCCGCATCCACCTTGTCGGTGCTGATCTCGAAGAGGGTCTCGTCCTTGCCGATGTTCTCTCCCACGGCACGGTGCCATTTCAGGATGGTGGCTTCCGCGATGCTCTCCCCCATCTGCGGCATGACGACATCGAAGGCCATCGGTCTTGCTCCTAGGAGGCCCCTCCGGGCCGAAGCTTGTGGTGCGAAGTGATCTGCTGGAAGGCGTGGGCGAGTTCCAGGAGGAACACGTCCTCCAGGGATCTTGCGATGAACTGGAGGCCCACGGGAAGCCCGTCGGCGAGGCCCGCAGGCAATGAGACACACGGAAGCCCCGCCAGGGCCGGACCCACGGTGAAGATGTCCGCGAGGTACATTTCCAAGGGGTCCCGTGTCTTCTCGCCGAGGCGGAAGGGCGGGGTGGGACTGATCGGTCCCGCCAGGACGTCCACGATCCGGAGGGCGCGGTCGAAGTCCTGGCGGATGAGGGTGCGGGCCTTCTGCGCCCTCAGGTAGAAGGCATCGTAGTAGCCCCGGGACAGGCAGAAGCTCCCCAGGAGGATGCGGCGCTTCACTTCTGCCCCGAATCCAGCGTCCCGCGTGTGGGCCGCGACCGACCGCGGACCCTCTCCGCCCACCCTCCTGCCGAAACGCATGCCGTCGTAACGGCTCATGTTGCTGCTCACCTCGGAGGTGCAAAGGAGGTAGTAGGTCTCGATGGAGAATTCGGTGCTCGGGAGGGACAGCTCCACGATGTCCGCCCCTTCCCCCGCCAGGGAGGACATGGCCTCCTGAACCCTCTCCCGGATTCCCGGGTGGACGCCTGGTCCCAGGTATTCCTTCGGGAGGCCCACCCGGAGCCCTCGAAGCCGGGCGGGCCCGAGGTCCTTGAGGGCATCCCTGCGGGGCAGGTCCACGCTCAGGATGTCCAGGGAGTCCCGGCCGGCCATGGCATGCAGCGCCTCCGCCAGCAGGACGGCGCTGCGGGCGATGGGCCCGGCCTGGTCCAGGCTGGAAGCCATGGCGGCGATCCCCCAGCGGCTCAGGACCCCGAAGGTGGGGCGCAGCCCCGAGACGCCGCAGAACCCGGCGGGAAGGCGAACCGAACCCCCGGTGTCCGATCCCAGGGCGAAGGGGACATAGTCGGCGGCCACGGCCACCGCGGGCCCGGAACTGCTCCCTCCCGGCACCCTCGAGGGGTCCCAGGGGTTGCGGGTGGCCCCGCCTGCGCAGTACTCCCCGCTGGAGCCCATGGCGAACTCGTCCATCCGGGCGCTGGCGATGGGAACGGCGCCCGCCTCCAGGAGGCGGCCCACCACGGTGGCGGTGAAAGGCGGCCGGTAGCCCTCCAGGATCCTGCTCCCGCAGCCCATCGGGTGGCCCGCAAGGGCGAAATTGTCCTTCACCACGAAGGGAAGGCCCAGGAGCCCTCCACGCTCCCCGGCGCGAAGGCGGCGGTGGGCGGCGCGGGCCCAGGCCCCTCCGCCCTCGGGCAGGAGCTGCTGGAGGGCTCCGAGCGTGGGCTCCTCCCGCTCCAGGTGCTCCCTGGCCATGCGGAGGAGTGCCTCCGGGGCGAGGTCTCCTGCGTCCAATCCTGGCCTCGCGGCCTCCCAGGGCAATGGCTGCAAGGGCTGCCCTCCCGAGTCCCGAGTGTGCCAGCAATCCCCCCGACCCCGCCGGGTGAGGCCCCCTGCCGAGGCGAAAGCTCCCCAAGGCCCCATCTCCGATATGATGATTCACCTTCTCCTTTTGCTGCCGGAAGGGGTATCCTCGCGTTCCCAGCCTTGTAAGATTCCGTTCCCCTCACTTCAACCCGAACCATGAACCCATTCGAGACCCTGGAAATCCAGCCTGGTGCGAGCGCGGAGGAGATCAAGGCCGCCTACCACCGGCTCGCCATGAAATGGCACCCGGACCGCTACACCGGCGCTGAGAAGCAGGATGCCGAAATCCGGTTCAGGGCCCTGGCCGAGGCCTTCAGCACCCTGAAAGACCCTGAGAAACGGGCCTCCCTGGTGGTGAACCAGGCGCCAACCCCCGCCCCGGCGGCCCCCGCCGGGGATCAGGACCCCGCCCAGTGGTTCGGCCTCGCCAAGGAGGCCCAGGAAGCCGGAAACCTGGAGCGTGCCCTGGGAATGGTCCAGGTGGCACTCCGCGGCGACCCCCGCAAGGCCGAGTATCATGCCCTTTATGGAGAACTTCTTGCGAGCACCGGCCGGGACCAGCGCATGGCGGTGAAGAGCCTCGAGACCGCCCTCCGGATCAAACCGGACGATGCGAATGCCATGATCGCCCTGGCGGGGCTCTACCAGGAGCAGGGCCTCCCCACCCGCGCGGCCAAACTGCTCCAGGGCGCGAAGGAGATCGCGCCCAACCACCGGTATTTCCGGGTGCAGGCCAGGAAGCTCCAGGCCGCCCAGTCCGCGCCCCAGGGCCTGGGGAGCCAGGTCAAGAACCTCTTCCAGAAGATTTTGAACCGGGGGTGACGATGCGATGGGTTGCGGCCGGGAGGAGTGACGTCGGTTGTGTGCGGAAGCACAACGAAGACAGCCTTCACCTGGACCCGGGCCTGGGCCTCTTCGTCGTCGCCGACGGACTCGGAGGCCACGCGGCTGGGGAGGTGGCCAGCCGGATCGTGGTGGACCGTGTCGCCAGCTTTGTTTCCCAGACCATCGAGAAGGACCGCACCTGGCCGCTCGAGTACGACGTCAACCTCTCCTACGACGGGAACCGCCTCAAGGTCGCGCTCCTGCTTTCCGACCAGGCGATCGCGGAGGACATCCGGAACAATCCGGAACGGGAGACCATGGGTTCCACGGTGGTGGCGGGCCTGTTCCACGGAAGCAAGGTGACCCTGGCCCACGTGGGGGACAGCCGGGCCTACCGGATCGACCCCGAAGGCATCGTCCAACTGACCCGGGACCATTCCTGGGTGGCGGAGCAGGTGGCCAACGGGATCCTCACGCCCTCCGAGGCCCGGATCCACCCCTTCCGGAACGTCATCACCCAGGCCCTGGGGAACGGTGGGGAACTGGATGTGGCCATCCAGGAGTTCGAATTAGGGGAAATGGACCGTCTTTTGCTTTGTTCGGATGGTCTGTCGGGAATGATCAACGATTCCGAGATCTTTGAGATTGTTCATCAATCGGCTTCCCTCGATGAGGCTGTGGATCAATTGATAGAAGCCGCAAAGGAGAACGGAGGGGAGGACAACATCACGGTTATTCTCGTTCGTCCGGAACCGGGAGAAGTTGTTCCATCTGGCGATAATGCTTGACGTAGTTCGGAGTGAAGTTAGAATTAAGCACCATTTATCTTTACAGCGAGGCTCCCAGTGGGTCTTTTCGGTAGCAAGAGCAAGACGCTTGTGGGCTTGGACATCGGGTCAAGCGCGGTGAAACTCTGCGAACTGCAGGCTGTCGGGAAGGGCAGCGGCAGGCGCTATCGCCTCCAAAAGCTCGGGATTGCAGCGGTTCCGCCCGATGCGATCGTGGATGGCGACATCATGGACGGGAATGCCGTAGCGTCGGCAATCCGGCAAGTGATGACCGAACAGAAAATCAAGGCCAGGGACGTTGCCATCTCCGTGTCGGGTCAGCAAGTGATGGTCAAAAAAGTGACCTTCCCCTTGATGAGCCCTGCCGAACTGGCCGAATCGGTGCGATGGGAGGCGGAAAGCTTCTTCCCGGCCGGCCAGGGGTTGGATTCCTACGCCCTCGACTATGCGGTCCTGGATGAACGTCCCACCGAAGGCAGCATGGACGTCGTCCTGGTGGCCTGCCGGAAGGACAAGCTGGAGGCCTACACCAGTTGCGTGGCCCAGGCGGGGGCCTCCGCGGTCCTCGTGGACGTGGACGTGTTCGCCCTGCAGAACGCCTACGAGGTCAACACAGCCCCCGGGGGGAGCGACGAGGTGGTCGCCCTGGTGAACCTGGGAGCCCATTTCACCAACCTTTCCATGATCGTGGGGCGCAAGTCCGTCTTCTGGCGGGACGTCCCCTGGGGTGGGCACCGCTTCACCGACAAGTTGATGGAGGACTGGGGCGTCAGCCGGGAAGCCGCGGAGCAGCTGAAGATGGGGAACAACGCGGAGGGACGGACCCCCGACGAGGTCGCCCCCTCCTTGGCCGCCATTTCGGATTCCTTCGCCGACGAACTTTCGAGAACCATCGATTTCTTCCGCTCGAGTTTCAAGGTCGACCGGCTCGATCGCATCCTTCTCGCGGGTGGAAGCTCCAAGGTGCCGGGCCTCACCGACGTGCTGGCCGACCGCCTCCGGGTTTCGGTGGACCGGCTGAACCCATTCCTGCTTGTGGAACTGGATGACCGCAGCGTGGATCCCTCCGCCGCCCGCGAGATCGGGTGCGCGGCATCCGTGGCGGTCGGGCTGGCCTTGCGCCAGGTGGGGGACCGATGATCAAGATCAACCTCCTGGGCGACGCCCTCGCCCAGGGACCCCAGAAAAAACCCGAGGGCGCCGAACCCGTTCAGGTCTTTGCGGAAGCGGAGGCCGGAGGCCGCACCAGCCTGCCCATCGCGGGAGCCATTGTCTTCATCCTGCTGGCGGGGTTCGGCGGCGTCTATTGGCTCTACCTGAACAACGAGGTGAACAAGGCGCGGGAAGAGGTGGCCCGTCTTGAAGAGGAAAAGCGCAAGCTCGAACCCTTCATCAAGAAGGAAGCGGAATTCAGGAAACAGCGTGAAATCCTGAAGAAGAAGGAAGAGGTCATGCAGGGCCTCAAGGCCGGCCAGGCGCTCCCCGTCCACTTCCTGGAGGAACTGGCCAACTGCATTCCCGATGACGTCTATTTCAACGAGGTCACCCTGGGGCCGGACAAGAAAGTCTCGATCAAGGGAGTGGGGAGGACGCTGGAGGTTGTGCAGCTCTTCCGCCAGAACCTGAGCGCACGCACCCGTTGGTTCAAGGACGTGGTGGTTCCCAAGGGTACGGGCGAAGGACGGGTCGAATTCACGGCCTACTTCACCCTCCAGAACAATCCTTCCTGAGGCGCCGACATGAACCCCCAGCTCCGGAACCAGATCCTGATTGGCGCAGTCGCCGGGATCCTCGTCGCTGGAGTCATCTACGCCTTCCTTGGTGGGAAGCGGGATGAACTCACGGCCGCCACGGCCCAGATCGCCACCCTCCAGAAGGACGTCGACAAGGGGAACCAGCTCAAGGCGGTCGCCAAGAAGCTGGAAGAAGAGGTCAACGCGCAGAAGGCCCGCATCGAGGAACTCATCAAGATGATGCCCAGCGATGCGGACCGGGGCGACATTCCCTACCGGGTCAAGAAGCTGGCTGACGCCGCCGGGATCGACATCACCTCCTTCAACTTCGAGAGCCCCATCAGCACGGCCCAGTACTACATCGAGTACCCGGTGAAGTTCGAGTTCCGCGCGGGCTTCCACACCTTCGGCCAATTCGCGTCGCTCCTTTCGGGCTACGACAAGATCATCAATCTCAGCGACCTGACCCTGCGGACGGCCGAGAAGCGCTCCATCTTCCCCGTGAAGATCTCTTGCAAGATCAGCGCTTTCGTCTACAAGCCGGATCCGCCGCCGAGCGAAGCCACCGAGGCGCCCAAGGCGGCTGCCCCGGCGGCCCCCAGGGCCAAAGAAACGGACTGACCCATGCTGCACCGTATCCCGATCCATTCCATGCTCCTGGTCGCCGGGGTTCTGGCCGCCCAGGCTCCGAAGCCCGCCCCGGCAAAGGCCCCCGCGACCGAAGTTCCCGAGGCCCAGGCCCAGCCTGCGGCCCCCGACCTCCTGGTGACGAAGGCCACCCCCTACCGTCCCGGGATCACGAGAGACCCCTTCCTGCTGCCCAACGAGGACCAGTCCTCCAAGCAGGGGGACTTCGTGGACGACATCGGCGTCAAGGGGTTCACCCGGAAGAACGGGCGCTACTTCGCGGTGGTGTCCGACAAGCGGGGCTCCATCCGCGAGCTCCCGGTCGGGTACAAGTTCCGGGACGGGGAAATCGCCTCCATCGATGATAAGGGGGTGACCTTCCGCCAATGGGACGTCAACTCCACCGTCAGAACCGCATTCCGAACCGTCGTGAAGTCTTTCAAGCGCGAGGAGGGTAAACGATGAACGCTCGCCTGAGTTCCTTGCTGGTGGCAGGGGGCGCGGTCCTGGCGGGGATCCCGGTCTTCGGAGCGCTGGATCCTGCCTCCACCGGGTCGGAATCCGCCGCGCGGAACGCCGCCCTGGTCGCCGCCTCCCTGGACACCCGGGACGCCATCGGCGCCTCGATCCGCCTGCAGATCCCCAACTACGGGCTGAAGCCGCGCCTCCAGGTTCTGGGAAGCCCCCTCCGCGTGGTGGTGGACCTCCCCGGAGTGAACAAGGCCATGAAATTCGGGCGGAAGGATGCCGAGTCCCTGGCCCATCCCCTGGTGCGGACGGCCCGGATCGCCCAGTTCTCCGTCGCGCCGGAACAGGTGACCAGGGTGGTGCTTGAAGTCGTCCCCGGAACCCAGGTGGATGTCTCCCAGTCCCCCGAGGGGGTCCTCCTCACCCTCATGGCCGGGAACGGACAGGTGCATGCTCGTTTGGCCCCTGGACCCGAGAAGCCCATCGTCCCCGCCGCGCGACCCATCGAGGTGGAGCGGGTCACCGCCGAGGCGGTGAGGCCTTCCGCCCTCTTCCCCGCCCCCGAAGGCGGCCCCGAGCTGCCCGCGGCCCTCCTGCCCGGGAGCCCGGTGGCTTCGCCGGCCCCCCTGGTCGCCTCCAGCCTGCCTGCGGTGGGCTCGGTGTACCGTCCCCTTCCGGGCCTGGCCGGCCATGCCCTGCTGCCCCTCGCCCTGGGAGACGCACGCCCCCAGGAGACCCAGGCCCCGGCCGAGAGCAAGTCCCAAGGGAACGCCCTGGCGGCCCGCACCCTGGGGGACAACGCGCCGCGTTACACCGGCAGCCGACTGAGCATCGACGTGCACAGCGCCAGCGTGATGACCTTCCTCATGATCCTGGCGGACCACGCCAAGCTCAACCTGGTGGCGGACACGGAAGTGGAGACCCTCACGGGGTCCTTCAAGTTCACCGACACCCCCTGGGACCTGATCCTGGACATGGTCCTCAAGCAGCACGGACTGGGGAAGGAGATCTCCCACGGGGTGATCCGCGTGGCCAAGGTCGAAAAGCTCCAGAAGGAAGAAGAGGACCGGAAGAAGCTCGAAGAGGCCAAATCGCTGGCCGGGGATCTTCAGGGCATCACCCGCTCCCTGTCCTACGCCAAGGCCATGGACGTGAAGGCCGTGGTCGAGAAGGTCCTGACGAAGCGCGGCACCATCATCATCGACGAGCGGACCAACACGCTCATCATTTCCGACCTGCCGAAAAACATCAGCATGATCGACGAACTCATCGCCCAGCTGGACATCCCGATCCAGCAGGTGATGATCGAGGCCCGGGTGGTGGAAGCCACCAAGGGTTACGAGAAGGCCTTCGGCGTCAAGTGGCCCACCTCCAATTCCGGTGATTCCAAGCTGTCCATCGGAGGCCAGGACGCCACCTGGGGGGCCGTGAATTCCCCCTCCTGGAACAGCATCAACAACCGTCCCGGGGCGGGCCAGAACAACTCCATCGTCAGCTTCAGCCCCGGCAAGGACGGGGTCACCAGCATCCCCAGTCCCGCCGGGGAATTCTGGGTGTCCTTCCTCAGCAACCGGGTGAGCATCAACACGATCATCCAGGCCCTTGAATCGGAAGGGACCATCAAGATCGTCAGCACCCCCAAGCTGGTCACCCAGAACAACAAGAAGGGGAAGATCCTCGCCGGGGAACGCATCCCCTATCCCGCCCTGCAGTCCGGGGCCGCGGGCGGGGCCATCACCGTGCAGTTCGCCCAGGCCAACCTGGAACTGGACGTCACCCCCCAGATCACCAACGACGGCACCATCCTCATGGACCTGCAGATCGACAAGGCCGAGGCGGACTTCACCCGCCAGGTGCAGGGCACGCCCACCATCGTCCAGAAGTCCATCCAGACCCAGGTCCTCGTGAAGGATGGGGGGACCGCGGTCCTCGGCGGGGTCTACACCACCAACACCCAGGCCGGAACCAAGGGCGTTCCGTTCCTCAGCAAGCTGCCCCTCCTGGGCTGGCTCTTCCGGACCAAGAACGACAAGGAGGACAGCAAGGAACTGCTGGTCTTCATCACTCCGAGGATCATCAAGAACTGATTCCCGCCTCTTTCCATGCAGGAAGGGCCCCTTTCGGGGCCCTTCCTTTTTCGGGCAGGTGGGGGGTCAGCCCTTCTTCTCCAGGGGAAGCGTGCGCACCAGGCGCTTGCACGAACTGCAGAGAATCGTATAGGTGTCCGGCTGTTCCAGGCGGTAGGCGAAACCCGGACCTCCTGTCTCACCGGAAGGGTCCAGTCGCCCGAAATGGTACTCCGCCACGCGCACGCTCTGCGGCTGGGTCAGGTCAGCCCCGCACTGGGGACAGGAAATGGCTGCCATGATGGCTCCTTGGAAAGGGACGGACAGGGCCGGACCGGATGAAGAAATACCAGACCACGAAGGCCGCCGCGCCCAGGAAGAGAAGACCGGCCAGGACGCGGAGCACCACCTTCCCGATTTTATAGGCGAGCCAGAGCAGCGTCACCACCGCGAGAAGGGAAAGGGCCCACTGGACCGGCGTCATCTCGGATCCCCTTCTCTTGTCCAGTCCAGAAATCCCCGGCCGGATTTTCGGCCCAGGTGGCCCCGGGCCACGAGTTCGCGAAGGCACGGGGGCGGACGGAAGGCCTCCTCGCCGGTGGCCTCGAAGATCCCTTCGGCGATGCGCAGGCGCAGGTCCAGGCCGATCCGGTCCGAAAGCTCGAGAGGCCCCACGGGGTGGCCGTAGCCATGGACCATCAGGGCGTCCAGGTCCTCCGGGGACACCAGGCCGGATTCAAAGATGCGCATGGCCTCAAGCCCCTGGGCCAGGGCCATCCGGCTGGCCGCGAAGCCAGGGCGGTCCCCCACCCGGGCCACCCGGCGTTCCAGCCGTCGGGCCAGGGCCTCCGCGCGTGCGGCCGAGAGCTCCGGGCAGCCAGGCGTGGTCACCAGTTCGACGATCCGCATCCGCTCCAGGGGCAGGAAAAGGTGGAAGCCGATGAGCCCTCTGTGCCCGGCCAGGCAGGACTGCAGGGTGGAGAGGGGCAGGGAGCTCGTGCCCGTCAGCAGGAGCGTGCCGGGGTCCGCGAGGCCGGACACCCGCGACCAGGCCTCCTTCTTGAGACCCTCGTCCTCCGGCAGAGCCTCCAGGAAGCAGTCGGCGCCGGACAGGGCCTCCTCGAGCCCGGAGGGTGCCGTGATCCTCCCGGAAGCGGCTTCGACCGCGTCCTCGGGCCAATCTTTCCGTCCCCTGACCCGTTCCAGCCGGCGGCGGATCCGGTCCAGGGCCTTCCCGGCCTGGGCCGCGTCCCGCCCGGCGAGGCGCACCTCCAGCCCACAGCGGGCCGCCCAGGCCGCCAAGGCACTGCCCAGCACGCCCGGGCCCAGGATGGCCAGGCGACGTGGCTCCTGGACCTCGGGGTCTCCCGCCGCCGGTGCAGCCTCCTTCTCCATCGTCATCCCCTCCATCATGGGGCCCCGATCCCGAGGAACCAAGAGGCTGGGCCTGCGGCATCTGATAGATTGAGGGACGGCACCCAGCCGACCCTCCCCCAAGGCCGATGCTCATCGACTACGCTGCCATCACGCATCCAGGCAAGGTTCGCAAGAACAACGAGGATGCCTACATGGTGAGCACCCTGGACGGGGAAGAGCCGCCGATCAACGCCCCGCCCAGGACCCGCTCCGCCACGGAGAGCGGCATGCTGGCGGCGGTGGCCGACGGGATGGGCGGGGCCGCGGCTGGCGAGATCGCCAGCCGGGAAGGCCTGGCCGCCGTGGCGGTCTTCCTCTTCGGGCACTGGAGCCTGCTGCCCAAGGAGGCCCTCAACGAGAGCACCCTCATCCACGTGCTCAAGCACGCAGTGGAGGAGGCCAGCCAGGCCGTGCTCCGCTATTCGGACTCCGAACGGGGCGCCCGGGGGATGGGCAGCACCCTGACGGCGGCCCTCCTCTGGGGAGGCCACGCCTACCTGGCCCAGATCGGCGACAGCCGGGCCTACCTGTACCGAAACAAGATGCTGGCCCAGCTCACCACGGACCAGACCCTGGTCCACGAGATGATCACCAGCGGGACCCTCACCGCGGAACAGGCCCGGGTCCATCCCCAGCGGAACATGATCACCCAGGCCCTGGGCTGCCCCCAGCCCATCGTGGTGGCCCTGGGCAAGGTGGCCTTGCGCCGGGGTGATCGCCTCCTCCTGTGCTCCGACGGCCTGCACGGCGAGGTTTCCGACGAACAGATCCGCGAGGCCCTGGAGGGAGGCTATTCCTCCCGGCGGACCCTGGAGATTCTGCTGGAAAAGGCCATGGAACACGGCGCCCGGGACAACGTCACGGCCCTGCTCCTGGCCCTGGACGATGTGGCCCTGCCCCTGCCGGGCCCCCAGGAGACCGTGGAGGTGCAGGATCCCACGGCCAACCTCACCATGCGCAGCCGGGACGGCCTCATGGGCAAGCTGGGCCGCATGCTGGCGGGAGCGAAATGAGCCTCCTGCAAGGCGGCCTGAGCCTCCGGCGCTTCCTGGCCCTGGGCCCCGTTCCCGAGGAGCGGGAACTCCTGGCGGCCTTGGCGGGGGAACCCTTCCGGCCCTTCCAGGACGGGATGGAGGAGGAACGGCACGGATGGGCGGACTGGCGGAACCCGCTGATCACCCCCCCCGAGCCGGACTGGGTGATGCAGGACCGTTTCGCCCTCTTCGCCCTGCGCATCGACACCCGGCGGGTGCCTCCCCTGCTTCTCCGGGCCCATGTGGAGCTCCGCCTGGCCGCCCTCCTCAAGGAAAAGGACCTGGCCTTCGTCGGCAAGGAGGCCCGCATCGCCCTCCAGGATGAGGTCAAGGCGGACCTGCTCCGGAAGGTGCTCCCCACCCCACGCGTCGTCGAGGTGGCCTGGGACCTCCGCGGGGGCGTCCTCTGGACCACGGCCGCCTCGGGCAAGGCCCAGTCGGCCCTGGCCCAGATCTTCCACAAATCCTTCGGGATCGAGATCCAGCCCATGGCCCCCCTGGTCCTGGCGGGTCGCCTGTGCCCCGAACTCCCGCCCGAGCTGCTGATGGCCCTCGAGCCCCTGCGCCTGGACCTGGAGGCCCCGTGAACCCACAGGAAGTCCTGGAGCGGGGACGCTTTCTCGGAGAGGAATTCCTCCTCTGGCTCTGGCAGCGGGGCCTGGCGGAGGGGGGCGAGTCGGGACTGCCGGAGGACCGCAGCTGCTGTTTCGTGGACGACGCCGTGCAGCTGGTCAACGAACGGGGCGACGTGAAGGAGCTGAGCCTCCGGAAGGGCAATCCCGCCGAGAGCCGGGAGGCCTTCGAGGCCTTGAGCCGGGGCATGCGGCCCAGCCGTGCCAAGCTTCGGATCCTCTCGGGGGACATGGAGTGGTCCTTCACCCTCCACGCGGAGAGCCTCCTGGTGGCCGGGATGAAGTTGCCCCCCACCGCCAGCAAGGACCCCGCGGGCCGCGCCGCGGACCGCCTCTTCCTCCTGGAGGAGGGCCTCGGGCACCTGGAGCGGCGCTTCAAGGCCTTCCTCGAGACCCGGACGGCCCAGGCCGCGCCCCTGGAGGAGGCCCTGCGGGCCTGGGTGCGGGCCGGCCTGGAGGATGGCGCCGGGGAGGCGCCGTGGGAGGAATGATCCCCGGGCCCGCGCGGGCCCTGCTCCTGCTTCCCGCCCTCCTGGGGGCTGCCGACCCGGCCCCCGTGGAACTCCAGGCCCGCCTCCCCGGGGGGGGCAACGCGGCCATCCGCCTGGCCTTCCGCAAGGGCCTCCAGGTGGAGACCCGGCGGCTTCCCGCGGCCTTCCTGCCCCAGCGGAGGGAGGCCTGGGCGGCCTTCGAGGAACTCAGCCCCGAGGGCAAGCGCTGGGCCCTGAAGGCGCTCTTCCCTGAGGACCGCTGGACCCCCGAGGAACTGCGCCACCAGGTGCGCTGGCCCGAGCTGGAGAGCGTGTGGCTTCTCGCGGCCCTCTTCACGGGCCACGGCCAGAACTACGAGCGCCTCCAGGCCGCCAATCCCGGCAATCCCGAGAAGCTGCGGAAGGGCGACCTCTGGCGAGTTCCCTCGAAGCTCCTTTCCCGGGAGCTTGGAGGCACCGGCTCCGCCGAACCCGACCGCAGCCAGCCTGAGGACGAGCTGGACGACGAGGCCCGGGTGGCCGCGTACCGATCCATGCTGAGCTTCCAGAAGGACGCCGAAGGGGCCTACGCGGCCTACCGGATCCGGAGGGGCGAGGCCCTCTACTCCGCCGTGGTCATGCGTTTCACGGAACGGGTGAGCCCCCGGGAGGTGAACGAGCTGGCCGCCCTTCTCGCCCGGCGCTCGGGAATTCCGGACCTGCGGGCCATTCCCCCGGGCCAGGTGGTGAAGATCCCCGTGGAGTACCTGGCCGGGCCCTTCCAGCCCGAGGGCACCCGGGCCCTGGCCGAGGAGCGGGAAATGCGCCAGGAGATCCGGCGCACGGCCCGCATCGATGCCGGGCCCCGGCTCAAGGGAGTCCGCGTGGTCCTGGACGCGGGTCACGGGGGCGTGGACAAGGGCGCGGCCGGCGCCGGGGCCTGGGAATCGGACTTCGTCTACGACATCGCCATGCGCGTCTACCGCCTGCTCCAGGAATCCACCGACGCCCAGGTGAGCAGCACGATCCGGTACCCGGCGGTGGGGTTCAAGAGCAGGGACACCATCCGGGGGCCCAGCGACGCCGCGGAGATCCTCACCACGCCTCCCTTCCCCAACGACGGAGAATCCCCCAACGCCGTCAGCGTGCACCTGCGCTGGGTGCTGGCCAACGACCTCTTCCGGGCCTTCGAGAGGAAGAAGGGCGACCCCCAGAAGACGGTCTTCCTGAGCTTCCACGCGGACAGCCTCCACCCCAGCGCCCGGGGGGCCATGGTCTACGTGCCCGGCGCCCCCTTCGTGCCCGCCAGGTTCAGCCTGGGGGCCCGTCGCGGCGCGGGGGTGAAGGAGATGGGGACCGGCGCCCAGGTGGCCCTCAGCCCCCGCCAGCGCATTCAGGGCGAGGCCCGGAGCCGACTGCTGGCCGAGAGCCTGCTGCGCAGCCTCCGGCAGGCGCGGGTGGCCGTCCACGCCAACCGGCCCATCCGGAACGTGATCCACCGCGAGGGCCGGACCTTCGTGCCCGCGGTGATCCGCCACAGCGCCGCCTCGGCCAAGGTGCTCCTGGAGGTGCTCAACCTCCAGAACGAGGAGGACGTGGAGAACCTCAAGGATCCCGCCTTCCGGGAACGCTACGCCGAGGCCCTGGTGCAGGGCCTCCAGGCCTTCTACCGGAAGTGAGGGGTCCGTGCGCGTCTGGGCCCGCAGGAACCGCGTCGGCTTCGTCCACCTCTGGCTGCGCCGGGAGGACTTCGAGGAGGGCCGGGCCTCCGAGCACTTCTTCAACGGCCGTACCGACCCCCGCTGGGCCGAAATTCGGCTGCCCCCGGGCCTGAAGGAGGCCCTGGAGGCCGGGGAACTGGTCGAGATCGAGGACCCGGGCTACTTCGGAGAGGAGGAGGGGTGAGGCGGGGAATCGAACCGCTGGATTCCTCGACGACCTTAGTCTTTGCAGGGGGACCGCCCTCGCTCCCTCAATCCTTCGCGTGCTCGGAAAGGAAAGACTCAGGGGCGGGATGAAGCCCCCCGGTAATCCTGTTGGTCCACCCCCCGGGCGAGCAGGGGGTCGAGAGGGATCACCCTTGGGGCGTACTTGGGATTGGACCCTGAACCCGGTCCATCGGGGTCAATCCGGGGGTCCCAGATCGTGGCGTCACGCCTGCAGATCCAGGCGTGCTCCCGGAAGTCCAAGGCGATCTGGTAGGCCTGGTTCCGGGCCTCGAAGGGAAGGCGGCGGTAGCTGATCCCCAAGAAGGACAACAATCCAGCGCCGCATAAGATGGTCACGAGGAAGAGGCCTGGGAGGTACCTATAGGTGGCGAAGGAAACGCCCAGGATGACCCCAAAAAGGAGGAACTGGAAGCACAGCACCCTCAGCGGGGAGGGTCCCACCCGTCGGGCATAGGGGACCGCGCCCGAGCCAGGGGCGAATACCGAAAGCCTGCAAGTGTCCGTCCCGTAGCAGGTTGGGCAGATGTACTTCTTTCGCAGAGTCCCCGGGACGTCCTGGAAATCTTTGAGGATCTTCCTGACTTCCTGGACGTCCATGGGCAGGATCCGGTGGGAAAGGGCAGGTTGTGAAAAAGGGGTTTCTAACCCACCCGCCAGAGGCAATCGGGGGGGAGGCGAGAGGCATCGCGGACCCCGTGCTGTTTGCAGAGTTCCACGAGCTGTGCGATGAGAAGAGCACGCTTCTCGATGGGGACGGGTTGCTGAAAAGCCTGGGTGAGGCGATCAGCCAAAAGGATAGCTGAAGCAAGCAGCTGGGTTTCGATTGATACCTGGGCTTGGGGCTCGGAACCACGGCCTGATTCCAACCAATCTACGGAAACACCCAAGGTTTCCCCTAAAGCCAACAAAGTCGTCCGGCGAGGGATCTGTTCCCCCCGTTCCCATTTGGAGAGGGTCATGGGATGGATGCCCAGGCGTTCGGCTAACTCATTTTGAGTCAGTCGATTTCGATCCCTGGCGTGGGCAATCCGGGTTCCGAGTGTCAACATAAAAATGATAATGATAGTCTATGAAAAAATTTAATTGAAAAGGTTATTTCTATAAGCAAGACTAACCCTTGAGCTTTCCAACCCGACGACATTCAGTTGACCCTTGCCCATGATCCTGACTCCAAATAGGACCCGATACCGCTCAGTTTCGAAGCCTAGCACCGTTCCTTCCGGTGGGCCAATGAAGAGGGCGGGAAACATCATTTTTCCCTGGGAAGGGCGATTGCCCTGTCTCCCCTCGGCCACGAAATAAGAACGGAGTCCGGCATGCGAATCTGGCTGCTTCCACTCATGCCCCTCGCCCTCCTGTTCGGGGGCCCGGTTGATGGCCCTAAACATGGGGACTCGGGCAGGCTTGACCTTCACGCCCAGGCCGCGGAGGGGGTGTTTCAGTCCAGGTTGTTTCAGGAGCCCCTCGTCTGCCTGGGGCCGCTCCCTTCCGCCGAGGAAAGCCGAGCCCTGGAGGCGGGGCTCAAGGCCTTTGCCACCGCCCAAAATTCCGACCTCCTCATGCGAGTTCGAAAACTGGAGGAATTCCTGGCCGCTCATCCGGCCTCGCCGTGGCGCGGGGCGCTCCTTCTCAATCTCGGCTTGATATACAAGACCTCAGGGTATGTGACACGCGCCCTCTCGGCGTTTGAGGGCTCCTGGGCGGCTTCCAGGGATACCAAGAGCCCAGAACTCCTTTGGGTCCCAGATCGGGCACTCGCAGAATGGGCTTCCCTTCAGGCCAACCTTGGGCACCGCGAGGAGTTGGAGGCATTGATCGGATTGGCGGCGCAAAGGGCGATCCCCGGCACCGCAGCGGAAAAAATCAGCACGGCCCGGGCGGCCCTCTGGGCCATGCAAGACCACCCCGAGCAAGCCTACCTGTGCGGCCCCCGGGCCGCGGAGATCCTGGCACGTGTCCAGGATCCTACAGTTCGTGAATTGGATCTTTCGGTCCTGCGCCCTAGGGAAAAGGGGACAAGTCTTCTCCAGCTCTGGAAATGGTCCGAGGTTCAAAGGTTGGGGTGGAAAGCAGTGAAAAGACCTCCGGGCGCCCCGTTTATTGCACCCGCCATCCTGCACTGGAAACAGGGGCATTTTTCCGTAGTTCTTGAGAGAAAGGAACACGCCTACCGCGTGGTGGACCCGGTGTTCGGTGAGGCCCGTTGGTTGAGCCCTGAGACCCTGGATGAGGAGGCCTCGGGATATGTCCTCATGGCAGCGAATCTCCTTCCGGGGGGCTGGCAAGGTGTCCCCAGTGGTGAGGCAAGCGAGGTATGGGGACGCGGGTATGCCCCTCCAGGCGATGACGGGGGTTGCGGCCGCGGCGGCAGCGGGGGAGGGGGAGGCGGCGGGGCAGGCGGTGGTACTGCGAGTGGGATGGCAAGCGCTCCAACCGGGATGCCTGGGGAAAGCACACCGAGGCCGCCCGGGAGCGGTGGTTCGGGAAGTGGGTGCGGTTCATGCGGCCCCTCGACTGGGATTGGGGGTGGGGTTGGCCAAGGGGGTGGCGCCCCCGTGGGTGGGGGCGGCCTGGGCATGGCCCCGACCGCCCCCCCTATGGCCCAGTACACGGGATACCTGGGATCGGTAAGTCTGTCCGTGACCGACACCCCGGTGGGCTATCAGCCCCCGCGGGGGCCCAGCGTGCGCTTCCCGGTGGGCTACTACCAGCGGGACGCCCGCTACCCCCAATCGCCCAATTTTTCAAATCTCGGCGCCCGCTGGAGCTTCGGCTGGCTCTGCTACCTGCTGGAGTCCGTACCCGCGGGGAGCACTTTGCCCAGCGTGGTCCAACTGATCCACGGTCTGGAGCCCGTCCCCTACGACTACGTCAATTTCGATCCGGTGACCAAGACCTCTGATCCCCAGTTCTTCCGGCACGATCGCCTTCTCCAGCGACCGGACGGGACCTACGAGCTCCAGAAAGGGGATGGGGCCAAGGAAATCTATTCCCTGGGGGACGGAAGCAGCAACCCCCGCCGACTCTTCCTGACCCAGGTCCAGGATTCCGCGGGAAACACCGTCGCCCTCACCTACGATGCCAGCTTCCGCCTGGTGGCGATCACCGACGCCCTTGGACAATTCACCACCCTGTCCTACGGGCTCCCCGGGTTCCCCTACCGGATCACGCAGGTGATGGACCCCTTCGGGCGGTCGGCCCAATTCGTCTACGACGCCTCGGGCACCCTGGCCCAGATCGTGGACGTCATCGGCCTGAGATCCTCCTTCACCTACGGGGATGGCACAACCCCGGATTTCATGACCACCCTCACGACCCCCTATGGGACCCACAGCTTCTTCAAGGGGGAGTCTGGGACCGACCGATGGCTTGAATCCCTGGACCCTCTCGGGGGGCGGGAGCGATGGGAATTCCGCCACCTGGCTCCCGGGATCCCCTTCTCCGATCCGCAGGGCCCTTCCGGCTGCCCGGGCCCCCGGGGATGCCAGAACTGGGACCTGTACTACCGGAATGCCTTTTTCTGGGACAAACGCGCCATGGCCCTCTACCCCGGGGACTACACCAAGGCGGAGATCTACCAGTTCCTCCACATTCAGACCCCTACTTACAGCAATGTGGTCTCACCCGTGATGCAGACCCGGAAACTCCCCCTGGAGAACCGGGATTGGTATTTCTACGCGGGCCAAACCGCCTATCGGGGCACCCATTGGGTCGGAACCGAGAGCCTCCCGAACCGGATCGTCCGCATCCTGGCGGACGGGTCGGAACGGAATGAGTATTTCGAATACACACCGTGGGCCAAGGTCTCGAAATACACGGATCCGGCGGGCCGCCAGACCTCGGGGGTCTTCTCAGCCGACGGTTTGGACCTGTTGGAAGTTCGAAACACCACCGGGGGGGGGAGCGAACTCCTGGCCAGGTACACCTACAACCCCCAGCATCGGCCCCTGACGGCCACCGACGCTTCGGGCCAGACCACCAGCTACACCTACAACGGGTTCGGGCAGGTCCTGACCATCACCAACCCGAAAAATGAATCCACCACCTTCACCTACGACCCGCAGGGATACCTCCTCACCATCAGCGGCCCCGCGACAGGGACCACCACGACGTTCACCTACGATGCCAAAGGGCGTGTCCGGACGGTGACGGGCCCGGATGGGGCGGCAACGACAACGGACTACGACGACATTGACCGCCCGACCTTGGTCACTCACTTGGATGGGACCACCGACCAGATGGTCTACGACCGGCTTGACCTATGGAAATCAAAGGACCGCTCCGGCAAATGGACCTACATGTCCTACAACCCGCTCCGCCAACTGGTGGAAGTGCAGGACCCCTCGGGTCGGGTGACCAAGTTCGACTGGTGCGGGTGCGGGAGCCAGATGGAGGGACTGACCGATCCCATGGGCCGAAAAACGACCTGGCTGCGGGACCTGGGAGGCCGGGTCGTCTCCAAGATCCTCGCGGACGGCACGGCGACCACCTATGCCTACGACGTGGGGGGCCGGCTGGTGCGCCGCACCGATGCCATGGGCCAGCGGACCCAATACCTCTATGGAATTGACAACAACCTCCTGCAAGTGAGCTACCCCAATGCCCTGAAACCCGCCCCAAGTGCCACCTACACTTACGATGCGAAGTACAACCGCCTGGCTACCAGCACGGGCGCCTTCGGGACGACGACCTACACCTACAACGCCATCACCCAACCCCCCTCCCCTGGGGCCGGGCGCCTGGCCTCCGTGGCTGGACCCTGGGCCAACAGCACCGTGACCTACAGCTACGATTCCCTCGGAAGGGTCCAAACCCGGGGGATCAACGGCGTCCACGAGACCCGGTCCTTCGATTCCCTGGGGCGGATGGGGACCTCCAGCAATGCCCTGGGAACCTTCACCTACACCTACGAGGGATCCACCTCCCGACTCACGCAGGTCCAGTTCCCCAATGGCCAGAAGACCGCCTTTACGTACTTCAGTACTCCGGAAAATGAATTCCGTTTGAGTGGGATCACCCACAAGAAGTCGGACAACTCCACGATTTCCAGCCATGGATACACCTATTCATCCGACCACCAGATCCAGACCTGGACCCAGGGGGTGGATGCCCAGACTCCCAAGGTCTGGACCTTCACCTACGATGCCGTCAGCCAGTTGACTGGCGCTGTGCTCAATGGGCCGAACGGAGCGATCATCCGCCAATTCACCTACGGGTATGACCCCATGGGGAACCGCACCACCGAGGATGTGGATGGCGCCACGACCACCAGCGCCCAAAACGCCACCAACCAACTCACGGGCCAGCGTCACGCCCTCAACAGCGCGGCCCTGGCGTCCAGGAAATCCCTGGACCTCGCCCGGTCGAAGAACGCCTCCTCGAAGCCTGCCAAACCCACCGCCTCCCTCCCCCGGTGAGTCCCATGACCGCGACGAGACCCCCCAACCCTGTCTTCGGGCTCTCATGCAAGTGCCTCCTTTCCTCCCCCATTCTTGGGGGGAGGCAGAGGTCCTGGGCCTTCAGTCTCCGCCGCACCTTCCGGAGGGCGCCTGCCTGGGTGCTGCTGGCCATCCTTCCGACCCAGCTTCTGCCCGCAGGGTCCAGGATCCAGTCCAAGCTGGCCCCGCCAGCCCCCCTCGCAGGCACCTTGCTGTCTGGCCCGCCAGGGGCACTGGATCCCGGCGTGGCCGGCGGAACGGCCCTTGCCACCGCCTGGGCGCCTTCCTCCTCCATGGACGCCCTCGCCGGCCTTCCCGGCCCCACAGGGGGGGGGCTCGGAAGCGGGGAAATTCTGCTTCAACCCGAATCCCTGGCCCTCCCCGCCGCCGTCGCGGCCCCGACGGACATCAGCGGGACCTATTCCAATTCGACCAATCGCCTGGTGCTCTCCCAGATTGGGGGCGACGTGCACGGGACCTGGACCCAGACCCTTGGCGGTTCCCTTGATCCGGTCCACGAGGTCCGGGGGACCCTCATCGGGGATACCCTCTGGGGCACCTGGGAGAACGCCAGGAAAGCGGATCCCGTTGCCGACCGGGGACTGCTTTCCCTGACCTTTGTGCCGGACCCTTCCGGGAACGGCCAAGCCGCCTCGTGCAGCGGGAACACCGGCAATTCCGATTTTTCGACCTACAACCCTTTCCCCATCGCGACCCGTCAGGCGTCGGTCACCCTGAGCCTGTTCCCGGGAACCGCGACCCTGGCCCCCGGGGGAACCCTCACCCTCGTCCCGGCGGTGGGAGGCACCGCCGATAAGGGTGTGGCCTGGACCACCACGGGGGGAAGCGTGACGGCGGCGGGGGTCTTCACGGCCCCCTCCCAGCCGGGGCTGTACACGGTCACCGCCACGAGCCTGTCTGATTCCACCGCTCGCGCCACTTGCGCCATCGAAGTCCTTCCGGCCACCCAGGGCAACGTGGATCTCGGGGGGAATTTCCAGAGTTCCGACGGCAGCCTTCGGTTCTACCAGTCGGGCTCCCAAATCTACGGTGACTGGGACGGCAACGGCACCCAGAGCCTCGGGACCGGGGCCTGGACGGGGCGGCGGCGGGTCAATGCCACGGTGTTCGGGCGGACCCTGGTGGGGACCTGGGTGGATGAATCCAGCGGGGGGGCCGGTACGCTCTCAGCCTGGTTCAATCCCGACGGGGGCGCCTTCCAGGGGGCCTGGGGCGGCGACCCTACGGCCCCGAACGTGCCCTGGAGCGGGTCCAGGCTGGCCAATCCCGCCCCGGCCGCCAAGATCCTCCCCGGCAGCGCCGTCCTCAACCCCGGAGGTAGCTGCTCCTTCCAGGCCCTTCTCTCCGGGATCCCAGCGGCCAACACCACCTGGCAGGCGGCCGGCGGGTCCATCACCAGCACCGGACTCTACACCGCCCCGAACACCGGGGGCGAATTCTCGATCCGCCTCCTGAACGCCGCGGATGGATCGGTCCTGGGGAGCGCCCGCGCGCTGGTGCCGGCCTCCGGCCAGCAGAATGTCTCGGGCACCTACCTGGACGGGAACAACCCCCTGGTCCTGTACCAGGACGGCCGGACCGTTTGGGGCACGTACACCTACACCACCTACATGACTTGGCGCTACGCCCTGAACGGGGTGCTGACGGGCAACAACCTCGTGGGAACCCTGGACGAGTTCCCTTCCGACGGGGCGGAGCACTACACCATCAACCTCACCTTCAGTCCGGACAGCCAGTCCTTCGCAGGGGGCATGTCCGCCTGGAAGACCACCTGGAGCGGAACCCGGAAGGCGGGGGCCCTCTCCGTCCAGGTCTTCCCGGGGTCCGTCCAGCTCAGCCCGGGCGGGACCCAGACTTTCCGGGCCTTCGTCGGGGGCAGCCCCAACCAGGGCCTTTCCTGGGCCTGCTCCGGGGGGACCATTTCCCAGGATGGGGCCTTCACCGCGCCCTCCACCCCGGGGTCCTACCTGGTCACCGCCAGGAGCCTCGCGGATGGAAGCATCGCGGGGACCGCCACCGCGCAGGTCCCAGCCCCGCCCGGATCAGGGCTGGACGTCACGGGAACCTACAACACCACCTACGGAGTGCTGACCTTCACCCAGGCCGGAAATTCCGCCTCCGCCACCGGGAGCTACGCCATCCAGGGAACCCTCAACGGCTATGTCCTCGACGGGACCTGGGCCTACACCTCCACCCCGAACACCCCTGCGGGCCGGATCCTCTTCACCTGGGCCCAGGACGGGGCCTCCTTCCAGGGGCTCTGGGGCTGGGGCACGGCCAATCCCAGCGGGGGCTGGAACGGGACCCGGCAGGCCGGGGTGCAGGTGTCCCCCACCTCGGTGGAACTGCAGCCGGGGCAAACCCAGGGCTTCCAGGCCACGGTGACGGGAGCCGCCAACACGGCCGTCACCTGGAGCACAACCAGCGGGACGATCACCCCCGCGGGGGTGCTCACCGCCCCCACCACCCCCGGCCTGGCCACCACCGTCACCGCCACCAGCCAGGCCGTGCCCAGCGCCAAGGCCCAGGCCTCCGTGGTGGTGGGAAGCCCCGATCCCATTGCCGTCGTCCCCCCGCCCGACGTGGTGGGGACCTACGCCACCTCCAACGGGACCCTGAAGCTCTTCCAGTCCGGGGCCAGCGTGTGGGGCCTGTGGACGGACAGCACGGGGATCTATGTCTCCAATGGACCCTATCGGGTTGACGGCAGCTTCCAGGGGAACCTCCTGCTGGGGACCTTCGGCTCCACCAGCACCGCGGCCACCCCGTCGAGGTTCAAGCTGCTCTTCGCGGCGGATGGAAGCAGCTTCTCCGGGACCTGGGGGGTCGGCGGTGCCGACAACTACACCGCGTGGTCCGGCACCCGGCAATCGGGCGTGACGGTGTCCCTGCCTGGTCCCAGCCAGGTCCAGGCCGGGGGGAGCCTCCAGTTGAGCGCCTGGGTCGGGGGGACCTCGAACAAGGCCCTCACCTGGAGCACCAGCGCCGGGGCCATCACCGGAGGGGGACTGCTCACGGCCCCGGGCACGCCGGGCATCCTCACCGTGACGGCCACCAGCGTCGCCGATCCCGGAAAAAGCGCCACCGCCACCGTCGAGGTGTTCTCCGCCGCGGGCCTGCCCGACATCAGCGGGGTCTACCAGAGCCCCCAGGGCAACCTCACGCTGTTCCAGAACGGGGGCCAGGTGTGGGGCTGGTGGCAGAACGCCCAGTGGGGGACCACCTACCGCATCCTCGGGAGCCTGACGGGACGAACCCTGACCGGGATCTGGGGCTACACCCCGAGCGACAGCAACCCTTCCCGTTTCCTCTTGACTTTCGCGCCAGATGCTTCGGGCTTCACCGGGGGGGCCGGGATCAACGGGAGCTACTATGGGTACCCCTGGACCGGGACCCGGCTGAACAGCGTTTTGGTGCAAGCGACGCCGGGCTACCGGGCCGTCGCCCCCGGAGGCCAGATCCAGTTGACCGCCGAAGTGGCCGGGCCCGTGGGCAAGGGCCTGAGCTGGTCCACGGACCAGGGGAGCGTGGACCCCAACGGGGTCCTGACCACCCCGTCCGGGGTGAGGGCCGGCCTGGTGACCGTCACCGCCACCTCCGTGGCGGCTCCTGCGGTCTCCGCCACCATCCAGGTGGAGACCCTTCCCGCAAACCTGGACCTGACGGGGACCTACGACATCTATGCCGTGCCCTGGGGGAACCAGCCGCCGGCCCCCGAGCCGGCCAACAGCGCCAACCCCATGACGCTCTTCGGGTTTCCCAGGGACCTGCGGGCCGCCTGGGTCTACGGCGGACCCCTCGCGGGCTGGTACCCCTTCCAGCTGCCGGTGCTGTTCACCTGGCTGAGCTACCAGAACCGGGTGCTGACGGGCTTTTCCAACATTGACGCCCTCTCCTCGGAGATGAACATCGCCCTGAGCTTTCCGCCGGGCTTCCAGCGTTTCCGGGGGCGTTTCTCGGTGCCGGACAACCTGGGGAGCTGGGCGATGGTCCAGGGGGTCCTGCGCCCGGGGGCGGTTTCGGTGGAGGTGCTGCCGGCCAGCACGCGGCTGGCCCTGGGGCAGACGCTGCAACTGGTGGCGAGCGTGGCCGGGCACCCGGACAAGGGGATCGCCTGGGCGTGCAGCGGGGGCACGGTCACGGGGGAGGGGGCCTTCACGCCCCCGGGAACGGCAGGGACCTACACGGTGACCGCCACCAGCCTGGCCGATCCCTCGAGGAGCGCCACGGCGACCGTCACGGTGCCGCCGGGGCTGGCGATCTCCCCGGAATTCGCCGAGCTGCGGCCGGGGAGCAGCGTTCAGATCCTGGCCAGCGTGACGGGGACGGCGAACACGGGCGTGAGCTGGGCGGTGCAGGAGGCCGGCGGCGGCACCGTGAGCGCCAGCGGGGTGTACACGGCCCCGGCCACCGCCGGGACCTACCACGTGGTCTGCACCAGCCAGGCGGACGCCACGGTGCAGGCGGTGGCGACGCTGCAGGTGGGGGTGGCCCTGCCCGTGGAAGTCACCGTCACCCCCTGCGCCCTTCAGATCGGGAAAGGGGGTACGGCCACTTTCACGGCCACGGTCCAGGGGGCCGTCAACCCGACCGTCACGTGGAGTGTGCTTGGGACCAGCAGCGGGAGTATCACGGCGGCAGGTGTATACACCGCCCCGATGGCCTTCGGGACATACACGGTGAAGGCCACCAGCGCGGAGGATCCTTCGGCCTGGGCGGTTGCCACGGTGGTGGTGGGAGCGCAAGCTGGACAGGACACCACTTTCACCTACGACCTGAACGGCAACATGACCAGCGACGGAACCCGAACCTTCGAGTGGGACGCCGAGAACCGCCTCGTCGCGGTGAACATCATCGCAACGGGCCACCGCAGCGAGTTCGGGTACGACGAGATGGGCAGGCGGGTGATGATCCGCGAGCTGGATCCGGTGAACACCGTCCTCACCGAGACTTCGAACAAGAAGTACCTGTGGGATGGTG
>JACQZU010000027.1 GCA_016213735.1 Acidobacteriota bacterium | reverse complement strand
TCGGTGGCGGACTGGAAGAGGTACTCGTTCCCAAGGCGCCGGGCCGACTCGCAGGTGCAGGACTCCTCCGTGCCCAGGATGGCGAAGGAGACACCCCCGGCCTGGAGCAGTTTGACGAGGGACCGGGACACCCGCTGTCCGGCGGCGTCGTAGGATCCGGCGCAGCCCACCCAGAAGAGGTACTCGGCGTCGGGCTTTTCCGCGATCGTCGGCACTTCCAGGCCTTCGGCCCACTTGGCGCGGTCCGACTGGGCCAGGTTCCAGGGATTGCCCTGGCGCTCCATGCCCTTGAAGGCGGTCTGGGCCTCCGCGGGGAAGTCGCTCTCCTCCAGGGTGAGGTAGCGGCGCATCTGCACGAGCTTGTCCACGAAGGTGATGTGGAGCGGGCAGGCCCACTCGCAGTAGCCGCAGCTGGTGCAGGCCCAGATCGTGTCCGAGCTGACGGCGCCCCCCAGGTCCTCCGGCTTCCACGGGCCCTTCTCCTCCGCCAGCGCCCACACCGACCCCTCGGGCACCGGTCCCCCGATGAGCTTGCGATCCTCGGGCACGGGGCGGTCCTGGGCCATGTCCTCCAGCCTCGTGGCATAGAGGTAGTCCCGCAGGTCGTTGCCGAACTCCTTGGGGCGGAGGGGCTTGCCCGTCAGCGTGGTGGGGCAGTTCTCCAGGCAGCGGCCGCACTCGACGCAGGTGTAGAAGTCCAGCATCTGTTTCCAGGTGAAGTCCTGGATGCGGTTGGCCCCGAAGTGCTCGGCCTCCAGGTCCATGCGCTTGAGGTTCTTCCAAGGCTCCAGGGCCCGCCAGTAGACGTTGAACAGGGAGGTCAGCACGTGGAAGTGCTTGGAGTAGGGAAGGAAGTTGAGGAACCCGTAGAGCAGGGCCAGGTGCAGCCACCACATCGTCTTGTAGAGGACGGTGAGGGTGGCGAGGTCCAGGTCCTTCAGCCAGCCCGCCACGACCCGGCTGGCGGGGGCCCAGGCCGCCCAGGCGGCCCCTCCGCCGCGGGCGAGAAAGGCCCCGTCAGCCAGAAGGTCGGTCGCCATCAGGCCGCCGATGAGGCTCAGGGTCACCCAGCCGTCCACGCTGTTCTCCAGGCGCCAGGGCCGGGCCAGCACCCGCCGCGCCATGGCCAGGCCAATGCCCAGGAGGACGAGCACCTCGAAGATGTCCTTGGTGAACTGGTAGGCCAAGCCGAAGGGTCCCAGGGCCTCGGTCATCTGCCAGTGGAAGAGGCCCTCCAGGATCAGGCCCAGGGAGCGGAGGCCCAGGACGCAGAACCCGTAGAAAATCAGGAGATGGTAGAAGCCCGCATAGCCATCTCGCAGAAGGCGCTGCTGGCCCAGCACGAAGCGGAAGACCCCCTTCCAGCGCTCACCCGGACGGTCGCTGCGATCCTCGGGCAGGCCGGCCTTCAGGGCCGCGATCCGGAAGGCGGCCGTGTACGCGAAGGCAGCCAGGGAAACCAGGGTGAAGGCCCAGAATAGGGCGGTCTCGAGGGGGGCCATGGGTCTCCTCCCGCAAAGGCGACATGCCGGGAATGAGACAGTCTATCGGTGGCCGTGCCAAACTTTCAGACAGACCTCGAGTAGGTTCTTCCTCCGATCCCTGACCCGCGGTCCTTTCCTTTTCGATCTTCCTGGGGGCCGCGATGGCGCGTGATTCCGAGGGCTTCCGCTTCACAGCGGCGGTGGAGCGCCCCCTCTCGGTGGTCTTCCGGCGCGAGGACGGCGCCTGGGAGGGCCACGACTACCGGGTGGAGGTCGTGAGCGCGCGGGACGGTCTGGACGCGTCGGACGTGGTGATGGACTTCCGGGACCTGGAGGCGCACCTGGACCAGGTCCTCGCCCCGCTGCAGGGCCGGCTCCTCTCGGACCTGGGCCTGGCGGGCCCCGAGGCCCTGGCCACCCATCTGGGATCCGCCCTCGGCCCCTGCGTCCCGGCCCCCGCCCGCCTGGAGGAGCTCTCCTTGACGGACGGCACCGCCCGGCGCCTCACCTGGAGGCCCTGAGGGTGCGCGGGATCCTGCTGGAGACCCTCACCCTGGCACTGCTGGCCCTGGGGGCCGGGCTGGCCTCCAATCGCCTGGCCGGTCCCACCCGTCGACTCACCCTCCTGGAGCGGGAGGTCAAGGCACCGGTTCAGGCGCCATCCGTGGCCCGCCCCGCCGACATCACCCCCGCGCCCAAGGCCTCCCCGGTCGCGGTGGAGGCCCCCAGGCCTACCCCGAGGACCGCCCGGGCCCCTTCGGCTCCGGCCCCCGGTCCCTCGCCCCGGAGTGTCCTGCTCGAGCGCTGTCCCCGCCTCCAGGAGGTCCCCCAGGCGGACATCGGCGGGGACGATGCCCTCTGGCTCCACCAGCGGGGCGCGACCTTCGTGGATGCCCGGCGCAGCGCCCAGTTCCTTCTGGGCCATGTCCCGGGGTCCCGCTCCCTGCCCGCCTGGGAGGAAGGCCTGGCGGAGCAGGCAGAGGCCCTGGCCCTGGGCGCGGACCTGGACCTCCCCGTGGTGATCTACTGCAGCGGAGGGGACTGCCAGGACAGCCACCTGGTGGCCCAGAAACTCTGGCTGGCGGGCTTCCGGAACCTGCGGATCTACGTGGACGGATTCCCCGACTGGGAACGTCGCGGCCTGCCGGTGGCCACGGGGGCCGCCCGATGAAGGCCCGGAGCCCTTTGGAGTGGCTGGTCCACCCCTGGGCCTCCCTGGCCGTGCGGTGGATCCTGGGGGCGGTGATGCTCGGCGCGGCCCTTCCCAAGATCGCGGATCCTCCTGGCTTCGCCCAGTCCATTCACGCCTACGGCCTGCTGCCCCTGGGGGCGGTGAAGCCCGTGGCCCTGCTGCTGCCCTGGCTGGAGGGCTTCTGCGGACTGGCCCTGGTGGCGGGCCCGGGCCGGCGCGGAGGCGCGGCCTGGACCCTGCTGCTCATGGCGCTCTTCACCGGTGCCCTGGGCCTCAACCTGTGGCGGGGGCATCCCGTGGACTGCGGCTGCTTCGGCGCGGCCCAGGGGGCGCGCCCCCTCGAGGCCCGGCTGCTGGACATGAAGCTGGCGATCCTCCGGGACCTGGGGCTCGCCGTCCTGTCGGTCCAGGTTCTCTGGAGCGCCCGCCGGCGTCCTTCCCCATGAAGCCCTGGCTTCCCATCGCGGCCGTGGGACTGGCGCTCTCCCCCCTTGCGGTGGTCCACCCCCTGCGGGTCCGTGGCCGGAGCATGGAACCCACCCTGCGGGACGGGGAACTGTGCCTGGTGCTCCGGGCCTGGGCCTCGGGCGCACCGGTACGGGGAGAAGTGTGGTGGGTGTCCAGCCCGGAAGGCAGCGCGGTGAAGCGCGTCGCCGGACTGCCTGGCGAACGGCTGGAGCTGCGGGAGGGAGACCTCCTCGCCGAGGGCCGGCGGGTGGAGCCGCCTCCCCAGGCGCGATTGGAGCGCCAGGACGGGTCCTGGGTCTGCGGGGACGGCTACTTCCTGCTGGGGGACAACCGGCCCGAGAGTCGCGATTCCAGGGCCTGGGGCGCGGTGGCCCCCTCCGCGATGAAGGGCCGCGTGCTGGGTCGCTGAGGCCGGGAACGGCTATCCTGGGAGCCTCCCGGGAGCCCTGCTTGGATCGTCTCGTCATTGAAGGTGGTACCCCCCTGGAAGGGAGGCTCCAGGCCGGCGGGGCCAAGAACGCCGCGCTCCCCTGCATCGCCGCGGCCCTCCTGGGCGCGGACACCGTGGCGCTGGAACGGCTCCCCGCGGTCTCCGACATCCGCACCATGCTCAAGGTGCTTCAGGCCCTGGGCTGCGAGGTGCTCCGGGAGGACACGGAGGAGGGCCTGGCCTACCGCGCCGAGATCCGCGCGGCGGGACTGGAGGCTGGAGAACTGCGGGCGCCCTACGAATTGGTGAAGACCATGCGGGCCAGCATCCTGGTCCTGGGGCCCCTCCTGGCGCGCTTCGGCCGAGCATCGGTCAGCCTTCCCGGCGGCTGCGCCATCGGCGCCCGGCCGGTGAACCTCCACCTGGAGGCCCTGGAGCGCATGGGGGCCACGATCCGCATCAGCGGCGGCTACGTGGAAGCCGAGGTCCCCTCCGGCCGGCTGAAGGGCATCGACCACACCTTCGAGAAAGTGAGCGTGGGCGCCACCGAGAACATCCTCATGGCCGCGGCCCTGGCGGAGGGCACCACGGTGCTGCGGAACGCCGCCGCCGAGCCGGAGATCGGGGACCTCGCGCGGCTGCTCATCGCCATGGGTGCCCGCATCGAGGGCCTGGACAGCGCCACCCTCACCATCCGGGGGGTGCCCGCCCTGGGCGGGGCGGCCCACGCGGTGATTCCCGACCGCATCGAAGTGGGGACCTACCTCTGCGCGGTGGCCGCGGCGGGCGGGGACGCCGTGATCGAGCGCTGCCTCCCCGAGCAGGTGCGGGCCCTCATCGACCTCCTGGAACGCGCGGGCTGCACCTTCACCGAGCGGGAGGGCCCCGAGGGCCTGCAGCTCCGGATCCGGCGGGAGCCCGGCCAGAAGCTGCGCGCCAAGGACATCCTCACCGCGCCCTACCCCGGCTTCCCCACCGACCTCCAGGCCCAGGCCATGGCGGTGATGACCCAGGCCTGTGGCATCAGCGTCATCAAGGAGACCATCTTCGAGAACCGATTCCAGCACGCCATGGAGCTGGAGCGCCTGGGGGCCAACTTGCGCATCGAGGGTGGCACCGCCATCGTGGCGGGCCCCGCGCCCCTCACGGGCTGCACCGTCATGGCCACGGACCTCCGGGCCAGCGCCACCCTGGTCATCGCCGGCCTGGTGGCCAGCGGCCAGACCACCGTGGACCGGATCTACCATCTGGACCGCGGCTACGCCGGCCTGGAGCGGAAGCTCCAGGGCCTGGGCGCAAGGATCCGGCGCGTGGGGGGCGGCTCGGTCTGAGGGGCCCCCTGGAGGTTCTGTAACCCTTGCACGGCCGTGGAGAGGGTACCCACCCTTCGGCGGGATTGCGCCCGGGGAGGTCCTGATCCAAGGGGCACGCCCCCTGCTTGCCCCCCCTCCAGTGTCATTTTTTCGCAGGAGGGTTCCCGGGATGGCCCGATCGAAGGAACAACCGCTCCCGGCCAGCCGCTCGCGCCAGGAGCTGGCGGCCCATTTCATGCAGCAGCGCCTCCAGGAGGCCCGGAGGAAGGCGGAGGCCTTCCTCCAGTCCCTGGACCCCCGGCACCACACGCCCGGTGCGCCGGCCCCGCCGCTCCCGGAAGGGCCGGAACGGGAGGCCGCCGGGCGAAAAGCCCAGGCCCGTCGGGCCTAGGGGGCTCCTGGGTTAAACTGCCCCTGTCACACCAGGCTGGGGGCGGGCATGTTCGGCGAGATGAAAGTCTTCTCGGGGGGATCCCATCCCCAGCTGGCGGCGGACATCGCGGCCCACATCGGGATGCCCCTGGGAAAGATCAAGATCACGCGCTTCTCCAACGAGAACATCAAGGTGAAGGTGGAGGAGAACGTCCGGGAGGCGGACGTCTTCGTGATCCAGACCTCCTGCTCCCCGGTGAGCGACTACCTCCTGGAGCTGCTCATCCTCATCGACGCCCTCAAGTTCGCCTCCGCCGCCCGCATCACCGCGGTCCTGCCCTACTTCCCCTACGCCCGCAGCGACAAGAAGGACGAGGCCCGCATCTCCATCACGGCCCGCCTGGTGGCGGATCTGCTGGAGACCGCCGGGGCCGACCGGGTCCTGGCCATGACCCTGCACGCACCGCAGATCCTGGGCTTCTTCCGCAAGCCCGCGGACCAGCTCTTCGCCACGCCCATCCTGGCGGAGTACTTCAAGCGCACGGACCTGGGCAACTCGGTGGTGGTGGCCACGGACGCCGGCGCGGCGAAATTCGCGGGGCACTTCGCCAAGCGCCTCAAGACGCCCATGGCCATCATCGACAAGCGGCGCTTCGACGACTCCGAGCAGGCCCAGAGCGTGGCCCTCATCGGGGACGTGGATGGCAAGGACGCCATCATCTACGACGATGAAATCGCCACCGGTGGCTCCATCAAGGAGGCCGCCAACATCCTGCGGAAGTTCGGCGCCCGCACCATCCGCGTGGGCGTCACCCATCCGGTGTTCTCCGGTCCCGCGGTGGACCGCCTGCGGGAGGCGGAGCTGGACGAACTCGTGGTCACCGACAGCATCCCCATCCCCAAGGCCAAGGCCCAGGCCCTGCCCACCCTCGTGGTGCTTTCCACCGCCGGCATGCTGGGGGACGCCATCCTGCGCATCCACGGGGGCCGCAGCATCAGCGAAATGATGGACTGATGATCCGGAGCCTCCAGGAACAGCTCGACTGGGACCACGCCCAGGCCCAGGGGCTGGAGGCCCTGGGCTTTTCCGATCTGCCCTTCGTGAACCGCCCCTTCCTCGCCGTCCAGGCGGCGCTCCGGGTCTACACCGCCCGGTCCTCCCTGTTGCTGCTCGGGGAGCTGGGGCTGGAATCCCGCCTCCGCCAGGGCTGCACGCTGGAGGAGCTGCTGGAGGGACTGCCCGGCCAGGCCCGCTTTCCCCTGGGCTGGATGCTGCCCTTCCTGGCGGACGAAGGACAGCTGGAGGTGGCCGAGGGTCGCTACACGCTGCGGGGCACCCCCGAACTCACCCTGGAAGATGTCCGTGCCTTCGCGGAGCGGGAGGCCCCCGGGAACCTCGTGGGCTTCAAACTCCTCGACGCCATCCGCCAGCGCATCCACCCCTTCTTCACCGAGGGCCGGAACGGCGAATCCCTGCTGTTCGACCTGTCCGTGTTCCCGGTCTGGCTCGAGTACTTCGGGGACGAGAACCTCACCTACCACCAGAACAACCTGGTCACGCTCCACGCCCTCCGGGAGGGTCTGCCGCCGGGGGCCCGGGTGCTGGAGCTGGGCGGGGGCTCGGGCTCCTTCACCACCCTCTTCGCGCGGGACGCCGCGGCCCGGGAGACCTTGGGGGAGATCGCGGAGTACCGCTTCACGGACCTGGCGCCGGCCTTCCTCCGCCGGGCCCAGAGGGAGCTGGGGGTGCGGGCCCCGGGCCTGCCCCTCAGCTTCGGCATTCTGGACATCAACCGCCCCCTGGCGGCCCAGGGGCTGGGCGACGCCCGCTACGACGCCATCGTCGCCGTGAACGTCCTCCATGTGGCGAAAGACCTGGTGCCGGCGCTGAGGGAACTGCGCACCCTCCTGGCCCCAGGCGGCCGTCTGGTGCTGGGGGAGTGCCTCAAGCCCGAGTTGCTGAGGCCCATCTACACCGAATTCTTCTTCCAGTTCATGTCCGGTTACACCCAGGTGAACCTGGACCCCGTTCTTCGGCCCGTCCACGGCTTCCTCACGGGGGACGCCTGGGAGGCCAACCTGCGCGCCGCGGGTTTCTCCGCCGTGGCCCACAAGCCTGACACGCGGGTCATCCAGCGCCAGTTCCCCAGCTTCTACGTGGGCGCCCTCGCCGCCTCGGGCTGACATGGAAAACCTTCGGGAGCTCCTGGTCCAGCGCGCGGCCCGTCTCCAGGAACGCCCAGCCCTCACCGCCCCCGGCTGGGGCACCCTGACCTGGAAGGCCTGGCGCAACCGCGTGGAAGGCGTGGCCCTGGGCCTGATGGGCGGCGGGCAGATCCTTCGGGGCGTCCATTGCCCGGGGCCTCCCCCCTGGCCTTGGGCCTGCGAGGTGGCCGCGGCCTGCTGCGGCCTGCGCTGGGACCCCTCGGCCCCCCCGGTCCCCCAGGAAGTGCTGGGCGGCCCCGCCTTCAACGCGGAGGACGGGCGGGGCCCCTACCACGCCCTCGAGAGGGCCCTGGGTCCGGCCACCCCCTTCCTTGCCACCCTGGACCACGGCGAGGTCCTGGCCCGCCTCCGCCGCCTCAACACCCGCCTGGGCTGGGACCACGAGACGGTCCAGCGACTGCCCCCGTCCTGCCTCGGGAGCCCCGAGGCCCGGGGCGCCCTGTGGAGCCTGCTCTACGCCGGAGGCCACGCGGTGCTGGAGGAGGGCGCGCCCTGGGATCCGGGGCCCTTCGAGGACCTGCTGCTATAGGCGAAGCCACATCTCCCGCAGGGCGCCGCTGAAGCCCTGGGCCTGGCCCTGGAGCCGCGCCTTGAGGAGGGCCAGCCCTTCCGGGGGCAGGGCCCGGGCCGCCTCCAGGGCTTGGAGCCGCTGGGGCGTGCCCAGGCCGTCCCACCCGGCGGCCAGGGCCAGCACCCAGTCGGAGTCCCCGAGGCGGGCCCGGGGGGTCCAGCGGGCGGGGGAGCCCAGGCCGGGCTCCCGCAGACTCGAAAGCACGTCCTCGGCCCGGCCGGTCCGCAACGCCACCAGGCTGGCCGCCTCGGCGGCCTCGGATTTGGCGTAGGGGTCCTCCAGGAGGGCGAGGAGCGCGGGCAGGGCGGCTGCACTTCCCACCTTGCCCAGGGTGCGGACCAGGGCGAAGCGGCTGCCCTCGGGCAGGCCGGGGAGGACTTCGAGGAGTTGGGACTCATCCCGGGGAACCGCGTGGCGCATCAGGCCCTCGGCCGCAGCCCGGCGCTGACCCACGGCCCCGGTCCGGAGGGCCTCCAGGTAGGCCTCGAGGTGGCCGCCGGGGGGGTCCGCCTCCCGGGGCCGGGCCAGGGTCGGGGCGTCCCGGCCCACCCCATCGTGGCCGGGCAGGGGGGCGGCCCCCCAGCCCGCGGCCTCCGCGCCGGCCATCCAGTCCTCCAGGGCTGCCTGGAAGCTCGCCATGTCCGGCGTGCGCCGGGCCGGATCGGGGGCCAGGGCCTCCATCAGGATCCGGGCCAGGCGGGGCGGGAAACCGGGCCGGGCCGCGGCGGGAGGCAGCTGCACCTGGGCGTAGGGCGAGCCGGTGGTGAATTCGTACAGGATGGCCCCCAGGGCGTAGACGTCGCAGCGGCCGTCCACCCTGCGGGGATCCCCGTGCTGTTCGGGCGCCATGTAACCCAGGGTGCCCACCACCATCTGGGACCGGGTGAGGCGGGTGCCCTCGCCACCCTCCCAGAGACAGACGCCGAAGTCGGTCACCTTGAGGCGCCCGTCCACCGCGAACAACAGGTTGGAAGGCTTGAGGTCCCGGTGGACGACTCCGGCGGCGTGGGCCGCGTCCAGGGCTCCGGCCACGGGAAGCAGGCGGGAGACAAGGCGCGCCGGGGCCTCCCCCAGGCAGGCCTTGAGGGAGCCTCCAGGCAGCAGCTCCATCACCAGGTAGGGCCAGGCTCCGGTCTTCCCGAAGGCGTAGACCTCGACCAGATGGGGGTGGCGCAGGGCGGAGAGCACCTCCCCCTCGCGGAGAAAACGACGCACCAGCTCTGCGTCCCCGTGCACCTCGGGGCGCAGCAGCTTCACGGCCAGGCCGCGGGCCGGGTCCAGGGGATCCTCTCCCCGGAAGACCAGCGCCATCCCTCCCTCCCCCAGGGATTCCTTCAGGCGCACGGCCCCCGCCTGCCTCGGAGGGAGCAGCCTCATCGCCGGGCGTCGTATTCCACGCGGTTGCGACCCAGGCCCTTGGCCCGGTAGAGGGCCACGTCCGCCCGCGCCAGGAGCGCGCCCCCGTTGCTGTCGCCATCCTGGATCTGGGCGACCCCCAGGGAGCAGGTGCAGCGCAGGGGGCCCGAGGAAGTGGGCAGTTCCTCCGCGAAAACGCTTTTGCGGATGTCCTCGGCCACGTTGAGGGCGTCCTGGCTCTGGGTCTCGGGAAGCACCAGGAGGAACTCCTCGCCGCCGATGCGGCCCGCCTGGTCGCTGCCCCGGAGGCGGCCCAGGAGCACGGCGCCGAAACGCTGGAGCACCTGGTCTCCCGCGGCATGGCCATGCGTGTCGTTGATCGCCTTGAAGCGGTCCAGGTCACAGAGCACCACCGAGAGGGGCCGCTTGTAGCGCCGGGCCAGCTCGAAGTGCTTCTCCAGGTAGCCCAGCACCGTGGCGCGGTTGCTGACGCCGGTGAGGGGATCCACGGTGGTCTGGGCCAGCACGGTCTCGTGGTAGTGGCGCTCCAGCTCGTCCAGGCGCTTGAGCTTGAAGGCGTGGTGGCTCACCCGGAGGACGTCGCCGTTCCGGAGCGTTACCGGCCCCGCTTCGGGGCGAACCCGCTTTCCGTTGAGGTAGGTGCCGTTGGTGGAGCCCTGGTCCTCGATCTGAACGGAGTTGCCTCCGTCCGGCTGGGGAATCAGGCTGACGCGGGCGTGGCGCCGGCTCACCTCCGCCTCGGGCAGGCAGATGGCATTGTCCGAAGAGCGGCCGATCCAGAGCTCGGGGCCCTGGAGGTGGATCACTTCCCCGATGGGGGCCCCCACGTAGCGGATCAAGGCCCACTCTTCCCGGCCCCCTTGGGTGCGCTCACCTGGGCCCGGAGCGATGAGGGTCTCCGGGTCGGTGTGGGTGTTCATGTCGGACGGGACTTCGGGTTCCATGGCCTCGGGGCCGGGGGGTCGGGCCAAGGGTATCACCCTGGCGGGTCCTGCGCCCCGCCCGCCGGGAAAGGGCCGGGCGCCCCTAGCCGAGCACCACCAGGTTCCGGCCCCCTCGTTTGGCGCGGTACAGGGCGTGGTCCGCCCGGGCCAGGAGCACGCCGGGATCGGCGTCGGAGCGGGCGCGCTGGGCCACCCCCAGGCTGCAGGTGACCTCCAGGGGGCCCGTGGGCAGGGGATGGGGCTGGTCCGCCACGGCCCGGCGAAGACGCTCGGCGAACATCTGGGCGCCCTCCCGGTCGGTCTCCGAGAGGATGGCCAGGAATTCCTCCCCTCCGATGCGGCCGGCGTGATCGCTGGTGCGCAGGTTGGCCCGCACGCGCTCGCCGAAGCTCTGGAGCACGAAATCCCCTGCGCTGTGGCCGAGGGTGTCGTTGATCTTCTTGAAGTGGTCCATGTCCACCATGACCACGCAGAGGGGCCGGTCGTGGCGTCGGCTGAGGTCGAAGCGGGTGCCCAGTTCCCGCAAGGTGGCCCCCCTGTTGGCCAGCCCGGTGAGGGGGTCCAGGGTGCTCTGATCCAGGAGGGCCTGGTGGAAGGCCCGCTCCAGAGGATCCATGGCCACCAGCTTGAGCACATGACCCCCCAGGGTCAGCCGGTCCCCCGCATGCAGCGTCAGCGTGCCCTCCACCTGGACGCCGTTCACGAAGGTGCCGTTGGTGGAGCCCAGGTCCTGGATCTGGAGGCGCGGTTCGGGGCCCCCCCGGTCCTCCAGGACGAGGGTGGCGTGCAGCCGGCTCACTTCCTCGTCCAGCAGGGCCACCTGGGCCTTGGGACTTCGGCCGATGAAGTTCTCCCCCGGGACGACCGGGAAGACCCGGCCCAGGGCCTGTCCCGCGTAGACCACCAGGGCCCACTCGGCGGAGGGGCGGGGCGCCTCCAGGTCCTGCTTGGAGCGGACCAGGGTGCTGCCCTCCGACCACTCGTCCTGGACCGGCCCCAGGTCCAGGGTGGGTCCTTCCGGCGGCGTCCTGGGACCGGGCTTCCGGGGGCGTGAGGGACCCTTGGCCATCAGGGGTCCTCTGAGAAGCAGGTCAGAAGGGTCTGATCGTCCCGGCGCCGGGCGAGGATGAGGCGTCCCCGCTCGGCCCCAGCCGCCGAGGTTTCCAGCCACAGGAGGATGCGGCCACTGCGGCCGTCGTGGCGGAGTTGCCGGACCCCCTTCCGGGGAATCCGATAGGCACCCAGCAGCTCGAGGTTCCGGACGTTTTCCCCGGTGGCCCGGACCATCTGGAGCCCCAGGCGCAACTGCACGGCCCGGGGGGCGGTGCGCAGGTCCTCGCCTTCGACCGCCAGGGGGAGGCCCAGGAGCAGGTCCAGGTCCCGGCGAAGCGTGGGCGGACGCAGGGCCGGAGCCAGGGAGCGTCCTTCAGGAGGAGGGAGCGCCGGGTGGAAACCGCGGCCGCGGGTCCCGAGGGCTTCCGCCGCCAGTCCCCCGCATCGGGGCCGGCGAGGCAGCGGGGGCAGTTCCAGGCGGGCCGTTTCCCGCGCTCCGAAGACCGGCATCGCGGCCACTCGAGCCTCCGTGGACCAGGCCCCCCAGGCGTTCTCGAAGCGGAGGGAAGCCTGGAAGCCCAGGGAGTCCCCGCGGGGGGTGGCGGTCGGAGAACTGGCCTGGTGACCCAGGGTGGCCACCAGGGGGTCCGGACCTGGGCCCACCCAGGCCTGGAAGTCCCGCCAGGCGTGGCCGCGGCTCGGCATCCAGTCCAGCGCCACCGCCCGGGCGGCGGGAGCCTGGAAGACCCGGCGCAGGGTCTCGGCCAGGTCCTTGGCGGCCTCCCCGATGCGCTGCAGCATCATTCGCCTTTGACGAGGGTCTGGAGGGCGGCCGCCACCCGCTCCAGGGGCTCGGTGAGATCCATGTGGTAGCCCGCCTCCAAGAGGCGCGGGAGCGCCTGCTCCTGGGCGGCCAGTTCCACCCGCCCTCCGAAGATGACCCGGAGCGGGGCCGCCCCCTCCGTGACCTGCAGGAGGAGTTCGCGGGGGGAACTGCGGTGGGTCTCCCCGAGCCTGGCCAGCGGCGCCTCCTGAGTCTTCTGCACCGCCAGGACCGGGCACTTCCCGTCTCCGTTCCAGCCCCCGGCCAGCTCCCCGGGAGGCAGGATGAAGAGGTCGGGACTGCCCTTCAGTTCCTTCAGGAGGGTCTTCTGGATGACCTCTTCCTTCAGGTGGGGTTCCAGGGCCTTCCCGTAGAGCACGGCCTGCAGCCGGGTGGGGGTGATGGGTTCGGTGTAGCGGAAGTCCAGGGGGATGCCCGAAGCGTCCGTGAGCAGCAGGCCGCCCAGGTAGCTCCCTCCCTCCTTGACCGCCATGAAATAGGCCAGCTTGACCCCGTCCGCCATGGGAGCGACCCCCGCCAGAAGCTTATCGGCTGCTTCCACTTCCGTCCAAAATCCCGTCCCGCCCCCTTGCCCGCCGCCCGCCCCTGCTCCAAAATGGGATTCCTGCTGGGGAGTGGTCTAACGGTAGGACAACGGATTCTGGTTCCGTCAGGTGAGGGTTCGAATCCTTCCTCCCCAACCAACCAAGGAAGGCCCCTGTCCCGGGGGCCTTCCTTTGTATGGAATGGCCGAGGAGGAAGGATTCGAATCGGCAGCCGCGCGCCGGTAGGGCAAGGCGAGGGCGCACCGCGTCCGAGCCGGTCCCCGAAGGGGATCCGCGGGGCCGGCCAGTGCCGCGGCCCCCGTCGGGCCCGCCCAGGAACTCGCCCTTCCTCCTCCCGCCCTCTTCCGCTAAGATCGTTCTTCCGTCCGGGTCCCATCGTCTAGCGGTCAGGACGACGCCCTCTCACGGCGTAAACCGGGGTTCGATTCCCCGTGGGACTACCAAGCAAGAGGCCCGGGACCCCGGGCCTCATTCCTTTTTGGGGATTGCTCTGGAAGGGGCCGGGTTGAGGGAGGGTCTGGTCCTCTCCCGGAGCAAGGGTTGCCCATTCTGGAAGGGAACCCCCTGGACCCGGCTGGAGAGGGGAGCCGCACCGGACGCATCCGGCTGGGAAGGACCCGTGTCCCCGAGGAGGTCCATCCCTCTCGCTCGGCGAGAGGAATCAGCCGCGGGCGATCTCGCTCAACGCCCCGGTTTTCCGATCTGGCCCATCAGTTCCTGGAATTCCGGGTCCGCGGCCAGGAGCTCCCCGCCGACCGAGATGAGTTTCTCCACCTGCTCGCGGGAAAGCTTGAAGCTGGTGGGCAGACCGAGGAAATACCTCCTTCGCTCGGGGTCCTTGATCGCCGCGAAATCGATGTTGACGACGAAGGGCTCGACCTCCGAGGCCAGGCGGGGCTGGGCCCCGGCCCCCGGACATTTCTCCCGGAAGGCCCTGAGGACGCCCTGGGTCTGCCTTCGCTGGTCCCGCAGTTCCTTGATCAGTTCGATGGTGTCGAAACTGTAGTTGTCCATGGCCACGGTGGCCGTCTTCATGGCCACGCTCTTCAGCCCCGGGGCCTTCTCCTGCCGGCTGATCCCGTCCTGGCCCTCGGTCCGGGCGTTCACGATGATGAAGACCAGTTTCTGGATTTCCCCTCCGTTCATCAGGCTTCGGATGAACCCGCGGCGGAACGCGTCCTCGATGGGCCGCAGCCCGATGTTGTCCGCCAGCCCGCCGTCCATGAGATGGAGATAGGGATAGGCGACCGCGTCTCCGTAACGGGTCCGGTTCACCGCCCACTGGTAGCGCCGCCGGTTGTCGTAGAAGTCGCCTTCGGCCAGGCGCATCTCCCGGCTGAATTTCACCTCGGGGGGCGCCGGGTGGTTCTTCAGTGAGACCGGGGAGAGCAGAAAGGGGAAGGCCGAGGAAGCCGCCACCGCACGCGCCACCGGGTAGGGCCCCAGGTCCGAGCCGAGCACGTTGAATTCGGGCTGGGTGAATTCGAAGCGCTCCCCGGTGGCCATGTTCGTCGCATTGAGGATGATGAAGGGGCGCCGTCCTCCCGCCCCGAGATCCCGGAAGGTCTTCCCCGCGAACAGGGACTCTCCGTAGTACTCCGCGGCGAGGTCGATCCGGCTGAAGGTGGGCGAGGCGAGGCGGAACCAGTTCGAAGGGGAGAGCACCCTGGTCATCAGCGCTCCCTCCACGTCGGTTTCCAGGAAACCTGCGCGGAAATCCGTGAAGGTCTTGTCGGGGAACAGGCCGTAGTAGGCCGAAGTGAAGGATCCGCCCGAGACCGAGGAGATGCAGTCCACTTCGTCCAGGAGCGATTTGTCCCGCCCTTCCCAGAGGATGGGGGTGGCTCGCAGGCGCTCCAGCACCCCGTAGCTCAGGGCCGCGGCCCGGGTCCCTCCCCCGGAGAAGACAAGGCAGACGAAGAGCCCGTTGGTGTTGGTCCCGTTGGCCTCCCGGGGGAATTCGTAGGAGGGGGCGGCCGGGACCGGATCCAGGGCCCGGTTGAGGGGGTAGTGGGCACAGGCCGCCAGGACGATCAGGAGGGCGGCGAGGAAACCCAGGGGGGCCCTAAACGGCCTCAAAGCGCACCTCCCTAGGCTCCAGGGGGTTCGTGCCCCTCAGGCGGATCGTCAGTTCCGAAGGCGTGAAATTCGAGGGAGGACCCAGGCTGACCACGTGGGTCCCCGCCTCAAGTTCCAGGAGATCCTCCGTCCGGCCGTTCTTGACCCCGTCCACCAGGACCACCCGGCTTCTCGGAAAGTGAACGACGAGGAATTCCATCTTGGGCTCCTGCTGCAGCGGGCCCGGGCCCGGGAATGATCGGGGTCCGCCTCCCACGGAGGACGGGGCCTCCCAAAGAGAGGGACCCTATCAAAAATTCACTATCGAATAGCTCAGAACACAATTTAGGTTCCTCCCGGCGAGGGAACAAGGGGTGGGCCCATTCGGGAGGAGCCCTTGCTGGGGACGGGATCACCCCTCTTTCGCCGGCACCAGGTGCACCGCCGTGGCCTTCACCAGGGCCAGGACCTCGTCCCCGGGGCGCAAGGCCAGGTCCTCGCAGGACCAGGCGCTGAGCAGGGCCTCCAGGGGAAAACCGCATTCCAGGTGGACGCGCACCAGGCCGTCCATCCGCTCCAGGGCCGCCACCCGGGCGGGGAGGCGGTTCCGGGTGGCGGCACCCTCGGGCTCGGCCCGCTCCAGGGCCACGCCCTCCCCGCGGATGCAGGCATAGGCCTCGGATCCGAGGCCGCCGGGGTCCGGGGCCAGCAACTCAGCCCTCCCCGCCCGCACCCGCAGGAGGCCGTGCTCGGGGCCGAGCACCCGCACCTTCACCACCGTTCCCACGCCCAGGACGCGGGCCAGCTCCGCGTCCCCGGGACGGCTGAAGACTTCGGCAGGGCTCCCCTCCTGGCGGATCCGGCCTCCGGCCATGAGGAGCAGGCGGTCTCCGAGGGCCAGGGCTTCGTCGCGATCGTGGGTCACCAGCAGCGCCGGAATGCCGGCGTCTTTCAGCAGGCGTCCCAGGTCCCGCCGAAGCTCTTCCCGGGCGGGCCCGTCCAGGGCGCTGAGAGGCTCGTCCAGGAGCAGGAGGCGGGGGCGGCGGACGAGGGCCCTGCCCAGGGCGAGGCGCTGCTGCTGCCCTCCGGAGAGGTGCGCGGGAAGACGCTCCTCCAGGCCCGCCAGGCCCACCCAGGCGGCGCATTCCCCCACGCGGCGGCGGCGCTCGGCGGGGGTCAGGTCCCGGAGCCCGAAGGCCAGGTTCCCGGCCACGGTGAGGTGGGGAAAGAGCGCGAAATCCTGGAAGAGCAGGCCCACGGGACGGCGGTGGGGTGGGACGAAGATCCCGGCCGCCGTGTCCACCCAGGGGACCCCGTCGAACTGGATGCGGCCCCGCCCCGGCCGTTCCAGGCCCGCCAGCACCCGCAGGACGGTGGTCTTGCCCGAACCCGAGGGGCCGAAGAGCACGGTGACGCCCTCCCCCGGCAACTCCATCCGCACCTCCACCGAGGGGCCGGTGGGGTAGGACTGCGCGACATCCGCGGTCAGAAAAGGCGCCAAGGCGCCTCCTTCCGGCGCAGGCCGTAGGTCAGCAGAAGGACGAGGAAGGAGACGGCCAGGAGGAAGGCCGCGGTGCGGGCGGCGGCGCCGTATTCCAGGGCCTGCACATGGTCGAAGATGGCGATGGAGACCGTCCGCGTCTGCCCAGGGATGTTGCCCCCCACCATCAACACCACGCCAAACTCCCCGAGGGTGTGGGCGAAGCTGAGCACCAGCCCCGTCAGGACCCCGGGCCAGGCCTGGGGAAGGACCACCCTGAGGAAGGTCTGGACCGGGCCGGCACCCAGGGTGGCGGCGGCCTCCCGGGTGCGAAGAGGCACGGCGGCGAACCCGGCGGCGAAGGGCTGGACGGCGAAGGGGAGGCTGAAGAGCGTCGATGCCAGCAGCAGTCCGGAAAAGCTGAAGGCGAGGCGGATGCCCCAGGGACTCAGCAGGCGTCCCAGGGGGCCTTCGGGGCCGATGGCGAGCAGCACGTAGAATCCCAGCACCGTGGGGGGCAGCACCAGGGGAAGGGCCACCACGGCTTCGACCAGGGGCTTCCAGCGGGCTCTGGAGAAGGCCAGCCAGGCGGCCAGGGGGAGACCGAGCAGGGCGAGCAGGCCCGTGGTGGCCGCCGCGAGGCTCAGGCTGAGGAAGAGAGCCTGTCCGTCCACGACTCACCGGTTCCCGGGCGGATCGAAGCCGTGCTTCGCGAAGATGGATGCCCCTGCGGGGCCCGCCAGGAAGCGGGCGAAGGCGAGGGCCGCCTCGGGGTCCCGGGCCCGGGCCAGGACCACCCCGCCCTGGTCCAGGGGGGGATGGAGCTCCGGCGGGATCCGCCAGATGCGGCCCCGGTCCCTCATGGCCGGGGCCAGCGCGAGGGAGCGGGCGATGATCCCCAGGTCCGCGGCCCCCGAATGGACGAACTGGGCCGCCTGGGACACGTTCTCGCCCAGGACCAACTTCCCCCTCGCGTGCTCCAGCATCCCCGCCCTTTGCAGGGCAGCCTGGGCGGCCAGCCCATAGGGCGCGTGCAGGGGGTTGGCGATCGCCACCTTCCGGACCGCGGGGTGCCGCACGGAAGCCAGGCCCAACTGCTCGATCGGGACCGGGGACGCGGCGGGCACCCACAGCACCAGCCCTCCCTGGCCATAGCGGAAGAGGGTGTCCGCCCGGGCCAGTCCACGCTCCACCAGCCTTTGCGGGTAGGCCACGTCCGCCGAGAGGAAGACGTCGAAGGGGGCTCCCTGGGTCAGCTGCGCGAAGAAAGAGCCTGAGGATCCGAAGGTGAGAACGCAGGTCCTCCCTGGCTGCTCCCGGGCGAAGGCGGCGGCGGCATCTTCCAGGGCCCACTTGAGGTCCGCGGCGGCGGCCACGCGCACCCGTCCGGGCTGGGCGGGAAGAAAGCCTGCCGCCAGGGCCAGGAGGGCGGGGAGGATGGCACGGAGCAGGCCCACGGACCGCTATGGTACTGGGAGCATAGCGATGCGCCAAGCCCCGGGGACGGCCCCGGGCACCGGGTCAGCCTTCGGGCTTCGCGGCCCGCCTGCGGAGGAAGGCGAGTTCCTCGGCCCCGGCGGCCTCCGCCTTCGCCTGGAGCCGCCGGAACGCCTCGAGGACCTCCTCGCCCATGCGGGTGACCTGCGCACCCCCGCCCCGGGCCCCGCCCGGCGCCGCCTCCACCAGGGGCTTGCGGAAGCCCTGGTTCATCGCTTCCACCAGGGCCCAGGCGCGACGGTAGTCCATCCCCATCCTGCGCGCCGCCGCGGAGATGGAACCGGTCTCCCGGATGGCCTCCAGGAGGTCCGCCTTGCCGGGGCCCATGGCGATGAGGTCCCCCAGGAGGAGCCGGAGTTTCAGCACGCTCTTCCCATCCGTCCTCATGGCCCCCCCGCACGACCCCCGCGGTCGAAAGCGTCCTCAGCCGTTCAGAAGGCGCATGGCCGCCTCGGGGTAGCGCGCCCCCGCGGCGGCTCCCGGCGGGAAGATCGCCTCGAGGGCCTCCAGGTCCGCCGGAGACAGCGCGATATCCCCGGCGGCGCAGTTCTGCTCCAGGTAGCGCCGGCGCTTGGTGCCGGGGATGGGCACGATGTCCGTCCCGCGGTGGAGGACCCAGGCCAGGGCCAGCTGGGCTCCGGTGCAGCCCTTGGAGGCGGCCAGCTCCTCCAGGCGGTCCACCAGGGTCCGGTTCCGGGTGAAGTTCTCCCCCTGGAAGCGGGGCTGCATCCGGCGCGTGTCCTCCGGCGAAAGGTCCTCCAGGGAATCCACCACCTTCCCCAGGAAGCCCCGGCCCAGGGGGCTGTAGGCCACCAGCCCGATGCCCAGCTCCCGGAGGGTCGGCAGCACCTCGGCCTCCAGGTCCCGGGTCCACAGGGAGTACTCGGATTGAAGCGCGCTGATGGGATGCACGGCGTGGGCCCGGCGGATTGTGGCCGGGCTGGCTTCGGAGAGGCCAAGCCAGCGGACCTTCCCCTGCCGCACCAGGTCCGACATGGCCCCCACCGTCTCCTCGATGGGCACCTCGGGATCCACGCGGTGCTGGTAGTAGAGGTCGATGTGGTCCACGGCCAAACGCCGGAGGGAGCCCTCGCAGGCTTGCCGCACGTACTCGGGCCGTCCACAAACCCCGAAGGCATAGACCCCCGGAGGCCTCTGGAGGCCGAACTTGGTGGCCAGCACCACGCGGTTCCTGCGCCCCTGGAGGAAACGCCCCAGCAATTCCTCGTTGGTGTGGGGCCCGTAGGCGTCCGAGGTGTCCAAGAAGTCCACGCCCAGTTCCAGGGCCCGCTCCAGGGTCGCCAGGCTTTCGGCCTCGTCGCGCCCCCCGTAGAAGTCCGACATCCCCATGCAGCCCAGTCCCAGGACCGAGACCGCCAGGCCCTGCCCTCCGAGTGCCCGTCGTTCCATGCCCCCCTCCGGAGGAAAGTATGGCACCCGCCCCGGAAGCGCCCGACCGGCCCACCGGGTCACCGGAGGGGCCGCCATTTCCGGACCGGAGGTTGTGGGAGTTTCACGGCGGAAGAGCCTGGAATGGGACGGCCGGACCCTGGCCCGTCAGGAGGAACGCATGATCTCGCCATCGCCTTTCCGGTTCACGAATGCCCGCAGGTGGAACTCCGCCCTCGTTGGGCTTCTTGCCCTGGCCGCTCTGGCCTGCGGCGGAGGAGGAAGTTCTTCCGGAGGCCTGGGGGGAACCCAGGGGTTCACGCCGCCCGACATCACCCGGATCGCCCTGCTCGGCGGGGGGAGCGAGGTGCCGGCGAACGGTTCTGCCGCCCGGGGGGTGGCGGTGATGACCCTGAATCCGACCACCCGGGCCCTGAAAGGCACCGTGGTGACCACCGGGATCGACGGGGTGGCCTCCCACATCCACCAGGCCGCGAAGGGCGCCAACGGCGGCGTGGCCGTGGAGCTCACGGCTTCGGGTGGAGGGGTGTGGAACGTCCCCGCCGGAAGCACCCTCACCGAGGCCCAGGTCGCCGCATTCCAGGCCGGAGGGCTCTACGTGAACGTCCACACGCCCGCCTTTCCGGGCGGTGAGATCCGCGGCCAGATCGCCCTCAAGGCGAAATACGCCTCCCTGGCAGGGGACCAGGAGACTCCCCCGACCGGGGCGAGCGGCACGGGGATGGGGGCCCTGGCGTTGGATCCCCTGACGGGAGAGATCGTGGGCGGCATCCGTGTGAGCGGCGTGACGGGCACCCAGGCCCACATCCACCAGGCCCTGGCCGGGAGTTCCGGGCCCATCGTGATCGGCCTTCTGGATCAGGGGAACGGAATCTGGATGCTCCCCCCCGGCAGCATCCTCAATGCCGGCCAGATCTCCGCCTTCGACGGGGATGGGCTGTACTTCAACATCCACACCACCGGCAACCCCGGGGGGGAGATCCGGGGCCAGATCAACCAGGCGGCCTCCCCGATCAAGACCTTCACCCTGGCCGGGTCCCAGGAGGTCCCACCCAACAGCTCCACGGCCACGGGGGTCGCTTCCTTGGCCCTGGATCCCGGCACCCTGGAGGTGCGGGGCACCATCCAGACCAGCGGGCTCACCGGCACCGCGGCCCACATCCACGAGGGGGCCGCGGGCGTCACCGGTCCGGTCGCGGTGCCCTTCACGGGCGCCGGGACCGGGACCTGGAGGATTCCGCCCGCCTTCTACCTGGGCGGGAGCCAGTTTTCGAAGTACCTCGCGGGGACGCTGTACGGCAATGTCCACAGCGCCGCCTACCCCGGCGGGGAGATCCGCGGCCAGGTCCCAGCCGAGGGAAGCGGCAGCACGGGCGGGGGCGGAGGAGGCGGGGGAGGCGGGGGAGGCGGGGGTTACTGAGCACGCCCCAACCGGTCGAGTCGGGAGGGCCCGCGCAGGCGGGCCCTCTTCGTGCGATCGTTCTGCCCGCGGTCGTTCGCGGTTCGATCCAACTCGGAGGACGGTCCCGCCGCGCCGCCAGGATCCCACTCAGGATCCGCCCCCTACTGCCTCCGCCCCAGCAGCCACCAGGCCACAAGCGCCAGGGCCGCGGCGGCACTCCAGGCCCCCCAGCGCAGCCAGGTCCGCCCCTGACCGCCAAGGGTCCGGGCCAGGGGGAGTCCCTGGGGATCGGGTTCCGCAGCCCCCAGGTGCGCAGGGTCCCGGCCGTAGATCATGCGGCTCGGAGGCAGGGGCCCGGGGGGCGGGGGGACGGGCCGGGCCGCCCCGCCCAGGTGCAGGAGGTAGGTCTGGCGGGCCTGGGCGGGGAAGATCAGCGCGTCCCGCCGGACCAGCACTTTCAGACCTTCCAGCCTGGCCCCCGCGGGGAGGACCAGCAGGAAGCGATCCGCCACCTGGGGGTCGAGGCCCAGGTGGGAGGACTTCCCCGCCGGACCGGGCAGGTTCCACACGAGGCCATCCACCCTCACGGGGCGCAGCGCCGCTTCCGGCGTATCCCCCGCCCGCGAGAGGAGGGGCTTCACGGGCTGGGAGCCCGGGCGCAAGGTCAGGTCCAGGCCCACCACCCGCTCGGGGGCCCCCAGGCGGATCCGCCAGCGCTCGGGCTCCCCCACCCCTTCCCGCTGGAGTTCCGAAGGCTGCTGCATCGCGTCGGGTTCCAATTCCAGGGGGTCGGTGACGGCCCAGACCCTCAGGCTCCGCAGGTTGGGGGCCTTCCCGAGAATGGGAACCAGGCTGAGTCGATAGTCCTGGGCGTCCCAGGGAACCACCAGGGTCCGGCGAGGGGTCTCGGGAGGACCGAGGTCGTGGGATTCCAGGGGAGACTCCCGGGGAAGGCCCAGGAAGGGTCCGCCCTCCAGGCGCCGCTGCACGTCCACCCGGCAGGCCCAGGGCGCCCGGCCATCCAGGTCCAGTTCGATGCGGAGTTGTTCTCGGTCCCGGATCTTCCAGGCTTCCGGAATGCGGAGCGAGAATTCCGCGCTCAGACGCCCCTCGCTGGTTCCGCCGAGGAGGAGCTTCTCCACGTCCAGCTGCCGGGGTTCCCAGAGCCCCTTCCCCTCCAGCAGGAACGGCACGGGGCGTCCTTCCTTGTCTCCCAGCCAGAGCCCTCCCGCGTGGCGCTGGGCCTCGGCGTCCAGGGGCAGGCGGACCCATCCGTCCTCCGCTCGGGCCTGGACCGGGCGGCGGTGGAGGCGGGCGCGGTCCACCCCCCATCCGCAGGCCAGGCACCCGAGCAGGGCGATGGCGAAGACCACCCGGGAGGGCCCTGGGCGGCAGGAGGGGTGCGAGGAGGGTTGAGGGAACATGGAAGGTCGGCCCCACCGGGCGGGGAGGGCCCCGGGGATTGTAGCGCCCCCAGGGCCAGGACTCTCGGAGTCGAAAACTCCCCGAGGAGGAAGGTGTTCGGCCTCCTGCCCGTCCCCGTGGGGGGCCTACCCGGACCCGGGCTCCCGCGTCATGCCGAGGAATTCCATCCTGGAATCGGGCGCCTTCCCCGCCTCGGACGTCGCCTGACGGGCCTGCCCGGGGGAGCGGGAGAACGGGGCTGCTATGTTCTCGGGATGGTCCCGGCCCCACCGTGAGGACCACCGCTCCACCCGCCGGCCGCGGATTCCCTGGCGCCGGCCTCCCGCCTGCCACCCCCCTCTTCGGATTTTCCGCCATGGACGCCCCCCTTCTGCTGGCCCTGGCCCGCGCCCACCTCGCCGGTGGGGGCGGAGTGGTGGAGGACCTGCGGGTGGGCCCCCGGGCCCTGCTCCTGCAGTGGGCACCGGACCCCCGGGCGGGTCGCCCCCGGGGGGAGGCCTGGGCCTTCCTGCTCCAGCCCCGGCCGGAGCTCTGGCGCCTTGAGACGAAGGACGAAGCCTTCCTGCTGCTCCGGGCGGAATCCAGGGGGGACCTGAGCCGCCGCTGGGCCGTGGAGCTCAAGGGCGCGCGGCTGGTGGACCTGGCCGGAGACCCGCGGGAGCGATGGCTCGGCCTCGATTTCCAGCGCCTCAGCCTGGGGGGGAGGATGGACGCCCTCCGCCTGGCCTTCCAGGCCATCCCCGGGCGCGGGGGCCTGCGCCTGGACGGCGGGGAGCGCCATCCCGTGCGAATCGGCCTGGGCACCCCCTTCCCTGCCGAGGCCCCGACGCCCGAGGGGGACCCGCCCCCCTTCCTGCGGTGGCGGGAGGCCTGGGGGGACCGCCTGGAGGCAGCGCTGGCCGGCGGGGTGCCGGAGATCCTCCCCGGCGACGGCGGCCTGGCCACGCGCCACCGGGCCTGGTCCCTGGCCCGGGCGGAGGCCCTGCTGCTGAAACCTCGGCGGGAACGGGCCGAGCGCACCCGCCGGGAGGTCCTGGAGAAACTCGGGCGCATCGGGGAGGCCCTGACCCGGGACCGGGACCGCCACGAACGGGCCCTGGAGCTCAAGGAACCGGCCCAGGCCCTGTCGGCCGAACTCTGGCGCCTGAAGGGGAGCAGCGGGGAGGTGGAGCTGGAGGGCGGCCGGCGCCTGATCCTGCCTCCGGGCCTTCGCGCCGAGGAGGCGGTGCAGCGCTGGTTTTCCGCGGCCAAGCGTGCCGAGCGTGGCCTGGCCCAGGTGGCGGCGCGGGAACGGGAACGCCAGCAGGCCCTCCGGGAGCTGGAACCGGAGGGCCCCCCGGTCCCCCTCCCGCCCAGACCCCGGTCCGCGGCATCCTCGAAGGCGGGGAGGCCCATGGACGAGACGCCGCGGAAGGACGGGAAGGGCCGCGCGCTGCGCAGCTACGAGGTGGAAGGCTTCCAGATCCTCGTGGGCAAGGGCGACGCGGACAACGACCAGCTCACCTTCAAGGTGGCCTCGCCCGCGGACTTCTGGCTGCACGTGGCGGGGGTCCCCGGCAGCCACGTGGTGATCCGCAACCCCGACAAGCTGGGGGAACTCCCCCGCACGGTCCTGGAACGCGCCGCCGAGCTGGCGGCCTTCCACAGCAAGGCCAGGGAGGGGGGGAAAGTGGAGGTCCATTGGTGCCGCGTGGCCGACGTCAGCAAGCCCCGCGGCTTCCCCCCCGGGAAGGTGATCCTGAGAGCCCACAAGGCCATCCGGGTTTACCCCAAGGGGGAGTGAGCCTATTCCACCTTCACCGCGAAGGGCTTGAGGCCCTTGTCCTTCAACTTGGCGCCGGCAGCGTCGGCGTCGGGCTTGGCCAAGCTGGCCTTCAGGCGCACGCGGATCGTGTCGCCGCTCTTCAGTTCCACCGTGTCGAAGCCGGCCTCCTTGGCCTTGGCAGCGACCCGCTTCGCTTCCGCAGGATCATTGGTGGTGACGAGCTGCTGGGTCCAGCGGGGGCCCTCCGCCTTGGGGGCCTCGGGCTTCGACGAAGCCTTGGCTTCAGTCTTTACGGCCTTGGGCTCGGGCTTCGCGTCCACCTTGGGGGCGGCCTCGGCCTTCCGGGGTTCGGCCCTGGGGGCCGGGGATGGAGCCTTGGGTTCCTCCTTGGCCTTCTCTTCCGCCTTGGGCTCGGGCTTCGGGGGCTCGGCCCGGGCCTTCTCCAGGCCCGGCGCCTCGACCTCGAAGGCCTTCAGCTGCTCCGCCAGGGACTGGGGCAGCTCCTTCAGCTCCCCGTTGCCGGCGCCCGCCTCGGCGCGGAGGGCGGTGGTCTGCTTGCCCACCTGGACCCCCAGCACGTAGGCCAGGGTGAGCATCCCCACGCCCACCCCGGTCGCCAGGAGCACCGCTTGGCGGCTCACCAGCACGCTGCTGCTGTCCCGGAAGGTCATCAGTCCATCCTACGCCGCCCGAATGGACCGTGGCCAAGGCATCAAGCCAGCTACTTGGGGAATACCAGATTCCCCTGGGCATCCATGGTGAACCAGAACTTCTTGTAGGTGGGGATGTCGTAGATCCGGTCCGGGACGCGCTCAGGAGAAAGGGTGGGTTCCAGTGTTTTGGCCTTGGGATCCAGGACCCACCAAAGCACGTGGGGGAAGTTCTTGAGGCTCAAGGTGTCTGCCTCGTCGAGCCTGGCCCGTTCTCTGGGGTCCTTGAATCCTTCCAGGGTGTACTTCCGGGCGAAGGCCCTTCGCCCGCGGAGGGTCGCATCCTCGGATCGGGAGGCGATGAGCAGGGTCCCATCCTGCCGGGGCTGGGCGCACAGGACGGGCCGGTCATAGGAATCGTGGTCGGCGATCCGATCGTCGTCCAACCCGGGGAACAGCCTGAGGGTCTTGAGGCGTCGCCCTTGCCCATCCAGCACGAGGTAGATTCCCGTCGAAAAGAACCCCAGGACCGGCTCGTCGCCCACGGTGAAAAAGGGCGCGTGACTGAGGGCCGAGAATTGCCACAGGGCCTTGGGGTTGGGAACCCACTGCCGCCGGCCATCCACAAACTTCCTTTGGAAGGATGGTTCGGAAAACCCTAGGTCCAGCGGTCCCCGGATGGTCAGGCTCCCCTTGTCATCCAGGGATGCGAGGACGAAGAGATGGCGCTGTCCTTCAAATTCGAAGCCCTGGGCGCTGCGGTCCACCAGGAGGAAGCGGGTGTCGGAAAGGGGGTAAAAGAAGAGGAGCCCTGGCGTCATCGAATCCGGGAAGGAGAACCGGGCCAATTGGATCCATGTGTTGCCATCCAGCGATGTTTGGACGTCCAGATTCCGGGGAGTTTCCTTTGACCGTGTCAACGCCCAATAGAGCCCCCGGACGATGCGGTGGTCCAGTGTGGCGGGTGGGGCTGGGAGGGTCCGGCACTGGGGGGAGTCGGGGGCAAGAACACGGAACTCTCGGCCTCCGTTTCCACCCCATGCCTGGAACACCTTCACTCCTGCCCAACATGATTCAGGCGCCGGCGTGGGTGAAAGTTGAGCGACAGCCCTTCCCCCAACAAACAACGACGTAACCAGCAGGACTGTCCGAAGAGGCGGTCGCATAAATTTTCTTTCAAGGATCCACGGGGCGGGCCTCATCAGCGGCCCCACCGCACCAATCCGAGGCAGGTTGTTCACCCAAATAAGACCCCTGGCTCGCCCCCGGGATAATCAGGAACATGGCACACCGTTTGTAAGATGGGTCGCAGCAACACCAGGTTTCAATCTGCCCTGAGGTGTCCTTCCGTTCAGGGACACATGCACCTGAGTGATTTCCCCAGGCCGACGCCAGGAGGAGGCAACGGGCAGCTGTACCCCATGCACGACGGCCAAACAGTTTGTATCGAATGATGGCGCTGTGTGAATTTTGCATAGCCCCCCCATTAATGCGGGAAGACCCCCCCCAATTGGATTGACGCAAGGGGTCAATTCGGGCTTTCCACCCGCTCCAGCACCAAGGCCGCCTGGAGGCCGCCGCTGGCGGGGGCGGTGACGAGCACCTGGTCCGCGGGCTCCAGGAGGGCCGCGGCCACGAGGGCGCCGCCCACGCCGCAGAGTTCCCCCCAGAGCAGTTTGGGGTGCCGGGGGGCGGGCCACTCCGGGTGTGCGGAGGCCAGAGGCATTTCGACTTCGTCCAGGGTCGGAAGGCCGCAGGCGCCGCCGATCCAGCGCTCGGGGCGGATTCCCCCCAGGGCGGCCACGGCCTCCTCCAGGGCCTCCCGGTGGGAATCCCGCCGCTCCGCCAGGGGCGAAGCCAGGCCGATGGGCCCCAGTTCGGCGCGGATGCGGGCTCCCCGGGCCGCCGCGTCCTCGCGCCGTTCCAGGAGGAAAGCCTGGGCGCCCTCTCCCGGCACCAGGCCCGTGCGGCCCCCGGCCACGGGGCGGCCGTCCCGGGCGATTCGGCGCACCTGGGTGAGCAGCTGGATGAGCAGGGGGAAGAGGCCGTCCGTGCCCACCACGAGCACCTGCCGGGCCAGGCCGCTGCGCAGCCAGCGGGCTCCCTCCTCCAGGGCCAGGATCGTCCCGTTCTCCCGGTCCACGAAGGTGGCGCCGGGCCCCTTGATGCCGAAGGCGAGGGCCAGGTGCCCCGTGGCGGCATTGGACACGCAGTTGGGGAAGACCATGGGGGAGGCCCCCTCGGGGCCCCGCTCGAAGTAGGGACGGATGAAGGTCTCGCCCGCCTCGCTGCCCCCGGTGATGGTGCCCGCGGCGATGGCCATGTCCTCCCCACAGGCGGCGGGATCGAGCCCCGCGTCCCGGAAGGCCTGGTGGGCGGCCCCCCAGGCGAAGCGGGAGGGCCGGTCCAGGCGGCGAAGGGTCATGGGGGGGATGATCCCCGCGGGATTGAAGGCGGTGCAGGCCCCGCCAGGCCCACCCCCCAACGCCGGAGGCAGCTCCGCGAAGGCCGGCCGAGAGGCGCGCCAGGAATCCCGGGCGGCCTCGATCCCGTCCCCGCAGGGCAGGACGAGGCCGAGGCCGGTGATCACGACGGGAGTCACCGGCCCTCCCAGCGCTTCAGGGCCAGGCACACGTTGTTGCCGCCGAAGGCGAAGGCGTTCACCAGGGCCGCCCGCACCCGCCGCTCCTTCGCCACCTTAGGGGTGCAGTCCAGGGTGCAGAGGGGGTCCGGGTCCTCCAGGCGCAGGGTGGGGCTCACCACCTGGTGGCGCAGGGCGAGCAGGGCCACGGCGGTGCCCACGGCCCCGGCGGCGCCGAGGCAATGGCCGAACTGGCTCTTGCTGCCGGTGACCGAGACGCGGTCGGCGGCCTCGCCGAGCACGGTCCGGATCGCGAGGGCTTCCGCGCCGTCATTGGCCGGGGTGGCCGTGGCGTGGGCGCTCACCAGGTCCACGGATTCGGGGGACAGGCGGCCCACCCGCAGGGCCATGCCCATGGCCCGGGCCGCCCCCGCCCCTTCCGGGTGCGGCGCCGTGGGGTGGTGCGCGTCGAGCGAGGCCCCGTAGCCCACCACCTCCCCCAGGATGTCGGCCCCTCTCGCCCGGGCCTGCTCCAGGGGCTCCAGGAGGAACTGGGCGGCCCCCTCCCCCAGGTTCATGCCGGCGCGGTCGCGGGAGAAGGGTCGGCAGGGGTGGGGATCCATGGCCTTGAGGCTGGAGAAGCCCGTGTAGGTCATGCGGCAGAGGCTCTCCGCCCCGCCGGACGCGGCGAGGTCGAGCTCCCCGGCCGCGACGCGCTCCCAGGCCTGGCCCAGGGAGAGCAGGCTGGAGCTGCAGGCGTTCATCACGGTGGCCCGGGGCCCGGTGGCCCCAAGGCGCCGCCCCAGGGTGTCGGACAGAATCGCAGGGGTGCGGTACACAGACAGCTCGGGGCTGGCCCTCCGGCCCTGCATGCGGGCCAGCAGGTAGTCCTCCGCGGCCGGCAGGCCCGTGGTCGCAGCTCCCTGGAAGATGCCGATGCGCCGGGGGTCCAGGCGCTCCAGAGGAGGTCCCGACTGGGCCAGGGCTTCCTCCAGCGCCATCAGGGCCATGCGCTCGCTTTGGGTCGCCCGCCGGACGGGGTGAATGGAAGGGTCCAGGTCCACCTCGGCGGCGATCTGGGCGGGCTCGCCGGGCAGGTCCAGGTGGCTGAGGCGGCGCAGGCCGTGGCGCCCCGCCAGCAGGGCCTCCCAGGTGCCCTTGGCATCCGGAGCCAGGCTGGACACGAAGCCCAGGCCCGTGACGACCACGCGCCTCACGGCCCCCCCCGTTTCAGCAGCAGGGTCGCGGTGCAGAGGGTCTGGCCCTGGCGGCGGATCTCCCCCCGGACCTTGGAGACACCCCCGAAGGCCGCCTCGGGCCTCACCTCCAGCTCCAGCCGGTCCCCCGGGAAGGCGGCGGCCTTGAAGCGGGCTTCCTGGACCCCGGCCAGGAAGATGCGCTGGCCCTGGAGGCTGCCGGCCTCCAGGAAACCCGCGGCCTGGGCCAGCATCTCCAGCATGAGGACCCCGGGCAGGACGGGGTTGCCCTCGAAGTGCCCCTGGAAGCAGGGATCGCCCAGGGTGAGCATCTTCTCCGCCACCACCCGCGTTCCCGGCTCCCGCGCGATGACCCGGTCCACCAGCAGGAAGGGGGGGCGGTGGGGCAGCTGGGCCAGGATGTCCTGCATCAAGCCCGCTGGTTCTCGGCGATGTAGGCCGTGAGGGCGTCCACGTTGCGGAAGGCCTTCATGCCCGAGGCCTCGTCCTCGATCTTGACGCCGAAGGTCTGCTCCACCGCCAGCACCAGTTCCAGCGCGTCGATGGAATCCAGGCCCAGCCCGTCACCAAAGAGCGGCGCCTGGTCGTCGATCTGGTCCGGGGTCATCCCGTCCAGCTTCAGGCGCTCGATGATCATCGTCTTGACGCGGGCTTTCAGGTCATTCATGCGGGCCTCGGCCCTGGATTCTACACCGGACACCCCCCTCCCGCGCGGCTTGCCGGCCCGCCACCCCCTCGGTGAAGATGGCCGGGGCCGCCCATCCCGGCGGAAGTCGTCCCAGGGATCCCCACCCATGAAGCATCGCCAACGACCCTGCCTCCTCCTGCTGGCCGCGGTGGCGTCGCACCCCGCCTGGACCCAATCCACCGCCAGCCTTCGAATCCGTGCCCTGGACGCCCAGGGCCGGCCCCGGGCGGGCGTGCAGGTGGAACTCGAATCCCAGGACCGCGGGGAGCGCCGCGTGCTGCGCACCGGCGGGGACGGAGTGGCCGCGGCCGCCGGCCTCCTGCCCGGGGCATGGAAGGTCCAGGGCCAGTGGGTCCAGTTGCGGGCCGACGAGAGGGCCGAGGTGGTATTGAGGGGAGAGGCCCTGGGCGCCACCGTGGCCGTCGAAGCCTCCCCCCTCCGAACCGAGAGCAGTTCCGTGGCGGTTCAGACCACCCTTTCGGCACGGGATTTCGAGCGTCTGCCCTTCGGACCCCACCGCTACCTGGAGCAGAGCTACCTCGCTCCGGGGGTCACGCCCAGCGGAAAGCCCGAGCCTGTGGTGCTGGGCTCCATGCTGGACGCCAACAGCTACCTGGTGGACGGCATGCCCACCAACCTGGGGAGCACCGGACGATTCGGGATGAACCTGAGCACCGAGATCCTGGAGAGCCAGACCCTCACCACCGGCGGACACAAGGCCGAGATCGCCTTCACCCCCGGCGGAGCCTTCAGCCTGGTCACCCGCAGCGGGGGGAACGAATTCCACGGGGCCCTCCTGGCCAGCGGGATCTGGCGCGGTTTCAACGCCCGGCCGGACCCGGGCAAGGTCAACTACCCCGAAGAACGGGCCACCCATGCCCGGGAATGGACCCTCAGCCTGGGGGGCCCCATCCTGCAGGACCGCCTCTTCTTCTTCGGGGCCCTGAGCCGGCAGCTCACGGATCAGGACATCGAGAACATCGCCCCCCCCGGCGCGCCCCCCCACCGGCGCACCCTGGCCGAGGACCGTTCCTACCGCTTCCTGAAGTTCACCTGGCTCGCGACCCCGGACCACCGCGTGGAGTTGTCGGCGTTCCAGGATCCGGTGATCCAGGTCCATTTCGACGATCCGGCCAACGCTTCCCTGAAGGACGAACAGCTGGGGAACCGGAACCGCGGAGGAACCAGCTGGCTGTTCAAGCACGCCGGGGCCCTGAGTCCCACCGTCTTCTGGGAGAACACCCTGGGGCTCCACGGCACCGAATTCAGGTGGTATCCAGGACACCCGGAGGCCGGGCCGAGTCGGGCCCAGCTGGACGCACCCTTCAAGGAAGGATTCGGGGCCTACCCCGAGGAGCGCCTGGAGCGGATCCGGAACCTGAGCCTCCGGAGTGAGGTCACGGTGTTCCAAGGGGAGCACCAGGTGAAGGCCGGCTTCCAGGGGCTCCGAGCCCGGTTCACCACGGTTTACCGGCGCCCCAGCGGGGGCCTGGCCTTCACGGACCGGGCCGCCGGGGGGGCGGGTCCCGCGGCGGGGGACCTCGCGGCGATCCGGGCCGGGTTGGCCGCCCTGAACGGCTCCGATTTCGCCTACGCGGCCGGGGACAGCCTCGCCACCCCCAGCCCCGTGAACGGCCTGCTGGTAGGGGGCCGGGGCAGCTACCTCTTTCAGCGGACCCTGAGCAGCCTGGAGGACTACGGCAGTCCCCTGGCCCAGACTTTGGCGGGCCTCTACGCCCAGGACGACTGGAAACTCAGCGAGAATTGGATCCTCAACCTCGGCCTCCGGGTGGACCGGGCCAGGGTGGACGCCGAGGATGGACGCTCCATCTACCGGCAGACCCTTCTGAGCCCCCGGCTGGGCTTTTCCTGGGATCCCGGCGGGAAGGGCCGGCTCCGGCTCTTCGCCTATGCGGGACGCATCTACAGCCCCCCCGCGCCGGGGGCCCTCGCGGCGGCGGGCGCCACCACCGGGGGCCCGGCCCTGGAGCGGCAGGTGTGGATCCCCTCCCTCGGGGCCTGGCGGAGCTACGAACGCACCGGAACCCAGGGGGTTCGAAACGTGGCCATCGCCGCGGACCTCCGGGCCGCCCGGACCGACCTGCTCCAGGCCGGGATGGAGAGGCTTCAGGCCTTGCCGGGCCTGGGAGACTGGATCCTCGAGGCCGTCCTGACCCGGAAATGGACCCGGGACCTGGTGGACACCTACAACCCCGCCTGGGGCTACCTCCCGGAATTCGCCGCGGCGGCGAACGCCAGCGCCGGAAAGCGTTTCATCGGCAACCTCCCCGGCCTGGAGCGGGCCTTCACGGGCCTGGACCTCTCGGCCCAGCGTCGCTTCGAAGGGGGCCACCGGCTCCAGTTGAGCTTCAGCCACGGCGACCTCCGGGGGAACAGCGAGGTGGGAAACGTCGCCGGCGCCTCCGGGAAGAACACGGGGTTCGCCGCCATTCCCAGCCTCCGGGAGGATTACCGGGGAGCCCGCTACGGCGGCCCCTTGAACGAGAGCGTCAAGCATGCGTGGAAGGCCTTCGGCAGCGCCGCCCTCCCCTGGGGGGTCGAACTCTCGGGCATCCTGGTGCTCCGTTCCGGCCTCCGCTACAGCATCCTGACGACCGTCTCGGGAGACAACGTCCTTGCCCCCGGCACCGCGCGCGGCGAGCGGGAGCTGCCCCGGGTCGCCACCCTGGACCTGTCCCTGGGAAGGGTCTTCCTCCTGGGGGGCCTCCAGGTCCGGGGCTCCCTGGAGGCCCTCAACGCCCTGAACGCCCAGCCCATGATCTGGGTGAACAACGTGGGCCCCGCCACGACCCCGGGCAACCACCTCCAGCCCAGGACCCTCCAGATGGTGGCGCGCCTTTCCTTCTGAGGGTGTCCGGGCCTTGCACCATCCTGTCCTCCTCCACGGGGGGCGCGGCTTCCAGCACCGGCCCTGATAGCATGGAGGCCTCGGTCACCTTTCCTTCGGATCGCCCATGTTGAGCAGCCCCGTTGGCATCTTCCTCCCGGTCCTCATCCTCCTGCTGGTGGGGGTGGTCCTGGCGACCATCATCCTGCTGGTGTCGGGACGCACCCTCGCCGGCCTGGGCCTGAAGCCCCACAATCCCCAGGCCCTCAAGATGACCGTCTACGAGTGCGGCGCGCCGCCCATCCAGGAGGGGGCCCGCCACCGCTACAGCGTCAAGTTCTACATGACGGCCATGCTCTTCATCCTCTTCGACGTGGAGGCCGCGTTCCTGCTTCCTTGGGCCGTCCAGTACAAGAACAACCTCGGAAGTTTCTGGATCATGCTGGCCTTCTTCGCCACCCTGCTCGCGGGCTATGTCTACGTCTGGGGCATCGGCGCATTGGAATGGGAGGATTGAACCCATGAGGTCGGCCTGGATGGGGATCAGAAAAACAAGCCCGGGACGGGCTTGGCCCGCCCCGGGCGCGGGGGCCCGGGGGTGCAGGCCGCAGGCCGGTCCCCCGGAAAGGATCGGGGAGGATTGAACCCATGGCCCGGATGAACCACGAGGAAGCGGTGGTGACCACGCGCCTGGACGCCGTGGTCAACTGGGCGCGCAAGAACAGCTTGTGGCCCATGCCCTTCGGCACCGCCTGTTGCGCCATCGAGTTCATGTCCATGATGGCCAGCCGCTACGACCTGAGCCGCTTCGGGGCAGAGGCCCTCCGCTTCAGCCCCCGCCAGTCGGACATGATGCTGGTGCTCGGCACCATCACCAACAAGCAGGCCCCCGTGCTCCGCCAGATCTACGCCCAGATGGCCGAGCCGAAGTGGGTGGTGAGCGTGGGCGTCTGCGCCTCCTCCGGCGGCATGTACCGCACCTACGCCACCCTGCAGGGCATCGACCGGGTGGTGCCCGTGGACGTCTACGTCCCGGGATGTCCCCCCCGGCCCGAGAGCATGATCCTTGGAGTGATCAAGCTCCAGGAGAAGATCGAGCGGGAAAGCCTCAAGGCGCGAAAGGAACACGTCGAGCGCTTCTACGAGAGCCTGGCCCGGCAGGAGGCCCTCCAGGCCCGCCGGGGCCTCAGCACGCACCAGGCGGTGCGTGAAATGGTGCTCGAGGCCGCCGCGGCCGGGCAGCAGGCGATCTTTTGAAGGGCCCCATGAAACCCCGAGGCACCAGGACGACCCGTCCAGAAGGGAATGGGCATTCCCCGGTGCCTTCGCGTTTGGGTGCAGAATCCCATTTCCCGGACCTCCCATGATCCTCGACCGAATCGACGCGCAGTTCCCGGGCCTCCTCCAGGACCGCCACGGGTTCCGGGGGGACGCCACCGCGGTGGTGCCTCGGGGCCGCTTTCTGGAGCTTGTGGACTTCCTGTTCCAGGAGGGGTTCCAGTTCCTCGTGGACCTGACGGCGGTGGACTGGAAGGACCGGGAACCACGCTTCGATGTCGTCTACCACTGGTGCAACCTGGCCAGCCAGGAACGGCTGCGGGTGAAGGTCCCGGTGGGGGAGGGCCAGGCCCTGCCGAGCCTGGTGAGTCGCTTCAAGACCGCCGACTGGTACGAGCGGGAAGTGTGGGACATGTTCGGGATCCCCTTCGAGGGACACCCCGAACTCAGGCGGCTCCTGATGTGGGAGGACTACCCCGGGCACCCTCTCCGCAAGGACTACCCCCTGGACGGCGGCGACCCCTTCTGCACCCAGGACACCGGAACCAGCTACGCGGGCGGAGCCCGCTCGCTCCAGGATTGAGGAAAATGGTCAACCACCGAGGTCCCCAGGGTTCACCAAGGCGTTGCGGGTGCAATCCTTTCGCCCTGCGTGGCCCTTGCGGTGAGGTCTTCCCCCCGAGGCCCCGATGCTGAACGCCCACACCCCCACCGCGGCCCTCGACGGCGATCGCATGATCATCAACCTGGGGCCTTCCCACCCCATCACCCACGGCACCTTGCGCATCATCCTGGAGCTGGAGGGGGAGTTCATCCAGCGGGCCACGCCCGAAATCGGCTACCTCCACCGGGGCGTCGAGAAGCTGGGTGAAAACCTCAGCTACCAGCAGTTCATTCCCCTGACGGACCGCCTGAACTACTGCAGCTCCATGCAGAACAACGTGGGCTACGTGGAGGCGGTGGAGAAGCTCCTGGCCCTGAAGATCCCCCGGCGAGCCCAGCTCCTGCGCGTCATCGTGAGCGAACTGGCCCGGATCGGGGACCACCTCGTGTGCATCGGCATCAACGCGGTGGACATCGGGGCCTTCACGGCCTTCCTGTACCTCTTCAAGCAGCGCGAGACCATCTACGACCTGTTCGAGATGTCCTCGGGGCAGCGCCTCCACACGAGCTTCACCCGGATCGGGGGCCTGATGCGGGACGTGCCTCCGGAGTTCGTGCCCCTCTGCGGCCGATTCCTCGGCGAGTGCGAGGCGGCGGTGGACGAAATGGAAGCCCTCCTCACCCGCAATCCCATCTGGCACGACCGCACCAGGGGCGTGGGGGCCATGAGCGTCGAGGAAGCGGTGAACTGGGGCTACACGGGCCCCTGCCTGCGCGCCTCGGGCCTGGCCCAGGACCTTCGGAAGGCCCAGCCCTACCTGGGCTACGACGAATTCGATTTCGACATCCCCGTGGGCACCACCGGGGACGTGTTCGACCGCTACCTCGTCCGCGCCGAGGAGATGCGCCAGAGCCTGCGCATCATCCGCCAGGCCCTGGACCGCCTGGAGCCCGGCCCCGTCATCGTGGACGACTACAAGGTGGCCCTGCCCCCCAAGGAGAAGGTCTATACCCGCATGGAGAGCCTCATCCACCACTTCAAGCTGGTGATGCACGGCATTGAGATGCCGGTAGGGGAGGTCTACAGCGCCACCGAGGCTGCCAATGGGGAACTTGGCTTCTACATCGTCAGCGACGGCGGCAAGAGTCCGTACCGGATCCGCGTGCGCCCTCCCTGCCTGCCCATCTTCAGCAGCTTCGACCTCAAGGTGAAAGGCCGCCTCATCGCCGACGCCGTCGCCGAACTCGGTGCGATGAACATCATCGCCGGGGAGCTGGACCGCTAGCCCCGAGGCCCGCGTGGATTCCCGCCAGCTCTGGCGCAGTGCCCTGGACCACGCCGGGGCCGGCCAGATGGAGGCTGCGGCCAGGGATTTCGAGGCCTGTGCCCGCCTGGAGCCCGGGAACCCGGACGCCTGGAACAACCTGGGCTCCGCCCTGCAGCTGCTCCGCCGTTTCCAGGAGGCCGAGGCGGCGCACCGGAAGGCTCTGCTTCTGGCCCCGGAGCACCCCGAGTTCCGCTCCAACCTGGGCCACGCCCTCTTCCAGCTGGAGCGCCTCGGGGAGGCCGAGGCGGAACTGCGGCGTGCAGGACCCCACCCCGACGCCCTCTTCAACCTCGCCTTGGTCCTGCGGCGGGCCGAAAAATACGAAGAGGCCATGGCGGCCTACGACGCCCTCCTGGCCGCCGATCCGGGCCACGCCCGGGGCCGTTCCCTGCGGGCCATGGCCCTCCTGGAGGAAGGCCGCTTCCGGGAAGGATGGGAAGCCTACGAGTGCCGCTGGCAGCTTCCTGAATTCCAGGCCCTCCGTCGGAACCGGCCCCCCCTGTGGGACGGCCGGCCCGGCCCCCTTCTCCTCCACGGGGAACAGGGATTCGGGGACGCGATCCAGATGCTCCGATTCGTGCCGGAGCTTGCGCGCCGTGCGGAAGGGCTGTGCCTGGATCTCGACGCCCCCCTCCTGCCCCTCATCGGGGACCAGGGCTGGCGCGTGAAGCTCCCTCCATTCCGGCCCGTCCCGGGGGCGAGCCTCCCCGTGATGAGCCTTCCCCGGGTGATGGACCTCCAGCCGGCGCAGCTTCCCGGCCCGATCCCCTACCTCCGGGCGGACCCTGGGAAGCGCGAGGCGTGGCGGGAACGCCTGGGGCCCCGGCGCGGGCGGCGGGTGGGCCTGGTCTGGAGCGGCAACCCCGCCTACGAGTCGGACGCGGAGCGCTCCGTCCCCCTGGCCGCCTTCGCCCCCCTGCGCCTCGTGCCGGACCTCCAGTGGATTTCCCTCCAGATGGGACCGGGCCGGGACGAACTCCCAGGCCTGGGAACGGAGGCCCCGATGCTGGACGCGGCCCCCCACCTCCTGGACTTCTCCGACACAGCCGCCCTGCTCTCGTGCCTGGACCTTGTGCTCGCGGTGGACACCGCCGTGCCTCACCTGGCCGGTGCCCTGGGAGTCCCGACCTGGCTCCTGCTCCCCCGGCCCTGCGACTGGCGGTGGGGGCGCGAGGGCCAGGAGTCCCGCTGGTATCCCGGACACCGGCTCTTCAGGCAGCCCCGCCGGGGAGACTGGGAAGGCTGCCTGGCCGCGGTGGGTCAGGAACTGGCCCGGGACTTCGGGCCCCCTCAGCCCTCCTGAGCCTCCACGCCCGCACGGAACACTTCCCTCACCTGGTCCAGGAGGTCCACCAGCCGCTGCCTGGAAGGTTCATCGAGGGCGGCCGAGACCCTCGCCAAGGCCGCGGCGTGGACCGGTCCCACCTTTTCCGCCAGGGCGAGGCCCTTGGGGGTGATCTGGATGCGGGTGCCCCGCCGATCCGCCGGATTCTCCCTTCGCCGCACCAGGCCCTGCTTCGCAAGCCGCTCGATGAGGCGGGGAGCGTCGGCGTTGCGGTGGATCATCCGGCGTTTGATCTCGCAGACCAGGTAGCCCTCCTTGGGGCCCCCCCGCAGGATCCGGAGCACGTTGAACTGCTGGTCCGAGATGCCGCTGGGTTTGAATACCCGTTCGTCGAAGTAGAAGGCCGCCGCCTCGCGGGTCAACAGGAGGGAGAGCAGCACCTCGTGGGTCCCGTCCAGGGGCTTGCCGATGAGCAGTTCTTCCTGGACCTTCATGGACCACCTCCTCCTCAAGACTAGACCCGGCGGGGGGTGAACACAAAAAAAATGTTGCAACACCATTTGCTTCGACCTACGCTTCTCGTCATCAGGAGGATTCCCCATGCGAACCCGAACCTTCGTCGTCCCCGCCCTCGTGGCTTTCCTCGCCCTGCCGGCCCTGGCCCAGGACACCTACAAGATCGACCCGGTCCACAGCCAGATCGGCTTCAAGATCCGGCATTTCGTGGCCAAGGTGTCGGGCCGTTTCACCAAGGCCGAGGGGCAGATCAAGGTGGACCCCAAGGACGTCTCGAAGTCCAGCGTGGAGGTGACCATCGACGCCGCCAGCGTCAACACCGACAACGAGGCGCGCGACAAGCACCTTCGAAGCGCGGACTTCTTCGAGATTGAAAAATTCCCCTCCATCACCTTCAAGAGCACTTCCGTGAAGGAAGTGGCGAAGGGCAAGCTGGAGGTCACCGGGAACCTGACCATCAAGGGCGTCACCCGGCAGGTCAGCTTCCCCATCACCAACGCAGGAACCCAGGAGCCCAAGCCGGGGAAGGTGGTGGCCGGCTTCATTGACGGATCCCTGAAGATCAACCGCGGAGATTTCAACATCAAGTACGGACCCGGGGTCCTGGGCGAAGAGGTCGAGATCGAACTGAACGTCGAAGCCGGAAAGCAGTGAGGACCGACATGGCCGAGCCGACCGTCTTCGACAGGAAGCCCGCCGTCCTCGAGGTGGAGGCCGGGGCCCGATGGTGGTGCGCCTGCGGCCTCTCCAAGGGGCAGCCCTTCTGCGACGGCACCCACAAGGGCACCGGGATCTCTCCGGTGAAGTGCGAATTCGCCGAGAAGCAGAAGGTGGCCTTCTGCAATTGCAAGCACTCGAAAAACGGGGCCTTTTGCGACGGGACGCACAAGTCCCTCTGAGCCCTTGCCAGGATGCCTTCAGGGACGGCCCCCCCGGCCGTCCTTTTTCGTGCCCGGGCGGGCCTCGGGACCGGGGGGACCGGCCGGACTCGGGTTAAACTGGCCCATCGAGAGTGGATCCATGAGCCATCCCCTGCCCCCCGACACCGGCGAGCTGCCCCTCGCCCCCGGCCAGCGTCTGCTCGAGAGTTCGCGCAAGGAGCTGAGCCCCGAGGCCCTGGCGGAGATCCAGGCCATCGCCTCCCGCTACCCCGACCGGATGGCCGCCACCCTTCCCGCACTCCACATCGCCCAGCGCGAGTTCGGATTCGTCAGCCTCGCGGCCATGAAGGCCGTGGCCAAGGCGCTGGGCCTGCCTGAAGGCCATGTCTTCGGCGTCGCCACTTTCTACACGATGTACCAGAAGAAGCCCGTGGGGCAGTACCACTTCCAGGTCTGCACCAACATCAGCTGCGCCCTCAATGGGGCGGCACCCCTCCTGCAGAAGCTCTGCGCCCGCCTCGGCGTGGAGGCCGGAGGCCCCCCCAGCGCCGACGGGAAGTGGAGCGTGGAGGAGGTGGAGTGCCTGGCGGGCTGCGGCACGGCCCCCTGCGTCCAGGTGAACCACGACGTCTACGACGAGTTCGTGGACGAGAAGATGCTGGAAGAGATGATCGCCGCCTGCCAGCGGGGCGAATACAGGCCTTGGGCCCACTGAGCGGAGAGACGACCATGGCTGCCATCCGCACCAAGCCCGACCGCCACCTCTACACCTTCCCGGGCTTCGGCTCCGAGAAATTCCCCAACCTGATGCTCAGGGGGGCCGGTGACCTCGACAACTGGCCGCGCCGGGTCTACGAGCAGAAGCACGAGGGCTACCTGGGGATGCGCAAGGCCCTGAAAATGGACCCTTCCGCGGTGATCGAGGAGGTCAAGACCTCGGGCATCCGGGGTCGTGGCGGCGCGGGCTTCCCCGCGGGTCTCAAGTGGTCCTTCATGCCCAAGGACACCCCGGAACGGAAGTTCACCAGGTACCTGGTCTGCAACGCCGACGAAGGCGAGCCGGGGACCTTCAAGGACCGGGTCATCATGGAGTACAACCCCCACCAGCTCATCGAGGGCATGGTCATCGCCGGATGGGCGATGCAGTGCCAGCTGGGCTTCGTCTATGTGCGCGGCGAGTTCCTCTGGCTCATCGAGAAGATGGAAGCCGCCCTCCAGGAGGCGAGGGATGCGGGCTATCTCGGGAAGGACATCCTGGGCACCGGCTGGAACTTCGACATCCTGATGCACCGTGGCGCAGGCGCCTACATCTGCGGCGAGGAGACCGCCCTGCTGAACAGCCTGGAGGGCCGCCGCGGGGAACCCCGGGTGAAGCCGCCCTTCCCCGCCGCCAAAGGCGCCTTCGGCCAGCCCAGCACCATCAACAACGTGGAGACCCTGGCCGCCGTGGCCCCCATCCTCCGGATGGGAGGCGCCGCCTACGCCAACCTGGGCCGGCCCAAGAACACCGGCACCCGCATCTTCGGCGTGAGCGGCCACGTGAACCGCCCGGGCGTCTTCGAGCTGCCCCTGGGCACCCCCCTGGACTTCATCGTCAACGAGTGCGCCGGCGGCGTCCGGGGCGGCAAGAAGGCCAAGGCCATCATCCCCGGAGGGTCCAGCTGCCCCATGTTCGACGCCAAGGACTTCGACTGTCCCATGGACTTCGACTCCGTGCGGGACCGGGGTTCCATGGCGGGCAGCGGGGGCGTCATCGTGATGGACGAGGACACCTGCATCGTCCAGGCCACCTTGCGCCTCATCCGCTTCTACGCCCACGAAAGCTGCGGCCAGTGCACCCCCTGCCGGGAGGGCTGCAACTGGATGCAGATGATTCTCCAACGCATCGAGGACGGGCAGGGCCGCCTGGAGGACCTGGACCTCCTGGCCCAGCTCACGCCCCGCATCGGTCTTCGCACCCTCTGTCCCCTGGGCGACGCCGCCTGCGGCCCCATGGAGAGCGCCCTCAAGAAGTTCCGGGACGAATTCGAGCACCACATCACCCACGGCACCTGTCTGGCCAAGGGCCCCGGCCTGCTCGCCCGCGCCTCCGCACACTGAACCCCCTGCCGGCAGGTTGGACCCCGGGGTGCTGGGCCGCCAGCCCTCCCCCCTTCCCGGGGTCTGTGCCCCCGACCCGGGGCGAACCTGGGAGAATGGCCCAAGCATCCCGACCCGTGGCCGCAAGGCCTGGGAACCTTGAAGGTCCCATGAGCCAGCCCAATCCCGATCGCCTTCCCGTGATCCTCGCGGTGGACGACGCCCCCGACCAGCTCGCGGCGCTGGTCACGCTGCTGCAGGACATCCCCAGCCGCATCGTGACCGCAGCCTCCGGGCCCGAGGCCCTTGAACGGTTCCCGGCCGAACAGCCGGACCTGGTCCTCCTCGACATCCTCATGCCGGACATGGACGGTTACCAGGTCCTGAGTCACTTGAGGACCCTGCCGGGAGGCCGTGAGGTGCCTGTCATCTTCCTCACGGCGCGCACCGAGCTCACCGACATCGTCGAAGGCCTGGAGCAGGGCGCCGCCGACTACGTGGGCAAGCCCTTCAGCGGAGCGGAATTGAAGGCCCGCGTGAGGGCCCACCTGGGAGCCAAGCTCGCCCGCGACCGCGAGCGGGGCCTGATCGCGGACCTCCGGAACGCCCTGGCCAAGGTGAAGCAGCTCTCGGGCCTGATCCCCATCTGCGCCCAGTGCAAGAAGGTCCGCAACGACCAGGGGTTCTGGCAGCAGGTGGAGGACTACATCTCGCGGCACACCGACGCCCTCTTCAGCCACAGCCTCTGTCCCGACTGCGTTCCCGTCTACTTCCCGGACCTCCCCAGGCCAAGGCAGGCCGGGCCCGACCCCCAGGCGGAGGAGAAGTCATCCCCGGCTCCGGCGCTTCCCAAGATCCTCATCGTGGACGATGTCCCTTCCAACATCCGGTCCCTGGTTCAATTCCTGAAGTCCGACTGCGAGCCGCTGGCCGCCACCAGCGGCCCCGCGGCCCTGGAGATCGCGCGGCGCGAGCGACCGGACCTCATCCTCCTGGACGTGGTCATGCCCGAGATGACCGGACACGACGTTTGCAGGGCCCTCAAGGCGGATCCGGCCACCGCCGGCATCCCGGTCATCTTCATTACCGGCAGGAGCGAGGAGGCCGACGAGATGGAGGGATTCAGCCTCGGGGCGGTGGACTACATCGCCAAGCCCTTCAGCCTGCCCATCGTCCGGGCCCGGGTCCGGACCCAGCTGGAGCTGAAGCACTTCCGGGACGAATTGGAACGCCAGTCCCTGGAGGACGGACTCACGGGGATCCCCAATCGGCGGGCCTTCCAGGGCTTCTACGACTTTGCCTGGGTGCAGGCAGCCCGGCAGCAGGCGCCCCTCTCCCTGGCGCTGATCGACGTGGACGAGTTCAAGGCCTTCAACGACCGCCACGGCCACCAGGCCGGGGACGATTGCCTGCGGAAGGTGGCCCAGACCCTGGCCCGGACCCTCCGCCGGGGGGCGGACCTGGTGGCCCGCTACGGCGGGGAGGAATTCGCGGTGGTGCTCCCTGGCACCGGGCTGGAGGGCGCCCGGGAGATCGCCGAGAACCTCCGCGAGGCCGTGGCCTCCCTCTGGCTGCCCCACGGCGCCTCCTCGGTCGCCCCCACCGTCACCGTCAGCGTGGGGGTGGCCACCCTTCAGCCGGGGCCCCAGGAATCCTCCCCCGGGCTGCTGGAAGCCGCCGACCGGGCCCTCTACCGCGCCAAGCAGGAGGGGAGGAACCGGGTTTGCGGCTAGGGACCCGGCCTGTGAAAGGACTGGCATGAGAGCCCGCCGGACCCTCATCCTCCTGGCGTGCCTGGTGGGGGCCCGGGCCGCTCTCTCATTGGAGCCCACCCTCAACTCCTACCAGCACGGGGTCCGCTTCTGGGGCATGGAGGAGGGGCTCCCGCGGTCCCGGGTGAGCGCACTGGCCCAGACTCCGGACGGCTACCTCTGGGCGGGCACCTACGAAGGGTTGGCCCGCTTCGACGGTCATCGCTTCAAGGTCTTCGACCGGAGCAACACCCCGGAAATGAAACAGCAGCCCGTGTACTGCCTCGAGGCGGACGGCGAGGGACGGCTCTGGATCGGCACTCCCGACGGACTCCTCCGCCATGCCGATGGACGCTTCACCCGCTTCACCACCCAGGAGGGTCTGCCCAACAACGCGGTGCGGACCTTCTGCCTGGAACCTTCCGGCGGGATCTGGGTGGGAACCCACACGGGTCTCTGCCTCTTCAAGGACCGCGCGGTGCTGGTCCTGCGGGAGAAGGACGGGCTGGCCGGTGACAATGTCCGGGCCCTGGCCCGGGGGGCAGGGAGCCGGCTCTGGGTGGGCACCCGGGGGGGTCTCACCCTGGTGGAGGACGGGAAGGTGAAACCCTTCCAGGCCGCCGAGCCCCTGAAGGGGATCCCCGTCCGTGTCCTGGAATCCGAACCGGACGGGACCCTCTGGATCGGCACCGACGCCGGGCTCCACAGGCTGTCCGGGGACCAGCTCCGCACCTACACGGTGGCGGACGGTCTGCCCGCCCAACGGGTGGAGGCCCTCCACGTGGACCGCCGGGGGACCTTGTGGGTGGACTGGGGGGGCGGCAGCCTCTACCGGATCCAGGGTGAACGGAGGGTCAGGATCAACCTCGGCGGGCGCAGGTCCATGGCGGCCCAGTCCTTGATCGAGGACCATGAGGGCTCCCTCTGGGGCGGCACCGCCAACGAAGGCATCTTCCAACTCCTCGACCAGAAGGTGACCCCCATCGGGGTCAAGCAGGGTCTTCCTTCGCCCATGCTGCGCTGCGTCCTGGAGGACAGCCGGGGCACCCTGTGGATGGGCACCGAAGGCGACGGCCTGGTGGCCCTGCGGGAGGGACAGTTCCTGCAGTTCGGGACGCGGGAAGGCCTCGAGAACCTCTTCATCAACGCCCTCCTGGAAGGTCCCGACGGCTCCTTGTGGATCGGCACCTACGGAGGGGGCGTGTACCGGATGAAGGAAGGGCGGGCCACCCGCCTCGGAAAAAAGGAAGGGCTGTCCAGCGACCTGGTGCGAGCCCTGATGTTCGACCGGCGGGGGCGCCTCTGGGTGGGAACGAACGGGGGCGGCCTGGACGTTTTCCACAACGGGAAAGTGACCAAGCGACTCTCCACCCGGAACGGATTGAAGGACGATCTCGTGTACTCCTTGGCCGAGGCCCCGGACGGCGCCGTGTGGGTGGGAACCTACTCGGGTTACCTCCACCGGGTTACCGAGGCGGGGGTGGAGGCCTTCGGGCCCGAGTCCGGCCTTCCCGGAACCCCTCTGTTCAAGTTGCTGGCCCGGCCGGACGGGAGCCTCCTCCTGTGCGCGTCAGACAATGGCCTGCTCCGGTTCCGGAACGGCTCCCTCTCCCGGGTGACGGTCGCCCAGGGCCTCCCCAGCGACACGAGCTTCCAGGTCCTCGAGGACCGCGGGAACATCTGGCTCAACACCACCAAGGGGCTCTTCCGCATGAGCCTCCAGGACCTGGACGGGGCCCTGGACGGCCGGATCGCCTCCCTCTCGGGAATCAGCTTCGCCGATCACGACGGCGTTTCCTCCCCCAGCGGACCGGGGCAGCCCTCTGGTGTCCTCGCCCGGGACGGAAAGCTCTGGTTCCCCACGGGCCAGGGGGTGGTGGTGGTGGATCCCGAGGGGATCCGCCGCAACCTCCTGCCTCCTCCCCTCCATGTCCAGAGGCTGGTGGCCGACGGCCGGGACCGGACCGAGGTGGGGCAGCGGGAGTTCCCCCCCGGGTCCGCCAACGTGGAGATCGAGTTCGCCGCGCTCAGTTTCCAGAATCCACGGCTGGTCAAGTACCGCTACCTGCTCGAGGGCCACGACCGGGACTGGGTGGATGCCGGAAGCCGCACCACCGCCTACTACTCGCGCCTGCCTCCCGGGCGCTACGTCTTCAAGGTGAAGGCCTGCAACAACGACGGGGTTTGGAACGAGCGTCCCGCCACCCTTGTCTTCACCCAGCTCCCCTTCTTCTGGCAGACCGCCTGGTTCCGGGTCCTCGGGATCCTGGGCCTGGGCGGCCTGGGCGTGCTGGCCTACCGCACCCGCATGGTCCAGGTGCGGGCCCGCGAAAACCGGCTGAAGGAACTGGTCCGCCTCCGCACGGAGCACCTGGAGCGGGTCGACACCATCGTCCGGGCCATCAACGAGCGGGTGGAGTTCCAGGACCTCCTCCAGACCATCCTGGAGGGCTGCCGGGTGGTCCCCAGCGTGGAGCGGGCCACCGCACTGGTCTTCGACCCGGAGCAGGGAGTCTTCCGGTGCATGGCCCACCTCGGGGGCGAGGGCTCCGCCCTCGCAACGGTCCGGCTGTCGCCGGAAGAGGCGGAGGCGCGCTACGTGCTGGGAGCCGAAAGCCCTGCCCCCGACATCTTCGTCATCCGCGACGTCGCTGGACGGCCTGCGGAGGCAAGGGTGGTGGCCGCCGGCCTCCCCCAGTCCATGCTGGTCCTCCGGGTCCCCGTGGGCAGCCAGGCCGGGGCTTACCTCGTCTTCGAGAACCTGTCGAGGGGCGATGCCTTCCCCGAGAGCGAGGTGGAACTCCTCAAGGGGCTGAAGGAGCACCTCGTATCCGCCTTCCAGAAAGCGCGGGCCATGCTCGCCCTGGAAGCTTCATTGCGGGATGTGGAGGAGGCGCGGGCGAAGGCGGAGGAGGCCACCCGGGCGAAGAGCGAGTTCCTGGCCAACATGAGCCACGAGATCCGCACCCCCATGAACGCGATCCTGGGCTTTGCGGGACTGGCCCTCAAGCAGGAGCTCAGCCCCCGGCTGAGGGACTACCTGCAGAAGATCTCCACGGCGGGCAACAACCTGCTGGGGATCATCAACGACATCCTGGACTTCTCCAAGATCGAGGCGGGGCGGCTGGAACTGGAAGCGGTACCCTTCGAACTGCAGGACGTGCTGAACCAGATTTCCGACCTCTTTTCCCAGCGGTCCGCCGAGAAGGAATTGGAGCTGCTCCTCCACGCGGATTCCCGGGTCCCCGGTTCCCTTGTCGGCGACCCGCTCCGCCTGGGCCAGGTCCTGGTCAACCTGGTGGGGAATGCCCTGAAGTTCACCCGCGAGGGATACATCCGGGTGGGGGTCCGGCTCCAGCAGGAGGACTCGGAGCGGGTTCTCCTTCGCTTCTCGGTGGAGGACACGGGCATCGGCCTCACCGCCGAGCAGAGGAGCCGGCTCTTCCAGGCCTTCTCCCAAGCCGACACGAGCACCACCCGCCGCTTCGGGGGGACGGGGCTGGGGCTCACCATCAGCCAACGCCTGGTGGCGCGGATGGGGGGGGAAATCACGGTGGAAAGCGAACCCGGGAAAGGGAGCACTTTCGCCTTCACCGCCGCCTTCGGCCTGCCCCGGGAGAAGGCCCCCAGCGCCCTCCAGGCCCCCGAGGACATCCGGGGGCTCCGTGTGCTGGTGGTGGACGACAGCGACGCGGCCTCGGAGGTGCTGAAGGCCCATCTGCTGGCCTTCGGGTTCGGGGTTGAAACGGCTTCCTCCGGGGAGGCCGCCCTGCGCCGCCTGGGTCAGGAGCGCTTCGACATGGTGCTCATGGATTGGCGGATGCCGGGCATGGACGGCATCGAGACGGCCCGCCGCATCCAGGCGGATCCCAGGCTGGCCAGGATCCCCGAAGTCATCATGGTCACCGCCTACGGCCGGGAAGAAGTCATGAAAGCCGCCGAACGCACGGGCATCCGTTCCTTCCTCATCAAGCCGGTCAACCCCTCCCTGCTGCTGGACGCCATGATGGAAGCCCTCGGAAAGGGCAAGGCCCTCGCGGTCTCCAGGCCAGCGGCGGGCGAGGCCACCGCGGCGGAGCGGGGGCTCCGGGGCGCCCTGGTGCTGGTGGCGGAGGACAACCTGGTCAACCAGGAGGTGGCCACCGAGATCCTGCGGGGAGCGGGCGTCCGGGTGGACATCGCCTCCACGGGCGTCGAGGCCGTGCACATGGTGGACCAGAAGCGCTACGACGCAGTCCTCATGGACATCCAGATGCCCGAAATGGACGGCTACGACGCCACCGCCCGCATCCGGGAGAAGACGGCCCACCGCGACCTGCCCATCATCGCCATGACGGCCCACGCCCTGGGCGGCTACCGGGAGGAGTGTCTCGCCGCGGGGATGAACGACTACCTCACCAAGCCCGTGGATCCCGAACAGCTTTTCCAGGTCCTGTCCCAGTGGATAACACCCCGGGACCGGGAAGGGGAGGCTCCGCCTGAACCGCCCCTGGCTTCTCCTCCCCTTTCTATGCTTCCAGAGGTGCTGCCCGGGATCGACCTGGAGGCGGCCATGAAGCGCCTGGGGGGCAACCGCGCCCTGCTGGAGAAGCTGCTGGGGATCTTCGACCGGGAATCCGCCCAGGCCCCCCAGCGCATCCGGGAGGCCCTGGAGCGTGAAGACTGGAAGTCGGCGGAGCACCTCGTCCACACCCTCAAGGGGACCTCCGGCAACCTTTCCGCCACCGACCTCCACCGGGCCTGCGCGGACCTGGAGGCGGCCCTTCGCCGCGAGGAGACCACCGCCCTTCCCGCCCTCATGAAGGCCGTGGACGTGGCCTTCGCGCCCATCCTGGCAACCGCCCGGAAGCTGACCGCGGCGCAGGCCGCCCCGGCGAACGAATCCGGTGCCGCCGCCCCTCTCCCGGCTCTTTCCGCACGGGACCTGGAGCCGCTGGCGGAGGAACTCGCCCGGCAACTCCACAAGCACAGCTCCATGGCGGAGGAGGCCTTCGAGCGGTTGAAGGCCGCCCTCAAGGGCCACCCCTGCCAGAGCCTGCTGGTCACCCTCGGCCGCCGGATCGAAGACTTCGACTATCCCGGCGCCCTCACGGAGCTGGAACGGGCCCAGGCCCAGATCCGGGAGGCCCTGGGGAACGGCCCGGACTGAACTGCGCGAAACAGAATCCCGGGGGAGGCCGGAGGCCGGGTCCAGGCTAGCCTGGATCATGCGGCTCGCCCTGCTCATACCCCTCCTCAGCGCCCTCGCATGGGCCCTCTTTGACGCCCTCCGGAAGCGCCTCGCGCGGGACGTGAAGCCGCTGCACCTGGGGCTCTGGCTGCCCCTGGGGCAGGCCCCGCTGCTGGCGGCCTGGGCCCTGTGGAAGGAACCCTTCGGCCTGCCTGCGGCCAGCCTGCCCTTCCTGTTCGGCTCGGCCCTCTGCAACGTGTTCGCGCTGGTGCTCTTCCTGGACGCCCTGCGCCGGAGTCCCCTGAGCCTGACCATCCCGCTGCTGAGCCTCACCCCGCTGGGAACCACGCTCCTGGCCTGGGTGTTCCGGCATCAGGCGCCCACCCCCGCGCAGTGGCTCGGGGCCGGCCTGGTCCTCGCCGGCGCGGCCACCCTGGGCCTCCGCGGCGGAGCCTGGGCCGGCCTCGGGGCCTTCGTGAAGGAACCCGGAGTCCGGCGGATGGCCGGCACGGCCCTGCTCTGGAGTGCCACCGCGGTGCTGGATTCGGGCGCGGTGGGGGCCGGAGCCGGTGCCTGGTACGCCCCCCTGCTGAACCTTGCCGTGGCCCTGCCCCTCGCCGCCTGGATGCTGCGGGGCGCGGCGGGAGAAGGCTTCGGGGACGCCGGGCGGGCCCTCCTTCGCCTCCCCCTGCTCTCCACGGTGGCCCTGCTCCTGGGCGCCGCGGCCCTGGCGGTGCAGATCGAGGCCTTCCGCTTCGCTTCCGTGGGTTTCATCGAGGTCCTGAAGCGAGGCCTGGGCATGGCCAGCGCCGTGCTGCTGGGGCGGCTGATCTTCAAGGAACCCGTGACCGCCGCCAAGGTCGTGGCCGTGCTCCTGCTCACCCTGGGCGTGGCCCTGGTGGTGGGCTGGCAGTGAGGTCCTGACGAGGATCGGCGCGGACTGACGGAGCACGCACCGCCAGGGTTCCAGGGCCCTGGAACGAAACCTTCGCGACGAAGGACTCAGTTTCCCAGCATGCCCTTCTGGAGGTCGGCGGTGGGAGGATGGGGGCCCAGCCACAGCGCGAAGACCACGTCGGCGAAAGCCTTGCCCTCGAAGGTCCCGGCGGCCTTCCCGTCGCGCAGGACGGTGGTCCCCGCGCCCGGGACGTAGGCGACGGTGAACTGGCTGCCTTCCTTCACCTGGGTGACCAGCCCGAGGAATTTATCCACGTTGTTCTTCTGGGCCGCCGCCTGGGCTTTCGCATTGGCCTCGAACCCCTCCTGGTAGGCGGCGACGAGCTTCTCCTTCTCGATGTCCCGGAGGAAGTGCATGGTCACGGCCTTGGGGGAGTCCGCGGCGAGGATCGCGGCGGCGTTCTTGGAAGGGGTTTCGAGGTAGAGGCCCCCGACGTACACCTTGAAGATGGCCTTCTTCCGTAGGCCCATCCCGTTGAGCCGCAGGGTCTTTCCCGACATCGACAGGGTGTCCGGCAGGCGGACGCCGGCCAGTTCGCCCGCCACGACAGGAGCGGCTGCGACGAGGACGCTGAGGACGAAACGGGCAGTTCGCATGGTGCCTCCAGGCATGTTGGGGTGTGGGCAATACCATAGCACCGGCCCGGGCCCGCTTCCCTCCTGGAATGGCACCTCAGGTACCTTGGTCCGGCCCGGCTACCCGATCGTGGCCACCATCACCGCCTTGATGGTGTGCATGCGGTTCTCGGCCTCGTCGAAGACCACGCTGTGGCGGCTGCGGAAGACCTCGTCCGTGACCTCCCGGATGTCGTGCCCCTGCGCCTTCATCTCCTTGGCCAGCTTGGTCTCGAAATCGTGGAAGGCGGGCAGGCAGTGGAGGAAGAGGACGTCGGGATTGCCGGTCTGCTCGACCATCTCCATGGTCACCTTGAAGGGGGTGAGCAGGCGGACCCGCTCGGGGATCTGCGCCTCCTCGCCCATGCTGGCCCAGACGTCGGTGTAGAGGACGTCGGCGCCCTTCACGGCCTTGGCCACGTCCGCGGTCACCTCGATCGTGGCGCCGGTCTCCTTCGCGATCTCCCGCACCTTGGCGAGAAGGGCCGGATCGGGGCTCAGGGCCTTGGGACCCAGGGCCACCATGTGCATCCCGGTCTTGGCGGCGCCGTACATGAGGGCGTAGCTCATGTTGTTGCGGATGTCGCCGCAGAAGACGAGCTTCACCTTGGAGAGGGGCTTGGCGCAGTGCTCCTCGATGGTGAGGAAGTCCGCCAGGATCTGGGTGGGGTGATCGGTGTCGGTGAGGCCGTTCCAGACCGGCACGCCCGCGTGCCGGGCCAGCAGCTCCACGACCTCCTGGCTGTAGCCCCGGTACTCGATGCCGTCGTAGAAGCGCCCCAGGACCTTGGCGCTGTCCTCCAGACTCTCCTTCTTCCCGACCTGGGAACTGGCGCTGTCCAGGAAGGTGACGTGGGCGCCCTCCTCCAGGGCGGCCACCTCGAAGGCGCAGCGGGTGCGGGTGGAGGTCTTCTCGAAGAGCAGGACGATGTTCTTGCCCTTGAGCAGCTCTTGGTGGATCCCCATGCGCTTCTTGGCCTTGAGGTCCCGGCTGAGGTCCAGCAGGTGGCGCACCTCGGCGGGGGTGAAGTCCAGAAGGGTGAGGAAGCTGCGGCCCTTCAGGTTGACGGCCATGGGAGACCTCCGGCGGAGCCCCGATTTCACCACGAGGCGCTGGGGTGTGGGGTCACAGTTTCCAGGGCGTCAAGCACCGCACCATGGCCGGCGTTCTCGTCGGATCAAATGACTTTTTCAGGCCAGGACACGGGATTGGGGCCTTGGCGACCCCTCCCCCTCCTCCAGCCGCGTGTGCTTTGTTGGTCCCGGCCTGGATCAGCCTTTCCGCGCCTTCCATGCGGCCAGGAGCTTGGCCTCGGCCTCGGGGCTGGGACCCGCCAGCCGCTTCCGGCCCTTCTCCAGCTTCTCCTGCTCCTTGAACCAGGCCAGCGTGTCCTTGACGGTCTGCTCCACGGGGCGGAAGCGCAGCCCGGCCTTGAGAGCCCGGGCATTGCTCCAGGTATGGAAGCCCTTGGTCTCGCCGGCGTAGGGGGCCCAGATCGGGAATTGGGCGCCTTCCTGCTTGGCCACCCATTCGGCGTCCATCCACACCGGGGTGGCCGGCTTGGAGGCCGCCTTCGCGCAGGCCTCGACGACCCGCTTCCAGGCCAGGGGCTTTTCGGGGCCGCAGGCATTGAAGACACCCGTGGTCCCGTCTTCCGCGAGCTTGACCAGCCAGGCCCCCAGGTCGCGGACGTCGATGACCTGGATGGGATCCGCGGGCGCGCCGGGGACGGCCACCTCCCCGCCCCGGTCGAAGCGCGCCGGCCAGTAGGTGAAGCGGCCGCTGGGATCGTCGGGCCCCACGATGTACCCGGGGCGCACCACGCAGGTCCGGCCCGGCATGGCCTTCTCCGCGGCCTGTTCGCAGAGGGCCTTGAGGGCCCCGTAGTTCTCGAACTGCTTGCCCATGGTCTCGACGGTGGGATCGGGGATGGTGGCCACGGCGGCGCTTTCGTCCACGCCTTCCTTGTCGTTGTCCTTGTAGGCGCTGATGCTCGAGATGTAGATGTAGCGCTTCGCCCGGGGCGCCAGCAGGGCGGCGGAGGCCCCCACCATGCGGGGGTAGTAGCCGCTGTTGTCGATCACCACGTCCCACTCGCCCTTCTCCAGGGCCTTGAGGCCTTCGTCCTTCTTGGGATCGCGGTCCCCGTGGAGCTTTTCCACATTGGGGAATAGCTCGGGACGGGTCTTCCCCCGGTTGAACATGGCCACCTTGTGGCCCCGGGCCAGGGCCACCTCGATGGTGGAGGGCCCCAGGTACCCCGTGCCGCCCAGAATCAGGATGCGCAGGGACTTGCCCTTTCCCCCCGGAGTGGGCTCGAGCCCGAAGGCGGCGGTGGCGCCGGCGGCGGCCCCGAGGGCGAGGAAATCACGGCGGTCGAGGTGCATGTGGCCTCCCTGCGGGCCCCGAAGGGCATTCAAAGATTGCATCGTGACGCTATGTATATCCCCAATCCGACGAAATGCAAGAAAATCCGGGACCTGCCCCCAGAGGGTGCCAGACGAGGGGGAGAGGTGTTGATCCTGCCAGTCAAGGAAGACCCCGAGACCGGACTCAGCCTGCGCTTCTCCTGGGTCGAGCCGCCCGATCCCGCCGATGCCCTGGCCCTGGACTGGGGGGACCTCGAGATCCAGGTCGGCACCCAGGTCCACGCTTTGGGGCCCCCGAAGGGCTGCCTGCTCATCCTGCCCACCCTGGAGACGCTGGGAGAAGCCGTCCTGCGCCTGCGGGGAGGCCACACCCTCGTGGAAGCCGCGCTTCCCGGAGATCTACCCTCCTTGTGGATCCGGGAAGTCCGGAGCCGCGGGCGTTCCCTCGGGTTCACCCTCGCCTTCAGGGATTGGGTTTCGAGTGCCCTGCCTGCCCCGGCCCTGGACCGGGCGGCCGAAGAGGGGGCCCGGGCGGTTCTGGAATCCCTCCTGGAAAGGCGGCCCCTGGCCGCCTGGGCCCCCGCCCCCAGGGCGGCACGGGAGCACCTCCTCGCCGTGTGGCCGGCCCTGGCCGCCCCCCGGGCCCTCAGGACACCGTGATTTCCTTGGGCACCGGGTGGCTCAGGAAGTGGGTCATGCCCTCCGTGAAGCCGTAGGCCCCCGCGGTGCCGAAGGCGAGAAGGCCCCCCGGCGCCAAGTCGGGCAGGGACAGCGTGCCCAAGCGGTCCAGGCTGGTGCACAGGGGGCCCGCCAGGGTGGTGGCCTGGCCCGGACCCCCGAGACCCACCGCCCGCACCGGAAAGGCCTCCCCGGTGAGGAGGGGGCGCAGCAGGTGGTTGATGCCGCCCTCCAGAATGGCGAAGCGTTCGCCCCGGCTCTCCTTCATCCGCACCACCCGGCAGAGGTAGACCCCGCAGGCGGCGACCAGGAAGCGACCCGGTTCGAGGATGAGTTCCCCCTCGAACCATGGGTTCTGCTCCAGGAGGCGGGACAGCCCCGTTCCGAGCCCCTCCACGTCCAGGGGCGCCTGCCCCGGATCGTAGGGCACACCCAGGCCGCCGCCGACGTCGATCTGCTCCAGGGGCCGCCCCAGCCGTGCCTGCAGCTCCCGGGCGATCCCGAAGACCAGGGCGTGGGTGGCCAGCAGCTTCTCCGCGCTGCGCTCGTTGCTGGCGGCGAAGACGTGGAGGCCCCGGATCTGAACACGCCGGAGGGCCGCCGCGCGGTCGAGCAGTCCGGGCAGCTGTTCCTCGTCCACCCCGAAGGCGGAGGGGCCGACTCCGCCGATGATGCGGTTGGATTCCTCGATGCCCCGGGCCGGATGCACCCGAAGGTTCACCGCCACGGGGCGCTCCGCTAAAGCCTCCAGGCGCTGGAGGTCCTCCCAGCCCTCGGCCTGCACCCGGACCCCCAGCTCCAGGGCCCGGCGAAGTTCCGCCTCCCGCTTCCCGGGCCCGGCGAAGAAGGTGCGCCCCGGCGGGAGCCCCAGCGCGGCCACCCTCTCCAGCTCGCCGATGGAAGCGCAGTCGAAGGAGGCCCCCAGGGCGGCGAAGCCTGCCAGGAGCCCGGGATGGGGGTTGGCCTTCACGGCGTAGGCGATCCTAGCGCGCGCCGGGAGGGCCCCGCGGAGCCGCCGGAACTGCGCCCCCGCGGTGGGCAGGTGGTAGGCGAAGAGGGGCGTGCCGTGGCGCTCCGCCAGGTCCAGGAGGGTCTCGTCGTCGAAGGCGAAAAGGTTCATCGGCATTTCATTTCAACGCAAAGGCGCAAAGGCGCGAAGAAGAGGGTTGACCCGGGCCACGGCCATCCCTCCTGAACCCCTTCGCGTCTCTGCGTCTTTGCGTTCCAAGTTCATTTCCAGTAGGGGGCCAGGCGCCGCACGCCCTCCCCCAGCTGTTCCGGCGTGGCGGCGAAGCTGATCCGGACGTGCCGCCGGCCGCCTTCGCCGAAGGCGAGGCCGGGGATCATCACCACCTTGGCTTCGTCCCGCAGCCGCAGGGCGAAGGCCAGGGGATCCGCCCACGCGGACGGGGGCAGCGGCATGAAGTGGTAGAAGGTGCCGTCCGGCGCGTCGAAGGTCAGGCCCAGTTCGGCGCGCAGGGCCGCCGCCAGGGCCTCCCAGCGCTCCCGGATGGCCGTGCGGGCCTCGGCCAGAATGCGCGCGCTGTCCTCCAGCAGGGCCAGGGCGGCCCACTGGGCGGGGGTCGCCGTGCCCGTCACCGCGTAGCCGTGGACCGTGCGCGCCGGAAGCAGCCAGGCGGGATCGCCCAGGGCCCAGCCCACCCGCAGTCCCGGCGCCCCCCACCCCTTGCTCACCGAACTCACCACCACGCCCTTGGCGGTGACGTCCCGAAGACTGGGCGGGCGGGTCCCGAAGTGCAGGTCCCGGTACACCTCGTCGGAGATGAGCAGCAGGCCCCGGGCTTCGCAGGCCTCCGCGACCCGGCGCAAGGCCTCGAGGGAGCCCCCGCCGCCCGTGGGGTTGGAGGGGGTGTTCAGCACCACGGCGCGGGCGTCCGGCGTCGCCTCCAGGACCTTCAGGAAGGCCTCAGGATCCAGGCGGAAGCGCTCCGGGGAGAGCGGGTAGGGGACGGCCCGGGCCCCCGCCAGGCCCGCCAGGGCGGGGTAGGCCACGAAGCCCGGGTCCGGCACCAGCACCGCCGAGCCGGGGGCCACCCAGGCCTGGAAGAGGCTGAAGAGGGCCCCCTGGCTCCCGGCGGTGATGAGGACTTCCTCCTCCGCCGCTCCGTGGAAGGCCGCCACCCCCTTGCGAAGCGCCGGCAGGCCCGCGTGGGGCACGTAGGGGCAGGGCCCGGGATCCCGCAGCAGGGCCTTCCGCGCTGCCTCCGGGAGGTCCCAGGTGGGCTCCCCCAGGCCCAGGGCGATGGCCCCGGGCGGCGTGCCGTCCGTGATGGCCCGGATGGGGCTGGGCTTGATGGCGGCGAGGCGCGGGGAAGGCTGGATCATCGCAACGCGTCCTCGAGGGCGGTGGCGGCGTCGGTGCGGCCGTCCCGGTACTTCACGATGACCGGGACCGAGAGGGCCAGACCGTGAGCCCGGGCATGGTCCCCCGAAGCGGGCCGGACCCCGGGCACCACCACGGCCCCTTCCGGCACCTCCCGCTGCCAGGTGCGGCCCTGCACCAGGTCCTGGATCAGGGTGGAGCCGGTGATGATCACGCCGGAGGCCAGCACCGCGCGCCGGCCCACGCGGATGCCCTCGAAGAGGCCCACCAGGCCTCCGACGAAGGCCTCGTCCTCCACCACCACGGGCCTCGCCCCCGCGGGCTCCAGCACGCCGCCCACCTGGGCCGCGGCGCTGAGGTGGACGCGCTTGCCGATCTGGGCGCAGCTGCCCACCAGGGCGTGGCTGTCCACCATGGTGCCTTCGTCCACGAAGGCCCCCACGTTGATGTAGGCCGGCGGCATCACCACCACGCCCCTGGCCACGAAGGCCCCACGCCGCACCGAACTGCCCCCGGGCACCAGGCGCACGGTGTCCGCCAGGGTGAAGCGGCGCGCGGGGTAGGCGTCCTTGTCGAAGAAGGGCCAGGGGCCTCCCGGCTGCTCCGCCAGGGGATGGGCGCGGAAGCCCGCCAGGATGGCCCCCTTCACCCAGGCGTTCACCCGCCAGCCCCCCGCGCCGTCGGGCTCGGCGGCGCGGAGCGTCCCGGCCTCCAGGTGGGCCAGGAGCGCGGCGTGGGCCTCGGGGAACAGGGGATCCGCCGCCACGGCGGCGGCGTCCCGTTCGTAGAAAGTCCGAAGGGCTGCGGCGTCCATCATTCCACCCCCGGAAGGTCCACGCCGAGTCCACGAAGGGCCGCCTTCATCCGTCCGACCGTGGCGGGCTCCGGCGGCACCAGGGGCAGGCGCAGGGTGTCCCCGGCCAGGCCCATGAGCCGCAGCCCCGCCTTGAGGGGCCCGGGACTGCTCTCGAGGAAGAGCGCATCCATGAGGGGAAGGAGGCGGGCGTTGAGGGCCCGGGCCTCCTCCATGCGCCCCGCGCGGGCCAGGTCCACCAGGGCCTTGGACTCCCGGGGCAGGAGGTTCCCGAGCACGGAGGTGAGCCCCACGGCCCCCACGGCGATGGAGGCCAGGGCGAAGCCGTCGTCCCCGGAGATGAGCTGCTTGCCCGGAGGCAGCGTCCGCGCGATTTCGGCGATCTGCGCCAGGTTGCCGCTGCTCTCCTTCACCGCCACCACCTGGGGGTTCTCCCAGAGCAGGGCCAGTCCCCCGGGCAGCACGTTGAGGCCGGTGCGCCCGGGGACGTTGTAGGCGATGAGGGGCAAGCCCGGCGCCGCATCCGCCAGGGCGGCGTAGTGGGCGGCCAGGCCCCTGGGCGTGGGCTTGTTGTAGTAGGGGGTCACCACCAGGGCGCCGTGCACCCCGAGTTCCTGGGCCCGCCGGGTCATGGCGGCGGCGGCGGCCGTGTCGTTGGACCCGGTGCCGGCCACGACCCGCTTGCCCCCTGCCTCCTCCAGGGTGGCGGCGATGAGGGTGTCGCGCTCCGTTCCGTGGATCGTGGGGGCCTCGCCCGTGGTGCCCAGCACCACCAGCACGTCGGCGTGGGCGGCGACCCGCCGGACCAGGTTTCGGTAGGCCGGGAGGTCGAGGGTTCCCTCCGGCGTGAATGGGGTGGCGAGGGCGACGCCAAGGCCCGAAAAGTCGGCGTTCACGGCTTCACCTCCTGGAAGAGGGGGTCGAGCAAGTCCTTCGCCACCTCGTCCATGCGAAAGACACCCTTCCGGCCCTGGAGCCAGCGGGCCGCGGCCACGGCCCCCTCGGCGTAGGGCATGGCGCTGCGGGCGGCGTGGTGCAGTTCCAGGACCTCGCCCGGACTGTCCAGGCCCACGATGTGGCTGCTGTAGGTGTGCCCGGCGCGAATGCTGCTGACATTGAGCTGGTGGGGGGCCACGGCGGCTCCCACGGCGGGGATCACCCACTCGGTCTTCCTCGGGCAGCCCTTCATCAGGGTTGCCGCCAGCTGCCGGGCGGTGCCGCTGGGCGCGTCGTGCTTCCGGGCGTGGTGGTGCTCCACCAGGTAGGGATCCCGGTCCTCGGAGAGGGCCGCGAAACGGGCCAACACGAGGGAGAGGCGGGCGTAGAGGGCCACGGTCAGAGAGAAATTGGGCGCCACCAGGACCCCGATGCGACCCCCCACCCGGGCTTCCAGGTCCGGCAGCTCCCAGCCGGTGGTGCCGATGAGCAGGTTGGCCCCCGTGGCGAGGGCCCAGTCCAGCCGATCGGGCACCCGGGCGGCCACCGTGGCCTCGATGGCGGCGTCCACCGGGACGCTGGGGGGCGCCTCGCGTCCCACCTGCCAGGCCAGTTCGCCGCCGGCGGCCCGGGCGACGGCCGACCCCAGGCGCCCCTTCCCGAACACCCCGATGCGCATCAGGCGACTCCTTCCTCGATCAGCGCCCGGTGCAGGCGCCGGAGGGCCTCCTCCGACTCGCTGCGGCGGAGCACCAGGCTGAGGTTGATCTCGTTGGCGCCCATGCTGATCATCTCCACGTTGATGCCCCCCAGGGCGCCCAGGGCCCGGCCCGCCACGCCCGGCGTGTGCTTGAGCCGCTCCCCCACCACGGCCACGATGGCCCGGTCCTCGGAGACTTCGACGGTGGCGAAGGCGGAGAGGTCGGCGGCCAAGGCCTTGAGGGGCGCGTCGGCCTCCACGGTGAGGGACACGCTCACCTCGGCGGTGGCGATGAGGTCCACGCTGACCTTGTGCCGCGCGAAGACCTCGAAGAGCCGGGCCAGGAATCCACTCTGGGCCAGCATCCGGGAACTGGCCACCGTGAGCACCGTGATCGGCCCGCGGCTGGCGAGGGCGGTCACCGGCCGGCCCGTGCGCACCTCACCCGTGATCGTGGTGAAGCGGCCCTGGGGGCGCAGCGTGTGGCGCACGGTCACGGGGATCCGGGCCTCCACGGCCGGCTGGATGGTGGCCGGGTGGAGCACCTTGGCCCCGAAGGCGGCCAGCTCTCCCGCCTCCGAGAAGCTGATCTCGGGGATGGGCAGCGCGCCGGGCACCACCCGGGGGTCGCAGGTGAGCACGCCCTCGACGTCGGTCCAGATTTGCACCTCCGTCGCGCCCAGGGCGGCGCCGAAGATCGCGGCGCTGTAGTCGCTGCCCCCCCGGCCGAGGGTGGTGGTCAACCCGTCCTCCGTGGCGCCGATGTAGCCCTGGGTCACCAGCACCCTGCCCGGGCCGAGGAGGGGCAGGAACCGGGCCCGGGCCTCCCGATCCAGAACCTGGAAGAGGGGGGAGGCCGCACCGAAATTTCCGTCCGTCCTCATGACGGTCCGGGCATCCACCCAGGCCGCGTCCAGGCCCTCGGCCTTCAGGTGGGCGGCGAAGAGGGTGGTGGAGAGGCGCTCGCCGAAGGCGGCGATGGCGTCCATGGAGCGTGGGCTCAGCTCCCGGAGCAGGGCCACCCCCCGCAGCAGCAGTTCCAACTCCCCGAACAGCTCGGCGAGGGTCTCGTCCAGGGCCAGCGGCAGGGGTTGGCCCACGAGGTCCGCGGCGGCCCTCCGGTGGGCGGCCTCCAGGGCGCGGTGGCCCTCCAGGGCTCCGGGCAGATCCCCGGACTCGGCGGCCTTCCCGGCGGCGAAGAGGGCGTTGGTGGTCTTGCCCATGGCGGAGAGCACCACCAGGGGTGCCTGGGGCAGCGCGGCCCGGGTCAGGGCGGCCACCTGGCGCATGCAGGCGGCGTCGGCGACGGAGGAGCCGCCAAACTTCATCACCACCGGGTTCATGCGAGGCCCTTGGCGTGGGCCAGTTCGGCGTTGAGGATGGAGGCGCCCGCCGCGCCCCGTTCCGTGTTGTGCCCCAGCAGGGTGAACTTGATCCCGAGCAGGGGGCAGGGTCGGATGCGGCCCACGTGCACGGACATGCCGCCGTCGCCCTCCACGTCCTTCCGGACCTGGGGGCGGTCCGGCAGGTCGTGCACGTGCACCGGGATCCTGGGCGCCGTGGGCAGGCCCAGGGCCTGGGGCTCGGCGCGCCATTCCCTCAGGGTCTTCGCCACCTCCTCGGGGGAGGGATTCCCCTTCAGGCGCACGCTCACGGCCTCGGTGTGTCCTTCGAGCACCGGCACCCGGTGGCACAGGGCCGTCACCACCATCGGGGCCATCTCGATGTGGTCCTGCGCGAAGCGTCCCAGCAGCTTGGGGGTCTCCTCCTCGACCTTCTCCTCCTCGTTGCGGATGAAGGGGATGACGTTGCCCAGGATGTCGAGGCTGGGAACGCCCGGATAGCCCGCGCCGCTCACCGCCTGCATGGACGTCATCATCACGGCCTCGATGCCGAACGTCGCGTGCAGGGGGGCCAGGGCCATCACCAGCACGGTGGCCGTGCAGTTGGGGTTGGTGACGATGGCGCCCTTCCAGCCGTGGTGGCGGCGCTGGGCCTCCACCAGGCCCAGATGCTCCCCGTTCACTTCCGGCACCAGGAGGGGCACGGTCTCCGCCATGCGGAAGGCGCTGGCATTGCTGAACACCAGGGCCCCGGCCTTGGCGAAGGCGGGCTCCATCTCCTTCGCCGGCCCCGTGTCCAGGGCGCTGAAGACCACCGGGGAGAAGCTCCCCTCCTCGCTGCCGGGACCGAGCACGTGGTCCCCCAGGCCGCCGTAGGGTTCGCCGTCCAGGCGCCAGGCGCAGGCATCGCGGTATCGCTTGCCCTCGCTCCGCTCGCTGGCGACGAGGTGCTGGACCACGAAGAAGGGGTGGTGGGCCAGGCGGCGCACGAATCGTTGTCCCACGACGCCGGTCGCGCCCAGGACGGTGACGGGGATTTTCGCGCTCATGTCAGGACTCCAGGAAGTGAAGGGCGAGGGATCGGTTCAGGTCCACCCCCGCCAGGAGGTCGGCGTGGAGCAGGTGCTCGTGGTCCGTGTGGGCCACGGCGATGCTGCCGCAGCCTGCCAGGACGACCGTGCGGTCCGGGACCAGGGCCCGCAGCCTCGGGGCGTCACTCCCGAAGGGCATGGGGGCGCGGGGGAACCCGGGCAGCTCGGGGTAGCGGTCCGGGGGCTCGTCCAGAAGCAGTTCGACGCGGCCCTCCGGCGGAGCCAGCGCCCGGAGGCGCCGTCCGAAGGCCGAATCCGGAAGCACCCGGGCCAGCAGCTGGGCTTCGGCGTGGGCCGGCACCACGTTGGGCGCCTCGCCCGCCTCCAGGAGCCCGAGGTTCCAGATCTCCGGCCCCAGCTCGGGGTCCGTGGGGAAACCGTCCGCCCGCAACCGCTGGAGCCAGTCCAGCAGGGGCCAGGCTGCGCTGCGCCCCAGCTCGGGGGTTCCCGAGTGGGCCGGGATCCCCGTGGTGCTCAGCCTCCAGCGCTGCACCCCCCGCTGGCCGGTGGCCAGCCGACCCTCCGTGGGTTCGCCGTTGACGAGCGCCCTCAGGTCCGGCATCCGCGTCGCCAGGGCCAGGGCGGCCTCGGCACCGGCGCTGTCGGTCTCCTCGCCCACCACCCCCAGCCAGGCCAGCCCCCCGCGGCCCTCGGCCAGGAGGCGCTTCACCGCCCCGAGCTGGGCCATGATCTGGCCCTTGGCGTCGCAACTGCCCCGGCCGGTGACGCGGTCGGCTTCGAGGACGGGGGGAAGGTAGGGCGGAACCGTGTCCAGGTGGGTGCTGAAGAGCACCCGGGGCTGGCCCCAGAGGGCCAGGACATTGGTACGGCCCGGAGCCACGGCCTGTTCGACCCGTTCAGCCCCCAGGCCCTCCAGCAGGGAGCGCAGGACCGGCAGCCCGGCGTCCTCCCGGCCGGAGGTGGTGTCGGCCCCGCAGAGGGGCACCAGCCCCTGGAGGAGCCAATCCTGGAATGTGTCGGTCGCGGCGTTCACGGCGTTCCTGTCTTCCGACGGGTCCGTTGAAACGACGCCCCGGGGGGACCCGGTCCACCGCTCCTCAGGCACTCCGCACCGGGTGGGCCGGCGCGACAGCCGCAGGGATTTAGCCACTGCGTCCAGGGGGCGCGGCCGAGTCCCGCGAACCCTTCGGCGACCCTCCCCTTTCGCGCCGGGTCAGCAGGGACCCGCCCCTCGCCGACGCTACTGATGGGGGCCGCTCCTCCATCGGAACTTCCACGATGCCAGGGCGGCGCCGGGGCCGCAAGCCGGGAGCCACCGGGCCCGAGGGTCCTCATCCATCCGGCAGCCTGGAGGGCGGCAGCAGGAGCCGCTCTCCCAGCCCTGCATAGTTGGGGCCGGCGATGGAGCCCAGGCGGCTGACGGGGTCCCAGCGGGCGGAATCCGCGCAGGCCAGGGCCCCATCCCAGATCTCCTCGTGCACGTGGACCCTCAGCACGTCCAGGATCACCAGGTCCGTGGCAGGCCCCAGGGGATGCTCCTCCCGGTAGCGGCATTCCAGGGCCACCCGGGCGTGGGCCAGGCGGGGAGGCGCCACCCGCTCCGAGGGCCGCGTCGCCAGTCCCAGGCGCCCCACCTCGCTGACCTCCGGGGGGGCCTCCGCGGCGCTGTCGTGCATCATCTGGAGGTCGGACCCCTCGGGGATGTGGACCACCCCCTCCCGGCGTGCCCTCAGGTTCCGGTGGGTGTCCTTGAGGCTGCCGTCCCGCCGGTGGCCGAAGCTGATGGCCAGCGCGGGGGGCTTGAAGATGCCCATGAAACTGGAGAAGGGAGCCAGGTTCGGGGTCCCGTCCTCCCCCAGGGTGAGCACCCAGGCGATGGGTCGGGGGATCACCAGGGACGAGAGCACCCGGTAGGCGTCCCGGGGCTCGGCGGCGTCCAGGTCCAGGGAGATCAACGGAGCTCCTGCAGCAGGGCCTCCCCCGCGGGCCAGGGGCCGTAGCCGCTCTCGGGGTCCAGGTGCCCGCCCTCCGGCAACAGCCGCAGCCGGGAGCCCCAGAAGCCGGCCAGGTCCCGGGCCCTTTCGGGGGCCAGGTGGGGATCGTCCGCAGACGCCACCAGGAGGCTCGGGAAGGGCAGGCGGCTCTTGGGAATGGGGGCGAAACCGCGCAGGACCTGGGGGCCGTCGCTCCGCTCCACGTCGGCGGGGGCCACCAGGAGGGCCGCCGCCACCTCCCGGCTGCTTACCCGGGCCCAGTGGGCCACGGCGATGCAGCCCAGGGCATGGGCCACCAGGATGGGGGCCTCCCCCGCCCGGCCCACGGCCTCGTCCAGGGCGTCCACCCAGGGCACCTTCCTGGGGAAATGCCAGTTGGGCATCTCCACGCGGCGGGCCCCCATGGAGGCCTCCCAGAGGCTCTGCCAGTGGCCGGGGCCGCTGTTCTGGTAGCCGGGGACGATGAGGATGGGGCGCATGGCGGCCTCGGGGGACGTGGCCATTGTGCGCCCCGGCCCCGCCCGGGGGAACCGTGGGAGCCTACACCCGGAACCTCTCCGGAGCTAAGCTGAAGGTCTTTTCCGGACATTCCGACCCCCCCTTCTCCCGGGGAACCGGTCTGGGGCATTCTCTCGAGCCCCTCGCCTGGAGGCGTGGATGGGACGCTACATCGGGATCGACGTCGGCGCCGAGTTCCTGAAGCTCGTGGAGATCGCCGACGATCCGGAGGGACCGGTTCTGGTCCGGCGGGAGCGCCTCCCGCACGGGAAGGCGCCAGGCCCCCTCCTGCTCGGGGTCCTGAAGGACTGGGACTGGGGGGGGGTGGCGGGCGCCGCGGCCACGGGCCGCCTGGCCCGGCAGTTGACCCTGACCCGGGTTCCCCTCCAACAGGCCCTTGCGGCAGGGTTCCGCCACGCCTGCGGCCCGGACCCCGCCACCGTGGTGAGCATCGGAAGCCGGGGCTTCTCGGTCCTGGAACTCCGGGAGGGCGGCCAGGAGCGCTACCGGGAGAACGGGCGCTGCGCCCAGGGCACGGGCAACTTCCTCCAGCAGTTGGTGGGCCGCCTGGGTCTGGACGTGGCCGAGGCCTGCGAACGGGCGGCATCGGCCTCTGAAGCCGCCCCCCTTTCTGGCCGCTGCCCGGTGATCCTCAAGACCGACCTGACCCACCTGGCGAACAAGGGGGAGGCGAAGGACCGCATCCTGGCGGGGCTGCTGGATGCCATCGCGGAGAATGTCGAGACCCTGGTGAGGCCCGGTGCATGCCCACCTCGCCTGCACCTGGCAGGAGGGGTGGCCCGCGCCGCACGGGTCCGGGACCACTTCCGGACTTTCGCAGCCCGCCACGGCCTCACGTTGGCCGAGGGGGACCCCGAGGACGCCCTCTTCCTGGAGGCCTGGGGTGCCGCCTGGCTGGCCCGGGACCTTGGACTCCAGGCGGTTCCGCTGACCGGGCTCCTGGAACCTCCGGCCCCTCCCAGCGTCCCCCTGGGCCCGCCCCTGGCGGCCTCCCTCGGCCGGGTCCGCCGTCTGCCTTCGCCGCCCCCGCCCGAGGAGAGCGGGGTTCGGGACCTTCTCCTGGGTTTCGACATCGGGTCCACCGGCTCCAAGGCCGTGGCCGTGGACCGGCACAGCCTGGAGCCCCTGTGGGACGCCTACCTGGGCACCGAGGGTTCTCCCGTCGGGGCTGCCCAGGCGCTGATGGGGCGCTTTCTCGCCGGGCCCGCGGCCCGACACCGGCTCCTCGGATTCGGCGTGACGGGTTCAGGCAGGGAACTGGTGGGGTCCCTCCTGTCGAGCTGCTATGGGAGCCGGGCGACCTGCGTGGTGAACGAGATCGCGGCCCATGCGGAGGGCGCGGTGGCCTGCGATCCCCGGGTGGACACCATCTTCGAGATCGGCGGCCAGGATGCCAAGTACATCCGCCTGGCCGCCGGCCGGGTGGTGGACGCGGCCATGAACGAGGCCTGTTCGGCGGGCACCGGCTCCTTCATCGAGGAGCAGGGGAGGCGCTTCTCGGGCATCCAGGACCTGGGCCAGCTCGCGGAGGCCGCCCTGGGGGCGGAGGCCTGCGCCTCCCTGGGCCAGCACTGCTCGATCTTCATGGCCGAGGTGATGGACGAGGCCGTGGCCACGGGGTTGCCCCGGGACCAGATCCTGGCCGGCATCTACGATTCGGTGGTGGCGAACTACCTGAACCGGGTGAAGGGGACCCGGGACGTGGGTCAGGTGGTCTTCTGCCAGGGCATGCCCTTCGCTTCGGACGCCCTGGCGGCGGCGGTGGCCCGGCAGACCGGGGCCGAGGTGATCGTCCCTCCGCGACCCGGGCTCATGGGGGCTCTTGGCATCGCCCGTCTGGCCGCCGGGCAGTTGGAAACGGATCTACCCGTCCTGGAGGGCGCACGCTTCCTCGAGGCCCGGGTGGAGGGAAAGGACCAGTTCGTGTGCACCTCCGTGCAGGGCTGCGGGGGCTCGGGGAACAAGTGCCGCATTGACCGGATCCACACCACCGTCGGCGAGGAACACTCGCGGCATACCTGGGGCGGGGCCTGCTCCCTCTGGGACAAGGGAGCCCGACGGGCCAAACTCCCGGACCGGGCTCCCGATCCCTTCCGGGAACGGCGGGAGCTGGTGGAGGGATTGCTGGGAGGCCTCCAGGCGCACCCGGGCCGGCCCCTCGTCGCCCTGACGGACGAATTCCAGCTCCAGGGGATTCTCCCCTTCTTCGCCACCTTCCTCCACCGCCTGGGCTTCAACCTTCGGGTGGCCTCCAGGCCCGGGCGCAGCGTGCTCCGGCGCGGCATCGAGGTGGCCCCGGTGCCCTTCTGCGCGCCCATGCAGCAGTACCACGGCCTGGTGGCGGGACTCGCGGATGAGGATCCCGACTATCTCTTCCTCCCCATGATCCGGGAGCTGCCGCGGGTGGACGGGGAGCCCCACAGCGCCATCTGCCCCATCACCCAGGGGGCCCCCGACGTCCTGCGCCTGGGACTGCGCCCCGGCGCCCGGATCCTGTCGCCCGTGGTGGACATGGGCCCGGGCTTCTTCGAGTCTCCCGCCTTCGCGGCCTCCTGCGCTTCCCTGGCCGCGGAGTTGGGCCTCCGGGAGGAAGACCGCTGGCGGCCGGCCTTCGAGGTGGCGCGCCGGGCCCAGGGCCGCTTCGAGGAGGGTCTGCGAGAGGCGGGGCGCCGGGCCCTGGCCTTCGCCCGCGAGAGGAAGCTGGTCGCGGTGGCCGTGCTGGGCCGTGGCTACACCATCCACAACGAGGTCCTGAACTCCAACGTCCCGGCGATCCTCCGGGAGCAGGGGGCCCTTCCGATCCCGGTGGACTGCCTGGACCTGCCCGAGGACCTGCCGGTCTTCCGCGAGGTCTACTGGGGGCACAGCCAGCGCATCCTCCGGGCCGCCCTCCACGTCCGCCGAACCCCGGGGCTGTACGGCATCTTCTGCTCCAACTACGCCTGCGGGCCCGACAGTTTCACCATCCCCCTTCTTGCGTGGCTCATGGAAGGCAAGCCCTTCGCGGTCATCGAGACCGACGGGCACGCCGGGGACGCAGGCACCCGGACCCGGGTGGAGGCCTTCCTGCACTGTGTGCGGGAGGACCTCCGTCGCGGGGGGAATGCCTTCGACCGGGACCCTGCCCGGCTCAGCGTGGGAACCCATCCCTTCCTGGAGATGGTCCGCCCGGAAGACACCCTCCTGGTGCCCGCCATGGGGCCGGAGGCCGCCGCGGCTGCGGCGGTGTTTCGAGGCATGGGGGTCCACGCGGAGGTGCTGTCGGCCACCGACGACGCCACCGTCCAGGCGGGCCGGCGGCACACCTCCGGGAAGGAATGTCTGCCCCTCACGCTCACCCTGGGGGCCCTCCTGCGCCGCGTCGCCGAGGACCCGGAGGGCCGTTTCCTCTTCCTCATGCCCACCGCCTGCGGCCCCTGCCGCCTGGGGGCCTACGCCACCCTGGACCAGCTGGTGCTGGAGCGGCTCGGCCTCCGGGAGCGGGTGCGCATCTGGTCCCCGCCCTGGGGCGACTACTTCCGGGGCCTTCCCTCGGGGTTCTCCGCTCTGGTCTTCCTGGGGCTCACGGCCATGGGGATCCTGGAGGAGGCCCTGCATTTCGTGCGGCCGGCCGAGCGATCCCCCGGGAGCGCCGAGGCCGCCAACCAACGGTGGGCCGCGCGCCTGGTGTCCCGCCTGGAGGAGGAGGCCCGGAGTGATCTTTCGGCCTCCCGCGTGCTGTGGGAGACCTCCACGGGGCGGGCCTACGGGATTCCCCGGCTCCTCCAGGAGGCGCTGCAGGAGTTCCGGGCGCTGGATTCCGGAGCAGAACTTCCGTGCGTGCTCGTCACCGGGGAGATCTACGTGCGGCTGGATCCCTACGCCAACGGGAACCTGGCCCGGGAACTGGGGCGGCGGGGCCTCCGGGTGCTCCTGGAGACCACCACCGAGGTGATCCGGTACGCGGAGCACACCGCCTGGGCCTCCGGCTCCAAGGGCGGCCTGGCCCAGCGCCTCGAGCGCTGGGTCCAGGAGCGGCTCTTCGATTTGTGCCAGCGGGGAAACGCGGCGCTTCCCGGCCTTCCGGTCCGGGGGGGGATTCCTGCCCTTCTCCAAGCGGCGGCCCCCTACATGCGGGCCGACCTCGAGGGCGAGACCGTGCTGAGCCTGGGCGCGCCGATCCACGCCTGGCGGGAAGGGCGCATGGATGCCGCCGTGATCGTCGGCCCCCTGGAGTGCATGCCCAACAAGCTGGCCGAGGCCCAGCTCGGCCACGTCACCGAGCGGGAAGGACTGCCGGTCCTGGCCCTCTCCGTCAACGGCGGCGCCCTCGACCCCGAACCCCTGGACAACTTCGTCTTCGACGTGAAGCGGCGCTGGGCGGAACGGCGGGGGATCCCGGTGGCTTGATCCGGAGCCCGGCGGCAAGGGGTTGGATTCACCCCCGAGACACCGAGGGCACAGAGAAATGCAGGAATTCCGCCCTGCCTTCACCGTCGGCGTGGACGGCGATTCGAAGGCACGGTTCCCACGGCTCTGCGACGAGGGCGCGGCGGCTGCGTTGCTCCTGGCTGCAGCAGCCCAGGGGTTTCGAAACCCAATCCGCAGCGCCCTTCCCCCCCCACCGAGGGAACACCCCGGGGGAGAATGGTGGATGGCGCAGTTCTGGCACCCTTCCTGGCGGCAGATCGTCCTGGGGTTGGCCCTGGTCCGGACCGCCTGGGACGTCGCGGCGGCCCTGCGCCGGCGGGGCCCCTGGACCCGGGCCCTCCTTCCCGGGATCCTCGGGGTCGAGGCCCTGCTCTCCGGGCAGGCCCATCGCCCTTGGATCCTCGGGGCCACGGCCGGTGCCCTGGAGGCGTTCTTCCTCTTCCTCCTCTGGCGGGGCCTCGCCCACGCGCCCTCGGGGTCGTGGCCGGAGGAGACCGTGGCCAAGGCGCTCGGGGAATTCCTTCCTCCCGCGGTGGCCCGGCTCGCCGCCCTGGAAGGGGTGCTCCTCGCGGGGGCATTCCGCTTTCTCTTCCGCGGCTGGAGAAGACCCCTGCCGGGCGGGTTCAGCTACCACCGCTCCAGCCCCCTTGGAACCCTGCTGCCGGTGCTGCCCCTGCTGATGCTGGCCGACGTGTTTCTCCTGGAGGTTCTTCTGCGCAGGGTTCCCACGGCTTGGCGCCTCGGGATCCACGCCCTGGGCCTCTACAGCCTGCTCTGGCTCGTGGGCCTCTGGGCGAGTTGGCGTTCACGGCCCCACCAGATCCGGCCGGAGGGAGTGATCCTCCACAAGGGGCTGTTCAAGCGACTGGAACTTGAAACGACGGACATCCTGGATTTCCGGGCGCTGCCCGACTTCCACGACGACTGGGATCGCCACGCCGCTCTCAAGGGCGCCCACCGCCTCGAGGCGACCCGGGACTCCCTGTGGGAGCTGCGCCTGGCCACGCCCGCGCCGGGCATCGGGCCCTTCGGCCCTGTCAGGGCCCGGGACCGGGTGGTCCTCTCCGTGGACGACCCCGGGGCCTTCCTGGATGCCCTGCGGCGGGCCGGCGCGCCTCTGCCATCCTGAGGGGGGAGACCGCCATGCTTCGCATCGCCGACCGCACCTTCACCAGCCGCCTGGTCCTGGGCACGGGCAAGTACAAGGACTTCGCCACGATGCAGGCCTGCTACCGGGCCGCCGAGGTGGACATGGTGACCCTGGCGGTGCGGCGCTTCGACCTCGGGGCGAAGGGGCAGGACAACATCCTCAACTGGATTCCCAAGGAGATCTCCCTCCTGCCCAACACGGCCGGCTGCTACACCCGGGACGAGGCCCTGAGGGTCTCCCGCCTGGCCCGGGAGGCCCTGCAGACCCCCTGGATCAAGCTGGAAGTCATCGGCGACCCGAAGTCCCTCTATCCCGACAACGAGGAGACCCTGGAGGCGGCGAGGATCCTCGTGAAGGAAGGCTTCGTCGTCCTCCCCTACGTCAACGCCGACCCCATCCTGGCCAAGAAGTTGGCGGAGGCGGGCTGCGCGGCGGTGATGCCCCTGGGCAGCGCCATCGGCTCGGGTCTGGGAGTGCAGAATCCCTACACCTTGATGCTGATCAAGGAGGTCCTGGAACCTTACAGGCTGCCCCTGGTGGTGGACGCCGGGGTGGGTACCGCCTCAGACGCCACCCTGGCCATGGAGTTGGGCGCCGACGCGGTGCTTCTCAACACCGCGGTGGCCGAGTCCCCGGTCCCGGAGAAGATGGCAGCCGCCATGCGCGACGCCGTCCGGGCGGGGCGGGCCGCCTTCGAGGCGGGCCGCATGCCGAAGCGCCTCTACGCCAGCGCCAGCAGCCCGGTGGAGGGGGTGGTGGGGGGGTGATTCTCCGTAAGGATGCCGCTCCCCTTCCTGGAAGAATGGCTTCATGACCCCTGAAGCACGGCTGCCCCGCCCAGCGGTTTCACTCCACGGCCTCCACGAGGCCGGTCGACCGGAATCACTGAAGGAGCCGGGGGCGGCCCCCCTGTGGAACAGGCCCGGTTCGGGCCATGCCGGCCGAGGGATCGACTCAGCCTGTATCGAATCCGGGACACCCTGATGCACCCCCACGCCCAACTCCTCACCCGCTTCTACGAGTCCTTCGCGCGCAAGGACGCGGAAGGCATGGCCGCCTGCTACCACCCCGAAGCCGCTTTCAGCGATCCGGCCTTCGGGCTGCTGGATCGCGACCATGCCTGCAGCATGTGGCGCATGCTGCTTGGGCGTAGCCGGGACCTGGCCGTGCGATTCGAGGTTCTGGGCGCCGACGAAGGGCAGGGAGAAGCCCGATGGGAGGCGGACTACACCTTCACCAAGACGGGCCGGCCTGTGCACAACCTCATCCAGGCCCGCTTCGCCTTCCGGGACGGCCTCATCTTCGCGCACCGGGACGGATTCGACTTCCATGCCTGGGCCGCCCAGGCCCTGGGCTGGAAGGGGCGCCTCTTCGGGGGAATGGACTGGTTCCAGCGGGCCTTCCAGAAGGAGGCGCGGCGCACCCTGCAACGCTTCATGGACGCGAATCCCTAGGGAGACCCCAGGGTCCACTCCGTCACCAGTGGGGAAGTTCTCGTCCCGCGGCCCGAAGCCGCCCGCGCAGCAAGGACGCCACCGCCGGATTCACCTGGAGCAGCACCCGAAGGGCAAGGGGCGCCCGTCGCAGGCAGACATTCCCCATCACGGGCTCCTCCAATTCCTTGGCTGCGCTTGCCAGGATGCCCAGGAGGAGCGCCAGGCCCTCCTCCTCATCGACCAGCAGTTGCTCCGAGTGGCCCACCAGGAGCACCAGGGTGGATTGGGGGATCCATTCGAGGTCGTGCAGGCACTCGTCCAGGGCATCCCAGTTGTGTCCGAAATGGGGAGGGAAGGAAAGGCCCTGGGCCAGGGCCTCGAAGAGTCGGGGACTGGTCCTCGCCTGGGATCCGTCCAGGGTGAGAAGGCGGAGGTCCGGCCGGAGGCTTGCCTCGCCCGCGAAGGCCTCGAGGAGGCCCCCCTCGCAGACCCAAACCTGGACAGGGGGGGTGTCCCGCTCGAGAAGCCGCCGCAGGGCGCTCACCGCCTCATCTCCGTGAAACTGCAGTAGTGGTCCGCGGTGTACCAGGCCCGCCCGTCGGAGCCGGTCACCAACCGCTCCGGGCCTCGGTTCACCCCGGGCCGCTTCGGATGGATGTCCCACTCCCGGTACTCGATGCGGCCCCGCCCCCCCCGCGTCGGCAGCTTCTGTTCTCCCCCGCTCCCGAAATTCCCGAAGCGCCGGCCTCCCACCTGCCCCGGGGGCGCCTCGCCCGTCCGTCGGACGTGCTCCAGGGTGCGCCATGCAGCCGAGGGGATCTGGGCGGGCGCGACGGTGTGGGGCCGGCAATCCGCTCCCAGGGGCCCTTGGAGGCCCAGGAATAGCAAGAAGGAGAGGAGGAGGGTACGCACGACCGGTCCCCGAGGGCGGCTATCTGTTCGTCGCGGGGGCGTCCGGGGTGACCTCCTCAAGGCCGTGCCCGCCGGGGCCCCGTTCGCTCCGCCGCAGGAGGACGGCGAAGAGCAGTGCCGAGAATCCAAGGCTGCTGAAGATCCACATGCCCAGGCGGTACCCTTCCGGATGGGCGGCCCCGGCCCGGCCGAGGTCGTTGGCCCAGCCCACCAGCAGGTTGAATCCGAAAAGGCCCACATTCTGGATCAGGGTCATGAGGCCGTAGGCGGTGCCCAGTTTCTCCTCGGCCACCATGTAGGCCACGGAGGGCCACATCACGGCGGGGATGAGGCTGAAGGCCACCCCCATCATGGCCATGGGCACCACGAGGTCCATCCGGGTGTAGCCCATGATCCAGTAGACGGGAAGCAGCAGGAAGCTCCCCAGGATCATGAGGAGGGCCCGTTTCCCGATCCGGTCCGCCAGGAGCCCGAAGAGGGGGGTGGCCACCATCGCGAACACCGTGAGCATCCCCACCAGGAGGCTCGCCCGGTCCGCGCTGGCCCCGTGGGCGTCCACGAAGAATTTCTGGGCGAAGGTCTGGAAGGGGAAAATGCCGCTGTAGAAGGTGAGGCAGAGGGCCACCACGTACCAGAAGCTGGCGGGGAAGCGCAGGAGGTCGCCCCAGACGATTTTGTCGGTTCCCCCCTGATTTCCCAGGGCGTAGCGGGCGGCCGCCCGGTTCTCCAGGGCCCAGTACAAGCCCGCGGCCACCACGCAGACCAGGGCGAAGACGAGGGCGATCCGGAGCGGACCCTGCCAGGAATCGAAAGCGTCCTTCGCCCAGGTGGGGCTCACCTGGGCGGCCAGGGACCCCAGGCGGCTGATGGTGAGGTTCAGGCCGAAGGCAAAACTCAACTCCTTGCCCCGGAACCATTTCGCAATGCCCGTGGTCACGCCCACGATGAGGCTCTCGGCCCCGAGGCCGAAGATGAGCCGCCCGGTGGCCATCACCCCCAGCTTGGGGCTCAGGGCCGTGACCAGGGCCCCCGCCAGACAGAGCGCCGCAAAGAGGAAGACGCTGCGCTTGACGCCGATGCGGTCGATGATGATGCCGCCCACGAGCACCATGAAGAGGTTCGGGAAACTGTAGATGGCCTGGAGCAGCCCGATCTGGCTGTCGCTGTAACCAAGCTGTGCCGACAACAGCTTGGCCATGGGGCCGATGCAGTCATAGACGTAGTAGTTGCCGAACATGGCCAGGCTGATGACCACCAGGACCAGCCAGCGGAAAAAAGGGGGCGGCGGGGGAGGGGCCCCACCCTGTCCGCCCTGACCTTCAGCCATGCCCTCTCCCTGCGGACGGTTCCCGCCCGAACCCATCACTGTAGCAGGGGCCCGCACCCCTCCCTTCCTTCCGGCGGACATCGTTCCAGGCGAAGGGCTCCTTGGGGCCAGGGCGGCCCGCCATCCTGCATGGGCCCCTGGCGCAGACGGGCCCCGAGAAGACAGACTGGATCGGGACGGTACCGTGCATCTCCTGAGACTCCTTGCCCTCCTGTTTCTCGGCCTCGCCGCCTGGGGAGCCCCGCGCCCCAAGCTGGTGGTGGTCCTGTCCGTGGACCAACTGTCCGCGGACCTCATTGGCCGATGGGGGGGGGACCTGGGCGGAGGCCTGGGGACCCTCCTGCGGGAGGGGGTCCACTTCGCCGCCGCCTACCACGAGCATGGGTACACGGAAACGGGGCCGGGACATTCCGTGCTCCTCAGCGGCCGGCATCCTGCCCACACGGGGATTCCAGAGAACAGGTGGCTGGACCGGGCCACGGGGAAATTCGTCTACTGCGTGGAGGATCCCCTGGTCCGCAACCTCGACGGGACGCCCCCGCCCGGCAGCAGCCCCCGCTGGTTCATCGGAAGCGCCCTCCCTGGCTGGCTGCTGGACCAGGTGCCTGGGTCCCGGGCCTTCTGCGTGAGCGGGAAGGACCGTTCCGCCATCCTGATGGCGGGCCCGAGGGTGTCGGGAGTCTTCTGGCTATCGAACGAGGGGTTCACCAGCTCGACGGCCTACGTCCAGGCCCTGCCCCCCTGGCTTGAGGCCTCGAACAAGGCCCTTCTGGAAGGTCTGCGGACCCACCGCCTGGTGTGGACTCCCCTTCGCCCCAGGGAGGAACTGCCCAAGGGCGGGCGCTACCAATTGCCGGGACGCACCGTGGTCATGGGCCTGCCCCGGCTCATTAAGACCAAGAACGGCGAATTGGACCCGTCCTTCTGGGAACGCTTCCGCGTCTCGCCGTTCTTCGACGAGGCGATTCTCGACGCCGCGAACCGCCTCCTGGAAGGTGAAAGGCTCGGGCGGGGGCCCGGGACCGACCTCCTGATGGTGGGGCTTTCTGCCACGGACTACATCGGCCACCACTACGGGAACGCAGGTCCCGAGATGCGGGACCAGCTCCTCCGCCTCGACGCCCGTCTGGGAGCATGGCTCCGCACGCTGCGCAGGAATCATCCGGAGGCGTGGGTGGTGCTCACCTCCGACCACGGGTGCTCGGACTTCTGCGAGCGGCTCAAGGAACGCGGGCTTCCCGCACAGAGGGTGCCCTTCCCCGCCTTCATGGAACGGGTGGAATCCGAGCTTTCGGCCCGCCTGCAGGCTCGGGGGCCCTTCCTCAGGGGAACCCGGACGGGCAGTTTCTGGTTGAAGGAGGAGGGGACCAAGTCCGGACGCCCGGACCGAGGGGAGATCCTGACCGCGGCCCTTGAGGTGCTTCGGGCCCAGCCCGAGCTGGCGGGAGCCTGGAGCGCCGCCGAACTGGCCGCCCTGCGCCCGGACCCCGGAGTGGCTCCCGGAGCCCGAAGCCTGGCCGAGCGCCTCAGGCTCAGCTTCGTGCCGGGCCGCTCCGGCGACATCGTGGCGGCCCTGAAGCCCCTCCTCACCTTCGATGATCCACCCTACCTGGTGAACCACGGCAATCCTCACGACCCTGACCGGAGGGTGCCCATGGTCTTCGTGGGGCCTTGGAAGGCGGGAGCCCGCGAGGAGCCCGTGCGCACCGTGGACCTGGCGCCCACCCTCGCGAAAGAGCTGGGTCTGGCCATCCCCGAACCCCTGGACGGCCAGGCCCTCGAACTCAATCCAGCGCCGAAGTGACGCCCCGGGTCAGCGGCAAGGCCCGCGGTGGTGCCCGCGCCGGTGGTGACGCCAACCGTGGGGCACCGGGGGCGGCAGGGGCCGGAAGTGCCGCCCGGGGCGGACGGACAGGAAGAGCCCCGGGGGCCGGGGACACGGCGGGACCGGGTGGGCGGCCAGGGGCCACGCCACCAGCAACAGGGCAAAAGGCTTGAGCAGTTTCACGGGATGCTCCTCAGTCAAGACAACGGGTGGCGGGATGAAGGGAGAACGGCCGCTCCGGGCGGAAGGGGCCGGGGGCGATGCTCCGCCCCCGGCCGGACGGGCCCCCGCCCGGGCGCACGGGGTCGGCGGCGCCTCGAGGGAGGGATCCTCCGTCTATGCCCGGGGCCGGTCAGCCCCCGGGTGAATCACTTCTTGGGCACGCTGCGGGGATTGTGCTTCTTCTGGTAGATCTTCCGGGAGGCCTTGTTCTCCTCGGCGTTGATATGGGCCTGCTCCTTCCGGGTGATCTTGCCGTCGGCCTCGGCCTTGGCGATGTCCTTCTGGATGTGGGCCTCGCGCTTCTCGAGCCTGGCAGCCTCCTTGGGGGTGAGCTGGCCGGTGGCCACGCCCTGGGCGATGCGCTTCTGCTGCCGTGCGGCGCGGCGCTCCACCTGGGCTTCACGCTTGGGGGTGGCCGTGTCCTGGGCCAGCAGGGCGCTCCCGGCGATGAGGGTGCCCGCGAGCAGGAGGGCGATTCTTTGGAATTTCATGTCCATCTCCTTGTTCCGCGTTTCGCGGGAGGGGTGGGATCGTCCCACGGGCCGTAGGTATCACGCCCCGTGCCATTTCGGCATGTTCTTGGGCCCCAGCGAAATGGGAAAGGTTTACGCGGGGCCCTTCCGCGATTTGCAACAGGAGGATCCCGGAGGGATGCGAGAGGCCACGGAGGACCCTCCGCTTGGCCCTCCGGGGCGGCCCCTGGGCCCTGCAGCCTTCCCGACCCCCGGGGGATCTGGGAGGATTCCCCCCAGGCACAGGTCATCACCTGAACAGGGAGGGAACCGGAATGCGACTGGGGGCGTTGCGGCACCATGTGGCCTCGCGCCTGCGGAAGCCCTGGGTGTGGGCCTCCATCCTCGTGTTCTGGCTGCCCTTCGCCGGCATCTCCCTGTTCCTGTACCGGAAGATCGGCTACGAAAACGCCCTCCTGGCCGGGGCGAGTTCCCTGCTCTGTCCCATGGCGGTGGCCTTCTTCTACGCCGTCCTCTCCCCCCTGGGCTGGCTCTGGACCGGGGACAGCCGCCTCGAGGCCCCCTTTCTCCGAGCCATCCCCCAGGCCCTGGTCTTCAACGGGGCGTCGATGATGGCCATCGTCCTGTTCGAGGTCTTCCTGCTCAGGCTCGCCGGATTGAAGGCCCCCCTTCCCTTCGGTCCGGTCCTGCTCTCGAATCTGGCCCTGCACGCTCCCGCCAGCACGCTGGTGGGCTGGTTCATCATGAGCGGGGAACGCACCGAGCGGGAGAAGCGGGCCGCGGAGCACCGGGCCGCGGAGGCCCAGTGGATCCTGCTGAAGGGTCAGCTCAGCCCCCACTTCCTCTTCAACGCGCTGAACGGCCTGGCGGAACTGGTGCACACGGACGCCGATGCGGCGGAGAAGGCCCTGCTCGACCTCGCCGAACTCTACCGGGGCCTGCTCACCCACGGCGACGAACCGCTGGAGGTGCTGCGGCAGGAGCGCATGCTCGTGGAGCGGTACCTCGCGGTGGAGCACACGAGGCTCGGGGAGCGCTTGAAGGTGACCTGGGCCTGGGACCCCACCCTGGACGAGGTGCGCACCCCACCCTTCATCCTGCAGCCCCTGGTGGAGAACGCCCTGAAGCACGGCATCGCCCCCTTCCCGAAAGGCGGGGAGCTGCGCATCTCTCTCACCCGCGAGGGGGGAGGGATGAGGCTGCAGGTGGCGAACACCGGGCGCGCCCTCCCCCTCGTGCTCGGGAACGGCACGGGCCTGCGCAACCTGGAGGCCCGCCTCGAGCTGGCCTACGGGAAGGCCGCCTCCCTCCGCCTGCGCTCCGAGGGAGAATGGGTGGTGGCGGACCTGCTGCTGCCCATGGAAGCGAAGGGAGGCTATGCGTGAGCACGCTGAAAGCCGTTCTGGCCGACGATGAACCTCGCGACCATGTGGGTCGCGGAGCACGCACGGCGTGCGAAGCGGGGCCCCCACAAGGAGCGAATCAGCCGCTCCGAGCGCGCGAGCGCGAGGCCACGGGTTGTCCACCGTCCAACCGAAGCTCACATGGGGGACGACCACGATGCTGAAAGTCGTTCTGGCCGACGATGAACCTCGCGACCATGTGGGTCGCGGAGCACGCACGGCGTGCGAAGCGGGGCCCCCACAGGGAGCGAATCAGCCGCTCCGAGCGCGCGAGCGCGAGGCCACGGGTTGTCCACCGTCCAACCGAAGCTCACATGGGGGACGACCACGATGCTGAAAGTCGTTCTGGCCGACGATGAACCCCTGGCCCGGGCCCGCCTGGGCCGGCTGCTCCGGGAGGCTGGCTGCGAGGTCCTGGCGGAACTGCCCGACGGACCTTCCCTCCTGGAGTGGATGAAGACCGCCCCCAAGCTGGACGCCCTCTTCCTGGACATCCACATGCCGGGCGCTTCGGGCCTGGAAATCGTCGCGGAGTTGAAGGATCCTCCGCCGGTGGTCTTCGTCACCGCCTTCTCGGAACACGCCGTGCGTGCCTTCGAGACCGACGCCGTGGACTACATCCTCAAGCCCATCTCGGCGGAGCGCCTGGAGAAGACCCTGGGGAAGCTGCGCCGTCACGAGGTCCCCCGGCGCAGCGCGGCGGAGCTCAAATCCCTCCTGTCGGCCACCCGCTTCCCGGTGCGGGCCGGGGAAGGCCATGTGTTCCTGGACATCCGGCGGGTCACCCACTTCGAGGTGGTGGACGAGGAGGTCTGGGCCTGGACCCTCGCCTCGGGCTCCCCCCACCGCCATCCCACCGACTGGACCAGCCTCTCCGAGGTGGAGGAGGCCTTCCCCGAGGCGGGCCTGATGCGCATCCAGCGTCACCTGTTGCTGAGGCCCGAGGCGGTCCTGGGCCTCAAGCCCCTCGAGGGCGGCCGCGCTTCCGTTCGGGTGGCCGAAGGCATGGATCTGGAAGTCTCCCGCTCCTCCACCCCGCGCCTCAAGGAAGTCCTGGGACTTTGATCGCGGGGTGCCCTAGACTGGCCTCGACTCACGAGGTAGTCATGCGCCGCAGCCTGCTTCCCCTCCTTCCCACCCTCCTGCTGGCCGCGGGGCCCACGGACCGGGCCCTTCTCCACCCCTCCGCGCCCGCACCCGATTCAACTCCCCGGATCCGGGCCTTCCAGCAGCGTCAGGCCCTCCGGGCCACCAGCCCCCTGCGCGCCATCCCCTTCCGCAACGTGGGCCCCATGGGCCAGGGCGGGCGCGTGGTGGCCCTCGCGGCGGATCCACGGAAACCCGAGGTCTGGCTCGCGGCCTTCGCCACGGGGGGACTCTGGATCACCCGCAACGACGGGGGAAGCTGGGAGCCTCTTTTCGACGCCGAAGAGGCCTTCGCCCTTGGGGACGTGGCCGTGGTGTGGGGGGATCCCGGCGTGCCGAGGACCCTCTGGGTCGGCACGGGGGAGCCCAACGCCAGCCGCAGCTCCTACGCTGGTGCAGGCGTGTTCCGAAGCGACGACGGCGGAAAGACCTGGCGCAACACCGGCCTCCGCGACAGCCACCGCATCGCCAAGGTTCTGGTCCACCCTGCGGATCCCGACACCGTCTACGTGGCGGCCCAGGGCCCCCTCTACACCGAGGGCGGCTTGCGGGGCATCTTCAAGACCACCGACGGCGGCAAGACCTGGAATGGCGTGTTGCCCGGGGGACCCCGGACGGGGGCCGCGGATCTTCTCATGGACTGGAAGGATCCCCAGACCCTGTACGCCGCGCTCTGGGAGAAGGACCGGAAGCCCTGGGACTTCCTGGAGTGTGGAGCCGGCTCGGGCCTGCACAAGTCCACCGACGGCGGGAAGACCTGGACCCGCCTGACCTCGGGCCTCCCCTCCGGCACCACGGTGGGGCGCATGGGCCTCGCCCAGAGCCGCCAGGACGCGCGGAAGCTCTATGTCTTCGTGGACAACCACGCCCTGCGGGGCAAGGACGAGAAGGATCCCCTCCAGGATCCGGAGGCCCTCACCGCCAAGACCCTGACGGGCATGGGTCGCGAGGAGTTCCTGAAGCTGGACCTGAAGCGTGTGAAGGCCTTCCTGAGGGAGAACGGGTTCCACAAGGACCTCACGGCCGAGAAGGTGAGGGAGGACCTGAAGGCCGGAAAGATCACCGTCAAGGATCTCCTGGACTACCTGGGCGACGCGGACCGGGACCTCTTCCAGACCGACATCGTGGGGCCCGAGCTCTACGCCACAACCGATGGCGGAGCCACCTGGTCCCGCACCCACGCCAGGCGCTTGGATGCGGTGACCTACACCTACGGCTACTACTTCGCCCAGGTGCGGGTGGACCCCGGCAACGACCAGCGGGTCTACCTCCTGGGCATGCCCCTGGTGGTTTCCGACGACGGGGGGAAGACCTTCAAGGGCCTGAACGGCGAGGACTGGGACACGATGCATCCGGACCACCACGACCTCTGGATCGACCCGCGGAACCCCAACCGCCTGGTGCTGGGCAACGACGGGGGCCTGAACGTCTCCATGGACAAGGGCGCCACCTGGCGAGCGGTGAAGAACCTTCCGGTGGGCCAGTGCTACACCGTGGCCGTGGACCAGGCCGATCCCTACCGGATCTACACGGGCCTCCAGGACAACGGCGTGATGATGGGTCCGGCCCGGCCCCTCAAGCCCCGCCAGGCGAAGGACGGCTGGCGCTCGATCTACGGCGGGGACGGGGCCTTCGTCCAGGTGAGCCCCAGGGACAACGCCACGGTCTACACCGAAAGCCAGTTCGGCCACATGAGCCGCCTGGACCTCAAGGGCACCGGCCGCGCCAGCATCCGCCCCCTTCACCAACTGAAGGAGCCCACCTTCCGTTTCAACTGGCTGACCCCCATCCTCATGTCCCCCCACAGCCCCGACATCCTCTACGCGGGCACCCAGTTCGTGGTGCGCAGCCTGGACCGGGGAGACACCTGGGCCAAGGTGAGCGGGGATTTGAGCAGCGGCAAGGCCCCCTTCGTCGGCGGGGGCGGCAATGTCCCCTTCGGCACCATCACGACCCTGGCGGAGAGCCCCAAGCGCTTCGGCCTGCTCTACGCGGGGACGGACGAGGGACGGGTGTGGACCAGCCGCGACGGGGGCTTCTCCTGGAAGGAGGCTCAGGGCCTGCCCCTCAACCGCTGGGTCGTGCGGGTGGAGGCCAGTTCCCACGTGGAAGGCCGGGTCTACGCGGCCTTCAACGCCTACCGGAACGACACCGCCGAGGCTCTGCTCTTCCGTTCCGACGACTACGGGGTCAGCTGGATTTCCATCGCCGGGAACCTCCCCGCCGAAAACCTGAACACGGTTCGCGAGGATCCCGCGAACCCGGACCTCCTCTACGCGGGGAGCGACTTCGGGCTCTTCGCCAGTCTGGACGGCGGGAAGCGCTGGGAGGTCCTCGGGGAGGGCCTGCCCCACGTGCCCGTCCACGATGTGGCCGTCCAGGCCAAAGCGAAGGAACTGGTCGCGGCCACCCACGGCCGAAGCGTCTTCGTGGCGCCCGTGGCCGCCCTGCAGCTGCTGACCGCGGAGTTGCGGGCCAAGCCCGCCCACCTCTTCGAGGTTCCCAAGCAGAAAGCCCAGGGGTGGTGGAAGACGGACCGCCCCACCTGGTTCACCCCGCGGGAGGCAGATCCGGTGCCCCTCTGGTTCCACCTCAAGGCCGGGAGCAAGGCCGACCTCCGCATCGTGGGGGAGAAGGATGCGGTCCTCCGCCGCTGGAGCCTGGATGCGAAGGCCGGGCTCAACCGGGTGGACTGGGACCTCCTGGTGGAACCCCAAGCCCTGGGCGGTGTCCCGGATGGACGGCGCCCCTTCGTCAGGCCCGGAAAGTACCGCCTGGAACTGGAGGCCGCGGGACAGAAGCTGAGCCAGGCGATGGAAGTGGAGACCCCGAAGGAGCGGGACTGAACCTTCTCAAGGCTCCAGCCGGATGTGGTTCACCTTGTCCTGGAGGGCACCACGGACCCCGCCCAGGATCTGCCAGGCGATGCGTCCCTGCCGGTCCAGGATGAAGGTGGTCGGGATCACGACGATTTCGGGAAGGAGCCGAGTCCCCTTGGCCTCGTCCAGGATGGGCCTGAGGATCGGGAAGGCCTAAGGAACGGCCTCCCGCTGCTTGGTTTTGAATTCCTGGACCGCGGGCCACCCCCCGTCCCCCAGGGACACGCACAGGACCTTGATGCCCGCTTTTTCTTCCTGGGCCTGGAGTCGGATGATTTCAGGAAGGGTCTCGTTGCTCCAGCGGCATTCGGGACGGAACAGGAAAAGGACCACGACCTTCCCCCTAAGGGCGTCCACGGTGACTTCTCGGGAATCCTCTCCGGCCACGGTATAGGCGCCGATTCCTTTCCGATCCTGAGTCGGGAAGAAGCGGGGCTGTCGCAGGTTCGGGGGAATCGGATTCGTCTCCGAGGCCATGGATCCGAAATTGGAACGGCCCGAACCACGGTAGTCCGATTCTCGGTACTTGGGATCCGAGAGGCTGCGCTCATCCGGGCGGCAACCATGGGCGGTATCGGCCTGCCGGGCCAGTTCCTTCGGGTTCAGGGCTTTCTCGGAAATTTGGCGGAAGAGGATCTCCTGAGGTGACTGGGCCCCAAGGGAGCTGAGGGCCATGGAGAACACCAAGGCTCCGGTCAGGGGAGACTGGATTCGGTTCCTGCGCTTCATGAGTTTCGCTCCCGCTGGACGGCCCACCGATCAAGAGGCCTCCTGCGCTCCCAAGGATATCGCCCCCGTTGGCGTCCCTGGGCCCGGAGAGGCCCCCAGGACAGAAAAAGCGCCCGGTTGGACCCGGGCGCTTCCTGAGGCAGGGTGACCGGTCAGAATTTGAAGCCGGCGCTGAATCCGAGCGTCCTGGGAGTGATGTAGTTCCCGGAGCCCGTGGGCTTCCCGAAGGTGGAGCCCGGTACGAAGTAGTAGCGGCTGCGATCCGAGGTGGAGGGGTAGGCGAGCGTGGAGGAGGTGCTCCAGGTGGCCTGTTCCTGGTGGTTCAGGATGTTGGTGATGTCGGCGCGCAGGAAGAAATGGTATTTCTTCGCGATGGCCCAGTCGAAGGTCACGGTGTAGTCCAACCCGTAGGTGCTGTTGAAGCGCCCGAGGCCGCGGACGTTCCCGTAGTACACGGTCTGGGAGCGGTCCGAGGACAGGACGAAGCTCGGCTGCTGGGATCCGAGCATGGACCATGTGGCCGCGATGTTGTACGGGGTACCGGACGAGTAGGTGAACCGGAATCCGTTGTCGATCGTGAACCAGTCCAGCACGGTGGCCCGCCGGGCCAGGAAGAGGCGAAGGACATGGGGCTGGTCTGCGCCGAGGATGCCGTTCAGGTTGCCCGCCAGAGGCTGGGCAGGGATCCAGAGGCCCCGGTTGAAGGCGTTGAAGCTGCCGGTGATTCCGCCCTGGTCGATGTTCCCCCGGAGCTCGCTGTAGGTGTAGTTGCCCATGAAATACCACTTGTCGCCGCGGTATTCCCCGGTGGCCATCAGGCCTGCGTAGTGGCGGATGGAATTCTTGGCGTTCTCCAACCGGAAGTACTTGATCACGTTGGTGGTGGAGCCAGGGGCGTAGTCATAGTACTTGGCCTGGACGATCTGGTCCTTGAACTCCTTGTACACCCCGGAGGCGGTGAAGGAGAAGCGCGAGGTGACCTGCCACTTGTAGATGAGGGTGGTCTCGTTGGTGCGGGGTCCCTTGAGGTCCGGCGCCGTGATCAGACCGGGATCGCTCGTGGGGTTGAAGGTGTAGAAGGGCGAACTGTCCCAGCTGGAGCGGCTGTGGGGATTGCCCCCGGCATACCCGTAGAGGCTGTAGCTCTGCGATAGTTTGTTGTACTGGTCCAGGCCGTCCTGCCAGGGGGCCTGGTAGTACACGCCGTAGAAGAGGCTGAGCGTGCGTCGGGAGTCCCCGTCGAGGTCGTAGGTCAGGCCCATGCGCGGGGAAACCGTGTTGTAGTTCCAGATGTTCTGCCCCACGTCGTTGGTGCCGTCGACCTTCTCGTACCGCAGGCCGATGTTGGCGCCCCAGTTCTTGTTGAACTTCCACTTGTCGTTGATGTAGATGGCCGTGAACTTCTGGGTGCTCTTGCTTTCCACGGGGTGGGAATACACCGCCAGGAAGTCGTAGTCGGGGTCGATGTTGTAGTTGGTCGGAATGCCGTTGGAGAAGACGGGATACCCGGTGGAGCCGGTGAAGCCCGAGAAGTACACCTCGGTGTCGCCGATGGCCCCGAATTTGTTCTTGCTGTCCGTCTTCTGGCTGTCCATTCCCACGCGGATCTCGTGGGAGCCCGCGGCCTCGGGGAACCAGGAGAGGGCCAGGTTGAACTGCGTGCGGGGCCGCTTCACGTAGCCCTCGAAGGGGCCGTTCTCGTACTGCCGGCCCGCGGCATCGTTCTGGTCGTAGAAGATCCAGCGGTTCCCGCCGTTGCCCCAGACCTCGATCTTGCTCTCCTGCTTGGCGTACTTGGCCTCGAGGGTCACGTTTTTACCCAGCATGCCGCGATAGGACAGGGAGTAGAAGTTGCCACCCTGGCCCTGCTTGGTGGTGGTGTCGAGGGTGGTGGTCGTCCCGTAGAGGACGTAGGGGATGATCGCGGGGTCTCCGGTGGACTGGAGGATCAGGGTGTGGTTGGGCGTCATGGCCCAGGTCAGCTTGGCGCTGTACCACTGGGGGTCGGCCTTGAAGACGCGGTCGAACGCCACGCCCCCGCTGCCCAGGGGGCCGGTGGTGTACTGCGTGGAACTGGTCTTGGGAATCTGGAAGCTGGCGAAGAACCAGAGGCGATCCTTGAGGATGGGCCCGCTGAGGGTGACGAAGGGGGTCTTCACCAGGTTGCTGGGCGGCTTGGTGGTGGTCATGGGAGCGTCGGCATTCCACGCCACGTTGGAGAAGTTGTACCGGACGCTGCCTTCCCACTTGTTGGATCCCGACTTGGTCAGCACGTTGGCCACGGCGCCCTGGAAGCGTCCGAATTCGGCGCTGATGCCGCTGGTGAGCACCTGGACTTCCTCGATGGAATCCTCGGCGAGGTTCAGGCCGAAGGTGCCCGTCGTGGGGTCGGTCGTGTCCACGCCGTCGATCAGGTAGATGTTGGATCCGCTGTAGCCGCCGAGGACCGTCGGGTTGGACCCTCCGGTCACGCCGGGGGTCAGCAGCATCATGCCCTGGTAGGTGCGGCCCACCGGAAGGCGGTCCACGAGCTCCTTGGTCACATTGGTCTGGTTCGTGACGGATTCGGTCTCGATGGTGGACACCGATGCCACCACTTCGACGGTGGCAGCGCCCACCGCGGCCATGGGCAGATCGGCGCGGGTGGTCTGGTTGAGGGCCACCGTGATGGAAACCGTGAGGGGCTGGAACCCGTCCTTGGTGACGGTGGCACGGTACACCCCGGGCGGAACGAGGAGGAACCGGTACTCGCCGTTCGCTTCGGTGGCGGCACGACGGGTGCCCTGCATGGAGGGCCCCTGGATCTGGACGGTCGCCCCCGCCAGGGGGACCCCGGCGGTGGACTTGACCGTGCCGGAAATGGTTCCGGTCTGCGCGCCATCGGCCAGAAGGATGGGTGCACCGAGGGCGATGAGAGCGGCCACCCGGCCTATGGAAAACAAGCTTTTGTGCATGAGGTTGCTCCTGTGAAGGTGAGGGGATGGGTCAAATGGGAAACGGGAAGTGGGGCTGGGCGAGTCGGGGGCTTGTGAAATGAAGCATTGTCATCGCCTTGTCATAGGTTATCCCCTCAAGGAATTCACCGGGGCAAGCAAAATTTCCTCGCGGGAGGTCCAAGCCATTTCCCCTTCCGGGACCCCAGGATCCGGGGCAGGGGTGCGATCCCGCGACCTCCAGGATAACCCACCTGGGGAATTTCCTCACGCAGGGCCGCGCCGGCTTGGGGCCCCATTGCACTATTCCGGTAACCGTCAGCGCCGAAAGCGATCTCGCCCTTGGTCCCAAGGGATCTTGAAAGCAGGGACGGCCAGGGGAGAACCCGTCCCGGCTGGGATTATCAATTGATTACCATCCAGTGATATGTTTCGTCCCTTACTTCCCGGCCTGGGAATTCCGGAGGTTCCGTTCCGCCAGGAGAAGGTTCAATTTATCGCTGAGGGAGCCGATCACGCGACCGACGACCCGCCAGCCCACCCGACCGGTGTCGTCCAATAGGTAGGTCGTGGGGGCGAAGCGGAGCAGCGGGAAGAGGCTGGTTCCCTGCCCGGGAGTGAGGCTCGGTTTGTAGATGCTGAAGCCCGGGGGAAGGACCTTCTCGTTCTGCTTCTGGAAATGCTCGATGGCGCCCCAACCCTCACCTGAGATGCACACCGGCAGCACCTTGAAACCGAATCGGTTCTCCACCGGGTGCAGGCGAGCCACCTCGGGCATCATCTCCAGCGCGTGGAGGCAATCCAGCCGGAAGAAGAAGACGATGACGGGCCGACCTGCGAAGGCCGAGACCGACAGGCTCTTCCCGTCGGGCCCCACCACCGTGAAGGCGCTGGCATCGGGTCTGTGCCCCGCGGGGAAATAGGTCGGGGTGCGCTCTTCGTCGGGTACGAACTGGGGGTCGGCGGTGGGGCTGGGCGCGGCCGTGAATCCCGTTCCGGCGGACGCCCGCCACTTGTCCTTGGGATCCGGGGCGCGGCCGTCGGTCTGCAGGGCACAGGTTTTCACCTGCCCCGCCTCTTTCTTCAGGGTCTGGGGGTCGGTGGCCTTGTCCCGCAACCGGGCCACGATGTCTGCGGGCGGCGGGGGCGAAGGGGGCGCCTGGGTGGCGGAGGCCAACATCAGTGGAAGGGAGAAGGCAAGCATCGGGAACTCCCGGAGGGCGCCCCCAGGATGCACCTCGAGGAACCCCCTTTCAACAACGAAGAGGGGGGTTTCCCCCCCTCTCCGGATGGCGTGCGGCTGGGCCGCTCTGGACGCTAGAAGTTCAGGCGGACGCCGAACTGCATGCTTCGGGGCGCCTGACGGGAGGTCGGACGCAGGAAGTAGGGGTTCTCCATGGCGACGTAGCCGAGGGTCGTGTCGGTGGGATCGATCACGTTGCCGAAGGAGTTCGACAGGGCGCCTTCCACCAGCTGGCCGGTCTGCTTGGACTGGTTCACCGTCAGCACCATCTGCTGGTTGAAGAGGTTGAAGATGTCCAGGAAGATGGTGGCCTTGCCGGTGTTGAAGATCTTGGTCTGCCACTCCAGGTGCAGGTCGAAGCGGGTCACGTCCGCGGTGGTGCCGCGGGAGCCGCGGGGTTCGACCACCGCGTACTGGCCCAGGTAGTTCCCCTCGTGGAGGAGCTGGCCGTTGAAGGCGTAGGAGCCGGAGGGGCCGCTGCTGGGATTGTTGGGCCCGTAGAGGTAGCCCAGGTCCGGGCCGGTGGCGCTGATGGCCACGCCCGCGCGGTAGATGAAGCGCAGGCCGGAGGTGAAGCCGGAACCGAAGTCCCAGGTGCCGTAGGCCTGGAAGTTGTAGCGGGGCGTGTTGGGCAGGGGGCCCGTGGTGTTCTTCATCAGGGTGGGCAGGTCATACACGCCCGTGATGTTGGGGTCGGACTGGCCCGTGAGGGGTTCGTCCAGGCCCGCGAAGTTGCCCCAGTTGCTGGCGAAGGTGAAGCTGCTGTTGAGGGCCCAGCGGTCGCCGCCCTTGGCCTTGTCCACGCTCAGGACCAGCTCGCGGTAGTCGCGGCGGGGCTTGGGGAAGATAAGGAAGTCGTTCTGGCCCGGGTAGTCGTAATCCACCACGTGGACGGGCTCGGAGCCCTGGCCACCCTGGCCGGGGTTGCCCAGCACGTAGGTGGTGCCGAAGTCGAAGCTGTAGTCTTCCACGACGTGGTTGTAGTAGCGGTACTTCCACTTGGCCCCGAGTTTCCAGAGGTCGGTCAGCTGGTGTTCGACGCCGAGGCCGATCTCGTTGATGCTCTGGGGCTTGATGCCGTCCTGAATCAGGGACTTCTCGCCGCCGATCACGCGGTTGCTGCTGGGGCTGCCGGCGCCGATGGAGGCATCGGCACCGCGCTGCGTCCAGGTGCTGGTGTCAAACAGCTGGCCGAGGGTCGGGAGCCAGAAGGGGCTGGGGGCGGAGGCGCCGCTGTAGCGGCGGGCGAAGGAGAAGAAGCCTTCGATGGACCCGGCCCGGAGGTTGAGGTCCATGGGAATCGTCTCGAAGAAGCGCCCGAAGCTGGCGGAGAGCTTGGTCTTGCCATCGCCCCCGGGGTTGAAGGTGACGCCCAGCCGGGGAGCCATCATGTCAGCGCCCTTGAAGCTGATGTATTCCTGGCCGTCGCCGCCGAAGACCTTCTGCTGGTCCATGCGCACGCCGAACACCACCATCCACTTGGGGTTGATCTGCCAGGAGTCCTGGATGAAGTAGGCCTGGTTCTTGGTCTTGGCCTCGAGGTCCAGGCCGGCGCCGTTGAAAAGGACGTTGCTGTTGGGGTAGACCACGCCGGAGGTGTTGCGGACCGGATGGCCCAGGGCGCCCATGCGGAAGCGGTAGGTGTCGTCGAAGCGGACGAATGCGGCCGTCACCGGGTCGTAGCGGGCCGAACGGGTGATGTAGAAGTCGCCCGTGTAGCGGCTGAACTGCTTGTCCGTGGTGTTGTCCACGTCCAGGCCGTACTTGATGATGTGGTCGCCCACGAAGTTGGTGCCCTTGATGGTGAACTGCTGGCGGGTGATCTCGGTGCGGCCGTCGGCCAGGTTTCCGCCGCCGGTCACGTTGGAGAAGGCGCGGGCCGGGACGCCGGGGAAGACCGGGGTGCCGTCCGTGTTGAGCGCGCCCGAATAGTAGGCGTTGGCGCCGGAGTAGAGCAGGCCGCTGCGCATGTAGTCGGCGTTGGTGTCGTTGAAGCTCTTGCGCTTGTAGGTTCCGGCCCGGACGTCCAGCAGCCAGGAAGGCGTGAAGGTGGCGCGCCAGTTGACGGTGGCGGTGTCCACGTTCTCGTTGGCCTTGTAGGTGGTGCCCCAGTCGGTGAAGGTGAAGCCCTGGAGGCGGGTGTCGGCCTTCCGGCGGCTGCTGTTGATGCCCGCCTCGAAGGTGTGGTTCTGGTTCGGCGAGAAGGTGAACTTGCTGGTCAACGCCCCGACCTGATCCTTGAGGTCATAGCTGGTGCCGGTGTTGCGGAAACCCCCGGGCAGGGGCGTGCCGCCGGTGCCGGCGGGCACGGCCTTGGGGTTGTTGGTGGCGAGGTAGGGATCCAGGAAATAGACCGGCCCGTAGCTGGGCAGGGTCTGGTTGGAAGAGGTGGAGTAGCCCAGGCTGTACCAGAGCTTGTCCTTCACCAGGGGGCCGCCCACCCAGAGGGCCAGGGTGCTCACGTTGCCCTGCTTGGGACGCTGGGAGTAGTACGGCAGGTCGGTGGTCTCCACCTTGGCGATGGAACTGCTGGGCTGGTAGGTGAGTTCAATATCCCCGTGGAAGTCGTTGGACCCCGTCTTGGTGACCACGGAGATCACGCCGCCGAGGGCGCGGCCGTACTCGGGCTCGTAGCCGCCCGTCTGGACCTGCACGCTCTCCAGGGCCAGGGTGTTGATGCGGTTCATGTTGGTCCCCAGGAAGGGGTCCGTCACGTTCAGGCCGTCCACGATGTAGTTGTTCTCGAAGGCGGTGGAGCCGCCGATGTTCGGATTGGCCGCGCCGCGGCCGCCGTCCACCACGCCCGGGGTCAGGTAGGCCGCGCTGATGAAGTCGCGGCCGGCCAGGGGCAGGGACTGGAGGGTCTCGGTGCTGTAGGTGCGGGAGTCCACCACGGTGGTGGCGTCCACGGCGTTGGAGGTGGCGGTGACCACCACCACGGCACTGGCGTCGCCGGCCTTCTTGATGGAGAAGTTCTGCACGGAGCTCTTCCAGGCCTCGATGACCAGGTTCTTGGCCTCGGCTCCGCCGCCCTGGGCGACGACCCTCAGCTGGAAGCCGGCGCCAACCGGAATAAGTGGAATACGATAGTTCCCTTCCCGGTCGGTGACGGAAACGCGGGTGCCCTGCAGGGCCGGGCCGGAGAGCGTGACGGTGGCGCCCGCAACGGCGGCGCCAGTGCTGTCAACGACTTTACCCTGGACGAGACCGGTGGTCGGGCTCTGAGCATGGGCCACGACTCCGGCCACCAGAGCGAGGCCGGTGAAGCCCAGTCGGTGAGCGAAACGGTTCATAGAGGAACTCCTAGAAAAGGTGCGGTCGGGCCGCAGGTGGAAGGCAGGTGGTGGACGGCCAGACCCTCGGGGGGCTCCCGGTGGGGAACAGGCTGTTCAGCAGTATTAGGAAGGGGTCGATCCATAATTCCTGGGAGACCCTACCATTTGCCCGGGTAATGGCGTCGATGGCAAGTGGAAAAAACGCAAAGGCGGCCATTGCTGTGGAACTTCCGGGGACTTTGACGCACCTCACAAAATCCCCTCGTCACATGAGGTTCCTCAGGAAATTTCCCCCAAAAGCCATGGGGTGACTTCAGGGGCCTGGTCAAAAACCTGGATCAGGTCCTCGGGCCAGGGGGGTACGGCGGGGCCGCGGGCGTGGAGGGTGACCAGGGGTTGCCCCTGCTCCACCCGGTCGCCGGGCCGGACATGGACCCTGATGCCGACTCCCAGATCAAGTTGATCGTCCTTGTTTCGGCGTCCGGCCCCGAGTTCCATGGCCAGGATTCCCAGGGCGCGGCTGTCCACCGTGTGGACGAAGCCGCTCCTGGGGGCGGGGACCTTGATGAAGTGGGAGGCCTGGGGCAGGCGGGTGAAGTCGTCCAGGGCGAGGGGGTCGCCACCGTTCTCCCGGACCCAGTCGCGGAACACCTGCAAGGCCCGGCCATTCCGCACCACCTCGGCCACACGGGCCTCGGCGGCGGGGAGGTCCGGGGCCGCCCCTCCGAGCACCAGCATCTCCGCGGCGAGGCGGAGACTCATCCTCGCCAAGTCCCCTTCGCCGTGCATCCCCTTGAGGATCTCGACGGCCTCCATGATTTCCAGGGCGTTGCCGATGGCCCAGCCCAGGGGCTCTTCCATGCGGGTGATGAGGGCCTTGATGCGCATTCCGTGGGCCTGGCCCACCTGGACCATGCTGCGAGCCAGGGCGGTGGCGTCGTCCAGCGTCTTCATGAAGGCGCCGTCCCCGCACTTGACGTCCAGCACCAGGGCGTCGGAGCCGCCCGCCAGCTTCTTGGACATGATGCTGGCGGTGATCAGCGGGATGCTCTCCACCGTGGCCGTGACGTCCCGGAGGGCGTAGAGCTTGCGGTCGGCCGGGCAGATGTCGCCCGTCTGGGCGCTGTTGGCGAAGCCCGTGCGGCGGAGGCTCTCCCGGAATTGGTCCTGGCTGAGTTCCACCCGGAGGCCGGGAATGGCCGCGTACTTGTCCACCGTGCCGCCGGTGTGGCCGAGGCCCCGCCCGGAGAACATGGCGCAGGGCACGCCGCAGGCGGCCACGATGGGCCCCAGGACGAGGGTGGTCTTGTCCCCCACGCCGCCGGTGCTGTGCTTGTCCACCTTGACCCCCGGGATCCCGGAGAGGTCCACCCGGTCCCCCGAGTCCCGCATGGCCAGGGTGAGGGCCAGGGTCTCCTCGGTGTCCATCCCCCGCCAGCAGATGGCCATGAGCAGGGCCGCGCTCTGCTCGTCGGGAAGGCGCCCCTGGGCGGCCCCCTCCACCCAGAAGGCGATCTGCTCAGGGGTGAGGGCGCCCCCCATCTTCTTCTTGTAGATGAGGTCGTACATCCGCATGGGGTACCCCCGGGGGCCTCAGATGCTCTTGAGCAGGTTGTCCAGGCCGAAGGGGTCCCCCTGGGCCTTGAAGCGGTCCCGGTATTCCGAGAAGTCCTTCAGGGCCTGGGCCCGGTTCCCCGTGAGGCGGTGGCTCTCCATCAGGGTGGTCCAGAAGAGGCTGCTCCAGGCTTCCTGGGGGGTGGCGTCCTTCTGGAGCGGGGCGAGGAGGGCCTGGGCCTCCGGTCCCTGGCCCAGGGCGAGCTTCTGCTGGGCCAGGCGCAGACGGCCCCAGGGATCACCGGCCTCCGCGGGGGGGGTCGCCTTGCCGTCCACCGCCAGCCGCCACTTGGCGGCCAGGCCCAGGGCCACCGCCTTGCGGGAGGAGGGCGCGGCGCTGGCCAGGGCCTCCAGGGCGGGCAGCTTCTCGCGCATCCGCTTTTCCATGTCGGCAGGGGCGAGGGGGTTGGAGGCGCTGCCCTCCACTTCGCGCAGGATGCTGGCCAGGGCGGCCTCGTGGCGTTCCACCGCCCGGGTCCGGATGGTGGAGATGCCCCCCCAGGCCAGCAGGCCCAGCACCAGCACCCCGGCGCCCATCAGGACCGGCTTGAGGATCCCCGAGGGCACGTCCTCGGCGCTGGCCACCTTGCTCTTGAAATGTTCCAGGCTCTGGGCGGGGCGCTGGACCTGGATTTCCTTGTTGCGGTTCACGGCCATGATCAAGTTCTCCCGAACCTATCGAGGATGCCCCAAATCCGGCCCTCCGGCACTTGAAAAAGCGCCCCCCTCTGCTAGTCTGGGCCTTCCCGCCTGGGTAGCTCAGTTGGTAGAGCAATGGACTGAAAATCCATGTGTCGCTGGTTCGATTCCGGCTCCAGGCACCAGTAATCATGCGGTTCTAGCCCCGGGCGAACCCCGGGGCTTCTTGCTGTAGTCACTTCCAAGTCACTTTGGGGCAAGAAGAGTAGGCAGACCGGTCCTCGAAGACGGCCCATGAACCGGCATACTCTGAGTTGACCCTCAGAGTTGTGCTGTGAACCATTCAAAGCCATCCCAGCGATCGGACCAGCAGCCCCAGGACGAAAGGAATCGGGCTGACCCTGAGGTGGCTTCCGCTCCGGCCACAGACGACCTCAAGAAAATGGTGTGCATCGTTCTCGATGCCACTCCAGGTGGTTCTCGGCCGGAAGCTCCAAATGGCGCCCAGTTGACTCTTGCTGGGATTGAGCGGGCGATCCTGGCTGCCTGTGGCGCCTTCAAGATCGAATCCGCCGCTTGGAGCAAATCTAGAAACCGCGAGACCGTCACCACGGCGGTGAAACGCGAATTGAAATCCGCGGCCCGGACCGCAGGAAATCTAGCCGAGCAACTTCGGAATCTGACGCCAGAGGCTCGATGGAGGATCGGGGCCCTCGCATCAGATTGGGCATGGCAAAAGCCATTCGAGGGAAGCCGTACGGAATACATGTTCCCCAAGAGCTTGATGGAGTTGGGCCTGGAGAAAGCCCAGAAACGCGCACAGGAACATAACAAAGGCCTTGAGAAATCGGACTGGGATGGAGTACCACAACAGGATGTAGAGTTCCTGAAGTTCCATGCCGAGGGACTCGCCGATCCAAGGCTCGAACCATGGTGGCCAAGCCAGCTTCAAGGACTGGAAACTCTCTTGGAATTGGCGTCGCAACCCTTTTTCAATCCTGAAACAGGAGTGGACGAACCCACCCCTGACGCCGAAGCCACAAGAACCCCAGAACCCATATCAACCGCCGGCCCGCGGGAATTTATCGGAGTGCGCAAGAAAGAAAGTGCCAAGGGCCTCTTGGGTGGCTACCCGGTATTGCTGCTGATCAGGGAATGTGAAGCCATTCTCCAGGCAGCAGCCCCAAAGCCGAACCTGCTGGAATCTTTGAATACTCCGTTGGGCGTCCCAAAATATGGAGACCTGTACTGCGCCAGCCACCCACCCACAAAGGGAATCCACCCAACCCGCTACCTGAAGAAGTTGGTCTGGACGGTCTTGACCAGCCTCACTGGAAAAGAGCCAGGCCTGGACTTGATGCGAGATCCCATGGAAAAGCACAAAACGGGCTGGGCACCACCACACTCTCCAGACCCATTTCTATGGCTGTCTTATAGAACTGCGGTATTGCTAATGCAGGATCTTCGTACACGGACTGACCTCGATACAATTAGCCGCGGTCCAGCCCAATCCCGTCTTCAGATGATGATCTCTGGCCTGGAAGACTTGGTTTCCCGGGCTCCTGCGCAGGGTAGCGAGTTCCGAATGCCCGGCTCCAGGCCGTTGCCGCCTGGGAGAACCTTCCTCAGTGGCGTTGTTCGTTAGGCCTCCTGGTCTCACAGATGTGAGGTAAGAGCAGCGGAATTGAGGCGGCTTAGATGCGGGTCCATTGAGTGTCCCGACCTGAACCTCTGTGTACCGATCACGAGACCCGTGAACCGGAAAACACAGGAGGTTTCATGAAGCCCACTTCACCCCCGGCCCCGAGGGGCCGCTCCGTCCCTGAAATTGCCGCATCCCTCAGTATTTCAGTAGGGAAGGTTTGGGAGCAGATCAGAAGCGGGAAGCTGATCGCCACCAAGATCGGCTCCCGCACGGTCGTCCTTGCTGAACATGAGTCAGCATGGATCGCCGGGCTCAAGACCTCCGAGAAGGGAGCCTCGGATGAGTGACCTGCCAGATTTCAGGACCTTGCTTTCGGATCTCGGTTCGTCCGATTCCCTCGAAAAGCTGATTCCGCCGCCGTCGGCAAGCTTGATTGCATCAATCCCCCGACGAATGGATGCAGAATCTTTGGAGCTTTACTTCGAACCCATCAACGAGCATGGGCGGGTGCGCGCACTTGCATTCTCCAAGAACGATGGGAAGAAGGACCTCCTTCGGGGGGTGGTGTTTCCAGCAAGCCTGGCTTACCCGGTCGCAGCCACCTGTGCAAAGGCTGGAAAAATCACTGAGGGGGCGAACAACAACCCTTCGTTGGATGAGACCACCCATGTTGGCAGTGTTCCCAATGAGGCAGGGAACCGCGAGCTGCGGGTTGCGGTCTGTAAATACGCTAGAACGGGCTCTCCTGTTTCATGGTTCATCAAGTTGTCCGTAGCCGAGCTGCTGGATGGAAACTGGTCGAAAACACCGTATTGGCTCACCTTGAGCTTGAGAGACATTCGGCCTTTCATCGAGGCATTGGCCAAGGCCGATCAGATGTCCCGCCAGTTCAATAACACTAAGACTCAGTTGCACTAGAACCCTGCCCCTGGGGAGAAGCGCATCTTCCCAGGGGCATCCTCACTTTCACGTGAGACCGAAAGGCTCCTCGGGTGATCAGCCTGGTCACCTTTCGCTCCGACTCCAATTTTAGGTTCCCAATGCAGACAGATTCCAGCTTCAACTTCGATGGAAATCCACTCGGTTCGCCAAGCCTGGCCTTCTATGTCAACCAATTCATGGATGCGGCCTCCGCGAGGGGACTGGTGTTTCCCGATTCCCCCACCGCCGATGGTCATATCCACCGCACCCCAATTTCCGGGCGCAATGGAATGGATGGGGCATACCTTCTCCGTCCTGGCCCAATCCCCAGCGGTGGTTACCAGAACCACGCTGATGGCCACGGCTGGGTCCGCTGGCGTGCGGACCTTGGCCGCAGCCTGACGCCGGAGGAGGAGTCCGCTTTTTACACCCAGGCGGAAGCCGATCGCATCCAGTTCGAGGCGGATGAGGCGGCACACAGGTCCGCCGCGGCAGCAAGGGCGAGGAAGTTGTGGGAGTCAGCCACACCTTTCGGAAGTCATCCCTACTTGACCACGAAAAAGGTCGTGTCTCATGGGCTCCGCGTTCGCGGGGAAACTTTGCTCATTCCGCTCTACGACGCCGATGGCGAAATCACCAGCCTGCAATTTATCAACCCCAAAGGCGGGAAGCTGTTCCTGAAGCACGGTCGGAAGAAAGGCTGCAGTTTCCGGATCGGGGAGGTCACCCCTGGGCCAATCTACATCGCGGAAGGTTACGCTACGGCCGCGAGTGTACACGAGGCTACCGAAGGATGTGTGGTGGTGGCCTTTGACGCTGGCAACTTGGAATCAGTAGCAAAGGCGATCCGGTCGAAATACCCAGGCAACGAAATCGTCTTGTGCGCTGATGATGACCTTTCCGAAGGTAACCCAGGGCTAACTCTGGCTTCGGCAACGGCCCGGGCTGTGGGCGGCCGGATGGTACAGCCCTGCTGGGGTGACAGGCGCTCCGAAAAGGCCACCGACTTCAATGACATGGCATTGGATCAGGGCCTTGAAGCTGTCCGAGCTTGCATTGAAGGAACGACCCACGAGCCGCCACCCGAAACCACCGCTGATGTGGTGAAGCGTCTGGCCGCACTTGCTCCGCTGGAATATGAACAAGTGCGGGTGCAAGAAGCTGCTGCCCTGGGTATTCGAGTGAGCGCCCTAGACAAGGCGGTGGAGAACGAGCGCCCCATTGGTCAGGCGACAAACCACAAGCCCCTCGTGTTCCAGGAGATTGAGCCCTGGCCGGAGCCGGTTGATGGTGCCTCACTCCTGGAGGAGATCCGTCAGGCCTTCAATCGGTTTGTCGTTGCGGATCCTGCAGTGGGAATCGCCATTGCCCTCTGGGTGGCCTTCACATGGCTGATCACTTGGTTCAAGGTGGCCCCGCTGCTTGTCTTCAGCTCCCCCGAACCCCGCTGCGGTAAGACCCAAGCTATTGATTTCATCAACCGGCTTGCCTACCGGGCCTTGGTTGCTTCAAACATTTCACCTGCAGCGGTCTACCGCGTGATCGAAGCGTTCTGCCCGACGCTGCTGATCGATGAGGCTGATGCGTTCATGAAGGAGAACGAAGAACTCCGGGGCATCATCAACTCTGGACATACACGCCAGACTTCCTATGTTTGGCGCTGCGTTGGTGAAGATCAGGACCCGGTACCGTTCTCCACCTGGGCAGCCAAGGCCATTGCGGGGATTGGCCACCTGTCTGCCACAATCGTCGATCGGTCCATCCTTGTCGTGCTACGCCGAAAACTGCAATCGGAGAGAAGTGAACGCCTCCGCCATGCTGACCCGCGGCTGTTCAGCGATCTTGCCTCAAAACTGGCTAGGTTCGCGCAGGATGCTGGTCCATTTCTGGCTGAAGCACGCCCCAGCTTGCCGGACGAACTGCACGACCGGGCGCAGGACAATTGGGAAAGCCTCCTGGCAATCGCAGATTTGGCCGGTGGAGACTGGCCCAGCCTCGCTAGGAATGCTGCCCTGAAATTATCCCAGGATGGGGCGGTTTCACCTTCCACATCCATCGAACTGCTTGCCGATATCCGGGGGGCTTTCTTAGCCAAGAAGGTTGAAAAAATCACCACGGAGGATCTCATCAAGGAACTCGCATCGGATAGCAGCAAGGCCTGGGGAGAGTATTCGCACGGCAAGCCCATTACCGCCCGACAGCTCGGAAAGCGTCTTGGGGAATTCGGCATCCACAGCAAAAGCATCAAGGTTGGTGGTCGATCGCCCAAGGGTTACGTTCGCGTGGAATTTTTGGAAGTGTTCGACAGGTACCTTCCTCCTGTGGAGGGGATACCAGCCCCGCCACCCGCGCCGACCAAGCCCCAGAGCGAGACTCCGGGTTGCGGCAAGGTAGCGGAAGCGGATCCTGCCACTACCCAGGGTGATCTGGTTGCGGAAGACTCCGCCACCAGTGACCCTGTCGCAACCGCGGGACCCGCACCAGACTTGGGCGGTTGCGGAACGGCGGATGCCACAACCGGTCCTGTGGAGGCACCTGGTACCCCGGGTGCGGCTCCCCGGAAGGGCAGGCCATTCTAATGGCTACGCCCATCCCACAGCCGGTAGTCATCGATTTTGAAACCCATCCGATCCTGCCCCGGCCGGAATACCCGCCTATTCCAGTCGGGGTTGCCCTCCAGATTCCTGGGCATCCACCCAAATACCTTGCGTTTGATCACCCTGCCGGCAACAACTCCACGGTCGAGGCGGTGCAGTCGGAACTCCGGGCCGTGTGGGACCATCCCGATGGCCTGCTCTTCCACAACGGCAAGTTCGACATCGACGTGGCGGAGACACACATGGGTATGCCCCGCCTGCCTTGGCATCACTACCACGACACACTATTCCTGCTCTTCCTGAGCGATCCCCACGCGCCATCGTTCGCCTTAAAGCCTTCGGCGGAGCGATTGCTCGGACGCGCCCCGGAAGAGGCCACGGAACTCCATGATTGGCTCGTCCACCACCGCATCGTCCAAAAGGGGGTGAAGGGCTGGGGGGCCTTCATCGCCCAGGCTCCCGGCGACTTGGTGGGCCGATACGCGGTGGGCGATGTGGAGCGCACCGGCGCCCTGTTCCAGTTTCTCATGCCGGAGATCATCGACAGGGGGATGGTCGAACCCTACGACCGGGAACGTGAACTCATGTTGATCCTCCTCGAAAATGAGCGCCGGGGGATCCCCGTGGATCTTCAGCGCCTATCCGAGGACGTGGAGCGGTTCACTCGCGCCCAGACGGAACTGGAAGCCTGGATTCTCCTCACGCTGGGGATGCCCGACCTGAACCTTGATGCGGGCCGGGAACTGCTCGACGCCTTGCGCCGTGCCAACAAAATTGATCTGGACCTCCTGGATCTTACTCCCACCGGCAAGCACAAGTTCGACAAGGAAAACCTATCGCGGGCTGTCCTAGACCCGACCCTCAAGGCAGTCCTGGGATACCGTGCAAGCCTGAAGACCTGCTTGGCGACATTCATGACACCCTGGCTGCGGCAGGCGGAGGCCACTGGTGGTCGCATTCATACCTCCTGGTCGCAGACCCGCAACTTCGAGAAGGGAAAGGCGGCCGGGGCGGTGACCGGCCGGCTGTCCAGTTCCCCCAACTTCCAGAACATCCCGGGGGGATTCCCTGACTTCTTCCCGCAGGGTACGCCGCCGCCCTTCGCGCTGCCTGTCCTGCCCAGGGTCCGGCGCTACATCGTCCCCGAGGAAGGACACATCCTGATCGATCGGGATTACTCTCAGCAGGAATTACGCATTTTGGCTGAGTACGCCGGTGGCGCGCTGTTCGGTGCCTACGCATCCAAGCCGGACCTTGACCTGCACGAATTGGTGCGCGCCCAACTGTCTGAAATGTTGGGTTACCGACTTGAGCGAAAGCCAGTCAAGACAGTGGTGTTCGGCCTGATTTATGGCATGGGCGTAAGCCGGATGGCAGAGTCAGGCGGAGTTGACATCGCCACTGCCAGAGCCATCAAGGAAGGTGTGCTGGCCCTGTTCCCAGGCATCCGCGAGATCAACCAGGCCATGCGGGCCAAGGCTGAGCGCAGGCAGCCACTGCGCACTTGGGGCGGTCGCGAGTATCACTGTGAATCGCCGGTGTACAAAGATGGGGAAATGAGGACTTTTGAATACAAAATGATCAACGTTCTCATCCAGGGTTCTGCGGCCGATTGCACCAAGCAAGCGATTCTCAACTATTACCGTACCCCCCATCGTGGCCATCTGCTTGTTACTGTTCATGACGAACTGTTGATTTCCGTTACAAAAAGTGAAGTTACCCATGAAATGAATCTTCTGAAATTGGCTATGGCTGGCGTTGGATTCGATGTTCCGATGATTTCTGATGGGAAAAGTGGCACTAATTGGTGTGATATGAATAAGTCATGATGAACAAGGCCCATATAGAAAGTCGCACTTCTTCAGAAAAATCGACTGTTTGAATTGGTGTTGCATTCCTGTCCTTGATGACCAACCGACAAAGACAAGATTTGAATTGGTAGCTTGGGGTCAGGACACGGCTGAGACAGGGTTAGGTATTTTATTTTCAACACCTAACCCGCTGTCCCACCAGCCTCAACTGTTTACTGAACTTTCTAGAGTGAACGGATAGGTATTGGAGCAGGCAGCCCAGTGGGCCAGGAAAAGAAGCGGAAATGGCTGAGACAATGCCCTCGTCGCGGTGGGCCTCAGTGGTGGAGTACCGAAGGAGGGCTTTGGAGTGGCCCTGATCCGGGTTTTTCCTTAGGTGGGTTCTCACCGGGCAAGGTCAAAGAAAAGCATTGCCCCGGATTGATTTCATAATTACATTGAGTGGTGTAGAAGAGGTACTTCTCCATGCCACGCCTTGGTCCACCAACCTGTTCGTTGAAGGCCCCGCTGGAAGAACGTCCGCTCCTATCTATGAAAATGGCCGACGAACTAGCGCAACTCTTCGGCGTATTGTCATCCGAGACGCGCCTGCGCCTGTTGCACACCCTAGTGCTCAAGGGCGACCCGTGCATGGGCGACTTGGCGGAGGCGGTGGGCATGAAGCCCCAGGCTGTCTCTAACCAGCTCCGTCGCCTGGTGGACCTGGGCATCCTCGCCACCCGCCGCCATGGCACCCACATCCACTACAGCATCGTGGACACCTGCGTGGCGAAGCTCATGTATCACGGCCTCTGCCTGAATGAGGAAACCCGCGTCAAGGCAAGGATGAACGCCTCATGAGGAGGTGGGCTGCGGTCCTTCTTCTTCTTTTGGCGGTCGCGTACCTCAGGGCCTACAGCGCGGATCCTTGCGCCGAGGGTCCTGGCGACGATTGCGCCCCGCTTTGCCACATCCTTTGTGTGGATGGATGCGCGACAGCCCCCGTGCCAGAAGCCCCCATGGCGCCCCCTCCAGATCCGCTACCGCAGCCTAGCTACGAGGCCGAGCGGGCCGAGCACCTCGTCAGCCTGGTCATCGAGCCCGAGAAGGATCCCCCCCGGGTCTGAGCTATCCAAGCCCCGAAGCCACGGCTGGGCCTCGCCCTGCCGTGCCATCCACTCGAACCTACTGAGGCTCCCATGCGATCTCTCCTTCTCGGGGTGATGCCCTGCCTGCTCTTTGCGCAGGCGCCGCCCCTCTCCTATGACGACATCGTCCAACGGGCCCGGACCAGCCCCGAACAGTTCCGGACTGAGGCCCTCCTCGCCGAACGCCACCGGGCCCTGGCCAGCACACGCGGCTTCCTGCGCGAGGGGCCTGCCCTTGGCCTCTCCGCCGGGCCGCGCACGAACCCCGTCGCTCCGACGACGACGGACCAGACCGTGGATCTGGACTTGCCGTTGTTCTTGTCGCAGGGCACCCGGAGCCGCCTGGAGGCATCCCTCGGACATGCCGACCCCGCCCTTCGTGGCGCCGCCATGGTCGAGGCCCGGTTCCGTCTTCGCCAAGCCTACTTGGACGCCTGGCTGGCCGAGGAGGTCCTGCACCTCCGCGAGGCGGATCTCGTGACGGTGCAAGCGTGGTTCAAAGCCGCCCAGGTGCGCCTGGAGGCCGGTGCAGACCCCGCGTTCCAAGTGACCTTGGTCGAAGGCGAGCAGCTCCGCGCCCAGGCTGATCTGGACGAGGCCCGCCGCCTGCGGCTGAACACCTGGGCCGTGCTGCGGTCTCTGGCTGATGTTCCCCCAGCACCCACCGCGCTGGCCGCCCCGGGGGATCCGTCCCTGCTACCCGCCGATGGCCTTCAGGCCAAGTTCGAGGAAAGCACCCTGCGTCGAGCCATCCAGGATCGCCTGGATCTGGAGGAGCAAGCCCTCAGGCACCAGGAGGCCATCGCCACCAGCCGGTGGAGCCTCCGGGGTAGCTACGGGAAGGAGGGGGAGGACCGCATCGGCAAGGTGGGCTTCGCGTATCGCTTCCCCCGCCCCGGTGAAGGTCAGGCCGTCCGGCGGGAGACGGAGGCCACCTTCCAGGCCACCAAGCGTGAGCTGGAGACGGCCCTGCTGGAGCTGGATGCCCGCTTCCAATCCGCCTTGGCCCGGCTTCAGACCGCCACACCACCCTTGCCCTTCATGGGCTTCGAGCAGTCCCTCAAGGCGATCAGCTTGCGCCTCAGCGAGGGCAAGGAGCGGCCTTCCGAGGCCCTGCCCATCCGCCGCCAGCTCCTGGAGGCGAAGGCCGCTTCCTTCCGCCGCCTCCACGCCGCCCACCTTCTGTCCGCCGAAGTCCAGGCCCTCACCAACGGGGTGAACCCATGAACCACGTCCTACGTCTCTCCCTCCTGACCCTCGCACTGGTGGCCACAGTTGCCTGCGACCGCAAGGCTGCTGCGCCCCCTGAAACCAAGGAGGCCCACAAGGATGAGGCCACCAAGGGCGACGAGCACATGCACCTCCCGCTGAAGGACATCCGGGGGCTCCGCTTCCTCGTCGTCCCCGAGCCCAAGGCCGAGGGCGCGTGGTATCCCGCTGAGGCCATCGGGGATGAGTCCGCCCAGGCCATCCTCAGCAGCCCCGTGAAGGGCATCGTCTCGGCAATCCAGGTCCCGCCCGGCCAGCACGTCGCAGCCGGTGCCGGGTTGTTCACCATCCAGAGTCCCGAGCTGGCCCGACTGAAAGCTGACTGGCTGTCCACTCGGGCAAAGCGCGAACGCACCGAGTCCGAACTGGCCCGCGAGCAGCGCCTCTTCGACGCCCAAGCGGGATCCCGGCGCGAGCTGGAAGTTGCCAAGAGCGAAGCCGCCACAGCCCGCGCCGACGAAGAAGCGGCCCGCCTTGCCCTGGAGGCCCGAGGGCAGAACCCCGAGACCACTGGCGCCGCCCTGACCGTGAAAGCTCCGAAGGCTGGCACGGTCACCGCCTACAAGATCCAGCTCGGCCAGGGGGTCGAAGCCGGACAGGAACTGGGCAGCTTCCAGGCTGCTTCCGCCGCCATCGCCCGCCTGGAACTGCCACTCCCCGCACCCCAGAACTGGCAGACCGGCGCCGTGACCGAGGTCCGCAAGGGGGACGGCCAGCGGTGGAAGGCGCGACTGGAGGGCACCCCCATGACCCTCACCACAGACACCCGACGCCTCAGCTACCGCCTGCGCCTGCTGGGCGGCCCACTCCCGATCCCCGGCACGCCGCTGGAGGTCCATGTGCCTCTGGCAAAAACCGTGGTCCTCCCTCAGAGCGCCCTGCAACAGGTGGAAGGCACCTGGGGTGTCTTCGTGAAGGAGGGTGACGAGGCCATGTTCCGCCCCGTGCACCGGGGCCCCGAGTTCGGAACCGACGTGATGGTGCTCGACGGGGTGAAGCCCGGCGAGACCGTGGTCGGCGAGGGCGCCTACCTGCTGAAGTCCCTCCAGATCAAGCGCAAGAGCGGAGGGGAAGACCATGACCACTGAGCCGAATCTTCCGCAGGATCCGGACATTCCCCTCGATCCGGCGATGCCCGACGACCCCTACAAGGTCTACACGCCCCAGCACCGGACCCTGATCCGCCGCTGGTTTGACTGGATGCTCCCCCGCAAGGGGTGGGTCTTCGCCCTGGCCATGGTCTGGGGCGTCGCGGGGCTCGCCAGCTTCGCCACCCTGAAGCGCGACCTCTTCCCGGACCTCACTCTCCCCAGCCTCAACCTCCTCATCCAGAGCCCGGGACGGGCCGCCACGGAGCTGGAACTGACCGTGGCCCAACCGGTGGAACAGGCCATCGGTGGCCTTCCCGGCGTCAAGCGCGTGGTGAGCACCGTGCAGGCCGAAGTGGTCCAGGTCGTGGTGTCCTTCGAGGGCGACACAGATCCTTGGCGGGCCCGGCAGCTCGTGGCCGAACGCCTGGCAGGCATCATCGCCAACTTCCCCGAGGGGACCCGGGCCCCGCTCGTTTCCAGCGCCGCCGGACGCCTCCAGGAGATCATGGAGATCGTGCTGGAAGGCCCCGCCACGGATCCCATGAAGCTGCGGGACCACACGGAGAAGGTGCTCATCCCCAGGCTTCAAGCCGTCCCCGGGGTCGCCCGTGTTGAACGGTTGGGGGGTGAGGAGCGCCAGCTTCAGGTCATCGTCCAGCCCGAGCGCATGAGGCTCCAGGGCGTGAGTCTCACCCAGATCATCGACGCCATGGACGGCTCCCATCAGGACAGCGCCGCCGGGGTGATGGAGATCCAGGACAAGGGCTGGTTCATCACCGTTGGCAGCCTCGCGGCCTCGCCCGAGGCCGTGAAGAAGCTCCGACTGAAGACCCCCCGGGGAACGGTCCTCCTGGGCGATGTCGCTGAAGTTCGGGAAGGTGCTGGGTTCCGGCGCGGGCTCGCCCGGCACCAGGGCCACGAAGACGTGAGCCTTCGGGTGGTCCGACAGCCCACGGCGGAGACTCTGACCGTGTCCCAGGAGACCCGAAAGGCCCTGGACGAACTCCGCCAGAGTCTCCCGGAGGGCATGGAACTGACCCTCATGTATGACCAGGGAGGACTCGTCACCCACGCCCTCAACGGCGTTACCTTGGCCCTCCTGCTGGGCGGGCTCTTCGTGGCCGGGGTGCTCGTGCTCCTGCTGGGGAACCTCCGAGCGGCCCTGATCGTCATCGCCGTGCTGCCCTTGGCCACCCTCGGGGCGGCCATCCCCCTGAACGCCGCCGGTATGGGCCTCAATGCCATGACCCTGGGCGGCCTCGCCATCGCCGTGGGTCTCCTGGTGGACGCCGCCGTGATCATGGTGGAGAACCTCGCCCACCGACTGCATGAGCACCGGGATCACATCGAGCCCCGGCGCGTTGCCCTCACCCGGGCTGCCGCTGAAGTAGGGGTTCCTGTCCTCACGGCGGTGCTGGTCATCCTGGCGGTCTTCATTCCCCTGTTGGCCATCGGGGGCTTGGCGGGCAGGCTCTATGCGCCGCTGGCCGTCGCCATCGCCACGGCCATGACCCTCAGTCTGGTCTTGAGCTTCACCCTGGTGCCCGCCCTCGTGGAGCGGTTCCTGCCACCCGGTGCGCAGCTTGAAGAGCCCCGTCTGGTGGTGGCCCTGAAGCGCGTCTACCGCCCTGCCCTCGACTGGGCCATGGGCCATGGCGCCATTGTGCGGGTGCTGGCCCTGGGCCTGACCATCCCCAGCCTCTGGCTGGCCCTGCACCTGGGAAGCAACTTCCTGCCCAACCTGGATGAAGGCGCCCTCCTCCTCAACAGCATCCTGCCTGCGGAAACCAGCCTTGCCGCAGTGGATGAGGCCAACTTCCAGCTCGAACAGAAGCTCGTGAAGCTCCCCGGCGTCTCGTCCGTCTACCGCCGGACCGGGCGCTCCGAGTTGACCGAGGACCCCATGCCCCACACGATCTCTGACGTGCTGGTGGTGCTGGATGGCACCAAGCGGACCCCCGAAGTGCAAAAGGAGGTCGCTGAGATCTCCGAGGAACTGCCCTATCCAGTCGAACTGACCACGCCCATGCAGATGCGCATCGCCGAAGGCATCGGGGGCACTCCGGCAGACATCCAGGTGAAGCTCTTCCACCCGGATCTGGCCGCCCTGCAAGCCAAGCTCCCCGAGATTCAGGAATCACTGGCGAAGGTGCCGGGTGTCGCGTCCATTACCCCCGAAGGGGCTGGGGCTCTGCCGAAGTGGACTGTGGTTCCGGACGAAGACGCCCTGCGGCGCCTCGATGTCCCACGACCGCTGATCGTGAGGACCTTGAAGACGGCCCTCCAAGGCACCGAGACCTCGCCCCGGTTCGACGGCCCTCAGCGCATCGAACGGGTGGTCCGCTTCCCGGATGATGGCCGCACCAGCCCCGAGACCCTCAAGCGTCTACCACTTGTGCTCGACGATGGCCGCGTGGTGGAACTGGGTCAGGTCGCCCGCTTCGAGGAGGCCAGCACCCCTAGCCTGATCCGGCGTGAGTCGGCCCAGCGGCGCCTGGCCCTGAACGTCCGCACCACGGGCGACCTCGGTGGCACGGCGGATCGTCTGGAGAAGGCCCTGAAGGGCTTGACCCTGCCCAAGGGCACCGTCGTGAAGCTGGGTGGGAAGATTGAGGAGGCCCGGGAAACCCAAAAGCGGCTGGTAGTAGCCATCGGGGCCGCCCTGGCGCTGGTGGTCGGCCTGCTCTACCTAGCCCTGGGGCGCTGGCGAGAGGTCATGGTGGTCGTGCTGACCCTGCCGGACGCCTTCGCCGGGGGGCTCTTCGCCCTTTGGCTCGCGGGGGAGACCTGGAACATCAGCTCCATCGTGGGGATGATCGGCCTCTTCGGCGTGGCCGTGCAGAACAGCCTCGTTCTCATTTCCCAGGCCAAGCATCTGGTCGCCGCCGGGATGCCGTTCCACGAGGCCCTCAAGGAAGCGAGCCTGGGCCGCGTGCGCCCCAAGCTCATGACCGCCGGGAGCGCCATCCTTGGCCTCATGCCCATGCTGCTAGGCATCGGCGGGAGCGAACTGGAGCGCCCCCTGGCGATCGTCATGGTGGGCGGCCTCATCACCAGCACCCTGTTTACCTTGTTGGCCCTCCCGAGTTTCTATGCCTGGGTGGGGAAACCGAAGGAGACGGATCATGAGCACGCCTAAGCGATCCTTCAAGATCCATGGCATGGACTGCGCCGAGGAGATTGCTGTTCTCAAGCGGGAGGTGGGCCCGCTGGTAGGGGGTGAGGCAAACCTCGCCTTCGACTTGCTGAACGGGAAGATGATCCTCTCGGAGGGGGCCCCGGCCTCCTCCGAGGCGGTCCTCCAGGCCGTCCGTGCCACCGGTATGCAGGGAGAACCATGGGTTGAAGAAACCCAAAGAGATCGGCAAGGGCGTCCCTTGGCCATCCAGGCCCGAACCGCCCTGACGGTGATCAGCGCGATCTTGATCCTTCTGGGCTTGGCGAGCCACGCGCTTGGAGGGGCTGGGGTCCTGGGTGCCTTGGGATGGAAGGAGGTCGAGGGAGCCCACTCGATTCCGGTGATGACCAGAATTTTCTACGGAGCTGCCTCCCTCGCCGCAGCCTGGTTCATCCTCCCCAAGGCCTGGTTTTCAGCCCGACGGCTGCGCCCGGACATGAACTTGCTTATGACCATCGCCGTGCTGGGGGCCATCGGCATCGGGGAATGGCTGGAGGCGGCCACGGTCGCCTCCCTGTTTGCCGTTTCGCTCGTCTTGGAAGCCTGGAGTCTGGGCCGGGCTCGGCGTGCAGTCCAATCCCTGCTCAAGCTGGCCCCAGACACGGTGCATGTGCTTACGACCGGCGGGAGCGGAGAGACGCAGGACCTTCCTCCCGCCCAAGTGACGGTGGGGGCACACTTCCAGATCCGCCCCGGCGAACGGGTTCCGCTCGATGGCCAGGTGGTCGATGGGGAAGGCGAGATCAACGAGGCCGCGATCACAGGGGAAAGCCTTCCTGTTGCGAAGGCTCCAGGTGCGGCGCTTTACGCAGGCAGCATCAACGGCAATACCACACTGGTGGGTGTCTCCACGCATCCTGCCTCCGACACAGTGCTGGCCCGTATCATCCGCATGGTGGGTGAGGCTCAACACCGCCGGGCCCCGGCGGAGCAGTGGGTGGACCGCTTCGCCCGGATCTACACGCCCGTCGTCATGGTCCTGGCCATCCTGGTCGCCCTGCTTCCGCCGTTGCTGGGGTTGGGCCCGTGGTCCACTTGGTTCTACCGCGCCCTGGTGCTGCTGGTGATCGCCTGCCCCTGTGCGCTCGTCATCTCCACCCCCGTTAGCATCGTTTCCGGGCTCGCCTCGGCGGCCCGCCACGGCGTTCTGATCAAGGGTGGCGCTTTTCTGGAGGCCCCGGCCCACCTCAAGGCCATCGCCTTCGACAAGACCGGCACCCTCACCCGAGGGACCCTGGAAGTGGCCACGGTCATCCCTTTGGTTGCGCTGTCCAAATCCGGCGTGCTTAAGCTCGCCGCGAGCCTGGAGGCACAAACCGACCACCCCGTTGCCCGCGCCATCCTGGCCCATGCCAAGGCTCAAGGGATCACACTAGACATAGTCAGGGATTTCGAGATCATCCCCGGCAAGGGGGCACGAGGGCTGGTTGGCGAAAGGGCAGCATGGGTTGGTTCGCCTCGTTGGGGCACGGAACAGGGATCTGATTCCACCACCCTCAATGAACAGATCCGGCAGGCTTCAGAAACAGGAGCCACCGTCATCCTGGTGGGTGACGCCACCGGCGTGTTGGGGCTCATCTCCTTGGCGGACGAGGTCCGCTCCGAAGGGGCCGAAATCCTCGCCAAGCTCAGGCAGGTCGGGCTCCAGCACTTAGTCATGCTCACCGGAGATCACGCGGGAGCGGCTCATCGGGTGGCGAAAGCCCTGGGGCTGGAGGAAGTGCAGGCCGATCTTCTGCCCGAGCAAAAGGTTCAGGCCGTCGAGGCCCTGGTGAAAACCTATGGATGCGTGGCCATGGTGGGAGACGGGGTGAATGACGCACCCGCCATGGCTCACGCCACCATCGGCATCGCCATGGGCACGGCGGGCAGCGACACCGCCATCGAGACCGCCGATATCGCCTTGATGTCCGACGACCTTACGCGCCTTCCCTGGCTGATCTCCCACGCCCAGAAAACGCTGCGCATCATCCGGCAGAACATCACATTCTCCTTGAGCGTTAAGGCGGTATTCATTCTCCTCACCCTGGCCGGTCACGCCTCACTGTGGGCGGCTATCGCGGCTGACATGGGGGCTTCGCTCCTGGTGGTCTTCAATGGGCTGAGAATGTTGAATTCCAAGGCATGACCCAAGAGCCCCGAAAGGAAGGGGGTGGAGCCCTACTGGACCGTTGGTGTTCCGCCAGTTGCCCTTGCCTCGCGCCGGGCCTCCTTCCCCTCGAATCCCAGTTCCTTTTTCCACCGCGCCAAGGTTGCGTCCGCAGCGGCGCCAGGCTGAAAGACGATGCGGGTTTCCCGCTTGTCGAAGTCCATCTGGACGGAGGCCACTCCGGGGGTCTTTGCCAGGGTCTGAGGAAGGGTCCCGACACAGGGCGGGCAATCGAACTTGGGGGTGGAGAGCACAACGAGCATTCCTCCGGAAGGCCCGGGCGGCGCGTCCGCCGTGAGGGTGGAGTTCCGCCCCGGATGCAGCAGCCCCGGCGCGGCGGCGGCCCCGAGGAACGAGAAGCCAAGGATGACGACGGGCAGCGTGGGGAAGCGCGGCGGTTCCATGCAGCAGCGGTCCTTTTCTCCGGGTCCGCCGTAGCGCTTCAATGCCCACCAGCCGATCACCCCGACCAAGAGCACGGCCAGCGCCCCCAGGGCCCATGGCCGGATCCAGGCGATCCTGGCGCCCATGGTGCCTGTGGCCACACCCAGGCCCGCCAGGGCGAGGGGCAGCCAGCAGCAAGCGGAGGCCGCGAGGCCGAGGAGCACGGCGGACAAGACCGTCCGATGTCCAACCTGGGGGCTCAGGTCCGACGGTTCCGTAGGGCACATCCCGGTTTGAGGGCCCCGAAGTGGGCAGCAGTCCTGGGCAGAAACGGGTTCGGTGGGTTCCGCCGTCAGGGCCTTCACCGCCTTGGTAATGTCCCCCAGACAGCAGCCGCCGCCGGGGTTGGTCACCTCGCAATGGCAGGTCCCGGCCTTGACCTCGGCCTTGATGGCGTCCAGGACGGTGCTCTTCCCGGTGCGGCTCCACTCCTCCCGGATGCTCTCCGCGCTGTGGCCAAAGCAGTAGCAGAGGGGGCGCGGTTCGCTCCGTTCCTTTACGCCCACGCGTACCGTGAGGTCGGCCCGCGTGAAATTCTGATCCGTGTCCGCGCTGAAGTACACGATGGCGCATTCGGGATGGGCGCAGAAGCGGTACACCTCGTCCCGGACGGACGCCTTGAGATGAGACTGGAGCAAGGCGCGAAGGGTGACTGGCTTCACGGGCTTGCCTTCCGTCCCGCAGGCCGGGCAGACGGCTGCCGCCTTGGGCTTGGCCAGGGGGGTGCAGCAGGCATGGGCCTCTCCTTCCTGGGCCTTGCGCAGGCTTGCCAACACCCCTTCCTGGTCGGGCAGGCCCTGGCGGCGCCCATGGACCACGTAGGTCCGGCATCCGAGAGCGGGCTCGAAGCCTTCCGGAAGGGGCGCCACGTCTTCCCCGTTCACCCGCAGGGTGGGGGAGCCCGGAAAGCGGAGCGCCTGGGCCTTCTCCAGGGAATCCACCTGGATCTCCTGGACCTCCCCTGCGATGCCCAGGGCGGCCATGGCCTCCTGGAACAGAGCCCGAGCCGGTTCCCAGTTGGGGCAGCCCTCGAAGACGAGCAGTTCAATCCGCATGGTTCACCTCATGGAGAGGACGCGGCCCGTTGGGATCGGGAACGGCGCAGTGGGGTGTGCAGAGCCTCAGGAAGGCCGGACACATGGACCCCGGCTCCCCCTCGCAGGCCTGGCGCAGACTGTGGAGGACATCCTTCACCCCCTGGATTTCCACCATTCGCTCGGTCAGGGCGTGGAGCTTCCGGTCCAGCAGGGCCTTTATGGCGGCGCAGGCCCTCGCGTCCCGGATGTCCGTATGGAGCAGGACCCCGATCTCCTCCAGGGTGAAGCCGCTACGCTGGGCCTGCTTGATGAAGCGCAGGGTCTCCACCGAGGCGGCATCGTAGAGGCGGTAGCCCTTGGAGGTCTTGGCGACGGGCTTCAGCAGTCCCAGTCGCTCGTAGAGCCGCACCGCCTGGTCGCTCACCCCGCAGGCCTTGGTGAGATCGCCCATCTTGAGGTGTCCGGAACCCATGCTCGCCTCCCAGGGAAAGGCTAAGGTCTATACCCTGGTACAAACTCAAGGGGTGGCCGAACCTTTTTCTTTCCCGGCACGCGAACGCAATTTGATCCCTGGTTGAACGATTGTTGGGATTACCCGTTGTTAATGGCTTTCCACCGGGTGGTTGAATGGTCTGGAAATCTTGGAGCGACCCTTTTGGACAGGCGAACGGCTTTCCTCGTGTACGGGGGTCATTCCCAAACATCCCAAAGACGACGTCAAGTGGACGAGCACTTGGCCACCCTGGGCCATCAGCCAGGGCTGTTGGACCCCGTGGACCCTCCGCCAGGATGGGTGACAATCCAAGGAAACACTTGTCCGTCACCGCCAGAAGTAAATTCCTAGGAGGTGCCCCCTGAAGCTGCTCTGGCCCGCGATGGCTGCCATTCTTGCCCTAGTCCTGCACTTGTCGGGAGCCTTGGCTTCGGGGGAATTGCTCGTCCGTGATGCCATTCTGCGGGGCCTCCCACCGAAACCAGCCGCCAGGGTTGCAGTGGTGCTGATCGACGAGGAAGCCCTCCGATCCAGCGGACCATGGCCCTGGGATAGATCGCGGCTCGGGCAACTGGTTGATGGGATATTTGCTGCGGAGGCCAGGGGAGTGGTAGTCGATCTGCTCACGCCAGAGGAGCGGACGGGAGATGATCGGTTGGCCCTGGCTCTTGCCAAGGGCCCATCAGCCTTGGCCGCCGGAGTGGATGATGAGGGTCATTGGCTGCTGCCGAACCAGGTGCTGAAAGTCGGTGCCGTAGGTCACGTGAGTTTCGACCTCGACCGGGATGGCGTGGTGCGGCGATTCTCCTCGACCAAACAGGTGGACGGACGGACCCTGCCTGCCCTGCCTGTGGCGGCGGCACGACTCGGCAACCCTCAGCTCCCCATCCCTGTCAATGTCATCCTTCGCCCCGCCTTCCGGACAAGGCCCGTTCCGGTTGTCAGCGCCGCATCGATCCTGGGAGGGCGCCGCAGGGAAGCCCTCCGGGGTCGAGTCGTTTTCATTGGCACGAGCGCCGCCGGGATCGGCGACCGATTCATCTCTCCCGTTTCTAAAGGTGGATCGCCCGAACCCGGTGTCCTGATCGAGGCGCTTTCGACCGAGGCCATCCTGTCGAAGGATCTGCTGGGCACCGCCCCGCCCCTCATCACCGCTTTCATGGCCCTGGGACTGGGTCTGCTGGGCAACCTTCTGTTGACGGCATCGGCCCGCGCTCAAATTCTGTTCGTCCCGATGATCGCAGTGGCGCCATTCCTTCTGTCCGCAGCTTCGCTCCAGGTCCTCAACACCGAGATGGCTCCCCTGGCGGCCTTCTCCGCCCTTCTTTTGGCCGGCGCCGCTGCGGGAGCGGACCGGTCGCGCCGCACCAAGGTAGCCATGGGCGACGCCAGACACCGGATTGCGGAGCTTGAGCACCTCCAGGAATCCATTGCCGAAGCCAGGATGCAGAATGCAGAAGCACAGCGGGTGGTCGCCCATGAACTGAAGACCCCTCTGACGTCGGTGAAGGGCCTGGCCCAGCTCCTCGCCCAGTTCGACCTTTCGCCCTCGGAACGCAACCGGGTGGCCCAGATGGTGGTCTCCGAGACTGCCCGATTGGCCCAGATGGTGGATGCGCTCCTTGACCTGGAGCGTTTGCGTCTGCGGAATTACGACCGGGACGCCCAACCTCTGGATTTCTCGGCCCTATGCACCCAACGGGTGGAGGTCATCAAGGCAGGGACACCACGGAAGATCGAGGTCGACCTCGCGCCCGGCCTGTGGATCCTGGGTGACAAGGCCCTCCTTGATCGCGTGATCGAAAACCTGGTGTCCAATGCCTTCAAGTTTTCGCCCGAAGGGACGCCGGTCCGGTTCAGTCTTGGGCAGGCGGGTTTCCACGCGATGCTGGAAATCGAGGACCAGGGGTCCGGAGTACCTGTAGAGGAGCGCACCCGGATCTTCGGGCGCTTCGCCAGGGGCAGCGCCCAAGGGCTCGCCATGGGGCTCGGTCTGGGTTTGGCATTGGTGGCCGAGGTTGTCACTTGGCACCGGGGATCAGTGGAAGCCGACGATGGACCCCATGGCGGAGGTCTCTTCCGGGTTAGACTCCCGCTCACCGTCGTCGGTGGCACCGATTGAGGTAGGTATGGCACGAATCCTGGTAGTGGACGACAACCTGGCAATTCGCGAGATGGTCGCGATGGCGCTGGAGAAAAGCGGCTACCTGGTGGACCGGGCTGAAGGATTCGCGGCTGCCCTGACGGCGATCCAAGGTAGAAAGCCGGATCTCATTGTCAGCGACATCTACATGCCGGGCGGAACGGGGTTGGATCTGTTACAGGAGGTCCAGGGCCTACCCGATCCCCCACCCCTCATCCTGATGACCGCCAAAGGCAGCATTGAAACGGCGGCCTTGGCCCTGAAGGACGGCGTTTTCGACTACCTGGCCAAGCCCTTCGATCTGGACGTCATGCTGGATCGAGTGAAGGTCGCTCTGGCCACCCATGTGATCGCGGTCCCTAGCGAGGCCAGGGGTCCCGAAAGCCTGATCATCGGCTCCCATCCAGCCATCGTGGAAGTCTACAAGGCTGCGGGGAAGGTTGCCCCCCTGCCCGTCCCGGTCCTGATCCTGGGCGAGACAGGGACGGGAAAGGAGCTTGTAGCTCATGCCCTTCATCGTTTCGGGGCGCATCCAGAAGGCCCCCTCGTTCCTGTCCACTGCGGCGCCATCCCGGACTCCTTAATCGAGAGCGAACTCTTCGGGCATCGGAAAGGCGCCTTCACCGACGCTCAACGGGACCGCAAGGGGGCTCTGGCCCAAGCCAACGGCGGCACAGTCTTCCTCGACGAGATCGGCGAGATTTCCCCGATGTTCCAGGTCAAGCTCCTGAGATTCCTGGAGGACGGTCTCGTTCAGCCCCTGGGTGCGGAGGGCGCTGAGCCCGTGAAGGTGCGAGTCGTGGCCGCGACTCATCGGGACTTGAAAGCCATGATCGCTGCCGGATCCTTCCGGGAGGACCTTTACTACCGGTTGGCTGGCTTCGAGATCCGGATCCCCCCCCTTCGGGATCGGATCTCGGATCTTCCGGCCCTGATCGCGCACTTCCAGCACCGATTCCTCCAGGATCTTGGACTCGGGGAGAGCGGCAGCCCTCCTCCTGACGTGATGGCTCTTCTCTCCGCCCATTCCTGGCCAGGCAACGTCCGGGAACTGGGGCACGTGGTTCGGCGGGTGCTCATCGAGGTGGGTTCACTCCGGGATGCCGCGGCGGTCGAACGCGTGCTTGGCCGTACTGAAGTACCAGAGGCAATAGGATCCATGGCGGGTCCAACCCTCTGGAGTTTCCAGGAGCCCTTCGTCCCGCTGGAGGAGGTGGAACGCATGTACATCCTTGCAGTGCTGTCCTCCACCGGTGGGAACAAGACCGAGGCGGCCCGGATCCTGGGAATTGAACGGAAGACCCTGGCACGCAAGCTCAAGCGAAGCGAAAGTGGTGACGTGGAAGATCCCGAAGGAGGCGAATCATGATTCCGATGTGTTTACCGCTGATCCTGGGCCTGATCCAGGCCCCGGCTCCCGAGATGCTCGTGTACCGCTTCGACGAGGTGAAGCGAACCGTCTACCGTTGGCCTGGAGGGGACCAGGGAAAGGAGACCAAGGCCGCCAGGGGTGATGCAGCCCGTTCGGGGGACATGGTCCGGACGGGGTGGCTCGGCCAGACCGTGATTTCCGTGCCGGATCGGAACGCCCGCTTCGAGGTGTTCGCCGACACCCAGGTCCAGCTTTCCAGTGGCGAGCCAGGGGTCCTGGTGGTACTCAGCCACGGGCGCCTCAAGGCCATTTTCCAGGCCCTGGTGGGTGGAACAACCGTCGAGCGTCGGGTTGCGGTTCCAGGAGCGCTGCTGGCTGTGCGCGGAACCAAGTACGGCGTCGAAGTGGACAAGAAAGGGAAATCCACTCTGGCGGTTTTCGAGGGCGTGGTCGAGGTTCTCTGCACCTCGCCTGGAATGCAGCCCATCAAGGTGAAGGCCGGGGAATGGTCCACCTTTGGCCCCGAGGTTCAGCCCAAAGCCGAGTCGATGCACGCCCGCGGATTCGGGGAGCAATCCTGGGGCCAGGGGATGCGCCCCAATGGGACCATGGCGCCAGGGGGAATGTCCCCCGGCGGTACCATGCCCAAGGGTATGCCCTCCGGAGGAGGCTCCGGTCATATGCATCATTGAGGCTCCGGCATCGCAGGAGGGGTAATCCCAACGTTATTGTCACCAGGGGCAAAGTAGAAGCGGACCCTGTTTGATAAACTTTCGTACCGGCTGGGTTTCCTTGAAGCACTTTGTCGGCAGAGTGATCCTGGTTGGTGATGTTGGACTAGTTCTCCCGTTCGCCTTCGAATGGATACCTTGTCACTGACTTGGAATTTGCAAGACTAGGACTGCGCCGCCCCCAGGCCGGTTCTCTGCGCGCAGTTCACCTTCATGCATCTTCGCGATCCAGGAAGCGATTGAAAGCCCCAGCCCGGTACCGGGAATCGAACCGTGCGAACGCGCCGGATCCCCTCGATAAAAACGGTTAAAGATCCGAGTCAGATCCTCCGGCGGAATGCCGGGGCCGGTGTCGGCAACCGAAAGTCGGATGCCGCCATCGTCCTTGTCCAGGCTTACCACCACGCTTCCGCCGGACGGTGTGAACTTGAGCGCATTTTCCAGGAGGTTCCCCAGGAGCTGATGAAGCCATCGCTCATCGCCCGCTACGACGATCGGCTGGCTCGGCGTGTATTGCAGAATGATCGTCCGCTCTTCTGCCTGCGACAGAAATGCGCTGACTTGGTCCTCCACAACCTGGTCCAGTCTCACGGGCCCTTTCTGCAATTTCACTGCTCCCGCATCGGCGCGTGCAAGCAACAGTAGGTCGTTCACCAACATTCGCAGCCGACTGGTTTCTTCTCCAAGGCTCGCCAGGATGCGGGCATGCTCCTCCTGGCTTCGAGGCTTCTCCAAGGCGACTTCGATGCTGTTTTGCAAGGTCGCCAAGGGATTGCGCAACTCGTGGGAAGCGTCTGCCGTAAACCGACGCATGGTCGCGAAGGCTTCATCCAGGCGGGCAAAGGCTCGGTTTAGCGTCTCCACGAGTCGGCCGATTTCGCTGTCCACGCCTGGGTGAGGCAGGCGCTCACCCAGGTTGCCGGCGTTGATTTTCTGGGCGCGGTCGGCCAAGTCATGGATCGGCCGGAGCGCTTTTCCGGAAATCCAGTACCCGCCCGCCCAGGACAGGCCGATTCCCAGTCCGGTGAGCCAGAACAGGGAAATGCGCAGCGTCTGGAGGATTTCCTGGATATCCCCCATCTCCACCATGAGCCGGATGACACCCTTCCGCCCGACATGGGAGCTGTACGGGACCGAGATGACACGCCAAAGATTCCCGTCCTGCTCGAAGGTCTCGAAGGAGGCGACCGCAGGAATCTCCGATACCCGCTGCGCCAGGGCGGCGGCGAGTGGATGCGAGGCCAGTTCTGCGGACTTGAAAAACGGTTGGCGTAAACCGCCGACTTCGTGGATCACCATCAATCGGCCGATCCCATTCAGGCTCTCCTGCTGCTGCTCAGTGAGGTTGAGACAGTCTTCATGTTCGGCAAGGATCTGGAGCACCTTGGCGGATTCGGCCCGAAGCCCGAAGTCGTGATGATGGGCAAGGTGGTGCCGGACCAGCAGGTAGAGGGCCGGACCAAACAGCGCAAGGAACACCGTGAGCGCACCGCAGTACCAGTAGGTCAGTCTGCCTCGGAGGGTCCGCTGCAGCTTGATCATGCGGGCTCCCGCAGCACATAACCGGCACCCCGGACGGTATGGATGAGCTTCACGGAGGCGCTCGGGTCGACCTTTTTCCTTAGGAAATTGATATAGACCTCCACCAGGT
>JACQZU010000025.1 GCA_016213735.1 Acidobacteriota bacterium | reverse complement strand
TGGACAACTCCTTCGTCATCTCCCGGCGGAACGACGCCGCCGACGGCTTCACCCTCCGCTCCACGTCCTCGCGATCCGGAGCCGCCGCCATCAGCGACCCTCCCGCCAAACACACCGTGAGCAGGGAAAGAAGAGAACGATTGGCTGTTTTCATAAGACCTCCAAGTCGGGACACTCCCTCCGGGCCGCGAGGCCGGGGGGTTGTGGGGCGGAACGGGAGAAGGTGCATACCGGCCCCTATTCTGGTCCCGGAGGGCGAGACCCACAAGCTCATCCGCCAAGGAAATTACCCCTCCGAAAGTCGAGACCCGTTCTCCATCAAGAAAATTCCGATCCCACGGAACGCGGAAGACGATCAGGGGGGTGATCCGGGCCCCCAACGGACTCCTCCGCCCCCTTCACCTCCGCCGGAGCCGCAGGGCGTTGAGCACCACGCTGAGGGAACTCAGTCCCATGGCCGCCCCCGCGAGCATGGGGCCTCCGAATCGGTCCAGAAGGTTCAGGGCCGCCAGGGGGACCAGGAGCAGGTTGTAACCGAAGGCCCAGGAGAAATTCTGGCGGACGACCGCCCGGGTGCGCAGGCTCAGACGGCGGACCCCGAGGAGGGGGCCCAGTCCCGGTCTGAGGAGGTTCAGGCTGGCGGCCGGCCGCAGGGCATCCAGGCCCGGAAGGCTGATGCCCACGTCCGCCTGGGCCAGCGCCAGGGCGTCGTTCACCCCATCCCCAACGAACCCGACCTTCCGCCCCCCTTCCTGGAGGACACGAATCCGCTGGCGCTTGGCCTCCGGGGAGCAGCCCCCCTCGAACTCGGCAATCCCCAGGGCTTGGGCGGAGTCCCGAGCCGCCCCGGGGGTGTCCCCGCTGAGCAGGTGCAGGCGGAGCCCGCTGGCCAGGAGATCCTTCACCACCGAGGCGGCCTCGGGGCGAAGCTGATCCTTGAACTCGAAGATGGCGAGCAGGCCCCCGTCGTCGGCCAGGCCCGCCAGGGTCGCCCCGGGTGTCTCCCCCTCCAGGGCCGCCCCAAGGAAGCGGACCCCGCCGAGCCGAAGGGTCCGCCCTTCCACGACCCCGGAGACCCCTCCTCCCGGATGGGATTCGAAAGCCTCCACCGCCGTTCCCCTCGCCTCCGGGCAGGCCTCCCGCAAGGCCCTGGCCAGGGGATGTTCCGACCCTTCTTCCAGGGCTGCAGCCAGCCGAAGCGCCTCCCGCACCTTGGTCCCCCGGAACACCCGGACCTCCGTCAGGACGGGACGGCCCAGGCTCAGGGTGCCGGTCTTGTCGAAGGCCAGGTCGGTCAGGTCCGCCAGTCCTGCAAGCCCGCGGGCGTCCCGAACCAGGACGCCCTCACGGGCGGCGGTGCCCAGGGCCGCCGCCATCGCGACCGGAGTGGCCAGGCCCAGGGCGCAGGGGCAGGCGATGACCAGGACCGTGACTGCGGGCCTCCAGGCAGCCTGCCAGGTGCCCGCCCAGGCCCACCAGCCGATGAAGGTGAGGGCACTCAGGATGAGGATGGCCGGCACGAACACCCCCGCGATCCGGTCGGCCCTTTCCTGGGCCGGGGCCTTCGACCCCTGGGCGGAGGCCACCTGGGCCGCGAGCCGGGCCAGCCAGGTCCCTTCACCGGCGGCGTCCACCCGCACCTGAAGCGACCCGCCAAAGACGTGGGAGCCGGCCCGGACCTGATCTCCCGCCCTCTTGGGCACCGGGAGAGGCTCCCCCGTCAACAGGGCTTCCTCCAATTCCGCCGAGCCCTGGAGGATGGTCCCGTCCACCGGCACCGCCTGGCCCGGACGGACCCGGATGAGGTCCCCCGGACGGAGTTCTGCCACCGGGACCTCGACGTCCGCAACGCCGTCGCGAACCAGGGTGGCCTGGTCCGGGGCCAGCCGGAGGAGCTCCTCCACGCTTCCCGAGGCCCGGTGCTTGGCTTTGTGTTCCAGGAATTTGCCCACCAGGAGGAAGGCCACCAGGGCGGCGGCGGACTCGAAGGGGGGATGGGGGCTCCCCCGGAGGGCCTCCACGACGGCGAACAGCCAGGCCAGGGTGGAGCCCAGGGCCACGAGTGTGTCCATGGAGCTTTCCAGGTGCAGGGCCTGCCCCAGGGCCCGCCGGATGAAGGGATGCCCCGCCCCGAAGACCACCACTCCCGCGAGCCCCGCCTGGAACTCCCAGGGGAGGTGAAGGTGCAGGCCCGGGACCATGTCCGCCATGAGGGGAACGGTGAGGGCCCAGGCCAGGATCAGGCGGGGGAAGGCCCGGGAGGCCTCCCGGTCCTCGGGGCGGGTGCCCACGGGGGCCGACAGACGGTATCCCCGCTCCTCCAGGGCGGCCGCCAAGGCGGGGGCCGAGAGCGCAGGACCTTCCACCTGCGCCTGCTCCGTGGCGAGGTTGACGGAAGCGCGTTGCACGCCCGGAACGGATTCCAGGGCCTTCTCCACCCGTCGCACGCAGGCGGCGCAGGTCATCCCTTCCACGCGGAACTGCATCGCCTCCATGGGTCACCTCAGCGGTATTTCAGGATTTCCATGAGTTCCTCGACGATCCGGGATTCGTCTCCGCGCCCGTGCGCGGTGACCACGTGTTCCTGGAGGTGGCTCCTCAGGACCAGCTGGCCCACCTTGCCGAGGGCCCCCTCCACGGCTTTCAACTGCTTGAGCACGTCCACGCAGTAGACCGTTTCGTCCTCGAGCATCCGAAGGACGCCCTCCACGTGGCCCTTCACGGACAGAAGGCGGCGCCGGGCATCCGAACGGACCCCGGGGTCCAGCCTGAGGGATTCGCAGCAGGTCTTCACGGATTCACCTCATCCTGGCCCCATATCCTTCCCCTTCCACCGCGGCCAGCAGCAGGGCCGGGGGAGCGCTCCCCTCCACCCGGGCCTCCCCCAGGGGCTGGTCCACCTCCGCGGCCAGCACCCCTGGAACAGCCAGAAGGGCCTTCTTCACGGCCATGGCGCAATGGCCGCAGGTCATGCCGGTGATGATCAAGGTCGTCATGGGGAGCCCTCCGAATACCCCACCCCAGGGGGGGTGGGTATCCCAGTATGCCTCTCGGGCCCCCGGAGGGCAAGGGGTGCTCCTCCGGCAGGGAACGGCAAGAATGGGGGATGGTGGCGCGGAAGGTGGAGGTCCTGATCGTGGGGGGCGGGGTGGCCGGCCTGACCCTGGCGGCCCACCTGGCGCGGAACGGCCGGGGCGAGATCCTCCTTCTGGACCGGGAGGACCAGGCCGGCTTCTACGCCAGCGGGCACAATGCCGCCATCGGCCGCAGCCTTACCGGGAGGGCCGCCCACACGGCCCTTGCCGCCGAGGGATCCCGGACCCTTGCCGCGCAGGGCCTGATGGAAACTTCCGGTGGCCGTCTGCTGGGGGCCGAGCCCGGAGGCCTGGGTTCGTTGGAGGAGGAAGCCCGCTCGTTCGGGGTGCCGGTGGACTGGAGGTCCGGGGCCGGAACTCCGGCTCTGCGGGCCACGGAGCACCTGTGGATCCCAGGGGACGGGGTGGTGGACGTCCACGGCCTCCTGGGCGTCCTGGCGGCCCGGGCCAGGGAGCGCGGGGTGGACCTTCAGTACCGCTGCAACCTGGAACGGCTGCGAAGCTCGGGCGATGGTTTCGAGGTCGAGACGGACCTCGGTACGGTCCAAGCTTCCTTTCTGGCCAATGCCGCGGGGGCCTGGGCCGGTGACCTCGGCCGCAGGGCCGGGGGTCTCCCCATCCCCCTCCGCGGGCTTCGACGCCACCTGGTGTGGAGCGACATCCAGGCGGTTCCCCCAGGGCCCTGGTCCTGGTGGGTGGACCGCCCCTTCTACCTCCGGCCTGAGAGCGGCGGGACCCTCCTCTGCCCCTGCGACGAGACAGCGGTTCCCCTCCCGCCCCGTGGGCAGCAGCCGGCCACCGATCCCTCCGCGCTGGAGCAGCTCCACGCCTTGCAGGAAGAGCTCGTCCCGGGTCCTGACCTCACGGTGGCCCGCTGGTGGAGCGGTTTGCGGACCTTCGCCCCGGACCGGGGCTTCGTGGTGGGCTGGGATCCCGGCAACCCCCGCCTTTTCTGGATGGCCGGCTTGGGCGGGCATGGGATCACCACCGCCCTGGCGGTGGGGCCCCTCGCGGCGGAAGCCTTCCGGGCCCGAACCCGCACCGGAGCCCTCGACCCGGCGCGCTTCAGCGGAGGCGGGACTCCAGCCAGCCCAGGGCTTCCCTGATCTCCCCGTAGGCCAGGATCTGGAACCCGGGCCGGGAATTCCCGCTGAGCATCTTGCTCACCCCGGCGTCCGCCCGGTGGAGGCAGAGCACCGGTTTCCCAAGTTCCAGGGCCAGGGCCACCTCGTAGCCCACGCCGTGGGAGGGCGTGCTCACCTCGGCCACCATGGCGTCGCAGGCCCGCACCCAGGCAGTGTCCCGATCGAAGACCTGGCGGGGCGGGAGCTTCCCATCCTCCTCCATCACCTCCGGCTCGGCCAGGTGGGCCGTGAGCACATCGTGCCCCATCGCCTGGAGGCCTGACACCAGGGCGGCGTAGGCCGGCTGGTCCCCCCGGCCGCCCGTCATCGCGCAGGAGAAGTAGATCTTCAAGGGTTCCCAAGAAAGGAAAGGAGTCCGGGGGTCCGGGTCCCCCGCGGGGAGGACCCGGACCTCGCGGCCAGAATCACTTGCCCCGGATCTCCTTCACGAGGTGGCCGGCATCCATCACTTTTTCGAGGGATTCGAGGATGGCCCTGGCGTCCACGGAGACGCCGCGATTCACGCGGGCGTCGTAGAAGTAGCGCCCGGCGTTGCTCTCGATGTTCCCGTCGAAGATGAGCCCCACCAGCTCGCCCCTCACGTTCACCACCGGGCTGCCGGAGTTCCCTCCGATGATGTCCACGGCATGGACGAAGTTGAAGGGGGTGTCCAGGTTGAGCTTGGACTTCCGGTCCAGCCAGCGCTGGGGCAGGGTCCAGGCGCCGTTCTCGGCCCGGGCGGCGTTCCCGCCCCAGCCCTCGTACCGGTCGAAGAGCCCGTGGAAGGTGGTGAAGGGCTGGATCAGGGTGCCATTGGCGGGATAGGACGCCACGGGGCCGAAGCTGAGGCGCAGGCTGCTGGTGGCGTCGGGGTAGCGGCTCTTGCCGTAGACCGCGAAGCGGGCGTTGGCGATGCGCGACGCGTGCTCGGAGATGACGGCGGCCACGTCGTCCTGTTTCTTGCGGAGCTTGAGGGCTTCCGGTTCGATCTTCCGGGCCAGGACGATCATGGGGTCTGCGCTTTCCGCGATGGCCTTCTTACCGCCTTCCACGAGGGCCTTGCGCACGGCGGCGTCGCCGAGCTTGGTCCCCTCCACGGCCGACTTGGCGACTTCCGCCGGAGTCTTTCCTCCCAGGACGGTCTTCACGAAGGCATGGTCGGGACCCAGTTCCTTCAGAGCGTCCTCCAGGCCCCGGGTGAACATCAGGGTCTCCTGGTCGGGGTTGAAGGCCATGCCCATCATGCCGGTGGAGGGCCCCGAGAGGCGCGTCCTGAGGGACTTGAGGCTGGCCTCGCTGCGGTACTCGCTCAGGCGGGCGGCCTCAGGGAGGGCCACCTGATCCGCCAGCCGGACGAGGCCCAGGGCCTGCCCCAGGGTGGTGGAGCGGGCGGAGCCCACGAACATCGCCTCCTTGGCGAAGGCCTTCTGCTTGTCCAGGGCGCCTTGGATCTTGGCCCAGCTCTGCCCCGTGCTGGCGGTCAGCTTGGGATCCGCGGCCACCCGGGCCCGCAGCTCCTTCTCGGCCTTTTCGATGGCCTTCATGGCCTCCACATCCTTCAATCCGTCCAGGGCGCCCTTGTTGGCTTTCAGGCCGTTCTCGACCCCGAAGATCAGGGTGGTGACCTGGCGGGCCTGCTCGGCGCCCCGGGCGGAGTACTCCATGAGCACATCCCGCAGCCGGCCCGAGGACTTCAGCCCGTTGGGGATGGCCGTGTCGCGCTCGTACAGCATCTGGGCGTAGGTCTGGAGCCGCGCCGTGCGGCCTGGGTGCCCCACGACGAAGGTCAGGTCCCCGGCCTTGAGGCCCCCCTCGGCCCAGTTCAGGAAATGGGGCGGCCGGTAGGGCTTCCCGTCCTCGTAGACCCGGAACAGGCAGACATCCAGGTTGTGCCGCGGGTAGGTGAAGTTGTCGGGATCGCCGCCGAAGAAGGCGATGCCCATCTCGGGGGCCGCCACGAGGCGCACGTCCGTGTGCCTCTTGTAGCCGTAGATCCAGTACTCCCCGCCCTGGTACAGCGTCACGGCATCGCAGGAAAGGCCTGTCTTTTTTTCGACCTCGGCCTTGGCGGCGTCCAGCTCAGCCAGTCGCTGCTTCGCGGCGTCCTTCTCGGTCGCCCCGGCCTTCACGGCCTTCCGCACCCGCTCCGTGACGTTCTCCATGGCCATGAGGGTCCGGAGGGTGAGGTTGGGAACCTTCAGCTCCTCCTCCCTCGTGGCCGCCAGGAAGCCGTTCTTGATGTAGTCCTTCTCCTTGCTGCTGAGCCGCTGGACCGCTCCCCGCCCCACGTGGTGATTGGTCAGCACCAGGCCGTCCGGGCTCACGAAACTGCCGCTGGCCCCCCCGAAGTGGATGGCCGACAGCCGAACGTGGTCCAGCCAGGCCTGGTCGGGGACGAATCCGTACTTCTCCTTGAGCTGTTTCAGGGGCAGGTTGTCGAAGGTCCACATGCCCTCGTCCGCCCGGAGGGGGGCGGGGGCATTGGCCAAGGCCAACAGCGCTAGGAGGATCGGGAGGGGACGGGGCATGGAGGCTTCTCCGGAAGGAATGCATGTATCGTAACACGAAGTAATAACCGCTCCGAGGTCTCACCTCCGAAGGACCAGGGCCGACCTGAGCCGCGTGCATGATTCCGCCACGACCTGAGCATCGCCAATGCCGGTGTTGGAAGGGTTGTTGATTTCCGATACGATGTCGTCGAGGCCCGTTGTCCCAGATGTCGCTTCGCACCTTCATGAAACGCCTTCCCGCAAGCCTCCTGCTGGCGTTGTCCCTGATCTACCTGGCCCATGCGGTTTTCCACGCCGCCCAGGGCATGCTCCCGGTCTGCAGGGGCAGCAGCCCCGCCATCGCGAGCCAGGACCCATGGCTCACCCTCGAGAACCTCTCGGGTGAAAAGCTGGTCGGCTGCCATTTTTTCTGCAACGGCCTCTGCCCGGTGCCACCCCTGGCGGAACCCCCTTCCATTCCGGAAATCCTCGTCCAGGGCGATTTCGAGCGACCCGCCTCCCTTCGCCCGGTGAGCCTCCACCCCCAGCCCGAGAAGGCCCCGCCCAGGTTCCTCGCCTGATCGAGACGCGTCCCCCGCTCCAGGGTCCTCCGGGGCCCGTGTGCGCACGTTCCCTTTCGCCGAGGTAGCCATGAATGGCGTCATCTTCGGGGCCCTGGCGCTCAGCGCCATGGCCCTGGTCCAACCTTCCACCCTGGATTTCGAATCCATCCTGGCCCGGGCCAGGACCGATCCCCATGCCCTCCGGGCAGAGGCAGAGCGGGCGACCCGCTCGCGAAGCCTCGCGAACACCGGGGGCCTGCTTCGGGAGGGACCCACCTTCATCGCGGAGGCCGGTTCCAGGACGGGTCCGACCCCCCGCAGCACCGACCGGTCCGCCCAGATGGAGTTCCCGCTGCTGCTCGCCCCTGGACTCCGGCACGAGGCTGGCCTTCGGTTCCAGAAGAGCTCCAACCTCATGGCCGGCGTGGCCCAGGCCGAGGCCCGGCACCGGCTGCGGCAGGCCTACCTCGACGCCTGGCTCGCCCAGCGGGAGCTTCAGCTCCGGCGCTCCCAGGTGGATTTGACCCGCAGCTGGCTGGAGGTGGCCCGCGCCCGCAGCGCCAACGGATCTGATCCCGCCTTCCAACCTGAACTGGTGCGGGGGGACCTCTTCCGTCTCGAGGGAGAACTCGCCGAGGGGGCCCGCCGCGCGTCGGAATCCTGGGGCGCCCTTCGAACCCTGGCGGAAATCCCCGAAACTCCGGCCCCTCTCGCGGACCCGGGGGCGCCTCGTTTCCCGGATCCCCAGGGCCTTGCCCAGGCGTTTGAATGCGGGCTCCTCAACCGCGCCCTTCAGGAACAGCTCGCCTCCGACCGGGCGGGCCTGGATCTCCAGCACGCCCTCCGGGCTTCACGGTGGAGCCTTCGGGGGAGCTACGCCTCCGAAGGCGAGGAGCGCATCGCCCGGGTGGGGGTGTCCGTTCGACTTCCGCGCCCGGGGGAATCCGCCGCCCTGGGCCTGGAGGCCAGGGTCCACCGGAGCGCGCTGGAGCGGGAAGCGGAGACGGCTCGGATGTTAGTCCGGGTCCGGTTTCAGTCCGCCCTCGAGCGCCTTCCGCTCCACCTGGACATCGCGCCGGGCGCCGACTTCGCCGGGGCCCTTCGCGCGGTGGACCTCCGGCTCCGCGAGGGAAAGGACCGGCCCTCCGAATCCCTGGCCCTCCGCCGGCAGCTCCTGGAGGCCGAGAATTCCCGCCTCCGCCGCCACCACGACGCTCACACGCTCCTCAATGAAATCGAACTTCTCACGCTCGGAGAGAGCCGATGACCCGCGCCCTCCTTTCCTCTGCCACGGCCCTGTCCCTGGTGGCCCTCGCTGTTGCCTGCCAGTCCCGGCCCTCCCCGACTGAACCCGCTGCCTCCCTGTCGCGGGCCCCGGGGGCTGACACCGTCCCCATCAAGGATTTGAAGCCCGAAATCCGGAGCATGAAGGTTCCCGGCCCAGGCGTCCTGACGACCTGGGTCCCCGGGGAGGCCCTGGGAGATGAATCCTCCAGGGCGGTGCTGAGTGCACCCGTCTCGGGCACCGTCGCCACGGCACCCGCCGCGCCCGGTCGGCCTGTGCCAGCCGGGAAGGAACTTCTCACCCTTCGAAGTCCTGAACTGGCGGACCTGAAATCGCGGTGGCTGGCGGCAAGGGCCCGCCTGGGCCGTGCCACCTCCGAGGTGGCGCGGGAGCAGCGTCTGGGTGAAGCCGGGGCCGGGGCGATCCGGGACCTGGAACACGCCCAGGCGGAACACGGGGTGGCCCTTGCGGAGGCCGAGAGCAGTCGGATGGCCCTCCAGGCCCGGGGCCTTGACCCGGAACAGGCGGAGGGGGTGTTTCGCCTGAAGGCACCGGCCCCCGGGACGGTGGTGGATTGGAAGGTGAGGCTGGGACAGGGCGTCCAGGCGAACGAGGTCCTCGGGAGTTTCCTAATGGGTTCAGCCGCCCTCGTCCAGGTGGACCTCCCGCCCCCGGCTCCGGAGGGATGGAAACTGGGGGCCCGGACCCGAGTGAGGACGGAGGGGGGGAGCTGGAAGGCCGAGGTGGTGGGCCTCCCCGCGATCATGGGTGAAACCACCCACCGCCTGGCCTACCGGTTGCGACTCCAGGGCCCCCCCCTGCCCCTCCCCGGCACCCCCATGGAGGTCGAGGTTCCGCTCGGCCAGGGCGTCCTGGTTCCCACCGGGGCCCTCCAACAGGTGGACGGCGGGTGGGGAGTGTTCCTGGAGGAGGGCGACACCGCCAGGTTCATTCCCGTCAAGCGCGGGCCGGAAAGCCAGAACGGCACCCTCATCCTCGGGGGAGCTCCGGCCCAGGGAAGCATCGTGGTGGAGGGGGCCTACCTCCTGAAGTCGAAGCTGCTCCGGCTTCGCTCGGGAGGCAGCAATGATTAAGAACACCCACCTCCTCCTGACCCGCTGGTTCGAGTGGCTCCTGCCGAAGAGGGGCCTGGTCTTCGGGGCCACCCTCCTCCTCGCGTTCACCGGGACGCTCACCTTCTTCAACCTCAAGCGGGACCTCATTCCCGACCTCTCCCTGCCGTCGCTGCAGCTGCTGATCCAGAGCCCGGGTCGGGCCGCGTCGGAGCTCGAATTCACCGTGGCCCAGCCCGTGGAGCAGGCGGTGGGCGGCCTTCCCGGGGTCCGGAGGGTGGTCAGCACCGTCCAGGCGGGACTGGTCCAGGTCGTCATCGCCTTCGAAGGGGGGACGGACCCCTGGCGCTCCCGACAGCTCGTGGGCGAACGCCTGGCCTCCATCACCGGGGCCTTCCCCCCGGGGACCCTGCCGCCCCTCGTCACCAGCGCCTCCGGGCGCCTGCAGGAGATCCAGGAACTCGTCCTCATGGGGCCCGGGGTGGGACCCATGGCCCTCCGGGACCATGCGGTGAAGGTCCTTCTGCCCAGGCTCCAGGCGGTCCCGGGAGTGGCCCGGGTCGAGGCCCTCGGAGGGGAGGCCCGCCAGGTCCAGGTCCGGCTGCGCCCCGACCGGATGCGCCTCCTCGGCGTAAGCCTGGGACGCGCCATGGAGGCCCTGGAGGGCAGCGACCAGGATGCCGGGGCCGGCATCCTCGAACTCCAGGACAAGGGCTGGTTCGTGACCTTGGGGAGCGGGGCGGCGACCCCGGAGGAGCTCCGGCGGCTCCCCGTGCAGGGACATCGGGGACCTGTCTTCCTCGGAGAAGTGGCGGAAATTGCCGAGGGGGCAGGCTTTCGGAGGGGTCTCAGCGTCTACCGCGGGGCGGAGGCGGTCTCCCTCCGGGTGGTCAAGCAGCCCACCGCGGAGGCCCTGAACACGGCGCAGGCGGTGCGGGACCGGTTGCCGGAACTCCGGGACGGACTGCCCGAGGGCATGCGCCTGGAGATGTTCTACGACCAGGGCGCCTTCGTGCGGCACGCCCTCAGCGGCGTCACCCTCGCCCTCCTGATGGGGGGGGCCTTCGTGGGCCTGGTCCTGGTGGTCCTGCTGGGAAACCTGCGGGGCTCCCTGATCGTCATCCTGATGCTCCCCCTGGCCACCCTCGGCGCCGCCATTCCCCTGGCGCTCATGGGTCTGGGCCTCAACGCCCTCACCCTGGGGGGGCTCGCCATCGCCGTGGGCCTGCTGGTGGATGCGGGGGTGATCATGGTGGAGAACCTTTCGCACCGGCTGCATGAGGCCCACCAAGCCGATGGGGCGGGCCGGCGGGAAACCCTCGTGGCCGCAGCCGCGGAAGTGGGGATCCCGGTGCTCATCGCCGTGCTCGTGATCCTGGCGGTCTTCATTCCCCTCCTGGCCATCGGCGGCGTGGCGGGACGCCTCTACGCGCCCCTGGCCGTGGCGGTGGGGTCCTCCATGGTGTTCAGCCTGATCTTGAGCTTCACCCTGGTGCCCACCCTGGTGGAACGCTACCTCCCCCCTGGGACCGTCCTCCAGGAACCTCGTTTCGTGACCCGGCTCAAGGAGCACTACCGCCCGGTGCTCGCCTGGGCCCTCGGTCATGGAGCCAAGCTGCTGGTGGGGGCGGGCTGCCTGACCATCCTCAGCATCGTCCTGGCCCTCGGCCTGGGGAGCAATTTCCTCCCCACCCTCGACGAAGGCGCGTTCATCCTCACGCCCAACTTCCCGCCGGAAACGAGCCTGGACGCGGTCAACGAGGGCAACCGGATCATCAGCCAGCGCATCCGGGAAACCCCCGGCGTGAAGGACTTCTACCGGCGAACGGGTCGCGGGGACGTCACGGAGGATCCCATGCCCCACTACTCCAGCGACATCCTCGTGGTGCTGAAGGAGGGCGCGGATCCCCGGGCCGTGGAGGGTGCCCTCGGGGCCATGGCCGATGCCCTGCCCTACCCCGTGGAACTGACCACTCCCATGCAGATGAAGATCTCAGAGGGGCTCGGCGGCACTCCCGCCGACCTCCAGCTCAAGCTCTTCCACCCGGACTTCCAGGCCCTGGAGCAAGTGCTCCCCGAACTCCGGAAAAAGCTCGCGGACCTTCCAGGGGTGAGATCCGTCACGCCGGACACCGGGGGGCCCCTGCCGAAATGGCAGGTGACCATCGACGACAAGGACCTGCGCCACTTGGGGGTTCCTCGCGGCCTGCTCCTGCAGACCCTCCAGGCGGCCCTCCAGGGCCTGGAGGTCGCGCCCCGCTTCGACGGCCCCCAGCGGATCAGCCGGGTCCTTCGGTTCGCGCAGGATGAAGAACTCACCCCTGAGCGGCTCCGGAGGCTGCCCCTGGTGCTGGAGGATGGCAGGGTGCTGGAATTGGGCCAGGTGGTTGAATTCCGGGAGGCCACCACGCCCAGCATGCTCCGCCGGGAGGCGAGCCAGCGCAGGCTGGCCTTGAACCTGAGGACGGAGGGGGACCTCGGAGGCGCCGCCCGGCGCGTGGAAAGCCTCATGGCGGGTTTCCCGCTGCCGAAGGGAACCGAGGTCAAGCTCGGGGGGAAGATCGAGGAGGCCCGGGAGACCCAGTTCCGTCTCCAGATCGCCATCCTGGTGGCCCTGGGAATCGTGGTGGGCCTGCTCTACCTTGCTCTCGCCCGCTGGTGGGAAGTCCTCGTGGTGCTGGCCACCCTTCCCAACGCCTTCGCGGGGGGGCTCTTCGGCCTCTGGCTGGCCGGGGAGACCTGGAATGTGAGTTCCATCGTCGGAATGATCGGCCTCTTCGGGGTGGCGGTGCAGAACAGCCTGGTCCTGATCACCCAGATCAAGGACCTCCTGGCGTCGGGCCTGCCCCTGCGGGAGGCGGTCCTTGAAGCCAGCCTGGGCCGGGTCCGGCCCAAGCTCATGACCGCCGGCGCAGCCATCCTCGGCCTTTTCCCCATGCTCCTGGGCTTTGGGGGAAGCGAACTCGAACGCCCCCTGGCCATCGTCATGGTGGGCGGCCTCCTCACCTCGACCTTGTTCACCCTCCTGGTGCTCCCGGGGTTCTACGAGTGGGTCGGAAAACGCAGGGGATTGTCCCAGGCCAGCGAAGGAGCTTCCTGACCAAAAAACCAATGTTCAAGTCATCTTTGGCAAGGGCCGAGGTTGATGGGAGTGCGTGCCATGTCCCTTCGACCTTCCCTCCTCCTTCCCCTGGTGGCCACCGGCCTCCTTTGGGCCCAGGAACCCGCTGGGGAACCGGCTCCCTCCAAAACCCTCCGGGAACAGGTGGACCAGGCCAGGGATCGCCTGGCCGACAATCGGCTCGCCCTCAAACCATTTTTTTTCACGGATTTCCTATCCGCTCCGGACGACAGCGGAGTCCGGAAGACCGCTTGGGGTTCCGCGGAACTGGACCTGTCGGCAGAGCTTCACGACCGCCTGGACGCCACCGCAGCCCTCGTGACCAACAAGGAGGGCACCCTCCTGACCGTTGGCTTCCTGGACTACCACCCGTACGGGGGGACCATCGCCCCGCGGGGCAGGCTCTGGGTCGAGAAGGGGTTCCACGTGCAGGCGGGCCGATTCGACATTCCCTTCGGGAATGACTGGCAATTCTTCGCCAGCAAGGACAGCACCACCATCGCCCGGCCCCTGACCACCGCCCTGATCATGGATGGGGGCTACAACGACGCGGGCCTCCGCGTGCTCGGCAACGACGGAACGCTCAACTTCAACGCCTTCCTCGTCCGGGGGTTCAGCCGCGGGCACCTGGCCGGGGGGCGGCTGGGATTCACCCCATTCGGCAATCCCTTCTCCCTCAAGGGCGCCCGGGAACCCAAGACGCTGGAAATCGGACTGAGTTACCTCTTCGACGCGGGAAGAGGGGGACGGAAGAGCGGCTGGGCCGCGGCCTCGGATGCCGAGATTCGCGTGGATGCCTGGACCCTCCGGGGCGAATACATCGCGAGGGTCCAGGACCCCGGGGACGGTTCGGAGCGGACCCGGAGCGAGGGTTGGCACCTGACGCAGGAGTTCGCGCCGGGGGGTCCCTGGCCGGTCTTCTTCCTCCGGTATGAACGGGCGTGGATCCAGGGTCCGCCGGAGGAGCCCTCCCCCGGGCCAGCCACCCTGGGCTCCGCGGGGTTCAGCCTCACCCTGGGCGGCCTGCTGCAGGTCAAGGTGGAAGCACAGCGCGCAGCCGGGCCGCATCCGGCCCTCCCCGGGGAGCGGCACCGCCTGCTCTTCCAGGCCGTTCTGGTGCTCTGATGCCCAGGAAACTCGTCCCCCGCACCCTGGCTCTCACCCTGCTCCTGGGCTTGGCCGTCGGCTGGGTCCGGGCCCAGGTGACCCCCCCTCCCTGCCTTCCCCCCTCCCAGGAGGCCTGCCGCCCCTGCCATCCTTCCGGGCCCTCTCCCCTCCAAGGGTCCCGGGCCCTGCGGCCGTGCAGCCCCTATTGCCGTTCATGCCATTTCAAGGACCAGACCGGGCAGCACCACCCGATTGGGGTCAACCTGCGGAAGCCTCCCGGGGATTCCCGCCTCCTGGTGCCCGCCGGCCGCCTGGAATGCGCCACCTGCCACGACCTCGGTACTCCGCGCCGGGACCGCGGGAGATGGAAATCCGAGAGCCTGTTCGATCGCTGGTTCCGGCGGCAGAAGGATTACCCTACCTATTTCCTCGCCCTCCGAAACGACCGGGGCCAGCTGTGCCTCGCATGCCATTGAAGGCCCCCATGTCCCAGCTCCGCCGGCGCCGCATCGTCCTGATCAATCCCGCCTTCCAGCTCCGGCTGGCGGCTCTCTTCATGCTGGTCCAGATCCTCCTCACCGGCATCTTCGCCTTCGGAATCTACCTGTTCATGGAAAGCGAGCTCACGGCGTCCCTCGCCTCCGCCCACGCGGCCTACCGCACCCTTGGGCAGATGCTCATGCCCATCGTTCTCCTGCTCTCGGCCTGCAGCCTCGCCGTGTCCACGCTGTGCGTCACGATCTTCGTCACCCTCCTCAGCCACCGGATCGCCGGACCCTTGCATCGCTTCAAGGCCGTGCTGGACGAGCTGGGGGAACGCCGGATCCCTCAGCACACCCGCATCCGCCCGGACGACCAGCTCCAGGAAATCAGCGAGTCCCTCACCCGCACCTCGGAACAGCTCGATTCCGACCTCGAGCAGCTTCAATCAGCGGCCGCCCTCCTTCAGGCCGCCGAGCAACGGGGCAGCCTGGAGGAAGCGGGGCCCGCCATCCAGCAGGTCGCCCGGATCGCCGGAAGCTGGTCCAGGGGAGCCTGACCCGGGTCCCAGGGTCTCCCCGGGTGAGCCTCCTTCGACGAGGGGGTCCCGCCGGGATGCCCGATCGGCGGCCAGGCGGGGCCGGGGGCCGCCCCTAGAACCGGTATTTCACCCGGAGAGAAAAGTTCCGCGGGGGGATCACGTGGGTTCCGCCGAAGGCGCTCAGGAAATTGTAAAGCCCCCTGTGGTCCAGGGCGTTGAGCAGGTCCCCCACCAGAAGCAGCTTCCGTCCTCCTCCCAGGTGGATCGTCCAGCCGGCCTCCAGGTCCCAGAGGGTGCGCGGCTTGACCCGCCAGGTCCCCTCCGAGTCCCTTCGGACGAAGGCCACCCCGAAGGCGTGGTCGGGATCTCCCGCCGCACCCGAGGGATCCCCGGCCACGAGGCCTGAATCATGGCGTCCGATCACTTGAACCCAAGAATCCCGGGATTCCCACCTGATCCCAAGCTGGGCCGCCAGTTTCTGGTCGTGGTCCACCAGGAAACGCTCCCCGGGCAGGCGCTCGGGCATCTCGAGCTGGAGGCCCCCTGCCAGGGGCGCCTGGAACAGGGCCCGGGTCCGGCCCAGGCTCAAGTAGCCGGACCATCCCCCCACGGGCGTGAGGTCCAGCCGGAGGTTGGCGCCGCGGAACAGACCCCGTTCCGCGGCGACGGGAAAAAGCACTCCCGTGTTGAAGAACTGCTCGTTGTCTCCCGCGTTGCGTGAGCGGCGCTCCCACCATTCGAGGGAGAGCCTGCCCACGGTCCCGACCTGCTGTTCCACGCCGGCACTGAAGGCGTGCTGGGTCTCGGGGCGCAGGGGCTGCCGCGGCGTGCCGCGGAAGGGGCCCAGGTCCCAGGCCGCCTGGGAGAGGGAGAGGGCCAGGTTCTCGTTCTCACGGGCCACCAGCAAACGATCATAGGAAGCGCGAAGCACCGTCGTCCGCCAGGGAAGGGCGTGGCTCAGGCCCAATCGCGGCTGCAGGAGCGCCTGGGTCACCTCCGCCACGGTGTAGTGGTCGTAGCGAAGTCCGGCGGCGATGAACCAGTCCCCGAGGTGGAGGTCGTTCTGGAGGTAGGCGGAGGCCAGGCGTGGGGTCAGGGAACCGTCGAATCGCCAGATCGCCCCGCCGCCGGCCGCGGTGAAAGGGTAGAGGGGGTCCCCGGGGTCGGCGGCGAAAGCCTGGTCGGTCACCGCAAAGCGGAAATGTTCCACGAGGGGGTAGGAAAGGAACTGGATTCCGGCTTTCGTGATGCTCCCTCCGCCCCAGCCGACGGTGCAGGAAGCCTGGAGCCCACGGTTCTCCAAGGTGCGGTCCTGCCGGGCCCACACCGGCAGGTCGCGTCGCGGGCGGGCGTCGAATCCAGGCTCGAGGTTCTCGGAGGGATCCAGGGTGGCCCCGGCCCGGCGGAAGAATGCCGATGCCTCGAGGGTCCGGGAGGCGTCCAGCACCCGCGTCCAGGCCAGGCTGAGGTTCTGGTCCGTCGTGGCCGCCCGCTGGTCCTGTCCACGGACCTGCTGGGAGGCAAGGTTCGGCACTTCCCGGCGTGCCTGTCCCCCGGAAACCGATAGGCGCAGGGTGTCGGCCGCTCCCAGGATCCAGTCGAAGCGTGTGTAGAGCCGCCCCGTCTCCCCGTGGTTGTGCCAGTTCCCGAAGTCCACGGGGTCGAGGAAGCGGTCTCCTTTGCTTCCCGCCGCCGTAGCGAAATAGCCGAACTGGTCGGAGCCGCCCCGAAGGGTCAGGGAGGCTTCGGCGGTCCGGAAACGGGAGGCCGCCAGGGAGACCTCGCCCTCGAATCCCCTCGGCGTCCCCAGTCCGCTCCGGGTGCTCAGGTTCACCACCGCCACGGGCTTGCCCCCGAACTCGGCGCTGATCCCCCCGGTGATCACTTCCATGCTGGCCACCTGGGAGGGGTCCAGGCTGTTGCTGAAGGTGGCGTGGAGCTGGTCGGAGATGGGGATGCCGTCCACCACATAGGTCACCTGCCCATGGGAGCCGCGAAAATGGAATCGACCGTTCTCGTCCGCGATGAAGCCCGGGGTGGCGAGCAGGATGGACTCCAGGGCCCGGCTCTGCACCGCCGCGGGAATCTTCTCGATGCTGCTCTGGTCGATGTCCAGGTGCACGGTGGCGTGGTCCTCCACCAGGCGGGTCTCGTCCAGGATTTCCACCACCGCCCCTGCGGATTTCAGGGTCACGCCCAGATCCTGGGGCACGGCGCTGCGAAGCTCCACATTCGCGTGGAAGGTCTGCATGCCCGGGGCCTCGGCCTCCAGGTGGTATTGATTGAAGGGGATGTTCAAGAAGGCGTAGCGGCCGGATCCCTCGCTGAGGACGGCCTGGCGGAAACCGCTCACCCGGTTCACCAGCCTGAGCCGGGCCCCCCCCACCGGACGGCCCGAATCGTCCACCACCCTGCCCTGGAGGACGGCCGTTCCGGTGGTGGCCCCCAGCGGCGAAGGGCCGGACACGAGCAGGGCTGATAGAACAACGAATCCGGCGGATCGGGGCATGGGTCCTTCGGGAGGAAAACGCAAATGAAAATCATTTCTATTTTTATTTGGTCTGTCAAGCCCCCGGCCCCCTAAACCCCGGGCTTCAGGGACCGAAACCCAGACGGGTCCTTGGTCGAAGAGGAGCGGTGTCCATGAAGAGGAAACAGAAGTTCGCACTCGTCGGCGGGGGGGTCGCTGTCCTGGTGCTCTTCAGCGTGGCCATGGCCAGCCGCGGGGAAAAGGGCCAGGCGGTCCAGGTCGCGAAGGTCGATCGCCAGGACCTCCAGGCGAAGGTGAGCGCCAATGGGAAGATCCAGGCCGTCACCAAGGCGGACATCTCGGCCAACCTGGTGGGCCAGGTCACCCGCCTGGCGGTCCGGGAAGGGGATTCCGTGAAGAAGGGGCAGTTCCTCATGGAAATCGACCCCCGGAATGCCCGGGCCAATTCGGAGGCGATGGAGGCCAACATGCGCGCGGCCCAGTCGGACTACGCCTCCGCCCGTGCCACCCTGGCCCAGGTTCGGAGCGACTTCGAGCGGTCCCAGGCCAACCACAAGGCGGGCATCATCTCCGCCGCCGAATTCGAGAAGGCCCGCACCGCCCTGGAGACCGCCAAGGCCTCGGAGGAGAGCTCCCGGCGGCGGGCCGAGCAGGCCCAGGCCACGCGGAACCAGTCCAAGGTGGGCCTGGCCTACACCACCATCACGAGCCCCATCGACGGGGTGGTCACGGCGCGGCGCATCGAACTGGGGGAGACGGCGGTTCCGGGCATCCAGAACCAGGCCGGCACGGTTCTGCTCACCATCAGCGACATGAGCCGGATCGAGGCCGAGATGGAGGTGGACGAAGCTTCCATCCCCAACGTGAAGGTGGACCAGGAGGCCCAAGTCCGCATCGACGCCTATCCCAATCAGCTCTTCCAGGGCATCGTGACGGAGGTCGGGGGCAGCCCGATCCTCAAGCTCAGCCAGAACGAGGCCACCAAGTTCAAGGTGAAGGTCCGGATCAAGAACCCTCCCCTGACCATCAAGCCCGGACTCAGCGCCCAGGCGGACATCTTCACCGGAAGGCGTGAGAAAGCCCTGGCCGTCCCCTTCCAGGCCATCGTCATGCGCGACATCAAGCGCAAGCCGGGGGATGGGACTGCTCCGGGAGCGCCCAAGGAGGAGGAGGGCGTCTACCTCATGGACAACGGCAAGGCCAAGTTCGCCCCCGTGAAGACCGGCATGATCGGCGACCTGAGCGTCGAAGTGCTCGGCGGCCTCAACGGAGGCGAGAGCCTCATCACCGGTCCCAACAGGATCCTCCGAGAGCTGAAGGATGGGGACCCCGTCCACGTGGACAAGAAGGCCAAGAAGGACGGCAAGGGCGAGAAGAAGGGCTAGGCGATGCATCCCCGGGACCTCATCCGCGCCGCCCTGCGCGCCCTGAAGGCCCACAAGCTGCGGAGCTTCCTCACGCTGCTCGGCATCATCATCGGGGTGACGACCATCGTGGGCGTGGTGGGGGTCATTTCGGGGCTGAACACCTACGTGGCGGAAAAGATCATCGTCATGGCCCCGGACGTCTACCTGGTCCAGAAATTCGGAATCATCCGATCCCGGAAAGAGTTCATCAACGCCCTCAAGCGGCCACCCATCACCTACCGCGAATTCGAACGGATCTCAGGGGGCGCCCTGACGCGGGCCGCCCAGGTTTCCGCGGCCAGCGGGCAGGCCATGGCGGTGGACAACGGCCCCAAGCACCTGCCCGACGTGATCGTCATCGGGACCAGCGCCAACTTCGGCCCCATGTTCCGGCTGGATTTCGAGGGGGGGAGGTACTTCACCGACGAGGAGGACCGCGCGAGCCAGTACGTCGCGGTGATCGGGGCCAACACGAGGGAGGAACTGTTCCCCTTTGTGGACCCCATTGGACGCATCCTCCTGATCAAGGGCCTCCCCTTCCGGGTCATCGGGGTCATGCCCAAGCAGGGCCGAAGCATCGGCTTCAACCAGGACGGCCGCGTCTACATACCCCTGCAGGTCTACCGGAAGAACTTCATGGGACGGAACGAGTCCCTGGAACTCCAGATCCGCGCAGCCGGAGGAGTGCCTGGGATCGAGGCCTCCTCGGACGAACTGCGGGCCCTGTTCCGGGCCATGCGCCACACCGGCTACAAGGAGCCGGACCCCTTCGGGATCCTGACCCAGGAGAGCCTCCAGGAACTCTGGAAGGCCATCAGCCGCGTGGCCTTCATCCTCCTCGTGCTGATCTCCTCCGTGAGCCTGGGCGTGGGGGGGATCGTGATCATGAACATCATGTTGGTGAGCGTGGTGGAGCGCACCCAGGAGATCGGGGTTCGCCTGGCGCTGGGGGCCAGGAAGCGGGACATCCGGCGCCAGTTCCTCCTGGAGGCGGCCCTTCTGGCCATGGCCGGGGGCGTCCTGGGGGTGCTCCTGGGCTGGGCCGCGACGGGCCTGGTTCGGGGACTCGCGGGATTCCCGGCCCAGATCACCCCCGCGATCGTGGGAACGGGCATCGGGCTTTCCACCCTGGTGGGCCTTGCCGCGGGGTTCCTCCCCGCCCTGCGCGCGTCCAACCTCCCAGTCATCGACGCCATCCGGGCGGAATGAGCCATGAACAGCGCCCTCAAGAAACCCGCCCTCCTCCGCGCCATCGGCTGGGAGAACGTCCGCTTCGCGCTGCGGGCCATCGTGACCCAGAAGCTCCGCTCCACCCTCACCCTCCTGGGAATCATCGCGGGGGTGGCCACGGTCATCGCCATGGTGAGCTTCGTGGCCGGCTTCAACAACGCGGTGACGGAAAGCTTCACGAGCTTCGGGGCCACCCTCGTGCAGTTCCAGAAATTCGAACCCCGCCACGGTGGCGGAGGGCCCCTGCCCGAGGACCAGAAGCGCAGGAGGGACCTCACCATCGAGGACGCCGAGGCCCTCAAGCGGCTGGGGACCCTCGCCGCGGCGGTAAGCCAGGAGCGCTACCTCCAGGGGCCGGCCTTCGTCAGCCTCTCGGTGAAGACCCCCTCGGGCCAGGAGGGGAACAGCCCCACCATCGTGGGCACCAATCCCGACTACGCGCCGGCCAACAACTCCTACATCCAGGACGGGCGCTTCCTGGTCGATGCCGACATCGCCCACGCCTCGAGGGTCTGCGTCATCGGTCCCGAGCTGGCTCAGGCGCTCTACGACAAGCGGGACCCCATCGGGCGGAGCGTGCTGCTCGGAGGCACCTCCTTCACGGTGGTGGGCCTCCTCGAGAAGAAGGGCTCCTTCCTTGGAGGGGACGCCGACAACATCCTCATCATGCCCATCAGCACCTTCGACGAGATGTGGCCCCAGATCAAGAACGGCGGAGGAGACACCATCCACATCGCCACCGTGCCCAAGGACCCCCGCAGGGTCCAGGAAATGACGGACCAGGAGGTGGCCATCCTGCGGGCCAGGCGGGGTCTGAAGGCCAACGAACCCAACGATTTCGCCATCTTCACCAGCGAGGGCCAGCTCCGCACCTTCCAGGAGATCACCGGAGGCATTGCCGGGGCCATGGTGCTCATCGCCGCCATCGCCCTGCTCGTGGGAGGGGTCGGGGTGATGAACATCATGCTGGTGAGCGTCACGGAGCGGACGCGGGAGATCGGCGTCCGCAAAGCCCTCGGGGCGACGCGCAAGGACATTGCGAGCCAGTTCCTGGTGGAGGCCGTGACCCTCACCTGTGTCGGCGGTGCCCTCGGAATCTTGTCGGGCCTCGGGCTGGCGGGCCTGGTGCGCCTCCTCTTCGACTTCCCCGCCGCCGCGCCCCTCTGGAGCATCGTCCTGGGCTTCGCCGTGAGCACCTCCATCGGCCTGGTCTTCGGCATGTGGCCGGCGGTCAAGGCGGCCCGGCAGGACCCCATCGAGGCCCTCCGCTACGAGTGACAGCCCTGCCGCGCCTCTCTCCGAAGGGGGCGGGCGGCGAAGACCCGGGCACGGACGGGGGCTCCGGGAGGCTGGCAGGAATTGGGGATTCTGCCCGTGCTGCCGATGGGAGGCGGAGGGCCGCGCCATGCCATTCCTTCCGTTCCTGCTGGGCTTCTCCATCCTGGCCCCCATCGCCAGCTCGGACGAAAAGCCCCCCCTCAAGCCCCTCCCAAAGGATTCCGCACGGACCGAGAGGGGCCCGGGGGCCCGGACAGCGAAGGAGACGGGAACCCCCAGGCCCGGGTCCGAACGCCCAGAGGACGGGGTTCCCCCGAAGGGAAGCAGGCCGGGAGGAACCCCCTCCCCCGATCCCGAGAAAGCGCGGATGTCCAGGCGCCTCCGCGACCTGGAAGCCGGGCTGAAGAGGGTCGAGGCGGAAAACCATCGCCTCCGGCGGGAGCTGGCGGAGCGGGTCGAGGCCCCGGCGCCTCCTCCAGGATCCGAGAACACGAGCCCGGATGGAGCCCTCGCCGAACTGAAGGCTGGCAACGCCCGCTTCGTGGCGGGCAATCGGACCCGGTCGGTGCAGGGGGCCGGGGACCCCGCGCTGCGAACGGCCCTGGCCCGGGGCCAGGCTCCCTTCGCGGTGGTGGTGACCTGCAGCGACAGCCGCTTGGCCGACAATCTCATTTTCGACCAGGAGCTGGGCCGCCTGTTCACGGTCCGGGAGGCTGGCAACATCCTGGACCTCCAGGGCATCGCGTCGGTGGAATACGCCGCCGAGCATCTGGGCTCCAAGCTGGCCGTGGTCCTGGGCCATGGCTCCTGCGGCGCCGTCAAGGCGGTGATGGAGGCCGGTTCTCGATCGCTTCCCGGCAACCTCTGGGCCCTCCAGGGAGCCATGGCGGGGCTGCTGGACAGCGTCCGCCACGACCCCAACGAGACCCCCGCCGAACACCTGGGCCACCTGGTGGAGGCCAACGCGAGCCGACAGGCCGCCGCCCTCCTGGAACGCAGCGAGATTCTTCGCCACCTTCACGCCGCCGGCAAGCTGAGGGTGGTGCCGGCCGTCTACGATCTGACCTCCGGGAAGGTGAGATTCCTCCCCCCCCTCAAGGAGCCCGGGGGTGCCGCGCCGGCCCCCCATTGAGGGAGAAGCCAGGTCGACCGGCGGAAGATCTGTCATCCTCGAACCATGGGGTTGTTGCCGCCCGCCTGCGGCCTTCCCGCCCTGGGGCGGGCCCTGGTCCTGTGGGGAATGCTGGGGGGAGCCGCGCTGCTCGCCGAGCCCCTCCGCATCATCCCGGTGGCCGCGGCCGCGCCCGCGGAGCCCCAGGAACGGGCCAAGGAATTGGCCGACCGATTCCAGGAATCCTTTCTTCTCGAGGAGAAGCCGGAGCGCATTCGGATCGAATGGAGCGACCTCAGTTGCGAGCTGACCTGGGAGGACTGGCAGGCCTTCCGCCAGGGGGCCCTCGGGACGGAGGAACTCGCCGGAAGGATGAAGGTGGCCCGGGCCGAAGCCCCGGCCCCGCCCCGCCCCGCGCCCCCGCCGGCCCGGAGCGCCTTCGTCGGGTCTCCCCTGTTCCTGGGGGGTGTGGGCGCCCTGCTGCTCCTGGGCTCAACCCTGCTCGGGGTGCTGATCTGGAGGGGCCGCCCCGCCCCCGGGCGTCCTGGGGGCCCCCTTCCCCCGACCCCTCCACCAGCAGGACCGGGGGTCCCGCCCCCGCTCCCCACCATGTTGATGCCCGCTTCGCCCCCGGGACCCGAGACCCAGGTGGCCCTGACGCCGCCTCCCTCGGGCCTGGGGCGCCCTGTGACCGCCGGGGACGTCCTCCTCATTCCTGGCCCGGGGGGAGGCACCCTCAGCGTTCCCATCGGCAACCGGATGGGCATCGGAAGGGAGGCGGACAATGAATTGCACCTGGCCGACCCTGCCATCAGCCGGCACCATGCAGTGATCGAAAGTTTCCCCGGAGGCTGCGTCCTCACGGACCTGGGCAGCGCCAACGGTTCTCGCATCAACGGGAGGAAGGTGGAGCAGCCCACCCTGTTGCGCATCGGAGACATCATCTCCCTGGGGGCCCTCTCCCTCACCGTGCGGGAGCTGGAAGCCCCTCCGTCTTTCCCTCCCCCCCCGCCCTGATCCAAACTCATCCAGAAGGGGGGAGGATTGCGGATGGACGATACGGAATTCCGCCGTCTGGGGCATGCCCTGGTGGACTGGGTGGCCGACTACCGGCAGCGGATGGCCTCCCTCCCGGTGATGAGCCCGGTGAAACCCGGGGAACTGCGGGCAAGGTTCCCCGCCACCCCGCCCGTCCAGGGCGGGGGCCTTCCTGGGGCCTTGTCCATGCTGGACGAAGCGGTGCTGCCCGGGATCACCCACTGGAACCACCCCGCCTTCTTCGCCTACTTCCCGAGCAACACCAGCCTTCCCTCCGTCCTGGCGGACCTCGTCGCCTCGGGGCTGGGAGCCCAGGGCATGAGCTGGCAGACCAGCCCGGCCGCCACCGAACTGGAGGAAGTGGTGATGGACTGGCTGCGGCAGATGGTGGGCCTGAGCGGCGACTGGACCGGCGTCATCCACGACACGGCCAGCACCGCCACCCTTTGCGCCCTGCTCTGCGCCCGGGAGCGGGCCACCGGCTTCTCCCAGACCCGGGGCGGGCTCCAGGAAGGGGGCAGCCCCCTGGTGGTCTACGCCTCGGACCAGGCCCACAGTTCCATTCCGAAAGCCACCCTGCTGGCGGGATTCGGCCGGGAGCACCTCCGGCTCCTGGAAACCGACGGTGCGCACGCCCTCCGGGTCGACGCCCTTGAAGCGGCCGTTGCCGAGGACCTCGCGGCCGGACGGCGCCCCTGCGCCATCGTGGCGGCCGTGGGGACCACGGCCACCACGGCCGTGGATCCGGTGAAACCTCTGGCCGCTCTCGCCGCCCGGCACGGACTCTGGCTCCACGTGGACGCCGCCATGGCGGGCAGCGCCATGATCCTCCCCGAATGCCGCTGGATGTGGGAGGGGGTGGAGGGGGCCGACTCCATCGTGCTGAACCCCCACAAATGGCTCGGCGTGGGCTTCGACTTCAGCGCCTATTTCGTGCGGGACCCCCAGCACCTCATCCGGGTCATGGGCACCAACCCCAGCTACCTGCGCACCGCCCAGGACGCGGAGGTGAACAACTTCCGGGATTGGGGCATCCCTCTGGGGCGGCGCTTCCGGGCCTTGAAGCTGTGGTTCCTGCTCCTGGACGAGGGGGTGGAGGGTCTGCAGGAGAGGCTGCGCCGGGACCTGGCCCTGGCCCAGTGGCTCAAGGGGAAGGTGGAGGCGGTGCGGGAATGGGAGCTCCTGGCCCCGGTGCCTCTTCAGACCCTCTGCCTGCGGCATGTCCCTGCCGGCCTGGCCGAGGACGAAGCGGCCCTGGCGGCCCACAACCTGGAGATCGCCCGGCGCCTCAACACGGAGGGCTCGGCGTACCTCACCCCCGCGGTGCTGAAGGGACGGCAGATGCTCCGGGTGAGCATCGGGGCGGAGGCCACGCGCCGCGAGAACGTGGAAGCCCTCTGGGAGCGCCTCCAGGCCCTGGCCCGGGAGGCCTGAAACGCCTTGGGGCTCAAATAAAAATCCACCGCCAAGATGCCAAGACGCCAAGATAAGAAAATCCAATAACCATGCAGTTCTTGGTGTGCTTGGCCCCTTGGCGGTGTGGGGTGCTTTTTCGTCGGCTTTCACGCCCCTTGGCCTAAGCCTCCCGGGCCGGCCGCGGGGCTCCGGCCTACTTGGTCTTGACCGGATCCTTGGGCCGCTTGGGCAGGGTCCGGGGCTCCGCCTGCATGCGCTTCAGGACCTCCTGGATCCCCCGCTCCAGCTGGGGATCCCGGCCCGCGATCAGGTCCTTGGGGGTGTTCTCCACCTCGATGTCGGGGGAAACCCCCTCCCCCTCGATGATCCATTCGCCCGTGGCACTGTTGGTGCCGCTCCGGGGCACGAAGACGCTGCCGCCGTCGATCAGGGGGATGTTCCCCCCGCCCACGACGCCTCCCCAGGTCCGCTTCCCGATGAGGGGACCGAGGCCCGAAAGACGGAAGTAGTGAGGGAAGATGTCGCCGTCGGAGGCGCTGGTCTCGCTGATCAGGGCCGCCATGTGACCGTGGAAGACCGTGCCGGGGTAGGTCGTCGGCAGATCGCTGGCGTTTCCAAAGCGGGTCCCCAGCAGTTTCTTCCCCATGCGTTCGAGGACCATCTGGCTGATGTTCCCGCCCCCGTTGCTCCGCACGTCCACCACCAGGCCCTCCTTGCGGATCTGGGGGTACCACCACTTGATGAACTCGTACATGCCCGGGGCGCCCATGTCAGGAATGTGGAGGTAGCCCACCTTCCCGCCCGAGGCCTTGTCCACGGCCTCACGCGAGGAGAGCACGAAGTCCAGGTAGCGGAGGGCGCTCTCGCTCTCCAGGGGGCGGTACGTGGTCTGCCAGGATCCTTCGGGGCCCGGCTTGGAATTGAGGGTCAGGGTCACGGGGGTGGTCTTGTTCCGCAGCAGCCGGTAGGGGTCCTCACTGCCCGTGGGGGCCACCCCGTCGATGGCCAGGATGAAGTCCCCTTCGTGGGCATTCACGCCCACTTCCGTCAAGGGCGAGCGGTAACGGGGTTCCTCGTTGTGGCCCCGGAAGATCTTCCCGATGCGGAAGAGGCCGGCCTTCTCGTCGAAGACCAGGGTGGCGCCGGGCAGCCCGACCCTGGCCCGCTCCGGGATCAGGTAGTCCCCGCCTTCCGTGTAGGTGTGGCCGATGTTCAGCTCGGAGATGAGCTCGGTGAGCACGTAGGTGAGGTCCGAGCGGTGGGTCACGTGCTGCAGCCAGGGCCGGTACTGCTCCCGCAGCTTCACCCAGTCGTAGCCGTGCATGTTCTTCACGTAGAAGAAGTCCCGGAAGCGGCGCCAGGCCTCGTTGTAGACCTCCTCCCACTCCTGGGCGGGGATGCGGTCCACGGCGAGGTCCCGGGTGGAGACGGTCTTGCGGTCCTTGGCGCCCGGTTTGGCGTCCAGGAGGAAGTAGCCCGCCTGGGGACCCTGGCCCGCCCGGAAGAGGACCTTGGAGCCGTCCTGGCTGAGGGTCCAGCCCTGGACGCCGCTGGCCAGCTCGCTCTCCTGTCGCTTCTTGAGGTCGTAGATCCACAGGGCGGCCCCCGCCCCCTGGCCAGGTCCGCCGCCATACAACTGCGGCGCGGCCTTGGTGTAGATCAGGTGGCCCTTGATGGCTTCCAGGCCGCCGAGGTTGTCCGCGGGCAGGGGCACGCGGGTCACCCGACGCTCCAGGCCTTCCCAGTCGATGCGGACCGCGGGGGCGCCCTTGGCCTCGGGCTTCTTCTCCCCTCCCTCCTCCTTCTTTTCTCCGGCCAGGCTCACTTCATCGCTCTCCGGGGGGAAGGGGTGGCTTCCGTCGTTCCTCAAGGTCAGGGCGAAGACGCCCGTGCTCCGGGTCCCGGCGAAGTCGAACTCCAGGTTGGACATCTGGGGGACGTAGTCCCGGTTGGAGAGGAAGTAGAGGGTCTTCCCGTCCGGATCCCAGGCCGGACCGAAGGCGCTGAAGGCGTCCCCGGTGACCCGGCGGAGCTTGTTCTCCGACGCGCTCCACACCTGGACCGAGCGGGTGGTGCTGGGGTTGTCCAGGGTGAAGGCGAGGTACTGGCTGTCCGGGGACCAGGCCAGGCCGGCGGCATTGCCGTAGATGTCCCGGACCACTTCGACCCGCTTCTTGTCGGCCACCGTCACCACGTGGACGATCCCGTCCTTGTCCGTGAAGGCGATGCGCTTGCCGTCGGGGCTCCACTCGGGGGCGTTGAGCATCACCTTCAGGTCCGAGGTGAGGGCCTCGGGTTTGCCCTTGCCGTCCTGGTCCACCAGGTAGAGCTGGTCCTCACCCGACAGGTCGGAGATGAAGGCGATCCGGCGCCCGTCCGGGGACCAGCGGGCCAGGCGCTCGTGGGCCCCGGAGGAGTTGGTGAGGTTGCGGGTGGGCCCCTTCTCGATGGGAGCCGTGAAGACGTCCCCCCGGGCCACGAAGAGGGCCCGCTCTCCCTTGGGCGAGAGGGCGAAGGACTCCACGTTGCGGTCCACGGAGATGCGGGCGGGCCGGGAGGCCCCGCCGTCCGTGGGCACCGTGATGGACACGGGGGTGTCCTTCCCCGCCTTCACGTCCAGGACGTGAAGCTCGCCGTTCAGCTCGTAGACGATGCGGGACTGTTTGTCCGTGGAGGGCCATCGCACGTCCCAGGTCTTGTTGAAGGTGAGCTGCTTCACCGTGTCCGTGGCGGGGTCCACCGAGAAGAGGTTGAGGGTGCCGGTGCGGTCGGAGGCGAAGTAGCCGGTGTTCCCGATCCACATGGGGTCCCGCTCAGTGCGCTTGGTGGCGGCGATCTTCTTCTGCTCGTGGGTGGCGAGGTCGTAGACGAAGAGGTCCTGGGCCCAGCCCCCCTCGTAGCGCTTCCAGTGGCGGAAGTCCCGGGAGAGCGGGGAGTAGAGGAGTTTCCGGCCGTCCAGGGAGAAGCTGCCCGCGCCGGCCTCGGGCATGGGAAGGCGCTTCGCGGGGCCCCCGGCCAGGGGCACCGTGAACAGGGCCCCATGGGTGGTCACCCCGTTGGCCTCCCGGGTGGAGCGGAAGAGGATGGACTTCCCGTCGGGGGTCCACCCCATCACCAGCTGGTCGTAGCCGTGGCGGGGAGCCCCGGGCCCGAAGGAGGGGTAGAAGGTCAGTTGGCGCGGGATGCCGCCGGTGGCCGGGATGACATAGACCTGCTCGTCGCCGTCGTACTGGCCCGTGAAGGCGATCCACTTCCCGTCGGGGCTGAACTTGGGGAACAGCTCGAGGCCCGGATGGGCCGTAAGGCGCGTGGCGGTGCCGCCACTGGCCGGGGCGGTCCACAGGTCCCCGCCGTGCACGAAGGCCACCTTGTCCCCGTGGATGTCCGGGTAGCGCAGGAGCTTGGTCTGGGCCTGGGCCGGCAGGGCCGCGAGGGCCAGGGCCAGCAGGGAAAGCGTCGCGGTGCGCGTGGGCATGGGGGCCTCCGTTGTCAATGAATCTGCCGGGGCATTGTAACGCGAGGTATGAAGGGTCAAGACCTTTCTGTGAAAACCACCCGGGGCGTCCTCATCCTGGAGGCAGGGGCCCGCAGGGGCCTTCCCGGGGGTTCCATGATCCGTCTGTTCCTCGCCCTGGCCCTGGCCCCGATCCTGGGCGCCGCTCCGCCCGCTCCCCAGCCCCTCGCCGTGGCCCGGGAACTGTCCACCACCGCGCGGTACTGCAGCCTCGTCACCCTGGACGCCGGGGGGTCCCCGGACGCCCGGCTCATGGATGCCTTTCCCATGGAGGCCGACGGGACCGTGTGGCTGGCCACCACCGCCGCGTCCCGGAAAGTGGGGCAGATCCGGCGGGACCCCCGGGTCAGCCTGCTCTGGTTCGAGGCGGGTTCCCAGAGCTACGTCGCCCTCGTGGGCCGGGCCACCCTGGTGGTGGACCCCGTCGAAAAGGCTCGCCGCTGGAAGCCGGACTGGAAGGATTTCTACCCGGGAGGGCCCCAGGGGCCCGAATACGTCCTGATCCGCGTCCAGCCCCGGAGGCTGGAGATCTCCAGTCCCGCCCGGGGCCTCCACAACGACGAAAGGACCTGGAAGCCCGTCACGGTGGAGTTCCCCTGAGCCCATCCGGGAATGTGACGGGCTTCGCCCAACTTCCCGGATCCCGAGACAATGGGCGCAGTAGGATGGGCTGCCTTCCCGGAGCGACGCCATGGCCACCCTGACCTTCAAGGGCACCCCCATCCGGACCTCGGGGGAACTCCCCCGGGTGGGTTCCCACTGCCCGCCCTTCTGCCTGACCGGCGTGGACCTGGGGGACCTGACCCCCGAGAACCTGGTCGGCCGGCGGGTCATCCTCAACATCTTTCCCAGCCTGGACACGCCGGTCTGCGCCGACAGCGTGCAGACCTTCAACGCCCGGGCCGCGGAACCCTCCGACACGGTGGTCCTCTGCGTCTCCATGGACCTGCCCTTCGCCCACAAGCGCTTCTGCGGCACCCAGGGCCTGGACCGGGTGCTCCCGGCCTCCGCCTTCCGCAGCCCGGAATTCGGCCGGGCCTTCGGCGTCCTCATGGAGGACGGCCCCCTGGCGGGGCTGCTGGCCCGGGCCATCGTCGCCCTGGACGAGAACGGCACCGTGGTCCACACCCAGCTGGTTCCCGAGATCACCCAGGAGCCCGACTACGACCTCGCCATCGGCCTCATCCGGAACCACCACCACCCCTGCCCGGAGGACGCGGCCCTGACCTCCGAATAGACTTGTTTCCGGAGGTGGCTGCGTGGGATGGAGGAGCTGGTCGGCCTGGGGGCTCACCCTGGTGCTGCTCCCGGCAGTCTGGCTCCGGGGCGAGGAAACCACCATCGAAGTGAACCCGAACCGCCCCACCTTCGCCAACCCGGCCCTCACCACCCAGCCCGGGCTCGCCGAGCTGGAATGGGGCCTCCAGCAGGCCCGCTTCCGGGACGCTTCGAAGGCCTTCCAGACCCCGACCCTGCTGAAGCTCGGTCTGGCCCCGGACCTGGAGCTGCGCCTGAGCGGCAACGGCTTCCTGCGCCAAAGCGGCCCGGAGGGGCCCTCCGTCGCCGGGTGGGGGGATGTCGGTCTCGCTGCCCAGTGGTGCTACCTGCACGACGGGTTCCTGGGTTTTGATCAAGCCCTGCAGGTGTCCCACAAGTTCCCCACCGCCAGCGTGGCCAAGGGGCTGGGCAGCGGCACCGCGGACGATGCCCTGGCCCTTCTGTTCAGCCGGGATGTCGGCGACTGCCACGCCGACGTGAACCTGCTCGAGACCTGGCTGGGAAGGGGGACCGGGAACCCCGGGGGCCGTGTTCGGCAGCCGGCCGCCACCCTGGCCGTCACCCGGAACCTGGGTCCCGTCTGGTCCATCACGGGCGAGGTGTACGGGATGGCGGGAACGGTGCTGAATCCTCGCGTCGTGAGCAACCTCTGGGCCCTCGCCTGCAAGGTCTCGCATCGGCTGGTCCTGGACTGCGGCGTGGATGCGGGGCTGACCCGGGGCGCCCAGCGTTACTCCCTCTTCGCGGGCCTCACCGTCGGCCTGGCCCGCTTCCCCCGGCCCTTGGCCCACTGAGTCCACGCCCTGGAGTCCCCATGCCGCGCCCCCCGATCCTCCCCACCGTCGACTGGCGCGCCGTGTTCGCCTCAGGCCTCGACCACTCCGCCTGGCTGGCCGCCGCGGAATCCCCCGAGCAGGCCCAGAAGATGGAGGCCCGGCGCGAGGCCCTGACGCTTCCCCCCGGATTGGCGGCGTCCCTCCCCGCCCTGGCCCGCCCCGTGCACGTGGTGGCCATCGCGGAGGACTGGTGCGGCGACGTGGTGCGGCACGTGCCGGCCCTTCAGCGGATGGCGGAGGCGTGCCCCAGGCTCCAGGTGCGATTCATCTCCAGGGCGCAGTGGCCCGACGTCTTCGTGCGCTTCCTCACCAACGGGGGAGAGGCGATCCCCAAGTTCATCTTCCTCAGCGAGTCCTTCGTGGAGTGCGGAAGCTGGGGTCCCATGCCCGAATCCTGCCGCGTGCTGATCGCGCGGGGCAAGGCCTGCGGGGACGTGGCGGCGGCCCGGATCAAGGTGAAGGCGCTTTACGAGGCGGACCCCGGTCAGGGGGAGGTGTTCTCGGAGCTGGCCCGCCTGGTGGACATCGCCGCCTGCCGGGAGCCCTGAGCGCTTTCCTCCCCTTCGGCCGCCGGGGTAGGGTGGAGCCGTGGACGCCCCCCTCTCCGTCAAGCGCCTCCTGGAGCAGATCAAGGCCCGGATCGAGCCTCCCTTCGCCTCCGTCTGCGTGGTGGGCGAAGTCTCCAACCTCCGGGACAAGGGCCGCCACTGGTACTTCACGCTGAAGGAGGAGGGCGCGACCCTGAGCTGCGCCGTCTGGGCCAGCCAGCAGCGCCTCCTGGGCCATGCCCCCCGGGACGGGGAGCGGGTGGTGCTCAAGGGTTCCCTGAACCTCTACGTCGCCGGGGGCAGCCTGACCCTGGCGGTGACCCACTGCGAACCTGCGGGGATCGGTGACCTCCAGGCCAGGCTCCGCCAGCTGGAGGCCGAACTCCGGGCCGAGGGCCTCTTCGACCGGCCCAGGCGGGCCCTGCCGGCCTTTCCCCGGCGCATCGGGGTGGTGGCCGCCCTGGGAGGGGCTGCCCTCCGGGACGTCCTCCAGGTGGCCGCCCGCCGGGCCCCGGGCGTGCACCTGCTGGTGGCCCCCGCCGCGGCCCAGGGGGAGCGCTGCGTCCCGGAGAACCTCCTCGCCCTCCAGGAGATCCAGGATCCCCACTGGGCCTGCGAGGTGGTCCTCCTGGTCCGGGGGGGGGGAAGCCTGGAGGACCTCTGGGGCTTCAACGATCCCGCCCTGGTGCGGGCCGTGGCCGCCTGCCGGCTGCCGGTGGTCACGGGGGTGGGGCACGAGATCGATACGACCCTGGTGGACCTGGCGGCGGACCGCCGGGCCGCCACCCCCAGCCAGGCGGCGGAAATCGCCACCCCCGACCTCCGGACCCTGGACGCCGAGGTCCGCCGGCGCCTCGAAGGGCTCGAAAGCCGGATGGCCTGGCGCCTCCGGGGCCTCGAAAGCACCCTGAACATGCTCCTGGACCGCGGGCTGCTCCGTCTGGACCCGGCCTCCCTCGCCCAGGGCAGGCTCCAGGGCTTCCTCCAGAGGCTCCACCTCGCCCACCCCCAGCGGCGGCTGGACCAGCGCCAGGGCCGACTCGCGCTGCTCCGCCAGCGCCTCCGCCACGCGGCCTTCCTGGCCAGCGGGGAGTCCGACCGGCCCCGGGTGCACGAAGCTGGAAGGCGCCTTCACCCCGCCGCCCTTCGACTCCTCCAGCAGCGCGGGCAGCGCCTGGAGGTGCTCCGGGCCCGCCTCCAGGGCCTGGATCCCAGGGGCCCCCTCCGCCGGGGTTTCGCCCTCGTCCGCGATCAGCTGGGGATGCCCGTCCTCGGGGCCCAGGTGCTGCCTCCGGGATCTCCGGTGCGCGTGCAGTGGCTGGACGGAGAGCGGCGGGGCCGTCTGGACTGAGGCCCGGGAGGCTCCCGGGTCAGCGGTCCAGCCGCTTGAGGGCGATGGCCAGGAACTCCATGGGCCCCGGGAACAGGCCGCCTTCGGCCACCGTCCCCTGTCCCTCCCGGGAGAGGAGGAAATGGAGGAATTCGTCCACCAGGGGAGGCAGGGGCTGTCCCGGGGGCCGGTGGACGTAGGCGAAGTAGAGCATGGGCATGGGGTAGCGGCTGGTGGTGACCTGGTCCTGGGTGGGGAGCCGGGCCTCGCTCCCCTGGAAGGGCACCACCGGCAGGACCTTGTTGGCGGGTTCCAGCGCCGCCATGGGGCCGAACGCGATGCCCGCAGGATCCGCCTGGACCGATTCGGCCAGGGAGGCGGAGTCCCCCCGGACCACCAGGCCGGAACGGAACTCCCCTCCCAGAAGGGCCGCGGATGCGAAGGCGCCGCGGATGGCGCTGCCCTCTTCCCGCAGGTAGGCGGTGATGGGACGGCCCGCCAGGCTCCCGGCGACCCCCAGGTCGCCCCAGGTGCGGATGGCCTCCTTGCGGCCACCCTTCCGGTCCCGGCCGTAGATGGCGTCCAGCTGCTCCATCGTGATGGCCGGGATCGGATTGGCCTTGTTCACGAACACGACGTTGGCGTCCATGCACACGGGGATCCGCATGGGGAGGTACCCGAACTTCCCTTTGAAGCGCTGCTTCTCCTCCGGGGTCATCTCCCTGGCTGAGAAAACCAGGCTCCGGCCCCCCTCGACGAATTCCTTCAGGGCGTCCCGGGTCAGCCTCGGAAGGTACACCAGGCTGCTCGCCGGGTGGAAGCGTTTGAAGCCCTGGTTCCAACGGTGCCCCATGGAGGCGAGGGAATCCGTTCCGGGAATCTCCAGCACCCCCCGGACCTGGGCCTTGGGGTGGTACGCCGGCAAGGCACTGGAAACCGTCGGGCGGAGCGGGGGAACCTGGCCGTCCAGGATTCCCGTCGCTCCCAGCATCAGCATGAAGGCGAGGAGACGGCGGGAAGGGGGGAGGAGCGAAGACATGGAAGCACCGGAACAACAGGGATCGGGAGACCCGGTGGTGGCCGAAGCGCGGACCGGGGGGGCTGAGGGGTCGGGCAGGGATGGAGCGATGGGTTCAGGACTCCTGAGTCGTGATAGGATTTGGCCGGCTCGACCACCCCCAGGCCCAGGCGGGGCCTGAATTCCAGAGGATACCCATGATCTCCCCCGGCATCCAGGTGTTCACCCTTGCCCTCCGGGCCCTGCCCGCCTGGGCGGGGGGGGACACCCCGAAACCCCTTCCCGCCCGCCATGCCAAGGCGGGGGTGCTCTGCCATGACTGCCATCGGAAGGAGAACCCTTCCAAGGCGGCGGTGGCGGACGAATCCTGCATGATGTGCCACGGGGACTACGCCGCCATGGTCGCCTACACCAAGCACCTCAACCCCAATCCCCACAAGCCCCCCGGGGGCAAGCACCCGGCCCAGCCCCCCTGCACCGACTGCCATCGGCAGCACGCCCCGCCCGTCGTGAAATGTCTGGACTGCCACCCGGACTTCAAGATGAAGGCCCGGTAGCCAGCCCTCCGCACCCCGGCCCGGACCTCAGCGGTCCAGGCGCTTGATGGCGATGGTGAGGAATTCGGTGGGCCCAGGGAACAGCCCCACGTCCGCCACGGTGTTCTGACCTTCCTGGGACAGCACGAAGTGGAGGAACTCGTCCACCGCCGGGTCCAGCGCCTGGCCCGGGGGGCGGTTCACGTAGGCGTAGTAGAGCATGGGCATGGGGTAGCGGCTCGTGGTGACCATCTCCTGGGTGGGCAGCCGCGCGTCCGAACCCTGGTAGGGAACCACGGGAAGGATCTTGTTGGTGGTGTACCAGGACGCCATGGGACCGAAGGCGATCCCGGCCTGGTCGGTGAGAATCGATTCCGCCAGGGAGGAGGAGTCCCCCCGGGCCGCGATCCCGGGCCGGAAGTCTCCTCCGAGCAGGGTGGCCGCCGCGAAGGTGGCGCGGATCGCGCTGCCCTCTTCCCGGGCGTAGGCGTTGATGGGCCGCTTGGCCAGGTCCCCGCGGACGCCGAGGTCTCCCCAGGTCTGGAGGGGTTCCTTCAGTCCGCCCTTCCGGTCCTTCCCGTAGATGGCGTCCAGCTGCTCCATGGTGATCGAGGTGATGGGATTGGTCTTGTTCACGAACACGATGTTGGCGTCCAGGCACACGGGGATCCGCATGGGCATGTAGCCGAACTTGGTCCGGAAGGCCTGCATTTCCTCCGAGGTCATTTCGCGGGCCGAGACGATCACCGCGCGGACGCCGTCGTTGAGGTCCTTGATGGCTTCCTTGCTGAGCTTGGGAAGATAGATCAGCCGCCCCTCGGGGTGGAACTGCCTGAAGGACCTGTTCCACTCGTCCCCGAGGTCCGAGAGGGAGTCCGTGCCGGGCACTTCCAGGACCCCCCTGACCCTCACCTTCGGGGCGTACTTCGGGATGGTGTCCGCCACCTTGGCCCTGAACTGCATGGACTGCGCCCCCAGGGGGGGCGCCAGGGCCCCGCCGAGCAGGACCACCAGGGCGGCAGGAAGGAGGGTGGCTGGATGTTTCATGGAAAACCTCCAGGAGTGTTGATCGCGCCCGGGGGAAAACGGAGATCGGGGGAGAACGATTCTCGATTTACCCCGGCAGAGGGCCTGTTTCGAGCATAAAATATTAATGACCCACCGATCCCGAAATTTTTTTCCTCCGCCCTTCCGGGCCCGTCAAGTATCAATGGATCCATTCCTGGGGGCATCCATGAAGCTTCCGAAAATCCTGCTCACCCTCCTGCTCGGTTCCGCCCTGGCGTCCGCTCCCGCGGAGGAGCCCAAGCGTCCGCTCCCCGCCAAGCACGCGAAGGTCGGGGTGCTCTGCCACGACTGCCACCGGAAGGAGAATCCTTCGAAAGCCGCGGTGGCAGACGATTCCTGCATGGTCTGCCACGGGGACTACCCCGCCATGGCCGCCTACACGAAGCACCTCAAGCCCAATCCGCACAGCCCCCCGGCGGACAAGCACCCCGAGCCCATCAGCTGCCCCGACTGCCACCGGCAGCACAAGCCTCCGGTGGTGAAGTGCCTGGATTGCCACACTGACTTCAAGATGACGGCGCCCAAGTAGGGTCACCTTCCTGTCAGTTTTTCCCGGGGAACCTTGAGGCCGTCCCAGGCTTCCGGGGGATGGAGGCGCATCCGCCAGCCGGCCCAGCAGGCACGCTGGAACGAGATCCCTCCGGGCCAGGGAACGCGGTCCAGGTAGCTGCGGAGGGCCCTCTGCAGCCGGAGCCGCTGGTCGGGACCCAGGGCCAGGTCCGCGCCCACCCAGGCCCGGGGGCCCCTGGCCTTCACCTCCAGGAGGCGGAGTTCGCTCCCGCGGCAGACGAGGAGGTCGAGTTCGAAGCGGCCCTGGCGAAGGCGCCAGGCCACCAGGTCCCAGCCCCGCAGCCAGAGGAGCCACAGCGTCATCCGCTCGCAGAGCAGGCCCCAACGCCGGGCCCGCCGGCCCCGGGCCGACAGGGGGCGGGTCGGCGCGGCCTCCTTCAGGACCTATTCCTCGCGGCGGGGCAGGAGGAGGCTCCGCTGCACCCGTTCCAGGTCCCCCTGCAGCCGCACCAGCTTCCAGGCGACCCCCATGGCGTAGCCCAGCCAGACCCACAGCAGGCGCGGGTCCACGGGGGTCCGCTTGAGCACCTCGGTGCCGATGTCCAGGCGCACCCCGTAGAGGAACCACACCACCACGCCGAAGGCGATCACCAGGTGGCCCCAGCGGATCCAGAAGGGGCGCAGACCTTCCTTGGTCTTCCACCGGAAGAGCAGGAACCGCGCGGCGAGATCGCTCTTCTCCTCCGCGAAGTGGAGGGCGATGAGCTTGTCCACCAGGGGCGCATAGCGGTGGACCTTCAGTTCCGCGACCTCCTCCTCCCCGTTCAGCTTCCGGAGGAAGGCGCTGCGGATCTTCCCGACGCACTCCTCCCAGGGAGCCTGTTCGCGGCGCAGCGCCAGGTGGAGCCGGACCAGCCCCACCCAGAGGACCGCCTGGGCCAGCAGCACACCCCACAGGGCCGCGCCCTGCCAGCCGTGCCCCCGGACGAGGTTCCAGAATCCGATGAGGTCCACTACAACCTTTCCCAGGCGATGGCGCCCGCGTGCAGGAAGGCCTCGGCCTCCATCCCCGAATTCTCCGCCAGGCCCAGGAAATGGGCCAGGAGTTCGGCGGTGGCCTCCGCATCCGGAAGGGCGCGGTGGGGCCTCCGGTTGGAGATCCCCAGGTGGGCGCAGAGCGAGGCCAGGGCCCGGCTCCGGACCTCGGGGAGGAAGGCCCCCGCCAGCCGGCGCGTGCACAACAGCCGGTGGCGGCCCCAGAGGCCCTCGGGCAGGTAGGCCTTGAGGAAACTCCCGTCGAAGGGAGCGTTGTGGGCCACCCAGATGCGCCCCTCCAGCGCGGGAGCGAGCCGGAAGACCACCTGTTCCCAGGGGGGCGCGGGGGTCAGAAGGTCCGGCGTGATCCCCGTGAGGCGCTGGATCACAGGGGGAATGCCCCGCTCCACAGCGCAGAGGCTCGAGAAGTCCCCGACCCGCAGCGTGCCCGAGAGAAGCACCACGCCCACCTCGGTGATCTCGGAAGGAGGGTGGAAGCGCTCCCTGCGGTCCCAGAAGGCCCTCGGCGTGCCCCCCGTGGTCTCCAGGTCCACCACGGCGAAAGACAGGTCCCGGAGGCCGGTGGAGGCCTCCGGCAGCCACGGCGCGCCCCACGGGGCACCGTCCGTCATCGATCAGATTCCTGAAAGGCCAGGAGGGCCTGGGCTGCTTCCACTGCTTCAGATTGTAAAGAAGGTGCCCCCGGAGGCCGAAAACGGGACCAGATCCGCGCGGCCGCGCCGGGGGGTCCATGGACAGGCTCAAGCTCGCTTCGAAATTCATGCTGCCCGTGGGTGTTTTCCTCGTCCTCCTCTTCATGGCGGCGGCCTGGGGCGTGGGGGCCCTCGCAAGCAGCCGGGCGGAGCGGGCCTTCGAGGAGCAGCTCCAGGCCATCGCCCTGGCCTCCCGCTGGATGTTCCACCAGGAGGCGGAGAACTACTGCGCGAGCCGGGGAATGAAGTACCACCGCGTTCCCGTGTCGGGGATCCAGGGCGGGGGGAAGGAAGAGGAATTCGAGCGCCAGTCCATGGCGGAGTTCGCCCGGGACCCCTCCCTGACCCACCGGGTGGGCCGGTTCAACTCCCCGGACGGGACCCCCACGCTCTACGTGCTCGCCGCCGGCGTCCTCAAGAGCGAGTGCAACACCTGCCACGAAGCCTTCGGCATGACCGCGACGAAGGACCTCAAGGAGGGTGCCCTCGCCGCGGGGTTCGGCGCGTCCATCTCCACCGCCTCCCTCGCCCGGGATCAGCGGAACACCTGGCTCTTCGGGGCCTTCGCCGCGGGAGCGGCGGTGCTCCTGGTCCTGGGGATGATCCACCAGTCGGTGAGCCGCATCATCCTGAAGCCCCTGGTGGAGTTGGGGGATGCCTTCAAGTCCATGGCCGGGGGGAACCTCCGGGTCGAGGCGCCCGTGCGGAGCTCGGACGAGATCGGGACCCTGGCGGGGTCCTTCAACACCATGGCCCGGCAGCTGCAGGCGAGCCTCGCGGAGGTGGAGGGGGCTTCCGCCCGGGTGGCTTCGGGCTCCCTGGAACTGGCGGCGGGGGCCGAGGAGATGTCCCGCACCGTGGCGGAGACCGCGCGGGTGGGAGAGGGCCTCCGGGACTCGGGCACCCACGTCCAGGAGGCCCTGGAACGGCTGGAGGCCAACGTCGCCACCCTGGCGGGCAAGGCCATGGACACCCGGGCCGGCAGCGACGAGGCGGTCCAGGATGCGGCCCGGGGCGCGGAATCCGGTCGGGAGACCTCCACGGGCATGGCGCAGATCCGCCTCGCCACGGACCGCATCGTCCAGGCGGTCCAGGTGATCCAGGAGATCGCCCGCCAGACCAACCTCCTCTCCCTCAACGCCGCCATCGAGGCCGCCAAGGCCGGGGTCCACGGGAAGGGCTTCGCCGTGGTGGCCGAGGAGGTCCGCAAGCTGGCGGAGCGGAGCGCGCAATCCGCCCAGGAGATCGAGGGGATCATCCAGAGCACCATGGCCGCGGTGGACGCAGGCACCGCCAGCGTGGACAGCACCCTCACCCGCCTGGAGGCGATCCGGCAGCGGGTGACCGAGGTCTCCCGGGGGATCCGGGACATGGGGGACCTCAGTCAGGGGCAGGCCGGCACCAGCGCGGAGGTCCGGGCCCTCATGGGCCAGACCGCCCAGCGGCTGGACCAGAATGCCGTCGCCACCCAGGAGCTTTCCGCCACGGTGCAGGAGGTCACCCGGACCGCCGAGGACCTCTCCCGCGTCGCCGAGGGCCTGAAGGAGATCGTGCGGAAATTCCGGCTCTGACCCGTCAGGCTCTCACCAGGGTCTTCAGGCCGCCCCGGAAGAGCACGTCCACCTTCCGGCCCAGGCGTTTCTGGACGCGCCCCAGGCCGAAGCTGGCGTGGTCCATCCAGGCCCCCTCCTCCCAGCGGGTGGCGGGGGAGTAGGGCCGCGCCTGGGCGCCCGCCTGTTCCTGGATCATGAGTTCCTGGAAGCGGCTGGGGCTGGCGGGGGAGCGCGGCTTGGGGGGCGCCTCGGCGCGCTCGGCCCGGACCCGGGGCGGGGCCGCGGGCCGCTCGGGGCGGAACTTGTGCACGGATTGGCACTGGGTGCAGATGAGGTTGTCCGGCTGGCCGTTGGTCAGGGTGAGGACGCGGTGCCGGGTTTCCAGCTTGCAGCGCCCGCAGGGGGCGTCCAGGTCCATGCCGGCGTAGTAGGTGCGCATGGATCCAGTGTGCCAGGGGCCGCCTGGACCCCCATCACACCTGCAGAAGGGCGGCCACCTTGGCGAGGCGTCCTTCCCGCTCCGCCACCTGGCCCTTCAGTTTCTCCACCGCGGCCTCGGGGGCCTTGGCCAGGAAGCCGGGATCCTGGAGCCTCGTCCGCAGGGGTTCCAGCTCCTTCAGCAGCTTTTCCTGCTCCTTCTCGAGCTTGGCCCGTTCGGCGCCCGCGTCCTTGGCCCCCGCCAGCTCCAGGGCCACCATGCCGGCCCCCAGGACCGCCACGGCCCGGGTGGGCGAGGAGAGGTCCCCTTCCGCGAAGGTGACGGACTCCAGCTTCGCCAGGCTCTTGAGGGCCTCCTCGAAGGGGGCGAGTTCCTTGAGCGTGCAGAGGGCCTGCAGGCGCCGGGAGGGGTCCAGGCCCTGCTCGGAGCGCAGGCGCAGGAAGCTGGAAAGGGCCTCCTGGAAGACCGGGATGAGGCCGGGATCCCCGCCCTCCCGGGCCAGCAGGGGATGGTCCGAGACCCAGGCCCGCTGGGCCAGAAGCTCCGGCTCCCCCGGTCCCAGGCGCCCGGTCATCACCGCGTCGTGGATCTCCTCGGTCACGAAGGGGATCATGGGGTGCAGGGCCCGCAGCAGGAGGTCCAGGAAGTGCAGGATGGCGGCCTTCTGGGCCACGGTCCCGTTCTGCAGGTGCACCTTGGCCAGCTCGATGTAGGTGCTGCAGAAGTCGTCCCAGACCAGGTGGTAGAGCCGCTCCGCGGCCTCGTGGAAACGGTAGGCCTCCAGGGCCGCGGTGACCTCCGCCAGGTCCTCCCGCAGGCGGCGGATCATCCAGTGCTCGGCCTCGCCCAGCTCGGGCTCCACGGCCAGCGTGACGCCCGGCTCCAGGTTCATCTGAACGAAGCGCGCGGCGTTCCAGAGCTTGTTGCAGAAGTTCCGGCTGGCCTCCAGGCGGCTGCGGCTGAGGGCGATGTCCGTGCCGGGGGCCGACATGGAGATCAGCGTGAAGCGCAGCGCGTCCGTGCCGAACTCGTCCATCACCTCCAGGGGATCGATGACGTTGCCCTTGCTCTTGCTCATCTTGGCGCCGGACTCGTCCCGCACCAGGCTGTTGAAGTAGACCTCCCGGAAGGGGACCTCCTTCATCCAGGCCAGCCCGCTCATGGCCATGCGGGCCACCCAGAAGAAGATGATGTCGTAGCTCGTGCACATCACGTCGTTGGGGTAGTAGTGCCGCAGGTCCGCGGTGTCGTCGGGCCAGCCCAGGATGCTGAAGGGCCAGAGCGCCGAGCTGAACCAGGTGTCCAGGGTGTCCGGATCCTGCACCAGGGCCCCCTTGCCGCAGGCCGCGCAGGCGGAGGGCTCCTCCAGCTCCACGTGGAGGCGTCCGCAGGCGGCGCAGGTCCAGGCGGGGATGCGGTGGCCCCACACCAGCTGGCGGCTGATGCACCAGTCCTGGATGTTGGTGAGCCAGTGCTCCCACACGGCCACGTGGTGGGCCGGGGTGAACTTGATGCGGCCGTCCCGCACGGCGGCCAGGGCCTCGGCGGCGGCCTCGTCCATCTTCATGAACCACTGCTCGCTCACCAGGGGCTCGAGCACCGCGCCGGTGCGGTCGCTCACGCTGACCTGGTGGGTGTAGTCCTCGATCTTCTCCACGAGGCCCAGGGCCTCCAGGTCCTCCACCACGGCCTTCCGGCAGGCGAAACGGTCCAGGCCGGCGTACTTGGCCCCGGCTTCGGGGGTCATCTTCGCGTCGAAGCCGATGACGGTGACGCTGGCCAGGCCCAGGCGCTGGCCCGCGGCGTGGTCGTTGGGGTCGTGGGCCGGGGTGACCTTCACGCAGCCCGTGCCGAAGGCGGGATCCACGAAGGCGTCCGCCACGATGGGGATCTTCCGCCCGGTGAGGGGCAGGTCCGCGGTCTTCCCCAGCAGGTGCCGGTAGCGCTCGTCCTCGGGGTTCACGGCCACCGCGGTGTCGCCCAGCATCGTCTCCGGCCGGGTGGTGGCCACCACCACGAAGCCGCCGCCGTCGCTGAGGGGGTACTTGAGGTGCCAGAGCTTCCCCTGCTTCTCCACGTACTTCACTTCCAGGTCGGACAGCGCGGTCTGGCTGGCGGGATCCCACTGGATCATCCGGGGGCCCCGGTAGATGCGCCCTTCGCGGTAGGCCTCCACGAAGACCTTGCGCACGGCCCGGTTCAGGTCCGGATCCATGGTGAAGCGCTTGCGGCTCCAGTCCAGGGAGGCGCCCAGGCGGCGCAGCTGGTTCTCGATGTCCTCCTGGTTCTGCTCCTTCCAGGCCCAGATGCGCTCCAGGAACTTCTCCCGGCCCAGCTGGTGCCGGTCCGTGCCCTCGGCCTTGAGCTGGCGCTCCACGATCACCTGGGTGGCGATGCCCGCGTGGTCCACCCCCGGCACCCAGCACACGTCCCGCCCCTGGGCCCGGCGCAGGCGGGCCAGCACGTCGGGCAGGGTGTAGGCCAGGGCGTGGCCCATGTGCAGGTTGCCCGTGATGTTGGGCGGCGGCAGGGACATGGAGAAGGGCCGGCGCGAGGGGTCCCGCTTCCCCGTGAAGGTCCCGCTCTCCTCCCAGCGCGCGTACCACCGCGTCTGGGCGGTCCGGAAGTCGAAGGCCTTGTCCATGGCGTGCATGCGGGATCCCGGGGCGAAAATGCGTAAACCTCGATGTTACCGCAGCTTGGGATGAACGTGCCCGGGGACTGGGCGGGGGCGGGGCCGAATCCGTGACCGTGACTGTGACCGGGGCCGGGGCCGTAGCCGTGACCGTGATCGTGGCCGGGGCCGGCGCCGTGACCGTGATCGTGGCCGGGGCCGGCGCCGTGACCGTCTCCGGGGACGGGGGCCCGGTCAGGGGGCAGGAGCCAGGGGTTCGGTCAGGTGTTTCCGGTGGGCGGGGGCCGGATAGGGCTCGGGCCAGAACTCCACGACCTTCGTGATCAGGCCTTCGGAGACGGTGAAGAACGAGATGGCCTCGGCGGAGAGATGACCGTCGGTGACCGCGACGCGGGTGACGGCCTCGGTCCCGGACGCGACCAGGCGCAGGACCGTGAAGGACCACGGACCTTGGGAGGGATACTCCGCGTTCATCCGCGCGAAGGTGTCGGCCCCGCGGATGCGTTCATTGGACTGCGGCCACTCCAGTGAAAAGGAAGGCGAGAGGACGGCACCGACCGATGAGAAGTCGTTGGAGCCCATCAGGCGCCAAAATTCCCGGACGACGGATTCCGCGGAGGAGGGGTTCATGGGGAGACTCCGAGGAGTGCCCTTCGCCGCGGTGACCGGAGGGGCGGGCGGCGGAGCCGGGGCCGTTGGAAGCACAGGTCAGGCAGGGCGGGCCGGCCAGGTCGGTGAGGGTCGGCCAGACCATACCCAGGCGATGTAATCGGTCAGGGGGGGGACTAGGCCCAGGTCTCGAAGCCGGGCGTTGACCTGCCCCCGGTGGTAGGAGCTGTGGGCGGATACCTGAAGCATGGTTTGACCCAGGGATGGGTCGGCCATCTCGAAGCCGAGCTGGGCGCTGACCTGCCGGGCCCAGGGCAGGGGAGTCTTCTTGTCCAAGTCACCCGCGGACAGGGAGCCCTGGAATTGCTGGATCTTCCCGTGGACGGATTTCGCGAAACCGAGCAGCTCGGAAGCGCTCAGGGCCTCTGTTTCCTGGGGGCTGATCGGTTGGTTCCCCCAGACATCAAGAAAGACTTTCTGGACAAGGTGGATGTGCCGGAGCCGCCCCAACAGGACTTCGTCCTGCTCCGCCCCCGGGTTCCCCCGAATGGCGAGGAAGACCAACGAGTCCGCCCATTCCATGTGTCGGGTGAGTTCTTCAAGGATGGTCAGGGCATCCATGCCGACTCCACTGGAGCATGCCTCAGGAGAGAAGCCAGGCGGCCGCGCGTGTCCCGAGGGGATGGGCGGGCCCGGGATGGCTATAAGTGGACCGCGGGCGGAAGGCCATGCGGCCGGGGCCCGGGTTGAGCGGAGGGGTCGGGCGCCGGCTTCTAGGCACGGACCGCGGCTTCGATTGCGGCGATGTCGATTTTGGTTTGTTTCATCATCGCCGCCATGGCCTTGGCCGACACTTCCTTGTCGGCGCTGGTGGTCAATTCGGTCAGCCGCTTCGGGTAGACCTGCCACGACACCCCGTAGCGATCCTTCAGCCACCCGCAGGCGGTTTCCTCCCCGCCATTTCCGGTCAAGGCGGCCCAGAGCCGGTCCGTCTCGGCCTGGTCGTCCGTCGCGACCGAAATGGACACGGCCTCGGTCAGCGTGAACATCGGCCCCGCGTCCAGGATCTGGTACGGCACTCCGCCCAGGGAGAAATCGATCACGGAGAAGGGGCCATAACCGTTGTCCCCGAAAAAGGATTTCTCGATCCCGCTGCCGGGAATCAGGGAGCAGTAGTACTCCGCTGCCTCCTGGCCCCGCCCGTCGCGGAACCAGAGGCAGGTGCGAATGGAACTGGCCATGGCGTCACTCCTTGAAAGCGTCGGAGGGAGGTCAGAAATGGTAACCCACCCCAACGCCCAGGCCGTTCACCGTGATGGAGGGCTTGGTGAAGATGATTTTCGAGTCGTACCCGATGGTGAAGGAAAACTGCCCCAGCTTCTTCTCGTAGCCGAAGAAGGAGGCCAGGCCGAAAGGATTGCTTCCGCTCAAGTCTCCGCGCCCCACAAACCCCACGGTGCCGATCTCCATCCGGCACCAGTTGAACATCACCGTCTCCAGCATCACCCCCACGCAAAGATAATTCTGCTTCTTGCCCGAAACATCGAGGTTGATGGAAGAAATCCTCAATCCGTACCTTTGGCGGTCGTTGGCGGGAAGCATGAGATCCGCCCCCACCTCGGAACTTCGATGATGCTTGCCGTCGATCGTCGCCGATCCCCCACTTCCGATGAGCCTGACCATCAGGACGTCGGGCCCCTGGGCGCCCGCCACCCCTTGGGCATCCGCGAGGGAAGAAGGCAAGAGGATGAGCATCAGGGCCTTCAAGGAATGCCGGACCATCCCGTTTCGAACCATGGAAAACATGCAACCTCCCGTGACCAGTGAAGCTCGACGATGGCAGGAGCCGGGGCGTTCTTGGGCGGCTGACCGCGAACGGTGCCCTTGGGCGACGCGAACGGTAACAGCGGACCTCCAGAGGGAAGGAGCTTGGGGGGACTGACTTGGAGTTAGGGCCTCCGGACCGGGGGAAGCCGTGCGCTTGTTCAGGTTTTTCGAGAAGGAACGGTGGAAGGATTTTTGGGGCGACGGTGACGGTGACGGCCACGATCACGGTCACGGCCACGGTCGCGGTCCCGTGGCCGTGGCCGTATCCGTGGCCGTGTCCGAATCCGTGGCCGTGGCCGTGGCCGCGGCCGAGTAGGGACCCTTCCCCCGCCTCCTTGCTCCGCCCGCCTGGGCCCATCCCCCCTCTCCCTGGGGCGACCTGCCCTCCGGGCGGGGCGGGCCCCGATGCCCCCGGGCCCCCTGCCCTGCCATCATCCACCTGCCATGCGCGCCTTGCTCCTCGTCCTCCTGCTTGCGCCGCTGTTCGGCCAGGCCCCCTTCCCTCCCGGCGAGGTGGTTCCCAGGGTGCCCTGCACCGCCCGGCCGGCCTTCAGCTACGCGCTCTACCTGCCCCCGGGCTACCGCGAGGACCGCAGCTGGCCCGTGCTCTTCGCCTTCTCCCCCGGGGGCGCCGGGGAGGAGCCGGTGCGCCTGTTCCGGAAGGCCGCCGAGCGATTCGGCTGGATCGTGGTGGGCTCCAACGATTCCCGGAACGGTCCCCTGCGGCCGGCCCTGGAGGCCTCGGCGGAGATGTGGGAGGACGTCCACGCCCGCTTCAAGGTGGACCCGAAACGCAGCTGTGCCGTGGGCTTCTCCGGCGGCGCCCGCATGGCGATGCGCCTGGCCCTGAGGCATCCCAAGGCCTTCTCCGGCCTCATCTCCATCGGCGCCTTCGGCACCGGGGAGGGCTTCCTCACGGGCCTGGGGCACCTGGACTTCCTCCTCCTCAGCGGCCAGGAGGACTTCAACCACTGGGAACTCCTTGAGGGGCGGCGGGAACTCCAGTCCCGGGGCTGGCGGGCCCTGGCGGACCGCTTCGAGGGCGGCCACCGCTGGCCCCCCGAGGCCGTCGCCGAGACCCTTCTGGGCCTGGTGGAGCTGGGGGCCATGCGGAAGGGGCTGAAGGCGCCGGATCCGGCCCTGGAATCGGAGCTGCGCCGGCACTTGGCCGCCCAGGCGGAGGCGGCGGGGAATTCGGCCCTGGCCCTGCGCCGCTGCCAGGAGCTGGCGGCCCTCTTCCCCGAGGCTCCGGAAGGACGGCAGGCCCAGGCCCGGGCCGCCGCCCTGGGGAAGGACCCGGCGGTGCTGGAGGAGCTGCGCCTGGAGGAGCGCTACCTGGCCGAGGCCCGGGAGCTGGCCGAGGTGCGGAGCGAAAGCGTGGCCACCCGCCGCCTCCAGGCCCTGGTGGAGCGCGTGAGGGCGGCCCCGCCCCTGGAGCAGCGCATGATCCGCCGCCTGCTGGGCCGGGCCTTCGCCGCCTGCTACGGCCTCCTGGCCGAGGCCTACGAGAAGAAGGCCTGGGACCGCGTCCTCGCCTTCAGCACGACCATGGCCGCCCTGGACGAGCGGGAGGGCTGGCCCTGCATCTACGCCGCCGCCGCCCAGCTCCAGCTGGGACGCCGCCCCGACGCCCTCCTCCACCTGCGGAGCGCCCAGCTACGGGGCTACGCCAAGCCCGAGCGACTCCGGGCCCTGGAAGAACTGAAACCCCTCCACGGCGACCCCGAATTCGAAGCCATCCTGAAGGAGATGGCGGCGGGGAAGGGTCCGTAGGGGGATGGAACCGATGAAAAAGAATCCTCAACCACGAAAGGCACGAAAGACACGAAACCGTCCAGTTGGGTTCCTGTTTTCGTGCTTTTCGTGTTTTTCGTGGTAAATGCTTTTTCCTTGTTCGCCCGGATAACCTCCGCCCATCCCGCCGGCATGGACGCCGTGCCCGTCACCCAGGCCCAGGCCTTCGCCGGCACAAGCACCGCGAACGCACCGCCTTCCAGGACCCGATGGCTCCCCACCGGCGAGCAGCACTTCTACCCGCCCCGATGGCGACGAACCCAGTCACGGCAAGGCCCAGCTCGCCGCCGGATCCCCCCTGCACCGGCACCACCGTGGGGGACGCGAAGGAACCCGATTCAAAGGCCGCCGTGACACCGTCCCGCGTTGTGGCGCCGCCTCCCGTCCCATCCTTCCCCAGCACCCGGCGGCACCCCACCGCGTCCTGCACCCGCTTCTCCGGCTGCATCACCGCCTGGTTCAGCAGCGTGTAGGTCTCGAACACTTCGGCCTGCAGCCCCGTGCCCTCGGAAGGGCGAATGGTGGTCCATGGTCGCCCGGAAGCTGGGGCGGATGGAAACCCCGGTGAACCGCGTCCTCGACGAGGAGGACCTCCAGTAGATGGCGAGACCAAGGACGCTCACGCTGATCTCCCCGGATTCTGCCGCGCCGTGAAGGTCGCCGGGATCCACGCGCACGGCTTCGTGCTCACCCAGGGACGCTGCGTCGGCCCCGAGGCGGCGGAGGATGACGACGAAGCCTTCGCCGAGAGGATGGAGCGCCTCACGGCCCAACTGGCAGAGCAGATGGAAAAGTGACAGGAACTGAATGTCCTCATCCGTGAACGCCTGGGCAGGCTGGGGTACTCTGTCTGAGCGCCCCTCGCCCTGACACCGACAAGACCTTCTGGATCAATTCTTAGGAGCATCGGCAGCGGATTCTTTGCATTTCGACTGGAACATGTATAGAAAACAACCAATATCTATACATGTACTCCACCCCAAGGAAGGACATGTCTCCCATCCCACCCCTGGAGCGCCTCCGAGCCAGCCGGTTCGACACGGCGCCCATCCTGAAAAAACTGGCATCGGCAAGCCGCCAGCTCGCTGAACTCAAAGGTGTGGCAGCCTCCATCCCGAACCAGGGCATCCTCATCGACACCCTGGGTTTGCAGGAAGCCAAGGACAGTTCGGAGATCGAGAACATCATCACCACCCATGACGAGTTGTTCCAAGATGATCTCCAATCCCCGGATTCCGGCGATCCCGTCACCAAGGAAGTGCATCGTTACCGGCAGGCGCTGCGGGAGGGGTATGAGCAGGTTCGAGGGACAGGACTTCTGACCCTCAACCACATCCTCCTGATCCAGGAAGTGCTGGAGGAGAACAAGGCGGGGTTCCGCACAATGCCGGGCACCGCCTTGAAGAACAACGCAGGCGAAACCGTCTATACCCCGCCCCAGGATGCCAAGGATGTACAGCGCCTGATGAGCGACCTGGAGCGGTTCATCAACGGAGAGGTGCCTTTCGAGGCCGATCCCCTCGTAAAGATGAGCCTGATCCACCACCAGTTCGAAAGCATTCATCCCTTCTACGACGGCAACGGCAGGACCGGGCGAATCGTCAACGTCCTGTACCTCGTCAAGGAAGGGCTGTTGGACATCCCGGTGCTCTATCTCAGCAGTCACATCGTCCGCACCAAGAGCGACTACTACCGCCTGCTCCAGTCGGTCCGGGAGGACGATGCCTGGGAGGCGTGGGTGCTCTACATGCTGCATGCGGTGGAGCAGACTGCCCTGCAGACCATCGACACGATCCACGCGATCAAAGCCGTGCTCTTCGACTACAAGCACCGCATCCGCGACCGCCACAAGTTCTACAGCCAGGATCTCATCAACAACCTGTTCATCCACCCCTACACGCGCATCGAGTTCATCGAACGGGACTTGAACGTCTCCCGCATTACCGCCACCCGGTACCTCGATTTGCTTGCTCAGGACGGCTTCCTGCTCAAGCGGAAGATCGGGCGCGGCAGCTACTACATCAACACAGCGCTGACGGAGATCCTGATGGGCTCTGGAGGTGGGCGGAATGCGTGAGGTTGTGCGAGCGGCCATGCCTCGCAGTTCGTCGCTCCGCCCCGGTGCCGATCAGCTCCCCGCCCACCGCCAGCACCTGGTTCTCGTAGAAGAAGCCCACCTGGATCAGCCCGTCCACCAGCTCCGTGGGCTGGAAGCTCCGGCTCATGCGCAGCGGCATCCGACCGAGGGAAAGTAGAACTGGCCTTCATGCGTCAATTGGACCGCCGCTTCGAGTCTCCGGAGGACGCACCACCCCGCCTCCACTCCGCGACGCGCTTTTCCAGATCGGGGGCCACGGGCCGGACGCCTCGCTTGTGGGCCTCATCAATCTCATCCATGAGCTTCAACCGAAGGGGCCCCGGGAGGTCGGTCGCCTCCTCCAGGATGCGGTCCCCGTAGGGGTTGGTCTTGGCGGCACCGCCAAACCACATCTCCTGAACAAGGGTCTTCTTGTCCTTGGATGAAGTGGTGAAATGGGTTTTAAACCCGTTCTCCATGTTGATCCTGGAATAGATGGGTTCCTTGCGGCTTCGGAGATAGAGGTACTTTCCGGGGCTTGGGGTCTCGATGCCCCAATTCGGGTTCGAGTCCTTGGGACCCTTGCAAGGGACCTGGATGGTCAGGCCAGGCTGGTAGCCGGTGGCAGGGGCTTCGTAGAGCAGTTCGTCGCTCACCAGGATCCCCCCCTCGGGATTGCCGGGTTCGATCACCACGACCCACAGCTTGCGCTTGGGATGGTAGGTCGCCTTGGCCCGCAGGTCACACACCACCGGCTCCCCGTAGACCTTGGGATTGTCCAGCTCCTCGGTCTTCATTGGGAAGCCTCTCCCCCCGCGGAAGAGACTGTCCCCTTTGTAGGTGCCAGATTCCTCTTCGGAAAACTCGAAATGGACACCTCCCGACATCAGGAAGGCCTCGGGACCCTTCTTCCGCAGGCGAAAAACCATCGGGTTCTTGGGGTCGGGGACATAGGAAGGAAACCCAGATTTATCTTGGAAATAACTCAACACAACATCATTTTTCTTATAATAATTTATTCCACTCGGAGATTCATTTAATAATTTAGAATCGTATTTTTCTTTTTTTATCTTCGCAATAAATATTTTTGATCCTATTTCGTTTATTATTGAAAAACATCCTTCTTTATTTGTTCTAATATAATGTTGACGAATACCCATAAAGTATGGACTTATTGAGTCGAATTTAGTAATATTAATTTCAACTTCGGCATCTTCAATGGGTTGGCCAAGGTTATCCACCACTTTACCAAAGAATTTAATAGGTACGTCATGGCTTTTTGCGATCTCCTTGAGTTTGCTGATCCCCTTTTCTCCCTGGCAAGCCAATTGGGAAGGAAGGCCCGAAATAGAGATAATTGAAACGATGATGGGCTGTAAATTTGGTTTCATAGATTGATGTGCACCTAATTAAAAAAAATTTAATTTGAATTTGAATATTTAAATATTATATTATTTATTTTATTAAATTCAATCAGGACTCGTGGTTCGTTGAATATTTAAATTTGTCGTCTTACGGAAAAAGTTAACCGGCCCAGGCGCAAGCCGGGCGAAGGAAAGGGACGAGAAATCTGAAGCGATCATGAGGGTTTGGGAGATAGTTGCGGCTGGGCCCGGGTTGAACGCATGGTTAGGCGATGACAAGTCAATGATTTTGAATGATTAAGTAACCGAAAGCAACGAATATGAAGGCGAATGAAATTACAATAAGGGCAATGGAGATCCCCCGGCCTATCTTGCTTGCTCTGACGACATGATCCGGTGTGTGTAAGCCATCGGGATTATCAATGCCGCCAGGAAGTCCATCTTCAAACCTTAATAGCCAGCTATTGATGAAAATCGAAAATAGCCCAAAAGGGAAAATGAGAAATATCCACCAGAATCGGAGACCCAAGTGCGACGAAATACCAGCCGCGAGCAAGGATGCCGCGGCCAAACCTAAGGAAATGAGCAACGGACGACGCATGACGCCTAACGTTTGAAGTTAACCGGCCCAGCCGCGGAACGGGGGCCGAACAGAGACGGGGAGACACGAACAAGAAAGAGCATGGGTGATCGTAGCGGCTGGGTCCGAGTTGAACGCTGGGTTAGGGCGGCGACAGTCTGGCTTGTAGGGCCTTTCCTGGTGCCCCAAAAACCATGAAATCGAGGTTAGAGGCTTGATCAAGGACATGTGCCCGTTCACCAGCTTGGGCGATCACAGGCTGGAGTTTAAGGTGCCCGAGTGGAACCGAAGCACGCCCAGGCCGCAGATAGAACCGTTGGGGAGCGTAGAAGAGCAGGTGCAAATGCTCATCATCAATGGCGATCAGAAAGAAGTGAAACCAGTCGAGGAAGCCGATGTGAAGCCTTCCTGTGGTGAACCAATCTGCTCGGTTGGAAACAGGCCTTGCTGGGTTTTCTGAGAAAAGCCGGAATAAACGGGATTTCCTGTAAAGCAAAAAGTGGCAAAGCACTAGCCCAACACAACCTGAAACCGCGAAGATGATGCTGTGAATGGCCATTTATTCCTACGAAGTGGTGAGAGCCCTAACGAACCAAGTTAACCGGCCCAGCCGCAAACCGGACGATGAGAGGGGACGAGAAATCTGGAGTGCTCAAGGGATTCTACCTGATGGTAGCGGCTGGGTCCGAGTTGAACGCCTGGTTAGGTGGGCCAGACAGGATTTATTCGAAAGGGATTTCATACCATAAGGGTTGTGTTGAAGCCTTTTGTGGATCTTGGGGAAATTTAAATAGAACATGTAATCGATTAGAACAAGGTAGGAAAGAAAATTTAGAATAAACAGAAAATAACTGTGGCATTCCGTTGATAGTGCATTGATTGAATTCAACAGCCTCAATCCATTGTTTAAGGGCGGGCCTAAATTTTGGTGGACAGTGAATCCATTCGTAATTATTTTTTGATCCATCAGGATTGACAGTCATTTTAATTTCTAACAAACCATCTTCAGGTCGGATTATTATTAAGGTCTTTGATTTAAATTTTGGCGGAAATGTTTTTAGCGTAGGTGGGATAAAAATAAATGATGTAGGAGAAGCAGGCTGTTGAGCCCCAAGTACCCCGACAATTTGAACAGTCACCAGAAACGCTGGAATGGAAGCTCGCATAGACACCTAACGATTGAAGCTAACCGGCCCAGCCGCAGGCCGGACGGTGGTTGGGGACGAGAAATCTGAAGAGTTCATAGGAGATTAGAAGATAGTAGCGGCTGGGTCCGAGTTGAGCGCAGGGTTAGGCAGCGGGGAGGTCATTTTTGTTTGTTGACAAATGAGAGGGTTTGTTCGAGTTCATTACCCAAATTGCCAGAGTGGAACGCAGTAGGATATTGATTTTGATAGGCCTGGACCCTTTGAAATGTAGTCCGAATTGATTCGCCCCCCTTCCCGGCTTGGAGTTGGCTAACTAAATACTTTAACTCTTCCGCTAGAATACGTTCCTGATCATCTATGGCTTGTTGATTATTGTTTGAACGAAGTTGTTGAAGCAGCTTGAGTTTTTCCATGGCACTATTCCCACTGTGCATTTCGAAAATTTCATTAATCAATTTGCTGGCACGCCAAGCAGTGAGGCCAATGCCGGAAATAAGGCCAAGCAGTAACGCAACGATTGGAATAATGAAACGTGAAATGTTCCTCATGAAGCCGCCTAACGATGGAAGCTAACCGGCCCAGCCGCAGGCCGGACGGTGGTGGTGGACGGGAAATCTGAAGCGATCACGGGAGTTTGGAAGACCGTAGCGGCTGGGTCCGAGTTGAGCGCTGGGTTAGGGCGCGCGGAGGAAAGAAGTTGACTTGCTTAGTGATGGGGTTTGTTGAATTCGCTGGGAGGAAGGAATGGTACTGAACGGTGGAGCTTACTCCGAAGACAATCCTCGTGTGCCCACAGTTGCTGCGCCTGGTCATCGAGCGACTGCAGTGTGATAGACAACGAGGGCAGCCCTTGAATTGTCTCGCCACAGAAACAGCATTGAAATTCGTTCATCGGGTCGGCCTAACGACCCAAGCTAACCGGCCCAGCCTGCGAACGCATGCTGAGCGGAGCCGAGGATGGATGAGGATGAGAGGGGAACATTGACGGTGCAGGCTGGGTCCGAGTTGAGCGCCAGGTTAGGCCGACTCACCGTTGTTTTCTTGGTGGGAATTTGAATGATATAGGGCTTTCACGGACCTTTGTGACGTCCGAAGGGTTCACCGTGATGATGTGATACCCATTCGCGTCGTGGTAGATCACTTTTGCATCATTACCGCTAAAGGCAACGACTTCATCTAGCCGTATTTCACCTGTGGAAATTGTGGTCTGTTTGAGCCCCTTCAAATCGGCTAAGACCAATGAGGATGATTTGATGTCTTCCTCGTTTACGAGGTGGAAAATTTTGGCAAGCGGCTTATCGATGCCTTCGCCGGGTAGGGAAACCGTTTGCTCCGAGCGAATCACTAGATCGGAATTTGGTAGAAGCCACCACGATTTCCCATCATTGGTATCAATGAACAAGACGTTGTGGGAAGTCGAGCTACCACCTTTGTAACTACTGAAGGAATCCTTGTCGGGTGACCGGAGGTCCGCCCGAAGTACCGACGTGGCGTGGACGCGTTCGAAGGACCCCAATCGTAGTTCAGGTTTGCCCTCCACGGGAGGAGCTAGATTTGCTTGGTTCAAAGCATTAGGGCGCGAATTTCGGAATAGACCAGAAAGTAGAGAGCTTGAAATTCCAAGGATGGCCAGAACAAGTAAAACAAGCAGCGCAATACCATTGATCCGCCACACAATGCGGAAGACCCGCGTCCATGTTCGTGCCTGCATTGGATCGGCTCCTGAATTGAGTGATTGCGGACGGCCTAACGATGGAAGTTAACCGGCCCAGCCGCAGGCCGGACGCGGAACAGAGACGGGGAAGCAGGGAGAAGAGAGAGCATGGAGGATCGTTGCGGCTGGGTCCGGGTTGAACGCTGGGTTAGGCGCGTGAGGTGGGGAAGGTGTTTCTAAGTTCGAATTTTAGAACTGAATAATCTAGCAATTTACAAGCGTATAAACCTAGTACAAAACCAATGGTAATGAGGAAAATCATAATAAAACTTAAAGAAATCCATGATAAGCTAGGCCAAGTACGATCTATTAAAACTATAAACATTGGAATTCCGACCTGGAAGGCAATATAAAGAAAAGTGCAAAATAATGCTGTGAAAACCCGGTAAATGTAGAATTGGGTTATTGGTTCGTTGACATGTTCGGGGCGCAAGCGCTGCTCCTGCCAGAGCTTGATGTAGGCTCGAAAGGGGTAGGTTGAGAATTCCATTGGCGCCTAACGATGGAAGTTAACCGGCCCAGCCGCAGGCCGGACGCGGAACAGAGACGAGAAGACACGAACTAGAAAGAGCATGGTTGATGGAAGCGGCTGGGTCCGAGTTGAACGCTGGGTTAGGCATGAATACGGAAAAAACGAAAAATAAAGAATAGAGCAAAAACATATGGGAAGAAATAAAAAATCAACACAAGTTGTTTATAATAACCAATTGGACAAAATGGGGTTAGAAATAACAAAAGAGAGCTTGAAACGGAAGCAAGTAAAACCGATTTGCCAGCGTAGGCATTCGCAATATACCAAAAATTCCTGTCAGCAAGTGTGGATTTTGTTTTAATTCCATATGATGAGTGTGGAGGAATTTTTTTAAAAATAAGTGGAAGAAACATTATTGCAATAATGGTGTTGGTGATTAGAGGAATCAAATGACATCGCATTGGGTAACCATTGGGAGCCTAACGGACAAAGCTAACCGGCCCAGCCGCAGGCCGGACGATGAACAGAGACGAGGAAACAGGAACAAGAGAGGGCATGGTTGACCGTAGCGGCTGGGTCCGAGTTGAGCGCGTGGTTAGGTGGCGTTGGGAAGAAGATGCTTTTTTAAAAAACGTTAAGAAATAACGCTAATTTCTAGCGTACCTTCTGGAATATCACCAGAAAACACTATGATCGCGAAGCGTTGATTAAATTCTTTCACCTCATGTGTCGGTAACTGAATATCAGGAGAACGGACCTGAAGTGTTGAGATTTGTACCTCTGGATCAAAGGTAATGAATAGTGTTGAGATTGACGCCACATGTTGTTTCCCGACTGGCGAAACGACTACCATCGCACTTTTTAGGAAATACCATCTGAAAATATTTTCCGAAGCAAGACGATCTGGAAGTCGATTGTCGCTAAATACGTGAAGTCGCAGATGCGCAGTTGCTGCGGCCTTTGCTTTATCGGCCCGGCGACTAGACACAATCAACCCAATGGAGAGTCCAAGCAGGAATATCCCAACTAGAATTCCGGTTACTGAAGCCCAACGCGGAAGCTGAGGGAGAAAATACTGCAAGATCCCAAAAATAAGAGCGAGTGCCAAACCTGCAATCCCAATTCCTCGATCAAGCATTTCATCCTCGCGAAAAACGAAACATTGAATTGGAATTTTGGTGAGAAGAGGGCCACCTAACGATGGAAGCTAACCGGCCCAGCCGCAGGCCGGGCCATGAACAGAGCCGAGAAAGACGGCCCATGAAAGAGAACGGAAGACGCTTGCGGCTGGGTCCGAGTTGAGCGCCCGGTTAGGCGGCCCAACTGAAAAAGACCTACTGCGGCCTGAATGATGAAGTAAACAGAAGCCAAACAGAAAACCACTGTACCTAGCCAAAATAGCGAAGGATCTGTTTTACGGAAGGCCCAACCCCCACGAACGAGTACCCGGCCACGATAAAGATTGAAAATGGTGAAACAGGACAAGGGAATAGCAATGGCAGTCAGCAGGAGGAAATCGCTCAGACTAGAAATTCGGAGCATTTGGAGTGACGCCTAACGATGGAAGTTAACCGGCCCAGCCGCTGGCAGGGCGCGGAACAGAGACGGGGAGGATTGAGGAAGAAAGAGCATGGTTGATGGTAGCGGCTGGGTCCGGGTTGAACGCCTGGTTAGGCTAATCCAAGCAAACTAGAAAGGTGTTTGGCAACGTTAGTTGCATTATAGCAACGAAATTTAAAAATACCGTTATCATGATTGATAACAACGATTCCTGTAAACCAACCAAACTCACGA
>JACQZU010000023.1 GCA_016213735.1 Acidobacteriota bacterium | reverse complement strand
TACATGCTTCGGCGGTACTGGCCGCCCACCTCGTAGAGGGCCTGGCTGATCTGCCCCAGGCTGCAGACCCGGGCCGACTCCAACAATTCGTCGAAGATGTTGCAGCCCGCCCGGGCCGCGTCCTGGAGGCGGAGCAGGGCCATCGGAGCCTGTTCGGCGTTCCGGGCGTGGAAGGCCTGGAGGTTCCGGATCTGCTGCGCCTTCTCGGCCTCCGAGCTGCGGATCAGTTCGGGGGCCGTGAGTTCCGCCGGGCGGGGGTTGAGGAAGGTGTTCACCCCGATGATGGGCAGTTCGCCGCTGTGCTTCCGGTGCTCGTAGAAAAGGGACTCTTCCTGGATCTTCCCGCGCTGGTACATGGTCTCCATGGCGCCCAGGACGCCCCCCCGGTCGGTGAGGCGGCGGAACTCCAGGAGGACCGCTTCCTCCACCAGTTCGGTGAGCTCCTCAATGATGAAGGAACCCTGGAGAGGGTTCTCGTTCCTGGCCGTGCCCAGCTCCCGGTTGATGATGAGCTGAATGGCCATGGCCCGACGGACGCTCTCCTCGGTGGGGGTGGTGATGGCTTCGTCGTAGGCATTGGTGTGCAGGCTGTTGCAGTTGTCGTAGACCGCAGAAAGGGCCTGCAGGGTGGTCCGGATGTCGTTGAAGTCGATCTCCTGGGCGTGGAGAGAGCGCCCCGAAGTCTGGATGTGGTACTTGAGCTTCTGGCTCCTCTCATTGGCGCCGTACTTCTCCTTCATGGCCGTGGCCCAGATGCGGCGGGCCACCCGTCCGAGGACGCTGTACTCGGCGTCCAGGCCGTTGCTGAAGAAGAAGCTGAGGTTGGGGGCAAAGGCGTCGATGTCCATGCCCCGGCTCAGGTAGTACTCCACGTAGGTGAATCCGTTGGCCAGGGTGAAGGCCAGCTGGGTGATGGGGTTGGCTCCGGCCTCGGCGATGTGGTAGCCGCTGATGGAAACCGAATAGAAGTTCCGGACCCGCTGGCGGATGAAGCTTTCCTGGACGTCCCCCATGACCCTCAGGGCGAACTCCGCGGAGAAGATGCAGGTGTTCTGGGCCTGGTCCTCCTTGAGGATGTCCGCCTGGACCGTTCCCCGGACCTGGCAAAGGGCGTCCCCCCGAAGCTGCTGGTAGGTGTCCGGGGGCAGGAGTTCGGAGGCCGACGCCCCCAGCAGGGCCAGCCCGAGGCCTGTGTGGCCCGGCGGCAGTTCCCCTTCGTAGCGGGGCAGGGCGTGACCCCGGGTTCGGTAGCGGGTCTCCAGGTCCCGCACAGCCCCTTCGAGCCTCCCCTGTTCGCGCAGCCAGGCCTCGGCCCGCTGATCCACCACGGCATTAAGGAAAAAGGCCAGCATGGCCGGGGCGGGCCCGTTGATGGTCATGCTCACGGAGGTGGTGGGGGCCAGGAGATCGAAGCCCGAGTAGAGCTTCTTGGCGTCATCCACGGTGCAGATGGAGACCCCGCTGTTCCCGACCTTGCCGTAGATGTCCGGCCGAGGATGGGGGTCCTCTCCGTAGAGGGTGACGCTGTCGAAGGCGGTGGAAAGCCGCACAGCAGGTTGGCCCTTGCTGACGTAGTGGAAGCGCTTGTTGGTGCGCTCGGGCGTGCCCTCCCCCGCAAACATGCGGGTCGGGTCTTCTCCGGCGCGCTTGTACTCGAAAACCCCGGCGGTGAAGGGATAGCGGCCCGGGGTGTTCTCCAGGAGCTGCCAGCGCAGAAGGTCTCCCCAGGCCCGGGTCCGGGGCAGGGCCACCTTGGGGAGCCGGGTCCCCGAGAGGGTCTCTGTGTAGTTGGCGGCCCGGATCTCCCGGCCACGGACGACATAGACGTTCTCCGGGTCCCGGAAGGCATGGCAGGTTCGGCCCCAGGATGCGAGGAGGCGGCGCGATTCGGGATGGAGCTCGGCCAGGTGTTCCTGGTACCGCTGCCGGAGGATGAGGACGGAGGGATCCGTGCCCTCTTCGGCCGGCCCGGAGAGGCGGGCGGCATCGTAGGGCTCCCCCGGAGGGGGCACGTGGTCGCCCAAGGCCTCCAGGCTGGTGTAGAAGGCGTAGGCCAGTTCCGCGGTGTCGGCCTGCCGCGCGGCCCACTTCTTGTAGCCCTGGACCGTATCGGCGATCTCCGCCAGGTAGCGGACGCGCTCCCCGGGAATGACCGAAGGGCGGCCGGCCTGGGAGACCTGGACCCTCGGCCGAGGTTCCCAGGTCACCCCGGTCTTCTGTACCAGGACCTCCAGGAGGCGGCCGTAGGCCAGGTCGGTGCCGGGGTCGTTGAACTGGCTGGCGATGGTCAGGAAGACGGGCAGGGATTCGGGGGCCGAGTCGAAAAGACGGTGGCCGCGCTGGAACTGCTTTCGCACATCCCGGAGGGCGTCTTCGGCCCCCCGCTTGTCCCCCTTGTTCAAAATCACCAGATCGGCGAAGTCCAGCATGTCGATCTTTTCGAGCTGGGTGGCCGCGCCGTATTCGGGAGTCATGACGTAGAGGGCGACGTCCACCAAGTCCGTGATCTCGCTGTCGCTCTGCCCGATCCCGGCGGTCTCGACCACCACCAGGTCGTACCCCGCGGCCTTGCATTCCCGGATGGCGGCCCGGAGGGAGGCGCTGGTGGCCCGGTGGGCGGCGCGGGTCGCGAGGCTGCGCATGAACACGCGCTCCCGGAACTCGGGCAGGAAGATGGCGTTCATCCGGATCCGGTCCCCCAGGAGGGCCCCGCCAGTCTTGCGCTTGCTGGGGTCCACGCTCAGGACGGCGACGCGGTGGTCGGGAAGGTCCTGGAAGAAGCGCCGGACCAACTCATCCGTCAGACTGGACTTCCCGGCCCCCCCCGTGCCCGTGATGCCCAGGACGGGGACCCGCCGGGAGGGTTCCGGACTGGGGACGAAGGAGCCTTCCTCCAATTCCAGCTCGGTGATCCGCCGGGCGAGGGGGTGGCCGCAGCCCTTCTCCCGGGGATCGAAGTCCGCCCGGGCGAGCATGTCGTTGATCATGCCCTGGAGGCCCATCAGGCGGCCGTCCTCGGGGCTGTAGATCCGGGCGACGCCCGCGGATTCCAGGTCGCGGATCTCCTCCGGGACGATCACCCCTCCCCCGCCGCCGAAGACCTGGATGTGCCCGGCCCCGGCCTCCCGGAGGAGGTCGAGCATGTAGCGGAAGAACTCGAGGTGCCCCCCCTGGTAGCTGGAGACCGCGATCCCCTGGGCGTCTTCCTGGAGGGCGGTGTCCACGATCTCCCGAACGCTCCGGTTGTGCCCGAGGTGGATGACCTCCGCTCCGCTGGCCTGAAGGAGGCGGCGGATGATGTTGATGCTGGCGTCATGGCCGTCGAACAGACTGGCCGCCGTGACGAAGCGGACCTTTCTGGAAGGGACGTAGACCCCCTCCTCGTTCAGCTTCCCCGGCGCGGTGCCGGGAAGGGACGCGACGGCCATGCGGCACCCCGAAAAAGACACGAGGACCCAGTGTAGCGCCGCTGGCCCGCTTTCACTCGGAGGGCATGACGCCGGGCGGGAACCTGGATTCGAGGAGGGCCTGGCGTTCGTCCAGGTGCCGCATCAAGGACGTCCAGCGGGGGCTGGTGCGAAGCGGAGCCAGGAAGGGGCTGTTCCGGTACCACAGGGCGGCCCCGAAGCCCTGGGCGAAGGCGCGTTCCGCAAGTTCCATCCCGGAATCCAGAGCCCCCGCCAGGCAGGCGGCCTCGGCCATCCTCAGGGCGAATTCCCCATCGGGTACCCGCAAGCCGGTGCGCTGGGCGTCCAGCACCTTCAACTCCTCCCGGGCCTGGGCCAGGTCTCCCTCCGCCGAGAGACGGAAAGCCCGGGCCAGGCGGATGTAGTGGGGGAAACCCTGGGGCACGGATTCCGCGGCCAGGAAGGCCGCGACGGCCCCGGCCTTGTCCTTCCGCAGGAGGGCCAGGTAGCCGCGGTAGAAACGCTGAACCGTGTTCCGGAGATGCCCGGGCTGGTCCCGGAGCGTGTGCTCGAATCTCTCCCATTCCTGGAGGTAGAGGAACAGCACGTCCACCGCCTGGGGCTGGTGCTCGGTGAAGGCCCAGCGGTCCCGGCGGTCCGCCGCCCGCCGCGCCAGTTCCAGGAGGCCGGCGTTTCTCGCCGCGTAGCCGATTCCGGTCAGGAGCAGGGGATTGCGGGGCGAGGACTTCATCCGGGCCAGCAGGAGGCTCAAGGCCTCCCGGTGGTCGCCCGCGTTGGTCTTGAGTTGGGCGAGAACGAAGGTGCCCCGGATGTGCTCCGGGAGCAGGGCCAAGCCCTTGCGAAAGCAGGCTTCCGCCTCGCGAAAATGTTCCGGATGGCTCTGCAGGGGATCATCCAACAGGGTCCGGTAGATCAGACTGCCGAGGGCGAACCATCCCGAGGCGCAGCCTTCATCCTCCTCCACGACCAGGCGGGCGAGCCGGGTCGCCTCGGCGAGCTGGGTGTTCTGCAGGCGGTAGGTCGAAGCCTGGACGAGATTCCAGAAGGCACGGGTCCGGGCGGGGATGACGCGGGCCAGGTGGTCGCCCCGGAGTTCCAGGGGAAGGGCATCCAGGGCCTCCCGGAAGGAGAGGGGCGGGCTGTCCTCGGGGATGGACCTGGATGGCCAGGTCTTCAGGCCCTTTCGAATGTCGCCGCTCCAGGCCCATTCGAGGTTGAAACCGAGCTTTTCCTGCTGGCGGCGGGGGGAGAACTTCACCAGCAGCCAGGGCTGGCCTGGCTTGAGGGCGGCCGGGGCCCCAGGCAATTCGGAGGCCAGGGTCACCGCGAAGCGGGGATCGATTTCCAGGAGGTCCTGGAACAGCATGGCCAGGACCCGGGCCTGGTAATGGGAGACCGCCGCGTCCGGGTCCGGAGGCGGGGCCACCAGCAGGATCCGGACCGGCATCCTCGAATTCGAGCGGAGGCCGTACCAGGAAAACAGCCCGGCCCCGAGCCCGGCCAGGAGGAGCAGGAGGAGCATGGGGCCGGGCTTCAGGAGGCGGTGGGGGCGAAGGAGTTCCATCGGAATGGAAGAAGTGTATCGGCTCCAGGGCGCGGGTCGGAGGAACCCGCGGGAGGATGGGAACATGGAATCAGGGGGTTCGCATGCGCGTCGTGAAGGTGTTCCTGGGGTTATGGGTGGCCGCAGGTCCGCAGCTCCTGGCCCAGTACCAGCGTCCGAACCCCCTTCTCACCAAGGCGGAGGAGCGGGCCATCGAGGCTGCCCGGAAGGATTCCCGGCCGAGATCGGTCACCTCCCGGGGCCCCCTCCAGTCGCCGGAATTGTCCCTGATCCGGGCCTTCAGGGAAGCCAAGGCCTCGGTGGTCTACATCAACGCCGCCTCCACCCAGCGTTTCCAGAATCTGCTCACCGGGGATGTGTTCCAGCTGCCCCCGGGGACGGGGACGGGCTTCATCTGGGACGATCTGGGGCACGTGGTCACCAATTACCACGTGGTCACCGTGGACCTTCCGGGGGCCGGGCCGGGGCGCGGTGCAGAGGTCGTGGAGGCCAACGAGGTCCAGGTGACCCTGTCCAACGGCAAGCGCTACAAGGCCCGGGTGGTGGCACGCTCCCTGGAGCACGACGTGGCGGTCCTGAAGGTCTTCGCCCCGTTCTCGGAAATGCGCCCCATCGCCCTCGGCCGGAGCTCCGATCTCCAGGTGGGCCAGACGGTCATGGCCATCGGCAATCCCTTCGGCCTGGACCACACCCTCACCACCGGGGTGGTTTCCGCGCTGGACCGCCAGATCCGGAGCAGCGCCCCGGGGAGCTTCTTCGGCCGGCGCATGACGGGGATGATCCAGACGGACGCGGCCATCAATCCGGGGAATTCCGGTGGCCCTCTGCTGGACAGCGCCGGACGCCTCATCGGCATGAGCATGGCCATCCTCAGCCCCTCGGGCTCCAACGCCGGGATCGGATTCGCCATCCCGGTGGACACCCTGAACCGTCTGGTGCCCCGCCTCATCTCTCGCGGGCAGCTCCAGGCGCCGGACTTCGGCGTGACCACCGCCAACTCGGCGGTGGCTGCCACGATCGGCATCAAGGAGGGCCTCCTGATCACGGAGGTGGAGGCCGGGAGCCCGGCGGAGCGGGCGGGCCTCCGCCCCGTCCGCCAAGACCCCACGGGTCAGATCGTGGACGGCGACATCCTGCTGCGCTTCAACGGCAAAAAAATCGAGAGCGAGTTCTGGCTCTTCGACCAGCTGGAGCTCGAAAGCCCGGACGCGCCCCTGGCCTTCGATGTGCTCCGGCAGGGGAAGATCGTCCAGGTGCTGGTGCGGCGAGGCCCCCAGGGCCGCGGGCCGGGAACCTGAGTCCTGGCCGTTATTTCGGAGGGGCCGACAGGGGCTGCCCCGGGTTCTTTTCGGGAGGGAGGTAGGACAGGGGGACCCGAAGGGCTTCGTCCACGCCACGGAGCCTGATCAGCAGGAGCGCCTTGGCCCGGAGGCCGGCCTCCCTCCGCACGGAGATCTCGATCCGCCGCCCGGGTCCCGGCGGTGGCCCCACGGAGAACCCGGCCCCTTCCACCTGGAGGGAATCCACCTCCAGGGCGCGATCATCGCGGCTCTCGAGGACCAGCTTCTTGATTGGTTCGTCCTCCGCGAGCCAGACCATCCGGGAGGGGTCCACCTTGGCGGGAAGCTTGATCCGCCAGTCGAGGTAGAGCTGGAACCTGGGTTGGTGGGGGGCGTTGGTTTCCACGGAGAGGCTCTCGAGGCCGGCCACCATTCCGGGTTCCAGCAAGCGGGGCCGGAGCGTGAACCTCAAGGCCCCCTGGGCAGGCCTGCCGGGGGCAGGTGCGGTGGGGTCCTCCACGGCCACCTCGAGGTAGCCGGGAAGCTTGGTCGTCAGTTTGAGCCGGGTGGGCTCCCCGGTCTCCCGATTGAAGGTGAAGACCGCCTCGGGGGTCTCGTGCAACCCGACCTCCCCCAGGCTTTTCTTCACGGCGTCCACCGTGAGGTCGGGGCGCACGGTCATTCCTGTGGGCAGGAGGTATTCGCCCTGCTGGGGATCGTCGGTGCCCAGCTTCACGTTCCGGGTCTGCCAGCCCACAAAATCGGTGGGATCCACCCGCAGGGTCAGCTGGGCGGAGCCCCGGGGGGCGATGGGGCCTCTCAGGGCCGGGCCTTCCACGGTCACCCCCGCCGAAAGGTCCAGCACCCTCAGGGAGATCGGGGCGTTGCTCTGGTTCTGGAAGGTGTAGATCTGGGAGCGCTTCTCCCGCGGACCGAGGCTGCCCAGGTTGACGCGACCCGCCGGGGTGACCTGGAGCCGAGGGGGCGCCTTGGGCCTGGAGGTTTCAGTGGGGGGCGGGGGCTTGGGGGTGAATTGAGGATGCAGGAGCGCGGCGAGGATCAGCGGGAGGACCATGGTGCCTTTCGTGGAAAAGCTCCATTCTGCCCGGGCCCGGGGCGGGCCGGGATGCTCACTTCGGCCAGGGAACCGCCAGGCCGAAGCTCCACAAGCGCGTAAATCCGGGCGGGCCCTGGGCGGCGAAATAGGCGGGCAGGTCCGCAGGGGCCGGCCCCGGGGGAGGCCGGGACGGCGCCCGGCCGGCCTGGTAACTGAACAGGAGGGTCAGGGGCAGCCCCCTGGGGCCCGGGGTGCGCCAACGCAAGCCTCCCCGAACCCAGGGCCGGGAACGGAAGGGATCCCAGGAAGCGGCTCCCGCCGAGGCTCGCTCACGGTGGAAGCGCTGGAGGACCGCGGCTTCGGCGGCCAATCCGGTGAAGGGAAGCCAGAACTGGGCACCCAGGCCCAGTCCTGGACCTTCCTGGCGGAGGCAGGTCGGAACCTGGGCTCCCCCGCCAGAGATCTGGCCCCGGGTGCTCCATCGGGCCCATTCGAGGTGGCCGACCAGCCGGAAGGTGGGACCCGGAATCCAGAGCCGCCGATTCAGCGACACCACGAACCCGTCGCCCGTTTGGAAAGAGCCACCTGCGGACCCCTCGAAACCCCGGAGGCTGGCCCCCTCCAGGCGAGGCGCTTCGGCCCGCACCCCCTCCGCCTGGACTTCCCAGGGCTGGGCTCCCAGGAGGGTGGGGAGCAGGAGGATGAGGGCAGGGCGAAGCATCGAGCCTCCAGTTTGGGGGCATGGGGCCGAGATGTCCCGGGCTACCCTGGGAGGCCATGCAACCCGGCCTCCACCTCGTTCACAAACCTGTCGGCATCACCAGCTTCCAGGTGGTGCGCGCGGCGGTCGGGGCCGCCCGTGCGGCCGGAGAGAAAAAACCCACCGTGGGCCATGGGGGGACCCTGGATCCATTCGCGCACGGCCTCCTCCTGTTGTTGGAGGGACAGGCCACCCGCCTCATGGAATGTCTCCACCCCATCCCCAAAGGCTATGTGGCGGAAGTGGCCTGGGGTCTGGAGACGGACACCGGCGATCCCCAGGGGCAGGCGGTGTTCAGGGGCCCGGCCGAGACCCTGGAAGTCCCGCGGATGGAGGCGGCCCTCGCAGCCTTCCTGGGCTGGCACGACCAGGTTCCTCCCGCCACCAGCGCGAAGAAGATCGAGGGGGAGGCCGCCTACCGGAAGGCCCACCGCGGAGAGGAGGTGCTCCTGCCGCCCTCCCGGGTGTTCCTCCATCGGGCACGCTGGATCGAACATCGGCTTCCGGCCACCAGCCTGTTGGAGCTCAGCTGCCGCGGAGGCTTCTACGTCAGGAGCCTGGCCCGGGACCTGGGGCGGGCCCTGGGCTGCGGGGCCCACCTGGCCGGCCTCCACCGGACCCGCATCGGGCCCTGGGAGGACCCCGGTCCCGAGGGAAACGTCTGGGTTCGGGGGCGGGGCCTGCTGCCCTGGTGCACTTCCCGGGAACTCGAAGAGGCCGAGGCCTTGGACCTGGCCCAGGGCCGCCCCATTCCGCTGGGGGAGACGCGGCCTCCCGATGGGCCCCTGCCCGAGGATTTCCCCGACCCCGCGGCGCCGATCCTTGCCTTCCAGGGAGATCGCCTTCTCGCCCTGCTCAGGGAAAGGGAAGGGCGGCTCTGGACCTATGCCAATCTGCGAGGAGGCCTTTAGGAGGCTGCAGAAGCGCGGGATCGCCCTCCAGGTTCGGTGATGGCCGCTGCTCTCCAAGCGACCGTCCGGGGTTGGGGTGCGGGCCCCAGGGTCGCAGCGAGTCATTTTTTTGACTTGATCCCCTATGTCAAGGATCTAGCCTGTTTCCAAGCCCATGCCATGACCCCCCTCCCTCGACTCCACTGGTCCACCCTCGGTGAAAACACCCAGGGCCTGGAACACCGCTGGGCCGGGGTTTGGGACATGACGACCGACCGAAGTCAGGCCCCTGCCCTGCCGCCCGCGGAGACGGACCTGTGGGTGATCAGCGCAGAAGCCGCCGAACCGCCACCCTCCCTGGTTCGGGGGGTGGGAGAGGTGGCCGCCATGCCCATCCTGCTGGTCCGGGACTCCAAGCGCCCCGAGGTCCCCCTGGCCGAATTGGGGGCTTGGTCCGCCCTGGGTTCCGTCCGCTGGGGCCCGCTGGGGGAAGCTCCCCCTTTGCCCGGTCTCCGGCCCGGATCGGGGCACCAGGCGGCCCTCACCGCCTCCCAGGCTCTGGGATTGGGCCTGGTCGGCGTGAGCGGAGCCATGCAGGAGGTTCTCTCCAAGGCCCGGGCCGCGGCGGCGACCCGCGCGACGGTTCTGCTGACCGGGGAGAGCGGCACCGGCAAGGAACTGGTGGCCCGCGCCATCCACCGCATGAGCGCCGAGAAGGACGAGGCCTTCGTGCCCGTCCACTGCGGCGCCATCCCCGAAAACCTGGTGGAGTCCGAACTCTTCGGCTACACCAAGGGCGCCTTCACCGATGCCCGGAAGGACACCCCCGGCAAGTTCCGCGAAGCCCACGGCGGAACCCTGTTCCTCGATGAAGTCGGAACCATGCCCCTCGCCGCACAGGTGCGCCTGCTGCGCGTCCTCCAGGAGCGGGAAGTCCAGCCTCTGGGCGGCGGACCCCCGGTGAAAGTGGAAGTGCGGGTGGTGGCCGCCACCAACATGGACCTCCTGCGGCGGATCCAGGAGGGCAGTTTCCGTGAAGACCTCTTCTACCGCCTCGACGTGGTTCCCATCGAGCTCCCGCCCCTGAGGGCCCGCCGGGAGGAGGTGCCCTTCCTGGCCCAGCACTTCCTCATCCGGAAGGCCCGGGAGCACGGACTCTACCCCAAGGCCCTGCACCCCAGCGTGGACGCCCTCCTGGCCGCCCTGCCCTGGCCGGGCAACGTGCGCCAGCTGGAGAACGCCCTCGAGCGGGCCATCGTGCTCTCGGGCACCCGGCCCGTGCTCACCCGGGAGGATTTCGCCTTTCTCCTGGCCCGGCCCGGGGAGAACCACCCTCCAGGGCCGTCGGCCCACGAGGACTTCCCGGTCCCTCCGGTTCTCGCGGCCGCAGAACTTCCCTCCGGCGGAATGGAACTTCCACCGGAGGGCCTGGACCTCAATCAGGTCGTCTCGGACGTGGAGAAACGCCTGATGCTGCAGAGCCTGGCCATCACCCGGGGGAACAAGAAGCGGGCCGCGGAACTTCTCGGCCTGAAGCGCACGACCTTCCTCGAGAAGATGAAGCGGCTCGACCTGGAGGACGGGGAGGGCGCTGGAGAAGCCGCGGAAGAATGAGGCGCACGACGGCTCCGACGGTCCACTGGACCGTCCCCGCCTGTGCCCTACCGGGCCGCCCATGTTTCTGTCGCCGGTCCGAGCCCGTCCATCCGCCATGCGGAAGGCCCCCTTTCGGGGGCCGTCACCTGTCTGGGGCGGATGACCGGACTCGAACCTTGCCATGGGCTGGCCCCGGGCACGACGGCTCCGACGGTCCACTGGACCGTCTCCGCCTGTGCCCTACCGGGCCGCCCATGTTTCTGTCGCCGGTCCGAGCCCGTCCATCCGCCATGCGGAAGGCCCCCTTTCGGGGGCCGTCACCTGTCTGGGGCGGATGACCGGACTCGAACCGGCGACACCTGGAATCACAATCCAGTACTCTAACCAACTGAGCTACATCCGCCGTTGGGTTGATCAGAATAGCGGAAGGGTTCTGCGGGGGCCAGGGGCCCTGGGCCATGAAACCTTTGGATTGCTGGCATCATGTCAGATCTGTCCCGGAGGACGGGAGTTTTCGTAGAGGATTCTGCATGCGTCGTCAGGTCAAGCAGTTCATCGGATTGACAGCCTTCGCGGGCGTCTGCCTGGCCCTGGGAATGGGTCTCAGCTACCCATGGCAAGCCCGGGCCCTTCAAGAAAAGCCCGTGACCCTGGATGGAAGGGGATCGGACCGGATGCCCCCCATCGCGGAAGTGGCCGAAAAACTGAATCCCACCGTGGTCTCCATCCGGAACACGACGTTCATGAAGCCGCGGCGCCGGGCGGACATGCCCGACGACATGTTCCACTTCTTCTTCGGTCCCCAGGGCCCCCAGCAGGGCCCCCAGCGGCGCCCGCGCGGGGAGGACGACGTGGAGCGGATGGTGGGGGGCGGATCAGGCGTGGTGATTTCGGCGGACGGCGAGATCCTGACGAACCACCATGTGATCGACGCACCCCGGGAATCCGATTCCACCGAGATCCAGGTCAAGACCTCCGACGGACGCAGTTTCAAGGCGCGTGTGCTGGGCAAGGACAAGGAGCTGGACATCGCCCTGCTCAAGATTGATGCGGCCCACATGCCTTTCGCGGCCTTCGGGGACTCGGACGCGGCCCGGGTGGGAGAGTGGGTCGTGGCCATCGGCAATCCGCTGGGCCTGGACCACACGGTCACGGCGGGGATCCTCAGCGCCAAGGGGCGGACCATTTTCAGCGGGATCCAGTCCTTCCTCCAGACCGACGCGGCCATCAACCTCGGCAATTCCGGCGGGCCCCTGCTGAACCTCCGGGGCGAGATCATCGGGATCAACACCATGATCAGGGCGGACGGCCAGAACATCGGTTTCGCGGTGCCGGCCAACAAGATCAAGCGGATTCTCGCCGACCTCCGGTCGGGAAAGCCGGTGAAGCGGGGCTTCCTGGGTGTCACCCCCCAGGAACTTGACAAGAGCTTCCAGGAATCGCTGGGAGTGAAGGAAGGCGTGGTGGTGGGGGATCTCACCCCCGGCCAGGCGGCGGACAAGGCGGGGGTGAAGCGCCTGGACGTGATCACCTCGGTGGACGGTCAAAAGGTCAATGCCCCGGACGAACTCGTTTCGGTGATCTCGGGTCGACGGGCCGGCGAGACCGTGAAGCTGGGCCTGGTCCGGGAGGGCAAGCCCCGGGAAATCAGCGTGCCCCTCGGAGACCGTCGGGAACTCCAGAATGGCGAAAGCCCTGGCGAGGACGGGGAAGGCCGGGCCCCCAAGGAGGATGGCAAGGGCGGCAAGGGGGAGACCCCGAGCGTGAACCTGGAGAAGGCCTACGGGTTCCGGGTCGAAGCCCTCACCGCCGCCTACCGGCAGGAGAACAGGATCCCGGCCGATCGTCGTGGGGTGGTGGTCACCTATGTCTCCCAGCGCTCGGAGGCCGCCGAGAAGGGCCTCCGGGAAGGTGTGATCATCGTCGCGGTGGGGAGCAAGGACATCGAGAACCTCTCCGAGTTCTACGCGGAGGTGAAGAAGGCCGGGACCAAACCCCTGATCCTCCTGATTCGCGACCCCCGCGGTTCCCAGCAGATCACGGTGGCCATCCCCCACCGCTGAGCCCTGACCCCCCTTCCGGCCGCCGACCTCCCGACGGGGGGATGGCGGCCGGGCTTTTTGGGCTAGACTGGACCCCCTCCGTCACCCAAGGACTGAGAACATGGGCCAGCGCCTCCTCGTCGTGGACAGCGACCGCTCCTTCCTCAAGGAGCACCAGGTGAGTCTTGAGGCCTCGTTCCACGTGGATTTCCTCCCCGCCCCGGAAGGGGCGGTCCAGCGCCTGGAGGCCGGAGACTACGCCGCGGCCCTCATCTGCGTGGAGGTCTCGGAGAACAAGGGCTACGCCCTGTGCTCCGCTGTGCGGAAGAATCCCAAACTGTCTGCGGTGCGGGTGGTCCTGATCAGCGCGAAGGCCACCGAGGAGGAATACCGCCGCCACCAGAGCCTCAAGGGGCGGGCCGATCTCTACCTCCACAAGCCCATCACCCCGGGGGCCCTGGTGGGAGCCCTGGCGCCCATCGTGCCCCCCCGGACCGTGGACCCGGACAATCCCCTCGGGGACCTCACGGGGGACCTGGGGGAGGAATGGCTGGACAGCCTCAAGGATGAGTTCGAGGGACCTTCCGCTCCCCCCCCACCCGCCCCTGCCCCCACGCGGCAGACGGTGGCGATGTCCATGGAAATGCTCCTCAAGGCCGGGATCGGGGTACCCCCCTCCCCCAAGACCTCCACCGCCCCCATGCCCCTCGTCGCTTCCCCTGCGCCTCCTGAAGGGGCCACGGTGGCCATCAGCATGGAGCAACTCAAGGAGAGCCTCGCCCAGGCCCCGCCTGAAGCCGCGACGCCGACCGAGATCATCCGGGAGGACCCCAAGATTCCCCTCCTGGAGGCTCGCCTGGCGGAACTGGAGGCGGCCCTGGCCGGGAAGGACGACGCCCTGGCCCGGGCGGAGGCGGAGGTGGAACGGCTCTCCACGGAACTGGAACTGTCCAGGCAATCCGAAGCCCGTGCCACCCGGAACCTGGATGAGGTGGACCGCCTTCGGGCCGACCTGGACCAGCTCCGCAACCGCCTGAAGGAGCGGGAGGAGGCCCTCCAGCGGACCCGGGAGGACTATGACGCCCTCCAGCGGCGGAACGACGCCATCACCCAGGATCTCGACGCCATGGATCGGCGCCAGAAGGAGGCCGAGGACCTTCAGCAGAAGCTGACCCAGGCCGAGGAGGCCCTCCAGCGCCTGGAGAACGCCACCAGCAAGGAAGGGGAGAGCGCCGAGGCCCTCAAGAACCAGCTCAGGCAGTCCATCAATGAGCACCAGGACCTCCTGCACCAGATCGAACAGCTCAACCTGCAGATGTCCGAAAAGTCCCAGCGGGTCATCGACCTGTTGAAAGAGAGGGACCGCCTCCAGCAGGTCGCCCTGGAATCGGAAAGCCATCGCGACCGGGCGGAGAACCTCCAGAGGGACCTGGAAGGGCTCCGCACGGCCCACGGGGCCCTCACGAAGGCACACGAAGACCTGGAAGCCGGCCACAGGGCCTTGCGCGAGGAATCCGGGCAGACCGCCCGGGAGCTGGAGGCCGCCAGCCTCCGGACCCAGGCCCTTGAAAGGGAGCTTGAGGGCAAGGAGGCCACCCTTCGGGCCCAGGGCCGGGACCTTGCGGCCCTCGAGGCTCGCCTCAAGGCTGCGGAGGGTGATGCGGACGCCCTCCGGAGCCAGTTGACCCAGGCCGGGGAATTCCGGGCCGAGGTCGAACGCGAGGTCGCCTCCCTCAGCCAGCAATGTGCAAGCCTTTCGGGGCACTGCGTGGACCTGGAACGGCAACTCGGGAAGATGGCGGGACAGCACGAGGCCGAACGGATGGAATTGATGCGGGGCCTGGACGATCGCGAATCCGAACTGGGACGGGTCCGGGAGTCCCTCGATGCCGCCAAGAAATCCGCCGGGGAACTCGAGGAACAGCTCCGCACGCATCAGTCCATGCTGGCGGACCGGAATGAAAGGCTGGGGGCCATGTCTTCCCTCCTCGGGGAGCTGGGGGAGAAGATCCAGCGGGGCTCCGACTTGACCAAGTCCTGAAAACCCCGTGCACCCGGGACCCTGGATCGCCACGCTCTGCCTCATCCTGGCGACCGCGTTCTTCGTCCTGGCGGAGTTCTCGGCGGTGCGGGTCCGAAGCACGGCCCTGGAGGAGCGGGCGGCCCACGATGCCCGGGCGAGGGACGCCCTCCTGGTGCACGGAAACCTCGGGGGACACCTCTCCAGCATCCAGGTGGGGATCACCCTGGCCACCGTGGCCATCGGAGCCCTGGGGGAGCCCGGGGTGTCGGCCCTGTTCCATCGGGCCTTCGGATTCCTGCCCTGGCGGGGGGTGGGGACCGTTCTGGGTGGAACCCTCGGGCTCCTTGTCGTGACCACCGCACAGGTCGTGCTCGCCGAACTGGTGCCGCGGCGGGTGGCGATCGGTTCGGCCACCGCATGGGCCCTTCGCACCGCGCGCCCCTTGCTGTTCTGGTCCCGGATGGTGGCACCCCTCACCGCCGGCCTGCTGAAGCTGGCCCGTGGCGTGGAATCCCTCCTGGGCATTCGGGACGAACCGGATCCTGACCACCTCCCTTCCGAGGAGGAGTTCCGCCGGATGCTGGAAAGCAGCCAAGCCAAGGGGATGCTGGGCCTTTCCAGGAAGGAGCTGATCGGGAACCTGTTCGACTTCTCGAAGCGGACCATCAAGGAGATCGCCGTTCCCCGGGCCCAGGTCGTCACCTTCGACCTGCGGAAGCCCCTGGAGGAGAACCTTCAGCTGGCACGGTCCAGCCCCCACACACGGATCCCCCTCGTGGACGGGGACCTGGACCAGGTGGTGGGGGTGGTGCATCTCAAGGAGCTGCTCTGGCGGGTGCGCGACGAGGGCGACCTGGACCTCCGCAGCCTGGCCCGGCCGGCCTTCCTGGTGCCGGAAATGAGGCGGATCCAGGACCTCCTGATGGACTTCCAGTTGCAGAAGCAGCACCTCGCCCTCGTGGTGAACGAGCATGGGGGGGTGGACGGGCTCGTGACCTTGGAGGACGTCCTTGAGGAACTGGTCGGCGAGATCGAGGACGAGTTCGACCGGGAGGTGATCCAGCTCCGGCGGACCGCCCGGGGCTCCTGGATCGCACGGGGAGACGTGCTCCTCGAGCAACTGGAGGACCACCTGGGACTCCGGATCGAATCCGGGGAAGGCTCCGTGAGCCTGGGCGGCTACCTTCAGGAACAGCTGGGGAGGATCCTGCGGGCCGGGGACGAGGTGAGGATCCAGGGTTGGCGGGTGCGGGTGCTGACCATGCGCGGTTTGGCGGCGGGCCAGTTCCTCCTCAAACCCTTCCCGGGACCGCCCCCCGGCCCCGGATCCGAGCCTCCCGCCCCCGAGGGTCCGCCCTGACGCCGCTTTCTCACCGGCCGGGTAGAGTATTCCCCATGGATGCGAGGCTCCGGCTCGCCCTGGATCGATGGGGCTGCGCCCACCCCCGTCCCCTGAGCGGGGGTGCGGGGGTCCGCCGCTACTTCCGGGTGGAACACCCCAGCCTGGGGTCCGCCCTGGTGGTGCTCTACCCCCCGCTGCAGGCCGGCCAGGACGAGGACCCCTATTTCGAGTTCCGGGCCCTCCACGCCTACCTTGACCCCGTGATGAGGGTCCCCACCATCATCCAGGCCTGGGATGACCACCGGATGCTGCTTCTGGAGGATCTCGGAGAGACCACGCTGGAGGCCCGCCTCGTCGCCCATCCCGAGGAGGAGACCGCCTGGGCGGAGCGGGCCGGCTGGCTGCTGGGGACGTGGCTTGGACCCCTCACGCTGGGGGCCCCGCCCCAGGCCTTTTTCATGGCCCGCCGCCTGGACCACGCCCGCCTGGACTTCGAATGGGCCTTCAGCCGGGCCCACTTCTTCAATGACTTCCTGCAGAAGGACCCGCCCAAGTGGCTGGACCGCATGATGGACGAGGTCCACGCGACCCTGCACCCGCGGGCGCGCTTCCTCGCCCACCGGGAATTCAACGTGCGCAACCTCATGGTCCAGGGGGACAACCTTGTGGTGCTGAACTTCCAGGACGCGGGCTGCGGTCCCGCAACCTGCGACCTGGCCACCATCCTCTTCGACGGGTATTGGGACTGGTCCCGGGAAGCGGGGGCCCGGTTGCTCGGCCAGGTGCGGAAGGAACTCGGCTGGGCGGAGCAGGATCTCCTGGAAGAGTTGCGCCTCAGCGCCCTCCAGCGCAATTTCAAGGCCCTCGGGGCTTTCGGATACCAGATCGTCACGCGGAAAAAGGGGCACTTCGCCCCAGCCATTCCCCGGACCCTTCGCCACATCCGCGGCCACTTCCAGCGCCTCCACAACGGGGAAGGCGTCCTGGCAGCGGAACACTGGCTCCGCGTCGCCGAGAAGCGTCTCTGGCAGCACCGTGGCGACGAGGAAGCCGGCGCCCTGGGTTGATCGACCCTCCTCAGGGCACCCAGCGTTCGTCGGCCACGCCCGCCAGGGCGTTTTCGGCCCGGGCCAGGGCGAAGAGCCAATCCCCGAGGCGGTTCAGGTACACCAGGACCCCGGCCTCCACGAAGGTTTCTCCCGACAGGGACACCAGGTTCCGTTCCGCGCGGCGGCAGACCGCCCGGGCCAGATGGGCCCAGACCGAGCCCGGCGCGCCTCCGGGCAGCACGAAGGCGTTCAGTGGCGGGGCCAGGGCGGTCAGGCGATCAATGTCGGCCTCCATGTCCGCCGGGTCCCAGGGGGGGACGGTCAGACGATCCCTCAGGGAGGGGCTGGCGCCGCCCGCCGAGGCCACCAGGGACCCGAAATGAAAGAGGTCCCGCTGAACGCGGCCCAGGGCGTCCCGGGCCCCGCCGGCATCCGAGAGCTGCGGGCGGAGCAGGCCCAGGGCGGCGTTCAATTCGTCCAGGGCCCCGAGGGCCGCCAGGCGAGGGTCGGACTTCCGCACCCGTCCTCCGCCCAGGAGGCCCGTGGTGCCATCGTCGCCGCCGCGGGTGTAGATCTTCATGGCCCACCCCGCCTGGAGTCCTCGAAGCGGCGGCTCCAGCCGCCCGTGTCCGCCCGCCATTCAGCCAGGGCCTGGTCGTCCGCGGCGTCGAGGAGGCCCCTGGCCAGGGCCGTGGCGCGGAGGACGTCGAAGGTGGCCAGGGTATGGAGCGGGATGCCTGCCGCCCGGAAGGCCTCGTCGGCGCGGGGCAGGCCGTAGCTGAAGAGGGCGAGCACCTCGAGGACCTCGGCCCCTTCTTCTCGCAGCACTTCGGCGCACCGCAGGCTGGAGCCCCCGGTGCTGATGAGATCCTCCATGAGCACCACGCGGTGGCCGGCGGGGGAGGAGCCCTCCACCCGCCGCCCCATCCCATGATTCTTCCGTTCTGGACGGGCGTAGGCCATGGGGAGGTCCAGGTCCTGCGCCACCATGGCGGCCCAGGGCACCCCCGCGGTGGCCGTGCCGCCGATCAGGGTGGGGTGGAAGCGCGCGGCCCGCTCGGCCAGGGCGGTCACGATGCGCCGCCGGATCCCCGGATGACCCAGGAGCAGGCGGTTGTCGCAGTAGATGGGGGCCCTCAGGCCGCTGGCCCAGGTGAAGGGGTCTCGGGGCGAGAGCCGCACGGCACCGAGATCCAGGAGGGCCTGGGCCAGCTCGTCGGGCTTCACGGCAGCTCCACTTCGGCCACGGGGAACTTGCTCATGTATCGCTCGGCCCCGTCGGGGAACACCGTCACCACCCGGGAGCCCGGAGGCAGCCCCCGGCCCAGTTCCCGGGCCGCCCAGGCGTTCGCCCCGGAGGAGCCCGCCACGAGACAGCCTTCCTCGAGGATGAGTTCCCGCTGGGTGCGGAGGGCATCCTCGTCGGAGACGTCGATGATCCGGTCGGCCAGGGAGAGGTCCAGGGCCTCCGGGATCCACCAGTTGCCGATGCCCTCCACCTTCCAGTCCCCCTGGGGACGCCCCCCGTAGACGCTTCCGACGGGTTGGACGCAGGCGGCCACGAGCGCGGGATTGCGCTCCTTCAGGAAACGGACCACGCCCGTGAAGGTGCCTCCAGAGCCCGCGGCCAGGGCCACACCGTCCACCCGCCCCTCCATCTGGTCCCAGATTTCCTGGGCGGTGGTCCGGTGGTGGGTCTCGGGGTTGCTGGGATTCTCGAACTGCTGGGGAACCCAGGCCCCTGGAATCCGGGCCTCGAGCTCCTTGGCCCGGGCGATGGCACCGGTCATGCCGAGTTCCTTGGGGATGAGTTCGAGTTCGGCCCCCAGGGCCTTCATGAGCAGCATTTTTTCCCGGCTGTACTTGGTGGTCATGCAGATGATCAGGCGGTAGCCTCGGGCCCGGCAGGCCAGGGCCAGGGCGATCCCGGTGTTCCCGGCGGTGGGCTCGATGATGGTGCTCTCCCCCCGACGGATCCGTCCGGTGGCCTCGGCCGCGTCGAGCATGCCGACCCCGATCCGGTCCTTGATGCTTCCGCCCGGCTGAAGGTACTCGAGCTTCGTGAAAATTTCGATTTCCGGAGACCAACGGTTCAAGCGGAGAAGCGGCGTCCCCCCGATGAGGTCCAGGACGGAGTTGACGCAGGGGGCGGTTCGTGTGGGGCGAGGCATCTGGGCTCCGAAGGGCTGATTCTAGCGGGTTTCCCGGTCCGTCCGGGAGTCTTCACCGACAACTCTCGAATGGCAAGGCCTGTGCATCCTCTCTGACCGAAGCCATTGTTTTGACCCCAATCCGGGTCTGCCGGGAACTCCCCGGAATTCCATGTTCAGACCCTAATTTTTAACCCGTTAAATTTCAGCAAATGAAACCAATACCCAAGCTCCCCCCCACCGCAAGCGAGTCCGGCGGCCACCCGCCGGAAATCCCATGCCCGAACTTTGTCTTGACTCAAAGGGACGGAAATCGTGCAATGGGGATCCCGGGGGAGGTGTCTCTTCTCCGGGGTGTCGTTTCGATGCTGTCCATCCATTGTTGTCCTTCCATAACCACAAACAAGTTGACCGGGTCGTCATCCCTGTCGTATCTCTTAACCAACAGTCCATTTGGACGAAACTGCGAGAAGCCTTGTCACTTCTCCCCATCCCTCTTGGAGGCAGCATGAGAAACACCTCTCTCCGCAACTCGGTAGGGCTCGCGTCCCTGTCGGCACTGGCGCTCGTGATGGTCGCCTGCGGTGGAAGCAGCAGCTCTTCCACCCCGCAGCAGACGATCCAGGCTCCCAGCGCACCCGTGATCGTTGGACCCACCAACGCCATCACGTTGCACCCCGCGTTCTACAACCTGAGCTCCGTGGATCCCCAGGGCCAGGCCGTGTCGTTCATCGTGAACGGCAACGCGATCCAGGGGAACACCTACCAGCTCAACGCCACCACCGCGGGTTCCACCACGATTTCCGCCGTGGCGAAGAACACCTCCGGCGCCACCTCCGCGGCCAGCACCCTGACCGTGGCCGTCGCCGCGAACCGCCCGCCCCAGTTCATCAGCCAGGCCAGCGGGCAGCTGATCGGCACCAGCAATACGATCAACTGGACCAACTTCCAGGTCTCCGCCCAGGATCCCGACACGGATGACGTGCAGTACAGCGTCACCGGCACGCCCACCTTCGTGGACAACGCCGGCGCCGCCGTCACCGGCGCGTCCGTCTCGATCAACGCCACCTCCGGCGCCGTGAGCTTCACCGGCACCGTGCCCTCGGGCAAGACCTCCGTGACCGCCACCTTCACGGTCCAGGCCGTGGACAAGCTCCCCGGCACCACCGTGGTCCTGGGCGCCACCGCCACCCAGACGGTCTCCCTGACCTACTTCAACGGCAACCAGCCGCCCATCATCACCACCACCAGCCTGCCCAACCTGCCGACGAACCACTACATCCCCCTGACCCAGGGCGGCACCGGCTTCCCCGTGCAGGCCACCGATCCCAACGGCGACGCCATCACCCTCTGGGCCATGACCACCTCGGTGCCCGGCCTGGTGCTGGACGCGACCAGCGGCAACAGCGTCAACATCATCACGAACTCTTCCTTCGTACCTCAGACCAGCCTGGGCCAGATCACGGTGAACATCACCGCCACCGACGCCCGGGGTCTTTCCGCCACCAAGCCCCTCTCCATCCAGGTGGTGGCCGATTCCAAGCCCGCCCTGAACAGCTCGCCCTACACCGAGACCGTCAGCGGCGTGAAGTTCTTCGACAAGTCCCAGGTCAAGGACCAGGTGACCGGCCGCGCCCGCTTCTATCCCTCCGCGGTGGACTGGCTGACCTCCTATTCCGCCACCTTCTACGGCAACGGCGAGACCAACCACGCCGCCGACGCCCAGGCCACCGACGCCGCCTTCAGCAACGTGTTCGCTGGCGGTGCGGACCAGGCCGTGGCCGGCTGGACCGCCCGCACGCTCTTCCGCGACGCCGAAGGCGACCAGATCAGCTACATCGTGGACGCCCGTTCGGTCTACGTGAGCGCTCCGCCCTCCCTGTCCGTGGGCCAGCCCTTCACCCTGATCGCCACCGGCGGTCCCTCGGACGTCTATCCCAAGCTCTGGAACGGCTGGAACGTCGGCCCCACCTGGTCGCCGCTCGCCTCCGAGTTCCCGATGATCGACGGCGGCAACGGCACCATGACCTGGCGCCCGGCCGCGGTCCAGGAGCAGGCCAACAACGGCCCGCTCTCCACCTACCTGTCCCTCCTTGCCCCCGTGGACAACCTCGGCGCCGCCGTGGTGGCCCTGCCCTCCACCTGGTCCTTCACGGTCATGGGCTATGAGAAGGTCTGGAACCCCAGCACCTCCACCTACGTCACCATCACCGATCCCAGCCAGGCCGGCCGCATCGACTACAGCATCAAGGTGCAGCCCAACAACCGGCCCAAGATCGGCGCCCTGACCACCATTCCCAACGCCATCACCCTGGTGCCCGGCGCCCAGACCAACAACGTCTTCTTCCCGAATTCCGTTGTTTCCATCGGCGGCGGCGCCACCATCAATCCCACCGCCTACGGCCGTCCCAGCATCCAGGAGCCCGAGAGCCGCCGCTACGACATCCTGGCCGGCACCGGCTTCGACTACAGCGCCCCCAACCCGACCCCTGCGGCCTGGCGCTGGCTGAACGCCATGGCGGGTGGCGACCCCACCTATGCCGCTGACGTCCAGATCTACGATCCCGACACCGTTGCCGCGACCAACTCCGGCCACAAGGACGCCACCCACAGCTCCATGGGCACCGCCACCGTGCCGCCCGCGGACACCACCAACAACCTGCCCGTGGTGAACAGCGCCTCCGTGGCCTTCTACAACCCCTGGTCCATGTCCGGCAACGCCGGCAAGTTCGAAGTGAACTGGGGCCCGAACCGCCTGCAGTACCTGATCGCCCGCGTGACGGCCTCCGCCGCCTACACCTTCCCCGTGGAAGTGCGCGACCAGTACGAGCGCCAGGCCAACCGGACCCTCGGGATCAACCCGATCTTCGGCACCGTGCGCTTCACCAACGCCCGCACCCGCATGCTCTACGACACCACGTCCTGGGCCAGCGCCCTCGTCCTGCGGGGCAGCTTCGGCAGCTCTGTCACCAATTTCCCTGGTGATCCCGTTGTCGCCGCCTCCACGACCTACTTCACCCTCAGCTACCTGCCCTTCCTGGGCACGGGCGCCACGGACGAGACCAACAACGTCACCACCTTCCTGTTCAGCGGCAGCGGCCCGGCCTCGGGCATCCACGCCGCCCCGACGGTGCCCGCCGCGGTGGCCCCCAACGGCAGCCTCTACACGGTGGGCAGCTGGATCACCCTGAATTCCACCGAACAGCCGCAGACCGGCTACCACACCGGCAACCCCCTGAACAACGAGCTGAACTTCAACGTTCCCTCCTACGCCCAGGGCTACTACGGCACCAGCGGCTCCAGCACGCGCAGCGACTGGAAGCCCTTCAACTACACCTGGGTCAACGGCCAGAATCCCTCCAACCCCACGGCCGCCGACAACTACGCCCTGTACGACTACGCCAACCGCGAAATGCGGGGCCATGTCATCCCCAGCAACAGCCCCTACCTCTTTGCCATCAACCAGGGCTGGTTCACCTATGGGTACTCCGGCTACGGGAACAAGTTCCCCACCGGCCTGCAGGGCAGCACCCTCGAGATCGAGCGTCGGGTTGACTGGGCGCCTGTCTTCGGGCCCAACCCCGCCTGGGGCAACTCCGGCTACTGGTACGACATCGCCCCCACCGCCCGCGGCTGGTACTACAACCTGTACCAGGGCGAAGTGGACGTCCAGAACGCGTCCCCGGGCCACGCCGTGTCCCTGCCCGATCCCTACGACAACACCTCCCTCCGCTGGACCTACAGCTGGCCCACCCAGATCACCCAGAGCAACTTCCAGATCGCTTCCCTGGGCGGCCCCAACGTCTGGCAGAAGGGCGACGTCATGCAGGTCGCCGTCCCCGGCCAGTCCACCAACGGCCGCTACTTCTTCGTGGGTGACGGCAGCAACAGCGACCCGCAGCGTGCCAACATCTTCGGCTGGGGCATGAACGGCATGAGCTCCACCGGTGGGACCCTGACGGACACCGACCTGGTCTTCGGCACCTCCACCTCGACGTTCAACGGCCTCATCATGGCCACCAACACCCCCTTCCACGTGCCCAGCGACTCCCTCTGGATCTGGAGCAACTGGAACGGCGCCCCGACGTCCAACATGCTGAACATGCCCAACCGGACCACGTTCAGCCCCGGCGCCAGCGCCTCCCAGCTGCCCTACGCCACGGCCACCAAGGGCTACATCCACAACCAGGTCGCCGGCTCCTTCATGTTCACCGACCCGGGCCTCCTGGCGGTCTACCCGCAGGGCAACGCCGACGCCGCCCTCGTGCAGCTCGGTGGCGATCCCATGGTGTACTTCTCCTGGATGCGGCAGGATCCCACCTACCCGACCGCTTGGGGCACCTGGGATGCGTCCATGATGGTTCCCGGCAGCACCTACACCGCCACCGGCGGCCAGACCGTGGTTCCTGCCTTCAGCATGGCGAAGAACGTGGCCAATTCCACGCTGCCCGCCAGCTACGGCACGGATGCCCAGATCTCCATGGCCACCGGCAACCTGCCCGGCCAGAACCACGCCTCCAACATCGACGTGTCCACCGACGCGTCCCTGTACAACAGCAACATCCTGAGCGCCCAGGGTTGGGCCCGCAGCCAGTGGGGCCTCGCCGCCCCGACCATGGGCTACCAGCCCTCCGGCACCAACAACGCCCGCCTGGTGAACCCTGCCTTCGACGGCACCGTGGTCCCGGCCCCTGGCATCAAGGCCTGGGACAACCTGACCACCAACTTCAAGACCCTCGTTCCCGCCAATGTGAGCACCGACGGCGGCGTGCGTGACAGCGCGATCGTCTACGCGGTCCGCAAGCACAACGACGAGAAGGGCAACTCCCTGGCCGAGCTGGGCCTCGCGGGCATCCAGCCCAGCGATCCCATGATCATGCAGTGGTACAACCTGCAGAACGCCAGCGATGTTCCGCTGGACGCCTCCACCATCGCCTCCACCAACATGGTGGACGTGAGCGCCGCCGGTGACTGGCCGGTTGCCTTCACCTGCTACAGCCCCTTCGTTGGCAACAACGAGTACGCCCACGTGATGGAATTCAAGGTCAACTACCTGGTCGGCATGGTCTACCCCGACGCCAACGTCGCCGCCCCGACCACCGAGACCCTGGCGAAGGTGCCGGCCGTCATGGCCAACGTCTTCCCCCTGGGCGCTCCGGTCACCGACCCCAGCTGCACCAACCCCGGCAACACCGTGAACCCCGGCAACCCGATCGTGCGCCCGATCCAGTTCCTGCGCGTGTCGGACTACGTGGCCAACACGGCTCCGGGCGTCCTGAAGTCCACCCTGGACCTCGTGAACTCCAACCCGTCCAATTCCTCCACCGGCGCCGGCGCCCTGAACCTCACCGCGGGCGGCAACACCTACATCCAGGCCCGCAGCAACCTGCGCCTCACTTGGCAGGCTTCGGTCAACAACCAGGTGCTCCCCTCCGGCTACATCTTCGAGATCTACCAGCTGACGGGAACCGCCACGACGACCAACCAGCCTGTGCTGGTGGCCACCGTCCGCGTCGGTCACCTCGGCGGCCGGGACGCCATCCAGAAGATGTACCTGCCCTCCATGCACAGCTTCACCGGCCTGGACGGCATCGCCGCCCCCAACACCGCGGTCTACTTCTTCCGCGTGCGGACGGTCTGGCACAAGGGCATCAACTTCGAGAAGCAGCCCACCAAGCAGTCCATCCCCATGGCCTACGCGGACTACGTCTCTGCGCCCTTCGTCACCAACTAACCATCCAAGATCCACGGATCGGGGCCCCCGCAAGGGGGCCCTTCTTCTGTCTTTCGCCTAGGCTGCCCGCGTCCCGGGAACCTCGGCCCGCCTCGGGGGATCCCTGTCAAGGACCCCACTGGAGATCCCATGACCCCCATTGCCCTGTTCCTCATGCCCGTCCTGCTGGCGCCCCTGGCCGCCCAGGCTCCGAGCCCGACGGCGAAGGCCCGGAACCGCCCCAAGGTCCCTGCGGCCGCCGAGCCCACCCCTGCCGTGGAGACCGGGCCGGTCCAGGGCCCGCGCCTGCTTCGAAGCGCGAAGGCCACCCTCACCCTGAAAGGTGAGCTGACCCGGACCCTCCTGCGGAAGGATCCCGGGCCCGGGGATCCCCCGAGCAAGACCGTGCGGGAACAGTTCGAGTACCAGCTTCCGGGGCTGCTGGAGGAAGTGGCGGAACCCGGCGGCCTGGTCCGCTTCACGTTCACACCCTCCAACGGCCCAGGCAGCCTCGCCCGCCTGGACCTCCAGGACAGCCAGCCCATGCCGGGACAGCCGCCCCTCAGCGCGACGGCCACCCGCTTCGTCTCCGCCACCCCCATCCAGCTCCAGGCCCTTGGCAGGGGCCAGCGCCTGGTCCCGGTGAGCATGACCACCCTGAACCTCCGCGGGCGGGTCCACACCGCCGCCCCGGTGGCCAAATCCGACGATTCCGAGCGTCCCATCCACGGAACGCCCTTCGCGATCCTTGAAAACGGGGCCCTCACCAAGGTCGGGACCCCGGCCCTCGTCTGGGAGGGCCCCTCGCTCTGGGCCTGGGCCAACGTGACGGGCACGATGACCGCGGTGGCCAACCTGGACTACCGGAACTACACGACCCCCGCGAGCGCCCTCAACGGCAGGGTGACCTTCCGTTTCATCATCGAACCCCGTTCCTGAGCACCCGCGCCCTTCGGGCGCTTGGGCCGGCCTCGGGCCTGGGTTAAGATAATAGGTTCGGCATCCGCCTGGAGATTCACCATGCCCGTTCGTCCCGCCCAGCGTCGGAGTCCCGCGCCGCGAGCCGCCCGCAAGGACCCCGCCGTGCAGGGTACCCTCGACGCAGCCTACCGGCTGCAGCAGGCCGGAAGCCTGATGGAGGCGGAATTGCTCTACCGGAGGGTCCTCCAGTCGGAACCGGGCAACCCGTTCTGTCTCTACGCCCTGGGCACCATCTCCCTGAACCGGGGGGAATCGGAACGAGCGGTGGAGTTCCTCCGCGCCGCCCTGCTCCAGGGCTACGTCCATGAAACGGTCTTCACGCATCTGGGCATCGCCCTTCAGGGCCTGGGGCGCCAGGACGAAGCCCTGGACCTCTACCGCCTCGGCATGAAGAACGAGCCCGCGAACCCTCGGTACCCTTCCAACGCCTCGGTGATCCTGGCCCAGCGCGGGGACCACGAGGGCGCGCTCGAACTCGCGCGGAAGGCCCTGGCCATGGACGCGAACTTCGCTCCGGCCTGTTCCAACGCGGCCTTCTTTCTGCAGGAACTCGGGCGCCTCCAGGAAGCCGCGGACATGTTCGACCGGGCCCTCCTTCTGGACCCCCAGAATGAACCCTTGCGCGCCGCCCTGCAGGCGGTGCGACAGAAGCTCGCGGCCACCCCGGGAACCGGGACCTGAACCCCGGGTCGGCCGGGGGCTAGCAATGACGAGGTTTCAGATGCGCATGGTCGTCCGCAGGCTCGGAATCCTGGCGGGGGCCCTCTCGCTCTTCCTAGCCGGCTGCGGCGGAGGGACCACCAGTCCCGGCCCCCCCCCGACGGTCGCCCCCGCGATCACGACCCAGCCCCAGGACCAGACGGTGAACTCAGGCCAGAGCGCCACGTTCACCGTGACGGTCACTGGCACCTCCCCGCGCATCCAGTGGCGGCGCGAGAACGCCTCCGAACCCGGGGTGGTCCGGGACGTTCCCGGCGCCACCGCCGCCACCTACACCACGCCCCTCACCAACGTGAACGACCATATGGCGCGCTTCTCGGCGACCGCCACCAACGATGCCGGATCGGCCACCAGCACGGCAGCGGTGCTTCGGGTGAACGAGAAGCCCTGGATCCTGAACCAACCCAGCTCCCTTTCCACGCGGGAGGGAGACCCCGCCTCCTTCACGGTCGCGGCCCAGGGCACTCCGACCCTTCGCTACCAGTGGAAGCGGGGAGGGGCGCCGATTTCCGGAGCCACGGCCGCCACCTACACCATCGCGGCCGCCCAGCGCACGGACGACGGGGCCCAGTTCACGGTGGTCGTGAGCAACGATCTCGGCCAGGTGGAAAGCAACTCGGTCACCCTCCTGGTGCAGTCCGCCGTGGCCCCGCCCCAGATCACCCAGCAGCCGATGGACCAGTACGTGAACATCGGCCAGACCGCCAATTTCGCGGTGTCCGTGCTGGGAACGGCCCCCTTCAACTACCAGTGGCAGAAGAACCAGACCAACATTCCGGGCGCAGTCCAGTCCTCCCTTCCCATCCCCAACGTTCAGGCCTCCGACGCGGGGCGCTACCGCGTCGTGGTGTCGAATGCCGCGGGTTCCGCCACCAGCCTCGAGGCAACCCTCACGGTCAACCTGACCCCGCCCTCCATCGTCACCCAGCCCGCGGAAACCTGGGCAGGGACCGGGAGCACGGCCACCTTCACCGTCGCCGCCGCCGGGAGTCCCCCCTTCGCCTACCAGTGGATGAAGAACGGAACCAACCTGCCCGGGGCGACCCAGGCCAGTTACACGACCCCGGTGCTCGCCCTTTCCGACAGCGGGACCCTCTACTCCGTCCGCGTCACCAATCCCGCGGGGTCGGTGCTGAGTCAAAACGCACTGCTTCATGTGTACCTGGCCCGCACCGTCACCGGCAGCGCCGGGACGGTCCTGAAGGGGCCGGAGGGAGACGGCTTCCTTCCTGCCAACCTCGCGACGGCCCAGGTGCAGGTGTTCCAGCCGGCGGGGAACCTGACCTACACCCTCTTTCCGGGCAGCGGCGGCGCCGACGGGCAGTTCAGCATCCCGGGGGTTCCGGCGGGGCCCTTCCTGGCCATGATCACTCCGGCGGGCGGGGGCCCGGCCCGGGGGCTGTGGACCACCCTCGAGGCTCTCGATTTCCGGACCTACGCCATCGGCAGGCCAAGCGCGGTCTATCCGACCGGAGCCTCCCTCCAGGTGCAGGTCTCGGCCAACCTTTCCGCGCCCCTTCTCCGCTACGAACTCTACCTCCCCTCCCTCGGAAGGGTGCGGCCCTTCTCCGAACCGAACATCACCTTCAACTGGAGCGGGATCCCCCTCGTCCAATCGGGCCTGGATCCCGTCTGGGTGACGGCGCTCCGGCGGGATGTCAGCGGGACGGAAACGCGGACCACCATTCAGGGGGTCCGGGAACTCCCACCCTTCACCATGCCGGACTTCGTGGCCACCCTGGTCCGCCCGGACCTGGTGGCCCCCCTGGCCGACTTCACGGACCGTTTCCAGGTGGATCTCGACGCCTATGCGGCCCTGCTGAACCAGGTTCACAGCAGCCTCTCGCCGGTGGACCGGGGACCAGCCCGCCTGTCGCTCCGGGTGCAGCCCTACGGAGCCGAGATCGGCCTCATTCCTGATTGGCCCACCCTTCTCGAGATCGAGACGACCCAGACGGGGACCTACGATTCGACACCCTTCCCCTATCCGGATCCCTTCCCCGCCTTGTGGTCCCGGGGACTCCACCTCCAAATTCCCTTCACCGTGAGCCTGGTCCTGCCGGGTGCCGAGGTCCTCCCGGTGACGGACGCGCTGGAGGAGTCCTGGCCCAAGGAATCCCTGCCCGCCTCCCCCCTGAGCCCGAGGATCCGGCCCGTCCAGGGGCCCAGGGTCAACGGTTCCTCCATCTGGATTCCCCCGGCCAGTGTCGGGACGAGCCCCATCTTCGATTGGAGTCCCGCCGAGGGGGACAATCCGTCCCTCTACGAATTGACCCTTTTCGAGGTGGACCAGGCCGCGAAGAAGCTGGTGGAACGCGCCACCCTCACCACCAGCGTTCCGAGCCTCATCATGCCCCCCGCCCTGATGAAGACAGGTTCCGTCTACGTGGTTCGGATCCGCTCGGTCTGGATCGCGAACTTCAACCCTGCCAATCCGCTTCGACCCTACTGGCCCCAGGCCTCGACGCCGGTCTACTCCAACGCGCTCAAGCCCTGAAGCCACGCTTCCGCACCAGCTGACCGCAGGCGCCCGCCACATCCTGCCCCCTGGACCGGCGGACGCTGACGGTCAGGCCCGAATCGGAGAGGATCCGGCACAGTTCCCCGATGCGGCTCTCCTCCGGGGGCTGGAAATCCGCCATCCTGGGATCCGATTCCGTGGCGTTGAAGGGAATCAGGTTCACCTTGGAGGGAAAGCGCTTGGCGAAGGCCGCCAGCCGCCGGCCATCCTCCAGGCCGTCGCTGAGGCCGCGCAGGAGCACGTACTCGAGGGTGATCCGTTCCCCCCGCTGGAGGGGGAAGGCGCCCAGGCATTCCCCCAGGGCCTCCAGGTTCCACACCCGGTTCACGGGCATGGTCCTGGAGCGCTGGGCATCCGTGGTGGCATTGAGGCTCACCGCCAGGCGGGGCCGTGGATGGTGGCTGCCCAGGGCCCGAATTCCAGGGACGAGGCCCGAGGTGGATACGGTGATCCGTCTCGGCGAGATGGCCAGGCCGCGAGGATCGGACAGGATCCGAAAGGCCCGCAGAACGTGGTCCAGATTGTGGAGAGGCTCCCCCATGCCCATGAAGACCAGGTTCACGGGGGACGCGGGGCTCCCTCCGTGGCGCCGGAGCATGGCCAGGACCTGTCCCACGATCTCCCCCGCATCCAGGTTCCGGCCGATCCCCATGGAACCGGTGGCGCAGAAGGTACACCCCATGGCACAGCCCACCTGACTGGAAAGGCAGAGGGTGCTGCGGTCCCGGTAGGGCATGTGGACCCCCTCCACCCGGAGGCCATCGGCCAGGCGGAAGACATGCTTGGTGCTTCCGTCCGTACTGGGAACGCTCTCCACGATTTCGGGCAGGCCGATGGGGCGCCCCTCCTGGAGGCGGGTCCGGAAAGTTCCGGGGAGAATGGAGAAACTGGCCCAGGTGTCCCAACGGTGCCGGTAGAGACCCTCGAAGATCTGGTCGCCTCGGAAGGACGGTTCCCCCCACTCCATCGCCAGGGCCCGGAGGGCAGCCCGGTCCAGGCCCAGGACCGCCGGAAGAGACCCCGGGGACGGTTCGGGGGCCGGCAGGTCCCAGGGCCGGGTCGTCATCAGTCCAGCCGGATCTTGAACTTCTTCAGGAAGGCCTCGTCATCGGGTGAAAAATCCGGCTCGCCCTGCTCCTCGCCCGGACCTCCCCCCGGGTCCCTCGGGGTCAGGGCCACTGTGGCTTCGATGGCCAGGGCCAGGTCGTAGCCCTGCTCCTGGATCCGGGCCGCCAGGCCGCGGCTCTTGGAATCGTTGACCAGGGCCTCCACGAGGGCCTCCCCCAGGAGGTCCACCAGGGCTCGCAATTCTTCCGGAAGATCCATCGCCGCGCTCCGCGGCTACAGTCTAGCCGCCCAGGGCGAACCAGGCCCGGATCTGCTTGAGCCAGAGGGCCCGGGCCGCGTCCCGTCGCGTTTCCGAGGGCTGCTCCGCGGGCCGGGACCGGGCCTCCATGAGGTCCGCGAGGCGCTCCAGCAGCTCCGGTTCCCGTCTCAGGGAGGCCTCGAAGCCCGCCTTGGGAATCTCGGCCAGCAACACTTCGGTCGCGGTGACCACGGTGGCGTTCCGCGGGGCCCCCGTGAGCAGGGAGGCTTCTCCCAGCCACTCCCCGGGGCCCAGGACCGCCACGATATCCCAGAACAGCCCCGTGTAGGGCTCCGTGCGCTCGGCCGCCTTGACGACGTGCAGGAGCCCCGAGATCACCGCGAAGAGAGACTCCCCCGGGTCCCCCTCGCGGATGACGCCCTCCCCCGGGGCCAGGTTCCGGAGACGAAGGTGGGGCTTGAGGTCCTTCCCCCAGTGGGGAGGAAGCTGGAGCCTCCGCACCAGGTCCGTCATCATGGCGTCCGTGGGCTCCGGAAGGGGTTCGTGGGGGGTGGTGGGGCCGTGGGGCCCGAGCAACGAGAATCCTTCCCTGGGCAGGACAGAGGTGAGGAGGCGGGTGGCGTGGAAGACTGCCGCCCGGCCGTGGCGGAAACCCAGCGCCCAGACGCGCGCCTCCAGGACCGCCCCCCCCAGGTCGGAGGCACAGACCACCACGCTGGGCTGGTGGCCGGGAAGGTGGGGAACCCCCGCCAGGGCCAGGGTGAGTTTCTGGAGAGCGAGGTGCAGGTCGGGATGAGGTTCCACCACCACCCGTGTGGTCCGGCGGTGCAACCCGGACGGGGCGTAGAGGTTCGTCACCACCGCCTGGGTGAGGACCCGGTTGGGGAAGATGTCCGTGTCGCCGTTTTCGGTTCGGAGCCGCACCGTGCGCCAGGTCATGGCCTCCACCTGCCCCACGAAGCTCTCGCGGCCGGGCCCCCCGCGCACGTTCCCGGAAATTTCAATCCAGTCCCCCACCCGGAAGGCGGGGTCCACGTGGAGGCTGATGCCGGCGAAGAGGTTGCCCAGCACTTCCTGGAGCGAGAGGCCCACCACCGCGGCCGCCAGGGCCCCGGTGCCCAGGATCTGGCCCACGCTGATGCCCAGCCCGTAGCGCATGACCCACCCGGCGGCGAGGAAGTAGAGCACCACCACCAGCAGATCCCGGCCGAAGCCCGGGGTGTCGGTCTCCCGGCGGCTCATCAGGGGGTCCACCAGGAGCCAGGTGAGGGACTTCAGGACCAGGAAGGCGCCCCCGGCGGCCAGCAGGGTGAGGATGGCCCGATGGGTGCCCTGCTGATCCTGGAAGCGGGGTGCGAAGGTGAGGGCCGCGGCCCCCAGCAGGACCAGGAGCACCCAGGCCAGGGCCCGGCGCCGCGCGCTCACCCGCTCCTGGAGATCCCGGAACATCCTGCGATTGTTGCATCCTCCGTGCCCTCCCGCGCCCTGAATCAGGCCCAGGCTGCGCGAAGCTCCTCCACGGCTCGGCGCGGGTCCTCCGCCTGCCAGAGGCCCCGGATGAGGGCCACCCCCTCCAGGCGCGGGTGGCGGATCCCGGCCATCCGGGATGCCGCGACCCCACCCAGGGCCAGCAGGGAAGGCCCCTCGGGAGGAAGGCCGTCCAGCCACCGCAGGAGGCGCTCCGGACCCCAGGGATCTCCCTTGCCGGGGGTCGGAAAGACGGGTCCGACCAGAAGCTGGAAGCAACCGCGTCTCGACTCCCACTGTCCCTCCGCGTGGAGGGGACGGGACAAGGGAAGCAGGGCTGGATCCACCGGAGGGTAGGCCTCGGGAGCGTGCAGGCCGCAGCCCGCGGCCAGGGCCGCGTCCAGGCGCCCCGCCACCCACAGGTCCATGGAAGGGGGTGCTTCCCGGCGGCACCATCGGAGGGCCTCCAGCAGGACCTTGGCCGAGAGGGCGTACTCCCTCACCAGGAAGGCGTCTGCACCGCAGGCCAGGACCCGGGACCAGGCCACAGGATCGAAACCCTGACCAGGGGTGATGGCCAGGATCCGCATCAGGCCTCCGCCCCGCAGATTCTCCGCCAGAGGCTTCGGAAGAGGCCTTCCATGTCCCGGGCGAAGGACGCGCCATCGAGCAGGGGAGAGCGGGCCAGGCGCGGTCTCAGGTCCGCCCTGAGCGCGGCCAGATGCTGGGGATTGGAGGCCAGTTCCACGGCGCGGCGAAGGTAGGCCTCCGGCCCGCCGGAGACCCAACCTTCCAGTCCAGCAGCGGCGAAGAGGCTGGCTCCCACCCTGCCGGCGTGACGGTCTCCCGCCAGGCTGACCACGGGAACGCCCATCCAGAGGGCCTCGCAGGTGGTCGTGGTGCCGTTGTAGGGGAAGGGATCCAGCGCCACGTCCACCTGCGCGTAGGCTTCGAGGTGTGAAACCGTGCCCGGAACCCAGGGCAACACCCGGAGGCGTTCGGGCGGAACCCCCTGGGCGGAGAATGCGGTCCGGAGGCCCTCGGCGCTTTCAGCCTCGCCCAGTCCCCGGGCCTTCAGGAGGAGGGTGGATCCAGGAAGCTCCTTCAGGATCCTGGACCAGAGCCCAAGGACGTCCTCGTTGAGTTTTGCGAGGGAATTGAAGGACCCGAAAGTCACCTCCCCCGAAGCCAGGGATGGGGGCGGAGCCGGGGCCGGGGCTTCGGCCGGGGGGGTGAAGGCCAGGAAACGGGAGAGGCGGAGCAGGGGCTCGGAGACCGCCTCGAGGGTTCCCGGGGGATCCGCGAGGGCGTCGGTGATCCGGCCGTCGAAGCAGTCCAGCCCCGTGCTTCCCGGGTACCCCAGCCAGGTGAGCTGGAGGGGGGCCGGGCGCGCCGCGAAGACGGGGAGGCGGTTTCCCGCGGTGTGACCGGAGAGGTCCAGGAGAATATCCACCTGGTCTCCCCGGATCTGCCGCGCCAGCGCCCCGTGGTCCAGGGAACGCACGTCCCGCCAGGCGTCGGATCCGCGGCGGAACCCCTCGGTCCAGTCGTCCTCCGCGAGCACCCCCGAGTAGACGAAGAGTTCCACCCGGGAGCGGTCGTGGTGAGTCCAAAGGGCTTTCAGGAAGTGGGCGCAGCTGTGCCGACGGAAATCCGGACTGACGAAACCCACCCGGAGGCGGCGTTCGGGATCGGGGTTCACGGGGCGTGGCCTGGGCGGCGGCGGCAGCCCCGCCGCCCAGGCCCGGTGGGCGCTGAGCAGCTCCCTTGGGGAGAGGGCCGGGTCGTAATTCATGACGAAGAGTCGGGTGGAATTCGAGGGGCCGTGCCGGCGAAGGGGTCCCTCCAGGATCACCCGGGCCTCCATCCAGCGGCCCTGGGCCAGGCGGGCGTTGACCAGACCCTGGTGGGCTTCGGCCCCCGCCCCACGCCCCAGGGCTTCCCCATAGGCTTCGGCGGCCGCCCCGGGAAGCCCCCCCTGGAGGAGCCCCGCCCCCAGGTTCAGCCAAAGGAAGGGATTGGCCGGCTCCAGCCGGAGCGATCGGCGCAGGGCCGCCAGTCCCTTCGAGGTTTCACCGGTCGCCACCGCGGCCAGCCCGCCCAGGTTCAGGGCCCGGGCGTGTTCGGGGTTCAGGGCCAGGACCTCTTCGCAGGCGGCCGCCACCCCCGGGAAATCCCCGCGCGCGAGGGCGGACTTGGCCTGGTCCCAGGCCCTTCCCGCCCGCTCGTCGCCCTTCACCGTCCGGAACCCCCAGGGGCATTCTCCCCTGGGCCCGGTCGTCCGGCCACCCATGCGTCCAGGCGCCGGCGGATCTCGTCCCGGGTCTGCCGGAAGCCATCCAGCAGCGTTTCCGGTGTGCCGGGGCCCGCGGGGTCTGACAAAGGCCAGTGGAGTCTCTCCCGCTGGCCCAGGAAGGCCGGGCAGGCCTCCTGGGCGCAGAGGGTGATGACGACATCGACGGTGGACGGATCGATGTCGTGGACGGATTTCGAGGCTTGGCTGGTGGCGTCGATCCCCCATTCGGCCAGGACCTCGACCGCCAAGGGGTGGACGAAGCAGGGACGGGTGCCGGCGCTCTGGACCCTGAAGCGGTCCCCGTGGAAATGGCGCCCAATTCCTTCCGCGATCTGGCTGCGGGCGCTGTTGGCCACGCAGAGGAAGAGCAGTCCTTCCTGCCTCACACGGGTTTCCGGGCGCCCAGGAGGACGCTGGTGACGAAGTCCGAAGGCCCCAGCCCCGGCGGAAGCATGGCCAGGATGCGCTGGTGGAGGGGGTCCGAGGGATCCAGGAGCGCCTCCAGGGCCTCCCCGTGGGTTTCAGCCCGGATGTCCACCAGGCCGGCGGCGGCCATCATCGCCTTGGTGTCTTCCAGGAGGGCGGCCCCGGCGACACAGCCCACCAGGGCCATCAGGTCGCCCTTCACGGCCTCGGGCAGGGGCCGCAGCAGGGCCAGGTCGGAGATGGAGACCCTGCCCCCGGGTCGGAGCACCCGGGCGATCTCGCGCCACACCCCGGGCTGGTCGGGACTCAAGTTGACGACGCAGTTGGAGAGCACCGCATCCACGCTGGCGTCGGGAAGGGGCAGCGCCTCGATGTGGCCCAGGTGGAAGGTGACGTTGGCCAGGCCGGTCCGCCGCTTGAAGGTTGCCGCGTTCTGGCGGGCCCGGGCCACCATTTCCCGGGTCATGTCGACCCCGTGCACGTGGCCCGAAGCCCCGACCCGCGCGGCGGCGATGAACACGTCGAATCCCGCGCCGCTGCCCAAGTCGAGGACGACCTCCCCGACCCCCAGGGAGGCCAGGGCCGTGGGGTTCCCGCAGGAGAGCCCGAGGTTGGCCCCTTCCGGGACGGCCGCCAGTTCGGCGGCAGAATATCCCAGGGCCTGGGCCAGGGAATCCTGATCGGCCCCACCGCCACAGCAACTCGAGGACGGGCCGCAACAGGACCCCCCCCCGGCGGCGATCTGACCGTAATGTTCCTGGACGGCGGCGTGAATGTCCTGCTTTGTGGTCATGTCTTGTTCCTCCAATAATTACTTTTGATCTCAGTCGAGGTAGGGGGCCCAGTTCCGGGGGCGCCGTCGGGGAAGGGGGGAGTCGGGGATCGCTGGGGGAAGGGGAGCAGCGGGGGGCGGGGAAGCCGCCTGCTCGGGGGCAGGGCAGCAGGCCTGGGGGGCGCAGGAGGCCGAACTGCCGCGCCCGCAGCAGTCCTCCCAGAGGAAATCCGTCAGGGCCTGAAGGGTTTCGAAATCCGCCCGATGCCGGAGCAGGGTCCCCTCCCGCTGGACCCGAACCAGCCCCGCAGCGGTCAGGGAGGCCAGGTGGTGGCTCAAGGTCGAGGCTGGGACTTCGAGAGCCTTCTGGATCTCCCCTGCCGGGGTTCCGGCGGGGTCCCCCTGGACAATGTGCCGGAGAATCCCCAGCCGCAGGGGGTGGCTGAGGGCCGAGAATCGATCTGAATGGAGCTCAAGATTCTTCATTTTCAATCTCAATCGATAATTCTAGGATTATCGAAATTGTTGTCAAGACCTATTTCGAAACAATTCGAAAAATCATGATTGCTCAGCAGTAAAGGGCCCGCAGGATGCCCGGTTCCACCTTGGGCAGCGGGAGCACCCCCAGGTTCTCGGCCACGTGCGCCACCGAGGCCATCCCGCACAGAGCCGTGGCGACCCCCGGGCAGGAGCGGGTGAACTGCAGAGCGGACTGGGCCGGGGTCACCCCCCCGAGTTGGGCCCGATCCTCGGGGCGCAGTTGCCCCAGGATCCGGCCCTGCATGATGCTGGCACTGGCCTGGACGCCCAGCCCCGCGAGGCCCGCGGCCTCCAGGATCGGCATCCGCCGGCCCCCGAAGGCCTGGGTGGGGGCCAGGAAGGCCTCCGGCATGGCGAGGTTGAGGGGCAGCTGGATCCACCGGAAGCCATGGTTCCGCCCCCCCGCCTTCTCCGCCAGGTTCAACAGCCGTTCAAGGCTGAGATGATCCTCGGCTTCCGGGGGGACCCGGAACCCGTTCCAGGTGGCGCACCCGTAGGCCTCGATCCGCCCTTCCCCACGGAAGCCCTCGCAGGCCTCGAAGGCGGCCAGCACGGCGTCGTCGAACCGCCGGGGACCCAGCAGGGGGCGCTGGTGCTCCGGATTGTGGAGGTGCAGGCAGTCCACGCGCCCGAGTCCCAGGGCACGGAGGCCGACGCCGAGCTGGTGATCCAGGTAGCGGGGGGTCATGGCGTGGCAGCCATCCACCACCTCTTCCGGGGCAAGGACCCCCGGAGCGGCGAGCACGCGCTGGAACCAGTCCCTGGGGCCTTCCCCCGGTGTCCCGTCCGACAGGGGAAGGTAGCCGACCTTGGTGCTGAGGAAGAAATCTGCGCGGGCACGGCCCCGGAGGGCCTTCCCAAGGGCCCTTTCGGATCGCCCCTGGCGGTAGTTGGCCGCGGTGTCGAGCACCGTGCCGCCTCCGTCCAGGAAGGCCCCGGCGGCAACGGCGTAGGCCTGGTCCGTGGGGTCGTCGGGGGACCCCAGGTAGCTGCCGAGGCCGAGGCTGCTCAGTTCCATGGAGCGCTCCATTCTCCCCGGGGAAGCTCAGGAACCCGCTTCAGGAGTCCAGCTCCTCCTTCACGTTGCCCTGGCCCATCTCCACCAGCCGGTCCCGGGCCCGGCCCGCCCAGGCGCTGGCCGGGTAGCTCTCCACGAGCTTCCGGAAGTAGTCCCGGGCCTCGCCACGGTACCGGGCGATCATGTCCTTCGACCAGGTTTCGCTGCTGCTCTTGAACTGGGCCAGTTCGGCCTTGCTCAGCTTGCGGAAGTCGTCCTTGCCGAACTTCGCCAGTTCGGCCTTCTCCCAGTTCTGGATGGCCTCCATGGGCACGTACTTCCGCCGGAGGGCCTCTCCCAGGTAGTAGTAGGCGCGCTCCCGGTCCACGTATTCCGGGTGGGTCTCCAGGAGCTCCTTCAAGCGCTTCTCGGCTCCCTCGAAATGGAAGGTGTTCACGTAGAAGATGCCCACCAGGAGTTCACTTTCCGCCAAACGCCGGTAGCACTGGATGACCTTGGCCTTGGTCTCGGTCACATAGGGGCTGCCGGGGTGTTCCCGGAGCAGCTGGCGGAAGGTATCCAGGGCCCGCCGGGTCTCGCTCTGGTCGCGCTCGGCGGACTCGATGGAGGCGTAGTGGCACAGGGCGATGCGGTAGAGGGCGTAGTCCCGCAGTTCGTGCCGGGGGAAGATGTTCAGGAAGCTCTGATACTCCACCAGAGCCTCGGGATAGCTGGGAGTGGCGGCGAAGAAGAAGCTGTCGGCCAGGAGGAGCTTGGCCCGGGGGAATTCCGGGGTTGAAGGCAGCTGTTCCTCGATGGTGCGGAGCCAGCGGCGACCGTCTTCCATGCGGCCCACCTTCACCTCCGCCTCTCCTTTTTCCAGGAGCTGGGTGGCTGTGAATCCCTGGGTGGGGTCCGGCGCGGCCTTGGCCTTGCGGCAGCCGAGCCCGGGCCCCAGGAGGATCAGGGGCAGGAGCAGGATCAAGAATCGGGCAGGGGACATTCGACCATCCGTGAACCAACATCCTCGCATGAGGGGAAGCTCTCAGGGGTTCCCGGATGGGACACGGAAGGGCCGGCCCATCCAGGCCTGCACCAGGGCCTGGGCCTCGTCCCGCCGGCGATCGTGGAAAATTTCGTGGCGGAACCCGGCCAGCCGATGCCGCTCGACCCCTTCCCTGGGGACGCGGGCCCAGAGGGCCCGGGCCGCCTCGTGATCCGCCACGGAATCCTCTCCGGCCTCCAGGACCAGGATGGGGAGGCGAAGGTCACCCGCCCCCTCCAGCAGGAGCTTGAATCCTTCCGGGAAGACCCCGGGGAAGGCGGCCGTGACCCGGCGGTGGCAAAGGGGATCGGCCCAGTAGCGCTCCACGAGCCGGGGGTCGGAACAGACCAGGTCCTTGTTGTTGGGCAGGTCCAGGCTGAGGTGGGGGGCCAGGCGCAGGAGGATTCGTTCCATGAGGCGGATGGACCATGGAAAGGGCCGAAGCACCAGGGCGGGGCTGGAAAGGACCAGGCCCCCCACCGGGGTAGGGGCCCCCAGGCAGGCGCAGAGGGCGACCAGGGCCCCGAAGCTGTGGGCCAGGACCAGTCGCCGGGGGGCGGCCCCCCCCTCCGCCGCCAGGAACTGCCGGAAGTCCTCCACGAAGGGTCCGAGCCCCCGGGCATCGCCGCGCACCCCCTCGCTCCGGCCGAAGCCCCGGTGGTCCAGGCCGCTCACCGACCACCCGAGGCGGAGCAGCCAGGCCGCGGTGTGGCGGTATCTTTCGGCGTGCTCGCCGTAACCGTGGGAAAGGAGGACGCGGCCGACAGGGTTGGGATGCTCCCAGCGCACCCAGGCGATCCGGAGCCCGTCGGCGGCCACGAAGTGGCCCCGTTCGGTGGGTTCCAGGTCTTCCAGGGCCGGCAGGTGCGGAAGGGACATCGGTCCATTCTAGGGGCGGGGGGGCCGGCCTTCGCCCGTGATGGGCCGGGGTCTACACTGGACTTTTGCCCGCGCCGGGCACGGGATGGGAATGGATTTCGAGAGCTTGAGCCGCGCCCGCCAGGAGTTGGACCCCCGGGTCCGCCAGCTGGTGGCCCACCTGGATGCGGAACGGAAGGCCCTGGAGCTTGAACAGATCGAAGAGAAGGCCGCCGCCCCGGGGTTCTGGGACGACCCCGAGGCCGCCCGGCCCATTCTCAAACAGCGCGGGGTCCTCACCGGCGACATTGCCCTCAGCCGGAAGCTCTCGGGGGGCCTGGAGGACCTGGAAACGGCCCTGGAGCTGAGCCGGGAGGACCCGGACATGCTCGCCGAGGCCGAAGGGGTCGAAAACGCGCTGCGGAAGACCGTGGAGGATGCCGAGCTGCGGATGATGCTCAGCGGCGAACTGGACGGGAACAACGCCATCGTGGCCATCGCCCCGGGCGCGGGGGGCACCGAGAGCCAGGACTGGGCGGCCATGCTGCTCCGGATGTACCTCCGTTTCTGCGAGCAGAAGGGATGGTCCACGGAGATGATCGACTACCAGGACGGGGAGGAGGCCGGCATCAAGGGGGCGACCTTCATCGTCAGCGCCCCCTTCAGCTACGGCTACCTGAGGGCCGAGGCTGGGGTCCACCGCCTGGTGCGCATCTCTCCCTTCGACGCCGCCAAGCGGCGCCACACCAGTTTCGCCGCGGTCTACGTGAGCCCGGAGCTGGACGACACGATCAACGTGGACATTCCCGAGAAGGACCTGAAGATTGACGTCTTCCGGGCCAGCGGCGCGGGGGGCCAGCACGTGAACCGCACGGAGTCCGCGGTGCGCTTCACCCACCTGCCCACGGGCATCGTGGTGAGCTGCCAGAACGAGCGCAGCCAGATCAAGAACCGCGCGACCGCCCTGAAGGTCCTCAAGGCTCGGCTCTTCGAGCTGGAGCAGCGGAAATTCCAGGAGAAGGTGGCCGCCGCCAGCGGCGAGAAGGCCGACGTGGCCTGGGGCAGTCAGATCCGAAGCTATGTCCTCCAGCCCTACCAGATGGTCAAGGACCACCGCACCGGGCACGAGACCAGCCAGACCCAGAAGGTGCTGGACGGCGACCTGGACGACTTCATCCGCACCCAGCTCCTGGCCAAGAGCCTGAAGGGCTGAAAAGGGTCTACTTCAGCGCCCGGAAGAGGTTGCTGAAATCGTCGGTCCAGGGGAGCCCCCTGGCCTCGAGGTGGCGTACGTCGGGGCTTTCCTGGAAGAGCTTGCCCGTGAAGGCCGCGTGGTTCCGGCTTAGCAGCACCCAGTCCGAGGTGTAGATCCCCTCGTCGTCGTCACCCTCGTTCTGAACTTCGATGGCCCGCAGTCCGAAGTGGATCGCGGCGGCTCGGACCACCGGGGAAAGGGCGATGTACTTGTTCGAGATGTGGACCGCCAGGACGCCGCCGGGGGCGAGGCTCCGGAGGTAGGTCGCGAAGGCCTCCCGGGTGAGCAGGTGGACGGGAATGGCGTCGCTGGAGAAGGCGTCCACCGCCAGGAGGTCGAAGTCCTGGGGGCTCTCCCTCTCCAGGCAGAGGCGGGCGTCCCCCAGGGCGACTTCGGTGCGGGCCTCGCAGGTCCCGAGGTAGGTGAAATGGCGCCGGGCAAAGGGCTCCACCATGGGGTTGATCTCATAGAAGCGGAGCAGGTCCCCCTTCCGGCCCCAGGCCGCCAGGCTTCCGGCCCCGAGGCCCACGACTCCCAGGCGGCGGGGTCCCTCGGGGAGGCTGCGGATGGCCAGGCCGATGCCGGAGTCCGGACCGTAGTAGGTGGCGGGCTTCCGGGCCTTGGCGGGGTCCAGGAACTGTCCGCCGTGGGTGATGGTGCCGTGGGAAAGGGTGCGCCAGGTCCCCCCATCCCGGTCGTACACCGAAAGGGTGCCGTAGAAGTTCCGTCCCCGCGCCACCGAATTCCGGGCGTCCTGAAGGTCGGTCTTGAAGGCGAAAGCCCCAAGCCCTCCGAACAGAAGGGCCCAGAAGAGCAGGAGGCCCCGGCGGGGCCAGGGGGGGAGTCCGGCCGGATCCCGCGCCAGGGTCACGAAGACCAGAGCCGCCGCGAGGGCCAGGCCCAGGGGCAGTTCCAGGTTGCTGTGGAAGAGCCGGGGGGCTGCCAGGGCCACGAAGGCCCCGCCCAGTCCACCGCCCAGGCTGAGGCTGAGGTAGAAGCCTGTCAGCCGGGCCGGGGCGGGGCGGAGGCGGGCCAGCTCGCCGTGGGCCGCCATGCACACCACGAAGAGCCCGGCGGAAAAGGCCAGGACCTGCCACCGGACGGCGCTGTGAAGGAGGTCGGGGTGCGTGAGGGCCGCCAGCCCCGGGAGGGCCAGGGCGAGCAGGGGCAGGAAGACCCCCCGGTGGTACCAGCGGTCGCTGTCGAAGCAGAGGATGAAGCTGAGCAGGTACAGGGAGAGGGGCAGCACCCACAGGAAGGGGATGGGGGCCACGTTGGTGCTGAGGTGGCTCGTCACGGCCATCAGGAGCAGGGACGGAAGGGCCGCCAGCAAGACCCACAGCAGCTTCCGCCCGGTCCCCGGGGCGGGGTCCTGGAGTTCAGTCTCCACAGGGGGTTCCGCCCCCCTCCCGCTGGCCCGGGCCAGGAGGAAGGCCAGCAGCGCGAAGACCACGAAGCCCGCCGACCAGGCCCAGGCCTGGGTCCGGAGGCTGAGGAAGGGTTCCACCAGCACCGGGTAGCTGAGCAGGGCCAGGAGGGAGGCCAGGTTGGAGAGGGCGAAGAGGCGGTAGGGGACCCGGCCCCGCCGCGCCACCCAGGCCTGCACCAGCGGACCCGTGGTGGAAAGGAGGAAGTAGGGCAGGCCCACGGTGAGGGCCAGGAGGCCGAGGAGCCTGGCCACCGGGGCCCCGGGATCCAGGGGTTTGAAGGCCGGGTGAAGCCGCACGGGCAGCGCCAGGCAGGCGAGCAACAGGAGGGACCCGTGGAGGCGTCCCTGCCAGGCGGCGGGAAGACGGATCACGAGGAAATGCGAATAGGCGTAGCCCAGGAGCAGGGACAGCTGGAAGAAGAGCAGGCAGGTGGTCCATACGCCGGCACTGCCCCCGAACCAGGGCAGCACCATCTTGCCCACCAGGGGCTGCACCTGGAACAGAAGGAACGCGCTGAGGAAGATCACCGCCGCCGGCAGGCGCAGCGAGCCGGGGGTCTGATCGGAAGAAGGGTCCATCCAGGCTCCAGGGGTCCCTTCACTGTGGCATGGGCCTGTGCTCCAGGAGGGCGGGCCCCAGGGCCCCAGGGCCTTCAGGATTCGGAAGGGGCGGGCCCGCGGGTGTCGGCGAGGGCCTGCTGTTCGTCCCGGGGGAGGCGCCAGACCCAGCGGCCGGTGGTGCGGTCCCAGAGGTCGAAGATGCAGAGCCAGTTGAGGAGCCCCGCCACCATGAGGTAGCTGGCGCCGTACTCCTGGGTGAGGGTGCGCACGGGCTCGGTGCCGGCGCCGCCGAAGGACCAGGCGAAGAGGCCGTAGAGGGGGCCCGCGCCCAGGGTTCCCAGGGCCCCCAGGGTGGGCAACCACTGGATGGGGTTCAGCTGGGGCACGAAGACGCCGCCCCGGAGCCCCTGGGGCGAACCGTGGGTGAGTTGGAACCAGGCCAGGACCAGGAAGACGGCCCAGACGGCGAAGAAGGCCTGGGCCCGGCGCCGCTCGCCGATGATCCAGTAGCCCGCGCCCGGCAGCAGCCAGTTGGCCAGGAGGGCCTTCCAGGCGGCGCGCACCGCGGCCTGCTTGCGGAGGGGCAGGGGCAGCCTGGGAATCTGGGGGGTCTCGTCCGCCATGCTTCCAGGGTACGGGAAAAGGCTCAGGAGGCGGAGCCGGCCGCCCCGGATTCCTGGAGTTCCTTCAATTCCGAGGGCGCCACGTCGAAGGCCTTGGCGAAACCCCCGACGAAGCGGACCTCCTCGGGGACGATGCGGAAGAGCAGGAAGTCCCCGAACCCGAACATGGCCTCTGCCTGGGGAAAGGCGGCCAGGTAGGCCCGGGCGGCCGCCTGTCCACCGGGACTTTCCCTGGGCACCTCGGCGGCCCGCCCCCGCAGGCTCACCCGGGGCGCCGCCTGGGGGTTTCCGCCTGGTGCCGGCCCCACCAGGAGCAGGGCCACCCGGGGGTCCGCGAGCAGGTCCCCGGTGTGGGCCGCCAGGCGGCTGACGTGGATGAGGAAGGCGCCCTCGCCGTCGGGGGCGCAGAGGACCATCCCCACGCTGGGCCCGCCCTCCCGGAGCGTGGCCAGGCTGCCCGGGCAGCCCCGGCCCACCAGACCCGCCAGCACCTTCCGGCTCTCGGTGTCCATGGGTTCCTCCTTCGTTCCAGATTCTGAACCCGCTCCAGGGGCAAGGCCACGACCCTCCGGTCAGGGGGCGGGCCGGGTGGGAGCCTCGGCCCCGTCGCCGGCCACGGTGACCCAGCGGTGCACCCGCCAGGAGCTCACCAGGCCGTTCTTCACGTAGGGATCCTGGGCGGCGAAGCGCGCGGCCACCTCGGGGGAATCCCCCTGGAAGAGCAGCACGGCCCCCTCCCGGGCCGGCTCCAGGGCGCCCCCCAGCACCAGCTCGCCCCGGGCGTGGGCCTCCCAGGCCAGGCGCAGGTGGGCGTCACGGTAGGCGGCGCGCCGCTCCATGTAGTCCGGGACGAGGTCGTAGAAGAGGAGAAAATGCATGGCGTCACCCCCTGGCGTGTCAGGAGAAGTCGCGGGCGTAGAGGGCCAGTTCGGCGGGATCGGGATCCATCCGGGTGGTCCCGGCGGGGTGGAAGTCCAGTTTCCCGAGGAGGCGAATGGACGGCCCGTTGGTGGGCGTGACGATGGCGATGAGCCGGCGCAACCCCATGGCATCCCGCGCGTGCCCGCAGCAGGCCATGGCGGCCTCCAGGGCGAGGCCCCGCCCCCAGAAGGCGGGAAGGAACGCGTAGCCCAGGTCCACGTCCAGGAAGGCGTCCCGCTTGATCAGGCCGCACATGCCGGCCGGCAGGCCCGAGGCCTTCTCCACCACGGCCCAGAGGCCGTGCCCCCGCCGGGCGTAGCTGTCCATGGGCCCCGTCCGGAGGTAGGCTTCCGCCTGCTCCAGGGTGCGGACGCCCTTGTCGGCGATGTTCTCGATGAAGGAGGGCTCGTTGAGCAGGCCGAGGATGAAGGCCGCGTCCCCAGGGTCGAATTCCCGGAGCAGAAGGCGGGGGGTGTGAAGGACGAACATGCCGGGACTCCAGGAGGGGGCAGGCGTGCAGAGCGCCTGCGCGAACGCGACCAGTGTGCCCTGGGGGCCGGCGGGGGAGGCCCCGGCGATCGCCCGGCCCCTGCCCTGCCGGAGGACCGCCAGGGTCCCCTACAGGCGGCGGCCCTGGGCGCAGGCTTCCACGAGGAGGGCCAGGCGCCGGGCCCGGGTCTCGGGCTTTTTGGCGCTGAGGACCCACCAGGTGACCTTTTTCCGGTAGCCGGCCGGCAGGGCCTGGTAGAAGGCCCAGGCGGCGGCACGGCGGCGGAAGCCTCGAAGCTCCACCGGGGCGAGGCGCGGGTCCGCCTGCTCGTAGGAGGCGGTGCGCCGGCGGGCCTCCGGGGCCGCCGCGAAGACCGCCAGACCCTCCGGCTTCATGCGGCCCTCGGCCTGAAGCTCCGCCACCCGGCGGATGTTCACCGCGCTCCAGGTGGAGCCCGGCCTCCGGGGGGTGAAGCGGATCTGGTAGGTGTCGTCGTCCAGGCGGTGGCGGATCCCATCAATCCAGCCCACGCAAAGGGCTTCGTCCACCGCCTCGGCCCAGCGGAGACCCGCCCTCCCGGTGTGGACCTTCCTGAACCCCACCACCAGTTCCGTCTCCCGGGTCCCGTGCCGCTCGAACCACGCCTGGAGGGACGCGGGGTCGTCGAAGAACAGTGGACTGAAAGCCATGGAGATCCCCGAAACCTGTGACGCAAGATTCGCGCATCGCCGCACCGGAGTCCGGCCGCGCTCTCATTATCAGGCTGCTCGAAACAGAGGCACCAGGGGCCCCGCACCTCCCGCCCAGGAGCCAGGCCCGGCCCGCGATGGCCAACCCCGCTCACCCCAGGAGGGGATGGCCCGTGGAGGCAGGCCTGATGAAGGCCGACGGAGGAAAGCCACCCGGTGCAGGACAACGGCTCCCAGGCATGGTTCCGGGGAGGGTGCCAGGCTGGACCAGTCCTAGGGCTCCCAGGACACCCGGTAGCGGTGGGAGACCCCATCCTCCAGGGCCTGGTGGCTCACCCCCGGGGAGGGTGCCCCCATGAGTTCGAGGGCCCTCTGAAGCCAGGCCGGGAAGGAATCGCTGAACCAGTGGGAATAGAGTCCGGTACCGCGCACCAGGAGGCAGGCGCTGCCCGGACCCAGGGTCTCTAGGCGGATCTCGCCGCCCCGCAGGTAGAAATGGAAGACGGTGTCCGCATGCTGGAGCAGGGTCACGGGGTTCAGGAGGCCCAGCATCCAGGGATGGGTCCCCGCCAGTTCCCGCTCCACCGCCGCGGCGACCCTGGGCCGGGTGGTGCCGATCCCGTGCCGCGCCTCGAAGGCCGCCACCAGGGCGTTCACCTGGGGGGTGGGCAGCCAGGTGAAAAGGGAGGGTTCCCGGAGGAAGGCGCCCTGGGCCTCCTGGGGCAGGGTGCGCACCAGGTCCAGCCAGCCACCCTCCCCGTCCCGCTGGAGCACGAGGGCGCGAAGGCCCCTCAACATGGAGGCCCGGACGTGGGTGATCTCCAAGGAGGGCCCGGAACCGGAGGGGAGGGGGGGACCGGCGGACACCCGGGGCTTTTCGGCGCCCCGGCCTCCCGACCTGAATCCGGTGCCTGTCAGCGGAAGGCGGCCGGGGGATCCCGTTCCCAGGCGCCGCCCAGGAGGCAGGTGGCCACGGGCACCCCCGAGGTCTTCACGCCGCGGTGGGCCATGCAGGTGTGCTCGGCCACCAGCTTCACGCCCCAGGCGGCGGGGCGCAGGTGGGCAGCGAGGGCCTCCGCGATCTGGGCCGTCATCCGTTCCTGAACCTGGAGGCGGTGGGCGAAGATGCGAACGAGGCGCACCAGTTTGGAAAGTCCCACGGTGCCGCCGGGGCCGGGAAGGTACCCCACCGTGGCGTGGCCCGCGAAGGGCGCCAGGTGGTGCTCGCAGGTGCTCACGAAGGGGATCCGTTCCAGGATCACGGGCACGGAGGCAAGCTTCCCGGGAAGCGTCCGGAGCTCATCGGAAGGGTCCTGACCCGTCCCCTCCAGGCGTTCGGCCCAGAAGGCCGCCACCCGGGCGGGAGTCTCCGCCAGTTCGGGGCTCCCAGGGTCCGCCCCCAGGGCCAGGAGCAGTTCATGGACCGCCCGTTCCGTTCGCTCCAGGTCCACCATGAGAGCCCTCCGGCTTCCATTCTCAACCTTCGGGGCTTCGGGGCGCTCTCTTGATTCACCGTCGGAGCCCCCGTGTCCAGCCTCCTGGCCCAGTTGAGCGTCCTTCTGACCGTCCACGGCGGCTGGCGAGGGCTCGCGGCCCTGGCCATGCTGCTGGCGGGCCTGCTCTAGAGGGCCTCCCCCTCCCCGATCCGCGCATAGAAGCTGGTCCGGCGGAGGTTTTCGTTGATCTTGAGCGGGTGCTGGAGGGGCGGGAAGGCGCGCTGTTCGCAGTCGGTGCGGTCGCAGAGGCGGCAGGTGACCCCGATGGGGATGGGGGCCTGGTCCAGGCGCAGCCCGTCGGCGTAGACCAGGTCCCGGGCATGGACCATTTCGCAGCCCAGGCCCACGGCCTGCATGGCGTGGGCGCCCCGGTAGCCCCCGGTGTCCTTCTGCAGGGTGCGGGCGATGCAGAAGTACTTCCGTCCGTCGGGCATCTCGCTCAGCTGGGTGCGCACCATTCCCGGCGTGAGGAACGCCGCGTGGACGTTCCATCGGGGGCAGCAGCCGGAGTAGCGGGCGATGCGGATGCCTGAGGCCGAGAAGCTCTTGGAAATGTTTCCGGCGATGTCGATGCGCAGGAAGTGGAAGGGAATCCCCTCCTGGCCCGGCCGGCGCAGGGTCGTGAGGCGGTGGCAGATCTGCTCGAAGCTCGCCTGGAAGCGGCTGCTGAGGAACTCCACGTCGTAGCGTTCGGACCGGGCCGCCTTGAGGAAGGGTTCGTAGGGCATGAGCACGGCCCCGGCGAAGTAATTGGCCAGGGCCACCCGGGCCAGGGCCCGGGCCCCGGGGGTGGGGAGCAGGGGGTCGTTGGTGAGCTCCTCCAGCAGGGGCCGTTCCTCCAGGAGGGCCCACTGGTGGGCCACCTGAAAGCAGCGGCTTCGCTCGGGCAGCAGCTCGGAGAGGACGATGGTGCGGGACTCGGGATCGAAGCGGCGCAACTGGCCGAGCATGTCCCTCCCTCCCCGGACCCGCACCTTCAGGCCGCGTCCCTCGCAGGCCCGCACGAGGGATTGCAGCATCCAGTCCCGTTCGAGCGCCTTCCGGTCCAGGCGCTCCGCGGCCTCCTCCAGGGCCGGGAAATGGTTCCAGGCCCGTTGCAGGAAATCGTTGACCATCTCGGAAGGAAGGCGGGTGGCGTCGGGATCGAAGCCCTGGCCGTCGCTGAACCTCTCCGAGAGGCTGTCCAGACCCTGCCGTGCGGCCCGATAGGCCTGGTAGAGCCGGAAAACCGCACCCGCCAGGCTGGGGCTGTTCTGGGCGAGGTCCCGCACCTCGGCGGCCGGAAGGTCCTGGGCTTCGAACAGGGGGTCCCCGAAGGCCTCCATCAGATCCTCGGAAAGGCGCAAGTTCTCCTCGGGCGCCAGGCTCCGGAGGTCCAACTGGAAGGCGGAGGCCAGCCGGAGCAGGAGGGGTGCGGTGAGGGGACGCTTGTTCGCCTCGATGAGGTTGAGGTAGCTGGGGCTTACCTCCAGCCGTTCGGCCATCTGGACCTGACTCAGGCCCTCCTGGCGGCGGAGGAGGCGAACCCGCGCGCCCAGCTTTGCACCCTTGGCGGCCATGGAGACTCCATTGACGAAATTTACAAAATTAACGAATTTGATTAACAAAAATTGACATCTTAATTCAAGAAATTCATGAACCTTCTTGTGCATAGCCAGAATAAGTCAATCCTTGACCTTATTCCAGGGAGGAACCCCATGATCACCGTCAGCTACCAGGGACTTCGCTGGCAGGGCCCCCTTCCCCAGCGGGTGGCGCCGGTGCTCAGCCCGGAGGCCCTGGGCTTCCTGGCCCGCCTCACCCGCCGCTTCAGGCCCGAACTGGAGCGCCTGCTCCTGGCCCGGGAGGAGCGCCAGCGGGCGTGGGATCGGGGAGAGGCCGTGGGGTTCCTGCCGGAGACCGCCCCGGTGCGCGAGGGAGACTGGCGGGTGGCGCCCCTGCCCGCGGATTTGGCGGACCGGCGGGTGGAGATCACCGGGCCCCCCGAACGGAAGATGCTGCTCAACGCCCTCAACAGCGGAGCCCGGGTCCACATGTCCGATTTCGAGGACAGCCTGGCGCCCACCGCGGAAAACCTGCTGGAGGGCCAGGCCAACCTCATGGAAGCCGTCCGGGGCACCCTGCGCCACGGGGAGGGCGGGAAGGCCTACGAGCTCAAGCCGGACCCCGCGGTGCTCATGGTCCGGCCCCGGGGCCTGCACCTGCAGGAGCGCCATCTGGAAGTGGACGGCCGTCCGGTTCCTGCCTGCCTCTTTGACGCGGGGCTCTACCTCTTCCACAACGCACAGGAACTGTTGTCCCAGGGCAAGGGGCTCTACCTCTACCTGCCCAAATTGGAGCACCACCAGGAGGCGCGCTGGTACGACCAGGTCCTGCGGTCCATGGAGGACGAGCTGGAACTGCCCCCCGCCAGCATCCGCACCACCATGCTCATCGAGACCCTGCCCGCAGCCTTCCAAATGGACGAAATCCTTTTCGAGATGCGGGACCGGGCGCTGGGGCTCAACCTGGGACGCTGGGACTACATCTTCAGCTTCATCAAGACCCGCCGCATGGACCCGGCCGCCGTCCTTCCGGATCGCGCCCAGGTGGGAATGACCCGTCCCTTCCTCCGGGCCTACGCCCGGCGCCTGGTCCAGACCTGCCACCGCAGGGGCTGCGCCGCCATGGGCGGCATGAGCGCCTTCGTCCCCAGCAAAGCCGACCCGGCGGCGACGGAGCGGGCCATCGAACAGACCCGCGCGGACAAGCTCCGGGAAGTCCAGGACGGATGCGACGGGACCTGGGTGGCGCACCCCGCCCTCGTGCCGGTGGCCACGGAAGTCTTCGACCAGCACATGCCCACCCCGAACCAGATCCACCGGATCCCCGAGGGAGAAACCTCTCCGGCGGACCTGCTGGAGGGGGTCCAGGGAACACCCACCGATGCCGGCCTTCGCCACAACCTCCGGGTGGGGATCCGCTACCTGGAGGCCTGGCTGCGGGGCCAGGGCTGCGTGGCCCTCTACGGTCTCATGGAGGACGCCGCCACCGCCGAGATCAGCCGGATGCAGCTCTGGCAGTGGCTCCACCACGAAACGCCCATCCAGGGACACGGTGTCCTGGACCGTGCCCTCTTCCACCGCCTGATCCGGGAGGCCCTGGCCCAGATCCGCCAGGAGGTCGGCCCAGTCCCCTTCGAACGGGGCTCCTTCGGCGAGGCCGCCGAATTGTTCGAGACCCTCGTGGTGGCCGACTGCCCCGAGGCATTCCTGACCCTGTCCGCCTATGAACGCCTGCTCGGCCTGACCGCGCGGCCCCAGCTTGGAGAAATCGCATGAGCCCCATTCAGCCCGTCGAGACCGAGCACAACGGGACGCGCTTCCGTGGCATCCACCGTCCTTACACTCCGGAGCAGGTCCGCAAGCTTCGCGGCAGCGTGCGCATCGAGCACAGCCTGGCCCAGCGCGGGGCCCGAAAACTCTGGGAGCTGGTGAACGGAGGCGGCTACGTGAACGCCCTGGGCGCCCTCACCGGGGGCCAGGCCGTGCAGATGGCCAAGGGAGGCCTGCGGGCCATCTACTGCTCCGGCTGGCAGGCGGCCGCGGACGCCAACCTCTCCGGCCAGACCTACCCGGACCAGAGCCTCTACCCCGCCAACTCGGTGCCGGCCCTGGTGAAGCGCCTCAATGCCGCCCTCCTGAGGGCGGACCAGATCGAACACGCCGAGGGCGGCGCCACCCGGGACTGGCTCCTCCCCATCGTGGCGGACGCGGAGGCTGGCTTCGGCGGGCCTCTCAACGCCTTCGAGCTGATGAAGGGAATGATCGAGGCCGGGGCCGCGGGGGTGCATTTCGAGGACCAGCTCTCCAGCGAGAAGAAGTGCGGCCACCTCGGGGGGAAGGTCCTGGTGCCCACCAGCCAGTTCATCCGGACCCTGGTCTCGGCCCGCCTGGCCGCGGACGTCTGCGAGGTCCCCACCCTGATCATCGCCCGCACGGACGCCGACGCGGCGCGCCTGATCACCTCCGACGTGGACGAGCGCGACCGGCCCTTCCTGACGGGCGAGCGCACCCCCGAGGGCTTCTTCCGGATCACGGGGGGTCTGGACATGGCCATCGCCCGGGCCAAGGCCTACGCACCCTACGCGGACCTGGTGTGGTGCGAAACCTCCACACCGGACCTGGAGGAGGCCCGCCGCTTCGCGGAGGAGGTCCACGCCGATTTCCCGGGCAAGCTCCTCGCCTACAATTGCTCGCCCTCCTTCAACTGGAAGAAGAAGCTCTCGGACGCTGAGATCGCCGCCTTCCAGCGGGAGCTGGGGGCTCTGGGCTACGCCTTCCAGTTCGTGACCCTGGCGGGCTTCCACAGCCTCAACCACGGCATGTTCGAGCTGGCCCAGGCCTACCGGGAGGAGGGCATGGCCGCCTACTCCAGGCTCCAGGAGGCAGAGTTCGCGTCCGAGGCCGCGGGCTACACCGCCACCCGTCACCAGCGCGAAGTGGGCACAGGCTACTTCGACGCCGTGGCCGAAGCCCTCAGCGGTGGCCAGAGCAGCACCCTGGCCCTGGAGGGAAGCACGGAGGCCGCGCAGTTCTACGAGGAGACCAGGAAGGAAAGCGCGGCCTGAAGGCCCGGAGCCGAAACGGGATGGACCTCCACTCGGGGTTCTCCCGAGCCCAGGGGCGGGATCTCCCTGCTTGCCGTCCTCAGAAGCGGATGCCCGCCCGGAAGGCCAGTTCCAGCCTGGGACCGGCCGACCGGATCAGCTGCTCCCTGGCGGAAGGAGCCACGGATTCAGGCTCGGCGGCGAGGACGGGGGCGCTTTCCTGGATCAGGGGCAGGGCCGCGGAGAGGGCCACGAAGGGCTTGATGGCAGGAGATTCCCAGGTGTACCCCGCCGAGGCTTCGAACCATGGCCGGCCCCAGTGGGTGCTCCAGGTGGCCGCAGGACCCGCCGTGGGTTCCCAGGCCAGTTTTTCCAATCGGTACTGCAGGCCGATCCCGAGGTCGAAGGGCTTTCGCCAGGTCCACCGGAACCCGGCGTCGAAATGTTCGTTCTTGAAGGTGCCGGGGGTCCCCGTGGCGCCGGATTCGGAAACCCAAAGATCCGAGCTTCCCTTGAAGCGGTAGGCGAGGGAGGGTCCGAGTTGGCCCCCTCCCACTTTCCAGGGGTACCAGGCGAACGTCAGGCCGACGGCCGAATTTCCCTTCGGCTCGAAGGTCACCTGCGCCATGGGCGAAACGCGCAGGGTCTGGGTCCTGGATTGGACCTGATCAATGGTGAGTGCCGCTTCGAAGGCTTCCTGGCTGGATGCGGGGAGGGCCAGGACCATGACGAGGGTGGTGAAACGCGCTGAATGCATGAATCCTCCTGTCCACGGGGGACGCTTCATCGCAACGCCGAGAGGAACCTGGGAAAAGGCTCCCTCCCCGAAGCGACCCCTTCGGGACGCGAACCGCCCCCAGGGCCCGTTGAACGGTCAGCCCTTGGCCCGTGCGAGAATGCCAGCGGGGAACGGCATGAGCGATCCAAAGCTGAGCTACGCGGCGTCCGGTGTGGACATCAACCGGCAGGACGAAGCGCTGCGCCGCATCAAGCCCCTGGTGAAGGCCACCCGGACGCCAGGGGTCCGAAGCGACCTCGGGCTCTTCGGCGGACTCTTCAGCGCCCGATTCCCGGAGGCCCGGCCCATCCTGGTGAGCTCCATGGACGGGGTGGGCACCAAGATGAAGGTGGCCCGGAAGGCCGGGATCTGGGACACCGTCGGCCAGGACCTGGTGAACCATTGCATCAACGACATCCTGGTGCAGGGCGCAAGGCCCCTCTTCTTTCTCGATTACATCGCCGCGGAGCGCCTGGAGCCCGAGGTCATCGAGGGGATCGTGAAGGGCATGGCCGCGGCCTGCCAGGCCGCCGGCTGCGCCCTCATCGGCGGCGAGCTGGCCGAGATGCCCGGCGTGTACGCCGAGGGCGAAGTGGACGTGGCCGGAACCATCGTCGGGATCGTGGACGAGCCCCTCCTGCTGCCCCGGCTCGGGGACATGAAGGCGGGCGATGCCCTCCTTGCCCTGCCCAGCTCAGGCCTGCACACCAACGGCTAGTCCCTGGCCCGAAAAGTGTGCTTCGAGTTGGCCGGCCTGGGAATCGGCGACGAGCTCCCCGGGACGGGCCGCCCCGTGGGCGAGGCCCTCCTGGCCGTCCACCGGAGCTACCTTGACCTGCTCCTGCCCCTGGTTCAGGCGGGTCGCCTGAAAGCGATGGCCCACATCACGGGCGGCGGCCTCACCGACAACATTCCCCGGGTCCTGCCCGAGGGTCTGGACGCGGTGGTCGACAGCGCCTCCTGGGAGATCCCGCCCCTTTTCACCTTTCTCATGGAGAAGGGCGGCCTGGCCCTGGCGGACGCCCGCCAGGCGCTCAACCTGGGGGTCGGCATGGTGCTGGTGGTGGCCGCGGAGGAGGCTGAGGCGGTCCTCCGACACCTGCGGGCGGTGGGTGAAGCACCCTGGCGCCTGGGCGCCCTGGCGGCGGGTGGCGGCCTGGTCCGCTACCGGTGAATCCGGAATCCGGGCCCGAGCCCAGGCCTGCCACCTCTCCCCGACTGGCTGGCCTGGACGCCCTTCGCGGCCTGCTCGCCGTGGCGGTGGCGGCCTATCACCTGAGCGTCTGGGGCGGGCTCTTCCCGGGAGGAACCTGGGCCAACATGGCCCTGGCCCGGCTGGGCAACTACGGGGTCTCGGCCTTCTTCGTCCTCAGCGGCTTCATCCTGGCCCGCCTGAGCCCGTGGGAACGGCTGCGGAGGGAGGGATTGGGAGCTTGGTGGCGCAAGCGTTTCCTGCGCCTGGCGCCGCTGTTTTATGTGGCGGTGGGGCTCAACCTGGCCTTCGGCCTGGGCATGGGCCCGGACTTTTCTTGGCGCTTCCTGGCCGAGAACCTCAGCCTCAGCTTCGGCCTCTTCCACCCCAACCACGCTTTCGTCACCGGGGGCTGGTACGTGGGCCTGGTCGCCCTGGCCTATGCCGCCTGGCCCCTGGCAGCGTGGCTGGACCGCGGGCGGGGATGGCCCCTGCTCCTGCTGTGCGCGCTCCTGGGCGCGTGGAGCCTCGGCCCCACCCTCCACGGGGTCATGGCCCTGCCCCACTGGGAGCGTTTCCATGCGTACGTGCTGCCGGGCAACCAGCTCTTCCTCGTCGCCCTGGGGGCGGCGGGGGGCTGGCTGCACGGGCGCATCGGGGCCCGGCTCCCTGGCCCCGTGGTTCTGCTGCTCGGCCTGGCCTGCCTGGGGTGGCTGGTGCGAAGGGTGCCAACCTTCTACGACCATTTCGAAGTGCTCACCGGCTGGGCCCGATACACCTACGTTTCGGCCGGGGCCGGCCTGGTCTTCCTGGCAGCGGCGACCCGGAGCCCCCTGGGAGTGACAGGCAGGGTCCTGGGGCGCCTCGGGTCCTGGAGTTTCGGCATCTACCTGCTCCACCCCTTCGCCTACCGCCTGGTCTCCCCCTGGGCCAAGGGTTGGACGGCCTTCCTGGGGGCCCTGCTGTTGAGCCTGGCGGCGGGGGCGGCCGCGGAGCGGTGGATCGAGCGGCCCCTGGGCAGGCTGGGCCGCGGCCAGCCGGACCGCACTGGCGCCGGCGGGGGTCCGCAAGCATAATCAGAATCCTTCCCCCACCGATCCCCGGAGGCGCCGATGAAGACCCTGACGCAGCTGCTCCAAGGCAAGCGGACGCCGCTCTCGGTGGCCCCGGGCGACACGGTCCACCACGCGCTCTCCCTCCTGGCGGAGCACGACATCGGGGCCCTCCTGGTGATGGAAGGCGGCAAGCTGGTGGGAATGTTCTCCGAGCGGGACTATGCCCGGAAGGTGATCCTCAAGGGCCGGAGCTCCAAGGAGACCCCGGTGAAGGACATCATGAGCGGCAAGCTGCACTGCGTAACCCTCCGCCAGACCGTTGAGGAGTGCATGGCCGTGATGACGGACCGCCACGTGCGCCACCTGCCGGTGCTGGGCGACGACAACGAGGTGGTCGGGGTGGTCTCCATCGGCGACCTGGTGAAAGAGACCATCTCGGAGCAGAAGTTCATCATCGAGCAGCTGGAACGCTACATCACGACCTGAGGCCCCGCGGGGCCAGGGAACGCGTCCCCTGCTCCCTCCGGGAGGGCCCCAGCCCGGGGTCCCGGTCCGGCCTGGGCCGATCGGGAAAACTGCGGAAGGGCAGCTTGTGATGGGCTGCCTCGCTCCTGGAGGGGCGCCCGGGCATGCTGGGAGGGCGGCCCAGGCCGCGGCGAGGTCGCCATGTCCCAGCGCGTCGTGGAGTGCGTCCCCAATTTTTCGGAAGGGCGGGATCCCGCGAGGATCAAGGCCATCACGGACGCCATCGAGGCCGTGAAAGGGGTCCGCCTCCTGGACGTGGACCCCGGCGCCGACACCCACCGGACCGTGGTCACCTTCGTGGGGGACCCGGAGGCCGTGCTGGAGGGGGCCTTCCAGGCGGTGCGGACCGCGGCCCAGGTGCTGGACATGCGGACCCACCAGGGGGCCCACCCCCGCATGGGAGCCACCGACGTCTGCCCCTTCGTGCCCGTGGCAGGGGTCTCGATGGAGGACTGCGCGGAATTGGCGCGGCGCCTGGGCGAGCGGGCCGGCCGCGAGCTGGAGATCCCGGTCTTCCTCTACGAACACGCCGCCCGCCGGCCCGAGCGCCGCAACCTCGCCAGCGTGCGGAAGGGGGAGTACGAGGGTCTGGCGGACAAGCTGAAGGACCCGGACTGGGCCCCCGATTTCGGCCCGGCCCGCGTCCATCCCAGGGCTGGGGCCCTCATCACCGGCGCCCGGGAATTCCTGATTGCCTACAACATCACCCTGGCCAGCCGGGACAAATCCCACGCCTCCGACATCGCCTTCGAGCTGCGGGAGAAGGGCCGGGTGGCGCGTCGGGGGCAGAGCGACGCCTTCTACGCCAGCGGACAGGAACTGCGCTACGCCGAAGGTTGCTTCCCGTGCGGCAACTGCAGTCACGACGCGAGCTCCTTCGAGGCCCTGGAGGCCCACTGCCGGGACAGCCACGGCTACGATCTTGCCGCGCTGCTGCGCCTCAACGACCTGGACCCCGAGGCAGGGCTGGTCGGGCAGAAGGCCTACCGGGCGGGGCTCTTCCAGGCCTGCAAGGCCATCGGGTGGGTGGTGGAGGAGTACCGCCGCGCCCAACTGAGCATCAACCTCACCGATTTCCACCGGACACCTCCCCACCGGGTGCTGGAGGCCGCCCGCAGGCTGGCGGCAGAGCGGGGCCTGGTGGTCACCGGGAGCGAAATCGTGGGGCTGGTGCCCTTCGAGGCGCTTCTCCAGGCCGGCCGCTTCTACCTGGAGCGGCAGGGCCGGAGCCCCGAAGTCCCCTGGGAGGACGCCCTGGAATGCGCGGTCTTCGCCATGGGCCTCTCGGACGTGGCCCCCTTCGACCTCCGGAAGAAGGTGCTGGGGCTGCCGGCCGTTCGGGAAGGAGGGTTGGCGGCCATGACGGTGCGCGCCGTCGCGACGGAGGTCAGCCGGGACACTCCAGCTCCGGGGGGAGGATCCATTGCCGCCCTGAGCGGGGCCTTGGCCGCGGGGTTGGCCTCCATGGTGGCCAACCTCACCAAGCCCCGGGACCAGGCCCGAGGCCAGGAGCTGCGGGCTGCCGCCGCCCTGGCCCATCGGGTCAGGGAGGCCCTGGTGATGGGCGTGGACGAAGATACGGACGCCTTCAACGGGTACCTTCAGGCCCGGCGCCTGCCCCAGGGGTCTGCGGAGGAGCGGGCCGCCCGGGAGGAGGCCATGCAGGCGGGGTTGAAGCAGGCCGTGAGGGTGCCCCTTCGAACGGCGGAACGGAGCCTGGAAGCCATGGAGACCGCGGCCATCGCGCTGCGGCTGGGGAATCCCGCCTCCCTCTCGGACGCCCTGGTGGGCCTCCAGACGGGCTTCGGTGCGGTGCGGGGAGGGATCTGGAACGTATTGATCAACCTGAAGGACATCCATGATCCTGCCTTCCGCACGGACATGGAGGCCCGTTGCGCCGACCTTTTGACCCAGGCCAGGGCCCTTCTGGACGCTGCGGCCGGCGAGGGCGACCAGCGCCTCGCTTCGATGCTCGGGCACTAGGGCCCCTGGCCTTTTCCCGCCGGGGAAGCTAGAACTGAAGGGTTCGCAGGGAGCCCGCCATGCCACACACCCCCGACGCCATCGTCCTGGACGGGAAGAAGCGGATGCACAGCGCCATCGAGACGCTGAAGAAGGAGATGGCCACGATCCGGACGGGCCGGGCCCACGCCAGCCTGCTGGACACGGTGCACGTGGACTACTACGGGTCGGCCATGCCTCTCAACCAGTTGGCCACGGTGACGGTGCCCGAGCCGTCCCTGCTGGTGATCCAGCCCTTCGACCGCAGCAGCATCAAGGCCATCGAGACCGGCATCCTCAAGAGCGAACTGGGCCTCAACCCCGCCAACGACGGGAACGTGATCCGCCTTCCCATCCCCCCCCTCACGGAGGAGCGGCGCAAGGAGCTCGTCAAGGTGCTCCACCGCCTGGGGGAAGAGATCCGCACCAGCGTGCGCAATGTTCGGCGGGACGCCAACGAGCACCTGAAGCGGCTGGAGAAGGACAAGGCCAATCCGGTCTCCGAGGACCTGGTGAAGAAGACCCTGGACCAGATCCAGAAGGCCACCGACGAACACATCAAGGAGATCGACGAGATCCTCAAGCACAAGGAAGCCGAGATCATGAAGGTCTGAGGAGCCTCCGCGTGCGACTGCTTCCGGGCCTCCTCCTCCTTCTCTTGACCGGCTGCGCGACCCGCCGCTTCGAGGCCCAGCGACTGATTCCCCTGCGCTCCGCGCCCGTTCCTGTGGCCATCGACGAGTCGACGGCCCTGCCGCTGGAGGGGCCGCGGGTGGAACACACCCGGGACTACTTCCGGCTCCACGCCCCCGCCCTCGACCTCCACCCGCCCTTCCGCATGGAGCCCAGGGTCGTGGTGGTCCACTACACGGTCATCCCGAGCCTGGCACGGACCCTGGCCTACTTCCGGAACGAGACCATCGACGCGGGCCGGGACCTGGTCGCCGCCAACGGACGGCTCAATGTGGGCATCCAGTTCATCGTGGACCGTGACGGAAGGGTGTACCGCTGCTTCCCCGAAACCGCCATGGTCCGCCACGTCATCGGGCTGAACCATGTCGCCATCGGCATCGAGAACATCGGCGGCGAGGACATCTCGGAGGATCAGCTCCAGGGGCGCGTCCCGGGGGAGGGCAACGGCCGGCAGCTCACCCCGGCCCAGGTGGAGTCCAATGTGGCCCTGATCCGGGTTCTCCAGGCCCGCCACCCCCGCCTGGAGTGGCTCATTGGCCACCAGGAATACCGCGATTTCGAACATCCCCGGCATCCGGGGCGGACCCTCTTCATGGAGGCCGTGGCGGGCTACCGGACGGAGAAGTCGGACCCGGGAAAGAGGTTCATGAGGGAAGTGCGGAACCGCTTGAGACAGGCCCGGGGTTCAGGGGCCCAAGGTCCGTGACCCTTTCCACCATCGGGCTCCTCATGCTCGCCAGCGGCCTCGCGGGGTTCATGGACGCCGCGGTGGGTGGAGGCGGGCTCATCACCGTGCCGGCCCTCATGCTCGGGCTGCCCGCGGGGACCCCCATGCCGGTCCTGTTCGGGACGAACAAGGTGGTGGCCTGCACCGGAACCTCGGTGGCGGCGGCCAAGTTCCTGCGCAGCGGGATCCTGGACTGGAGGGAGATGCTGTTGCCGGTCCTTTTCGCTGCCGGGGGTTCCGTGGCGGGCAGCTGGTTCACCTACCAGGTACGCCCGGATTTCCTTCGCCCCGTGGTGCTGGTGCTCCTCGGGGGGGTGCTGGTCTTCACCCTCCTCAAACCGGACATGGGCCACCTCCACGCCCCTCGCTTCGGCCTGGCCCACCAGCGGGCCCTGGCCTCCCTCATCGCCCTGGTGGTCGGGGCCTACGACGGATTCTTCGGGCCGGGCACCGGGACCTTCCTGATCTATCTCTTCGTGGTGGTGCTGGGCTTCGACTTCATGCGGGCCTCCGCCCTGGCCAAGTCCGCGAACTGGGCCTCCAACGCGGCCAGCCTGACCTTCTTCCTGGCCCACGGAAGCTGGATCTGGGCCGTGGCCCTGCCCATGGCCCTGGCCAACGGTGTGGGAGGCTACCTGGGGGCCCGGACGGTCCTGGGGCGGGGAAGCTCCTTCGTGCGGGGGCTGTTCCTTGTGGTGGTCTCCGCCCTGGTGCTTCGCCTGGGGTGGCAGGTCCTGCAGGGCCTCTTCGCGGCTTCGCCAGGCTCTTGAGGGCCTTCCTCCTGATGGGCGAACCGGCCTTCCGGTAGGCTGGAGCAGGATGTCCACCCCCCGGCCCTTCTTCCTCGACGCGATTCTTCGGAGCCTGCGTTTCTTCTACCTGCTCTGGGGCGGCCTGCTCCTCGCAACCCTGGGCTGGTACGGCCGCATCCGGCCCCCGGCCTTCCTCTGGCGCTGGCCGGAGCTTGCGACCTGGGTCACCGGGCCCTGGGGCAGGGGGGTGGCCATCGGCCTGGGACTCACGATGCTCATCGCAGCCCTGCTCGAAATCTGGGAACTGGTGGACAAACTCCTGGTGAACTTCATGCACGAGCACGAGCGGGAACGCTGAGGTGAAGGGCTTCGAGGGGTTCATCGCCCGGCGCTACCTGGGCACCCGGAGGAAGGGAGCCTTCGTGCGGGTGATGGTGGCCTTCGCCCGCTGGGGCATCGCCCTCGGCGTCTTCGCCCTGGTGGTGACCCTGGCGCTCATGAACGGCTTCCGGGAGGAGATCCAGCAGAACCTCTTCAGCGCCACCGCCCACTTCACCATCCAGCACCTCTCGGGGGAGGTGCCCCGCAGCGCGGATCGCCTGGCCGCGATCCGCGCCGTTCCCGGCGTGGTGGCGGCCAGCCCCATCCGCTTCGAGAAGGGGCTTCTCAAGCCCGCCCTCAACGGCGCTCCCCCGGAGGCGGTGGCGGTGAAGGCGGTGGATCCGGCCACGGCAGGCAGCACCTCCAGCATTTTTTCAACCCTGAGCCCCCGGCCGGTCACGGCCCTCGGGGAGGGCGAGCTGCTCATCGGCAAGGACCTTTCCCAGCGCATGGATCTCAGGGTCGGGGAGGACGTGGCCCTCAGCCTTCTCCGGGTGGACCTGGGCCTGGCGGGGCTCCAGCCCAAGGTGGTGGCCCTGCGGGTGGCGGGGATCTTCCACAGCCACATCAGCGAGTACGACCGGAACTGGGTCTTCATGCACCTCCGGGACGCGGGCCGCCTCGCACGGAGCGAAGAAGCCGAGATGATCGAGGTTCGGGCCGCCTCGGTGGAGGCCATCGACCGGGTCAAGCCCGCGGTGCTGGAGGCCCTCAACGGCGCCGGGGGCGGCGGCTTCGTGGCCACGGATCTCCGGGACACCAACCGCCCCCTCTTCGCGGCCCTGAAGCTCGAGAAATGGCTCTTCGCTTCGATCCTCGGGCTCATCGTGCTGGTGGCGGCCTTCAACATCGTGGCCAGCCTGGTGCTTCTGGTCACCGAGAAGCGGCGGGACCTCGGGGTGCTCCTGGCCCTGGGGGCCACGCCGGCGCAGGTCCAGCGCCTCTTCGAGGTGCAGGGGCTCCGCATCGGGGCGGCCGGCACCGCCTGGGGCTTGGGCCTGTCGGTCCCCTTCTGCCTGGTGGCCGACCACTTCCGCCTCTTGAAACTGCCCAGCGCGGTCTACGACTTCATCACCTACGTCCCCTTCCGCCTGCACCTCCTGGATTTGGTGCTGGTGGTGGCCTTCCCCCTGCTGGTGGCCTGGTGGGCCAGCCGCTATCCCGCCCGCCGGGCCGCCTCGGTGGACCCCGTGGACGCCCTGAGGGCCGAATGAACGGGCAGACCCTCTCCATCCGAGCGCTGGTGAAGACCTATTCCGGGGCCGAGCATCCGGTCTTTGACGGATTCTTCCTGGAGGTGGAGGCGGGGGCTCTGGTGGCCCTGGTGGGGGTCTCGGGGGTGGGCAAGACCACCCTGCTCAACTGCATCGCCGGGCTGGACACCTGGGATTCCGGAGAGATTCTCGTGGGGGGAGAGGCGGTCCCGGTGGGCGTGGAAGCCCGAGCGCTTTTCCGGAGGTCGAAAGTGGGACTGGCCTTCCAGGAGCCCCACCTCCTCCCGGAGTTCACGGTCCGGGAAAACCTGCTGATGCCCTGCCGCATCGACGGGAGTTTCGGCCCCGAGACGGAGGCCCGGGCCGAGGGCATCCTGGCCCAGGTGGGCCTGGCCGACCTGGCGGGGCGCCTCCCCAACCAGCTCAGCGGCGGTCAGGCCGCCCGGGCGGGCCTGGCCCGGGCCCTGGTGCGACGGCCGGCCCTCTGGCTCCTGGACGAACCCACGGGCAACCTGGATCCCGACACCGCCCAGGAGGTCTTCCAGGTGCTCCTGGGTCTGCACGCCGAACACCGCCCCACCACGCTCATGGTGACCCACAACCTGGACCTGGCGGGGCGCTGCCACCGCACCGTGCGCCTCCGGGGGGCAGGCCATGACGCCGGGATTGGAATCGGAGCCTAGGCGTGCAGGGAATCCTGGGGTTGACCCTCGGCCAGGCCCTTCTCCTTTCAGCGGCTTCCGTGGGTGCCGGGGTGGTGAATGCCCTGGCGGGGGGCGGCACCCTGCTGACCTTTCCGGCCCTCCTGGGCATCGGGGTGAGCCCTGTGGCGGCCAACGCCACCAACACCCTGGCGCTTTGGCCCGGGCAGTTGAGCGGCGCCATCGCCTACCGAAGGCACCTCGGGGAGGAGCGGAGGACCGCCAAGGCCATGATCCTGCCTTCGATCCTGGGAGGAATCGGCGGCACCTTCCTGGTGCTCTTCCTGCCCGAGAAGAGTTTCGCCCTGGCCGTGCCCTGGCTGATCCTCTTCGCCTGCCTGCTCCTGGCCTTCCAGGACCTGGTGAAGAAGGCCCTGGGCCGGGTCCCGGGAAGCGACCACCCCGCCGCCCTCTGGCTGGCCCAGGCGGCGATCTCGGTCTACGGGGGCTATTTCGGGGCCGGCATGGGCATCCTCATGCTGGCCTCCATGGGCATCCTGCACCGGTGCAGCACCCAGCACGCCAACGCCCTGAAGGTGCTCCTCTCCTTCCTGGTGAACGGCATCTCGGCCCTCTGCTTCCTCGCCTTCGGGGCGGCCCGGGTGCCCATTGCCCTTCTCATGGCCCTGGGCGCCACCCTGGGGGGTTGGCTGGGGGCCCGCCTGGCCCAGCGCCTTCCGCCCCTGGGGATGCGGGCGGTGGCCATCGCCGTGGGCGTCTACGCCGCGGGGAAAATGCTTCTGGGCTGACGGTCAGCCCAGGGCGTCTGCGGCCAGCCCGCGGCCGCGCCGGTCCTCCAGGAAATCCTGGAGGATCACCGCGGCGGCCGCGGCGTCCAGCCGGGCCTTGCGGTTCCCGGGCTTCACGCCCCGCTGGGCCAGGAGGCGCTCGGCCTCGGCGCTGCTGAGGTGCTCGTTGATGAAGCACAGGGGGAGTCCGGTGCGGCCGGCCAGGGCTCGGCCGAAGGCGCGGGCGGCCGGGGCCGTGGCGCTTTCCGCTCCGTCCTGGTGACGAGGAAGCCCCACCAGCAGGCCCTGCGCGCCCTCCTCCTTCGCCAGGCGCGCGAGCCGGTCCAGGGTGGCCTCGCCCTCCTGCGGCCACACATCGAAGGGGGTGGCCAGGATCTCCCGTTCGTCGCAGAAGGCGATGCCGATCCGCTTCGTTCCGTGGTCCAGCGCCATCCACCGCATGGCATCATCCTATGCCATCCTGGCCCATGCTCCGCCGCCTCGCCGCCCTGCTGCTGCCCCTGCTGCTGGCAGCCCCGCCTCTGCCCCTCCAGGGACAGTACGCCTGGCCAGCCCCCAGCGCCCGGGAGGAGGGCCCCCACGTGCTCTGGGAGGAGCGGCAGGCCCGGATCCTTCGAGTACGGGACGGAATCTTGGTGGAGGAACTGCGGAAGCCTCCCTTCAGTTTGGAACTTCCTGGCCTTGCCGCCCGCCCTTTGCACCTCGACGGCCTGGAACCGGCCCCGGCCCAGGACCGCTTCCCCGGGCCCGAACGCATCCTTGCGGTCAGCGATGTCCACGGCGCCTGGCCCGCCCTGAGGCAGCTCCTTCAGGCCCAGGGGGTCGTGGACGCCCAACTGACGTGGCGCTTCGGGAAGGGACACCTCGTGGTGGTGGGGGACTGTTTCGACCGGGGAGATGGGGTCACGGAGATCCTCTGGTTCCTCCGCGCCCTGGAAGGGCAGGCCCTCCGATCGGGCGGCAGGGTCCACGTCCTGCTCGGGAACCACGAGGCCATGGTCCTCCGGGGAGACCTCCGCTACCTGAATCCCAAGTACCAGAACCTCCTGAAGGGACCCCTCCCGGTCCCGGTTCCCCGGCTCTTCGGCCCCCGGAGCGAACTGGGGCGATGGCTGCGGTCCCGTCCCGCCCTGGTGTGCCTTGGGGACAGCCTCTTCGTCCACGGCGGCCCCTCGCCGGCCCTTGTCGCCCAGAGGGAAACCCTGGGAGCCCTCAATTCAAAGCTGCGGAAAGCCCTGGACGCTCCGGAGGGCGAGCCCGGGGCCGCCTTCCTGCTGGGCCGGGAAGGACCCCTCTGGTTCCGGGGAGCCATTCCCGGGGCCATCCCCAGTCAGGACCTGGGGAAAGACCAGCTGCAGAGCATCCTCGGCACCTTTGGGGCGCGACGCCTGGTTGTGGGACACACGACCCTGGAGAGGGTCACCGCATTCCACGGCGGACTCGTCTTCGGCATTGATGCCGGTCTCAAGGACGGCAGGCCGGGAGAGGCCTGGGTCTGGGAAAGGGGGCGGGCCTGGCGGGGTCGGGCGGACGGGACGCGTGAGCCCCTGGAGGTTCCGGACTGATTCACCCCAGGGGTCTCGGCTGGGTCATGGCGTCGGGGCTGAGGATCTCGTCCAGTTCGGCCTCGGTGAGCCAGCCCCGGCGGAGGATGATCTCGCGGACGGGAACCCCGGTCTCCAGCGCCTCCTTGGCCACCTCCGTGGCGCGCTTGTAGCCGAGGGCTGGAAGGGTGGCGGTGACGATGCCGATGGAGTTCTCCACCATGGTCCGGCAGCGTTCCGCGTTGGCGGTGATCCCCCGGATGCACCGCGTGGTGAGGACATTCACCCCGGCCGTGAGCATCTGCAGGCTCTGGAAGAGGTTGAAGGCCAGGATGGGCTCCATGACGTTGAGCTGGAGCTGCCCGGCCTCCGCGGCCAGGGTGAGGGTGAGGTCGTTGCCGATGACATGGAAGGCGATCTGGTTCACCACCTCGGGGATCACGGGGTTCACCTTGCCGGGCATGATGCTGGAGCCCGGCTGCAGGGCGGGCAGGTTGATTTCCTGGAAACCGCAGCGGGGCCCGCTGGAGAGCAGGCGGAGGTCGTTGCACAGCTTGCTGAGCTTCACGGCGGCGCGCTTCACCACGCCGCTGAACATGACGAAGGCGCCGGTGTCCGGGGTGGCCTCGATGAGGTTCGTGGCCAGCTGCACGTCCAGGCCGGTGACCCGGCGCAGTTCCTCCACCACCGCCTGCGGGTAGCGGGGGTCCGCGCAGATCCCGGTGCCGATCGCCGTGCCGCCCATGTTCACCTCCAGGAAGAGGCGGGCGGTCTCCCGCAGCCGGTCGATGTCCTCCCCCGTGGTGACGGCGAAGGCCTCGAATTCCTGGCCCAGGGTCATGGGCACGGCGTCCTGGAGCTGGGTCCGGCCCATCTTCACCACGCCCTGGAAGGTCCGCCCCTTCTCGTGGAGGGCCGCCTTGAGCTGTTCCAGGGCCCCCAGGAGGCGGCGCAGCATGAGCACCGTCGCCAGGCGGACGGCCGTGGGGTACACGTCGTTGGTGCTCTGGCTGAGGTTCACGTGCTCATTGGGATGGCAGGCCTGGTAATCCCCCCGGGCACGGCCCATGAGCTCCAGAGCCCTGTTGGCGATGACCTCGTTGGCGTTCATGTTCGTGCTGGTGCCCGCGCCTCCCTGCACCACATCCACCAGGAAGTGCCCGTGCCAGTGGCCGTCCACGATCTCCTGGGCGGCCCGGTCGATGGCCCGGGCGATGCCGGGCTCCAGGAGGCCCAGGCGGGCGTTCGCCCGAGCCGCCGCCTGCTTCACCATGGCCAGGGCCCGGACCAGTTCGGGGAAATGGGCCAGGGGGATGCCGGTGATGGGAAAGTTCTCCAGCGCCCGCAGGCTCTGGATCCCGAAGAGGGCGTCCGCCGGCACCTCCGCGGAGCCCAGCAGGTCGGATTCGGTGCGGGTCACCACGGAGGCGTAGGCCTGGTCCCGGCCCGTGCGCCCCAGGCCGCCGTAGGACACCCGCCGCAGCACCGTGAGGGCCACCCGCTGGAGCACGTCCAGGGCCGCGCGGCCATCCTGGGCGAGGCTGTCCAGGATGGCCTCCCGGTCCAGTTCCAGAACCAGGGCCGGGCCCAGGGTCTGGGCGGTGGAGCTGTGGTGGCTGGGACGGAGGAGCGCGCCCTCTCCCGTGGTCTCTCCGGGGCCAAGAATGATGAGGGGTTCGGGACCCTCGCCGTTGTCCCGGAGCACCTCGACCTGGCCCTCCGCGATGATCCAGCAGGCTTTTCGGGGCTCTCCCTGGCGGAACAGGTAGGCCCCCGGGGGCAGTTCCCGACGAACCGCGAGGGCCGCCAGACGCTCCAGGGTGGGGGCCGGGAGGCCCCGGAAGAGTTCGGCGCTGGCGAGGGTCTGGATGCGGCTGTCCATGGGGCCTCCACCTTCCGAGCCTACCGGAGTCCGTCGCCTCGGCCCGCCGGAGCGCCGATACTGGAAGGGATGCCCCGCTCCCTCCCCGACGCGCTATCGACGGTGCCCCACCGGACCGACGTGCCCTTTTCCAGGCTCACCACCCTCGGCGTGGGCGGGATCTGCCGCTGGCTGTTCGAACCCGTCAGCGAGGCCCAGGCCCAGGGCTTCGTGCGCGCCTGCGCCCGGGAGGGGATGGCCTTCCGCATCCTGGGAGGAGGCTCGAACCTCGTGGTATTGGGGGACATCCAGGTCCCCGTGCTCCGGCTGGACCTGCCCAGGGAGCTTCGCCGGGAGGGGTTGGAGCTCACCGCCCCCGCCAGCCACGGACACATCGCCCTGGCCCTGGCCGCGGCCAAGGCCGGCCTCTCGGGCCTGGAGTTCGCCAGCGGGATTCCGGGCAGCGTGGGCGGCGCGGTCCGAATGAACGCCGGGGCCTACGGGCGGGAGTGGGTCGACGTGCTGGCCAGGTACCGCTTTCTCACCCCTGCGGGGGACCTGATCGAGAAGGCTCCGGAGCCGGGCGAGTTCGAGTACCGCCGGAGTTGGCTCACCGGCGGCCAGATGATTCTCTCCGCCACCGTCCGGCTGGCGGAAGGGGACCCCCTGCGCATCCAGGCCCAAGTCTCCGAGAACCGGGAGAAGCGAGGCACCAGCCAACCCCTCTCCAGCCGCAACGCGGGCTGCATCTTCAAGAACCCCCCGGGTCGGAGCGCGGGACGCCTCATCGACGAGGCAGGGTTGAAGGGGCTGAAGGTGGGCGACGCGGAGGTGAGCCCTGAGCACGGCAACTTCCTGGTGAACCGCGGGAAGGCCTCCGGGGAGGACTTCCTCGAATTGATGGAGCGGGTGCGGGCTGCGGTCCTCGAACGCCATGGGGTCTCCCTGGAGGCGGAGGTGGAAATCTGGCGGGAAGGCTCGGCGTCGGGGCGGGGGCTCCCGGGGATACCCTGTTAGGCCATGGCCCTCCTCGACCCTCCCCGCAAGCGGCGCCCCTGGGTGGCCTGGCTTCGCGTGGCCCTGGTCCTCGCGGCGGTGGGACTGGCAGGCTGGGGGGCCCTGGAGTTGGGCCAGCGATACCTCGGCCTCCAGAAATTGACCATCGAGCAGGTGGCCGTGAACGGATGCCGCGGGGAGCGGCTGCGGGAGGTCCAGGGCCTGGCGGACCGGCACTGCCTGGGTCGCCCCCTCTTCCTCTTCGATGCCGAAGGTCTGCGGGCCAAGGTGCTCGCCCTCCGCTGGGTCAAGGGCCTGACCATCCGGAAGGACCCGCCGGACCGGCTCACGCTCATGATCGAGGAGCGGCAGCCCCTGGTCTGGCTGGTCCACCCGAGGGGCATTTTTCTCGTCTCCGAGGACGGGGTGCTCATGGACCGGGTCGGGCCGGGAAACCTGACCCCCATCCCGGTGGTGGCGGAACCGGCCAGCCAGGCCGACGGACCCCTTCTGGGGATCCTGCGGGCGGCCAAGGCCCTGCGCGAAAGGCAGCGGGACTTCTACGACCGGATCACCGAGTTCCGCTGGTCGGGCAAGGGGCCCGTGGCCTACATCGAGGGCCTCGGAGCCCCCATCTACCTGTCCGCCCAGGATCCCACCCGGAACGTCCCCAACTTCCAGGCCCTCTACCTCTCCCGTTTCGCCGGGGAACCCAAGGGGCAGGCGCCCCGATACTTCGACCTCCGCTGGTCCGTGGAGGGCGGATACGTCGCCGTGGGGAACCTGGCCCCGGACCAGGCTCCTGCCTCCCGGACAGAAGGAAACTGAGCTCCCCCGGCCCTTCCTCCCGTCGGGCGCCTTTTTCCCCGTCCCGCGTGGCCGGGCTCCGGGATCCGGCTATGATCGAGCCTAGAACAGGACGCGACATGGTGCTTCCCGCCGTACTTCTGGGTCTGGATCTCGGTGCAAGCAAAATCGTCGCGGTGCTCGCCCTCCTGGACGAATCCGGGGCCCTGAACGTCACCGGCGCCAGCCTTGCCAGCCCCGAGGGGGGCATCTGGCAGGGCGAGATCAACGACATGGAACTCACCACCCGGGCCATCAACCGGGCCGTGGAGGAGGCCATGCGGACGGCGGGCCAGACGCGCCTGGAGGGAATCCGGGTCTGCGTGGGGGGCAAGCAGTTCAAGGGCGAGAACCTCCGGGATTCGATCACGATCTCGGGGGCCGACAAGGTCATCACGCCGGGCGACCGGGACAGGGTGCTGGACCAGGCCACGAGCAACTGCAAGCTGGCCAAGGAGGAGCAGGTCCTCCACCGGCTGCCCCAGATGTTCCACATCAAGGGGCAGCGGGACATCCGCAACCCCGTGAACATGGTGGGCGAGAGCCTGGAGGCGGAGGTCCGGATCATCGTGGCCCCTGCCCCAGTGCTGGGGAACATCCGTCGCGCCATGGAGCTGAGCGGGCTCCAGGGAGCGACCCTCCACTACGCGCCCCTGGCCAGCGCCGAGGCGGTCCTCTCCCGGGAGGATGCGGAGAATGGCGCCGTCGTGGTGGACATCGGGGACCAGCTCACGCACCTGGGCGTGTACCTCCGTGGGGCCCTCTTCCACTCCGCGGTGATCCCCATCGGCGGCATGCACTTCACCCGGGACCTGGAGATCACCAAGCACCTGGGCGGCATCAGCGTGGCGGAGCGCATCAAGCGGGTCTACGGCACGGCCATTCCGAGCCAGGTGCCCCCCGAGGAGATGATCGAGCTGGAGGACGAGGGCCGGCAGGTGAGCCGCCGGGAGCTTGCGGAAGTCCTGCACGCCCGCGCCGTGGAGCTGCTCAACATGGTTCTCGCGGAGATCGGCCGGAGCGGCCTCATCCACGAACTTCACGGCGGCGTCCACCTCGTGGGCGGCGGGTCCCTCCTTCCCCACCTGCCCATCCTGGCCCAGAACGTCCTTCAGCGTCCCAGGGTCCTGCTGGGCCGAGTCTCCGGCATCCAGGGCCTGCCCCAGGTCACGGCCAACCCCCTCTACACCAATGCCCTCGGGGCGGTGAAGAGCCTGGCCCGGGACCTCCAGGAAAGCGCCTCCAAGGCTCGCGGCGGCGACGGCCTCTGGGGCAAGTTCAAGAATTTCTTCTGACCGACCGGAGCCCCCATGGCCGAGATCCCCTTCCTTCCCAGCCCCGTCCACCTTCCCGGCGCCAACATCAAGGTCGTCGGGGTCGGCGGGGCGGGCTGCAACGCCCTCAACCGGATGATCGAGAGCGGCGTGATGGGGGTCCAGTTCATTGCCATGAATACCGACCAGCAGAGCCTGGCCCAGAACAAGGCCGAGGTGCGCATCCCCCTGGGACCCAAGTCCCGCAAGGGCCTGGGGGCGGGAGGCAACGCGGAGTGGGGGGCCGTGGCGGCCGAGGAGAGCATGGACGACATCCTGGCCAACCTCCAGGGCGCGGACATGGTCTTCATCACCGCTGGCCTGGGCGGCGGCACGGGCACCGGGGCCAGCCCGGTGGTCGCCAGCTGCGCCCGGGAACTCGGCGCCCTCACGGTCTCGGTGGTGGTGACGCCCTTCAAGTACGAGGGCGCCGGCAAGCTGGAGAAGGCCCAGCAGGGCCTGGACAACCTGTTCAACACCGCCGACACCGTGATCGTCGTCTCCAACCAGAAACTTCTTTCTCTCTGCGAGCAGCGGGTCACGGTCCGGGAGGCCTACCGCGTGGCGGACAGCGTCCTGATCCAGGGCGTGCGCGGCATCACCGACCTGATCCTCCGTCCGGGCACCCTCAACGGGGACTTCGCGGACGTGGAGGCCGTGCTTCGGAACGGCGGCGAGGCCCTCATCGGCACCGGCCACGGCCGGGGGGAGGAGGCCATCCTGGATGCCCTGCAGCGCGCCCTCCACAGCCCCCTCCTGGAACGGGGCGCCACCGGCCCGGCCACCAACGTGATCGTCTCGGTGATGGCCGATTGGGACCAGGTGGAACTGGCCGCGGTCCAGACCGCCATGGGCTTTCTCAGTGACCACTACCTGGGCGCGGCCAACATCAAGCTCTGCACCGTGGAGGCGCCGGAACTGGAAGACAAGGTGCTCGTCACCGTCCTGGCCTCCGGCTTTGCAAGGATGGAGCCTGCCTTCACGCCGCCCCGTCCCCTCGAGAGCGCCGACGCCCAGGTGACGCCCCCGGTCAGCACGGGACGGATCTACGGCGAGGCGCCCGCCAGCACGGAGCTTCCGCCCCTCACCCCGACCCGGCTGTTGCCGCAGCAGCCGCCGACCCCCAGCGGTGAAATGGTGAACCTGGCCGACGACCTGCACGTTCCCGCCATCATCCGGCTGAACCAGGGCCGGTTGCCCATGGAGTGAGGGAGGGGCCCCGGACCTCCCATGGCCAGGCGCAGCGAACCCGTCCGCAAGTCCGTGCGGGAGATCCTCGACGATCTCCTGGCGGGGCATCGCGAAGCCGCCTTCAACGGGCCGCAGGCCGCCTCCAGCTATCTCCGGCGCACCCTGGAGCAGCAGGCCAGCCTGCCCAACGCCGTGAAGGCGGTGGCCCACGATCTCCTGGCAGAGGCCCAGGGTCGCCTGGGGGACTGGGAGGGCTGTGCCCGTTCCGTGGCCACGGCCCTGGAGGGACTGGGAGAGCTGGAGGCGGCCTTTCCCCACGAATTCCGCCGGATGCTCGAAGCCATGACGTGTTTCGAGCGGGGCATCCAGGCCCGGGGCGAACTGGGGGATTTCCACGGGGCCCTGGACCTGTGCGATCGCGCCCTCGCCCTCGATCTCGGGGCCCACTACCTCGCCAAGCGGGACTCCCTGGAGTGGGCGCGCTAAGGGAACGGAGGGTTGGGGCGTAATCCTGGGGCCGGGCGGAAGCCTGCCCCGCGGATTCCCCCCACCCTTCAACCGGAGCAAGCCCATGCGATTTTCCTACCTCGGACTCGTCCCCGCCCTCCTGGTGGCCGGGCCCCCCGCAGGTCCCGACCTCGGGGAAAGGCTTGCCACGGCCGTGGCCTCGGGACGGGTGGCCTGGCGGCTCAGCGAACCTCCGGAGATCAAGGAGGCCCTGGGTGCCCCCCTGGAAGAGCAGCGGGGCCGGGACGGGGGCCTGGAAATCCTCACCTGGATCTACGGCCCGGAGGCCAGGGTGGTTTTCTGGCGGGATGCGGGGAAGGACGGCCCTTTCGTCCTTGCCAAGGCGCAGGTGCGGGGGGAATGGAGCGGGCCCCGGCCAGGGGATCTCCTCGTGCTGCGGGAGGGAAAGGACCTCGCGAAGCTCCGGACCTTCACCGGGCTCCAGAACGTGGACGCCTCCAGGGTCGATCTCCGCCAGGAGGGGGAACGGCTGCGGCTTCTGCCCTTCGACACCTCGACGCGGTGGCCCGGCAAAGAACGGCTGCCGGAAGGCTTCGACCCCCTGGCCCTGATGGAAAAGGGGCGGAACCCCGGCCTGGGGGTACGGGCCCTCCACGCCCGGGGGCTCGACGGGCGGGGGGTGGAGATCGGCATCATCGACCAGCCCCTGGTGCCCGATCATCCCGAGGTGGCGGGACGCCTGAAAATGGCAGGGGAGTTGGAGGTCGCGGGGATCCAGCCCCAGATGCACGGACCGGCGGTCAGCAGCCTCGCCGCGGGCAGGACCTGCGGCGTCGCTCCCGGGGCCACGGTCCATTACGTCGCCATGGCCATGTGGAAGTCCCCGGCCCTGGGCAACAAACTTTACCTTCAGGCCCTGGAGCGGCTCCTGGAACTCAAGCGGACGGGTGGGGCGAGGATCCGGGTGGTCAGCATTTCCTACGGAGGATTCGGAAGCGCGCCGGACGCCGCGGCCTGGAACGCGCTGGTGGCGAGGGCCGAGGCCGAAGGGGTCCTGGTGATCACCTGTGACGGGAAGGGGATGGGCCTGGAGTGGGGCTTGCTGCGCCCCCTTCCCGCCGGGGACAGGGAACGGCCGGAGGGTTACTCGAAGGGCAGTTATGGGGGAGGTTTGCTGGTGCCCGGGGACGGAAGGACCTTCGCCCATCACCTGGGGACGGGCGCTTTCGCCTACGCGCCCATGGGAGGCATGAGCTGGGGGGCCCCCTGGCTGGCCGGACTGGCGGCCCTGGGATTCCAGGCCAACCCCGCCCTCACCCCGGCCCAGATCCGGACCTTCCTGGTCCAGAGCGCCACGGAGATGCCCTACGGCAGGGTCGTGAACCCGGAGGCCTTCATGGGGCTCTGCCGCTCGGAGGCCGGAGGCTCAGGCCCCGGAAAGAGGTCCTGAGCAGGGCCCGGTCGCACGGGAGGCTCCTCCCTCCGGGCCGGCGCGGGGCGGAGGAAGCCCCCCTTCAGGAGTTCGCGGACGAAGGCGGCGCTGCGTTCCCGGTGGTCGCCTCCCTCTTCGCCGAACCGGGCCGCCATCTCGCAGCCGAGTTCTGCCACGGTGTGGCATCCGTCGCAGAGCCCCCACAGGAAGCTGCCCCGTTCATCCAGGCGGACGCGGTAGTTGGGTTTCCCCAGGAAGCGGAGGATCCAGGCCCATCGGGGAGCCAGGGCCTTGGGACGAATCACGGTGACCCGCCCGTCGTCCCCGGTCTCGAAAGGCAGGGCGCGCTCGGGCATCAGGGAATGGAAGGCCTCGTTGCCCACAGTTCACTCCATGGAACAAGCTGCGGCGGGCGGGCCGCCGCAGCAAGGATTGAACACCGGAAATCGAGTCGCGGGGCCGCGTCTGTGGCGCTCAGAAGTTGGCCGAGGGGGGCGCGGGTTCGTCGGCCTCGCCAGCGTTGGCCAGGGGCACCTTCACGAGGTAGACCGCAATGCCGGCGAGGATGAGCAGGCTGATCCAGAACATGGAGGGCTGCTTGATGAGGGTGTAGTCAACCTCCATGAAGGAGAGGAACGCGAAGACGATGCCCACCAGCGCCTCGCCGGCGATGAGGCCTGCGGCCAGGAGGACGCCATTGTTCTCGACGCGCACCCTCTGGGCCTCGTTGAGTCCCCGCTTGGCCCCCAGCATATCCACGGCGCCCTTGATCAGTCCGCCCAGGAAGATGGCGAACGTGGTCTCCAGCGGGAGGTACATGCCCACGCAGACCAGCATGGGGCTCCGCACCTGCATCAGGATGAATCCCAGACCCATGAGGATCCCCACGATGATGAGGGGCCAGGCCATCTTGCCCTCCACGATGCCCGAGGAGAGCTGGGCCATGAGCCCTGCCTGGGGGGCGCTGATGCTCTTGCCGCCGAAGCCCGCGTCCAGCGAGAGCACGGCCTTCTTCTGGTCGGGGGGCAGGGCCTTGACCTCGGCGAGGGTGTAGTTCCGGCCGTCCGGGGCGGCCACGGTCTGGACCTGCTGGGCCTCCAGGCTGCCTACCTTGGCCATGGCGGACTTCTTGATGTCGCCCTCGTGGAGCACCATGAGCGGGAGGAAGAGGACCGCGGCGGAGAGGGCCACGCCCAGGATGTCGCCGATCTGCATGCGCCACGGCGTCCCTCCCAGGATGTAGCCGGCCTTGAGGTCCTGGAGCATCTCGCCCGCCACGGCGGCAGAGACGCAGACCACGGCGGCGACGCCCAGCACGGCGGCGACGCCCTCGTGGCCCTTCACGCCCAGCAGCACCATCACCAGGGCGGTGACCACCAGGGCCGTGAGGGTCAATCCCGAGATGGGGTTGTTGCTCGAGCCCATGATGCCCACCAGGTAGCCGCTGATGGCCGCGAAGAAGAAGCCCAGGATGACCACCACCAGGGCCGTAACCAGGGAGACGAGCAGGGAGACGTGGAAGATCTGCCAGGTGATGAGGAAGGTGACGAACGCCGCGAACCCGATCCCGCCCAGCACCGTGGTGAAGGAGAGGTCCTTGTTCACCCGGTCCACGGTGTGCTCTCCGGCGGCGGCCTTCTTCACGTCGGAAACCGAGCGGGTGAGCCCAGCCCCCAGGCTCTTGCGCATCCGGAAGAGGGTGAAGCAGGCGCTCACGAGCATGCCTCCGATCGCGATGGGGCGGACGATGTCGCGCCACACGCGGCCGAAGAGGAAGACCCAGTCCGCTTCCGTGGCGTCTGCGGGCATGGCCCCGGGGGCCAGGAAGTAGCTGATGATGGGCACCAGAAGCCCCCAGGCGAGGACGCCCCCGGCGAAGTTCAGGGCGCCCAGCTTGGGGCCGATGATGTAGCCCACGCCCATGTAGGCAGGGCTGATGCCCGGGCTGCTGAGCAGCATGCCGCCGCCCACCTGGGCCTTGAACTTCCCGCCCAGCTTGATGACGTTGGCCCCGAAGCGGACGAAGTGCTCCCAGGTGGTGGCGAAGATGGAGAGCTGAACCAGGGCCTGGATCACCGCCCCGATGCCCATGGCGCCGAAGAGGAACGTGGTCCCGCTGCCGCCCTTGGCCCCGGCCTTGTGGATTTCCGCGGCGGCCACGCTTTCGGGATAGGGCAGTTCGGCGTCCTCCACCATCACGCGCCGCAGCAGGGCCACGAACATGATGCCCAGCACCCCACCGGCGAACATGATCAGGGAGCTGGTCAGGTAGTTGCCGGGGGTGAAGAACTTGGGCCAGAGGCCGCTGATGACGAAGGCGGGGAGGGTGAAGATGGCCCCGGCCGCCACGGACTCGCCGATGCTGCCGACCGTCCGGGCCATGTTCTCTTCAAGGATGGTGCCCTTCATGAGCTTGATGAGGGCCATTCCGATGACCGCCGCCGGGTAGGTGGCGGCGATGGTCATGCCGGCCTTGAGGCCCAGGTAGGCGTTGGCACTGCCCAGCACCACCGCCATCACCAGGCCGATCAGGACGGCCCGGAGGGAGAATTCCTTGAGGTTCTGGTCCGAGGGGACGAAGGGTTGCATGCGGGGATCTCCGTGGAGAAAGGGTTTCCCGAAATGCCGTTTTCCTGGGAAAGGCAGCGCACAGTGTAAGGTGGAAGGCCTCCCGCCCCGCCACTTTCTTTCCATCCTGTGCCCCCCGTCACCATGCAGCTCACCAGCAAGGCCAACCCGCGTTTCCGCGCCCTGAGGGAAGAGGTCCGACCCTCCGGTCCCAAGCGCCGGACCACCCTCCTCCTGGGCACCAAGCTCATCGAAGCCTGGGCCAGTTCGGGGCCCGGGAGAGAACGGCTCCGCCCGATTCGATGGCTCCGCCTGGAAGGAGCACGGCCCCACCCGCTGGAAAAGGCCCTGGCCCTGGACTGCTGGGAGCTGGGGGAGGCCCTCATGCGGGAGCTGGGGGAGGCGGGCAGCCCCCCTCCCCACGCCCTGGTGGCCGAGCTGGGCCCTGAACCCCAGGGACCCCTGGCCCACCGGACGGTGGGGGCCTGGGGCGTGCAGGATCCCGGCAACCTGGGGGCCATCCTCCGCGCTGCGGCGGCCTTCGGCTTCCAGGAAGCCCTCCTCGGTCCGGGCTGCGCGGATCCCTTTTCCCCCCGGGCCCTCCGGGGCTCCATGGGAGCCGCCTTTCTCATCCCCGTCCGCCGCTGCGCGGAATTGCCCCTGGACGGCGCCCGGTGGTACGCCCTCGACGGGGCCCCGGGGGCACTCCCCCTGGCCCAGGCCGACCTTTCTGCCCCCCTGCGCCTCCTGGTGGGGAACGAAGGGCACGGCTGGGCGCAGTTGGAAGTGCCGGAAGCCGTGCAGCGCCTCGCCATCCCCGTCCAGGGGGTGGAGAGCCTGAACGCGGCGGTGGCCGCGGGGATCGCCTGTTACGAGGCCGCCCGCAGGGGGGGGTGGTGAGGGCGGAGAGGGGAGAATCCATCGGGCGGATCCTCGGGGGGACGGTCCTCGGCGTCGGGGTGGCCCTCCTGGGCTGGCGCTTCCCCTTCGCGGGCCTGGGATGGATGGAGGCGATCTTCTCCACGGTGCTGCCCTATCTCTGGCTCCGGGCCTCCTTCTCCGGGCGTCGCCTGGCCTGGACCTACCTGGGAATCTTCCTGAGCCTCATGGGTGTCTTCTCCTGGGTGGCCCGCACCATCGAGGTAAAGGGAAACCAGCCCTACGCCGTCGCGCTCCTGGGCACCAGCCTTTTCTACCTCTACGAGGCCCTCGGGCTTCTGGCGGTGGTGGCCCTCGCCCGGCTGGCCCATCGGCGGGCCGGGGCCTGGGCCGCGGGCTTCACGGCCGCGGGCGGGGTGGTGGCCTGGGAGCTTTTCGGCTTTCACGTGTACCAGTGGGGCTGGGGCTCCACGCTGGCCGGAATCCCGTGGTTCGCCCGGGCCGCGGCCTTCGTGACCACCTACGGCCTGTCGGCCCTCGTGTGGGGCTGCACCGCGGCGACCGCCTCCCTCCGGGCTGAAGGCCGCGGCTGGACCTTGGCCCTCAGGCCCCTGGCGCTGGGCGCGGGACTCCTGCTCGGACTGGGCTGGGCCTGGATGGGGTTGCCCCGCGGTCCGGAAAGGATGATCGACGTGGTGATGGTCCAGCCCAACTTCCCGCCCGGGGAACGCCTCCTCGGCATGGAGGAGGAGATGTGGGCACGCAGCGACCGGATTCTGGCCGGCCGCCTGCCCCGCCCGGGCGTGGCCACCTTGTTGCTCTGGCCGGAAAGCGCCGTGCTCGGGCGCGACGACTTCGCGCCCGAGCCCCGGCTCCAGGAAGAGGCCCGGCGGCGGGGGGTTTCCTGGATCTTCGGATCCGAGGGCGGGCGGCCCGAATGGAAAGGCCAGCGCTATCCCCTGCGCTACAACCTGGTGCGGGGTGAGGCCGGGGGCCAGCCCAGCTTTGTTCAGGCGAAGACCGAACCCATGCCTTTCGGGGAGCGGATGCCGGGGCCCCCGGGGATGCGGGCGTGGCTGGACCGGGTGCTCGGATTCGGAAGCGCCGAGCCGGGGGAACTGGGCGCCGGAAGCAGCTTCGCGATGCCCACGCCCCAGGGGACCCTGCGCATCCACCCGCTGATCTGCAGCGAGGCGCTGATGCCGGTCCGGGTTCAGGAGGGCGTGGCCCTGGCCGGCGCGGACCTGCTGGCCAACCTCACCAACGACGGGTGGTTCGACCGGAGCGTGGCCACCGACCTGCATGCGGTCCAGATTCGCCTCCGCTCCGTGGAAATGGGGGTGCCCCTGCTGCGCTGCACGCTCACGGGGAAGTCGGGTGTTTTCCGGGAGGATGGGCGGTGGGCCCTCTGGGGCGCCCCGATGACCGAGGCGGGACATGCCTTCACCCTGGCCTGGAGCCCGGTGCGAACCCCCGCCCGCAGCCCCTGGGTGCGCCGGGGACTCCTCCTCTTCCTGGGGGCCGGAGCCCTTCTGCTAGCATGGCGGGGCCGAAATCCCGCAGGCTGATCCTCTCCGCCCCTGGCTTGGCGTGCGGGCCCAGGCGGCAAAGGCGAGGCCCCCTTGGCGCTATCCAACCAGACCCTGAAGCTCGGGCCCCCTATCCTGGCGTCCTCCTCCCCGCGTCGTCGCCAGTGGCTGGAGGCCCTGAAGTTCAACTTCGAGATCTGGGCCCCGGAGGTGGACGAGACGCCTTTCTTCGGCGAGGATCCCGAACGCCTCGTTCAGCGGCTTGCCAAGGCCAAGGCGGAAATTGTCTCGGCCGTGAATCCTGGCCGCTGGGTCATCGCGGCGGACACCACGGTGGCGGTGGACCACCACGTGCTCAACAAGCCCGTGGACGTCGAGGACGCGGTCCGGATGATCATGCTGCTCCAGGGGCGGCGGCACGAGGTTCACACGGGCCTCTGCCTCGCCTGCGATGCGGAAAGCCACCACTTCGTGGACACCGCCGAAGTCTACTTCCGGCCCCTCACCGAGCGGCAGGCCCGCTGGTACGCCGGCACGGGCGAGCCCATGGACAAGGCCGGCGCCTACGCGGCCCAGGGTGTGGCGGCCCTCTTCATCGAGAAGATCGAGGGTTCCTTCGCCACCGTGATGGGGTTCCCGGTCGAGCGCTTCGGCGAGCTGGTTCAGCGACTGGGGCTCTTGACCCTTTGGCTGAATTTTCCCCCGCGCTAGACTTCCCCCATGTTCCCGCCGGGATTCCCCCTCCTCTGGGATCCGCGCCCGGGCCGGCCATGAGCGCGGTCCGGCTCCTCGGGGGGCAGAAATTCGCCTGGCTCTCGGAGGTTGGCGCCTCCCGGACCTCGGGCTGCTCCTGGCACCTGGCCCGCCGGGAGAGCGATGGGGCCCGGTGCCTGGTCCAGCTGTGGGATCCCCGGCCCACCGACCGCGAATTGGACAAGATCAAGGAATCCTTTCTGGCCTGTTTCCTGGATACGGAGGCGCTGGACCACCCCACCTGCAGCTTCGGGTTCGACGAGAACCACGCCTGGTTCCTCCAGACCCTGGCCGGGGCCCCGCTGGGAAGGGTCTGGCCGGACTGGGGCCCCGAGCGGCGACGTTCCTTCCAGGCGCACCTTCTGGACCTCCTGGGCAACACCCGGCACCCGCGACTCCTGGCCCCGGACGCCATCGGCCTGCTGCCGGGCCTGACCCTGATCCCGCGGGTGATCGGGGCTGAACCCTGGAGCTTCGAGGGGTTGATGGAACTTCTCCCGGGGGAAGGTGGAACGGGTGCGGATCCCGAGCCCGTGCCCACCTGGGAGCAGCCCAGGGAGTTCCAGCGTGGGCTGGCCCACCCCATCCGTGGCCGGTCCCGGGAATTGACCTACATCAAGTCGCTCATGTTCGGCCTCGCGGCGCCTGCCCCCATGGAGCGGGTCATCATTCTCCAGGGGGAGACCGGACTCGGGAAGGAGCGCCTGGCCTCCTGGGCCGCGGCCGCGGCGGAGGCCGAGGGTCTCTGGGTCCACCATCTCGAGGTCCAGCACGGGGAGAGCCGGGGCTCCCTGTTCAACCGCATTCTGCAGAACCTCCTCGCGGGCTTCGAGGCGGAGTTCTACAGCCACCGACCGGACCTGGCCCGGGGACTCTCCCGCCGCCTGGAATCCTTCGCCTTCCTCGCCGGAGGACGACCTCCCAAGGACAAGGACGCCCCCCTCACCGAAGAGGAATTCGACGGCGCCCTGGAAGTGATGGAATTCGCGGAGGGGCTCCATCCCAGGCTCTTCCAGCTGTCCTCCCTGGAACGGGCCGATCCCGAAGGACTGGCCCTGGTGGCCCAGCTCGCGCTGCCCTCGCGGGTGCCCTGGCTCATCACCCTCCCCTCGGGCGATCCCGCCGGGCGCACCCGCAGCTTCCTGTCGGCGGTGAAAGCCGCCAACCTGGCGGTGGTGAACCTCAACCGCCTGGAGGACGAGGATCTCCGTCTCCTCGTGCAGGACTTCCTGGGGGCCCACGAACTGCCCGAGGAGATCCTGCGGGAGGTGTTCCGGCTCAGTCTGGGCAATCCCGGTCTCCTCCAGAGTTTCCTGGAACTGGCCATCCAGGGCGGAGATCTGGCGTGGGTCCAGGGACGGTGGCGGATGGTCGGGGGGAAGAACGCCTCCCTTCGAGCCCCCGAGGACCTGATGCGCCAGGTGCTCCTGGGTCGCCTGCAGCGCCTGCGACCCGCCGCCTCCGCCCTGGTCCGTGTGCTCTCCCTGGCCGACCACCCCCTGGCCATCCAGACCCTGGGGAGCGCCCTCGGCCTGGCGGGGGAGCCTCTGGAGGAGGCCGTCCAGAACGCCCTCTCATCCCGGCTGGTCCAGATTCAGGATGGGCGGGCCTCCATGGAGGATCCCCAGGTGCGGGAGCTGGTTCTCTCCAACACCTCCCTGCCGGACCTCAAGCGCTTCGCCCGGGCCCTCCTCGGGGCCCTCCGGCAGGAGGGAGGGGGCGGCGTACTGTCGGTCCGCCTCCAGTCCCTCGCCTCGGACGAGGCCACCGCCCTGGCCCAGGTCATGGGGGTCATCGAGCAGGGTTCCCTTCTCAGCCCTTCAGAAGCCGAGCGGGTGGTCCAGCAGGCCCTGGCCCTGGACCCGGGCCCGGTCCGGGCCGCCCGGCTCTGGGAATTCCTCTCGGACTGCCTGGCCCGGGGGTGGCAGGAAGGGCTCTCGGATGCCGGGGCGGGCCCCGGGGACGACCAGGGAGCCCGGGCCCTGGGGGCCCTGGTCTCCGGCCTGGAGCACCTCCAGGCGGAAGGGTCCGAGTTGGGGGTCTGGACCGCCCGGGCCCGCATGCTGGGTAAGAAGGCCTTCCTGGAAATCGGCCGCCGGAGAGTCCGGGAGGCGGCGGCCTCCCTCGACCAGGCCGCGGAATGCCTGGCCGACCACCCCCTCCACCCCGAACAGGCCCGGTTGCGCCAGGCCCAGGGCCGCCTGGCCATCCTCCAGGGGAACACCCTTCGGGGCATCCGGGTGCTGGAGGAAGGCCTGCAACTGCTGGGACAGAGCACGCAGAAGGGCGAGCACAGGGACCACGTGTCGCTGTTAGTGGAGCTGGGGCGGGCCCTCGCCCACACCTGCCAATTCCAGCGGGCCGCCGCCATGCTCCAGTCGGCCCACAGGCTCCTGGAGCATGACCAGGACTTCCGGACCCTGGTGGGCGTTCAGATCTACGAGGGAAACCTCGCCCTGGCCCAGGGGCAGCCCGAAAGCGCCCACACCGCCTTCCGGGAGGCCCTCAGGGTGGCCCGCCTGCACGGGGCTTCCCTTTCCCAGGCCAAGGCTCACCTCGCCCTCGGGATCTTCCGGGGCATCCAGCAGCTGCTCGGTCCCTCCCTCTCCCACCTCGACCGTGCCCTGGAACGCTTCCAGAAGGGGGGGGACACCCCCATGACCGTCCAGTGCATGGCCTGGAAGGCCAGAACCCTGGCGGCCCTGGGGGATGTCGTCCAGTCCGAGCATCTCCTCCTCCAGGCCCTGGCCCTGCCCCAGGACGGTCTTTCCCCCCTGGAGCAGGGGGACCATGTCTTCCTCCAGGCGGAGATCTGCGGTTTCCAGGCCCGCTGGCGGGAGGCCGCCAACCTCTTCGCCCAGGCCGCGGAGATATTCGGCCCCGCCAACCTTTCCTGGCGGGAGCGGATGTCCCAGGTCCGGGCGATCCAGTGTCAGGCGCTGTCAGCGGACCCCGGGGCCGCCCTGGAGAGCCTCGAGCCCAGCTGGGTCCGCCTCGAGGCGCTGAAGGGCCCCGTCGAAGGTTCGGCCTCCCGGTGGCTCGAACTCGAGTGGCACCGGGCCCACGCCCTGCTCCTCAACCACGCCGCCCTCCAGGAGGGGGAGGCGGCGGCGGCCGAGGCGCTGTCCGCCTGGGGAGAGGTCCTGGCCGCGGCCCGGGAACTGCGCTTCCCCGCGGCGGTCATGGAGGCCAGCGCCCGCGTGGCCGGCCTGTTGTTGGGGCGGGGCGAGAAACTCGGGGCCCGATCACGGCTCCAGGATGCCTTCCAGAGCTTCCAGGAGTTGTGGACGCGCATTCCCGAAAGCCACGAATCCCTCTTCCTGGGGCGGAACGAGATGCACCGTTTCCGGCAGGCGGTGGAGGACGCGGGCCTGCGCTTCGTCCTGCCCGAACGCGTGGATCCCCTCTCCGACTGGACTCCCACCCAGTCCAACCTTCCCACCCTGCAGCTCCAGGTCCCCGTCGTGCCCTCATGAGCCATGTTCCCGAATCCCGCCACGCGGTGACCATTCCCACGCTGCTCCAGATGGCGCGGGAAGGGCGGCCCATCGTCATGACCACCGCCTACGACGCCCCCACCGCCCGCATCGCGGACGCCGCCGAGGTGGACGTGATCCTGGTGGGCGACAGCGTGGGGAATGTCTGCCTCGGCTTCGAGAACACCCTGCCGGTTTCCATGGCGATGATGCTGCACCACCTCGAAGCGGTGGTCCGGATCCGGCCGCGGGCCCTGCTCCTGGCGGACATGCCCTACCTCAGCTACCACCTCGGGATGGAGGACAGCATCCGGAACGCGGGCGCATTCCTGCAGCGGGGGGCCCAGGGCGTCAAGCTGGAGGGCGGCGCCCGGCGGATCCCGGTGATCCGGGCCCTCGTGGAGGCCGAAATCCCCGTCATGGGGCACCTGGGCCTCACGCCCCAGAGCCTCCACGCCATGGGGGGCTACAAGGTCCAGGGGCGAACGGAGGGGGGGGCCCTGGCCATCCTGGAGGATGCCCAGCGTCTCCAGGATTCGGGCTGCTTCGCGCTTCTCCTGGAAGGCATTCCCGCCGAACTGGCCCGGAGGGTGACCGAGACGGTGGAGATCCCCACCATTGGGATCGGCGCGGGACCCGGCTGTTCCGGCCAGGTGCTGGTCTTCCACGACGTCCTCGGTCTCATCCCGGGGCCGCCGCCGAAATTCGTCCGGGCCTATCTGGATGGCTTCGGGGCCCTCCGGGATGCCCTGGCCTCCTGGGCCGGAGAGGTCCGCTCGGGGGCCTTCCCGGCGGCCCCCGAGTCCTACCTCCTGCCCAAGGCCGTCCAGAAGGCCGTCCAGGATTGGCGCCCCGGCGGGGAGTCCTGACCCATGCGCCTGGTTCGCAGTGTCGCCGAACTTCGCATCGCGGTGCGCACCCTGCGGGAAGGGGGGAAGCGGATCGGCTTCGTCCCCACCATGGGCTTCCTTCACGAAGGGCACGCCTCCCTGATCCGCCAGAGCACCGCACGGTGCGGGGCCACCGTGGTCTCGATCTTCGTCAATCCAACCCAGTTCGGGCCCAATGAGGATCTCGCCAAGTACCCCCGGGACCTGGAGGGTGACCAGAACCTCTGCCTCCGCATGGGCGTGGACCTGCTCTTCCTTCCCGAGGTCCCCGAGATCTACCCCACCGGCTTCAGCACCACGGTGGAACCCGGGCGCCTCGCGGAGCCCCTCTGCGGGCAGTTCCGCCCGGGCCATTTCCGGGGCGTGGCCACCGTGGTGGCCAAGCTCTTCCACATGGTGGAGCCGGACCTGGCCTTCTTCGGCCAGAAGGACCTGCAGCAGACGGCGGTGATCCGCCGGATGGTGCGGGACCTGGACATGCCCGTGGAGGTGATCGTGGTCCCCACGGTCCGGGAGGCCGGCGGCCTGGCCCTCAGCTCGCGGAACGCCTACCTCTCCACCGAGGAACGCCAGCGCGCCTGCGGCATCAGCCAGGGCCTCTTCGCCGCGGACGCCGCCTACCGTGCGGGCGAACGGCATCCCGAACGCCTGGTGGCCCTCGCCCTGGAGCGGATCCGGCCCATTTCCAGCGTGCAGTACTGCGAAGTGGTGGATCTCCAGGACATGCAGCCCCTCCTGCGCCCGGTGGACCGGCCCGCGGCCCTGGTCACCGCCGCCTTCGTGGGAAGCACCCGGCTCATCGACAACGTCATTCTCGGCCAGGGCCCCGATCTCCACGAAAGCGGGACAGGGTAAGTCGGGAACTCGGAAATCTTCGAGGATGGATTTTCCGTCCGGACGGACCCATGCTTTCCCCTGGCCGGGACCCGCACCCAAGGGCCTGGACCGGGAGCCGACATGCTTCGTCATTTCCTTCTCGGCAAGATCCATCGCGCCACCGTCACGCGCGCGGACCTGGACTACGTGGGCTCGATCACGCTGGATCCCCTTCTCATGGCCGGGGCCGGACTCCTGGAAAACGAGAAGGTGGACATCTATGACGTGACCAGCGGCGCCCGTCTCTCCACCTACGTGATCCCGGGCCTGCCGGGGTCGGGGGAGGTGGGGGTGAACGGGGCCGCCGCCCACCTGGTGCACCAGGGAGACCTGATCATCGTGGCGGCCTACGGCTGGATGACCGAGGAGGAGGCGGCCGCCCGGCGGCCCCGGGTCGTCTTCGTGGACCACCGGAACCGCATCTGCTCGCTTGCGGAGGCCGAGAGGACTCCGGCGGTGGCGGACGCCTTCGCCTGATGCAAGCCCCCTGGACCCTTCCCGGGGTCCCGGAAACTTGGTAAAAATAAGCACCCCCGCCCTGGCATGGCCCGGGGGTGACGGGGGGGTCGCAGGGCGGCCCCGGCCAGGTTCGAGAAAGGCACATTCAGATGGAGTTCCGCCGTTCCCTGGTGGTCAACGCGACCCCGCTGGAGACGCGCATCGCGTTGTTGGAGAACGGCCAGGTCTGCGAACTCTTCATCGAGCGGACCGCCCAGCAGAGCCAGGTGGGAAACGTCTACAAGGGCCGGGTGGCCAAGCTGCTCCAGGGCATGCAGAGCGCCTTCGTGGCCATCGGGGGCAGCAAGGACGGGTTCCTATACCTGGACGAGCCGGAGGGGCACCGCCTCAGCGCCGAGGAGGTGGAGCTGGAGGAGGACACGGACACCGTGGCCATCGAGTTCTCGGCCCTGCCCGCCACCCTGCCCCCCGTCAAGGAAGGGGAGGAGGTCCTGGTCCAGGTGGTCAAGGACCCCATCGGCACCAAGGGCCCACGGCTGTCCCGCCACCTGAGCTTCCCGGGGCGCTTCCTCGTCTTCATGCCCGGAATCGACCACGTGGGAATCTCCCGGAAGATCACCGACCTGGAGGAGCGGGAAAGACTCCGGGCCCTGGTGCGGAGCCACGCCCAGCCCGGGGAGGGCTTCATCGTCCGCACCGCGGCCATCGGGGAGCGGGACGAGGACCTGATCTCGGACGTGGCCTTTCTCCGGGATCTCTGGGCCCAGGTGCAGGCCTCCGCCCGCACCCTTCCGACCCACAGCCTCGTCTGGAAGGACATCCCGCTGCTGCAGAAGGTGCTCCGGGACCTTTTCCGGGAAGAAGTCGCGAGTTTCTGGGTGGACCAGGAGGACACCCACCGGGAGGTGGTGGAGGCCGTCCAGAAGCTTCACCCGGAATGGATCCAGCGCGTGAAGCACTTCACCTCTGACATCCCCATCTTCGAGGCCTTCGGGATCGAGCAGGAAATCGAGGCCGCCCGCCAACCCAAGGTCTTCCTCAAGAAGGGCGGCTCCCTGGTCATCAACCAGACCGAGGCCCTGGTCAGCGTGGACGTGAACACCGGGAAATTCGTCGGGAAGAAGGACCTGGAGGAAACCGTCTATTTGACCAACCTGGAGGCCATCCCCGAGGTGGTCCGGCAGCTTCGGCTCAGGAACCTGGGAGGGATCATCGTCATCGACTTCATCGACATGGGGGTGCCGGAGCACCGGGAGGCCGTGATGTCCCGACTCCAGGAGGAGCTGGGACGGGACCGCAACCACGCCCGGGCCATCACCATCAGTGAATTCGGATTGGTGGAGATGACCCGGAAGCGCACCGGGCCCAGCCTGGATCGCCAGTTGACGGAACCCTGCCCCCATTGCCAGGGGGTCGGCCGCCTGGTGACCCCCGAGACCATCGTCCTCAAGGCCTACCGGGAAATGGCCCGCCTGGGGGAGCGCCTTCGAGGGGCCACCCTCCGCCTCACGATCCACCCCGAACTGCGGGCCTCGCTCCAGCCCGAGATGCGCGAGGGCATGGTGCAGCTCGCCCGCGTCCTGGGCGCCCACGTCCTCTGGGTCGAGAAGTCCGACACCCCGCGCAACACCCTCGCCATGGACATCCTGGCCCCCAAATAGCGCGGCCGCCGATGGCCCCCACGGAGAAAAGCCCCCTCACCCGAGGCAGGTGGCGCAGCGGGCACCCTCCTGGAGGCGCCGGATCACCTCCGGCACCCGCTCCAGATCGGGCAATTCCACAAGCTCCGCGTCGGGTTCCACCTCGGGGCGCGGGATGCCCTCCCGGTTGATCCAGATGACGCTCCATCCCGCCTGGAGGGCGCCTCCAACGTCATCGCGCCAGCTGTCCCCCACCATGACCAGGTCGCCCGGGAAGAGGCCCAGGCGGCGCCGGGCGGCTTCGAAGGCCTCCGGGGCGGGTTTGAGTTTCCCGATGGCCGCCGAAAGGACCTGCACCCGGAGCCTGGAGGTGAGCCCCAGGTCCTCCAGCAGACCCATGTCGAAACTCTGGGTGTTGGAGAGCAGGGCCACCCGGGCCAAGGAGCGGGTCTGATCCAGGGCTTCGAGGGTTTCGGGGAACAGCTCCGCATCCTGGGAAGCTTCGAGGAAGACCTGCCGGATCGCCCGGGTCTGGATGGGGTCCAGTCCCATGGCTTCCCGCCACCGTTCCAGGAAGGCATCGCAGGACGGGTAGGGCACGCGCATGCTGTCCCACATGAATTCGTCCACCAGGTGCGCCTGTTCCGGCCGGAGCAGCGGCTGGATCCTGCGGAAGGGACTCCCCGCCTGGCTCCGGACCAGGGTGTTCCAGAGGTCGAACACCACCGCACGGATCATGGGGAGGCTGAGCCCGTCCGTCGGGAAGCCCGGAGGGGCAGTTCGAAGGGGAGGCCCAGGACCTCCATGGTGGCTTTTCCTTCCAATCGCCAGGTGCCCGCCTGCCCCCTGAGGGCCACTCCCTCCAGGAGCTTCCAGGCGGAACGCAGGTCCCCATAGGGAAGCCGGATCTCGGCCCGGAGGGTCTTGCGGGAGGCGGGTTCCAGGACGGCTCCCCCGGGGAAGGAGACGACGCCGAGAGGGAAGCTGCCCTGGGCACCCTCCAGGTGGACGGTGCCTCCCAGGGTGCGTGCGGCGAGGCGCAGTCCCGAGGGGTTCTCCACCCCCAGGTCCACCCCCAGGACCAGGCCCGAACGGTCCAGGGGGAACTGCAGGTCCATGCGGGGGTGCACCCCTTCGAGCTTGAAATTCAGGCTGCGGGCCGCGGCACGGTAAGCCTCGGCCGGATCAAGGCCTGCGCAGCCCGTGCCCAGGAGGACCGGCAGCAGCAGCCAGGGCCATCGCATCAGGCGCCCCGGTAGATCACGCAGTTGTCGCTGGTCTCGAAGACTTCCACCTGGACCAGCTCGGGCAGGGCCGACTTCAGCTCTCCCCAGATCCACACCGCGATGTTCTCCGCGGTCGAGAGGGGGATGAGGTCGTTCAGGAAGCGGTGGTCCAGCCTGGAAATCACCCGTTCGTCCACGATCTTGGTGAGGTCGTCGAAATCGATGATCATGCCGGTCTCGGGGTTCACCGGCCCCTCCAGGCTCACCATGAGCTTGTAGCTGTGCCCGTGCAGGTTCCGGCACTTGCCGGGATGGTTGTGGATGAAGTGGGCGGACTCGAATCCGTATTCTTTGCGCAGGATCATGGCTTCACGACAAAAGGGCCCCCGGAACGGGGGCTCTCTCATTGTAGCAGCGGCTCCGGAGGGGCTCAGGCGGGGTGTTTGAGGAGCCAGCGGTTGTAGATGAACATCGCCAGGGCGGAGGCGAGGCCGAAGGCCCCCAGAAGGGCCCAGCCCGTGGTGGCGTAGAAGGGGTCGAGCCGAAGCAGGCCCGAAGCTTCCTTCACGGCCCCCCGGCACATGAAGTAGTTGAAGAAGAGGGTGCCCACCGGGCCCCCCACGATGGCCCCGAAGCCCATGGGCAGCTGGGCGTAGCCCAGAAAGAGACCCTCCTGGCCCTTGGGGCTCAGGGAGCCGATGTACTCGTACATGCGGCTGCTCGCGAACAGTTCGCCGAAGGCGATGAGGGCCACGGTGAGGATGATGAACACCGAGCCCAGGGGGAGCATCCAGAAGAGGAAGCGCGTGCCCTGGCCGACCCCCCCCGACAGGTAGACCGGCAGGACGTTGATCAACATGGAGAGCCCGATGATCACCGTCCCGATCACGATGGACTTGATGGGAGGCAGCTTGCCGAACAGCTTGGTGATGAGCAGCTGGAAGGCCACGATGACGATGGGGTTGGCCGCGGTGTAGAGGTCCATGCGCGGGGACAGCTCCACGGTTTTCTTCACGTAGAGGGGAAGCAGGGTGTAGACCTGGTTGTAGATGAAGTAGAAGCCGCTGGCCACCAGGATGAAGAGGACGAAGCGGCCGTTTCCCAGGACCAGGAAGATCCCCAGGAAGATCTCGCGGAGGCTCTTGGCGGGCTTGCGCTCGGAAGTGCCCATCTCCAGGTCCGGGTCCTTGTAGGCGAAAAGGACCAGGAAGAAGGCCACCACCGCCGCGGCCAGGCTCACCGCGAAGATGATGCTCAGGTCGAAGCCCGGCTTGCTTCGCACGAAGAAGGCGACGATGCGGCCCACCACGCTGCCGATGTTGATCACCATGTAGAAGATGGCGAAGCCCAGGGTCTTCCTCGCCCCGGCCGTCTTCTGGACCGTGCCGGCGATGCAGGGCTTCACGAAGGAGCCCCCGATGCCGATCAGCTGGATGCCCATGAGGATCGAGACCCAGGCCTGCCAGCCCACGGTGACTTTGTCGGTCATTGCCCCCTGCAGGCGCTGCCCCCCGAACCAGACCGGGTAGCCCATGCAGAAGTAGCCCACCGCGAGAACGGCGAAGGCGAGGAGGAGGGCCTTCTTGAACCCGATGCGGTCGGCAATGGTGCCCGAGAAGATGGGGAGGAGGTACAGGGTCCCCCAGAGCAGGGGACCATTGATCACGCCGGGCCAGTTGGAGCCGAATCCCATCTGCCCCAGGTAGATCACCACGAAGCTGGCCATGGCGTAGAAGGCGGCCCGCTCGAAGAGCTCGATGACGTTGGCGCTCCAGAAGCTGGAGGGGAAGGGGACCTTGGGTTCTGCGTCGGCGGCCATCGCGGCTCCAGGAAGGGGGGGTGTGCACCCAATTGGACTCGAACCAATGACCTGCTGCTTAGAAGGCAGCTGCTCTATCCACCTGAGCTATGGGTGCCCGGCGACGCCCATGGTAACGCGGCCTCCGGGGCCCCCCCGGCGCCGGGTGTGGAAGAATCCAGGTCGGAGAGCGAAGCGTGGCGCGAGTCATCGTGGTGGGCGGCGGCGCGGCGGGCCTGGTGGCTGCCTGGCGGGCGGCCCTGCGGGGACATGCCGTCACGTTGCTGGAGGCCAACCCCCGCGTGGGGGTCAAGCTCCGCATCAGCGGGGGGGGCCGCTGCAATGTCACCCACGAGGGCACGGTCCAGGAACTCCTGGGGGCCTTCCCCGCGAGGCAGGCACGATTCCTCCGGCATGCCTTCCACGCCTTCGACGGACGGGCCGTGGTGGCCCTCCTGGCGAGCCAGGGGATCCAGACCCAGGCCCGGGAGAACGGGCGGGTCTTCCCCGTGGAAGGACCCGGGGCCGCCGTCGGGGTGGTGGCGGCCTTCCGGGCCCTGGCGGAAGGGGCGGGAACGACGGTTCGCCTCGGAGCACGGGTCACGGGCCTCGCAGGCCTGCCTCCGAAGATCGCCGGGGTGTGGGTGGGGGGCCAGGAACTCCGGGGGGACGCGGTCATCCTGGCTCCGGGAGGCGCCAGCTATCCCGGGACCGGGTCCCGGGGAGAGGTCGCCGGGTGGCTGGAGGCCCTGGGAGTGCCCGTGGCGCCCTGGTTTCCCGCCCTGGCGCCCATCCCCCTGGCGGAGCCGCTGCCGGCCTTCGAGGGGACCGCCTTCCGGGGAGGGATCCTTCGCCTCACGGCCGGTCCAGGGGGGCGGCGCCTGGCCTCCTGCGAAGGGGACCTGGTGTTCACCCGGGAGGGCATCAGCGGACCGGCCGCCCTGGAATTGAGCCAGAGGGTGGAAGCCGCCCGCCGGGAAGGGGCGGCGTGGCTCGCCTACGACTTCCGGCGCCTCGACCCCGGAGTCCTGGACCGGGAGATCCTCTCGGCCCAGAAAACATCCCCCCGCCGGTTTGTCCGGGGCTGGCTCCAGCAGTGGATCCCCGAACGGGTGGCGCAGGACCTGGGGCAGCGGGAGGGGATCGAGGACCTCCGGCTGAAGGATCTAGGCCGGGAGGCGCGGCGGCGGGTGCTCGGCTGGCTCACGGCCTTTCCCCTCGGGGCCCCCCGGGCCCTTTCCCTCGAGCGGGGCGAGGTGTGCGCCGGCGGGGTCCGCCTGGAGGCGGTGGACCCAAGGACCATGCGCCTGCGGGGCTGGGACAACCTTTTCGTCTGTGGGGAGCTCCTGGACGTGGACGGACCCATCGGGGGATTCAACCTCCAGGCGGCCTTCAGCACCGGCTTCGTGGCCGGGGAGGCCGCCGGGGATGGACCGATCGGGGGCGGGACTCCTATTTCCGCGGAGGAACCGGAGGGAGCTTCGCCCCGGGCTTCCAGACGGGTCGCTGGGGCATCCCAGCCACCTGGAATCCGAGGTTGAGGGCGAACTGGGCCTGCTGGACCATGCCGGAGAGGTCCCAGGCGGGGTCGTAGCGGTCCGTTGGCTGGTGGTAGCGGGATCCGGCGGAGGCTGCCCGGTTCTTGGCCCCGGCGGGATCCTTCGAGTAGTCCTGTCCGGCCCCCACTGAAAAGGCGGGGACGCCCGCCTTGGCGAACCAGAAATGGTCGCTGCGGAAATAGCCTCCCGTGGTGTCGGGCCCTGCCGGCGACACCTTCAGCCCCATGCGGGCGGCCACCTCGACGCCGGTGTCGTACAGGGTCGTGCGCTCGGCCCCGAACAGGGAGATGTCGCCCGTGGCTCCCACCCAGTTCATGGAATCCAGGTTGAGGTCGGCCACCGTCCGCTCGAGAGGCCAGAGCGGTGCGCGGACATAGGCCTCCGAGCCGAGGAGGCCCTGCTCCTCCCCGCAGACAAAGAGGAACATCAGGGTGCGGGGGGCGGGCCGCCGCACCGCGATCTGGGCCATGGCCAGGAGCCCCGCGCATCCCGAGGCGTTGTCCACGGCGCCGTTGTAGATCCGCAGGGGTGGGCCGGGCTCCACCCCGAAATGGTCCCAGTGGGCGCTGAAGATCACGGCCTCGTCCTTCAACGCGGGATCGCTTCCCGGGATCACACCGGCCACGTTGTACTGGGGCAGCTCCCGCACCTGCCCTCGCAGGCGCCCGGAAAGCCTCAGCCCCAGGTCCACGGGACGGAAATCCTTGCGGCCCGCCGCTTCCCGCAAATTCCCCAGGTCCTTCCCGGCGGCGGCGAACAGGCGCCGGGCGAAGGCCTCCGTGATCCAGCCCTGGAAGGGGTTTTCGGCCGGGTTCCTCGAGGGGTAGAAGCGCTCGGCCACCCAGGAGGTCCGCACGACGCTCCACCCGTAGGTGGCGCTGGCGTCGGTGTGGATCAGCAGCACGCCGGCGGCTCCGAGCCGCGCCGCCTGCTCCAGCTTGTAGGTCCAGCGGCCGTAGTAGGTCATGGCCTTCCCGCCGAAGCGGTTGGGCTCCTCCGCGGTGGGAGGAGGGTCGTTCACCAGCATCACCAGGATCCGGCCCCTGAGGTCCTGCCCCTTGAAGTCGTCCCAGCCTTCCTCGGCGGCCTGGATGCCGTAGCCGGCGAACACCACGGGAGCGTCCAGGACGAGCTCTTCCTTCCCAACGCCGATTCCTCCGACCAGATCCTTCTCGACAGCGGGAACCAGCCGCTCCTTGCCACCCTCGAAGGCCAGTTCGCTGCGTTCCCAGAAGGTCCGGATGCCCCGGATGGACACCTCCTGGAGGTAGCTGGTGCCGTTGGCGGGACGGAGTCCCAGGGCCCGGAGCTGGGTCTCGAGGTATCGGACGGCGAGATCGCCGCCCCGCTGCCCCGTCCCCCGGCCTTCCACCAGGTCGTCCGCAAGGAAGGCCAGGTGGGCACGGAGGGGACCCTCCTCCACCACGGGAGCCTGGGCGAGAAGGGACACGGAAAACAGTGCGGCGATGGCGCGCATCAGGACCTCGTGAGACGAGGATATCCCGTTTTCAGGCCCCCCCCGGGCTCGGGGCCGCCAGGGCGAAGGCCTGGAAGCCCTCTCCTTCCCAGGTGAGGGGATCGGGCCGGAACGCCCCGGGAGGCCCCCAGCGACGGCCCCAGATGTCCGCACTCCGGAATCCCGGGTGGGTGCTCGCCAGGCGCTCGCGGTGGGCCATCCCCTCCTCCGGGAGCCAGCTGCACACGGCGTAGAGGAGCAAACCTCCCGGAGCCAGGCGCGGCAGGGCCGCCTCGAGGATCCTGGCCTGCCGCCGGAGCAGGTCCGGGCGGGGAATCCTGTGGCCGATCCAGGTGAGTTCCGGGTGCTTTCCCAGGGTTACCGAACCCGTGCAGGGCGCGTCCACCAGGATCAGGTCGAAGGCCGGCCCCGGGCCGGCCAGCCAGCCCGCCGCGTCCGCGCAGACGACCTCGGCGGGGATCCCGCGAAGGGCCAGGTTGGCTTCCAGGCGCCGGGCGCGGGCGGCATCCTGCTCGAGCGCGACGATGGGGACCCCCGGGAAGCGGAGCCCCAGGCTGGTGGTCTTCCCTCCGGGGGCGGCGCAGGCGTCCAGGATGCGCTTCGGCGCTCCTTGCCACGAGAAGGCCATGAGGGCCTGGGAACTCGCATCCTGCACCATGCCGGCGCCCGACTGGAGCCATCCTTTGGGGAAGGGCGCGCCCTCCCTGAGCCTCAGACAGCCCGGGGGATCCCCGGAATCCTCCAGATCCTCCGGAGCATCCCCCCGCAGGGCCCGGAAGGCGGGCCGGGGCGGGACCTGGAGCCGTTCCCAGAGGGTGGAGACGCGATCCGGCGGAACGGCGGCTTCCAGAACCTCTCCGGCGAAGGGACTGCGGTCAAGGGCCGCGGGGAGGCCTTCCAGCTCCCGGCGCAGGCTGGTCCGGTCCGAGGCCGCCTGCCGCAGGAGGGCGTTGACCAGGCCGCGGTGCGGGGGGAATCCCCATTCCCTGGAAGAGACCAGGGTCACGGATTCGTTCACCGCGGCATGGTCGGCGACGCCATCCAGCCAGGCCAACTGGGCCAGGCCCTGGGCCAGGGCCACCTGGGTGGGCACCGGAAGTCCCCGGGCCCCCTCCCGCAGCCTGGGGCGAACCCAGGCCTGCAGCCGTCCCCAGCGGCGGAGCACGAGCCCCAGGAGGGCCTGGGCCAGGCCCGCATCCTGGCCCTCGAGCTTCGCGTCCCAGTCCTCGGGCGTCCTCCGCCCGCCCTCGAACACGCCCAGAAGGGCGGCGGCGGCGGCGGCGCGGGAGGGCGTGATCACCCTTCCAGCCTCGCACATCCGGGGAACTACACTGTTGCCATGACGGAAGGTCCCTCCGCCCGGGTGATCCGGGCCCTCAGTTCCGACCAGCGGATCCGGGTGGCCGCCGTGGACGCGAGCGCCCTGTGGGACGGCGTCCGGCGGGGCCACCCCCACCTGGATGCCGAGGCCTGTGCCTGCCTGACGGAATTCCTGGCCGCCACGGCCCTTCTCAACAGCCGCACGCTCTTCCTCGAACGGCTCCAGTTCTTCCTCCGGGGCGCTGGCCGGGCCCGGGCCCTGGTGAGCGACTGCTGGCTCGACGGCACGCTGCGCGGCGTGCTGGATCTCGGGAAGTCGGAGGACGGCTGGATCCGGGCCCCCGGTCACTTCAAAGTCATGCGGTCCGATCCGGGCGGCCAACCCTACATGGGCACCCTGGACCTCGTGGACGGGCCCATCCACGCCCAGGTGGAACAGTACCTCCAGCAATCCGAGCAGGTGATGGCCTCCATCACGCTGTGGTGCGACCCGGCCACGGGCCATGCCGGGGGGCTCCTGGTGGAGCCGCTGCCGGACTGCCCTCCAGCGAGGCTGAAGCGGCTCCTCCAGGCCATCGAGGGCGTGGAGGTGCTGCAGGATTCGGAGCGGGTTCCCGCCTTCCTGGTGGACTGGGTGAATGGCGGCCCCGGCGCCGAGCACCTCGGGGTTTTCGACCTGCTCTACCGGTGCCGGTGCACGCGCGCGAGCCTGCTCGGCACCCTCCGGGGCTTTCCCCGGGAGCAGGTGCTGGACCTCTTCGACGAGACCCCCCATGCCGAGGTCCGCTGCGACTACTGCGGAGCCACCTACCTGTTCCGGAAGCAGGAAATCCTGGACGAGGCGGTATGAGCGCCCAGGTGGAGATCGCCGGGCGGGGCCGGCCCCTGGGCTCGCCCGTTTCGGTGTGGCTGCACTTCCGCCTGGTACCCCTCCTGGGAGCCCAGATCGTGAAGCTCCTGGGCCACACCCTCCGCGTGAAAACGGAGAACTTCGAAGCCGTGGACGCCCTGGTCGCCGGAGGGGAGCGAATCATCCTGGCCTTCTGGCACCGGCGGCTCCTGATGATGCCCCTCTCCTACCCCTGGGCCCGGCGGGCCCCCGACGGCAGCCCCCGGGGGGTGGCGATCCTGTCCAGCGACAGCCGCGACGGGGAGCGGAGCGCGGCCACCTGGCGCTGGTTCGGGATCCACGCCGTGCGGGGCACCGCCTCGGACGATGGCGCCAAGGCCCTGGTCCGGATGATCCGCGCCGTGCGGGAGGGCTGGGATTTCGGGATCACCCCCGACGGCCCCAAGGGTCCTGCCCTGCAGCTCAAACCCGGCGTGCTCGCCCTGGCGCGGAAGACCGGGGCCTGGATCGTGCCTGTCACGGTGGCGATGCCCCGGGGCTGGACCCTCCGGACCTGGGACCGGATGCGGATTCCCAGCCCCTTCAGCGAAGTCACCGTTCGCTACGGGGAGCCCTGGCGCCCCGGGCCGGGGGGCGAGGAGGCCGAAGATGCCCGGCGCCTCCAGGTGGAGATGGATGTCCTCGAGGCCTGGGCGGAGTCCAGCGGGTGAGGTGGCCATGAAGGGACTCGCCGTCGTCTCCCTCTCCGGGGGCATGGACTCCTGCGTCACGGCCGCCATCGCCCGGAGCGAAGGTTTCGAGCTCGCGCTCCTCCACGGCGACTACGGGCAACGCACGGAGGCCCGGGAACGCCGGGCCTTCCAGGAGATCGCGCAGCACCTCGGCGTGCCCCCTGCCCGGCTGCTCGTGGTGGACTTCGGGGGCCTCCGGGCCATCGGGGGCTCCGCCCTCACCGACCCATCCATCGCCCTGCCGGAGGGCAACCTGGAGCGGCCGGGGATTCCGGCGAGCTACGTGCCCTTCCGCAACGCCCACCTGCTGTCGGCCTGCGTGTCCTGGGCAGAGGTGCTGGGGGCCGAGGCCGTCTTCGTGGGCTTCGTGGAAGAGGACAGCAGTGGCTACCCGGACTGCCGGGAGGCCTTCCTGAAGGGTTTCGAAGCGACCGCCAACCTGGGCACCCGTCCCGAGACGCGGATCGCCCTGAAGGCCCCCCTGATCCACCTCAGAAAGGCGGAGATCGTGCGGCGGGGCCTCCAGTTGGGGGCCCCCCTGCACCTCAGCTGGTCCTGCTACCAGTCCGGGGACCTGGCCTGCGGCCGCTGCGACTCCTGCCTGCTGCGCCTTCGGGGCTTCCAAGAGGCGGGCGCCACGGACCCCATCCCCTACGCCCTGGGATGATCCGGGGGGGGAGTACCATCAACCAAGGGGGTCTCGCGAACATGAAAGGCCTGAACGGGTCTGCATGCCTGAAGGTGCCGGTGGACGCCTTCCCTGGTCGGTTCCTGGCGGGGCCCCATCCCGCGCCCAGGTCCTGCTGGGGCGAGGGACTTCCTCCCGAACCCGACCCGGAGAGACAAGATGCCTAGGTCCGGCGCCCCCGCGAAGCCCTCCCGGAAGCCCCGACCGGCCTTCGTCGTGACCCGCCCCACGGGGCACCTCGACACCTTCCCCAGCCCGAGGCCCGGGCGCCCCTTCGAAGTGGTCTTCGAGACGGAGGAATTCACCTGTCTGTGCCCCCTCACGGGCCAGCCGGACTTCGCCAAGCTGCGCATCGCCTACCAGCCGGACCAGCTTTGCCTCGAGTCCAAGAGCCTCAAGCTCTACCTTTGGAACTACCGCGACCAGGGCGCCTTCCACGAGGCCGTGGCCAACCAGATCCTGGATGATCTCGTGAAGGCGGCCAAACCGAGGTGGATGCGCGTGGAAGGCGACTTCCTGATCCGCGGGGGGATCCGGACGAGGGTGAGCGTCGAGCACGGGAAGCCGGCCTAGTCCTCCGATGGCGGTCACCGTCCCGGTGGGAGGGGATTCCCGCAGACTCCGGGGGGCTCTCGGTTTCGCGGTGCTGGCCGCCATGGCCGTCCACACCTACCTGAAGTGGCGCTGGGGCACCCTGCCTGAATTGCTCTGGGGCTGCAACGTGGCGAGCTTCGTGATCATCCTGGGCCTGTTCCTGGATCGGCCGGTCCTCGTGGGCACGGGATTCCTCTGGCACATGGCCGTAGGGGAGCCGGGGTACATCCTGGGGGTGCTCCAGACCGGCCAGACCACCTGGATCTCGGTGCTCGTCCACAGCCTTCCCACCCTCGCCGCCCTGTTGTACCTTCGGCGGTCCGGCCTGCCCAGGCTCTGCCCCTGGCTGGCCTTTCTGCTCTTCGTCGCCCTGGTGCCCCTCAGCCACGCCCTCACCCCACCCCGCCTCAACGTGAATTTCACCCACCAGCGGCTGGAATTCCTGCGCAGCCGCTTCCCGGGGACCTGGGAGTACCGGGGGGTGTTCAGCGCGGGCATGCTCGGCCTCCTCCTACTGGCCGACCTGGGGTTCGGGGCCTGGCTGGGCCGGCCAGCGAAGGTTGCCGGCCATGGGGGAGCGGGATGAGGGCGGTCGTGGCCCTGGGCTCCAACCTCGGGGACCGCCGGGCCAACCTGACCTGGGGCCTCGAGGCCCTGGTCTCCCTTGGGAAAATCCGCCCTTCTCCTCTCGTGATGGAATCGCCCGACGAATCACGCCAGGGCCCCGATTTCTTGAACACGGTGGCCCTGCTCGAGGGGACGGCCCCCGATCCTCGCCGCCTCCTGGAGTCCCTGCTCGGGATCGAGCTGGAGCGAGGGCGGGACCGGAACCTTGGACGAAACGCACCCCGCACCCTGGACCTGGATCTGATCGCCGTGGAGGGCTGGACGGGAAGTTGGTCGTGGCCGGCCCCGGCCGGGCTCCGCGCCCTGGGCCCGCGGCTGGAGCTGGTGCTCCCCCATCCCCGGGCAGGCGCCCGGGCCTTCGTCCTGGAGCCCCTTCGGGCCCTGGACCCGGCCCTGGTTCCGTGGATCCTCCCCCCTTGAAGCGGCGGGTGGGAGCCCAGGACCCGCGCTCCCGAGCCCTGCCATGGATTCCGAGACCGGCCCCGGAGGCGGTGACACCAACGGTCCTGGGCCCTGGCGCCCGATAAGGCCCGGCCGCGCCACCCCGGTGCAAGGGATTCTCCACCCCCGGCTCGAGGTTGGTATTCCTGCCCGACGCCACTAGGCTTTCTCAATGGAATGGGCCCTGGAGCTGAACCGGCTGACCAAGCGCTTCGGCGACAAGGTGGCCGTGGACGGTCTGGACCTCCGCCTTCCGCCCGGGGCCTTTCTGGGCCTCCTGGGTCGCAACGGGGCAGGGAAGAGCACCACCCTGAAGATGGTCACGGGCCTGCTGCAACCCACGGAGGGAAGCATCCGGGTGCTGGGCCTGGACCTCGGGGCCGATCCCATCGCCGTGAAGCGCCAGATCGGGGTGATGCCCGAGGACATGGCCTTGCTGGAGTTCCTGTCGGGCCCCCAGTACCTGCGCTTCGTGGGGCGGATGTACGGTCTGGACGACGCCACGGCGGACGCACGGCGGCTCGAGCTGTTCTCCAAGCTGGATCTGGACCCCCCCGCCGGGGCCCTGGTCAGCGACTACAGCTATGGGATGAAGAAGAAGCTCTCGCTCTGCGCGGCCCTCATCCACGCCCCCCGCATGCTCTTCCTCGACGAACCATTCGAGGGCATCGACGCGGTCACGAGCCGGACCATCAAGGAGATCCTGGCCGGCCTGCAAACCCGGGGCGTCACCCTCATCCTCACCAGCCACATCATGGAGGTGGTGGAGCGCCTCTGTCCCCTCATCGCCATCCTGGACGAGGGGCGCCTCAAAGGTTTCGGTTCCCTGGAGGACTTGCGGGAGGGGGCGGGGGCCGAGGACCTCGAAAGCCTGTTCGTGGACCTGGTCGGGGGCGCCCAGAAGGGCGAGCTGTCATGGCTCTGAGCCCCGTTTGGGCGATGCTGGCGGCCCACGGGCAGGCCACGCTGAACCGCAGCCGGAAGGAGATGGGCCGCAGCGGTGCGGCGATCCTGGGCCTGGTGGTGGGAGTGCTGTTCCTTGCGGCCGTGGTCCCTTTGATCGTGGGCAGTTCCCTGCTGGGCTGGGTGGTGGGCGGGTCTCTCCGGAAGCCCCAGGGCGTGCCGGCCCTGGGGGGGCTTCTCACCTTGGTGAGCCTCGGCGGAGGTCTGGCCGGGGGGGCCCTGGGCGGGAGCCGCACCCTCGCCTGGGAGAGCTACAAAGTCTTCCCCCTCCCTCTGCGCGCCCTCTTCGTGGCGGAATTGGTGGCGGCCCTGGGCGATCCTCTGCCCCTCCTCCTGGCCCTGTCGAGCGTCTTCCTGATCCTGGGCGTGGGCCTGGCAGAGCCTTCGATCCTGCCCCTGCTCCCCTTCCTCGCCCTCACCACCGTGCTCACGCTCCTCCTCGCCCAGCAGTGGGTCGGGCTCCTGGCCGCTGCGGCCGTGAAGCGGCTGCAGGTGGGGCTGTTCATCCTCGCGAGCCTGGCCTGGGTCACCTCCGTGCTGATGTCGGGACTTCCCCTGGCCGCGAAAGGGAGTGCCGGGTTCCTGGTTCCGGGGCAGGTGGATTCCTTGGCCCGCCTGGGCCGGACCCTCGCCGGGTGGCTGACCTGGTTCCCGGCCACCCAGGGGGCCCAGAGCCTGGTGGACGCCCTGGAGGGCGCCTGGGGCACCGCCCTGCTCCGCCAGACCTACCCTTTGGCCTTCGTCGCCCTCCTGGCCTGGGGCGCCGCCCGGGCCTCCCTCCGGTCGGCGGAACCGGGCCGCCTGGCGACGGCGGCCTCCCGGCGGGGGGAACGCCTCTGGAGCTTTCGCGGCCCCGTGGCCGGCGTGGCCCGTCTGCAGTGGCAGAGCCTGCTGGGCAGCCACATCGGGAAATTCGGCTTCCTCGTGCCCCTCATGACCCTGGTGATCCTGCGGGGTCCCCTGGCGGGCCTGCGGGGCCAGTCCCTCTGGGCCGTCCCCGCCGCCTTCCTTTACCTGGGCCTGGCGGGGATCCAGATCCAGCTCAATCAGTTCGGACTGGATGGCCATGGGGTCAAAGCCCTCCTCCTCCTGCCGATCGGGTCCCGCCAGCTGCTGGCGGGAAAATGCCTTGGGATTGCCTTCTACCAGGGGGCCCAGACCCTGATGCTGATCGTTCTTCTGACCGCCCTGGGAGGGGTGGATCCCCGGGGCCTGGTGGCGGCCCTTCCCTTGGCGGGCTGCACCTTCCTGGTCCATGTGGGGTGCGGGGCCTGGACCTCCGCCTGGATCCCCCGTCCCATGCCCCGGGACAGCCTCAAGAACAGCAACCTGGCCCTGCCCGTGATCCTTCTGGGCATGGGCCTGGCCAGCACGGCGGCCGCCTTTTTCGGCGGAATCTTCCTCATTCTGGCTTGGAAACTGCCCGGCGCCCTCCTCCCCGTGATGACCCTGCTGTTCGGAGCCTGCCTGGCCGGCTACCTTCGGCTGCTCCCCCCCGCGGCGGCCTTCCTGGATTCCCGCAGGGAATTCATCGCCCAGTCCCTGGGTTGAGCTCGGATTCTAACCCATGGGCCTGGCCCCCCAGGTCAAAGCACAATGGGGGCAGAGGGCGGTGGCATCCAGGAGAAATGGAGGCGTGGCCATGAACACCCGCACATCGATCCAGGGAGATGTGGGCGTCGTCACCCTCAGCGGCGCCCTGAGCTTCGAACTCCACCAGACGCTCAAGCAGGCCACCCACCCGATGTTGGAGAATCCAGCCATCAAGGTGATATGCGTGGAGCTGGCGGAAGTGAGCGCCATGGACTCCTCCTCCCTGGGGATGCTGCTGTTGCTCCGGGAGAAGGCCTTGGCCCAGGGCAAGAGCGTGGAACTCCGGAAGCCCAGCCCCATCGTGCTGCGGATCCTGGAAGTGGTCCAGTTCGGCCGCCTTTTCGACATCACCTGATCCATGCGGCTCCTTGCCGTCGACGACGATGCGGCCACCCGGCTCCTGATCCGCCGGGTCCTGGAGCGTGACGGCTGGGAAGTGATCCTGGCGGAGGACGGCCCCCAGGCCCTCGCCCTCTTCCGGACGGATCCCCCGGACCTGGTGGTGACGGACTACCAGATGCCGGGAATGGACGGGGTCGAGCTCTGCCGAAGGCTAGTCGAGGCGAGCGAGGGCCGCTTCGTGCCCCTGGTGATGCTCACCAGCGGGCAGGATTCCGATCTGCTTCCGCGGAGCCTCGAGGCGGGCGCCCTGGAGTTCCTCAACAAGCCCGTTCGACCCGAGGAGCTTCGCTCCCGCATGAGGGCCCTGGCCAGCCTGGCCAGGATGCACAACGCCCTGGCGGAGGCCCAGGCCGAGAACGAGCACGAGATCACCGTCGTCAAGCACCTCCTGGAGCGACTGACCGCCCCGGGCCTCCGGACCCTCCCCCCCGGGTTCGTCATGGAGACCCTCCAGACCCGCCGCATCAATGGAGACGCTTGCGCATACCTCAGGGGCCCGAGGGGGATCCATTTCGGCCTGGTCTGCGACGCGACAGGCCACGGGCTCGTGGCGGGAGTCTCCACCCTTCCGGTCCTCGAGACCTTCAACGCCATGGCGCCCCGGGACCTTCCCCTCGAATCCGTCTACAACGAGGTGAACGAGAAGCTCATCCGCCTCCTGCCCCCCGAGCGCTTCGCCTGTCTCCTCCTCCTCCGGCTGGACCCCGAGGAGGGGGCCCTCCGGATCCTCAACGCGGGGATGCCGGATCTGGTGCACCTGGGCCCGGAGGGGGAAATCCTCGGGCGCATCCCTTCGGGCAATCTGCCGGCGGGGATCACCCGCCACAGTGGCACCACCCGGGTGGCGGAGCTGAGGGTGCGTCCCGGAGAACGGATTTTCGCGCACAGCGACGGGTTGGCGGACCTCCTTCGAGAGGAAGGCATCCGCGAGCTTCTGCTGCCCTCCCGCCCTTCGGTCCCCGCCGGGGACCTCCCCCGCCGCCTCCGGCAGAGCGTGGAGGGCAGCCTTCTGAATGCCGAACAGCATGACGACATCAGCTGGTCCCTGTGGGAGGTGCCGGAACCCCACCCCATCCTTCCTCCCCCACCCCCCCGGAACCCCGGGAGGATCCCCACCCAGCTGGGCTTCTCGGTGGCCTTCGAAGCGGATCCCCGCCATCACGATGTGCGGGACCTCGTCCCCAATATTCTGGGTCTGCTCGGTTTCCAGGGGGTGCCCCGACCCCAGGTGGAGCTCCTGGGCATCCTGGCCTCCGAGGCCCTCAACAACGCGGTGGACCACGGGCTCCTCCGGCTGGACAGCCGGCTGAAGGGGGACGGATTCCAGGTTTGGGAGGCGGCCCGGCGGGCCGCCATCCAGTCCCACGCCGGCGGCACTGTCCGCTGCGAGATCCGCCTGGCTTACTCCACCGAGGGGGACCACCGCCTGGATCATCTGGCCGTGGAGGTGTCCGACGGAGGGCCAGGGTTCGACTGGCGCTCTATCCGGGACACCCGGGAGGGAACCGAACCCCACGGCCGGGGTCTGCTTCTCCTGTCCACCCTCGCCCAGGACCTCGAGTTCAACGAATCCGGCAACACCCTGCGTTTCCGCATTCCATGCCAGGGCCCCCCACCGGAATAACCGTTATCGAATCGGATCGAAGGCAGGGGGCGCTTCACTGGGGCCTGGCCTCCTCTGGCACCCGCAAACGCCATGGGTTCGCTGGCGGCCACCCTCATGGGGGAACGGAGGTCCCCCCAGACCCCGCCCCTAGATTTCGAAGGGGAGGGGTTCCCGGCCCCCGGCGCAGATGGAGGGGGATCAGTACTCGAGCATCAGGTGGCGGGCGATGACGGTCCGCTGGATCTCGCTGGTGCCCTCGCCGATGGTGCAGAGCTTTACGTCCCGGTAGTACTTCTCCACCGGGTAGTCCTTCACGTAGCCGTACCCGCCCAGGATCTGCACCGCCTCCTCGGCGACCCGGCAGGCCACCTCGGAACTGAAGAGCTTGGCCATGCTGGCCGCCTTGGCGTAGGGCTGCCCCTGGTCCTTCAGGTTCGCCGCGCGGTACACCAGCAGGCGCGCCGCCTCCACCTGGGTCCCCATGTCCGCGAGCTTGAACTGAACGCCCTGGTGCTCCGCGATGGGCTTCCCGAAGGCCTGGCGGACCTTGGCGTAGCGGATGGCCTCCTCGAAGGCCCCCTGGGCCATGCCGAGTCCCAGGGCCCCGTTGCTGATGCGGCCGCCGTCCAGCGTCTTCATCGCCTGCTTGAAGCCCACCCCCTCCTCGCCGAGCATGTTCTCCTCGGAGACCTTGACGTCCTCCAGGATCAATTCGCTGGTGTCGGAGGCGCGAAGGCCCAGCTTGTTCTCCTGCTTACCCGCCCGGAGCCCGTTCATTCCCTTCTCCAGGACGAAGGCGCTGATGCCGTCGGTGCTGCCCTTGCCCTTCTGAGGAGGCCGGGTGCGGGCCATCACGACGAAGATTTCGCCGACCCGGGCATGGGTGATGAAGGTCTTGGTGCCGTTCAGGACCCAGTGGGAACCCTCCTTCCGTCCCGTGGTGCGGAGCGAGCCTGCGTCCGAGCCCGAACCGGGCTCGGTGAGCCCCCAGGCCCCGAGGACCTGGCCGCTGGCCAGGGGGCGGAGGAACTTCTGCTTCTGGGCTTCGTTGCCCATGGCGAAGATGTGGTTCGAGCAAAGCGAGTTGTGGGCGGCGACGGTGATGCCCACGCTGCCGTCCACCCGGCTCAATTCCTCGACGACCACCGCATATTCGAGGTACCCCATCCCCGCCCCGCCGTAGGCCTCGGGGAAGATGACGCCGAGCATTCCCATCTCGCCCAGCTTCCGCACCACGTCCATGGGGAAGGTCTTGGCCTCGTCCCACACCATGACGTGGGGGCGGATCTCCCGCTCCGCGAACTTGCGGACCTCGTCGCGCAAGGCCTCCACGTGGGCCGGAAGGGTGAAATCCATGGCTCGCCTCTCGGATACGGTCCAGGATAAACCGCCGGAGCCGTGGGGGACCAGGAGAGGATCCCGCCTGGCCGTGGGATCCGGAGCCCCGTCGGTCCCCGACGGCCCGATCCCCTCAGCGCTGAGCCAGGTTCTTGCCAGGTCCTTCGGCGGCCAGGGCCACCTTCCTCCTCAGCAGTCCCGCGGCGTCGGGCAGGACCTCCAGGGCCTTCTTCACCTGGGGATCCTTCCCGCAAATGAAGCGGAAGCCGGCGTCCACCCCGAAGGCGACGTTCTGCATCTCGATGCTGAGCTGGTCGCGCATCTCCTCCAGGTTCTTGCTCCAATCCTCCTCGGTGAAGGGGACCTTCTGGGCGGTGAGCCACTCCTTGAAGCGGGCCATGGCCGGGTCATCCGCCGCCTGGCCGGGCTTGATCCCGAATTTCTCCTTCTCGAGGACCGCGAACTTGAAGAAGACCGAATGGCGGTACCGGATCTCGGCCGTGAAGGGGCTGAGGCGGCCCGGATCCACCACGAAATCCGGCGTGATGCCCCCGCCGCCGAAGACGGTGCGGCCCAGGTCGGTCTTGAACTCGGGGCCCTTGGCCTGGGAGCCCTCCTTGCCGTCCTCGGGGGGGGCGAAGTAGTCGTCCAGGCCGTGCTGGTAGTCCCGCTGGATGCTCCGGCCCGAGGGAGTGTAGTAGCGGGCCGTGGTGAGGGCCAGGCCCCGGGTGCGGTTGATGGCCAGGACGCTCTGGACCAGCCCCTTGCCCCAGGAGGTCTGGCCCACCACCAGGCCCCGGTCGTGGTCCTGGATGGCTCCGGTGACGATCTCCGAGGCGGAGGCGGAGGCGCGGTTGATCAGCACCACCAGGGGGAAGGGCTCGGGGCTGGCCCCCTTGGGGGAGCGGGTTTCGCTGGTGTCCCGGCCGTCCCGTCCCCGCTGGCTGACGATGAGTTCGCCGGGCCCCAGGATCTGGCGGCAGATGCCCAGGGCCGCGTCGAGGACGCCGCCCCCGTTGTTCCGCAGGTCCAGGATCAGTTCCTTCAGGCCCTGCTTCCGGAGCCCCGCCAGGGCGCGCTCGAACTCCTCCGAGGTCTGCTCCCCGAAATCCTTGATCGAGATGAGGCCCGTGGTGGGCGTGAGCATGAAGGCGTGGGTGACGGTGTTGGAGGGGATCTCGCTGCGGGTGAGGGTGAAGCGGAGCAGTTCGGGGAAGCCCGGCCGCTGGACGGCCACCTCCACCGCGGTGCCCTTGTCCCCCCGCAGTTTCTGGACGGCCTGGTTGCTCGACCAGCCCTCGGTGCTCTTCCCGTCGATCTCGCGGATGTAGTCCCCGGCCCGGATGCCCGCGCGCTCCGAAGGCCCGCCGGCCACCGTGCTCACCACCACCACGCCGTCCAGGTGCTGCTGGATGATGGCCCCGATGCCGAAGAAGGAGCCCCGCTGGTCCTCCCGCATCATGCGGAATTCATTCTCGTCCATGTAGTTGGAATGGGGGTCCAGGGTGTGCAACATGCCCTGGATGCTGGCGTGGGACACCTGCCGGGGGGTGGGGGGCTCCACCCCCTGCTTCTGGAGCAGGCTCATGACCTCCGCCAGGGTGTCCAGGTTCCGGGCCCGGCTCCGTTCCTCGCCCGTGCGGCCCGCCAGGGGGGCGTAGATGGCGGTGGTCCCCAGGACCAGCACCCACATCCAGTTCCGAGCGACCCAGCGCGCCATGCCTCGATCCTTCCTTGTCCTTCCGGTGCTCATGTCAACGACCCGGACTACCAGTTTGAGGCAGAATCAGGGCCCATCCAGGCCTATTTCTGGAAAGTGCCCAGGATCCCCTCGGCCGTTCCCGCCATGCGCTCCCGCCCGGCCCGGACCGCCAGGACCACCCCCTGGAGCTTCCGGAAGGCCAGGTCCAGGTCGTCGTTCACCACCAGGTAGTCGTAGGCCTCGAATAGCTCCATCTCGTGCCGTGCGTGGCGGAGCCGGCCCGCGATCTGCTCCTCGCCGTCGGAACCCCGGCCCCGGAGCCGGCGCTCCAACTCCTGGGCGGAGGGAGGCAGCAGGAAGATCATGGTGGCGTCCGGGATGGCCCGCCGGATGTTGAGGGCCCCGGTGGTCTCGATGTCCAGCAGCACGTCCACCCCCGAGGCCAGGGTCTTCTCCAGCCAGGCCCGGCCCGTGCCGTAGCGGTGTTCGTAGACCCGCACCCACTCCACGAAGCCTTCCTCGGCCACCATGCGGTCGAAGGTGGGGTCGTCCACGAAGAAATAGTCCTGCCCCTGGCGCTCGCCGGGGCGGGGCGCCCGGGTGGTGAAGGAGGTGGAGAAGATCAGGCCGGGCGTCTCCCGCACCAGGCGCCGGGCCAGGGTGGACTTGCCGGCTCCGGAGGGCGCCGAGAGGACGAAGACGTTGCCGCGGTGATCGAGCACGGAACCTCCCGACCGACCATGGTAGCGAAAGGAGGCCCCTCCTGCCTCCCGGCCTCCGCCCCGGGGTCCCGTTCGACCCGCCGTCGGCCCTTCCCGTCCCGCGCCGGGGGGTGGAGATCTCAGGATCGTGGAGGTGCATGCCTCCCGCGGGCTGCGCCCCGTTCTCCGGCTTCGCCGGACCGGCTTGGACGCGGTGCGTCCTGCGCCTGAACCACCATTCCTCAGGATTGAGGAATAGGACGGAATCGCCGCAGGCGATGGCCGCCCAAAGGGCGAGGGCACAGGACGTGTCCTCGTCAGCCGGCGCGCCCTTGGGTCGGGTTCAACTCCCGCCACTGAGCCTGGGCCGAAAGCCGAGGACCGTCGAGGTCACGGGGCCGGGTTCCGTGAGGTGCATGCCTCCCGCGGGCTGCGCCCGGTTCTCCGGCTTCGCCGGACCGGCTCGAACGCTGCGCGTTCTCGCCTGAACCTACCGGCGCGCCCTTGGGTCGGGTTCAACTCCCGCCCTCGGGTGGGGGAGCGGGCACCCGCGGGTCGCGGGGGTTTGGGGATCGCCGTCGCGGAGGTTCATGCCTCCCGCGGGCTGCGCCCGGGCCTCCGCCTCTGGCGGACCGGCTTGGACGCGGTGCGTCCTGCGCCTGGCCCTACCGGCGCGCCCTTGGGTCGGGTTCAACTCCCGCCACTTTTCTCCACCAAAAAGGGCCCCGTGGGGCCCTGTTTGGTGGAGGTGGCGGGAGTTGAACCCGCATCCAAGACATGCCGTTCGGCGGTTCATCCACAGGCTTGTTCCGCTCTTGGGGGGCGCCGGCGGGGAACGGACGAGCCGTCCGGCGTCCTTGCCCCCTGGTCTCGGCCGCGCGTCGGGGGCGTCCGCGCATCCCATCCAGTTCCCTCGTCCGGCAGGCCGGAGCCACCCGTCGGAGGGTTTTACGAGTCCGCTACCTGGAGATCACGGATCCTCGCTCGGAGCCTGATTGCTCAGGCGGCGAGAGCCAGTTCGAAGTTATCGTTGGCAGTTTGTTTTGGGCGGCTTGATAAGGGGGCCAGCCGTCCAACCCCCGCCTGCACCGGACGCCCGGTTCATGACCTGTCGAAACCGGTCACCCCCATGGTCCATCCCGCGCTCCGCGAAGCCCGGGGAAGGGAGTATGGGTCCCCCTGCGCTCCCCTGTCCAGACCGCCGGAGGCCCAGGCGGGATGAGACAAGCTCAAGTTTCACAATTTTTGATCGATTTTCAATACATTTAATATTAATTTCATTCACATTTATATTAATTCAACTTGAAATTAATTCAAATTGACGCAAATTTAGTTCATTGGGAACTCCCGTTGGAGGATCGCATGAACGCCGCCGACACCGCCTGGATGCTCGTGGCCACCGCCATGGTCCTGCTCATGACCCCGGCCCTGGCCTTTTTCTATGGCGGGCTGGTGCGGGCCAAGAACGCCCTGAACACCATGATGATGAGCCTGGTCTCCCTGGGTTGCGTGGGGATGCTCTGGGCCCTCCTGGGCTACAGCCTTGCCTTCGGACCGGGGACGGCGGTGCTGGGGGACCTCTCCCGGGCCTTCCTGGGGGGCGTGGGGCTGGACCTGGCCCCGGGGACTCCGCCCCTCACCATTCCCCACCTGCTCTTCATGGCGTACCAGGGCACCTTCGCCATCATCACCGCGGCCCTGATCTCCGGCGCCGTGGTGGAGCGCATGCGCTTCCTGCCCTACGCCGCCTTCATCTCGCTTTGGTCCCTGCTGGTCTATGCGCCGGTGGCGCACTGGGTCTGGGGCGGGGGTTGGCTGGCGCGCCTGGGGGCCCTGGACTTCGCCGGCGGAACCGTGGTGCACATCACCGCCGCCTCCGCCGCCTTCGTGGCGGCCTCCATGGTGGGGGCCCGCAAGGACTACGCCCGGCAGGCGGTGCTGCCCCACAACGTGCCCTTCACCCTCCTGGGGGCCGGGCTGCTCTGGTTCGGCTGGTTCGGGTTCAACGGCGGCAGCGCCCTGGCGGCCAACGGCTCCGCCGTGCTCGCCTTCACCAACACGCTCCTGGCCCCCTCCGCCACCCTGGTGGTCTGGACCGCCCTGGACCTCGCGCGAAGCGGGCGGGTGACGGCCGTGGGAGGGGCCACGGGGATCGTGGTGGGCCTGGTGGCCATCACGCCGGCCGCGGGCTTCGTCTCCCCCCTCTCCGCGATGGTCATCGGCGCCATCGCGGCCGTGCCGAGCCATTTCGCCATCCTCCTCCGTTCCCGCTCACGCCTGGACGATTCCCTGGACGTGGTCGCCGCCCACGGAGTCGGGGGCGTCACGGGAGCCCTCCTCACGGGGCTTTTCGCCCAGAAGGCCTGGGGGGCCCCGGTGGACGGTCTCCTGTTCGGGAATCCCAGGCTCTTCCTCATCCAGACCCTGGCGGTGCTCGCCGCCGTGGGCTGCAGCGCCGTCCTCACCGCCCTGCTGCTGAAGGCCCTGTCCCTGGTGACGGCCCTCAAGGCCGCCCCGGGAGAGGAAGGTCAGGGCCTGGACGTCAATCAGCACGGGGAGGAGGCCTACACCTCCGGCGACGGGGCCCTCCTGGTGCTCCCGGAAATCGTGGTGGATCCCCCTGCGCTCCAGGTTCGCCCTGAAGGGGGTGCCCGATGAAACTCATCGTCGCCGTCATCCGTCCGGAAGTCCTGCCCGCCGTGCTGGAGGCGCTCTACCGCCTGGACGTGCAGGGGCTCACGGTGGGACGCGTGCAGGGCCACGGGGGAGAGCGGGAGCGCGTGGAAACCTACCGGGGCACCACCGTCAAGATGGAGCTGGCTGAGAAGGTGCGCCTGGAGATCGGCGTTTCCAACCACTTCGTGGAGCCCACGGTCCGCGCCATCCTGGCCAGCGCCCGCACCGGGGAGGTGGGGGACGGCAAGGTCTTCGTGGTGCCCCTGGAAAAGGTCTACCGGATCCGCACCGGGGAGGAGGACCGCGCCGCCGTCACTCCGGTGGGCGTCGATCCCCATTCCGAACCCGCCGGGGCCTAGGGACACCCCCCAGGCTCGGGGCACTCTGCCAGGGAGAACCTGCCTCCACGAAGCGCCAGCGCCGCCGGCGATCGGCCGGGGAGGCGAAGTCCACGCCCACCCGGGGGCCCGCCGCGATGCGCATCGGAGGCCACCCCTCCCGCAGCTCCAGGCCGCCGGCCTCGAAAAGGGCCTGGCCGCTGAACCCAAGATCCAGGTCCAGGGCCTGGGCCACCCTTCCGGGCCCCGCCAGAAGGGCAGGCCGCGCCTCCTGCATCCGCCGGCGACCGAGGACCCGTTCCAGACCCGCCACCGGTTCGGCCGCGCGCACGAGCACCGCTCCGCAGCGGCCCGGTTCACCGGTGACGATGTTGAGCATCCGGTGGATCCCGTAACACAGGTACATGTACACCCGGCCGCCCTCCGTCCACATGGGGGCGTTGCGGGCCGTGCGCCCGTGACGTCCGTGGGAGGCGCTGTCCTCAGGCCCGCCATAGGCCTCCACTTCGGTGATCCGCAGGGCCACACCCTCCCGCCACAGGCAGCAGCCCAGCAGGGCCCGGGCCACTTCCGGAGGTTCCCGGAGGTAGAAGGCGGGCGGGATCAGGCTTCCCGGCTGAAGCACCGCCGTCCCCGCACAAAACTCGCCCGGACCATTCCGGGATCGGCCCGGTAGAGGAGGCGGGCCAGAACGCCTCTCGGGTCCCCGCCGGGCCGCCCCAGGGGATCGCACGCGCGGGGGTCCACCACGATGAAATCCGCCTCCTGCCCTGCCTCCAGGCATCCGAGGCGGTCCGCCAGGCCCAGGGCCGCGGCGCCCCCAAGGGTGGCCAGGGCGAAGGCCTCCCCGGGGCGCAGGGGGGCATCGGAAGCACGTCCCTCGGCCTCGGGGGGTCGGCCGGCCCGGAGGAGCTTGCTGACGGTGCACGCGGTGGCCATCTCGCGCCACAGGCTCAGCTCGGGCCCTGCCCCCACGTCCGTGCCCAGGCCCAGGGAGATTGCCTCGTCCATCCAGCGGCGGAGGGGCATGATGCCGCTCTGGAGGAAGGCGTTGGAGGAAGGGCAGTGGACCACGGTGGCGCCGGACTCCCGGATCAGGTTGCGCTCCGCCGGCTCCAAGTGGATCCCGTGGCCGAGCAGGGTCCGGGGACCCAGGAGCCCGTGGTCGGCGTAGACGGCTGTGTAGCTCGGGGACTCCGGGAAGAGTTCCCGAACCCATTCCAGTTCCCGGAGGTTTTCGCTGAGGTGGGTCTGCACGAAGGCCTTGTGGGTGCGGGCCAGTTCGCCGGCCCCCCGGAGGAGCGCCGGCGTGCAGGCCGGGGCGAAGCGGGGCGTGAAGGCGTAGCGCAGGCGACCTTGCTCGGTCCCGTGCCAGCGCCGGCACAGGGCCTCGCTGTCCTGGAGCGCCCGGTCGGCGGGGCGGAGCAGGCCGGAGGGCGCGTTCCGGTCCATGAGGGTCAGGCCGACCACGGCCCGGATCCCCGTGCGCTGGGCCACCCGGAAGATGCGCTCCGTGGCCTCGGGATGACTGCTGCCCCAGAGCACCGCGGTGGTGGTTCCGGCGGCCAGGAGCGCCTGGATGAACCGCTCGGCGATGCGTTCTGCGTGATCCGGATCCGCGAAGGCGGCCTCCGCCGGGAAGACGTGGGTCTCCAGCCAGGGCAGGAGTTCCAGGCCGTCGCAGGCCACCGCCTCCAGCTGGGGCAGGTGGGTGTGCAGATCCACCAGGCCCGGCAGGATCCACAAGGGCCGGAGGTCCGTGAAAGGCCCGGGGGCCTCGGAGGGGAAGGGGCCGGAGGTCACCACCAACCCGTCCTCCCCGATCTCCAGCAGGCCGTCCGGGTGGAAGCGGAGCCCCCGGGCTCCCGGAGCGAGGAGGGGGGCGCGGACTCGGAGAACGGGGGGTGGCATGGGGGGGCCCGGCCCTACCGGTGTTCCTTGAGGAAGCCCAGGGCCTTGTCCCGTTCGCCGTCCATGACGACCTCCAGGGTGGTGCCCGGGACCACCTTCGCGACGTCGATGACGCGAACCACCTTGTCCAGGCGGGCGAAATCCGGAAGGAGGGCGGCGAGCTCCCCCGGACTGTCCCGGAAAAAGGCCTCGTTGAAGAGGTTCTCCTCCTCGTCGGGATAGAGGGCCAGGTAGCGGATCTGGGCCTCCACCAGGTCCTGGAAGAAGTGGGTCCCGAAGGAGAGGTCGGGAACGTAGTTCCCCTTCTTCCGGGCGACTTCCACGAGCATGGCGGTGTTGTTGATCCCCGAATAGGTAACCCCCACCCCCAGGGTGAGATCCCCACGGCTGCCCCATCGCCCCGGGCCCATCAGGATGAACGTGCGCCGCTCCAGGAGTCCGTTCAGGCGGCTCACCGCCTCGGCCACGGCCAGCAGGTCCCCCCGGGTGGGCAGTTGGCGGTATTCCTCAGGGTCCACGTACACGATGTGGCGGATGCCTCCCACCACGCCGTTGGTCACGTACTTGGAGGCGGAGAACAGCTTCCGGTCGTGGGGCACCCGCGTGGGGAGGTGCACCTGGTCCAGGCCCCCCATCTGGACCTGGGGCCTGCACTGGAGGAGGTAGAGGTGATCCCCGTCGTGGGCGAATTCCAGATCCACCGGGGTGCCCATGGCTTCCCGGAGGGTGTCGAGGATGGCCCGCATCTGCTTGATGAAGTCCGTGCCTTCCGTGAGCCCGGCGAAGGTCACGACGAGCTCGTCCCGGAGCGTGTCCACCATCCCCTTCCGCGGCGTTCGGAGCATGCCTTCCTCATGGACCGAGACCAGTCGCTCCAGGAGCGGGAACTCCTCCCCCACCTCCCGGATGAGCTGGTCGATGGGCACCGATTCGAACTGGCCGCTCTCCAGATTGATGACGTCCATGGCGTGCTGGGCGTAGTGCATCACCTGGTCGGGCATGGTGTTCACCCGCAAGCGCGGCTGGCCCGGGCTGATGAGCACGGGGAAGTCGTTTCCGACCCGGTCCACCGCGCGGGTGCCCAGCCCCACCACCACCCGAAGCAGTCCGTCCTCGCGCTTGATGCGGGGGGACCAGCGGAGCTCGTTGTGGCTGAAGGCCACGCCGGCGAAGGCGGGGAACCAGTACTTCCCGACCTTGCGCCCCACGACCCGCATGATGATGATCCCCATTTCCTCCATGAAGTCCAGGAGGCCTCGCTCCGCCCGGTACTGGATGGGGTCCGGGTGGTGCACGGAGGAGTACACCTCCGCCACGGCGTCCATGAGGGCGTCCAGGCGCTGTTTGCGGGTGCCCGTGTTGGGAAGGAAGAGGCTCCGGTATTTCCCTGAGAAGGCCGAGCCGTAGCTGTCCTCCAGCAGGCTGGAAGAGCGCACGATGAGGGGGCCCTCGCCCAGGTCGTCCAGGATCACGCCCAGCTGGTGGTACATCTCCAGGCTGAAGTAGCTGTTCTTGAACACCTGCTCCAGGTAGGGGAAGTTGTCGCGGATCTCCTCGATGCTGGTGAACTTCCAGCTCCAGAGGTCCTCCAGGCTGTTGTTGCGCAGGAAGTCGTAGATTCCATCGGAGGTGATGTACCACGCCGGGGGGGTCCGCAGCTCCCGGAGCAGGGGGTTCCCCGCACCCACCTTCTCCAGGATGGAGGCGGCCAGGATCAGCCCGGCGGCTTTGCCGCCCATCTTGCCGTTGCCCTGGGCGGGCCCCGCGAGGCGCCCCATGAGCCGGCCGAAGTCGTAGATGGACAGGTGTTCCTTGGCGATGCCGATGAACTTGAGGTTGTCGGTCAGGAAACGGCGGATGAGGGCCACCCGGACGTTGGTGTCGTCTGCGGGGCTGAGGGCGGGTTCGTCCTCCCGGGTCTCGCGGCAGAAGCGGTCCACGATCTGGGAGATCTCCACCAGGGGCACGTCCCGCCGCTCGGTGGCGATGGCCAGGTAGCCCAGCTTGGCCTGGCGCATCCACTGCTTGAAGAGGGCGTTCAGCGCCTCCTCCTCCAGGGCCAGGGAGGCCAGGCGGGTGATCTCGGTGTAGATCTTCACGATCTCGGCCCCGTCCCGCTTGGGCAGGGGGACGTTGGACCCGTGGGTCTCCGGCTCCTCCTCCTCGTAGAGGGCAGGATCCAGCCGGGCGATCATCTTGTGGACCCCGGGGACCCCCCCCTTGGTCATGTGGTTCATCAGCCGCCGGAGCAGGCGGCCGTGCAGGCTCGTGTCGATCTCCGCCAGCAGGTCAAGCATGGCCTTCCACTCGGGTTTCCAGTCACCGGCGGGTTCGACGGGGCGGACCTCGGGCCCGACCTCCGCGTAGCGGCCCAGTTTCCGGGCCGCCAGGTCCACCAGCTTCTTCTGGTCGAGGTGGAAGGGGTTCTCCCGTCCGATGGTGGAACGGTTTTCGAGGTACACCACCCGGATCTCGCCCCGGGGCTGCCCGTCCACGACGATGGGGCAATGCAGCTCGTAGGGCCCGCGGCGATACCCGGGCGTGACGAACTCCTGCCCGTCGAAAAAGATGCGCGCCACCAGGACTTCCGGGTAATTGAATCCCTCGGGCAGGATCTCCAGGACCCTTGGGAGATGCTCCTCGAAGGATCCCCCCTCGCGCAGCGTCTCCACGATCCGCGTGAGGCATTTGAGCTCACGGGTCTGGCCGATGGGATGGGTCATGCGGGTCCCCCGGGGAGGCAACCCTAAGGGTACTCAAGATCCCCCACTCCGCCCCGGTCCCGGCGGCCCAGGCGGCGAAGCCGCTGTTTGCCCCAGGGGAAGAAAGCACCCCCGCGGCTGCGCCGTGGGGGTGCGCGGGGTCTGGGGGCCCAGGCGGCGAAGCCGCCGTTTGCCCCCAGGAGAAGAAAGCACCCCCGCGGTTGCGCCGTGGGGGTGCGCGGGGTCTGGGGGCCCAGGCGGCGAAGCCGCCGTTTGCCCC
>JACQZU010000026.1 GCA_016213735.1 Acidobacteriota bacterium | reverse complement strand
GGGGCGGCCTGGTCCCTCCTGCGCAACCGCCTCTCGGCCCTGGCCTGCCAGAGCGGGGCCTGGGGCTTCACCTGCGGGGTGGAGTGGCTCGCCACCGAGAAGATCGACGTCCACGGGAACACCGGGCTGCGGTGGGGCCAGTCCCCCAACCTCCTGAGAGAGATAAAACAAATTAATGATCTGCTCCGGAACCATCCCTGTTTCTTCGACGGGGCCCGGGTGACCCGGCTCAGCGGGGCGGATTCATGGATTCTGGCCCTGGAGCGGGAAAGCGCATCAGGAGAGGACCGTTGTCTGGCGCTCCTGAACCTGGATCCGGTCCAGGAGCGGAGCCTGGACCTCGGGGAGGACACCGCCCAGCGGGTGTGGGACCTCCGGGAGGATCTGCTGGGCCATCGCGCCCCCGCCTGGGAGGGGGAGCCCGGGGGCCCGGCGCGGATCACCCTTCCCCCGGCCCGGAGTGTGGTGCTGGCGGCCCGGCGGGAGGCTGCGGGTCTCGCCGGGGAGGCGTACCGCGCGGCCCGGGCCCAGGCCGCCTGGGCGCTCCGCTGCCTGGAGGAGCTGCGGCCCGTGGAAAGCCTGGGGGCCTCCCCCTGGCAGGACCTCGCGGTGCTCGCCGGGGAAGACCCCTTCGCCTTCCTGGCTTCCCTGGCCCACCTGCCCGCGGATCTTTCAGGGGACCTTTGCGCCGCCCTCCGGGAGGCCCGGACCCGGGCCGCTGGAGCCTACCCCGCCGTGGTGCCCTGGGAGAGGGCCGACGCCCGCCGGGTGACCCCCGTGCCCCTGGGCCACTGGGTGCTGGTGGAGGATGACTCCCCCTTTCTGCTCCACCTGGAACAGCCGACCCCGGTCCACCTCAGGGCCATTCCCGCCCGGGGACGATGGGTGGCGGCCTTCCACCCTGGTGGAACCGGTCCCCTGACCTGCCGTCTGGAATCCCACGCCGAGGGGGGCTGCCGGGTCCAGGCCCGGTTCGACGTGCAGTCGGAGGTTCCCGCCCATCCCCGGCGGGGCCCCCAGGGCCTGGCGCTCCTGACCAACGGGCGCGGGGCCTACGCCCGCCTCCACGCGGGGCTGGGCCACATCGAGAGCAAGTACGATGCCCTGCTGGCGGCCAACCTCCATCCGGCGGTCCCCTGCGACCGCCACGTCCTGGTGAAACGCCTGCGGGGCTGGGCCATTGCCGACGGCTTCCTCACCGCCCTGGACCAGGCCCACCTGCTTGCCTTCGAGGGGGGGCCCCGGGCCCATTGGCGCTGGGCCCTCAGCGCGGGTGACGGACGGCAGGTGGGCCTGAGTCTGGAGGCCTGGATGCCCCCGGACCGCAACGAGGTGCGGCTTCGCCTGCTCCGAGCCCCGGGCCTGGTGGAAGCCTCCAGGGCCCTCCCTCCCGGGTCGGAGCTGAGGGTGACCCTCCGCCTGGACCTGGAGGACCGGGGTTTCCACGGGGAGACCACGGAAGACCCCGGCCTCGACGCCCACTTTCAGGACAGCACCACCCTGCTGGAGGATCGGCCCGGCTTCCGCTTCGCCCCGGCCGGGAACCGGATCCTGAGGATCTGGACCTCGGAGGGCCTCTACCACCCCGAGCCCGAATGGTGCCTCGCCGTCCCCCACCCCCTGGAGGCCCAGCGGGCACAGCGATCCCAGGGGGATGCCTGGAGTCCGGGCTGGTTCGAGCTGGTCCTGGAAGAAGGGGTGGCGGCAGAGCTCACGGTCAGTGCTGAAGCCGAGGAGCAAACGTCGGAACCCCCGCCCAGCCCCCCTTCCGCCTTCGGCGAACGCCTGGAGGGGGCCCTGGAGGCCTTCATCGCCCGCCGAGGCTCGGGAAGCACGATCATCGCGGGGTACCCCTGGTTCCTGGACTGGGGGCGGGACGCCCTGGTGGCCTGCCGGGGGCTCCTGGCCGCGGGTCGCGGAACCACCGCCCTCGGCATCCTCCAAACCTTCGGGGCCCTGGAACGGGAGGGCACCCTCCCCAACACCCTGGCGGGAGAGGGCGAGGGCAACCGCGACACCAGCGACGCTCCCCTCTGGTTTGCCCTGGCCTGCGAGGAGGCGGTGGCCCTCCTGGGGCCGGAGTGCCTTGAGGCGAAGGCTGGAACCCGCAGCCTCCGGGAGGTGCGGGCCTCCATTGCCCAGGGTTATCTGGCGGGAACCCCCGGCGGGGTGCGGGTGGATCTGGAGTCGGGCCTGGTCTGGAGCCCGCCCCACTTCACTTGGATGGACACCAACCACCCCGCCGGGAGCCCCCGGGAAGGCTTTCCCATCGAACTCCAGGCCCTTTGGCTTCGTCTGGTGCGGCAACTGGAGCATGAAGGGCGCCCCGGAGACTGGAACGCCCTCGCCGTCCGGGTGGAAGCCTCGCTGGACCGTTACTGGCTGGAGGAGCGCGGCTTCTACGCGGATGTCCTCCACGGAGGGATCGGCAGCAGGGGGGCCGAGGCCCTCCCCGACGACCACCTCCGGCCCAACCAGCTGCTGGGAATCGCCCTGGGATGCCTCGAGGGCCCGCGGGCCCGACGGGCGACGGCGGCCTGCGCCCGGCATCTTCTCGTGCCCGGGGCGATGCGAAGCCTTGCGCCCCTGCCCGTGAGCCACCCCCTGCCGATCCGCGGCGCCTGGGGGCAGGCCCTGAACGACCCGCATGGGCCCTACTGGGGCACCTACGAAGGTGACGAGGACACCCGGCGCAAGCCCGCCTACCACAACGGGACCGCCTGGGTGTGGTGGCTCCCGATCTTCTGCGAGGCCCTGGCCGCGGCCTGGCCTGGGGACCGGGCCGCGCTCGGGGCCGCCCGCGCCTACCTGGGTACCGTGGCGGGCCTTCTCGATTCGGGCTGCCGCGGACATCTCCCGGAGATCCTGGACGGGGACGCCCCGCACACCCCCCGCGGCTGCGACGCCCAGGCCTGGAGCGCGAGCGAGGCCCTGCGCGTCTGGCGTCGGCTGGAGCGGCTCGCGTGATGGCCGACCCGCGCGAAGGCTTCGACGTCCAGGCCTTCCTCCAGGGACGCTGCGGAGACCCCGCCGCCTGGCTCGGCCTCTTCGGCCTCCCGGGGGGGACTTTCGTCCGGACCTTCCAGCCAGGGGCGGCACGGGTCGAGCTGCTTCGGGGGGACGAGGCGGTGGCCGAGCTCCGCCAAGCGCATCCCGAAGGCCTCTTCGAGGGCTGGTTCGAGGGGCTTCACCCCTTTCTCCACCGCTTCCGCTGCCGCCGGGAAGGACAGTCCTGGCTCGCGGAGGACGCCTACCGGTTCAGCTCCAGGCCGGGCGAGCTGGACCGGCACCTTCTCGGAGAAGGAAACCACCAGCGTCTCTACGAGGTCCTCGGGGCCCACCCCGCATGCCACGAGGGCGTGGAAGGCTGCGCCTTCGCCGTCTGGGCCCCCAACGCCCATCGCGTGAGCGTGGTGGGAGACTTCAACCATTGGGACGGCCGGCGGCACATTCTGCGCCCGAGCCCGGCGGGGGTGTGGGAGCTCTTCGTCCCCGGGGCCCGGGCCGGCCAACTCTACAAATTCGAGATCCACGGGGCCGACGGCACCCTCCTGCCCCTGAAGACCGACCCCTTCGCCTTCGCCCTGGAGCACCCGCCGGGCAGCGCGGCCAGGATCCAGGGGCTCCCCCGCCACGACTGGGGAGACCAGGCCTGGATGGGGGAACGGTGGAAGCGCAACCGCCTGGACGCTCCCATGAGCATCTACGAGGTGCACCTGGGGTCCTGGATGCGCGGGGAGGGCGGCCGATTCCTTTCCTACCGCGAGATGGCGGCGCGCCTGGTTCCCTACGCGAGGGGCCTGGGCTTCACGCACCTGCAGTTGTTGCCGGTGATGGAGCACCCCTACTACGGGAGCTGGGGCTACCAGCCCCTGGGACTTTTCGCCCCCACGGCCCGTTTCGGCCCCCCCGAGGATTTCGCGCATTTCGTGGACGCCGCCCATCAGGCCGGGCTGGGGGTGATCCTGGACTGGGTCCCCGCCCACTTCCCTGAGGACGCCTGGGGCCTGGCCCGCTTCGACGGCACCTGCCTCTTCGAACACGAGGACCCCCGCCAGGGCCGCCATCAGGACTGGGGCACCCTGATCTACAATTTCGGCCGGGCCGAGGTCCGGAACTTCCTGCTGGCCAGCGCCCTGTTCTGGCTGGACCGGTACCACGTGGACGGGCTTCGGGTGGACGCCGTGGCCTCCATGCTTTACCTGGACTATTCCCGCAGGCACGACGAGTGGATCCCCAACCGGTTCGGAGGACGGGAGAACCTGGAGGCCGTGGATTTCCTGCGCCGACTCAACGAGACGGTCTATGAGCGATTCCCCGACACCATGACCATCGCCGAGGAGAGCACGGCCTGGCCCATGGTGAGCCGTCCCGTGCACCTGGGGGGACTGGGCTTCGGCTTCAAGTGGGACATGGGCTGGATGCACGACAGCCTGCGCTACCTGGCCCGGTCCATGGTCCACCGCCGCTGGCACCACGACGAGATCACCTTCGGAATGCTCTACCACCGGGCGGAGAACTTCGTCCTGGCCCTGTCCCACGACGAGGTGGTGCATGGGAAGCGCAGCCTCCTCTGGAGGATGCCCGGCAGCCGGTGGGAGCAGTTCGCCAACCTGCGCCTGCTCCTGGCCTGGATGCACCTCCATGGGGGGAAGAAGCTGCTATTCATGGGCGGGGAGTTCGGCCAGGACCACGAGTGGGACCACCAGAAGGGGCTCGATTGGCACCTGGCGGAGTACCCCGAGCACGCCGGCGTCCAGCGCCTCGTGGGGGACCTGAACCGGCTCCACGCACGGGAGACCGCCCTGCACGAATTGGACGGGGAGGAGGGCGGCTTCCGCTGGCTGGACTGCAGCGACCGCCGAAACGCGGTCCTGGCGGTGCTCCGCCAGGGGCGCGATCCCGAAGAGCAGGTGGTGGCCGTGGCCAACTTCACCGCCCAGCCCCACCTGGAGTACCGCCTGGGGGTGCCTCGCCCGGGCCGCTGGCGGGAGCTCCTCAATTCCGACGCCGAGGCCTACGGAGGCCAGGGCTGGGGCAATTTCGGCGCCTGCGAGGCCGAGCCGCACCCCTTCCACGGCCAGCCCCACAGCTTGCGCCTGACCCTGCCCCCGCTGGCAGTTGTCTTCCTGAAGACCGGAAGGGTTGAGGATCCCTCGGGCCAGGAGGGCAGCTAGTTCTTCTTCTTTTCTGCCGTGGCGCCCTTGGCCCCGGCCTTGGCCCCGGCCACGGTGGCCTTCGCGGTCCCGACCGTTCCCTGAACGCTGGAATCGACCCATGCCTTCCCGGCGGTCTTGGCCGCATCCACCGGGCGCAGGTCCCGGGCCTGTTCCTGAGCCTTCAGGGCGCCCTTGCCCGCCACGACGGCCGCTCCCTGGGTTGCCTTGGCGCCGGCATGAAAACCGCCCTTGGCGGCCCCGGCGGCGGCGCCTCCGGCCGATTTCGCTTGGGCTGCTGCGGAGGCCGCCTTCTTTTTGGTCTTTTGGACCAGGTCCCCGGGGCCCGCCAGCAGCCCGGCGGCGGCGAGAAGAAGGAGGGGGTATTTCAGACGCATGGAGGCCTCCTTAAAGATGCATGGGTAATGTAATGCCTTGCTTCCGGGCGCGCCGCCCCCCGGAACAAGGTGAGAGGGGCCAGCAGGCAGCCTTGAGTTCCGGCCGGTCACCCTGCCCATCCATGGCCGTCCGGGACGAAGGAAATGGGTGGGACTCCATTGGTACCTTGGTACCATAATGGCATGTTCAACTCCTTGCTCCCCGCCCTTCTCCTGGCCGGTCTTCCAGGGATCGCCGACCCTTTCTCCCACGCCAATCCCCGGGACGTGGCGATCACCCACCTGGCCCTGGACCTGGATCTCGATTTCCGCTCACGGAGCTTGGGGGGGCAGGTGGTCCTCCACCTGGCCCGTTCATCCCCCCGGGGGGTCCAGGACCTGGTGCTGGACACCCAGGACCTGGTCATCCGGACGGTGGCCGCCGTGCGCAGGGGCCGGCCGGACGAGCCCCTCCCCTACGTTCTCGGTGCCTCCGATCCCGTTCTGGGCGCCCCTCTCCGCATTTCCCTGCCGCCGGGGGTCCGGGCGCTCCGGGTCGCCTACCGTTCCGGGGAGCGGGCCGGGGCCCTGCAGTGGCTGGACGGCCCCCAGACCCGAAGCGGCAGGCCCTTCCTCTACACCCAGTCCGGCACCATCCACGCGCGGAGCTGGATCCCCCTCCAGGATTCACCGGGCCAGCGCTTCACCTGGGAGGCCCGGGTGCGGGTCCCGGAGGGGCTCGTGCCGGTGATGAGCGGGGAACTGCGCTCCCGGCGGGGCTCCATCAGCCGATTCCGCATGACGAGGCCGGTCCCGGCCTACCTCCTGTCCCTCGCGGTCGGCGACCTCGGATTCCAGGCGTGGGGCCCACGCACAGGGATCCACGCCGAGCGCCCCCTCCTGCCCTCAGCCCACCGCGAGTTCAGGGACATGCCCCGCATGCTCCGCGTCGCGGAGCGTCTCTTCGGTCCCTACCGCTGGGGCCGGTCCGACCTCCTGGTGATGCCCCCCGCCTTCCCCTACGCCGGGGTGGAAAACCCCACGCTTACTTTCGTGTCGCCCGCCCTGCTGGTTGGAGACCGCAGCGGGGCCTCGACGATCGCCCACGAACTGGCCCACGCCTGGGCCGGCAACCTGGTCACCCAGGCCACCTGGAACGACGTGTGGCTCAACGAGGGGCTCACGGTCTACCTGGAGCGGCGGCTCGTGGAGGCCCTGTTCGGGAAGGCCCGGGCCGAGGAGGAGGCCGTACTGGGCCGCCAGCAGTTGCTTGAGGATTTCTCGTCCCTGCCCCCGGCGGACCAGCGGCTGCGGGTGGATTTCCGCAGCCGGCACCCCGACCAGGTTCTCAGCACGGTCCCCTACGAGAAGGGCTACCTCTTCTTCGTCATGCTCGAGCGCCGTTCGGGCCGGGCCTCCCTCGACGCCTTTCTGCGCCGGCTGTTCCGGGATTGCGCCTTCCGGTCCCTTTCCACCTCTCAGTTCCTGGAGCGTCTGGAGGCGGAGCTGCCTGGGCCGACCGGGGCCTGGATCGAGGAGGCGGGCCTGCCCCCCGACGCCCCCTGGCTGGGATCCGAAGCCCTCGATGCCGCGGACCCGGCCGCGAAAAGGCTCGGAGAAGGATCCCTCGCCCCGGAGAACCTTCCCGCCCGGACCTGGTCCCCCCGCCAGTGGGCCTGGTTCCTGGCAGGGATTGGGCCATCCCTGGATGCCTCCCGCCTGGGGGCCCTGGACCATGCCTGGCACCTCACACGGTCCCGGAACCCCACGGTTCTCGTTCCCTGGCTGGTGCTGGGGGTCAGGGGAGGCCACGCCCCTGCGGTGGCCCGGGCGGAGGAGATCCTGGGGAGCGCCGGGGGTGGGAGAACCCTCAGGCTCCTGTACGACGCCATGCTGGCCCTGCCGGACGGCCCTGCGAGGGTCGGGCGCATCTTCGCCCAGGCGCGGGATCGTTACCACCCCCTGGTGGCGTCCTCGCTGGAAAGGCACCTCCGCCTCCGCCCCGCCGAAGGAGGGTCGCCGTGACCCGGCCAGGAATGGAACCCCCTCCCCGGACCTGCCCAGGGAATAGAATCAAGGCTCCCTCCCGAGGTCGTACATGCCCCTCACGCTCCAACAGAAGCTCCTGGCCATCACGCGCAACCTCTGGTGGACCTGGCGCCCGGAGATCCGTTCGATCTTCCGCGACATCGACATCGACCTGTACCACCGGCTCTACCAGAACCCCCTGGCTTTCGCCCGGGAGATCGACCCCGCCCACCTGGAGCACCGGGCCCAGGAAATGGACGTGCCCGCGCGCATCGACCGGGCCCTCCGCCAGCTGCGTGAGCACCTCACCGCCACCACCACCTGGGGAATGACCCACGCCGGGGCCCTGGGTTCCCGTCCGGTGGCCTATTTCTGCATGGAGTTCGGCATCCACGAAAGCCTTCCGATCTACAGCGGGGGCCTGGGCATCCTGGCGGGGGACCACATCAAGGGCGCCTCGAACCTCGGCGTGCCGATGGTGGGGGTGGGCCTCCTCTACCACCAGGGGTACACCAACCAGGTGCTCGACGGCAGCTTCTGGCAGCAGGACGTGGTGGAGCCCTACGATCTGCGCAACCTCCCCCTGGAGCTCGCCCGTGACAAGCACGGGAATCCCGTCCGGGTCGGGGTCGAACTGCCCGGGCGCACGGTGTACGCCCGGGTCCTGGAGGCCTTCGTGGGCCGGGTCCGCCTGTTGCTCCTGGACCCCCGGGACGATGCCAACAGCCCCGAGGACCGGGAGCTCGCCGCCCGCCTGTATGGCGGGGACAGCCGGGTCCGCATCCAGCAGGAGCTGCTGCTGGGCGTGGGCGGCTACCGGGCCCTGAGGGCCCTGGGCATCACCCCGGGGGTGCTCCACCTGAACGAGGGCCACTGCGCCTTCGCAGTGCTGGAGTGGGCCCGGCATCGCGTCCAGCACGACAACCTGGATCCCCGCTTCGCCCTCCAGATCGCCGGCAGCGCCACGGTCTTTACCACCCACACCCCCGTGGAAGCCGGCCATGACCGCTTCGAGGCGGGGCTTGCCGAGGAACACCTCCATCCCCTGGCGGAAGGCCTGCGAATGCCTGTCCAGGATGTGCTGGCCATGGGGCGCGTGCGCCCCGAGGATTCCGGCGCCCCCTTCCTCCCCACAGTCTTAGCCCTGCGGCACGCCCGATTCACGAACGGGGTCTCCGCACTCCACGGGAAGATCTCCAAGCAAATGTGGCAAGGCCTCTGGCCGGGGAAGAGCCTCCATGAAGTCCCCATCGGGCACATCACCAACGGCGTCCACGCGAGCACATGGATGGCGCAGGAAGTGAACCAGCTCTTCCGAACCCACATCGGGGTCAAGTGGCTGGACAGCATCGCCCGCCCTGACCTCTGGGGAAAGGTGGAGGACATCGACGACGCCGAGGTCTGGGAAGTCAAACAGGTCCTCAAGGCGCGGACCATGCGCTTCATCTCGGGACGCTCCGCGAAAATGCGGGAGCGCCTGGGCCTCCCGGCCATCGAGGGCCTGGATCCGGAGGCCTTGACCATCGGTTTCGGCCGGCGTTTCGTCCCCTACAAGCGGCCGGACCTGGTGTTCCATGACCTGGATCGCCTGGACGCGATCCTGAACAACCCGGAACGGCCCCTGAACCTGGTCTTCGCCGGACGGGCCCACCCCGCCGACAGCACAGGGAAGGAGCTGATCCGGCGCGTGCTCCAGTTCTGCCAGGACCCGCGCTTCCGCGACCGGGTGGCCTTCATCGAGAACTACAACATCCACGTGGGGCGGCAGCTCTACCAGGGGGTGGACGCCTGGCTGAACAATCCACGGCGGCCCCTGGAGGCCTGCGGGACCAGCGGCATGAAGGTGGTTCTCAACGGCGGCCTGCACATCAGCATCCTGGACGGCTGGTGGGCCGAGGCCTTCGACGGGGAAAACGGGTTCGCCATCGGCAACGGAGAGGTCCACGCCGACCAGGCCACCCAGGACGCCCGGGATGCGGAGGCCCTCTACCGGCTGCTGGAGGAGGAGGTCCTTCCCCTCTACTACGACCGAAACGACACCGGCATTCCCCACGGCTGGGTCCGCCGGGTGAAGCGAAGCATCCGCACCCTGGCCTGGCGCTTCAACGCCGACCGCATGCTCATGGACTACGCCACCAACTGCTACCTGCCCGCCTCCATGTCGAGCAGCTGCCAGATGAGCTGAACGGGGGGCCGCGGCGTTCCGCCGGGATCCTCAACCGGCCGGGACCGTCTGGTCCTTTTCCCAGGCTTCAGGTTCCCGGGGCCGGGGCGGCCCGGGGATCAGGTCCAGGAGCCACTCGCGCACCTCGGGAACACCCTCCCCGGTGAGGGCGCAGGCAAGGACGGCGCCCGGGTGCCTGCGCTTCAGTTCGATCCGCTGGGGCCGGGTCAGGCGATCCACCTGGTTCAACACCAGGAGGCGGGGGTGGCCGGCGCATCCGATCTCCTCCAGGGTTTCCGCCACCACCCCGAGGTGCTCGTCGAGGTCTGGGCTGGCGCCGTCGGCCACCACCAGAAGGGCCTCGGCGGTGCGAACCTCCCCCAGGGTGGAGCGGAAGGCGGCCACCAGCTGGTGAGGGAGCTTCCGGATGAAGCCCACGGTGTCCGAGACCAGGGCGTGCCGCGGCCGCCCGGAATCGGGGTCGGCCCCCAGCCAGGCCCGCCGGGTGGTCGTGTCCAGGGTGGCAAAGAGCATGTCCTGGGGTTCCCCTTCCCCCGTCAGGGCCAGGAGGAGGCTGGTCTTCCCGGCGTTGGTGTAGCCCACCAGGGACACCCGGGGGAGGCCCGGGATGCGCCCCTGCCGCTGGGTTTCCCGGACCCGTTCCAGGTGCCGCAATTCCTTCTTGAGCTGCCCGATGCGCTGTCGGGTGATGCGGCGATCCACCTCGATCTGGGTTTCCCCCGGCCCGCCCCGGACCCCCACCCCGCCCACCTGACGTTCCAAATGCGTCCAGGCCCCCTTGAGCCGGGGCAGCTCGTATTCGCATCGGGCCAGTTCGACCTGGACGCGGGCCTCCTGGGTCTGGGCCCGGGCCTCGAAGATCGTGAGGATCAGGTCCGTGCGATCCATGACCTGGAGGCCCGTGGCTTTGGTGATGGCGTGGACCTGGCCCCCGCTCAAGTCGTCGTCGCAGACAAGCACCGCCGCTTGCAGGTTGCGGGCCGCAGACGCGGCCCGTTCCACCTGGCCGCGACCGTAGAAGGTGCGTGCGTCCACGGCCGCTCGCCGAAGCTGCTCCCGGCCCACGGGGTCCATCCCCGCGGCCCGGGCCAATTCCCCCAGTTCAGCCAGGTGTTCCCCGATCAGGCTCGGGGTGTCATGGAAGCCCAGGCGGGCCAATAGGTAACAACGGGTTGGAGCCTGGGTCATGTGCGGAGGGGTCTCCTGGCGCCCGGCGGGCCCCTTCATCTTGCGGTAATCAAGCGACTTTTCAATCCAGACGATAGGATCAGGACGGAACCCAAGGGATTCCATGGCCATTTTCGGACTGGGCAAGGACAAGAAGACGCAGGGGCCTGGGGAGTTGGTGCTGGCCTACATCGAGGACGCCCAGAGGGTGAGGGCCCCCTTCACCCTGGTGGAGGCCCGGGGCCGGGAGTGCCCCGCCCACCTTCTCAGCCTTGACCCCGGAACGGGTCAGGCCACTTTCCAGCTTCAGGGCAGCCTGATGTCGGAAAAGGGGGCACGAATCACCCTGGTTTTCGTCCTGGACGGCCTCCGGGTCGGAGGGGAGGCCACCCTCCTGGCCCTCAGGCCTGGGCAGGCGGACCTGAGTCTTCCCGAGGAGTTGGCCCTGACCGAACGCCGGCGCCGACCCCGGGCCCGGTTGCACCTCAAGGAGGGCACCACGCTCACGGCCCTCTCGGGCCTTTTCGAAGGGGCGGGCCTCACGGGCATCGCCGAAAACATCTCCGAGCAAGGTGTCCGGGTTCGGCTGGAGCGGGCCATGGAGATCAAGACGGAAAAGAAACTGGCCTTGCACGCCAATCTGGTCCAGCCGGGCCATTCTTTTGACCTCGTCAAACTGAGCAAGCTTCCGAGAATTCCCGGCAGCTGGGAGTGCGAGGGAAAGGCCATCTACCTGGAAAACGCGGGGGGCGCCTTGTACCTCGGGCTTCACATCTCCCGGTTCCCATCGGAGATGCTCCCTTCCCTTCGATCCCTGATCTCCGGCAGGGTGAGCCCCCCCCCGGCCACCCTGCCTCCGAAGGTCCGGCGGAGCCTGGAGGTGCGGGAGGAAGCCCCCCCGGCCTCTTCGGCCCCTGCCGCCCCTGCCGCCCTGGCCGTCCCGGCTTCCCCGGCCGTCCCGCAGGCACCCGCCGCCGCCGCGCCTCCCCCGGCCCCTGCCGTTCCTCCGCCGACGGAGATGGCCGCCCCGAGAGCGGAGGCCGGGCGGAACCCAGCCAGCGAGACCCCGGCCCCGGTCCCAAAGCCGTCGGCCGCTTCCGCCCGGAACCCGGCGCTCCTCCGCCTGAAGAAGCGATCCAGGAGCGTCATCCTGGCCATCCCTCCCGGCAACGGACACCAGGTCCCGGTGGTGGACCACCTGACCGAGGAAGGCTACGGCCGGGTGATCGTGGCCAACCACCTTTCTGAATTGGTCCCGGCCCTGGAGGGCGAATTTTCGTCCCAAGGCTGCCTTCTGGTGGACGGAGGGGTGGCCGAACTGGGAGGGATGGAACTGGTGGAGGCCCTTCGGCGCCTGCAAGGCGAACTCCCTCCGGTGATCCTGGCCCAGGAGGAGATCTCGACCGCGCTGGTGCTGGCGGCCCGGCGGGCCGGAGTGACCCAGCTCATGGTGAAGCCCTACGCCCTGGACGAGAGCTTTTCGGCCATCGTGGAACAGGCGCTGGGGCTCTCGGTTCCGGGATAAGGTGGGCCCGGGGGGGCCTGTGGACCTTGGGAGCCTTGAAAAGTCGGCGCGGATCGGCGGCAGCCTCCTCCAGGTTCCGGGAGCCACCCCGCTCATCCTGGTCGAACGGATCTCCGAACACGGGTGGCCCCTGGTGGCCGTGCTGGGCCGGCACGAGAGCGACCTTTCTGGCCCGCTGGGGGCCATCGGGGACCTTCAGGCCCAGGGACTGCCCCTCAACCTCGCGGGTCTTCTGCCCCTGGACTCCGATGGAGCGCCCTTCCTGGAGCCCTATCGCACCAGGATCGGCTCTTTGGTTTGCGCCATCGACGCCGGGATCCCCTGGCCGGAAGGCCAGCCGATTGTGCCCCGTCGACTGCCTGGACGGCTGCGGGCGCCCCATCCCGTGCCGCTGGGACGGGCCCGCCTCTCCCCGCTCGAAGCCGGACAATTGAAGGACCTCCTTCCCGAATGGTCACGGCAACACATCGAGGAGGTGTTCGAGTCCCCCCCCTGGATCCCCTCGAAGGACGGATTCGAGGCCCCCTGGTGGCCGGGGGTTGTCCTGCCCTCAGGGGTCCAGGTCCTCTGGGATCCCCTGGAACTGCCCACCGCCGCGCCCGTGCAGGAGCGGGCCCGGGCCGTGCTGCGGGGACAAGGAGGCCGGCCCGTCCCCGTGCTCCCCCTGGACGCCGACCCGAGGCCGCTGCAGGCCCTGGGGATGCTGAGCCCCGATCTGGCGGTGTTCCGGGGCCCGGTGGAAGCCTGGAAGGACTTGTTTCTCCGCCTGGCGACCCTCCCGGCGCCCCCCCACTTCTGCGCCCGGTGCTGAGGGAACCTCCCGGGAACCCCCCAGGTTCTCGCCCCATCCAGGTGGGTGAGGAAGCGATGATTCCCGACGACGCCTTTCGTGCCGAACAGTGCTGGATGACCCCCGGCGAGAGGGCCGAGCAGACCTGGCGCAAGGCCGGCGTGCTGCTGGCCCTCCTGGTGGCCCTGGGCGGGACCCTCTGGGTGGGGGCGAAGTGGGAGGGCGACCCGGTCTTCCTCCTCTTCCACGGGAGCGCCGCCATGTTGTCCCTCGGCCTGGTCTCCGCGTGGGGCGCCCCCCGCCTGAGGGGGGTGGCCGCCGCGGACTGGCCGGCGTGGGTCTCCGCCGTCGCCGGTGGGGCGGCCCTGTTCCTCCTGGCGGGCCTGACCGGTGTCCTGGCGGCCGGATCGGCCCTGGCCGCCTGGGGTCACCCGAGGCCCTGGAGCCTGCTGGCCTCCCTGGACCTCCTCAACCTGCTCCTGGCCCTGGGCAGTTCCTACGCTCTCGCCCTGGCCGCCTGCGGCGCCTTCGCCCTCGTGCCGCGCTGGCAGGCCCTGGGCCGCGGCCCACGAATGAAGGTCCGCCATTTCCATTTGTGAGTTATCAGGCTCCTTCCCCACGGAGCCCCAGACGAGGAATCACGCATTCAGCGCGCGGCCATGGACCGCCCGCGCGGCTTCCGGGAACACCTCGTTCAGGGTGGGGTGGGGGTACATGGTCTGGATGAGGGCGTCCACGGTGAGCTCCCCGGCCAGGATCGCCACGCTGGAGGCCACCAGCTCCGTGGCCTTGGGCCCGAGGATGTGGATGCCGAGGATCTCGCCGTACTTCTTCTCGGCCACGATCTTGATGAAGCCGTGGGGCTCCCCGACGATGTTGGCCTTGGCCATGGGCATGAAGGGGAAGCTGCCCACCTGGACCTCGAAGCCCCGCTCCCGCGCGGCCCTTTCGGTGAGGCCGATGCTGCCCACCTCGGGATCGCAGTAGGTGCAGCCCGGCACTCGGTCGTAGTTGACCGGGTGCGGATGCACCCCCACGCCCAGGCTCTGGGCGGCGTGCTCGGCAGCGACGAGGCCCTCGTCGCTGGCCACGTGGGCCAGCCAGGGCGTCCGGACCACGTCCCCGATGGCGTAGAGACCGGGCTCCGCGGTGCGCATGAAGGCATCCACGGCCACGCAGCCCCGGTCCATGATCGCCGCGGTCTGCTCCAGGCCCACGCCCCCCGTCACCGGGGCCCGGCCCACCGCCACCAGGAGGTGGCTGGCCTCCAGGGTTCCCGGCTTCAGCCCTTCCAGGTGGCAGATCACCCGGTCCTCGAAGCGCTCCACCCCCGTGATGCGGGTCCCGCAGCGGATGTCCATCTTGTGCTGCTTGGTGAAGATCCTGGCCAGCTCCTGCCCCACCGCCTCGTCCTCGATGGGCAGCACGGAATCCAGCAGCTCCACCAGGGTCACCTTGGAGCCCAACCGGGCAAAGACGCTGGCGAACTCCACGCCGATGGCGCCCGCGCCGAGGATCACCAGGTGCGAGGGCAGTTCCGGGATCTCCAGGATGTGGTCGCTGTTGAGCACCCGCCGCCCGTCAGCCTCCAGGCCCGGCAGGTCCCGGGGCACCGAACCCGTGGCCAGGATGATGCGCTTGGCCTCGTGGACCTCCGTCCCCGCCTCTCCCTGAACCTCCACCTTCCCCTTCCCCCCCAGGCGTCCGAAACCCTTGAGGACGGTCACCTTGTTCTTTTTCATGAGGAATTCGATCCCCTTGGCGTTCTTCAGGACGATGCGATTCTTCCGCTTGACGATGGCGGCGAGGTCCGCCCGCAGCGCCCCTGCGTCCACCCCCTGGATCCCGAACTCGGCGGCCTGCTGCATCTGCTCGAAGCGGTGGGCGCTTTCCAACCAGGTCTTGGCGGGGATGCAGCCCCGGTGCAGGCAGGTGCCCCCCAGAACCGTGTCCTTCTCCACCAGGGCGGTGCTGAGCCCCAGCTGGGCTCCCCGGATGGCGGCGATGTACCCGCCGGGGCCCGAACCGATGACGATCAGATCGAAGGAGGCCATGCCAAAGCTCCAGGGGACCCGCCCCGAGGCCCATCTTCCCATGCGAGCATCTACATCTGTCATGAACCCCCCGGCCCCAACCTCCATCCACTACCGCCGCCGCTGGTACTACGTGCTCTGGGCCGGCCTGCTCCTGGTGGCCGCTGCCCTCCTTGCCTGGTGGGAAACCCCGGCCCGGTTTGGCCAGGGCACCCTCCTGGTCACCCTGGAAGCCGGCGGCCTCCCGGAGGGCACCCGGGCCGCCCTCTGGGTCGGCAGGACCCGGGACTGGCCGCCACCCTGGCCGGCTGCCGGCGAGTTCCTCGGAGCGTCGGACGGACGGATCTCCTTCCCCCCCAGGGCCATCCCCGTGGCCGCCCGCCGCCTAGGACAGGGACTGATCCTTCGGCGCACCCACGACCTGGCCCTGATCCGCTTCGAGGCGCCGGGCGGCCAGCGGCGCGCCCTGCTGATGGACCTGCGGGACGACCTCCAGCATGGCCTGCTGGCCCCGGGGCGGCGGCTGGGCGTCACCTTCCAGCTCGCCTGGGAACGGCTGCCCCAAATGCCCCAGCTCCCCGGGGAGGAACGGCGCACCTTCGTGGGACACTGACCAGCCATGACCGCCGCCAAGCCCTGGTACCGCTCGAGCACCTTCTGGATCTTCGTGGGCCTCGCCATGGGCGTGGTCCTCGGGGGTTTCCTGCCCTCCGACCGTTTCCCCTGGGCCTACGAATCCTTCCGCTTCCTCTCCAAGGCCTTCATCGCCCTCATCAAGAGCATCATCGTCCCCATCCTGGTGGCCACCATCATCACGGGCATCGCCCAGACCGGGGACATCAAGGCGGTGGGTCGGATGGGCGGCAAGGCCCTTCTCTACTTCGAGGTCGTCACCACCCTGGCCCTCATCATCGGCCTGGTGGTGGCCAACGGCTTCCAGCCCGGGGCCGGCCTGCCCCTCAAGACCACCGAAACCCTCCCCCACGCGGCCATGAAGAGCGGCTGGGAGATCGCCCTCCACGCCTTCCCCTCCAACTTCTTCAGGCACGCCGCCGAGGCCGACATCTTGCCGGTGGTGGTCTTCGCCGCGCTCATCGGAATCGCCTTGACCCGCACGGGGGAGAAGGGTCGGCCGGTCCTCTCCTTTTTCGAGGGGCTGGCCCAGGTGATGTTCCGTTACACCGACATGGTCATGGCCCTCACTCCGTTGGGGGTCTTCGGCGCCATGGCCTACAACGTGAGCCACATGGCCGCCGGCCAGAAGGTGAACGGGGTCCTCGTGCAGGGCTGGCCAGCCGTGGCCCACCTCATCGGCCAGTACGCCAAGCTCGTGGGTTCTCTCTACCTGGCCCTGGCCCTGCTCGTGGTCCTGGTCTTCATCCCCATCATGCTGGCCTTCCGAATCCCCATCCTGGGCTTCTTCCGCTCCATCAAGGACCCCGCCCTCACGGCCTTCTCCACCGCCTCCAGCGAAGCCGCCCTGCCCAAGCTGCTGGAAGAGATGGTGCGCTTCGGCGTGCCCCGCCGGGTGGCCAGCTTCGTGATCCCCACGGGCTACAGCTTCAACCTGGACGGCAGCACCCTCTACCTGGTGCTGGCCAGCCTCGCCATCGCCCAGGCCGCGGGCATCCACATGTCCCTGGGGCAGCAGATCATGATGCTGCTGATGTTCATGCTCACGAGCAAGGGCGTGGCCGGCGTGCCCCGGGCCACCCTGGTGATCATCGCCGCCACCTGCGCCTCCTTCGGCCTGCCCGGCGATGCGGGCGTGGCCATGATCCTGGCCGTGGACGAGATCATGGACATGGCCCGCACCACGGTGAACGTCACGGGCAACGGCCTGGCCTCGGTGGTCATCGCCAAGTGGGAGCGGAGTTTCGGGACGGAACGAGGGGAGGTCTCGGGACCCTCGGGGGCCTCTTGACCGATCTCCTGGGGGACGCCTTCGATCCCGAGCGGTTCAGGCGGCTCGGCCACGCCTGGGTGGACCGCCTGGCGGCCCACCTCGCCGAGGCCCAGTCCGGCCGGATGCCCGTCCTTCCCTGGCGGGATCCCGAGGCCATGCTCGGGGCCTGGCCCGCGGAATTCGGGCCCGGGGGCGGGGGGGACCCGCTGGAATTCCTGGACCGATTCCTTCGGGAGGCCCAGCACCTCCAGCACCCCCGCTTCGTGGGCCACCAGTGCTCGGCGCCCCTGCCCCTGGCCTCCCTGGCCGGGGCCCTGGCCGACCTCGTGAACAACGGATCCGCGATCTACGAGATGGGTCCCTCGGCCACGGCCATGGAGCGGAGCGTGCTGCGCTGGCTGGCGGGTCGCATCGGTTTCGATCCGGCCCGGGCCGACGGGGTTCTCACCCACGGTGGCAGCGCGGGCAACCTCACGGCCCTGCTGGCGGCCCGGCAGGCTTCGGCCCCCTTCGACGTATGGGAGGAGGGCCTGGCAGACCGCCCCCCCCTGTGCATCGTCGGGTCCGCGGAAGCCCACTACAGTGTCAAACGCTCCGCCCAGGCCATGGGGCTCGGCTCCCGGGGCGTTCGCCTGGTGCCGGCGGACGAGCGGTTCCGCATGCACCCCCGGGACCTCGAGGCGGCCCTCGACGCCGCGGCCTCCGAGGGCCTGCGGGTCATGGCGGTGGTGGCCAGCGCGGGCTCCACGGCCACGGGGGCCCTCGATCCCCTGGAACCCATCGGCCGGATCTGCCGCGACCGGGGCCTGTGGCTCCACGTGGACGCGGCCCACAGCGGCGCGGTCGTGGTGTCCGAAAGGCTGCGGCCCCTGATCCAGGGCCTGGAGGACGCCGACAGCGTGGTGGTGGACGCCCACAAGATGCTGTTGCAGCCCGCCCTCTGCACGGCCGTGCTCTTCCGGGACGGGGAGCGATCCTACGAGACCTTCAGCCAGCAGGCTTCCTACCTCTTCGACCGCAGCGCCCGCCTGGAGTGGTTCAACATCGCCCACCGGACCCTGGAGTGCACCAAGCGGCCCCTGGCGCTGGGGCTCTACCTCACCCTGAAGGTCCACGGGGAGGCCCTCCTGGCCGCCTTCGTCGAGCGCATGTGGGACCTCGCCCGGGATTTTGCGGACCTCATCGAACGGCGGCCGGGGTGGGAACTGGCCGTCCGGCCCGAAAGCAACATTGTCTGTTTTCGGCACCTCCCCCAGGGGGAGCCCGACCCCGACGGACTCCAGTCCCGGATCCGCCAGGCCATCGTGGAGGAGGGCTCGTTCTACCTCGTCAAGACCCGCCTGCGGGACCGCACCTGGCTGCGCACGACCCTCGTCAATCCCGGAACCACGTTGGAGGATCTGGCCTGTCTGCTGGACAGGGCGGAGGCCTGGGCCGCGGCCCTCCGGGACGGGCAGGGGGCTCCGCGGTGGAATCATGGGGAGAGGAGGCCGGGTTGAAGCTCATCGTGTGGGATTTCGACGGGACCCTTGTGGACAGCCGCCCCCTCATCGAAGCGGGGATGGAGCACGCCCTCAAGGGCTTGGGGCTCCAGGATCGCCCCGGACTCCGGGAGAGCTGGCTGCGAAGCGTCGGCCTGCCGGTGGAGGCCGGCCTGGCGAACACCTTTCGCCCGCTCGGAATGGACCCTGCGGAAGTCCTGAAGGTCTACCGGAGTTTCGACTGGGCCGGAAACGAGCACCTGCTCCGGCCTTTCCCAGGCATGGAGCCCCTGCTGCAGGAGCTCCGGGCCCTGGGGATCCGCATGGCCATCGCCACCTCCAAACGAAGCGTCCCCGTCCTCCGACAGATCCAAGGACTCGGTTGGGCCGGCTGGTTCTCCCCCGTGGTGACGCCCGATGACGTGGTCCTGGGGAAACCGGACCCGGAAAGCCTGAACCGGATCCTGGAGGAGACCTCCCTGGACCCCGAGGACCTCCTGATGGTCGGGGACACCCCTTTCGACCTGGACATGGCCCGTGGGGCCGGGGTCCCCTCCCTGGCGGTGGGTCACGGCTTCTATCCCGAGGAGGAACTCCTCCCTTGGGGGCCCAGGGCCTACGCGCCCGACGTCCCGGCGCTCCGGGACATCCTCCTGGCCTGGGCACCCGGGGCGGAGGCCCGCGCATGAGCCGCCTCAGCCACCTGGATCCCGAGGGCAGGCCCCGGATGGTGGATGTCTCGGGAAAGGGCCCGACCCTGCGGCGGGCCGTGGCGGCGGGCTGCCTGCGGCTGGGCCCCGCCTGCGCCAGGGCCCTGGAGGCCGCCCAGGCCGGCGAAGGCTCTCTGAAAAAGGGGGACCCCTGGTCCGTGGCCCGAATCGGTGGGGTGAACGCGGTGAAGCGGACTTCGGACATCATCCCCCTGGCCCATCCAGTCGCGGCCGAAGGGATCTCGGTGGACCATCTCTGGGATCCGGCCACCTCCCTGGCCTGGTTCCGGGTGGAGGTGGTGTTGCGGGGCCCCACCGGGGTGGAGATGGAGGCCATGGCGGGAGTCTGCGGGGCCCTCCTCACCCTCTACGACATGCTGAAGGCGGTGGACCATGCCATGGAACTGGGCCCGGTGCGCCTTTTGCTCAAGGAAGGCGGGCGCCGGGGAACCGTCACCGGGGATTGGCCCGCCGCCCCTTGGAAAATTTAGATTCAATTTACATTTGCCACCCCCCCCGGGGCTCGCTTATCCTGGCCCCTGCCTTTTTCACCGCAACGGGAGATCGCCCAGCAGGAGGCGGCCGCACCACCCCCCTCCTCCTCGCAGCCCCTTCTGGAGCCCCATGCCCTCGACGCTGTTGACACTGGCCCTGGTGACCCTCGTGTCCGGAGGGCTGGAGGCCGCCCAGGGGGTCTACCGGGTCCGGCGGGGGGACAATGCCGCCCGCATCGCCAAGGTCCACGGGCTCAGCATGGCCCAATTGCAGACCCTGAACCCGGGCCTCACCCTGTCGAAGCTCTCCATCGGCCAGACCGTCACCGTGAAGCGGAACCGGCCCGGCCAGCGCCCGGCCCCCGCCCCACCCGTCGAGGTTGAGGTGGTGCACGGGGCGGCCCTGGCCGTTCCGGTGGCCACCCTTCCGGGCTGGCCCCAGCTCGGCCCCTCTGTCCTGCCCCACTTGGAGCGTGTGCTGCCGGCCCAGACCCGGCTTCTCGCTCCCGAGGGGCATTCCGAGTCCTCCTTGTTGGATCTCCGCGGCCGGGAGGGAGCCAACCTCGCGGTCCACATGAAGCCCGTGGTGCCTGAAGCCGGGCCCGAAATCCTCCCGGCCCGGACCCAGCCCTTCGAGCCGGCGGACCCTGCCAACCTGGACCTCCTGTGGCCGGTCCAGACCCGCACGGTGAGTTCCAGCTGGGGACCCCGGGTCCGCACCCGGGTGGTGCGGGTCAAGCAGAGTGCGAAGAAGAAGCGGGTCCGTTATCGGGGCTCCCACAAGGGCGTGGACCTCACAGCCCCCGTCGGCACGGACGTCTACGCCACCATGGACGGCGAGGTGGTCGCGGTGGGGCGGCACCGGCAATACGGGAATTTCGTGGTCCTGGACCACGGCAACGGCGTGTCGACCCTTTACGCCCATCACAAGGGCAACTTCGTCGCCGAGGGGGACATCGTCCGCCGGGGCCAGAAGATCGCCGAGGTGGGCCGGACCGGGAATGCCACGGGCCCCCACCTGCATTTCGAACTCCGAATCCAGGGAGAACGCCGGAACCCCCTCCCTCTCCTCAACGATGTGGAGGAGATCCCGGCGGAACTGGTGGCCGAGAACGCCGCCGCCACCGCTCCTTCACGGCGTTGACTTCCGAACCTTCCTTCCTGGAGCGGCATTCAAGGTAGGCCCTTCCCGCCAGGATGTGCCCGGGCTCCGCCCGGCCGCCCGTGCTAGGCTGGATCCTTTGGGCTCTCGAGGTGAGCATGCGGATCTTCTGTCCCCGCCAGGGTTTGGCGCTTCTTGGAGCCTTCCTCCTGGCCGCGGGCCTGGCCTGCAAGAGCAGTTCCTCCCCCAGTGGGGGCAGCACCTCGGACGAAGTGATCACCGTGAGCGGCAAAGTCACCTACACCCGGGTGCCCCTGCTGAAGGACGCCAACGGAGTTCCCACCGGGCTGGAGACGGATCCGGCGAAGTTCACCACCAAGCTCCCGGCCCGGGCGGTCCAGGTCCGGGGATGGTCCGCCAAAGAGGAAACCGCGCCGGACGGAACCAAGACGACGGTGTGGAAGATCACCTTCGAGCAGCAGACCGGTTCGGACGGCTCCTATTCCGGGTCCTTGTTGAAGGGGAAGCCGGGCTTCGTCGAGCTCTCCAGCCGCACCGGCACCGGCATCCGCCTCGTCTCCGACCCCAGCGGGATCGACAGTTCCCTCAACCAGGCCGAGCGTCCCCTCTACCTTTACCGGAAGGGCACCGACGGGAAGGAGCCTGAAGGGACGCCAGTGCCCACCACCTCTCCCACGGCCAACGCCACGGTGGATTTCGACTTGGGGACCACGGACAAGTGGTGGATCGGGGTTTCCTCCCAGAAACTGCTCACGACCCCCGTCCGGGAAACCCAGGGCACGGGCAGCCGCGTCCTCGGCATCCTGGACTCCGTCTACACCTTCAGCTCCAACTACGGGACGGTCAACCCGGGGGACATTCTGGACCTCCACTACCGTCCGGGGATCTCCCACCCCAAGGGCAGCTTCGTCGAGTACGACCGGAGCGTCTACCCCCAGGCCTACGATTCCACGACCAACACGAGGCACTTCTTCGGCTCCCTCCGGGGCGGCAGCGCCAACGACGACGCCTGGGACGAAGGGGTGATCTTCCCCATGCTGGCCAGGAACTTCCTTTACTCGGCGTGGCAGTGGCCTGCGGGAATCCTGGTCAGCGGCCGGCTGCCGGACCTGGCCCCCGACCTCGTGCTTTTCGAAGGGTTCCCCGACGCCATGGCCGCGAGCCTCCTGAAGAGCCCCTACCTCGCCGATACGGCGGGGGCCGGGGCCACCTTCCGGGACATCCGGGACCTCAGCGGGTTGACGCCTGTCCAGCGAAGCCCGTACTCGGCCCCATGCGTGGCGGCATTGTGCTGGGAACTGAACCTCAAGGCCAACAGCCTGCCCAGTCCGGGAACGGCCGCCGACTGGGAGAAGATCAACCTCGCCGCTCTCCGGAAAATCTTTTACTACCTCATCGTGAAAAGCACGGACACCACCCCGGTGGTGATCGACACCTACAGCCTCTATGCCCAGCTCAGCCTCCTGCAGGCAGACAAGGGCGCCAACGATCCGGTGGATCTCAAGGCCATTTTTTCGGACGCCGTCCTCACCCCTCTCCTTTCGCCTTTCGGAGTCCCCTGGCCCCGACCCACCACGGGGGAGTACGCGCGCTTCCTGCTGGACTGGGGAGACAACCCCAATTCCGCCACGGCCCCTCTTTCGCCCATCACCCTCAGCATGAGCGGGGCCACGCGCCTCGGGGGGACCTTCCCGGGCACCTCCCACCGGGAAATGGCCTGGGCCAAGTTCCGCTTGAGCAAGGACACCGCCTACAACATCTCCCTCCAGACCGTGCCGGCCCAATTGCCCGCGGGGGCCACGATCCTCGTGGAGATTCCCAACCTGGGCAGGACCCTCACCTTCACCGGGACCGGTCCGGCCACGCGGATCCCTTTCCCGGGGAACACCGACGCTCCGGTTCTCCAGTTCGTGAGGGTCCGCCTTGTGAGCCCTGACACCGCGATCCCGGACGTCCAGGTCACGGTCAAGCTCGAGGCCGCCTCCTGAGGTGCACATGGATCTCCAGGCCCCGCTTTCGGTCCTGAAGGGGAAGGCTCCCTTCACCCCCGAACTCGCGATCGTCCTCGGCTCGGGGCTCGGCGCCCTGGCCGAGGCGCCCGAGGCCCGGGCGGGCACGCGGGTTCTTTTCACGGACCTTCCGGGTTTCCCCCCCCAGACGGTGGCCGGACATGGGGGCCTGCTGATCTTTTGCGAGATGGAAGGCCGCCGGGTGCTGCTCCAGGCGGGCCGGTTCCACTTCTACGAAGGCCATCCCATGGGGCTCGTCACAGCCCCCATGCGTCTCTACGGGCGGCTGGGCGTCCCGGCGGTGCTCCTCACCAACGCCGCCGGGGCCATCAACCGGGATTTCGCCGTGGGTCAGCTCATGCTCATCCGTGACCACATCAACCTCATGGGCACGAATCCCCTCATCGGCCCCAACCTGGGCCCCGGCCCCCGCTTCCCGGACATGACCTCGGCCTACGATCCCGGGCTTCGGGGCCAGTTGGCCGCCGCGGCCGCTGGTCTCAGGCTGCCGGTCCAGGAAGGCACCTACCTCGCCGTCACGGGCCCGAGCTACGAGAGCCCCGCAGAGATCCGGGCCTTCCGGGCGCTGGGGGCGGACGCGGTGGGAATGAGCACCGTCCCCGAGACCATCGTGGCCCGCCAGGAGGGCATGCGGGTGGCCGGGGTCAGCTGCCTCTGCAACATGGCGGCCGGGATCCTCCCCCAGGCCCTGACCCACCAGGAAGTCCTGGAGGCAGGGGCCGCCGCTGCAGGGTCCTTCGAGGCCCTCGTCCGGCAATTCATCCGGAACCTCGCCTTGTAGTCCTCCAGCCGCGACGAAAAGGCGGGGGACCGGCGCACCCATCGGGGTGCCCCAGACAGCCAAGAAAAAGCCCGGCGAGGCCGGGCTTTTTCTTGGGCTCCAGAGGGACCTGGCGGCCTGGGGCCGCCCGGTCCTCCGGGGACATCAGTGCTCGTAGGTGCTGATGTCGCGGTCCTTGGTCTCCTTCAGGAAGAGACCGCCGACCACCACGGTGATCAGGGACACGATGACGGGGTACCAGAGTCCGTAATAGATGTTCCCCTTCAGGGCCACGATGGCCGTGGCGGTGAGGGGGAGCATTCCGCCGAACCACCCGTTCCCGATGTGGTAGGGCAGGGACATGGACGTGTAGCGGATCTTGGTGGGGAAGAGCTCCACCAGGAAGGCGGCGATGGGTCCATACACCATGGTCACGTAGATCAGGAACACGAACAGGATCAACAGCGTCATCCCGTAATTGATCTGGGAAGTGTCCGTGTCCTTGGGCTTGCCGTCCGGCGTGAGGTTGGGGTAGCCACCCTCGATGAGCGCCTTCTTGATGCCCTTCTCCACGTCGGGGTTGAAGCCCTCCAGGACCGTGGTGCCCTTGTTGGTGATGATCGTGGTGACCACGGGCTTGCCGGGCACGGGCGGCTTCTTGGTGAAGTTCAGCCCGTACTTGGTGAGGGTGTCGTTGATCCGGTCCACCTGGGAGAACTTGCTCCAGGGCCCGACGAAGAGGTTGAAGGTCTCGTCCTTGGGATCGGCCTGCACCTCGATCACGCAGTTGTTCTGGAATTTCTCCAGGGCGGGGTTCACGTAGTGCGTGAGGGCCTTGAACATGGGGAAGTAGGTGAGGGCGGCGATGAGGCAGCCCGCCAGGATGATCTTGAGGCGGCCGATCTTGTCGGAGAGCCAGCCGAAGAAGATGAAGAAGGGGGTGCCCAGCAGCAGGGAGGCCCCGATCAAGGTGTAGGTGGTGAGGAAGTCGACCTTGAGGGTGATCTGGATGAAGAAGAGGGCGTAGAACTGACCCGTGTACCAGACCACGCCCTGGCCGGCGGTGGCGCCGAGGAGGGCCAGGAGGGCGTACTTGTTGTTGGGGTACTTCAGGAAGCTGTCGGAGAGGGGCGCCTTGGAGCCCTTGCCCTCGGCCTTCATCTTCTGGAAGACGGGGGATTCATGCAGCTTGAGCCGGATCCACACCGACACGGCCAGCAGGAAGATCGAGAACCAGAAGGGGATGCGCCAGCCACAGTTCGCGAACACTTCCTTGCTCATCCAGATGCGGCAGCCGCCGATGATGGCGAGGGCCATGAAGAAGCCCACCGTGGCGGTGGTCTGGATCCAGCTCGTGTTGTATCCGCGCCGGTCATGGCCGGAGTGTTCGGCCACGTAGGTGGCGGCTCCGCCGTACTCCCCGCCGAGCGCCAAGCCCTGGAGGAGGCGCAGGGTCACCATGATGATGGGCGCCGCCCAGCCGATGGCCGTGAAGGTCGGCAGCAGGCCCACGCCGAAGGTGCTGATGCCCATGACCAGGATGGTGACGAGGAAGGTGTATTTCCGGCCGATCAGGTCGCCGATGCGTCCGAAGACCAGGGCGCCGAAGGGCCGGACCAGGAAGCCCGCCGCGTAGGCCGCGAAGGCCGACAGGAGGGCTGCGGTCTCGTTCCCCTTGGGGAAGAAGAGGGCCGCGAAGAAGGGGGCCAGGGTCGCGTAGAGGTAGAAGTCGTACCACTCGAAGACCGTGCCCACCGAGGACGCGATGATCACCAAGCGTTCTTCCTTGGAGATCGGGGCCTTGGATTCCATTTGTTCGGTCGCAATTGCCATTGTGGGTCGCCTCCTTAGCAAATTGCTGGGTTCATTGCCAATGGTTCATCGCCAGGGGTGAGTGCGTTCTGCCTTGTTCCTCCTTTTCTCACATCCCCACGCCTGGCGGGCCTTGGTTCCGTGGATGAGGGTCCTCGGGAGCCGGGTTCCACCGGCTTCCATCTCCGTCAGTCCTTCCCAGGATCAAGTCCATGGGAAGGCTCCCGGGGACATCGGAAAAAGGTTCTCGGCCCCCGGGGCGGTCCCCGCCCGTCCCGGCCCAGGCGGCTGCCGCGCGGGGGCCAAGTCTCGCCCCCGTGCTCGTGGGGCCGGAGTCCCCGCCCAGGCCCGGTGGAAGGAGCCGCAGCCATGCCTCCGGACCCCGGGAAGGGAGTCCAGGACGTGCGGGAGAGGGGGCGCATGGGTCGAGGGATCCGCCTGGTTGGGTGTGGATGCAGCGGGGTCAAGTGCTCCGACAGGCATTCACGAAGCTGGGGGTCATCATTTGAGGATCTGTCAGTTGGGTGGTCTGGCCCTATTGTGTACCGTCTGGATCTCGCAGGGTCAAGCCCGAAGGCATCCACAACCCAGGAAACCTCGGCCTTTTCGCGAGAAAGCGGCGAACGCCCGCCCCTGAGCGGATTGCAGAACCTGCCTTCGCCCGCGCAAGGTCAGACGCCCCATGCTGACCCAGAGTAAAAACCGATCTATTGAAATGTCATTTTGTTGTCATTTGAAATGATGGAGTGGAGGCGCCCTCCCTGCCTCCACCGGTTGCCCCGTGGGTCCATTAGAATTCCCTTAGGCGGGTGCCCCGCCACGGGATTCCCAGTGCGGATCGCCCTCCTGGCCGACATTCACGCCAACCGCCAGGCCTTCGAGGCCTGCATGAGGGATCTGCAGCTCCGGGGGGCCGATCGGATCGTCATCCTAGGAGACCTGGTGGGGTATGGCGGAGATCCGGCCTGGGTGGTGGACCAGGCCATGGAGCTTTCGGCGGCGGGGGCGATCATCGTCCTGGGGAACCACGACTTGGCGGTGTCCGACCTTCGGGAGACCTTCACGGAGGACGCCGACATCGCCATGGCCTGGACCCGGGGCCAGCTCGGCCCAGAGGCCAGGGAGTTCCTCGCCTCCCTTCCCATGCGCTTCGAGGACGAGAACCGACTCTACGTCCACGCCAACGTGGGGACCTATCCCCGCTGGTCCTACGTGGACGACGCCAGCGCGGCCCGCCGGGCCCTGGAGTCCAGCCGGGCCCAGGCGGTGTTCTGCGGGCACGTCCACATCCCGGCGCTCTACGGGGCCATGCCCACCGGGAAACTTGTAGCCTTCCGTCCGGTTTCCGGAGCCCCCGTGCCTCTCCCAAGCCACCGGAAGTGGCTGGGGGTCCTCGGCTCCGTGGGTCAGCCCCGGGATGGGGACCCGTCGGCGTCCTACGCCCTCCTCGACACGGCCCCGGCCCAGATCACCTTCCTGCGCGTACCCTACGATGTGGAAGGCGCGGTGGCCAGGATCCGGGAGCGCGGACTGCCCGAGACGCTGGCAAAACGCCTTTTCAAAGGACGGTGAGGGTGATGGCTGCCATTCGGATCGGACCTGGAGCCACCCTGGGCGGATTCCAGGTCGGCCCCCGGATCCACAAAGGGGTGATGGCCTCCCTGTGGGAAGCCACCCATCCGGACCATCCGATCCCCCTCCTCATCAAGGTGCCCGTCCTCTCGGAAGGGTCCGATCCCGCCGCCATCGTGGGTTTCGAAATGGAACAAATGATCCTCCCGAGGCTGGAGGGCCCCCACGTCCCCCGATTCGTTGCGGCCGGCGATTTTACCGAACAACCGTACCTGGTGATGGAAAGGATCCCGGGGACATCGCTTCTTCCGACCCTCACCAGGCTCCCCTTGCCGATCCATGAGGTGGCACGCCTGGGGGCGCGCATCGCCTTGGCCCTGGACGATCTGCACCGCCAGCACGTCGTGCACCTCGACGTGAAACCTTCCAACATCCTCTTCCGACCCGGGGGGGAGGCGGTGCTCATCGACTACGGTCTCTCCCATCACGACGAGCTCCCCGACCTGATCGGGGAGGAGTTCCGCCTTCCCTACGGAACGGCCCCCTACATGGCCCCCGAACAGGTGTTGGGCAACCGGAGGGACCCTCGAAGCGACCAGTTCGCCCTGGGTGTCCTCCTGTACTTCTTCACGACCGGGGTCCGCCCCTTCGGGGATCCTCAGCGTCTCTCAGGGCTGAAGATCCGGATCTGGCGGGACCCCGCCCCGCCCAGGAAACTGCGCCCCGACTGTCCGCCCTGGCTCCAGGAAGTCATCCTCCGCTGCATGGAGGTGAACCCCGCCTGGCGCTACCCCACCGCGGCGCAACTGGCCTTCGACCTCCAGAACCCGGACCAGGTCCGGCTTACGGTGCGTTCGGAAAAACTGCGCCGGGACGGTTTCACCACGGTCCTGAAGCGCCGCTTCCGGGAACCCGCCTTCGGCATCCACCGCGGCGGCACCGTGGCAAGCCCCGACGAGGAGGCCCCCATTGTGGCGGTGGCCGTGGACCTCAGCGAAGCCGGTTCCGACGTCTGCGAAACCCTTCGAGTCATGGTCTCCCACATCCTGGGCACCCTCCCGGGGGCTCGGGTGGCCTGCCTCAACGTCCTCAAGCAGGGCGTGATCACCCTCGACTCCACCCTGGACCGGGAGGGGCGGAACAAGCACCTCCAGCGGCTCGTGGAGCTCAAGCACTGGGCGGAACCCCTGAAGCTGGAGGAAGGGCGTGTGAGCTTCCACGTGCTGGAGGCCCCCCACGCGGCGGCGGCGATTCTCCGGTACCTGCACGCCAACCGGGTGGACCATGTGGTCCTGGGAGCCCGGGCAGGATCGGCCCGGCGCACCCTGCTGGGAAGCGTGTCCAGCGAGGTGGCCGCGCACGCTCCCTGCACGGTCACGGTGGTCCGGGTGGGTCGTCGGGGGCCCCAGTATTCCGAGCCGGAAGCCCGCAGCGAGGATTCCTGGACCGTGGGGTGACCCCGGAGGGTTCCCCGCGGCAAAGAAAGGGGGGGCCACCCGAGGATGCCCCCCAACGGTCCTGGCGCGGGTGTCCGCGCCCTATTCGGCGGCCTTCTCCTCGGGGAGCTGGTAGTCCACCAGCTCGATGAGGGCCATCTCGGCGGCGTCTCCGAGTCTGGGGGCCATCTTGAGGATCCGGGTGTATCCACCGGGACGCTCGTTGAACCGGGCCCGGAATTCGGGGCCGAAGAGCTTCTGGACGGCGGCCTTGGAGCCCAGGCGGGCCATGGCGAGGCGCCGGTTGGCCACGGAATCGGTCTTCGCGAGGGTGATGAAGGGCTCCACGAATCCCCTGAGTTCCTTGGCCTTCACGAGGGTCGTCTCGATACGCTCCTGCTCGATGAGGGCCGTGGCCAGGTTCTTCATGAGGGCCTTGCGCTGGTTGGTTGTGCGGCCCAGGCGCTTGCCGGCGACGTTGTGACGCATGGGGGACTCCTCAGACTTCCTGCTCGAGGCGCATGCCCAGGGTCAGGCCGATCCGCGCGAGCTCGTCCTTGATCTCCTGGAGGGACTTCTTTCCGAAATTCTTGGTCTTCATCAGTTCCGCCTCGGTGCGCTGGACCAGTTCCCCGATGGTGGTGATGTTGGCGTTTCTCAGGCAGTTGTTGGCCCGGACCGAGAGCTCCAGCTCTTCCACGGACTTGATGAGCCAGGCGTTGACGGACTCCTGGGAGAGCACCGTCCCGCCGGCGTCGGGCTCGAAAGAGTCCTCGTCCTGGCGGGCGAACACCAGGAAGTGGTCCCGGAGGATGAGGGAGGCGTCGGAAACGGCTTCCTTCGGGCTCACGGCACCATTGGTCCAGACCTGCAGGGTCAGCTTCTCGTAGTCGGTGCTCTGGCCCACCCGGGCCGGCTCCACCAGGTAGTTCACACGGCTGATGGGGCTGTGGTTGGAGTCCAGGGGGATGTACCCGAAACCCAGGCTCTCGTCGAAGTTGCGGTCGGCGGTGACGAAGCCGCGACCCATGCGGAGCACGATCTCCATCTCGAGGTCGCCGTCCTCGCCCAGGGTGGCGATGTGGACGTTGGGATCCAGCACCTCCACGTTCTGGTTGGTGCGGATCGCCGCCGAGGTCACCTTGCCCTCGCCCTTGGCGGCGAGGGTGACGACCTGGTGCTGGCCGGAGTGGATCTTGAAGGGGATCTCCTTCAGGTTCAGGAGGATGTGGGTGATGTCCTCCCAGACGCCCGGCAAGGTCGTGAATTCGTGCTGTACGCCCTTGATGCGGACGTTCGTCACGGCGGCGCCCTGGATGCTGCTGAGGAGCACCCGCCGGAGCGCGTGGCCGCAGGTGGTCGCGAAGCCCCGCTCGAAGGGATAGGCCACGAACTCCCCGTAGGAGTCCGTGAGGCTGCCGGCGTTCACTTCCGCGAAACGCGGCCGCTGGAAATCGCTGAGGTTCAGCATCCGTCCATCCTCACTTGCTGTAGAGTTCGACGATCAACTGCTCGTTGATGTCGAGGGTGATGTCTTCGCGCTTGGGGGTGGCCATGACCTGGCCCTTGAAGGCGGCGGCGTCCAGCACCAGCCACTGGGGGATTCCCCGGCCGGCGGCGGTTTCCACCGCGGACTTCACGCCCTCGTTGCTCTTCGCCCGGGTGCCCAGCTCCACCGTCTGGCCAGGCCGGGTCTGGTAGGAGGGGATGTCCACCCGACGGCCATTCACCAGGACGTGGCCATGCATGACCATCTGCCGGGCGGCGGCACGGCTCGGGGCGAAGCCCAGGCGGTAGATGACGTTGTCCAGGCGCTGCTCCAGGAAGGCGAGCAGGTTGTGGCCCGTCACGCCCTTCTTTTGGTCGGCCTTCTGGAAGTAGAGGCGGAACTGCTTTTCCAGCACCCCGTAGATCCGCTTGACCTTCTGCTTCTCGCGGAGCTGGAGCGCGTAGCCCGTGGGTTTCTTGGTCTTGCCCGCCCCGTGCTGGCCGGGGATCTTGCCCTTGCGGGTCTCGAAGGAGCACTTCTCCTTGAAGCAGCGCTCCCCCTTGAGGTAGAGCTTCATGCCTTCGCGGCGGCAGAGGCGGCAAACGGCGTCAGCGTATCGAGCCATGATCTGTCTCCTCCTGGCCTAGACCCGCCGCCGCTTGGGCGGACGGCAGCCGTTGTGGGGAATGGGGGTGACGTCGCGGATGCTGGTCACCTGGATGCCGGCGGCGTTGAGGGCGCGGATCGCGCTCTCCCGCCCGGCGCCGGGACCCTTCACCCGGACGTCCACGGAGCGGACACCGTGCTCCTTGGCCGCCTCGGCGGCGATGCCGCTGGCGATCTGGGCGGCGAAGGGCGTCCCCTTCCGCGTCCCGCGGAAGTTCTGGTTGCCGCTGGAGGCCCAGCAGAGCATGTTCCCCATCGGATCCGAGATGGAGATGATGGTGTTGTTGAAGGACGCCTGGATGTGGGCGACCCCGTGGGGGATGTTCTTCTTCTCTTTTTTCTTGACCACCTTCTTACCGGTGGTCTTGGTCTGGGTCTTTGCCATGTCCTAACCTCGTCCCTTACTTCTTCTTGCCGGCGATGGTCTTCCGCTTGCCCTTGCGGGTGCGGGCGTTGGTGTGGGTGCGCTGGCCCCGGACCGGCAGGCCCTTGCGGTGCCGAAGCCCCCGGTAGCACTGGATGTCCATCAGGCGCTTGATGTCGAGGCCGATGTTCTTGCGGAGGTCTCCCTCCACCGTTTCCTCCGCGGTGATGACGCGGCGGATGCGGCCGACCTCATCCTCGGTGAGGTCGCGGACCTTGGTGCCGTAGTCCACCCGGGCGCGGTCCAGGATGCTGTGGGCCTTGGCCCGGCCGATGCCGTAAATGTAGGTGAGCGCGATTTCGACGCGCTTCCCGATGGGGAGATCGATGCCGGCGATGCGTGCCATGGATGCTCCTTAGCCCTGACGCTGCTTGTGCTTCGGGTTCTTCTTGCAGATCACCCGGATGATGCCTTCCCGGCGGACCACCTTGCAGTGCTCGCAAAGCCGTTTGATGGAGGGCCTGACTTTCATGGAATCCTCTCGTTCATTTGAAGCGGTAGATGATGCGGCCCCGGGTCAGGTCGTAGGGTGTCACCTCCACGAGGACCCGGTCGCCGGGGAGGATCCGGATGAAGTTCTTGCGCATCTTGCCGCTGATGTGCGCCAGAACCTGGTGTTTGTTCTCCAGTTCCACCCGGAAAACGGCGTTGGGCAAGGACTCCACCACTGTGGCTTCTAGCTCAATGGCTTCTTCTTTGCTCAAGCCTTCTCCCGGAATAGCTGGACCAAGGAGCCGAACACCTGATCCGGATGGCGATTGCCGTCCACCCGGCGGTAGTTGGGACCACCGGAATAGAAGGCCAGGAGGGGCTGGAAGGTGGCGTTGAATTCCCCCATCCGCGACCTGAAGGCCTCCGAAGTGTCGTCCGCGCGGTGCTTCAGGGGACTTCCGCACAGGTCGCAGACGCCTTCGGTCTTGGGCGGCTTGCTTTCAAGGTGGTAGATGGCTCCGCACGCGTTGTTGCTGCAGGTGCGGCGCCCGACCACCCTCGCTTCCAGGACCTCCGGGGGGACATCGACGTTCACCACGAAACCGAGGCCGATTCCCTTGGAGGAGAGGAAGTTCCCAAGGGCTTCAGCCTGCTGTAGGGTCCGCGGGTAGCCGTCGAACAACACGTCCTGGGTCTCGTCCTGCAGCCGCGCAAAGACAAGTCCATTGACGGTGTCGTCGTCCACCAGTTTGCCGCTGGCCATGATGGCCTTGGCCCGAAGGCCAAGCTCCGTCCCTTTCGAGACGGCATCTCTCAGAATATCACCGGTTGATAGATGGCTCAAGGAGAGTTCGTCCACCAGGCGTTTGGCCTGGGTCCCCTTCCCGGATCCGGGGGCGCCGAGGAGGATGTGGGTCCGGGCGCTCATTTGCCCCTCCGTCCACGGATGCGCCCTGCCTCGAGGAAACCGTCGTAGTGCCGCATCACCTGGTAGCTCTCGAACTGGGCCACGGTGTCCATGGCCACTCCCACCACGATGAGGAGGGAGGTGCCGCCGAAATAGAAATTGATTCCAGGAATGTTGCTGCTGAGCACCAGGGGTACCAAGGACACCAGGGCCAGGTAGACCGCCCCGGCGAAGGTGAGCTTGGAGAGAATGGAGTCCATGTAGACGCTGGTCTCCTTCCCCGGCCGGATCCCCGGGATGTATCCGCCCGAACGCTTCATGTTCTCCGCCGTCTCGTCGGGATTGAAGACGATGCTCGTGTAGAAGAAGGCGAAGAAGACCACCGTGGCCACGAAGACCAGGGTGTAGATCCAGAAGTGGCTCTGCGGGGCGAGGTAGGAGGCTGCTTTCCCCAGCCAGTCCCACTTGGTGAACTGGGCGATGGTGGCGGGGAAGAAGATCACGGACTGGGCGAAGATGACCGGCATGACCCCGGCGGTGTTGACCTTGAGAGGCATGTAGGAACTGCGCTGGCTGGCCATGCGGCTGCTGTCGGCGCGGCGGGCGTAGTGGATGGGAATGCGCCGGTAGGCGTTCTCAACCAGAACCACCGCCAGGAGCACGGCGAGCATGGCGAAGAAGAGGAGGAGGAAGACCCCCGGGGGAAAGGCGTTGGGCACCCCCTTGATGGAATCCCTGAACATGGTCCCCAGGGACTCCAACGCCTTGGGGAGCCCTGCCACGATGCCCGCGAAGATCATCAGGGAGATTCCGTTCCCGATGCCCCGTTCCGTGATCTGCTCGCCCAGCCACATCACGAAGATGGTTCCGGCGGACAGGGTGAAGGCAGCCAGCAGCTTGAAGCCGAAGCCGGGGTTGGTGACCACGTCCGTGCCCATGCCCTGGGCCATCGCCGCGATGCCGAAGCCCTGGACGAAGGCCAGTCCCACCGTCAGGTAGCGGGTCCACTGGTTGATCTTCTGGCGCCCGGCCTCGCCTTCCTTCTTCTGGAGCTGCTCGAGCTGGGGCACCACGGCCCCCATCAGCTGCAGGACGATGCTGGCGGTGATGTAGGGCGTGATCCCCAGGGCGAAGACCGAGAATTTCTTGAAGGCGCCACCGGAGAAGAGGTCCACGACCCCCAGCAGGTCTCCGGCCTTGCCCAGGTTGCGCGCCAGGGCGTCGGGGTTCACCCCCGGCACCGAGACATGCACCCCCAGCCGGTAGACCACCAAAAGCGCAAGGGTGAAGATGATGCGCTTCCGGAGTTCCGGGTTGGCCAGGATCTGCCGAAGTCGGTTCATGCGGTGGGATTCCTCACTTGGCCGCGCAGGGGGGTTCCTGGACGGTCCCGCCCTTGGCCAGGATGGCTTCCCGGGCGCCCTTGGTGACGCGGTCCGCGACCACGGTCACCTTGGCCTTCAGCTCGCCGGAGGCGAGGACGACGATGCGCTCGACCTTGGCGGAGACCAGCTTCTTGTCCCGGAGGGATTCCAGGCAGACGGTGTCCCCGTCCGAGAAGTGGGCGGAGATGAGTCCCAGGGGGATCTCCTCGGTCATGGGGGCGAAGATGTTGGTGAAGCCGCGCTTGGGGAGGCGACGCACGAGGGGCATCTGGCCGCCCTCGAAGCCCCGCTTGCTCTTGTAGCCGGAACGGCTCTTCTGGCCCTTTTCGCCACGGGCCGAGGTCTTGCCGAGGCCGCTGCCCTTGCCCCGGCCCACGCGCTTCCGGGCGGAGACGGCGCCTTCGGCGGGCTTGAGTTCATTGAGTTTCATGGCTCACCCCTTCACCGAGACGTCGATGAGGTAGGGCACGCGCTTGACGATGCCGTGCACGTTGGCGGTGTACTCGCACTCCCTGGTGTCGCCGGGTTTCTTGAGGCCCAGGGTCCGGGCGAAATCCCGGTGCTTGGGCACTGTGGCGATGAGGGAGCACTTGAGGGTCAGGACGACCTGCTTGCCCAAGAGCTGGGTGCTGGGAGAGGTGGACATCTCAGGCCTCCGCCTGGTCGATGCCGCGGTTCTTCATGATGGTGTAGGGATCCATCAGGCTCTGGAGCCCGTCGAAGGTGGCGCGGACGACGTTGTGGGGATTGGACGAGCCGAGGCTCTTGGTGAGCACGTTGCTGATGCCCGCGGCCTCCATGACGGCGCGGACGGCCGCGCCGGCGATGATGCCCGTGCCCTCGGGTGCCGGCTTCATCAGCACGGACCCGGAACCGAAGCGGCCGGTGATCTGGTGGGGCAGGCTGCCGTTGGGGGTCACGGGGACGCGGATCATGTTGCGCTTGGCGCTCTCGATGCCCTTCTTGATGGCGCTGGGCACTTCGAGGGCCTTGCCGAGGCCGAAGCCGACCTTGCCCCTGCCGTCGCCGACGACCACCAGGGCGCTGAAGGAGAAGTTCTTGCCCCCCTTCACGACCTTGGTGACGCGGCCGACGTAGATGACCTGGTCCTTGAACTCGCTCGCGGGCTGATCGGCGGCCGGGGTCTTGTTCTCATTGAATGCCATGGGTTCCTCCCCGGATCAGAACTGCAGCCCGGCTTCGCGGGCGCTGTCGGCCAGCGCCTTGACGCGGCCGTGGTAGACGTAGCCGTTCCGGTCGAAGACCACGGCGCTGATGCCCTTCTCCTTGAGCCGGGCCGCGATGCGCGCGCCCACGGCCTTGGCGGCCTCGATGTTGGCGCCGTTCTTCAGCTTGTCCCGGAGATCCTTCTCCAGGCTGGAGGCGGAGGCCACCGTCATGCCCTTGCTGTCGTCGATGACCTGCACGTAGATGCGCTTGAGGCTCTTGAAGACCGTCAGGCGGGGACGTTCGGGAGTGCCGGAGACCCGGCCGCGAATGCGGGCCTTGGTCTTCTGGCGGCGGAGGATGAGGTCGTTGGCCATGGTGTCCCCTTACTTCCCGGTCTTGCCGGCCTTGCGGCGGATCACTTCGCCGGTGTACTGGACGCCCTTGCCCTTGTAGGGTTCGGGCTTGCGGAACTTCCGGATGTCGGCGGCCACCTGCCCCACCAGCTGCCGGTCGATGCCGGTGACCGTGAGGTGGGTGTTCTTCTCCACCGCGATCTGGATGCCCTTGGGGGCCTCGTAGAGGATGGGGTGGGAGTAGCCGAGGTCCAGGCGGAGCCGGGACCCCTCCATGGCGGCCTTGTAGCCGACGCCCACGATGTCCAGCTCCTTCTTCCAGCCTTCGGTGACTCCGACCACCGCATTGTTGAGAAGGGCGCGGGTCAGGCCGTGGAAGGCCCTGGTCTGGGCCTCCTCATTGGCCCGGTTGAGGACGACGGATTCGGCCTGAACGTCGAGGGTGATCCCGGAGGGGATCGGGCAGCTCAGCTGGCCCTTGGTTCCCGCGACGACAGCCTCGGCCCCGTTGACTTTGACGTTCACGCCTTTCGGCAGCGTCACGGGCTTCTTTCCGATTCGAGACATGGTTTCTTTCCTTAGATGTTTGGCGCGCGGCCAATTTCAGGAAGGGTTACCAGACCGTGGCGACGACTTCGCCGCCGACGTTCTGCTTCTTGGCGTCCTTGCCGGTCATCACCCCCCTGGGGGTGGACAGGATGGCGATGCCGAGGCCCCCGTTCACTTCGGGGATCTCCTTGACGCCGGCGTAGATCCGCAGGCCCGGCCGCGAGACGCGGCGGAGCCCGTGGATGATGTTCTCCTTCTCCTTGACCCACTTGAGGTTGAGGATCAGGTAGTTGCGCCCCTCGTGCTCCACGGCCCGGAAGCTGTGGATGTAGCCCTCCTGCTTGAGGATGGCGGTGAGGCGCTCCTTGAGCGAGCTGGCGGGGATGACCACCGCTTCGTGCCCGGCCTGGATGCCGTTGCGGATGCGGGTGAGGTAGTCGGCGATCGGATCGGTGTACATGGCGACCCCTCCTTACCAGCTGGCCTTCTGGACCCCCGGCAGCTCGCCGGCGAGGGCGTGCTTCCGGAAGCAGAGACGGCAGAGCTGGAACTTTCGCATGTAGCCACGGGGACGGCCGCAGACCTTGCAGCGGTTGCGGTGCCGGATGGCGAACTTGGGCTTCTGTGAATCCTTGTAGATCTTCGCGATGCGTGCCATGGGGTCTCCTGACTACTTCCGGAAGGGCATGCCCAGGTGGGCGAGCATGGCGCGGGCTTCCGCGTCGTTCTTGGCCGTGGTCACGAAGGTGACGTTCATCCCCTTCATCTTGTCCACCTTGCTGTAGTCGATCTCCTGGAAGATCAGCTGGTCCTTCAAGCCGAGGGTGTAGTTCCCCCGCCCATCGAATGACTTGGGGGGCACGCCGCGGACGTCCCGGACGCGGGGCAGGGAAAGGGTGACCAGACGGTCCAGGAACTCCCACATCCGGGGCCCCCTGAGGGTGACCATGCAGGCGATGGGCATCCCGGCGCGCAGCTTGAACTGGGCGACGCTCTTCTTGGCCTTGCGGATCACGGCCTTCTGCCCGGCGATCGCGGTCAACTCCTCGACGGCCACGTCGAGCAGCTTGATGTTCTGGATGGCGTCGCCGACGCCCATGTTCAGGACGATCTTCTGGAGTCGGGGCACCTGCATGGCGCTGGTGTAGCCGAACTCCTGCGTGAGCTTCGGGACCACTTCGGTGCGGTACCGAGCCTTGAGACGGGGCTCCATCGTGTTTCCTCCATTTCCGCGGGGCTGGGTGCTCGGGGTGCCCCGGGGGTTCGGGAGTGCGGGAAGGGCTTGGCCAGGCGGTCCGAGCCGTCTCCTTCCGGCCTCTGGTTGTCAAGAAAGCCGCCCAGGGCGAACCCGGGGCGAAGGATCAATCTTCACACAAAGAGCGCCCTCCAGGAAGCGAAAAGGCCTCCCGGAGGGGGGAATTCACTGAGGCCGCTTGCGGCTGCCCTTTCCCGTCTTGGGATCGAGGAACATTACGTTGGAGGCGTGGATGGGGGCCTCCTTGGTCTGGATGCCGCCCTCGGCTCCGGTCTGGGGGTTGGGCTTCACGGCCTTCTTGATCATGTTGACCCCGGCCACGACCACCCGGTTGGTGGAGGGGCTCACCTTCTGGACCTCCCCGGTCTTGCCCTTGTCTTTGCCCGTGATGACGACGACGGCGTCGCCCTTCTTGAGCTTCATCTTGGTGGGCTTGTCCATCACAGCACCTCAGGGGCGAGGGAGACGATCTTCATGTACTTGCGCTCGCGCAATTCCCGGGCGACCGGGCCGAAGACGCGGGTGCCCACGGGCTCGCCGTCCTTCTTGATGATCACGGCGGCATTCTCGTCGAAACGGATGTAGGAGCCGTCCTTCCGGCGGAAGGCCTTGCGCTGCCGGACGATCACGGCCTGGACGACGGCCTTCTTCTTCACCGTTCCGCCCGGGATGGCCTCCTTCACGGAGGCGGTGATGACGTCGCCCAGCTGGGCGGTCTTGCCGACCCCGCCGCCGAGGGGCAGGATGCAGCAGATCTTCTTGGCGCCGGAGTTGTCGGCGACGGTGAGCATGGTTCCCATCTGGATCATGGAGGCTCCTTACTCGCCGGCCTTCTGGAGGATCTCGAGGACCATCCAGCGCTTGCGCTTGGAGAGGGGACGGGACTCGACAATCTTGACCAGGTCGCCGATGGCGCAGGCGTTGGTCTCGTCGTGAGCCATGAATTTCGCCGTCTGCTTGACGGTGCGGTGGTAGAGGGGGTGCTGGAACTTGCGCTCCACCTTGACGATGACGGTCTTGTCGGCCCGGTTGGAAACCACGACGCCGCTGCGGATCATCTTGTTTTCTAGGCTCATGGTCTACCTCGCGGCCCCGGATGCGGGGGTGAGCTTCATGCGCAGGGCGGTCTTGACCCGGGCGAGTTCCCGGCGGGTCTTGCGGATCTCCGCGGTGTTCTCCACCTGGCCCACCGCGTGCTGGAAGCGGAGGGTGAAGCGCTTGGCGGCCAGCTCGGCCTCAAGCTCGGCGAGCTCCTCGATGCTCTTGCCCGCCAGGGCGTTGAAGGGATTCTTCTTGCTCATCTCATTCCTCCGGCGGCGTGCGGCTGACGAACTCGGAGGCGACCGACAGCTTCTGCTGGGCGAGGCGGAGCGCCTGGCGCGCCGTCTCCTCGGTGACGCCCTCCATCTCGAAGAGGATCTTGCCGGGACGGACCACGGCCACCCAGCCGTCGGGGGCCCCCTTCCCGGAGCCCATGCGGGTCTCGGCGGGCTTGCTGGTGGTGGGCTTGTCGGGGAACACCCGGATCCAGATCTTCCCGCCGCGCTTGATGTGGCGGGTCATGGCGATTCTCGCCGCCTCGATCTCGCGGTTGGTCACCCAGCAGTGCTCCATGGCCTTGAGGCCGTAGTCCCCGAAGGAAAGGTCATTGCCCCGGGTGGAGACGCCGCGGGTGCGTCCCTTCTGCTGCTTGCGGTACTTGACTTTGTTGGGCATCAGCATGGGACGGCCTCAGCGCTTCACGGTTTCGGGGGCGACGTCGGGAAGGTTCACCCACACCTTCACGCCGATGATCCCGTAGGTGGTCCGGGCCTCCGCGAATCCGTAGTCCACGTTGGCCTTGATGGTCTGGAGGGGCATCTGCCCGGAGAGGTAGTCTTCCGTGCGGGCGATCTCGGCGCCGTTGAGCCGGCCGGAGACCTTGATCTTGAAGCCCTTGGCCCCGAAGCGCATGGCGGCCTCCTCCGCCTTTCGCATGGCGCGGCGGAAGGCGATGCGGCGTTCCAGCTGCTGGGCGACGCCCTCGGCCACGAGCTGGGCGTCGATCTCGGGCTTCTTGATCTCCTGGATGTCCACGGAGACGGGCCGCTTCAGCTTCTTCTGGAGCTCCTCCCGGAGCTTGTCGATCTCGGCCCCCTTGCGGCCGATGACGATGCCGGGGCGCGCGGTGAAGATCCGGACGGTCACCTTGTCGGCGGCCCGCTCGATGTCGATCTTGGAGACCATGGCGTTCAGCGAGTGCAGCTGGCCCTTCAGCTCGCGGCGGAGCTTGAGGTCCTCATGCAGAAGGCTGGCGTACTCCCTCTTGGAGAACCAGCGGCTGTGCCAGTTCTTCGTGAAGACGACGCGGAATCCGTAGGGATGGCATTTCTGGCCCATGGTCTAGTCCTCCCGGCCCAGCTGAAGGGTGATGTGGCAGGTGCGCTTCTGCACGCGGTAGGCGCGGCCCATGGGGGCGGGCCGGACGCGCTTCATGCGGAAGCCCTCGTCCACGCAGGCGGTCTTGACGATCAGCTCGTCGGGGTTGACCGCGGGATCCTTGTCGATGGCGTTGGCCACGGCGGAATCCAGGAGCTTTCGGATGGGATCGGCGGCGTACTTCTTGGCCTGGGCGAGGGCCCACTGGGCCTCCCCGACCTTCTTGCCCCGGATCAGGTCGATCACCAGCCGGGCCTTCTGCGCGGAGCCGCGGAGGTGCCGGACGGTGGCGCTGGAGACGATGTCGGACATGGTCACTTCCCCTTGGCCTTGGCGTCGGACTTGCCGGCGTGGCCCTTGAACTGCCGGGTGAGCGAGAACTCACCCAGCTTGTGGCCCACCATCTGGTCGGTGACGTAGACCGGAATGAACTTGTTCCCGTTGTGGACGGCGATCGTGAGGCCGATCATCTGGGGCACGACGGTGGAGCGGCGGGACCAGGTCTTGATCACGCGCTTGTCGTTGGAGGCCTGGGCCGTCTCCACCTTCTTGAGGAGGTGGCCGTCGATGAAGGGGCCTTTCTTGAGCGAGCGAGCCATTGCCTACCTCTCCTAGTTGATCCGCTTGACGATGAACTTGTCGGTCCGGCGGTTGCTCCGGGTCTTGTGGCCGCGCGTGGGCTGTCCCCAGGGGGTCACGGGATGCCGGCCGCCCGAGGTGCGGCCTTCGCCGCCGCCGTGGGGGTGGTCCACCGGGTTCATGACCACGCCTCGGACCGTCGGACGGATGCCCATCCAGATCTTCCTGCCGGCCTTGCCCAGCGCAACGTTCTCGTGCTGGACATTGCCCACGTGGCCGATGGTGGCCATGCAGTCCAGGTGGATCTTCCGGACCTCGCCGGACTTCATGCGGACCTGGGCGTAGTCGCCGTCCTTGGCCACCAGCTGGATGAAGGCGCCGGCGGCGCGGGCCAGCTGGCCTCCCTTCCCGGGCTTCAGTTCCACGTTGTGGATCTCGTTGCCCACGGGGATGTTGCGGAGAGGAAGGGCGTTCCCGGGCAGGATGTCGGCGTCCTTGCCGCTCATCAGCTTGGTGCCCACGGCCAGGCCGTCCGGGGCGAGGATGTAGCGCTTCTCGCCATCGGCGTACACCAGGAGGGCGATCCGCGCCGTGCGGTTGGGATCGTACTCGATGGTGGCGACGGTGGCCGGAATGCCGGCCTTGTCCCGCTTGAAGTCGATGATGCGGTACTTCTTCTTGTGCCCGCCGCCGATGTGGCGGGTGGTGATGCGGCCATTGTTGTTGCGGCCGCCGGTCCGGTTCTTCTTCGAAACGAGGGAGCGTTCAGGCTTGTCGGAGGTGATCTCCTCGAAGCCGTGCTTCGACATCCCGCGCTGGCCCGGAGTGGTCGGCTTGAGCTGCTTGATGCTCATGTCTGTCCTCTTGCCTCGGTGGGTGCGGGCGATAGCGGCAAGCCTTGTCCGCCCGCGGGTTGAAGGGATGCCTAGGGCTGTTCGGTGGCCGGGGTTCCGGCCAGCTCCACGTAGGCCTTCTTGGTGGTGCCGGTGGTGCCGATCCAGCGGCCCAGGCGCTTCTGCTTGGCGGGGATCCGCACGGTGCGCACGGACTTGACCTTGGTCTGGAGCAGCAGTTCGGCGGCCTCCTTGATCTGGTGCTTGGAGGCCCAGACCGCGACCTCGAAGACCTGGAGGTTCCGGGGCTGCCCGTCCTTGTCGGTCTGCTCGCGGAGGATCTGGCTCTTCTCGGTGAGGAGAGGCCGGCGGATGACGTCGAAGATCTTGGTCATGGCTTCACCACTTCCTGGAGGGCCAGGACGGCCTCCCTGGAGAAGACCACCTGGTCGAACTTCAGGAGGTCGAACACGTTGACGCCCAGGCTCTCAATGGTCTTGACCTTGATGTTGTTCGCCGCGGCCAGCTGGACCTTCTCGGAGGCCTCGGTCCCGACCAGAAGGGCCGAGCCGGTGACCCCGATCCGGCCGAGGGTGCCGGCCAGGGCCTTGGTCTTGTGGGTCTCGACCTCCCAGTTCTCGACGACGAGCACCTGGCCCTTGGCGAACTTGACGGAGAGGGCGTTGCGGAGGGCGGCACGACGGGCCTTCTTGGGGAAGGCGTAGTCGTGGTTGCGGGGGTCGGGGCCGTGGGTGGTTCCGCCGTGGCGCCACAGGGGGCTGCGCACGGAGCCGACCCGGGCGCGCCCGGTGCCCTTCTGCTTCAACAGCTTCTTGCCCGAACCCCGGACCTCCCAGCGGTCCTTGGTCTTGGCGGTGCCCTGGCGGCGCTTCGCGAGGAAGTGGCGCACGGCCTCCCAGATCAGGTGCTGGTTCACGTCCTCGAGCTTGAACACCTCGGGAAGCAGGTCCACGGTGCCGACCTGCTTGTTCTCTAGATTGACGACGGGATGCTGGAATGCGGCCATCTCACGCCTCCTGCTTGACGACGACGTAGCCGCCCTTGGGGCCGGGGACGGCTCCCTTGACGAGCAGCAGGTTGTTCTCGGCGTCCACCTTGGCGACCTCCAGGTTCCGCACCGTCACCTGCTCGGCGCCGAGGTGGCCGCCCATGCGGATGCCGGGATAGACGCGGCTGGGGTCCGAGGAACCGCCGATGGACCCGGGGGCGCGGTGGAACATGGAGCCGTGGGTGGCCCGGCCGCCGCGGAAGTGATGGCGCTTGACCACGCCCGCGAAGCCCTTGCCCTTGCTCACGCCCGTGACGTGGACCTTGGCCTTCTCGCTGAACTGGGTCACGAGGACCGAATCCCCCGGCTTGGCGGGGTCGTCGGCCTCGACGCGGAGTTCCCGGAGCACCCGGACGGGCGCGACCCCGAGCTTTTCGCAGTGGCCCTTCTCGGGCTTGGAGGCCCGCTTGCCCGACACGGGATCCACGAAGCCGATCTGGACGGCCTCGTAACCCTCCTTGGCAGAGGTCTTGCGCTGGACGACCACGCAGGGGCCGGCCTGGATGACGGTGACGGGGACGACCTGTCCCTGCTCGTTGAAGATCTGGGTCATGCCCAGCTTCTTGCCGATGATGCCTTTGGCCATGTCTCGCCCCTCCCCTTACCTGTGACCCTGCCGGCTGAACACCTTGATCTCGACGTCCACGCCCGCGGGCAGGTCGAGGCGCATCAGGGTGTCCACCGTGGTCTGGGTGGGGTTGAGGATGTCGAGCAGCCGCTTGTGGGTGCGGACCTCGAACTGGTCCCGGCTCTTCTTGTCCACGTGGGGCGAGCGGTTGACCGTGTACTTGTTGATGCGCGTCGGCAGGGGGATGGGTCCCGCCACCTGGGCGCCGGTCCGCTTGGCCGTGTCCACGATCTCGCGGGTGGACTGGTCGAGCAGACGGTGGTCGAAGGCTCGCAGTCGGATGCGAATGTTGTCCTTCATCGTCACTCCATTGGGACGGATGGGCCGTCCATAGATGTGGGGCGCTGGCCGCCCATTTTGTGGATCGTCCCGTTTGACAGGGACAGGGCTGACCAGGATAACAAAAGCCGCTGCAAATTCAACGGCTTTTTGGTTTTCAAGAGGGGGCCCCAAGGGAGAGGGGTCCTTCCGGTATCAAGAAGCCTCGATCCGGGGATCTCGGGCGGCTTCACCCCCTGACCGGGGGCTGTGGCTTTCGGGTGCTGCGGAACCGCCAGCGGAAGAACACTTGCTGTCGGGGTGGTGCGGGGAGCGAGGAGGGGGGGGCCAGGCCTCGGCGAGGCCCCGGGGCCTACCGGCTGCCCTTGACCTTGGCGATGATCTCCTCGGCGACGTTGCGGGGCGCCTCGTCGTAGTGGCTGAACTGCATGGTGTAGGTGCCCCGGCCCTGGGTCATGGAGCGAAGGGTGGTGCTGTAGGCGAACATCTCGGCCAGGGGCACCTTGGCCGTCACCAGCCTGGCGCCGGCCCGGTCCTCCATGTTCTCGATGCGCCCCCGGCGGCTGTTCAGGTTGCCGATGACGTCGCCCATGTAGTCCTCGGGGGTCTCCACCTCCACGGCCATGATGGGTTCCAGGAGCACGGGGGAGGCCTTCTCGCAGCCGGCCTTGAAGCCCATGGACCCGGCGATCTTGAAGGCCATCTCGCTGGAGTCCACCTCGTGGTAGCTGCCGTCGTAGAGGGTGACCTTGATGTCCACCACGGGGTAGCCCGCCAGGACGCCGCTCTGCATGGCCTCCTGGATGCCCTGGTCCGTGGGCTTGATGTACTCCCGGGGCACCACGCCGCCCTTGATGTCGTTGATGAACTCGTAGCCCTTGCCCATCTCGTTGGGCTCCACCACGAGGCGGACGTGGCCGTACTGACCCCGGCCCCCGGACTGGCGCACGAACTTGCCCTCGGTCTCGACGCGCTTGCGGATCGTCTCGCGGTAGGCCACCTGGGGCTTGCCCACGTTGGCGTCCACCTTGAACTCCCGCATCATGCGGTCGACGATGATCTCGAGGTGCAGCTCGCCCATGCCGGCGATGATGGTCTGCCCGGTCTCCGCATCGGTGCTGACCTTGAAGGTGGGATCTTCCTGGGCCAGCCGCGAGAGGGCGATGGCCATCTTCTCCTGGTCGGCCTTGGTCTTGGGCTCGATGGCCACCTGGATCACGGGATCCGGGAAGTCCATGGATTCCAGCACCACCGGCTGCTCCTCGGTGCAGATGGTCTCCCCCGTGAGCACGTCCTTGAGGCCCACGGCGGCCCCGATGTCTCCGGTGCGGACCTCCTCGATGTCCTCCCGCTTGTTGGCGTGCATCTGCAGCAGCCGGCCGATGCGCTCCCGCCGGTTCTTGCTGGCGTTGAAGACCGTGGAGCCGGCGCTCAGCACGCCCGAGTACACGCGGATGAAGCTCAGGCTGCCCACGAAGGGGTCCGCCATGATCTTGAAGATGAGGGCGCTGAAGGGCTCCTTGTCGTCCGCACGGCGCTCCACCTCCTCGCCCTCGGCGTCCACCCCCTTGATGGCCGGGATGTCCAGGGGCGAGGGCATGTAGCTCACCACCGCGTCCAGGAGGGGCTGGACGCCCTTGTTCTTGAAGGCGGACCCGCAGGCCATGGGGGTGAAGGCCAGCTCGATGCAGCCCTTCCGGATGCCCTCGCGGATCTCGTCCTCGGTGAGGGCCTCGCCGCCCAGGTACTTCTCCATGAGGTGCTCGTCGGTCTCGGCGACCATCTCCACCATGTGCTCCCGCCACTTCTCCGCTTCGGCCTGGAGTTCGGCGGGGATGTCCCCGTAGACGACGTTGAAGCCCTTGTCCGCGTCGCCGAAGGTGATGGCCTTCATCGTCACCAGGTCCACTACGCCCTTGAAGTGCTCCTCGGCCCCGATGGGGATCTGGATCGGCAGCGGCTTGGCGTGGAGGCGGCTCTTCATCATCTCCACCACCCGGAAGAAGTCCGCGCCCACGCGGTCCATCTTGTTCACGAAGGCCATGCGGGGGACGCTGTACTTGTTGGCCTGCCGCCAGACCGTCTCGGACTGGGGCTGCACGCCTCCCACCGCGCAGAACACGGCCACGGCCCCGTCGAGGACGCGCAGGCTGCGCTCCACCTCGGCGGTGAAGTCCACATGGCCCGGGGTGTCGATGATGTTGATGCGGTGCTCCACGCCCGCGTACTGGCCCGTCTGCGGGGCCCAGGCGGCGGTGATGGCCGCGGAGGTGATGGTGATGCCCCGCTCCTGCTCCTGCACCATCCAGTCGGTGGTGGCGGCGCCCTCGTGCACCTCCCCCATCTTGTGGATCTTCCCGGTGTAGTAGAGGATGCGCTCCGTCGCAGTCGTCTTCCCGGCATCGATGTGGGCCATGATGCCGATGTTGCGGTAGCGCTCGAGTGGGGTCTGGCGAGCCACGGGGATCTCCTGGATGTCAGAGAGCGGCAGCGGTGATCACATGAATAGGGCCGATCCGGCGGATCGGCCCCAGGGCACGGTGCGGCGCACTACCAGCGGTAGTGGGCGAAGGCCTTGTTGGCCTCGGCCATCTTGTGGACGTCGTCCTTCTTCTTGATGGCCGCCCCGCGGAAGTTCATCGCGTCGAGGATCTCGCCGGCCAGCTTGTCGCGCATGGTGCGCTCCCCGCGGGCCGAGGAGTAGGTCTTCAGCCACCGCATGGCCAGGGACTGCCGGCGGTTCTGGGGAACCTCCACGGGCACCTGGTAGGTGGCGCCGCCCACCCGGCGGGACTTGACCTCGACGGTGGGCTTGATGTTGTTCAGGGCCTTCATGAAGGCTTCCAGGGGCTCCTCGCCGGACTTCTTCGCGACGATTTCCAGGGCGCCGTACAGAATCTGCTCGGCGGTGGACTTCTTGCCGCGCTCCATGAGCACGTTCACGAACTTGGTCACGACGACGGAGTTGTAGATGGGATCCGGCAGGATCTCGCGCTTGGCGTGGGAGTTGCGACGGGACATCTCGGGTCCTCCCTACTTCTTGGCCGCGCCGGCCTTCGGGCGCTTGGCGCCGTACTTGGACCGGGACTGGTTGCGGTTGGCGACGCCGGTGGCGTCCAGGGTTCCGCGCACCACGTGGTAGCGCACGCCGGGGAGATCCTTCACGCGGCCCCCGCGGATCAGCACGATGCTGTGTTCCTGGAGGTTGTGGCCCACCCCGGGGATGTAGGTCGTGCACTCGATCCCGTTGGTGAGGCGCACGCGAGCGACCTTCCGCAGGGCGGAGTTGGGCTTCTTCGGCGTGGTGGTGAAGACCCGGGTGCAGACGCCGCGCTTCTGCGGGCAGGCGTCGAGCGCCGGACTCTTGGTCTTGTTCTTGTAGGTCTCCCGCCCGAGGCGGATCAACTGATTGATGGTGGGCACACCATCCTCCTTAGGTCGGCACGATCACCGGATCGGCCTGGGCCCGAGAGGTCCCCGGGGGGACGTCGGACGGAATGTTTGGGCCCCGGCGCAAGGGCCGGGAACCTATGATCGTACCGGAAAAGCCAGGAGGGTCAATGGAAAAGCCCTTGCCGGGCCGGTCAGGAGGCGCAGGCGCAGGCGCCGCCGCAGGCGTGGCCGCCCTTGGCCTCCGGAGCCTTCGCCACGGGCTTTTCCGCGGCGGCCTTGTCCCCGCCGGCTTTGTCCCCGGCCGCCGGAACCGCCTCCGCAGCCTTTGCGGGCGAGGCCTTCTCCTTGCCCGGCTCCTTCCCGTAGCCTTCGGCGTACCAGCCTCCGCCCGAAAGGGCGAAAGCCGCCACGGAAAGCTGGCGCTTCATCCCGGAAGCCACCCCGCATGCCGGGCAGTCGTGGGTCTCCGGGGCGGAGACGGCCTGGAGTTTCTCCTCGTCGGCGCCACAGGATTGGCAGCGGTACTCGTAAAGGGGCATGGCATCCTCAGGGGCGGACACGGCCGCAACCCTTCATTGTAGGACCGACCCCATGGATCGCCCGCCCCGATATTTCCTGACGCCCGAGGCCTTTTTGGACAGCCTGGGCCCCCGTCCTCGAACCCTGGTCTTCACCAACGGGTGTTTCGACCTGCTCCACCCAGGTCACGTCCAGTACCTGGAGGACGCCCGGGCCCTGGGAGATTGCCTGGTGGTGGGGCTCAACAGCGACGCCTCGGTTCGCCGCCTCAAGGGCCCGGGAAGGCCCTTGCAGGACGAAGACGCCCGGGCCCGGGTCCTCCTGGGACTCCGCGCCGTGGACGCCGTGGTGCGATTCGCCGAAGACACACCGGAGTCCCTCATCCGGAGCCTGGCCCCCGAGGTCCTCGTGAAGGGCGGGGACTACACCCCCGAGGCCGTCGTGGGCCGGGATTTCGTGGAGGGCCGGGGGGGACGGCTGGTGCTGATCCCCTTCCTGGAGGGCCACAGCAGCACCGCCATCGTGGAGCGCATCCGCAGCGGGCGAGGCGTGGACCTGCCTGGAATTCCCTAGACCAGTTTGTTGTGGGTCCCGGACTCCCCGTGGTCCGTGACGGGGTCCTCGTACATTTTCAGGGCCTGCAGGGTCGCCCTGGGGTTCAGGGCCCGCCAGTAAAAATACAAGGCCTGGCCCAGAAGAAGCCCAGCCCCCGTCCAAGGAAGAATCCACCAGGCCCCCCGGACCACCACCGCCGAGGCGCAGAGGGCCGCCTGGGCCCACAGGAGGGGGGCCACACAGGCCCGCAGGCCGGGGAAGCGGTCTCCCCACTGGTGGTGGAGGTGGCTCCGGTCTCCCTCCCCCAGATTCCGTCCCTGGCTCAGGCGGATCGCCACCACCAAACTCGTGTCCACGATGGGGTAGGCGAAGAGCCAAAGGACCAGGTTGGGATCCGTGGCCCCCACCGCCTTCTTTGCCAGGAGGGCCAGAAGGAGGCCCAGTCCGAGCGAACCGCAGTCTCCAAGGAAGTGTTTCGCCCTAGGCCAGTTGAAGGCCAGAAGACCCACCAGGAGCCCCATGGCGGCGGGCCGGGGACTGCCGGCGGCGGCGAGAAAACCCAGGACGATCAAGGCGTAGCCCATGGCCAGGCCGTGGGCCCCGTCAATCAGGTTGAAGGCGTGGGGGATGGACCAGTAGAGAATGGTCAAGAGCAGGATCCCCACCGGCAGCAGGGGGGGGATGTGGAGGCCCAGCAAGTGCAGGTTGGGCTTCATGGCCACCAGGGCCATGGCGCCCGGGACCGCGATGATCAGGGCCACCGCCAGGCCGGCCAGAGCCTTCCAGCGGGCCCGGAGGCCGAAGCGGTCGTCCAGGAAGCCGACCAGCACCAAGACCCCCAGGCCGGCCCACTCCATGGGTCTGAGAGGGAACTCCAGGATGCCGCCCAGGTGTCCGGCCACCACGAGTATCCAGAAGGCGAGACCCGCGGTCCGGGGGACGGGGAATTCGTGGTTGCGGCGTCCCGAGGGAACATCCATGAACCCCCGGGGACCCAGCCAGCGGGCCAGGACCCAGCCCATGGCCAAGGCGGCGAGGAGGGCAAGGAGAAAACGGGGATAGGGAAAGGGAGCCATGTGTTCAGGTAGATCGGCCGAAAAACGCCAGAGTTGAATGCGCTCCAGGCAAGCTGGGTGGACCGAGAGATTAAATATGGGTCTCAAGAATTGGAAAATCAAACTAATCAAAAAAAATTTTTACAGTGTCCGACTTTCGTCTTGAACCCGGAAGGCTTGCATTTCCCGGACCTGTTCGGCCGGGGGGCGCCGGAGTATCATGAAAACTTCAGACCAACCCGCTTCCCGGGTCCGACCTCTGCAGGAAGCCCACCTCCCCCATTTGGCGGAGGGTTTCATGGAGGGATCTCCTGGGAAGCCCCAAGGGGCCCGAGGGCCCAGGAGAGAACCTTGAGCAAGCTCAGCTTCAACCCCACCCGGGTCAGCCTCGACCTGGGCGGAACGCCCATCTCCATCGAGACCGGCCGCATCGCCAAGCAGGCGGCGGGCTCCGTCATCGTCCAGCAGGGCGGCACCATGGTGCTCGTGGCGGTGTGCCACGCGGCCCCCAGGGAAGGCATCGATTTTTTCCCCCTCACCGTGGACTACCGGGAACCCGTCTTCGCCGCGGGCAAGATCCCCGGCGGCTTCTTCAAGCGTGAGGGCAAGCAGACCACCAAGGAGACCCTGGTCTCCCGCCTCATCGACCGCCCCCTGCGCCCCCTCTTCGAGGAGGGGTACAACGGCGACACCATGATCACCGCCCAGGTGATCAGCTTCGACGGGGACCACCAGCCCGACACCCTGGCCATCGTGGGGGCCTCCGCGGCCCTGATCATCAGCGAGATCCCCTTCCTCAACCCCGTGGGCGGCGTGCGCGTGGGCCGCCTCGGCGGCAAGCTGGTCGCCAACCCCACCGTGGGCCAGCGCCACGAGAGCGACCTGGACCTCATCGTGGCGGGGACCGAGGAGGCCCTCGTGATGGTGGAGTGCGGGGCCCAGGAAGTGGTGGAGGCCGACATGGTCGCCGCCCTCCAGTTCGGGCACGAACAGATCCAGAAGCTCGTGAAACTCCAGAAGGATCTGCAGGCCAAGGTGGGACGGCCCAAGCTGGCCGCCCAGAAGGCCGAGATGGACCAGGCGCTGTACGGCCAGGTGGCCGCCAAGTACGCCGAGCCCCTCATGCAGGCCCTCACCATGAAGGTGAAGATCGAGAGCTACAAGCAGATCGACGTCCTGAAGAAGGAGGCCGTGGCCGAGTTCACCGCGGAGACTCCCGAGCGCAAGAAGGCCGTCACCGAGTGCTTCGACCTCCTCAAGGAGACGCTCTTCCGCAACTGCATCCTCAAGCAGGGCGTGCGCCTGGATGGCCGCGCCTTCGACCAGATCCGCCCCCTGAACATCGAGGTGGGCTTCCTCCCGGCCGCCCACGGCAGCTGCCTCTTCACCCGCGGCGAGACCCAGGCCTTGGTCACCGCCACCCTGGGCACCCTGGACGACGTGCAGTACATCGACGGGATCGAGGAGGAGTACGAGAAGAAGTTCTACCTCCACTACAACTTCCCCGGCTACAGCGTGGGCGAGTGCAAGCCCAACCGCGGCCCCGGCCGTCGCGAGATCGGCCACGGCATGCTGGCCGAACGCTCCCTCATGCCCATGCTGCCGGCCCCCGAGGACAATCCCTACACCGTCCGCGTGGTCAGCGACATCACCGAGAGCAACGGCTCCAGCTCCATGGCCACCATCTGCGGCGGAACCCTGGCCCTCATGGACGCCGGCATCCAGCTCCGCCACCCCGTCGCGGGCGTGGCCATGGGCCTGGTGAGCGACGGCGAGAAGTTCGTGGTCCTCACCGACATCGCCGGCCAGGAGGACCACTACGGCGACATGGACTTCAAGGTCGCGGGCACCACCCAAGGGATCACCGCCCTCCAGATGGACATCAAGATCGGCGGCATCACCACCGAGATCCTCACCAAGGCCCTGGACCAGGCCAAGAAGGGCCGCCTCCACCTGCTGGCCTCCATGGGCGAGGTGCTGGAGCGCCCCCGCGTGGAGATCAGCGCGAGGGCCCCGCGCATCGTGAGCATCACCCTGCCCAAGGAGAAGATCCGCGACGTCATCGGCAAGGGCGGCGCCACCATCCGCAGCATCATCGATGCCTCGGGATGCTCGGTGAACATCGACGACAACGGCATCTGCCAGGTCGCCGGACCCAACCAGGAGAAGCTGGACATCGCCCTTCGCATGATCGGCGAGCTGATCCAGACCGCCGAGGTGGGCCAGACCTACCTGGGCAAGGTGGCCAAGGTCGTGGAGTTCGGCGCCTTCGTCACCATCCTGCCCGGCCTGGACGGCCTGCTCCACGTCTCCGAGATGGCCCCCTACCGGGTGAAGAGCCCCGCGGACGAGGTCCAGGAGGGCCAGGAGATCATGGTCAAGTGCATCGGCGTGGAGGCCAACGGCAAGGTCCGCCTCAGCCGCAAGGCCCTCCTGCCCCCGGCGGAAGGCCAGGAAGCCCCCCCCGAGGGAGAGGCGCCTTCCGAGCCCCGGGAACGCCGCCCCCGCGGTCCCCGCGGTCCCCGCCGCGACCGCAGCTGAGCTTCGGTCACGTTCGTGCGAAGGGCCCCGCGCGGGGCCCTTCGCTTTTTTGGGAGGCTCAGCCCCGCCGGAGCACCAGCAGGGTGAGCTCCGGCGGCACCAGGAACCGGTTGGGCGGGCCCCAGAAGCCCGTGCCCCGGCTGGTGTGGATCCACAGGTCCCCCACCCGGTGCAGGCCCTGGGCGTAGCGCCACAGCCGCTGCACCAGCAGGCTCCAGGGGAAGTACTGGCCCGCATGGGTGTGGCCCGAGAGCTGGAGCTGCACTCCGGCGGCCTCCGCCGCCTCCACCCCGGAGGGCGGATGGAAGAGCAGCAGCTTGAAGGCCCCCGGGGGCACCCCCGCCAGGGCCCGGGCCAGGTCCGGCCCTCCGCCGGGGGCCCGTCGCCCCGTGGGGTCCGGCATCCCCGCCACCGCCAGGTCCGCCTGCCCGTGGCGCAGCAGGGCGTGCTCGTTCATCAGCACCCGCCACCCCAGGCCCCGGAGTTCCTGGATCCAGGGGCCCACCCCCGAGTAGTACTCGTGGTTGCCCGTGACGAAGTGGACTCCGTGCCGTGCCCGCAGCGCGCCCAGCCGGGCCACCTTGTCCCGGGCCCCGTCCGCCTCCCCGTCCACCAGGTCCCCGGTCACCGCCACCAGGTCCGGCTCCAGGGCGTTCACCTGGGCGCAGAGCTCGTCCAGGCGGTCCGCCCGGGAGAAGGGGCCCACATGCAGGTCCGAGAGCTGGACGATGCGGAAGCCCTCCAGGTCCGGCGCCAGGCCCGGCACATGGATGTCGTGCGCTTCCAGGGGCACCGGCCGCAGCACGGCCGCCAGGCCCAGGAGGTTGGAGCCCAGGGCGAGGGCGGCGGCCAGCAGCCACGCGAAGCCCCCCGCCCAAGGGGGCGCTCCCAGGACAGCCCGGGCCAGGGCCTGGAGCAGGTCCGCCGCCAGCAAGTACACCAGGAAGGTGGACACCAGGCCGAAGAGTCCGTAGCTCACCCAGTAGAGGAACTCCATGCGGCAGGCTGCTTCGGAGGGCAGGCTGCGGTGGAGCACTGGGGCCGAGGCGATGAGCAGCACCGTGACGGCCAGGCAGCCCCACACCCAGGCCGGGTGCCGGCCCAGCCAGGGCAGCAGGGCCATGGAACGCAGGGCCAGGTAGGCGCCCGTGCCTCCCAGGAGCACCAGGAGGACCGTGAAGAAGACCAGGAACTGGAGCCGCATCCTCCCACCTGAGCATGGGCGGGCGGCCGCGGCAAGGCGGGCCCCCTCAGGCGGGGTTGGCCAGGGCCTGCCCTTCCCGGCGGTGGTCGCTCAGGGCCAGGTGCAGCTCTCCCTGGCGCCAGATCCCCTGCACGTCGGAGATGAGTTCCTGCTTGTCCTTCAGGGCGTAACCCATCCCCCGGAGGGCCTCCAGAAGCTCCGGCCGGTCGAAGCCCGGCTCGTGCATGAGGACGTCGGGCCAGCCCTGGTGGTGCAGGCGGCTGGCGCGCACCAGGGCTTCGGGCTCGGCGCCGTGCACCAGGGTGGCCAGCAGCACGTGGGCCAGGGTGGTGGGAATGGTGGGGCCCCCCGGGCTGCCCAGCAGCAGCTCCACCTCGCCGCCAAGGGTCACCAGCACCGGGGCCATGTTGCTGGCGGGGCGCTTGCCCGGCGCGAAGAGGTTGGGCGCGCTGCCCACGACGCCGAAGTAGTTCTCCTGGCCCGGGACGAAGGAGAAGGAATCCATGCTGCCGTTGAGCAGGAAGCCCGCCCCCGCCACGGCCCACTTGGAGCCGTAGCGGAGGTTCATGGTGTAGGTGCTGGAGACCGCGTTGCCCTCCGCGTCCAGGATGGCGAAGTGGGTGGTGTCGGGCCCCCCCGCCTTCCCGCCCGCGGCCAGGGCCTCCGTGGGGGTGTCGCGCTGCGGGTGAATGGACGCGAAACGGGCGGCGGCGTGCTCTGGGCTGAGCAGGCGCCGGTACGCCGGGCCCGGGGGCACGTCCCCCAGGTAGTCCATGCGGTCGATGAAGGCGAGCTTGCTGGCCTGGGCCAGGTGGTGGTGGTAGTCGGGTCCGTCGAAGGGCAGCCGGGTGAAGGGCTCCCGGGCCAGGATGGCCAGGATCTCCAGCAGCAGGGCGCCGCCCCCCTCCGGCGGCACGGACCAGACCTGCCGCCCGGCCACCTCCACCCCGATGGGCTCCACCTCGCGAAGCTCGTAGCCCGCCAGGTCCTCCGCCGCCAGGAAGCCCCCGTGGGCCTGGAGGTCCGCCACCATCCGTTCGGCGAGGATCCCCCGGTAGAAGGCGTCCTCTCCGTCCCGGGCCAGCACTTCCAGGGTGTCCGCCAGGGCCGGGTTGGGCAGGAGGTCTCCGGCCTGCCAGGGCGTATCCCGGCAGTAGATCCGTCGGGCTTCCGGCGAGGCGGCGAGCCTGGGCGCGAGGCGGTTGAGGCACTCCGCCTCGAAGCGGGTGACCACCGCGCCCTCCCGGGCCCGGCGGGCCACCGCCGCCAGCAGGTCCCCGGGCCGCAGGCGGCCATGCCGCCGCTGCAGCTCGAAGAAGGCCTTCACCGTGCCCGGCACGCACACGGACGCCGGACCGAAGGCCGTCCGGTCGGGATCGGGGCTGCCGTCCGGGCGGAGGAAGGCCTCCCGGGCCGCCCCCCGGGGGGCCTGCTCCCGGGAGTTGAGGCCCCGGGGCTGGCCGCCCCGGGCTTGAGAAAGCAGGTAGCCGCCGCCCCCGATGTTGCCCGCCTGGGGATGATCCACGCACAGCGCGAAGGCGGTGGCGAAGGCGGCGTCGAAGGCGTTCCCCCCGTCCCGCAGCACCTGCAGGGCCAGTTCGGAACTCTGGCGGCTGGCGCTGGCCACCGCCCCCCGCCCCAGGGCCGTGGACACCCGTCCCCGGGCCCCGGCGGCCATGTGCACCCGGAAGCTGTTGTAGCCGCTGCTCATCCCTGGGCCCCCCGGTCCAGTGTAGAAAGGCGCCGGCCCGGGGATGGGACCAGGGACAGGGCTCCCTCCCCCAAGGGTCAGGAGGCCTTGCCAGGCCAGGCGATCTTGATTCGGCGGTGGTGGGCGATGCAGTCGCGCAGGTAAAGGTTGATCAGGTTCTGATAGGGGACGCCCGCTTCGGCGGCCATGCCTTTGAAATAGACCAGGACATCCTCGGAAAGCCTCATGGTGACGGACTTCTTGAGCCTGGAGGCGTAGGGATTCCTCCGGGCCTTCATCCTGGACAGGTCGTACTCGGCTTTCATGGTCGTTCACCTCCGTAGAAGGCGCTTTCCCGCCTGGTGGCCCTGCGCGCGGACAGGATCCGGATGAGATCACCCCCCCTGCGCTCGCAGTGGCAGACGAGGAGGAGCCGGGCGGCATCGCTCATGCCCAGGAGCAGGAACCGTTCTTCGTCGCCGGAGTGATCCTCGTCGAAGAACTGAAGGGCGAAATCGTCGAAGAAGACGGACTGCGCCTCCTCGAAGGAGACCCCGTGCTTTCGCACATTGGCTGCGGCTTTGGGCGGATCCCATTCGAACCGGATCATCCATACAGTGTATGGCAGCCTTCCTGCGGGTCAAGGAAACCCCTTTCCCGCGGTCCGGGGGCGTTCCGGCCATGGTCGTGTCCGGCCATGGGGGCCAGCCTTCGTGGGATGGAAAAGGCCATGGAACCCTTGCTGGACGGTGATGACTGCAGGAATCGAGGGCCCTCACCGGAGGCACCCGACCCCTTCCCGGTGAGGGGGATTCTCACCCCAGGAATTGCGGCAGCTTGCTCAGGATCTTCCTCGGGATGAAGGTCCAGGGGGCCGGAAGGCCGTGCTTGCGCAGGGCCCGCAGGCACTCCCGGTTGGCTCGCCAGATGTTGCCCGGACTGCGGTTCGACACCCCCCCGCTGCGCATGTGGATCCACACCTCGGGCACGTGGCGGCTCGGCACGCGGTGCACCTCCAGGAAGCGCAGCATCAGCTCGAAGTCCGCAGCGATGCGGAAACCCGTGTCGAAGCCGCCCCATCGCCCGTACACCTCCCGGCGCACGAAAAAGGTGGGGTGCGGCGGCATCCAGCCCCGGGCGAAGTCTCCCGCCTGGAAGGGACGGGACCCCCAGCGGCGCAGCACCCGGCCCGCGGGGGTCAGGTAGGCCAGGTCCCCGTAGGCCGCCAGGATCCCGGGATCCTCGAAGGCCGCCGCCACCGAGGCCAGCACGGTGTCCGAGGCGTAGCGGTCGTCGGCGTTCAGGGTGCCCACCACCTCCCCCGTGGCCAGGGCGATCCCCTTGTTCATGGCGTCATAGAGGCCCCCGTCGGGCTCGGAGATCAGCCGGTCCACCCGCAGCCCGCTGGCCTCGAGGGCCGCCAGGGTGCCGTCGGTGGAGGCCCCGTCCACCACGATGCACTCCACCTCCGCCCCGCAGTGCTGGGCCCGCACCGAGGCCAGGGCCTCCACCACCCGGGGATCGTTCCGCACCACGGTGACGATGGACAGCTTCAAGGCGGCTCCTCCCGCCATCCTCCTACGAAACCCGCCTCCCCGCGCATCCCAGCAAACCTGGCCGCAGGCGGGCCGCCCGACCCCGGGGATTCCATCTGAGGCGAGCACTAATAATTCGAATCCGCTAGCCTGGAGATCCGTGCTCCCGCCTTCCGATCCCCCGCCTGCCGCACCCCCCCCTTCCCGGCGAAGACCCGCCTGAATGTGCGGCATCGCCGGAATCTTCGCCTACCACGCGGACGCGCCGCCCGTGGACGGAGAGGAGCTGCACCGCATCCGGGAGGCCATGGCCCGCCGGGGGCCCGATGGCGCGGGCACCTGGATCGCCCCGGGGGGGCGCCTGGGCCTGGCCCACCGCCGCCTGGCCATCCAGGACCTCAGCGAGGCCGGGGCCCAGCCCATGCACAGCCCGGACGGCCGCCTGAGCATCACCTTCAACGGCGAGATCTACAACTTCCGCGAGCTCCGCGCCGGCCTGGAGGCCCGGGGGCACCGCTTCCGCTCCCAGAGCGACACCGAGGTGATCCTGGCCCTCTACCGGGAGAAGGGCGCCGACCTGGTCCACGAGCTGCGCGGCATGTTCGCTTTCGCCCTCTGGGACGCCGGGCGCGGACGCCTGCTCCTGGCCCGGGACCCCTTCGGAATCAAGCCGCTCTACTTCGCCGACGACGGGAAGAGCTTCCGCTTCGCCAGCCAGGTCAAGGCCCTCCTGGCGGGGGGGGCCGTGGACGCCGCGCCGGATCCCGCGGGCCTGGCGGGTTTCTACCTCTGGGGCTGCGTGCCCGAACCCTTCACCGCCCACCGCGCCCTCCGGGCCCTCCCCGCGGGGTGCGTCCTGGAGGTGGACGGGAAGGGTCCAGCCGATTCCCACCCCTACTTCAACCTCACCCGGGTGCTCCAGGAGGCCGAGGCCGAGGCCCGGGAGATTCCCGCGGAGGCTGGCCGGGAGAGGCTGCGGGAGGCCCTCCAGGACAGCGTCCGCCACCACCTGGTCTCCGACGTGCCCGTGGCCCTCTTCCTCTCGGCGGGGATTGATTCCTCCACCCTGGCCGCCCTGGCCCGGCAGGGCGGGCTCCAGGACCTCCGCAGCATCACCCTGGGCTTCCGGGAATTCCAGGGCCGGCCCGAGGACGAGGGGCCCCTGGCGGAGGCCACCGCGGCGCTCCTGGGGACCCGCCACGAGACCCGCTGGGTCTCCCAGGCGGACTTCACCGCCAACCTGGACCGGGCCCTGGCCGCCATGGACCAGCCCAGCATCGACGGCATCAACACCTACTTCGTGAGCAAGGCCGCCGCCGAGGCCGGCGTCAAGGTGGCCATGTCGGGCCTGGGGGGGGACGAGCTCTTCGGGGGCTACCCCAGCTTCCGCCAGGTGCCCCGCCTGGCCCGCGGCTTGGCCCTGGCGGGGGCCTTCCCGGCCCTGGGCCGCACCCTCCGCACCCTGCTCTACCCCCTGCTGGACCGGGACACCTCCCCCAAGTGGGCGGGGCTCCTGGAGTACGGCGGCAGCGTGGCCGGGGCCTACCTCCTGCGCCGGGCCCTCTTCATGCCCTGGGAACTGCCGGGCCTGGTGGGGGAGGACATGGCCCGGGAAGGCCTGGCTCAGCTCCGGCCCCTGGAGCGCCTCGAGGCCACCGTCCAGGGCCTCCGCACCGACCGCGCGCGCCTCAGCGCCCTGGAGCTGGCCTGGTACATGCGCCACCAGCTCCTGCGGGACGCGGACTGGGCGGGCATGGCCTTCGGGCTGGAGATCCGGGTCCCCCTCGTGGACGCGACCCTCTTCCGGCGCATCGCCCCGCTGCTGGTGGCTCCCGCGCCGCCGGGGAAGGCCGAGCTGGCGGCCTGCGCCGAGCCCCCCCTGCCCGAGGCCGTGCTCCGCCGCCCCAAGACCGGTTTCGTGGTGCCGGTCCACCAGTGGTCCCAGGATCCGGCCATCACCGGCATTCCCCGGAGGGGCCTGCGGGCCTGGGCCCTGCGCGTCACGGGGATCTCCAAGGGGCGTCCCCCCCGGCCCAGCCCCCGGCCCCGGCGGCGCATCCTGGTGCTCGCCACGGATGCCTTCGGCGGCCACGGGGGGATCGCTCAGTACAACCGGGACCTGCTGGAATCCCTCTGCGAGCACCCCGAGATGGCGGAAGTGGTGGCCGTCACCCGGGGCATGCCCAAGCCTCCGGAACCCCTGCCCCCGGGGCTCCGCTGGGTCACCACGGGGCTCCTGGGCAAGCTTCCCTTCATCGCCGCCGTGCTGCGGGAGGTCTGGGCCGATCCCGGCTTCCACCTGCTGGTGTGCGCCCACGTGAACCTGCTGCCCCTGGCCCGGGTGCTCCAGATCTGGATCCGCTCCCCCCTGGCCCTCTTCGTGTACGGCATCGACGTCTGGCAGCCCACGGGGAACCTCGACGCGGACCTCATGACCCGCCACGCGGACGCCCTGGCCTCCATCAGCGAGGTCACCGCCCGGCGGATGTACGCCTGGTCCAGGGCCGATCCCGGACGCCTGCACCTGCTGCCCAACGCCATCCACCTCGAGCAGTACCGCCAGGACGCCAAGCCCGCCTACCTGGTGGAACGCTACGGCCTGGAGGGCCGGCGCGTGCTCCTCACCCTGGGGCGCATGGCCTCCCTGGAGCGCTACAAGGGCTTCGACGAGATCCTCGACGCCCTGCCCGCCCTCCTCGAGGAATTCCCGGACCTGGTCTACCTGGCGGCGGGGGAGGGCAGCGACCGCGGGCGCCTGGAGGCCAAGGCCCGGGGCCTGGGGCTGGGCGGCCGCGTGATCTTCACCGGCATGGTCCCCGAGGCGGAGAAGTCCGACCACTACCGCCTGGCGGACGCCTACGCCATGCCCAGCCGGGGCGAGGGATTCGGCTTCGTCTTCCTGGAGGCCATGGCCTGCGGCGTCCCCGTGGTGGCCAGCGCCGTGGACGGCAGCCGGGAGGCCGTGCTGGACGGCGAGCTGGGCCTGCTGGTGGACCCCAACGACCCCACCGACGTGCGGCGGGGGATCCGTGAGGCCCTCCGCAGGCCCCACGGGATCCCGCCGGGTCTCGCCCACTTCGCCTTCCCCAACTTCCAGGCCCGGGTCCACGCCCTGGTGGACGGCCTGACCGGCGGGAGGCCCTGATGCCGGGGCCCCGCACACTCCATGTGGTCCCTTCCATGGCCCTCGCCAGCGGGGGCCCGGCTCAAAGTGTGGGAGCCCTGTGCGGGGCCCTGGTGCGCCTGGGGGCTCCCGCCGAAATCGCCACCCTGCGCCGGGACGACGGCGCGCCCTTGGCGTTTCCCGGCGTGCCCGTCCACGCCTTCCCCGCCAGCTTTCCTTCGGTCCTGGGCCGCAGCGCTGGGCTGGGGGCCTTCCTCCGGACCCAGGCGGTGAATTTCGACCTGGTCCACGTGCACGGCCTCTGGCAATGGCCCGGCGTCCTCGCCCGCCGGGCCGCGGCGAGGGCAGGGATCCCGCTCCTGATCAGCCCCCGGGGCATGCTGGAGCCCTGGGCCCTGGGCCAGCGGGCCTGGGCCAAGCGCCTGGCCCTGGCCACCTGGGAGGGAAAGAACCTCTGGTGCGCCGCCCTCCTCCACGCCACCTCCGAAGCCGAAGCCCGGCAGTTCCGCAAGCGCGGCCTCAAGAACCGCAGCGTGGTCATCCCCAACGGGGTGGACCTGCCGGACCTGCCCTGGGCCGGGCCCGCCGAGGGCCCGCGCCGGCTGATCTTCCTCTCCCGCTTCCACCCCAAGAAGGGCGTGGACCTGCTCCTGCAGGCCTGGGCCCGCCTCCAGGGCGACTTCCCGGAGTGGAGCCTGGACCTGGTGGGCCCGGACCCCGAAGGCCACCGCCCCGGCTACGAGGCCCTGGCCCGGGCCCTGGGGCTGGGGGGGGACCGCGCCCGCTTCCTGGACGCTCTGGAGGGCGCCGCCAAGTGGGAAGCCCTGGCCTCCGCGGACCTGCTGGTGCTGCCCAGCCACAGTGAGAACTTCGGCAACGTGGTGCTGGAGGCCCTGGCCTGCGGGGTGCCGGTGCTCACCACCACGGGCACCCCCTGGGCGGACCTTCACCCCCGGGGCTGCGGGTGGTGGGTGCCGGCGACCGAGGGGTCCCTCGAACAGGCCCTGCGCGAGGCTCTGGCCCTGCCCCGGCCCCTTCTGAGGGACATGGGGGCCCGGGGCCGGGACTGGGCCCGGGACTTCACCTGGGAGGCCGTGGCAACATCCATGGTGCAGGCCTACGGACAACTGCTGCTCAAGGACTTCGCATGAGACGGCCCGACGAACGACGACGCGTGCTCGTGACCGGGGGCGCCGGCTTCCTGGGCAGCCACCTCTGCGAGCGGCTCCTGGCGGCGGGCCACGAGGTGCTCTGCGTGGACAACCTCTACACGGGGACCCGGGACAACCTTCGCGGACTGCTGGGCCACCACCGCTTCGAGTTCATCCGCCACGACGTCACCCTGCCCCTCTTCGTGGAGGTGGACGAGATCTACAACCTGGCCTGCCCCGCCAGCCCCATCTACTACCAGCAGGACCCCGTGCAGACCACCAAGACCAGCGTGCACGGCGCCATCAACATGCTGGGCCTGGCCAAGCGCACCCGCGCCCGCATCCTCCAGGCCAGCACCAGCGAGGTCTACGGCGACCCCCAGCAGCACCCCCAGACCGAGGCCTACTGGGGGCATGTGAACCCCATCGGGGCCCGGGCCTGCTACGACGAGGGCAAGCGCTGCGCCGAGACCCTCTTCTTCGACTACCACCGGCAGTACGGCCTGGACATCAAGGTGGCGCGGATCTTCAACACCTACGGCCCCCGCATGCACCCCAACGACGGGCGCGTGGTGTCCAACTTCATCCTCCAGGCCCTGAGGAACGAGCCCTTGACCCTCTACGGCAGCGGCGAGCAGACCCGCTCCTTCTGCTATGTGGACGACCTGGTGGACGGCCTGATCCGCCTGATGAATGCCGGCCCGGAAGTGCACGGCCCCGTGAACCTGGGCAACCCCTCCGAGTTCACCATCCGGGAATTGGCCGAACTGGTCCTGCGCCTCACGGGGTCCGGGTCCGACCTGATCTTCCGCCCTCTCCCCGAGGACGACCCGAGGCAGCGCCAGCCGGACGTCACCCTGGCCCAAAAAGTGCTCCGCTGGTCCGCCACGACTCCGCTGGAAGACGGACTCAGGCGGACGATCGCTTACTTCCAGGACCCCGCCCACCGTTTAGATCACGATGCCCCTGCGGAAAACCATTCATGACCACCCTCCTCGGCCTCAACGCCTTCCACGGCGACTCCGCCGCCTGCCTCCTCCGGGACGGGGCCCTCGTGGCCGCCGCCGAGGAGGAGCGCTTCCGCCGCGTCAAGCACTGGGCCGGCTTCCCCAGCGAGGCCATCCGCTACTGCCTCGAAGCCGGGGGCATCGGCCTGGAGCAGGTGGACCACCTGGCCTTCAACCAGGACTCCAAGGCCAACCTGGGCCGGAAGGTGGCCTACACCCTGCTGAAGCGCCCCGACCTGGGCCTGGTGCTGGACCGCATCCGCAACAAGCGGGAGCGGGACGGCATGGAGGTGCACCTCGCGCGGGCCTTCCCCGGCTCGGCCTTCCGGGGGCAGGTGCACCCCGTGGAGCACCACCTGGCCCACCTCTCCTCGGCCTTCCACTGCTCGCCCTTCCCGGAGGCCGCCGTGGTCTCCGTGGACGGCTTCGGAGACTTCGCCAGCGCCGCCTGGGGCGTGGGCCGGGGCACGGCCCTGGACCTCGAGGAGCGGGTCTACTTCCCCCACAGCCTGGGAATCTTCTACCAGGCCCTCACCCAGTACCTGGGCTTCCCCCACTACGGGGACGAGTACAAGGTCATGGGCCTGGCCCCCTACGGCCAGCCCACTTTCCTGTCCGAGCTGCGGCGCCTGGTGCGCCTGGAGCCCGACGGGGGCTTCACCCTGAACCTGGACTACTTCCGCCACCACAAGGAAAAGGTGGAGTACGAGTGGGACCAGGGCAGCCCCACCGTCGGCACCCTCTACAGCCCCGCGCTGGAGGAACTGCTGGGCCCGCCCCGGGCCGCCGACCAGCCCCTGGAGCAGCGGCACAAGGACCTGGCCCGCTCGGTGCAGGCCCTCTACGAAGAGGCCTTCTTCCACCTGCTGGATCGGCTCCACGCCCGCCACCAGGTTCCGGCCCTGGCCATCGCCGGGGGCTGCGGCATGAACTCCGTGGCCAACGGCAAGGTCACCCTGCGCTCGCCCTTCCGGGAGCTCTACGTGCAGTCCGCCGCCGGGGACGCGGGGGGCGCCATCGGCGCCGCCTACGTGGTCTGGCACCAGCTGGGGGGTGCCCGGGGCCCCGCCATGGACCACGCCTACTGGGGCCCGGAATTCGGGGAGGCCGCCATCACGGCCCTGCTGGAGGCCCGGGCCCCGGAGATCCGGGCCGCGGGCTGCCGGGTGGAGCGCATCGCGGACGAGGCCGAGCTGTGCCGCCGCGCCGCCGCCGCCGTGGCGGAGGGCCAGGTGCTGGGCTGGTTCCAGGGCCGCATGGAGTGGGGCCCCCGGGCCCTGGGAAACCGCAGCATCGTCTGCGACCCACGCCGCGCCGACATGAAGGACATCCTCAACAGCAAGATCAAGCGCCGGGAATCCTTCCGCCCCTTCGCCCCCTCCGTGCTCCGGGAGAAGGTCCTGGAGTGGTTCGAGATCGAAGGGGAGGTCCCCTTCATGATGCAGGTCTACACGATCCGGGAGGCCCAGCGCCCCCGCATCCCCGCCGTCACCCACGTGGACGGCTCCGGCCGCCTCCAGACCGTCACGGAGGCCACCAACCCCCGCTATTACCGCCTCATCCAGGCCTTCGAGGCCCAGACCGGCGTCCCCATGGTGCTCAACACCTCCTTCAACGAGAACGAACCCGTCGTGTGCACCCCGGCCGAGGCCTTGGACTGCTTCCTCAGGACGCGGATGGACGGGTTGGTGCTGGGGGAAATGGTTCTGGATCGGGGGACAAGTTGATTCATGTTGGACGATTCTCGCCTGTGACCCCTTTCATCCCACCTCAGGGACATCATGAGGCTTGGCCAGCAATCCTCCCCCACAACTCCCTGAGGCGGTAGAACCACTTTGCTGGCAGACAGGCTGCCATTGCGAGGACGACGCCGCGGAATAGGATTCCAATTCGCTCCCCAGTGGCCTGCCGTTCTCGGAAGGCCCATCGCTCGGCTGAATAGGCAGATCCAGGTGGACCCCCTCCTACCATGATCCGGAGCCGATGAGCCTCCATCCTCACGGATTCAATGATTAATTCCTTCGCCTCCAAGGGGACATCGAATTCATCGAGCTTCGCCGGGATGCTTGTCGCAAGGCACTCATGGGCCATCACCTTTCTCTTCTGGCGTTGAGGGTCTTTTCCATGGAATTGATAGAGGTTCCCCGGGTGCAGCCTGTAATAACAGAGCGCTTCTGGAAGGATCACGGCATCCACTAGGGCTGGCAGGAGCGTGAAGAAGTATTCGTCCGCCTCGATCGTCAGGGCTTCAGGGACTGGAAGCAGCTCCCGGAACAACCTCGTCCGCCCCGCCATTCGGCTTGTCCCCATGAAGGCCCGGTGTGAGATAAGGGCCCTCGCCCCATCCCTGGAATCTAGTCGAAACCTTACTAGGCTTGACGGGGCCAATACCCGAAGATCCTTCTCTCCATCAGTCTCAACGATCCCGTGCCCGACAAAACCAATTCGCGAATCACTTTCGAGCACGTTGAGCACTTTTTGTAATTTATTTGGATGCCACCAATCGTCTCCGTCCAAGAAGGCGACAAATTCCCCACGCGCCTCCCTCAATCCCAGGTTGAAGGCCGATCCTTGCCCCTCATTTTTTTTGGAAAGCACATGAACCCGATCCCCGTAGGATTCCAAATTTTTTAATGTTTGGTCTGAAGATCCATCATTGATAACAATAATTTCAAATTTAGATATATCTAATTCCTGGGACAGCGCGCTATCAACAGCTTTATTGATAAAATTTTCATGATTAAAAGTATCTACAATAATTGAAATTTTTGGAAAAATGTTTTTTTTCATAATTTATTAATTCCGTTTTTTAATTTTAATATCCCCTTGGTGGCCATGATGCTGGATAGAATCAGGCCCGGAATCCCTGTAATAATCATCATCCATAAAACTTGTCTTAATTCCGATAAATTTAAAAAAACGGCAGAAACAATTTGTACAATTATCGTGATTAACGGAATTAACCAAGAACCCTTTATCCATGCCTTATTGCTAACTAATGACCAAACTAACATCGTAAAAATTCCAATGGATCCATTTAAAAAAAATAATACCAAAGAATTTTCAAGAATTGCATATTTTGATCCTAAAATCCATATAAAAATTTTGGGAAATAAAATGACTGCTAATATTAATGATCCACAACACATGCCAGCATATAAAATGCCAAATGAAAAAATTTTCCTTAACTGTTTATAATCATCATGAATTGCAAATTTGGGTCCAATTACAGCAGGAATTATACTTCCTATAATTGTGAATAACGATGAAAATCGGCTAATTGCTCCAATTTCAGCTACGCTATCGTGTCTTCCAAAGACGCTAAGAACCCAAGTACCAATCTGACCCTGGAATGCGGCAAACAAAACAGGGAACCACAAAGTTTTTATCGTCCCAATTTGTTCGTTCCGATATTCGGAGGATCCCACGGAAGAGAGATCCACCATTTCACTGACCCGCTTTCGAAGAATCTGTACCGAAATCCATTGGGAGGCACTCGCGCTCAATGTGGCCCACAATGCTAAGGGCGCGAAAAGGGCCGTGGCGATATTTCCACAAAGCCTCACTGTGCTACCAGTTAGGTCCGCCACTACCGGGGCAAGGTACTTCCCCTGCAATCGAACCGCCGCCACGAACGCCCCCATTCGCGCTGCTGGTAAAATCCCCATTACTGTTGATGCCACCAGCAAACCTGCAATGCCGGGGGTCGTCCCGTTCCGGGTGAGGAGCACCCAGGACAATGGCGACACCATCGCGAGGGCTGCACCCGTCAGCCAGAATCGGAGGCGCAAGGAGGTGACCACCGCCTTGCTAAAGTCCTCCCGGTCGCGGTAAACCCGCCCACCGATCACCATGAGCCCCGATTGAAGCCCCGAATCCCCAAGGCAACTCACAAGCGCGGACATGGCGCTAAGGATGGTAAACCAGGCAAACTGCTCTTTCGGCAAGCTCCGGACCAGGATGATCCCAGCGAGGGCATTAATGAATTGCACACCGGCTTGCCCCATCAAAATTCTTCCAACGGTGAGGGTCCACGCAAGCCACGGGTGCTTCCCCCGCGTCTCAGGCATCCTGGCTCTCACCCCTCGAGAGGGTGTACAAGGCCGTGCACCAGCCGAGGGTCATGCCAATGCGTTCCTTCTCGTACATATCCACCAACTTTAATCCATGGTTCTCAATAAAACAGTGTACTTCCATTGGATGCGCTTGGCCTTCGTACAATTCTGCGAAGTTGAGTTCGACGAGGACTTGGCGGATCGTTCGTCTTTCGAATCCCTTCTGCGACCCTTGCAAAACTTGCAGATCAAACCCCTGAGTATCTATTTTCAGCAGATCAATTCTATGCAAGCCCAAAGAAGAAATGGTTGAATCAACAGTGGATATTTCCACTCTGTTGAGGGCGATCTCGCGGACATTCTGAAAGGGATGTCCCCCCTCTTCCCGTAGTTTCAAGGCAGAACTGAGCAATGGATTCTCATACTCGTGGAATTCTCTCGTACCAACTTCTGCTCCAAGTGCCATATTATAGCAACTAACCTCCGCTTCGAATTTTTTGTTCTCAAGCTCTTCAAACATTTTTTTGGATGGCTCAAACGCAATGATCCGGGGGTTTCGGAATATTCGGCACATCATGTCAATGGTCTGGCCTCGGTTTGCTCCCACATCCAGGATTATTGGGGAATCGAGCCTAACCACCTTTGGGAGATCCCATTCCAAATTGGTTCCCGTCAAGGAAGGGGGTGGGACATACGTGAGGTGATAGCCCCGCCTGGAGAACTGGCTCCTGATCCTGCGTTTCAACCAATCCGGTATGTATTTCATTACATCCTATTGTTTAGTGTTTATGGAGGATCGCCAAACTTCCTGAAACGGTCTGGCGGATCTCATGGTTTGCTAATTCTGGTGCTCATTCCGGCACCTAAAATTGTAATCCATTTTCCGAACTATTGAGGATCAGATGAACATTCTTGGCATCGGTTACTCTCTTCACGAATCCTCCGCCTGCCTGGTGCAGGGCGGTCGCTTGAGGTTCGCCTGTTCGGAAGAACGCCTGAGCAGAATCAAGCAAGATCCCGCCTTCCCCAAACGCGCCATTCAGGCTGCCCTGGACCACGCCGGGCTGAAACCCTTCGATGTCGACCATGTTGCCCTGGGCTGGTCTGGCCCAGGGGAGACTTCTCGCCATGACGCCCGTCTCCTCCTTTCCGGCCGATGGCCCAGGTCCAAAGTAAGGATTGAACGGACCCTCCTGCACTGGTTGAAGGACCACCGCCACAAGGGGGGCCAGGTGGATTACGAACGGGCGTTCGGCCCCGCCCGGGGTTTCCATTTCATCAATCACCACTTTGCCCACGCCGTGAGCGCCTATGCCCTGTCCGGCTTCGACGAATCTGCAGTCCTGGTCGTCGACGGCCGCGGCGCCCGGGAGGCCACTACCCTATGGCACGCCCAAGGTGGGCGGCTACGCCTGCTAGAACAAATTGATTTCCCAAATTCATTGGGGGTCTTCTACGCCGGGATCACCCGGATGTTAGGGTTCACCCCCCTCAGCGATGAATGGAAGGTGATGGGGCTCGCCTCATATGGAACGCCCACCCGGGACCTCAGCCCCCTGCTCCGAGTGGATCAAAACAATGTCTCAGTGAACGGCCGAAAGTTCTTCGGAACCGACGATTCGGACATCGAAGCCCTGGTGTCTGTAGTCGGCCCACCCCGGACAGGAGAGGAAATCAAGCAGGGCCACATGGATCTGGCCCGCTCCGCCCAGGATGCCTGCGAGGCAGGCATGATGGCCTTCCTCCGGAAAATCACCAAGCTTACCGGTTCCCGGCGCCTCTGCCTTGCCGGCGGGGTCGCCTTGAACTGCAAGGCCAACGGAGAGCTGCTCCGGTCGGGCCTGATCGACGACATCTACGTGCAGCCCGCAGCCGGGGATGACGGCACCTGCATTGGCGCGGCTTTCGGGGTGTATGCCGCACTCGGGGAGCCCATTCCCTCTCACCCCCTCGGGCACACTTACTTGGGGACGGAATACACCAACGAGGCTATTGAAAAGGTGCTTCAGGTATACAAGCTCCCCTACCGGCGGGTGGAAGACCCTTCCACGGAAGCAGCCCGACTCCTCGCCCAGGACAAGCTGATCGGATGGTTCCAGGGCCGCATGGAATTCGGTCCCCGAGCCCTGGGCGCCCGGTCCATCCTGGCCGATCCGAGGAAGCCGGAGAACCGGGACCGGGTCAATGAAGCCGTGAAGTTCCGGGAGGGGTGGAGGCCATTCGCCCCGAGCGTCTTAGCCGAGAAGGCCCACCTCTACTTCAAGGATTGGTACCCGAGCCCCTACATGATTCTGAGCTTTTGGGCCACGGAGGAAGGGAAACGGCAAATCCCCGCAGTAGTCCACGTGGACGGTAGCTGCCGCGTCCAATCAGTCACCCCGGACACTAACCCTCGCTACCATGCCATGCTCAAAGAATTTGATCGGCTCACCGGCGTGGGGGCCTGCATGAATACGTCTTTCAACCTCAAAGGGGACGCTATCGTGGAATCCCCCAAGGATGCGATCCAGACCTTTTTTACATCAGGCTTGGACTACCTCATCATTGGGGACTTTGTCCTTTCGAAGTCCGCGCAGGGATAACCAAAGGCCACAGCTGCGAAATTTCTTTTGATTGCGATTGCAATCTAAAGGGCCGATCAAGCCCAACCCAATTTTCCCCGCTCCCTCATATTTTCAGGTTCCCCGATGCCCGTCCTTAAACTCCCAGAATGGGGACCTCCCCCTGGAATCAGCCAAACTGGGTGTCCTGCCGTGTCCGGGCGGATCATCCCCGAGCTTGACGGGGTCCGAGGAATTGCGATCCTCCTTGTACTCGCGTTTCACTTTGGAGCTCGACCCCCGGGAGTACCTAGGCTCTTCACCGCACCCTTTGCACTAGGTTGGTCAGGAGTCGATCTCTTCTTTGTCCTCTCCGGATTCCTCATCACTGGAATTCTAATGGACACAAAATCCGCACCGAAATATTTGTCCTCATTTTACGCCCGAAGAGTCCTAAGAATTTTCCCTTTGTACTTGTTTTCAGTTGGCGCCTACTTTTTTGTCGCATTGCCCTTAGCGCACCAGTTCGGGCATTGGGTGGATCAAACAGCTTCTTTACAGTCCTGGTACTGGTTTCATGTTTCCAATTGGCAATCCGCATTCGGTCGGGATATCGGACTACTAACTCATTTCTGGTCTCTTGCAATTGAGGAGCAATTTTACTTAATTTGGCCTTTCGTCATCTACATGGCACCGCGGGCGGCCATCCCCTACGTTTGTGCTTGCACTATCGTAGCTTCATTTGGCCTTCGTTTATTCTTCAGCGGAGATCTCCTCAATTACCCCGCCTTGCTGTTTCGGCTTACCCCGTTTCGCCTTGACACCCTAGCCTTCGGAAGCTTAATTGCAGCCATCGTGCGCGACCAAGGCTGTCGTTCCTGGCTAACGCTACGGTGGCGCACCATCGCCAGCTTCAGCGGAATCGCTTTCGCCTTAGTGCTCGCGATAGCAAAAACGAACGAACCCTCGAATCAAGTTATTGCAACTTTCGGCTTCACCTTTCTAGCCGGGCTCTATTCAATGTTTGTATTTTTTGCATTCGCAAACGCCGGCTCCTCTGGCCCCGTCTTAGTGATTCTACGAAACCCATTATTGATGGCATTCGGGAAATATAGTTATGGAATTTACATTTTGCATTTTCCAATCGCTGTTTACGCCGGAAAATTAGTGATGTGGCTTGCACAGCGTATTCCTACCGAAATTCATATCCTGTTGTGGGCAGGTTCAAAGGTCGTAGGCATTGGAATTTCTTTCGGACTCGCAATTTTAAGTTGGCACATACTTGAAAAACGCTTTCTCCGTCTCAAGTACCGATTCACGGCCCATTGATCGCCCCTTGAAATGGCCGAGGGCCAATGATATTCCCAAAGGGTGGAAGGATCAGGTTACCTATCTAAGTGCCCCAGGTCATGGATTTGATTGAATTATTTTATTCGACAATGCTTACAATGTTAGAGGACAGATTAGGGCTGCAGTGGCAGGTTCTGGGGTTTCAGAAAACTCCGATCGGGCAAAGCTCACGGGCTCTTACCCGAAATGGGATATTTTGCTAACAGACCTGCTACCTTGGGCGCATGCTGCACCTACTTACCCCCCCCGCTGAAGGCGGTATTTTTGACTTCAGTCGATTGCTTGCGAAGGAGCTGGGTGAGAATTGTCAACTTATTCCTCTAACCCCCGAATCATCGAGCGAAGCCCTTGATGCAGATGAGGTGTTGTTGCAGTTCGTTGGGTACGGATATTCAAGACGGGGGGCCCCTCTCTGGTTACTGGATGCTGTCAAGAATCATCGAAATCGGATAGGTTGGTTGGGGGTTTTTTTCCACGAATTGTTCGCCTTTGGCCCCCCATGGACTTCCTCCTTTTGGATGTGCCCGGTCCAACAGTGGATTTCAACCCAATTGGCCGGACTCTCCGATGGATGGATGACCAATCGTGGGTTGTCTGAACGATGGCTTGAGAGGCGGGTAGCACATCGTCCCAACACGACATTGCCAGTATTTTCAACCATCGGGGTCGCGGAGAATCTCGACACTCCTCGGAAACCATGGCTGGTGGTTTTTGGGGGGCGAGAAGTCCGCTCTAGGACCTACCAGGCGGCTGGGGAGAATTTGTTCATTTGGACCCAGCAACACCACATTGAGATTCACGATATTGGACCACCGATGGAGGACAAGAGGATCCAACAGTGCCTCCTAAACCATGGGGTCACTATCCATGGGTGCCTCCCGGCAAGTGCAACATGTGAACTATTGGCCCTTGCGGAATTTGGGTTGCTGGACTACCTCACCCACTATGTTGCAAAAAGCAGTATATTTGCCGCATATGCAGCCCACGGTGTCTGCCCAATCTTGATCTCGGACAATTACCCTACTGTGGACGGTTTGGTTCTCGGCAGAGAATATCTCGCTTGGGCGAACATCCACATACCCACTATCCCGGATTCCAGGATTGTCGGGGAGAGCGCAAGATCTTGGTACCAAGGGCACTCACTAGAGGTTCATGTAAAGGCTATAAAATCCCTCCAGTCAGCCCACAAGGACCTTTATGTTCGTTGAAATTCGATTCTTGATTCACCATCGGGAAAGGCCAACATCATTCAGACGCATTCTTTGGGTCTGGTTAAAGCGCCTTTATTTTTTTGTACCGGTCTTACGAATCCTGAAACGGAACGCTTTCGCACGAAAACAAGGCGCTTACTTAGGGGAATTTGTTCATTTGGGGCAATCGAAAATCGAGGGCTCCTGGCAAAATCTGCGAATTCAGGATGGTACGAGCTTAGGCAGGTGCATCGTCACCCTCCACAATATTGTTTCCATCGGAAGATGCGTAGTAATTAATGATGGCGCTCAACTTCTTACTGGGTCCCACGACCTCCAAGACTCTGGGTGGTCTCTGAAAACCGGACCGATTTCAATAATGGACCATGCCTGGATTGCCACTAATGCCATCCTCCTACCGGGGGTCACTATAGGGCGAGGTGCTGTAGTGGGGGCAGGGGCTGTAGTGAGTTCGGATGTTCCGGATTTTGCACTTGTGATCGGCAATCCTGGACATGTGATCCCAAACAAGAGAACAGAGGTACTAGATTATTTTCCCGTTTTCCGAACTGCCCCATTTGAGGCTTGGCTTGGCCATTCAAAGAATAGGATAAATATCGAAAAAGAGGACCCCGAGCAGTGATTTTTTTCAATAGAAAAACCTGCACCCATTACCCATCTGTCAGGCATTTTCTTGAGTTTTCACTCACAAAATTTTGTCAACACTCACCAAGCGCCTCCAAGAAGCGCCCGTGATAACCCTCCCAGCTGGCCCGTAGGGCGCTAGCTCGGGCCTTGGGCCTCATAGCCCGAAGGGCCGTGCGGTTCAGTACACACCACAGCATCCGTGTACGCAGTGCCTTTTCATCTCCGGAGGGAAATTCCCATCCATTTTCCCCTTCTTGAATTAAGTCCTTGGCCCCCGTCATGCTGGAAACTAGGACCGGCAACCCACATGCCAGGGCTTCAGCCACCACCATCCCAAAAGAGTCGAATCTTGATGGCAGGACCAGGCAGTCAGCTTTGCGGTATTCCTCAGCGAGTTGGGCTTGGGCAAGCGGGGGCTGCCATTCTACCCCCTTGGGAAGGGCATGTCCCTTTGGATCAAGCCAAGTTCCCGCCCCCCCCACTAATCGGAGTTTGCAATTTGGGAGATTGTTCCGGACTTCTTGAAACGCCTGGAGGAGCAAGTCCACCCCTTTGTGTCTGCTGAGAGTCCCCACATACAGAAAGTTGAAGGGGGCATCAAGTGAATGGCTGGTTTCATCGGGGTAAAACACTTTCAAATCCGCCCCTAAGGGCACTGATTGTACCTTTTCTTTAGGTACCCCAGCTTCCAGATAAGTTTCTCGCGCCACCTCGGAACAAGTTAAGACGAGGTCGGCCAATTGGATTTCCTCATCCTTTCGGCGGCAAATTTTTTGGAAAAGGGAGGCTTTCTCTGCGGGTTCACAAAGGCGTTTCTGGGCCTGATGATGAAATGATGGAGCATCAAGGATGGTCTTCCATCCTAAACGTTTGGCTGCCCTAAAAATATCCCTAGCTCCGTTTTCGTATGCAATTACGGTGTTGGCCTCCCATTGTGAAAGACTGCGGGCTATCAAAGCATCAAAAATCCAATATCCTAAGTACTCCAGTTCAAATGCACGGGGCGACGGCAATAACGCTCTTCCCATCCGCCGCAGAAGGGGCGCCACCGGGAAAAAGCGAACCATTTCTTCGGGTAATGGAAAGGTGCCCTTAAGAAAAAATGCCGATTCCCAATGCTTCGGGATCCATCGGGAGTGCCGCGGCAAGCAAGGTACGCCGACCACGAAGCCGGCCAACCTGCCCACCCCAGCCAGCGCTAGTGCGGCCTGGTGAGCGTGCTGAAGCCCGGGGTGCGCTATTAGGATGCGGGCGCCCACCCACTCCCCCGAAGAACCCCTTGTTTCTCAAGGCGGCGAAGGAGGCCATAAACCCCAATCGCGCCGAAGAAAAAGGTGGCAGCAACGCTGTTATACACCGGAATAGACCAAAGACTCGAAACTTGGACAGCTAAGCTCGCAAACGCCCAGGCCCGCGCAGGACCCTGGCCCATGCGCCAAAGCAACCCTGTAGTCCGAAAGAGGAAAACGCCCTTAAAGAGAAGTACAAATACGAGACCTAGAAAGCCCGTCTCAACACCGATGCGATCGTGGACGACTTCGGCAAAAACCACTCGTTCGGTTCTACTGGAAAGTTCTCGCACACCTTGAAAGGTGCTTCCGATCCCCTCCCCCGAGAAAGGCATTTCCTCAAGGGTTCGGAAAGGAGAATACAAGACCCCCTTGACGCGGCCCTCGGCATCCTCGGCAATTTCGTTGCGTTCCTTGAGCAAGAGGAACACATCCTGTTGCTGATACAAGAAGGTGCTAGCCAAAACAAAGCCGACAGCAAGGCTGAGCCCCCGGCCGCGGGCCCGAAGAGCCTGGGGCAGGATGAAGAGAAGAAACCCGCCCCCGGTTAGAAGGCAGATCAGAAAGGTCGCCCTTGAACCCGTCATTGCCACTTCCAGGAGGAACAGGGCCGCGAGGAGCCCCAGGAAAAGACGCCGACTGCCGTGGGCCCCGAAGGCGAAAAGGGCCAGGGCTACAGGAAACAGGGCCTGTAGGTAAGCCGCAAAGGGGCTGATGTAGCTGAAGGTACCCGTGATCCGTACTCGGTCGGAGAAAAAGAGCGCCACATCCTCGGTCATGGCGTTGCGCCAAGCATAGCGGTTGATAAAGGCGTCCTGGGGACTGGCGAATTGAATCAGACCTAGGGTTAGAACGGGCAGCGACATCAATAGGTAGCGCCAAGCCATTCGATTCAGATCTCCCAGATCCTCTACCACCAGGGGCAAGGCCACCGCCAGGGGCACCATGACCAAGTAGTAGCGCAGGCCGAGGAGGGTGGTGAGGGGCTCCTCACCGCCCAGGGCGAAGCCTCCAAAAAGCAGGGGCCAGAAGGCCAGGAGCAAGGCCTCCCCCCGGCTCCAGGCCGGAGGCCTTGGGGCGTGGGGGCGCCAACTGCGGAACCCCAGCACGAAGACCAGGGCCAGGACGATGACGTCCTTCACCAGGAACAGGGCGTTGGAGAAGGCGGGCAGGAGCCACTTGCGCAGGGCTCCCTCGAGGACGAGGTAGACGAAGTAGAGGAGGAAGAGTCCGCGGGCGGTCACCGGGAGGGCCCCAGGGGAAGGGGCCGGCCGGATCGGAAGGGCGCGGGGGCGGGCATCCTGGGCATCTTATCAGTGGGGCGCATGCGTTAAGCTCCTGGGGGGCCGGTCCTCCACGCCGCCCCCGACCTCCGGCGCCCCTCGACGGGGCCTCTCCCATGCCCGAGCCCCTCCGCTTGCCCCCCTCCACCCAGGACCTCCTCGAGGAGATCCAGATGGGCTTCCACCTCGCGAGCCTGCCGGGGCCCGCGGGGGGGCTGGCCTACCTGAAGGACCGGGCGGCCCAGAGGCCGCCCCTGCCCGCGGCGGTGCTGAAGGTGGTCTACACCCTGATGGCGGACGCCCAGGCGGCCCTGGAGGACTGGGAGGGCTGCGCGGACAGCGTGGCCCGGGCCACGGCCCTGGAGGAGGCGGCCCAGGCGGAGTTCACGGCCGGGGACCTGGCGCTGGAGTGGGACCTGGACGCGGGGGCGCCGCCCCCGCCCGGGGGCGTCCCTCCGGCAGCGGGACCCGCGATCCCCTTGGCGCCGCCCAAGATCTGCCGCCGTTGCGGGAAGGACGTCTCCCACAAGGTGCGCCGGAAGAACCCCGCCACGGGGGCCTACCTCTGCTACACCTGCTACCACGCGCGGCGGGAGAAGCGGCGCAAGGACGCGGAGCTGCGCCGCTGGATCCTGCGGGCGGTCATCCTGCTGGCCGTGGCGGTGGCGGGGGCGGCCATGGTGCTGGCGAACCTGGGGGACTGATTCCGGCGGTCGTCCGACATCACGAAAAGGCAACACCTACCGCCAAGCAACGCGGCCGCAGGGGAGGCGATGAAAACCCTGCCCGTGAACCGCAGACCGCGCGGATTGCGCAGTCGCGGAGGGGCCTTCCCAGGCTCTCCCTGGATCCCGTGGGATACCAGCTGGCCTCGGTCCCTGTCCCTGTCCCTGTCCCTGTCCTTGGGGCGCGGGTACACCTCATCGCCTTCCGGGAGGGAGCTTTTCCTGCAATGAACCAGTGATAAACGGTGATGAACGGTGATGGCCGTCCCGCAACAGCCCCCGCTCCTCCCGCCCACCCGCTGCGCGGGCGCGCGGCCCGCAGGGCCACGCGGGCAGGGGAGGCCGGGGCGACGGCGCCCTGAAGCGCCCCCGCCCCGGCTTCCCCTGCCTGGGCCGGAGGCCCGACCCCCGCAGGGGCCGTCTTTCATCCCGGACATCACAGTTCATCACCGGTTCAATTTCCGTCCCATAAACCCGGGCTGCGGAACTTGGGAAGGCGCCCCGTGGATCGGCGGGATCCACGGTTGGCGGGTTGGGGATCCTTTCGCCGGTTGGGTTTACAGGGTAGACGCCAAGGGCGCCAAGGGAAGGAAACCCAATACCCATGGGGTTCTTGGCGCGCTTGGCGTCTTGGCGGTGAAATCCGTCCTTCCATGGAAGGCCCGGGGCCTCACTTGTAGCCGTAGTGGTAGGCGTAGCGGTAGTAGCGGTAGCCCACGGCGGCCACGGGGACGTTGTTGAAGACGCATCCCTTCACCTGGATGCCGGAATTGCCGAAGCGCTTGAGGGCGGTGTGGATCTCGTCCAGGGGATGCTCTCCGGACTTGGCCAGGAGCAGCACGGTGCCCGCCTTGGCGCCGATGACCACGGCGTCGGTGGCCGCCAGCACCGGGGGGGCGTCGAAGATCACGAAGTCGTAGGCCCGGGTCAGCTCCCCAAAAAGGTCAGCAAAGCGCGGGGTCATGAGCAGTTCGGAGGGATTGGGGGGCAGGGCGCCGGTGAAGATGGCGTCCAGGCCGGGCACGCCGCTGTGGTGCACGACCTTCTTCCAGTCCGCCTGGCCGGAGAGGATCTCCGAGAGGCCCGTAGGACGCTGGCGCAGGCCGAAGTAGCGGTAGAGGTTGCCCCGGCGCATGTCGGCGTCCACCAGAAGCACCCGCCGCTCCCCCTGGGCCAGGATGGTGGCGAAGTTGGCGCAGAAGAAGCTCTTTCCCAGGTGGGGGGAGGGGCCGGAGACCAGGATCACGTTGTTGGGGGCGTCCACCATGGTGAAGTTCAGGGTGGTGCGCAGGCTGCGGAAGCTCTCGGTGGCCAGGTCCCCCGGGTACACGTGGGCCAGGAGGTGGATGCCCTCCTCCCGGGCCTTCACCCGCCGGTAGAGGCTCTCCTGGGCGGCGCTGTGGGGGATGGTGATGAAGACGGGCAGGCCCAGCTTGGCCTCGATCTGGCGGGGGTCGTCCACGGCCTGGTGCAGGAGCTTGCGCAGCATGGTCACGCCCACCCCTCCCAGCAAGCCCAGCACCAGGGCGAGGGTCATGCCCCGGGGCACGTTGGGGCTCACGGGGCCCAGGGCCGGGGTGGCGACGTCCACCACCCGGGCGTTGCCGATCTGGCCCGCGTTGACCACCTGGAGCTGCTGCACGTTGTTGAGCATGGCGGTGTAGAGCTGGTTGTTGACCTGCACTTCCCGGGTGAGGCGCACCACCTCCTGCTGGGTGGCGGGCAGGCCCCGCACCTTGCCCTCCAGGCCCTGGGCCTGCTTGGCCAGCTTGCCCAGCTGGAGGTTCAGGGTGGCCACGATGTCGTGGTCCTCCTTGTAGATGCGCAGCAGCTCGTCCTTCTTCTGCTTGAGGGTGAGCATCTGGGACTCCAGCTCCAGGCTCTGCTTGAGCAGGAGCTGAGTCTCCTCGGGCAGGTCCACGGAGCCGGCGCGCATGCGGAAGCTGTTGAGGCGGTTCTCGGAGTCGTCCAGCTTGGCCTTGGCCAGGGGCAGCTGCTGGTTCAGGAACTGGATGGTCTTGGAGACCTCCTCGGACTTGCGCTCGATGTTCTGGCGCACGTACTGGTTCAGGATCTCGTTGAGGATCTCCGCGGCCCGCACGGGGTCGGGGTGGCGGAAGGTGAGGCCCACCACGCCGGTCTGGCGGCCCCGCTCCGCCACGGCCAAGCCGCCCCGGAGCCCCGCCACCACGGCGGGCAGGACCTGGCGGGAGAGGGTGAAGACCTGGCCGGGGCCGGCGCGGAGCTTCCGGACCCGCAGGCGGAGGGTCTCCCCCTGGTAGGCGGCGCTGAGCTGCTCGCCGGGCTTGCCGCTGCCCAGCACCTGGCCCCCGGCGGCCTCCCAGCGGAAGGCGCCGCCCTCCAGGGCGACGATCCTGAAGCCCACGCCCCGGAGGGCGTCGGGCAGCACCAGGGAGTCCACCTCGATCCTCGGGGCATCGGGCCGGCCGCGCATGAGGGCTTCGCCGACCACGGGCTTGAGGACGGGGCGGGCCTGGATGTCCAGGCCCAGGGACTCGGCGGCCCGGCCCAGCACCAGGGCGCTGCGGAGGATCTCCATTTCGGTCTGGGCCTGGGAGACGCCGGAGTAGTAGGCGTCCAGCTCGGCCAGGGCCCGGTCCAGGTTGTTGCTCTTCTTCTCCTCGATCTGGAGCAGGGCCTCCACCTGGTAGATGGGGGTGGTGGTCCAGAGGGAGAAGGCGGTGGCGGCGAGCACCAGGGCCGTGACGCCGAGGATGAGCCAGCGCGCGTCCCAGAGGTTGGCCAGCCATTCGGCGAGGGAGACCTCCTCGAAGTGCTCGGGGGCGGGGGCGGGATCGGGGGGGCGGTTGGGGCTCATGCGGGATCGGCCTTGGGGCTGAGCCGGGGCAGCCAGGCCGCCACGGATTGTTCGATGTGCTCCAGCGTGGCACGGAAGGCCTCGGGGCCGCGACGGAAGGGGTCGGGGATCTCCCGGCGCTCCGGCGCGAGCCAGTGGCCCAGGAGGAAGACGCGGCCCCGGGCGGCGGGCACGAGGGCCTCGCAGGCCTCCTTCTGGTCCCGGTCCATGACGAAGACCAGGTCGGCCTCCAGGGCCATGGCGGGGGTGAATTGGCGGCCCCGGTGGGCGCCGTGGTCCAGGCCCCTCTCCGCGAGGAGGCGCAGGGCCTCGGCGTCGGCGGGGTGGCCCTCCAGGGCCCCCAGGCCCGCGGACTCCACCGCCACACCCGGCAGGGAGGCCCGGAGCAGGGCCTCCGCGATGGGGCTGCGGCAGTGGTTCCCCTCGCAGAGCACCAGGATCCGCCGCAGGGCGAAGAGGGGCGCGGCGCTCATGCGGGGGGGTGGCCCATGGGACGGGGAGAGGGGAAAAAAATTTTCAACCGGCGATGAACGGTGATGAACGGTGATGAGGGCGCACGCTCCGGGCTGGGGCCCCTGCCCCGGAACGGGGAGCCGGGGACCCGGCGCCTCGACGCGCCCTGGCTCCGGCTCCCCGTTCCGGCGCGGCCCTGGGGCCGCGCGCCCGCTGCGCGGGCGGGCAGGGCCGGGTGGGCATCACCGTCCATCACTGTTCATCACTGGTTCAGGAAAATCACTAGCGGAGGTACTTCGCGTCCGCCGCGGTCTGGCTGAGGCTGGTGAAGGTGGGGAGGAGCATGGTGACCACGCGGCTCCACCGCACCAGGGCCCCGGCGTCCACGTAGACCATGTCCCGGGGGTTCAGGTTGAAGCGGTCCGCCAGGACCATGGCCGTGGGGTTCTTGGCGTCGAGGTGGAAGAGGTCCACGCTGCCGTCGGTGGCGCCCCGGCGGAGCACATAGACCGAGTGGGCGTTGGAACTGAGGCGCTCCATGCCCCCCGCCTCGGCCAGGGCCTGGGCCAGGCTGAGGCGGCCGTGGCGCAGGGGCACGATGCTGGGCTTGGAGACTTCCCCCAGCATGTACACGGGCTCGTCCTCCCGGGCCTGCACGGTGAGGTGGTCGCCGTCCTTGAGGAGGATCTGGCCGTAGCGGCTGCCCTTCTGCATGAGGCCGTAGTAGTTGATGACCCAAGAGCGGTTGCCCCTCGTGAGCTGGACGCGGCTGTCGTCCCCCGCGGGGAGGAAGCCTCCCGCCCGGCCCAGGGATTCCGCCAGGGTCAGGGGGGCGTCGGAGATGTACTGCACGCCGGGCTGCCGGACCTCGCCCCCCACGAAGACCTTCTGGGAGCGGAAGACGATGACCTTCACGTCCACCTGGGGGCTCTTGAGGACGCGGCTGAGGCGGTCCACCAGCTTGGCCCGCACCTGCATGGCGGTCTGGCCCTGCACGTTGAGGATGCCGGCGTAGGGGAAGAACATGTTGCCTTCCTCGTCCACGAGCTGGCCCGTGGCGGCGTCCGTGCGGTACTGGCCCAGGGGGATGGTGAGCTCGGGGTGCTCCCACACGGTCACCTGGAGCACGTCCTGGGGGCCGATGAGGTAGGGCGTGGCCTTCACCGCGAGGAGTTCGTCCACCCCGGAGGTGTTCAGCGCCGGGTTCCCGAAGGCCTGCACCACCTGGGGCGAGAGCGGCCGCAGGGTGACGTGCTGACCCTGGATGCGGTAGTCCTCCTGGGGCTTGCTGGGGGACAGGTTGAGCTTCATGCCCGGGGCGCAGGCGGCGGAGAGGAGCAGGGCCAGGGTGGCCGCGGCCCGAAGGGCGAGGGTGGCGAGGTCGGACAAGGCTTCCTCCCTGATGGAATGCGCCGTGGCCGGCGCGCCCGGCGGGCGTGGGGTGGTGGACCTGGGGGATTCTACCAGCCCGGCGGGACAGCACCCGATCGGCCCCTCCAGGGGCGGGCTTGAATCCGGGAACCGGCCGGCGCCGCCCGGCTCCCGGGCCTTCGCTAAGCTGAAGGGGATCCATCCCCGAGGAGCCTGCCCATGACCCGCGCCCTGATCGTCGGCATCAGCGGACAGGACGGGGCCTACCTGGCGGCCCAGCTGCTCCGCCGGGGCTACGAGGTGAGTGGCTCCAGCCGCGACGCCCAGCTGGCCTCCTTCGCCAACCTCGAGCGGCTGGGCATCCTGCAGCAGGTGCGGATGGAATCCATCAGCCCGGGTGACTTCAGGAGCGTGCTCCAGGCCCTGCAGCGGACGGAGCCGGACGAGGTCTACTTCCTGGCGGGGCAGAGCTCCGTGGGGCTGAGCTTCGCCCAGCCGGTGGAGACCCTGGACAGCATCGCGGTCGGGGCCCTGAACCTCCTCGAGGCCATCCGCTTCACGGGGCGCCCGGTCCGGCTGTACCACGCGGGCTCGGGGGAATGCTTCGGCGACATGGCGGGCCTGGCCGACGAAGAGACTCCCTTCCGGCCCCGCAGCCCCTACGCCGTGGCCAAGGCCACGGCCACCTGGCTGGTGGCCAACTACCGGGAGGCCTACGGCATCCACGCCTGCACGGGGATCCTGTTCAACCACGAGTCGCCCCTGCGTCCGGAACGCTTCGTGACGCGGAAGATCGTGGCGGGCGTCTGCCGCATCGCCGCGGGGAAGGCACGGAAGCTGAGCCTGGGAAACCTCGCCATCCGCCGGGACTGGGGCTGGGCCCCGGAGTACACGGAGGCCATGTGGCGCATGCTGCAGCAGCCGGAACCGGGGGACTTCGTCATCGCCACGGGAGCATCCCGTTCCCTCCAGGAGTTCGTGGCCTGCGCCTTCGGGGCGGTGGGCCTGGACTGGCGCGAGCATGTGGAGTCCGACCCGGGCCTCCTTCGCCCCACCGAGCTCCGGGGGGGCGCCGGGGATCCGCGCCGGGCCCGGGAGCGCCTCGGCTGGACGGCCACGGTAGGCATGGAGGAAGTGGTGGCCCGCATGGTCGCCGCGGAGCGGGGGGAGCGGGGCCTGGAGCCCTGAGGGCAGCCGTGAGCCTGACCCACCTGTCCACCCGCTGGCGAGCCCTGAGCTGGGGGGAGCGGCGCCTTCTGCTGGGCCTCGCCTTCCTTCTGCCGGCCGTGGCGGGCCTGGTGCGCCTGGCCGGCGTGGGCCGGGCCCGCCGGTGCCTGGAACGCTGTTCATCCGTCCCGGTCCCGCGCGCCGCCACGGCGGTGGAGATCCTGGCGGGGCAACGCCTGGCCCTCCTGGCGGGGATGGCGGGACGCCGCGGTCTTCTCCGGGCCACCTGCCTGCGGCAGGCCCTGGCGGTGCATTTCATCCTTCGGCGGCGCGGCCTTGCGCCTTGCCTGAGGATCGGCGTCCGGCGCCGGGAGGGCCGCCTGGACGCCCACGCCTGGGTTGAATTGGAGGGGGTGCCCCTGGACCCGAGCCCCCTGGACCACTTGGCCTTCGAGGAGAAGCCGGGCGCCTGGAAGGGATGAGGGATAAGACCCCCAATGCCAGAATGGAGACCCACCTTCCCTGCCTTCCCCCGCTGGAGCCCCCCGTGACGGACCTTGCCAAGCTGGCGGCCATCCTTGCCTCCGAGCGCTGCTCCCACGCCTCCCTGGCGGATGGCACCGGGGTCCTGCTGGACATCCACGGCGAGCAGATCCTCGCGCTCAACGCCACCGGCGAAGTGCTGGTGGGAGCCTTGCTGGAGGGCGTGACGGAGGCGGGGCTCCTGGCCGAGCGTCTGACGCAGCGCTTCGCCGTGGAGCCCGGGCAGGCCAGGGAGGACGCGGCTGAATTCATGGCCGGCCTGGAAGCCCGGCTGGTCCTCCGGGGGAAGGGCTAGGCCCGTGGGAGCGATCCTGGCCGTGCTCTCCAGCGGGGCCGGACCCGACGCCCTGGCCGGGGCCCGCGCGGCCTTCGCCCGGGGCGTGGCGCGGTCGCCCCACCGCGGCGCACCGGCTTCCCTGGCACTGCCCCAGGGGATCCTGGGGATCCAGGCCCACGGAGACGAGGCCGGCCTGGGGGCCGACGGTCCCTGGCGGGTGGCCTTCCATGGGTGGATCGGGAACTGGGAGGACCTGGCCCGGAGCTTCGGGGTCCCCTTCCCTCCTGAATGGAATGGAGCCCAGCGCTTCGCCCGCTTCTACTCCCGCCACGGAGAATCCTTCCTCCGGGCGGCCCGGGGGGAGTTCGCCGCGGTGGCGGCGGACACCTCCGAGTGCTCCCTCCACGCGGTCCGCGGCCACCTGGGCACGAGGCCCCTCTACGTCCATCCGACCGGCCCCCTCTTGATCCTCGCCACCGAGATCCGCCAGGCCCTCGCGGCGGCGGGGACGGGGGGGCGCCTCCACCTGCCCGTGCTCGTGGAACTGGTTGGGCGGGTGCCGCTTGTCCACGAGGAAACGGTCTGGGAGGGCGTGAACCGCGTGCCCCCGGCCCACTGCCTCCGCTGGGGCCCCACGGGTCGGCAGAGCCTGACCCGCTTCTGGCTGCCCCGCGAGCCCCAGGGGAGTCCGGAACGCAGCCTGGACGAACTCGCCGAGGAACTCCGGGCCCTCCTGGAGCGGGCCGTGGCCCGGGCCCTGCCGCAGGGGCCCTACGGCGTGGCCATGAGCGGGGGCCTGGATTCCACCACGGTCTGGACCCTGGCCCGGAATCTGGAAGGCGTGGACCCCGGGGGGGCCGGCCGGGGGGTCCCCCTGTCCCTGGTGTTTCCCGCGGATCCCTCCTGCGACGAGTCGCCCTTCATCGAGGCGGTGGCGGCCCACACCGGGATCGCCGGAGAACGGATCGCGGCCCGGGGGACCGATCCCCTGACCTTCCTGCCGAGGCAACTGGAGGCCGGGGACTGGCCACCGGCTGGAACCCTGTACCACCTGGACCTCCTCGGGGCGCGGGCCCACGACCTGGGGATCCCCGTCCTGCTCGTGGGACTGGGGGGGGACGAGTGGTTCCAGGGCAGTGTTCATGCGGTCCTGGACCATCTCCTGGCGGGGCATCCCCTCGAGGCCCTGAGGGATTTCCTGACCCTTCCCCTTCCGGAGGGGTGTACCCGGGCCGGGGCCCTCTGGGGCCGCGTGCTCCGCCCCCGCCTGGCGCTGCGCCGCCGCCTGGGCCTGAGCCAGGGCCGCCCCTGGCTCAGTCAGGGGGCCTCCGATCTCCTGGCCGTCCGAACTCGAAGCTTCCGGTCCGATGAGGTCCCCTCTTGCCCGTGGAGCGTCAGAGAGCTCTTCGAGAATTTCCTCACCCTCTGCGGAGGGGAGACCTACGAGGCCCTGGAGCAGCACGGCGCCGCCCTGGGCCTGGAACTGCGCCATCCACTGCTGGACGTGGACCTGGCGGAATTTGCCTTCTCGGTTCCCCCCCGGTTCCACCTGGCGGAGGGCCAGACCAAGCACCTCCTTCGCCGGGCCGCCCGGGGCCTTCTGCCGGAGGCCGTCCGCCTGCGCCCGGACAAGACGGCCTTCGACAGCAGCTTCAAGGAACCCTGCCGGGAGATCCTGGCCCGAGGCTGGGATCTTTCCCGAGGTGTCCTGGCCAGGGCGGGATTCCTGGATCCCACCTGGGTTCAAGATTTCCCAAAGAAATATTGGGGGCCCGTAAGTGGTTTTTCTCTTGGGTGGGATCTATACTGCATGGACAGCTTTGCCGATAAGGCCTTTGGCACGCCCGGAGTCGCCATGTACGAAGCCCGTCCCAATCCAACCCTCCCTGGGAATCCCGACATCATTCGTGATGGCCTTCTCCCCTACGAAAAACCACGCCTCGAGGCCAGCCCCCTGGAGCAGGTTGTGGCCGGGGGGAGTCCCACGGGCGTGAGGGACGGCCTCAGGACCCTGCGCAAGGGGTGAACCCATCCCCGGCGGCAGGATGTTCGTGAAACAGCGCGGAGGAATCATGTCAATGGCCCGGAAGTTCCACGGAACAGCACTCGCCTTCCTGCTCGCGGGGGGCGCAGTGATGAATGCCCAGGCCCTTTCAGGGGTGGGAACCGGAAGCGGGGGCAGCGCCCCCCCGGCCGGAAGCCAGCCCAAGACCCTGGTGGACTTTTTCAAGCTCCACGGAATTCCGCTCAAGACGGGAGGACCTGCCATTCCGACCGGGAGGTTGGGCGCCCCCCAACCCGCCATCGTCGCGCCCCTCTCCCTCACGGGTCAGACCCCCTTGACCGCCAAGGTGGACTACTACACCCAGGATCCCAGTGCGACCTATGGGTGCACCCAGGTCGGGGTCTGGGGGGGCACCTATCCGCCCATACCTGGAGACTTCACGACCCTGTTCACGGCCACCTTGAGCAATCCCACCTCCGCCAACCTGGAGGTGACCTACACCGCGCAGGTGAACCTGGGAGACGAAATCGGGGGCGCGGTGGACGGAATCGCCCTGATCGTCATTGTGGAACAGACGCAAGGCGGAAGCCCTGCCATGGGCTACTGCGCCAACAGCGACCAGCTTCCATTCCTCGCCACCCGCCCCACGGACGGCCGGGGCTCCAGTTCGCTGATCTCCTACACCGGCTGGGTCACCGGAATTGTGCCCGGGGCGAACGCGGTGACGGTGCGGGTGATGGCCGCCACGGGCATTGCACATACCAATTTCGAACTCTGCTACGGCAACCTGATCATTCGTTATTGAGGGGATTGGGACCCGGCGGGGGGGCCTCCGGGCCCCCCCGCGGTCTGTTCCAGCAGCTCCGCCAGGACCCCTTCCGGGTCGGCCAGCAGGTCGGGACCCAGGGCCACCAGGAAACTGGGGAGGTGTTCCACCAAGGCTTGGAGACTGGGCCACAGCCCCGCCCGCTCGGCCGCGTAGCGCCCGCTGTGGAAGAGGGGGCTGGCAGCCCGCAGCGCACCAGACAGGGTCCGGGCCTGCTCCAGGGGGACCACTTCCAGGCGGGAAGGACGGGGGTCCGGGGCCAGGATCAGGAGTCGCTGGGGGGTGAGGGATTCCAGAAAGGCCTGGGGCGCGGCATCGCGAGGCAGGAAGCAGCGGCCCGGGGGGTCCTCCTCCTGGAGCAGGGGGGCCAGGGCGGAGGGAACCAGGGAGCGGCTGCCCCCGCGCAGGCGGAGGTCCCGGCGCAGGGCCCGCAGCCCTGGAGGGCGGGAGGCGGGGTCCACCAGGAGGTGGTCGTCGGTGAGGATCCTCCCCCCCGCCCGGAGGCAGGCCAGGGCCAGGGTGGACTTCCCGGACTGGGAATCCCCCAGGGCCACCACGCCCGTCCCGCCCAGGAGGGCCGCCATGCCGTGGAGGGCCAGGCGTCCCTGAAGGGCCAAGGCGTGCATCAGGGCGGCGCCGAGCAGGTCCCCGAGGGCCCCGCCCTCCGCGCAGGCCGGGTCCACGGCCACCCGGGCTAGGGGGCGTCCGGGGGCGAGGCGGAGTCGGCCGCCGGTCCCGGAAAGGGTGTCCTCCTCCCCGGGCATCCACTGGAGGTGCCCCTCCCGGGCCCCGGGAAGGGCGGCGCCTTCCTCCGGCCCGGACCAGGGGATCCGCTGGATGCGATAGAGGGCCTCGGGGCCCTCGGCAGCCAGCCCCCACCGGAGGCGCCAGCCGCCGAAAAGGCGCTCCAGGTCCTCCCGGGGAAAGCCCTCGAAGACCGCCAGGGGGCCCGAATCCTCGAGGGAGGCCAGCAGCCGGGGCTCGTCCATGGCGGCCATGACACCACGCCCCCGGGAAGACTGTCCAGCAGGGGTCCCGGGCCTCACTTCCCCAGGTTCCGCAGGCCCGTGCCGAGGTAGCGCAAGAGGGCGGCGGGGGTCCCCCCGGCTCCGCCGAAGTGGTGCCGCAGGTAGGCCCCCGGCGGCAGGAGGCGCTGGCGCAGCCACCTCAGCTTCAGCCGCGGCCCGGGCAGGGCCCGGAAGTTCATGCGCTGCAGGTAGCCCCAGCGATCCATGCGGGCCAGGTCCAGGCCCTCCTCCGGCGCACGCCGCTGCAATCCCTCCAGGACCTCCAGGGGGAGCGGCGTGCCGAAGGTGCGTTCCGAGGCCCGGAGGGCGTGCAGGCAGGTGCCGCAGAGCCCCTTCTCACGGGCCAGGGAGAGGAGCTCGTCCCATTCCGCTTCCGTGAAACGGCGGGCCATTTCGTGGAAATCGAAGAGCCACTTGAGACGGTCACCCGTGCCCATCCAGAGCTGGAGGGCCCGGTGCAGGGCGGCGTGGACCAGGGCATGGACGGGGCCCAGGCCCCGGGCCCCTTCGGCGAGGGAGGGCAGAAGCAGGGCTTCCTCGGCCAGCTCCTGGAAGGAGAAGCGGCGCTCGTAGACCGGACTCCCGCCGATGTCCCAGTGCAGGTCCAGTTCCAGGGACGGCCCCGCCTCCGGCACCCGGGTGCAGGTGGCCTCGCAGCGGGCCAGGTCGCCGGCGGGCCCCAGCCAGTCGTAGCCTTCGGGGCGGAGGAGCTCGGCGGCCCGCTGCACGTCTTCCCGGCTGGGGAACAGCAGGTCCACGTCCTCGCACTCCCGCAGGTGGGGGGTGGAGTACAACCAGTGGGCCAGGGCCGATCCCTTGATCACCAGCACGGGGATGGATCCCGCCTCGAAGCATTTCAGGACCCGCCGGGTCTCGGCCTGGAGCAGGAGGCTCCGCGCCGCCCGCTCCCGGGCCGCGGCGGCGAAGAGATCCTGCAGTTCGGGCGTCGCCAGAGACGCGATGGCCCGGTCCTGCAGCCGCGAATGGACGAGGGCCACCACCCCTTCGACCTGGGCCGCCTGGAGGCAGGCCTGGGGTGGAAGGTCTCCCGGGGGACCCGCCGGGGGGCCTTCACCGCGCATCAGCGCCACCAGCCAGGAGCGAAGCACCATGGTGAGCAGGCCTCCAGTCAGTCCAGGGGAATGATGACAGCCCGTCCCCCCGGCCCAATTGCCGGGGGCAATCGCAGGGGGCTCCTGACATCCTGGTTCCATGTCCTCCGCTCCGGTGGCGGCCTCCTCCTGGATCCGCCGTGCCCTGAAGCAACTTCCCTTCGTGCCCCGGGCCTTCGGCCTGGTGCGGGAATCCGCCGGGGGCTGGATGTGGGGTTCCCTGGGGCTGCTTCTGCTGATGGGCCTCCTGCCGGTGGTCCCCGTGCTGCTCGTGAAGAGACTGGTGGACGCCCTGGTGGGCGGCGGGGACCTGGGTTCGGTGCTCTTCCTGGTGGGTCTGCTGGGTCTGGCGCTGCTCCTGGTCCAGGCCCTGGAAGGCCTGGCCCGCTGGGCCCGGACGCTCCAGTCCGAGCGCATCCAGGACCACGTGCTGGGCCTGGTTCACGCCCAAGCCCAGCGCCTGGACCTGGGTCTGCTGGAGACCCCCGAATATTACGATCAGCTGCACCGCGCCAAGGTGGACGCGGTGACCCGTCCGCTCCTGCTGCTCGAGAATCTGGGGGCCCTGCTGCAGAACGGGTTGACCCTGGCCGTGATGGCGGTGCTGCTGCTCCGCTTCGCGCCCTGGCTCCCCCTGCTCCTGGCGGGATCCATGCTCCCGGCCCTCGCAGTGGTGGCGCGCAACGCCCTGCGCCAGCACGCCTGGCGGCGGCGCCGGACCCCGGACCTGAGGCGGGCGAACTACTTCGACTGGCTGCTCACGGAGCGCGACGCCGCCATGGAGCTGCGCCTGTTCCGCCTCGGTGCCCCCTACCAGGAGGCGTTCCAGGATCTCCGCCGCCTGCTCCGGGGCGAGCAGTCGGCTCTCGCGGGGACCGAGCTTCGCGGCAGCCTGGCCGCCGGGCTGGTGGCGGTGGCCGGGGCGGTGGCCGGTCTCGCCTGGATGGTGGCCCGGACCCAGGGCGGCCAGGCGGGACTGGGGGACCTGGCCCTCTTCGCACAGGTCTTCTTCCAGGGTCAGCGCCTCCTGCACACCCTCCTGGGTCAGGCCGGGGAGATCTTCCGCAACATGCTGTTTCTGGAAAACCTCTTCGAATTCCTGGACCTCCGGCCGGCCCTCCTGGACCCCCCGCCGCCGCCGCGCCGTGTCCCCGCTGGAGCTCCCGGGCTGGCCTTCGAGGCGGTCCGCTTCCGCTACCCGGGCAGCGAGGCCTGGGCCCTGGACAACTTCGAACTCCGGGTGCCCCCGGGCTCCGTGGCGGCCATCGTGGGGGAGAACGGGGCCGGCAAGAGCACCCTCGTCAAGCTGCTCTGCCGTTTTCATGATCCCGAGGGCGGCCGCGTGCTCTTCGCCGGGGAGGACCTCCGCACCCTGCCGCAGGAGGATCTCCGCCGCCGCATCACCGTCCTGTTCCAGAACCCCGTGCACTACCACGCCACGGTTTCCGAGAACATCGCCCAGAGTGATCTGCGGGCCCTCGAGGATCCCGCACGCATCCGCGCCGCCGCCCGGGAGGCCGGGGCCGAGGAGCCCGTGGGACGCCTGCCCCGGGGCTACGACACGGTGCTGGGGCACTGGTTCGGGGGAGCGGAGCTGAGCGCGGGGGAGTGGCAGCGCCTGGCCCTGGCGCGGGCCTTCCTCAGCCCCGCGCCCCTTCTGATCCTGGACGAGCCCACGAGCGCCATGGACAGCTGGAGCGAGGCCGACTGGCTGGACCGCTTCCGCCGCCTGGCGGCGGGCCGCACCGTGCTGCTGATCACGCACCGCTTCACCACCGCCATGCAGGCGGACCGGATCCACGTGATGGCCCGGGGGCGCATCGTGGAGGAGGGCAGCCACGCCGAGCTTCTGTCGCAAGGAGGGGCCTACGCCCAGTCCTGGCAGAGGCAGGTGGCCCAGGGGCGTTGAGCTCCCCCGGCTGCTGCGAAGCCCGGCGGCCCTGCTAGGGTGGACGGATGTTCCGGGAAACAATGGCCCTGGCCGTCTCCCTCGGCCTCGCGGCACAGGGCGTGGAGAACCTGCGAGGAGACGTGCGCTTCACCGGGGAGCGGTGGCGGATGCCCTTCGCCCAGGAATCCATGGACCTGCTGGGCCTGCAGATCCATCGGACCTGGAGGGCCGGGGGCTACGCGGGCCTGGGGGGCTGGGGCGCGGTGCGGGGCGAGCGGGGGGGCTTCATCACTTTGGGCTTCTCCGGCGGTTGGCGCTTTCCCCTGACGGATCGCCTGGCGCTGGACACCGGGGCGTGGTTCGGGGGCGGCGGCGCCGGCCGGGCCGCCGGGGGGGGGGGCCTGATGCTTCGCGGTCACGCCGGGCTCAGCTGGGACGCGGGCCCCGCCCGCTTCGGGGCGGAGTGGTCCCGGGTGCGCTTCCCCAACGGCCGCATCGAGAGCAGCCAGTGGGCCCTCACGGTGGCCCTGCCATTCCGCGCACCCCTCGGGACGCCCGGGCTCCACCTCAACCTGGACCGGGTCAGCACCGGGGCCGGCCTGGGCCCCCTGGGCTGGGAGGACGTGAGCATGGGCTTCACGGCCCAGCGCTACGCCCCCGCCCGCACGGTGAAAAACCTCTCGGGCCAGGTGGACACCTCCGGGGTCGGCCTCACGGGGCTGGAGGTGCGGCTGGGCCTGGGCAAGGGCGAGGCCTTCTGGATCCTGGACCTGGGGGCCGCCGCCCAGGGAAGCGCCGACGGCTACATGGAGGCCCTTCTGGGGGTGGGCTACGGGCTCGCCCTGGACGCCGAGGGGCATGCCCTGTTGGTGGGACGCCTGGAAGGAGGCCCGGCGGGAGGGGGCAATCTGTCGGTGGGGGGCGGCATGGCCTGGAAGGGATTGCTGGGCCTGGAGGCCCGGAGTTCCCGGGGCCTCTTCCTCAACCTCTCCGGGGGCTACCTGGCCACCCCTGGGGGGACCTTCAAGGGCAGCCTGGTGCAGTTCGAGGTGGGGCGCCGATTTCAGTTGGCGCTCCCCGGGGGTGGGCCCGCCTCAGCCTCCGACCCCGTGGATTTCTCGGGCTGGTCCTTCCGCTGGGGCGCCCAGCGACTGGCGGCCCCCCAGCGCCGATCCGGCGCGGAAGGCGAACCCATCCAGCTGGCCAGCCTGCAGGTGACCCATGAGCTCTCCTCCACCTGGTTCTTCGTGGGCCAGGGGAATTTCGGCCTGACGGGGCACGCCGGGGGCTTCGCGGTGGGCCTCATCGGTCTGGGCTGGCGCAGCGGGCCCCTGCTGGGGGCCGGACCGCGGCTGCGGGTCCACGCCATGACCGGCGCGGCGGGTGGCGGGGGCGTGGACACGGGGGGCGGCCTGCTCGTTCAGCCCATGGCGGGGCTGGAACAGGACCTGGGGCGTGGGTGGAGCCTGCAGGTCATGGGCGGCCAGCAGACTGCACCGAAGGGCCGACTCAGGACAAGCGTCGCCGAGGCCGGGTTGGCCTGGCGCTTCGGACTGCCGGAACGGCGGCGCTGATCAGAAGCGGTAGTTCAGCTCCACGCCGAAGAATGTGGCGTTGTTGTCGCTGCGGTTGTATTCCCAGTGGCTCCAGGTCCCCCGGGCCTCGAGGCCCAGGTTCTTGTTGAACTGCCAGCCCACGCCGCCCGCGATGCCCGGGGTGGTCTTGGAGCGGGACTCGGACCCGGTGCGCTTGCCGGAGTAGGTGGCCTCGGCCTTCCAGGCATTCAGGGTCAGGCCTCCCGCCAGGTACCAGCCCAGGGGCTTGCCCTCGAAGAAGTACAAATAGTCGACCCCTCCCGAGATGCCCGTGAGCTTGCCGGACTGGGTGTATCCGGAGATGCTGCGCTGGTCGAAGCCGAAACCGCCGTTGATGGACTTCTCGGAGAAGACGGTGTAGTCCACACGGCCCCGGAGCCTTTGGCCCTTCTGGAGGTCCCAGGTGCTCTGGGCGCCGATGGAGAACCCCATGGACTTGTCGGTGAACTCCTTGGTGGAATCACTGGTCGGGAATAGAAGGGATCCCTGGATTCCGTAGCGTGTGGGTTCCTGCGCCTGGAGGGCCAGGGCGGCCAGGGGAAGGAGGATCAGGGCGTGGGCTCTCATGGCGTCTCCCGGGGGCTGCTCCTCCACCTATCGGGTGGCAGGGCCCTGGGCTGAATCTTATTCCTCTCTTGCCGGTCCGCAAACCCAGGCCTCCATCAGGCTTCTCCCGACCCCTCCCTGGAGGGACTCTTTCGGGCTGTCCAGGTCTCAGAAGGGCAGGAAAGGATCCAGCACCACCGCCGCGGTCAGGAGGAGGGCGAAGATGTTGATGTTCATGAAGGCCCGGCGCAGGAGGCCTTCCTGGACCGGACCTTTGAGGAGCGCTGCGGCGGAGAGGACGAGCCAGCCGGCGGCGCCCAGGAGGAGCAGGCGGGCGGGAAGTCCCGTCAGGACGCCGAAGAGGGGAAGGAGGGCGCAGGTGGCCGCGGTGCCGCAGATCCAGGTGAAGGTCAGTCGCGCAAGGCGTTCGGGCCCCAGGAGCCGCAACAGCGTGGGGAAGCCCGCGGCCTCATAGCCCCGCCCGTGGAGGCCCACCAGCAGCCAGAAGTGGGGCACCTGCCAGATGAAATAGACGAAGGCCAGGGCCAGGACGGCGGGGTAGGCGAGCGATCCCCCCGCGGCGGTCCAGCCGATGGCAGGGGGCAGCGCCCCGATGAGGGCCCCGGGCACCACCGCGAAGGCGCTCACCCTCTTCAGGGGGGTGTAGAAGGCGTTGTACCAGCCCATGGCCAGGGCCCCCAGGAGGGCGGAGCCCAGGTTGTGGGCCGCCCAGAGGATCATGAAGCCCGCGAGGGCCAGCAGCACGGCGAGGACGACGGCGGAACCGGGCTGGAAGACCCCCCTGGGGAGGGGCCGGTTCCTAGTGCGCTCCATCTGGGCATCCAGGTGCCGCTCCTGCACTTCGTTGAGGGCGCAGGAAGCCATGGCCAGGAGCAGGATCCCCGCAAGGGTGGTGGCCAGGCCCAGGTCCACGCCCCGGCGGAAGGCCACATAGCCCGCGGTGGCGGTGAAGGTGGAGGCCACCGAGATCCGGAATTTGGTGAGTTCCAGGAACTCGGCGAAGAGGCCCGGCTGGCGTTCCGGGAGCGCGGCGACGGTCATTTGAGGGTCTTCAGGTAGTCCACCACTTCGGCGAGCTCGGCCGGGGCCATGGGAACAGGAGGCATGGCGGGCGGATAGCCCTGGACGATGGCCTCCCGGGGCCGGAGGATCGCGTCCCTGAGGTAGGCCTCGTCCACGGTGACGGTCCGGGGGGCGCCGGCCACCAGGACCACCTCCTCCTTGCCGAAGAGCCCCTTGAAGGTGGGTCCCACCATGGGCCGCCCGTCCGTGGAGTGGCAGGCGAGGCAGCCCTTGTCCTGGAGCCTGGAGTAGCCAGGGACGCTGGCGTGGCCGGCCTGGGCGGCGGTCTTGAGGTTCTTCCCGGGTTCGGGCGCGCGCTCGTCCCCGAAGTACCAGGCCTTGAACTCCTCCTCGGGCACCACGACGACGTGGCTGAGCATTTCGCTGTGCTTCACCCCGCAGATGACCGTGCACTGGATGTCATAAATTCCGGGCTGGGTCGCCTGGAACCAGGTCGTGTTGCCCCGGGAGGGCACGGCATCGATCTTGAGCCGGAAGGCCGCGACCGCGAAACCGTGGACCACGTCGGCGCTGCGGACCTCCAGCTTCATGGGCTTGTTGAGGGGCGCGAAGAGCTTGTCGGACTGCTTGCCGTTGGGGTACTTGAAGGTCCAGCTCCACTGGCGCGCGGTGACCAGGACCTGCATGGAATCCCGGGGGGCCTGGCGCATGTAATCGAAGTTGGTCCAACCGTAGTAGAAGATCGTCATGAAGAGGACCAGGGGAACCACGGTCCAGAGGATCTCGAGTCCCGTGTGGCCCTCGATCTGCTCGGCCTGGGGGTGCCGCGTCTTGTTGTACCGGACCACGAACCAGATCATCAGCGCCGTGATGAAGATCAGGAAGACCACCGAGAGGCCGAAGACGTAGAAGAAGACCGCGTCCGACTTGGCGGCGGAGGTGGAGGCTTGTTTCATCCATTCCATGGCTGCCCCTACCGGAACGCGACGTCGGAGAAGAGGAGAACGAAGAAGATCAGGAGCGTGCCCAGGGTCACCAGGATCACGCCCTTGAGGAGGATGCCCTCGTACTTGAGGTGCATGAAGAAGTAGAAGACCAGGGCCGCCTTGATGGGGGTGAGGGTGAGCAGGCCCCACACCGCGGCGGTCTGGCCCAGGTGGCTGAGGCCCACCAGGGCCCCCGTGAGGAGAAGCAGGGCCACCCAGACCTTGATGAAGGTGCCGTACGTGGGATGGCCGTGGGAGGCTTCGGCCTCGTGGGATTCGTGGGCTCGGGCTATGGTTTCGCTCATCTCGCTCGCCTCAGGCCGCAAGGTAGAAAAGGGGCAGGAGGAAGATCCAGATCACATCCACCAGGTGCCAGTAGAGACCCCCGTTCTCCAGGACGACGAAGCGGTCCTGGTTGATCTTTCCCTTGGCGAGATGGGTGTACATCCAGCCCAGGACGGACATGCCCACCAGGACGTGAACGCCGTGGAGCCCCGTCATCGTGAAGTAGAGGCCGAAGAAGACCTGCTGGCCGTGGGGGAGGGTGGCCATGTGGGCCGAGCCCGGGTAGAGGTGGTGCTGGAACTTGGCGCCCCACTCGAAGCTCTTGATCACCAGGAAGCAGCCGCCCAGCAGGATGGTCCCGAGGAGGAAGGCCTTGGCCTTCACCAGGTCCCCCAGTTGCAGGGCGGCCAGGCTCAGCACCATGGTGAGGCTGCTGGTGAGCAGCACCACCGTGTTGATCACGCCGAGGGTCGCGTTCAGCTCCGCCCCGCCGTGGTGGAAGTCGGCGGGGTACAGGGAACGCATGTAGGAGTAGGCGATGAACAGGCCCCCGAAGAGGACGATCTCCGTGACCAGGAAGAGCCACATCCCCAGCTTGTCCCCCAGGTCGTCCCGGTGGGCGTGGGCGGCGTGTCCGTGCCCGCTGCTCATGCTTTCCCTCCCTGGGGGAAGTGGTAGGGCCCGTGCTCGATGGTGGGGATCTCCTCGAAGTTCTCGAGGGGCGGGGGCGAAGGGACCTGCCATTCGAGCGTCACCCCGCCCCAGGGGTTGTCCTCGGCCTTCTCGCCCTTGAAGATCGCCCAGAGCAGGGCCCCGAAAAACATCAGGAGGCCCAGGGCGAGGAGCCAGGACCCCACCGTGGCCACCTGGTGGCCGAAGTGGTACTGGGGCAGGTGCAGGTAGTAGCGCCGGGGCATGCCCATCATTCCCAACACCAGCATGGAGAAGTACAGCATGTTGAAACCCACGAAGAGGGGCCCCCAGGCCGCGTAGACGGCCTTCCTGGAGTACATCCTCCCGAACATCTTGGGGAACCAGTGCAGGAGGGCGGCGAAGAAGGCGAAGCCCGTGCCCCCGAACATGACGTAGTGGAAGTGCCCCACGATGAAGTAGGTGTCGTGGATGTGCACGTCGATGGCCAGGGCCCCGTTCATCACCCCGGTGAGGCCGCCGATGCAGAACAGGAAGATGAAGGTGAGGGCGTAGACCAGGGCAGGCTGGACGTCGATGCTCCCTTTGTACAGGGTGCTGACCCAGTTGAAGACCTTGATGGCGCTGGGGATGGCCACCAGCATGGTGAGCAGCGAAAAGATCATGTTGGCGAACTCGCTCATGCCGCTGGTGAACATGTGGTGGGCCCAGACCAGGGAGCCCACGCCGGCGATGCTGAGGCTGGAGAAGGCGATGGCCTTGTAGCCGAAGATGGGCCGCTTGGCGTAGGTGGGCAGGATCTCGGAGATGGCGCCCATGGCCGGCAGGATCATGATGTAGACCGCCGGATGGGAGTAGATCCAGAAGAGGTGCTGGTAGAGCACGGGGTCCCCGCCCTTGGCGGGGTCGAAGATGCCGATCCCCACCAGGCGCTCGAGCATGACCAGGACCAGGGTGATGGCCACGATGGGCGTGGCCAGGATCTGGATCCAGCTGGTGGCGTAGGCAGCCCAGCAGAAGAGGGGCATCCTGAACCAGGTCATGCCCGGGGCCCGCATGCGGTGGATGGTGGTGATGAAGTTGATGCCCGTGAGCATGCTGGAGAATCCCAGCACGAAGGCCGCGAAGACCGCCAGGGTCACGTTGGTGCCGGTCTTGATGCTGAAGGGAGCGTAGAAGCTCCACCCGGTGTCCGGGGCCCCGCCTCCCGTGAAAAGGGAGAGCACGGCGAGGATCGCCCCGGCCATGAAGAAGTACCAGGAGGCCAGGTTCAACCGGGGGAAGAAGACGTCCTTGGCCCCCACCAGGATGGGCAGGAAGAAGTTCCCGAAGACCGCCGGCAGGCCCGGGATCACGAAGAGGAAGATCATGATCACGCCGTGGACCGTGAAGAGCGCGTTGTAGGTCTGGGCGCTGATCAGCTTCTGGAAGGTGGTGAGCTGCACCAGCCGCATGACCAGGCCGATCCCGACCCCCACGAAGAAGAAGGCCACCATGGCGTAGAGGTACATCAGGCCGATGCGCTTGTGGTCCGTGGTGCCCAGCCAGGCCATGAGGCCCGTTTTCCCTCCGGCGTCCTCGAGGTAGCTGGGCTGCCTGCCTTCCGCGACGATCATGGGCTCTCTCCACTCTGGGGCTGGGTCCGCCGCCGGGGCCGGACCAGGTAGACGACGTACCCCAGGGCCAGGAGGACCACGACGATGGCCCCGGCCTTGGTCGCGCTGAACACGTAGCCCCGGCCGGCGGGGTCCTGGTTGAAGCAGATCTTCAGCAGCTTCGTGATGGTGGGGCTGGCCTCGCCGCGGGCGGCCTCGCCCACGGCCATCTGGAGGTCCGCGGGCAGGAAGGTGGTGCCGTACATGTAGCGGGTCACCCGGCCGTTGGGGGAGAGGAAGACGATGACCCCCGCGTGGATGAAGTCCTCCCCCTCCCGCTTGAACTTGAACCCCACGGCGTCGGCCAGGGCCCGGGTGTCGGCGTCGGGTCCCGTGAGGAAGCGCCAGGCCCCCGCGGGCATGGGGCGCTTGATCTCGGCCAGGTAGTTGGCGCGCTTCTGGGCCGCGATCTCCGGGGTGTCCCGGCCGTCGAAGCTGACGGTGAGCACCTGGAATTCGGTGCCCGGCACGGCCTGGGTGCGGTCCACCACCTCCACCACCCCGTTGAGGAGGGGGGTGCAGATGCCGGCGCAGCGGAAGTAGTTGAGGGTCAGGATGGTGGGCTTGCCCAGCAGCTGCCCGAGCCTGACCGGGCTGCCGTCCTCGGCCTTCAGCACCAGGTCCAGGGGAACCTGGGCGCCCAGTCGCTCCTCCACGCCCACGGCGTCCTGGGCCTGCGCCAGGAGGGCCGCGGCCAGGAGGAGGAGGGTTCGCGCGAAGCGTCTCATGGGTTCCTCAGCGGCCCGCCAGGGCCGAACGGAGCTGCTTCCACTCCTCGGGACTGTAGGTGGCCACCGCGGGGGCGAAGCCGTTGGCGGGGAGGTCGGGAAGCACCCCCTTGGCCAGGGCCAGGTCGCTGTCCTTCCATCCGGGGATGGCGGCGAGGGTCTGGGCCGCCCGGCGGGCGTCCCGCACGGCCCTGCCCACCTCCGGACGCTCCAGGGGCAAGGCTGGCGGGGCCAGGAATTCCCCCTCGAGCCTGCCCAGGGCCGCCTTCACGGGGATGCGGTTGGGGATGGTTTCTCCGGCGCTGGCGAAGAGCTTCTCCAGGGCCTCCCGGGCCTTGGGATCGCTGGCGCCGTGGTCGAAGGACCCCAGGGACTGGACCACGTGGACCAGGGCCATCCGGTCGCGGCGGCTGAGGTCGTTGTAGCTGACCATGGAACTGCCCTTGATCCCTTCCTCGAGGGTCCGGTAGATGTCCTCCACCCGGGTCCCCACCTTCCAGCCTTCCTTGACGGCGAAATTCCGGGGCTTGGGGTTGAGCCCCGTGGCGCCCGGCCCGTCTCCCTTCCCCTGGGGCCCGTGGCAGGTGGCGCAGGTCTTTTCGTAGACGGCCCTTCCCCGTTCCATCAAGGCGGGATTGGGGGTCATGACGGTCTGGGGATCGATGGGGGGGATGAATTCCTTGGCCGCCGCCGGGTAGTCCGTGGGGTCCAGCCAGCCCGTCTCCCCCTGGGGCGCGGCGACCAGGGCCTCCGGCGCCGGATGGTTGGCGTTCCGGATGCCCGGCACCACGAGGAAGCCGAAGAAGGCGTTGATGGCGATGAAGCCCGCCACCGCCGCCAGGGCGGACATGAGGCGGCGGAACTCGGCGGGGGAGACGTACTGTTCCAGCTTCATAGGCGGAACTCCAGCCCTTCCCGCAGGAAGGGATCACCCACGGGCATGTCCTCGCCCCGGCTCATGGAGGCGCGCATCCAGAGGAGGCTGCCCCCTCCAAAGCAGAGGGCGAAGCTCAGCTCGGGCCATGAGAAGAGGGGGCGCCCCCCGAGGTTGGGGAAGACCAGCCAGTACATGTCCAGCAGGTGCGCCCCCAGCATGAGGACCGCCGCCCGGCGCAGGTTCTTAGGCTCTCCCTTGGCGTCCCGGGTGACCAGAAGGAAGAAGGGGATCACGAAGTGGACCGCGGCGAGGAGGACGGTCAGCACGTGCCAGGCGCCCTGGAGGCGTATCTTGTACCAAATCACCTCTTCGGGCATGTTGGCGTACCACATGAGCATGTACTGGGCGAAGCCGATGTAGGCCCAGAAAACCGTGAAGGCGAAGATGAAGCCCCCCAGGTTGTACAGGTGGTCGCCCCGCACCCCTTCCAGGCGTCCCTCCCCCTTGAGGCTGAGGATCCAGAGGGAGCTCACCGAGAGGGCGCAGAGGAAGGAGCCGGCGAAGAGGTACACCCCGAAGATGTCGCTGTACCACTCGGGGGTCAGGCCGGAGATCCAGTCGAAGGCCAGAAGGGTGGTGACCAGGGCGAAGATCGCCATGTAGGCGGGGGCGAATTTCCGGGCCCGGAGGTTGAAGGCGGGATCCCGGCTCTGGTCCTGGGCCAGGGAACCCCGGACCAGCAGGTAGAGCCCCAGGAGGCCGAGGGCCAGGGCGATCACCGTGCGGGCCGAGAAGAAGGGGGTGCCCAGCCAGAAGGCCTTCCCGGCCAGGATCTTGTGGTGCGCGGCCTCGGGCCGGGCCCCGGGGTAGAGCACGGGGACCGCTCCGAGGGCCACCAGGCCCACGGGCACCACGGGGATCAGAAGGGTGGCGATCCGTTCCGGGATCCTGCGGATGGCGACGCTCCAGCGGGCGTTCACCAGGTGCTCCAGGGCCACGATGAAGAGGGAGCCGAATCCCAGGGTCGCCATGAGGACGAACCACAGCACCCAGTTGGCCCAGAAGCGCTCCCGGGGGACGAGGGCGAAGGCCGCCAGCACGCCGGCGCCGCCCAGGAGGAAGGCGCCCCACAGGGCCGGGGAAGGGGAGGTCTGCTTCCCGCTCATCGCCGCACCGCCTGCTGAAGGTCCGCGTCCGTGGCGTTCTGGGCCCGCTGCAGGGCCCGCACGTAGTGAACGACCGCCCAGCGCTGGGTTTCCGAGAGGTCCGCGTCGTGGGCGGGCATCTGGTTCTTGCCCTTGGTCACCGCCCAGTAGATCTTGCCGTCCGGATAATCCCGGAACTGCTGGGCCTGGAGGTTGGCCGGCTTGGCCCCGTAGGCGGCGGTGAGGCTGCCCTGGCCCTTCCCGAGGGCTCCGTGGCAGACCTCGCAACGGTTGTGATAGGCGGCCTTGCCCATCTCGAAGACCTCGCGGGTCCGGGGCAGCGGGTTGGCCAGCCCCGCGGCCTCCTCCTGGGTGGCTGCGCCCAGGGGCAGGTGGCCCCGGGCCACGGTGCCGGGCGCGGGGGCCCTCATGCCGAAGCCGTCCTTGAAGAAGGCGCTGGGCTTGAAGGCGTTCAGGCGGGGCTGGTTCTGCATGTAGCTCATGGGGGGCAGCACGGGGAAGAGTTTCACGGCCCAGTACATGAGGACCCCGGCCCCGGCGCAGGCGAGGAAGATGCCTCCCAGGGAGCGCAGGACGAAGTCGCTGGTGACGAAGGGGGCCCGTTCGGGAGCCGGCACCACCTCGATCTCCCGGGCCCCCGCGGCCCGCAGGGCGGCCTCGCAGGCGGCCGGGTCCAGCGTCGCGCCCTCGGCCTCCAGGGCCAGGGCGAAGCGGTCCCGGGTGATGGCGGAGATGGCCTTGGACTGGAGGACGGGGTGGCCGAAGAAGGGAAGCTTGTTCAGCAGGAAGAGCATCCCCAGGCCCGCGGTGAAGGTGGCGAAGAGCACCGTCACCTCGAACATGATGGGGATGAAGGCCTCCCAGGACCACGGCGCCTTGCCGCCGGTGACGATGGGGTAGTCCACCGCGCTGATCCAGTACTGGAAGCCGAAGGCGGTGAGGGCCCCCAGGATCCCCATGACCAGGACCATGCCCCCGAGGGGGCTGCGGCGAAGACCGAGGGCCTCGTCGATGCCGTGGATCGGGTAGGGCGTGTAGGCCTCCAGGCGCCCCAGTTTCCGGTCCCGCACGCCCGGAATGGCCTTGGCCAGGGCGTCGGCGCTGTCGAAGAGCCCCAGGACGGCGAAGGTCTCAGCCATGGTGGCCTCCGTGCTCGGGCTGGGCACCCGGCAGGATCCCCTTGACCTCGGTGGTGGCGATCACCGGCAGCACCCGGGCGAAGATCAGCACCAGGGTGAAGAAGAGTCCGAAGGTCCCCAGGAGGATGCCGAAGTCGTAGACCGTGGGCTTGTAGACGCGCCAGGCGGAGGGCAGGAAATCCTGGTGGAGGCTGATGACGATGATGACGAAGCGCTCGAACCACATCCCCACGGTCACGGCGATGGCCACGAGGATCATCCAGAAGTAGCTGGTGCGGCAGCGGCGGAACCAGAGCAGTTGGGGAATCAGGATGTTGCACGAGATGGTGAGCCACCCGGCCCAGCCGTAGGTGCCGCTGATGATGTTCTTGAAACCGTGGTGGAGGTATTCGTTCATGGAGTACCAGGCGGTGAAGCCCTCCATGAAGTAGGAGTAGCCCATGAGACAGGCCATGCCGAGGATCACCTTGTTCATCACCTCGAGGTGGCGGGTGGTGATGAGGTTCTTGAGCTGCATGGATTCGCGCACGACCACCATCACGATCACCACCATGGCGAAGCCGGCGAAGATGGCGCCGGCCACGAAGTAGGGAGGGAAGATGGTCATGTGCCAGCCGGGCACCACGGAGGTGGCGAAGTCGAAGGACACCACCGAGTGGACCGAGAGCACCAGGCCCGTGGCCAGGCCCGCCAGGAGGAGGTAGGCCTTCTCGTAGTGCCGCCAGTGGGAGGCCGCTCCCCGCCAGCCCAGGCTGAGGGCGGTGTAGATCACCTTCCGGACCTTGCTGGTGGTGCGGTCGCGCATGGAGGCGATGTCTGGGATGAGGCCCAGGTACCAGAACATGGCCGACACTGAGAAGTAGGTGTTCACGGCGAAGACGTCCCAGAGCAGGGGGGACCGGAAGTTCGTCCAGATCGCCCGCTGGTTGGGATAGGGAAAGAGCCAGAAGGCGAGCCACGGCCTGCCCACGTGGATGAGGGGGAAGATCACGGCGCACAGCACCGCGAAGATCGTCATGGCCTCGGCGAAGCGGGCGATGGCGTTGCGCCACCGCTTGCGGAACAGGAAGAGGATGGCCGAGATGAGGGTCCCCGCGTGGCCGATGCCGATCCAGAAGACGAAGTTGATGATGTCGAAGGCCCAGAAGACAGGGCTGTTGTTTCCCCAGGCGCCGATGCCCTTGAAAAAGGTGTAGCCGATGCAGCCCAGGCCGATGCCCAGGGCCGAGAGGGTGATGGCCAGGGCGATGTACCACTGTTTCGGTGGCCGGGTCTCGGGGAAGGCCAGGACCTGGTCGTCCAGGCCCCCGGCGGTGACCAGGCCTTCCGTGAGGGCGGGTTCCCGCAGGCGCTCCGGCAGATCCCCGGGAAGGGTGGCGGCATCAACCTGCATGGTGGCCTCCCTGGGCGGGGTTGCGGAGATCGGCGAGGTAGGTGATGGCGGGGCGGGCGCCCAGTTCCTCGAGCACCTTGTAGCCGCGCCGGTCCGCGGCCAGACGGGACACCCGGCTCTTGGGGTCCTTGAGGTCGCCGAAGACGATGGCCTCGGCGGGACAGCCGGCGGCGCAGGCCGGCACGATCTCACCGTCCCTCAGGGGCCGGTCCTCGCCCTTGGCCCGGACCTTCCCGTCCTGGATGCGCTGCACGCAGAAGGTGCACTTCTCCATCACGCCCCGCGGCCGCACGGTGACCTCGGGGTTGTAGGCCAGGCTCTCGGGCTCGGTCTTGTCCGCCGTGTACTCAAGGAAGTTGAAGCGGCGCACCTTGTAGGGGCAGTTGTTGGCGCAGTAGCGGGTGCCCACGCAGCGGTTGTAGGCCATCTGGTTGAGGCCGTCCGGGCTGTGGTTGGTGGCGTTGACCGGGCAGACGTTCTCGCAGGGGGCGTGGTCGCAGTGCTGGCAGAGCATGGGCTGGTGAACCGTGCCGCTGGGATTCTCCTCGTCCCCTTCGTAGTAGCGGTCGATGCGGATCCAGTGCATTTCCCGGCCCTTGGCCACCTGCTCGGGGCCCACCACGGGAATGTTGTTCTCCGACTGGCAGGCCAGGACGCACCCGCTGCAGCCCACGCAGGCATTGAGGTCGATGACCATGCCCCACTTGTGGTCGGGGAACTCCTGGTCCGGATAGAGCGTGTGCAGCTCCACGTGGTGGCCCTTGTGCTCCCCGCCGTGGGCCAGGTCCGCGAAGGTCTGGGAGCGGACGATGTCCCGTCCGTCCAGGCGGAAGTGGGCCTGGGTGCGGGCCAGCTCGACGTGCTTCCCCGTGGATTCCAGCTTGGCGCCGGTCCGGAGGTTGGGGCTGGCGGCGTCGGGACCGAGGAGAGGGAAGGCGTTCACCCCCACGCCCCGGGCCGTGGAACCCGTCTCCCGGCCATAGCCCAGGGCCAGGCTGAGCACCCCGCTGGCCTGGCCGGGCTGGAGCACCACCGGGACCCGCAGGCTCCTCCCGGCGACGCTGAGGGTGGCCACGTCTCCGTCCTTCAGGCCCAGGCGCCGGGCGTCGGACACGGCCAGGGACAGAGGGTTGCCCCAGGTGGTCTTGGTGACGGGGTCCGGGCACTCCTGGAGCCAGCCGCTGTTGGCGTAGCGGCCGTCGTGGACGTGGCAGCCGGGGGCCAGGACGAGCTCGAAGTCGCCCCCGCCGGCGGGGGCCCCCTTGGCGGCCTGCACGGCCGCGGAGCCCAGGAGGGGCATGGCGGCCGCCGGGGACGCCTTCCCTCGCAGCACCCCGTCGTGGAGGGCCGCTTCGAAGAAACGGTCGAAGGGCACGGGACTGCCCGCGGGATGGCACTCGCGCCTCCAGCGGTCCCGGACCAGCTGGTGGTAGTCCGCGGGCACCGTGTCCCCGCCCCCCCCGGGGCGCAACAAACCGAGGAGAATGTCCTCTCCCTGGCGGGTGTCGTAGAGGGGCGCCACCGCAGGCTGCTGAAGGGTCGAGAGCTCCTCGGGGCCGAAATCGTTCCAGGACTCCAGCCAGTGGTTCTCGGGCAGGAGCAGTTGGCAGGTCGCCGCACTCTCGTCGGGGATCTGGCCGATCCAGGCCCTGAAAGGGACCTTGGCCGCCGCGGCGGACCATGCGTCCCTGTCCCCCAGGGCGTAGGCGGGATTGACCCCCCAGAGGATCAGGGCGCCCACCCGGCCCGCCTTCATGGCCTCGAGGGCCGCGCGGATCTCCTTCCGGCCGGCCAGGGGATCCTGCCTCCGGATTTCGAGGGCCTCGCTGCCGAGCATCGCGTTCAGCAGGTGGACCGCGGCGTGGGAAGCGGCGGGCATTTCCGGCCCGCACAGCACCAGGGCCTCCTTCTTCGCGGAGGCCAGGTCCGCCAAGAGACCCTCCCAGGTGGGAGCCGGAATCTCGGCGGGGCGGCCCTCAGGCAGGTCCGCGATGGAAACCCCCGCAGGAAGCGCAAGGCCTTTCCGGACGACGAGTTCCCGGGCCAGGCCCAGGGCGATGGCCCCGAGGCGGGAGGGTTTGACGGGGCAGCGGTGATCCGCGTTGCTCCCGGTGAGGGTCATGGGACCCTCCAGGACCCAGAGGCGGTTCGGCGGAGCCTGGCCTTCGGGCTTCCGGCGCCCGGCAAAGGCCCGGATGGCCTCGGGGTCGGCGCCCTGGAGGAAGTCCGCGCCCAGGGAAAGGATCACCCGGGCCTTGTCGAGGAGGGGGCGGATGGACACCTGCGTGCCGTAGGCCGCCATGCCTCCCTCTCGGGCGGATTCGCTTTCGGCCGGCTCCCAGGCGATCGGGAGAAAGCCGGGCAGGGCCTTCTTGAGGTCTGCGAGCAGGTTCTTCGCGGTGGGAGAGAGCACGGCGCCGCTCAGGAGCAGGGTCTGCTGGCCGGCCTTCACCGCGGCCTGGACCCCTTCCATCAGCCGCCGCTGGGCGCCGCTCCAATCCACGGCCTTGCCGTCGGCCTGGGGCGCCTTGAGACGGTCGGGGTCGTAGAGGCGAATGATCTCCGCCAGGGCCCTGGGGCTGGTCTTCCCCCGAACGCCGGGGTGCTCGTCGTTCCCGGTGATGTGGATGGGCCGGCCTTCCCGGGTCTTCACGAGGACGGGGTAGAGGCGGGTTCCCTCCTGGAAGGTGCTGGCGTAGTGGTTGGCGACCCCGGGGATGATCTCGGAGGGGCGCCTCGTGTAGGGAACCACCTTTCCCTGGGGGCGGTCGCACGCGGTGGAGGCCGCCACCGCGGTGGCGGCACCCACCAGGCCCAGGAAATTTCGACGGGAGATGCCGCTGGGGGGCGGGTCCGCGGGATCCAGGGCCGCCGGGAGGAACTCGTCCTCTGCGAGACGCCGGGCTTCCGGGGTTTCGTGCCGCTCTTCCAGGGTCCGCCAGAAGCGCGGAAGGTCTTCCTGGGTATCAGGGGATGGAATCGGGTGCTCAGCCACGGCGCATCACCGAGTGGTCCGGAGGCAGGATCCTGGGCAGGTCCGCCGGCGGTGCGGGATCCTCCCCTGCGCCCGGGGCGGGCCATCCCGGAAGCAGCCCCAGGGAGCGTTTCCCGAGGGCGAGGGGGGCCAACAGCAGGGCAGCCAGGCCGCCCAGCGCGATTCTCCGATTCTCCGATTCCATCCTGGTTCCTCGTGGGGGGCTAGCGGTGACAGGCCGCGCAGTGTTCTGCGGCCTTGGTGATCTTGGAGCCCTTGGGAAGGGCCTGGTGGGGATCGCGGTGGCAGGCCAGGCAGTTCGCCATTCGCATGCCCATCTCCCGGGTGAGGACCTGCATGGTCTGGACCTCCCCATGACAGGTCTGGCAGGCCACCCCGGCCTTCACATGGGGCCGATGGTCGAAGAAGACATGGTCCGGGAGCGTGTGGACCCGATTCCAGGCCAGGGGCTTCCCTTCGTTGTGAAGCCTGGTCAACTGCTGGATGGCGGGCCGGTCGGTCTTCGTGACCTTGTGGCAGTCCATGCAGGTGGTAGTGCTCGGGACGCCGGCGTGGCGGGAGCGCTCGGCGCCGGAGTGGCAGTAGAGGCACTGGATCCGGAGGGTCCCGGCATGGAGCTGGTGCGAGAAAGGAAGGGGCTGCTCTGGGGCGTAGCCCCGGGCGAAACGGTCCGGCTGCGTGAACCACCCCACGGAGAGCACGGTCGCCATCACCGCCACCGCCCCCATCGGGAGGACCAGGCGGATCGCTCGATCAAAGGGGTGCATGCACGACCTCGTGAAGGGTGCGTTGGTTCCGTGGGGGGGGGATGCGGAGGGCCCTTTGCCAGGTGGCCTACCCAGGCACGCCCGGCAATCGCCGAACCTGAGGGTGCCTCCTTTCCAGGGGGAGGGAAAGGGTGGGACAGGTCCGCCGTCCGAAAATCATAGCCGCACAAGTCGAGATTGTGTCGCGTTTACCGTTGGGTAGACAATGAAAAAACCGCTCCAAAGCTGAGACGTGGATCTGCTTGGAGGGATGCCTGGCGGTCGTCCTGCCAGGTCCCGGGCCCTGGCAGGCCCCCGAAAAAGGAAGCAGCCCGGTTGGGCCGGGCTGCTTCACGGGTCGGGAGGGGCCGGGAGTTCAGATGTCCTCGCCGTCCACCTCGGACATGCCCTGGAGTTCGGCCACATGGTCGGCCATGCGGCTGTACTCGTCCTCGATCTCCTCCAGGCCGAGCGTGTCGGTGGCCAGGGCCTCAGGATATTGGCCCTCCTCGATCTGGATGTTCCGGTAGTGGGCCACCCCCGTCCCTGCCGGGATCAGCCGGCCGAGGATGACGTTCTCCTTGAGGCCCCGTAGGTAATCCACCCGGCCTTCCAGGGCGGCCTCGGTGAGCACCCGGGTGGTCTCCTGGAAGCTTGCGGCGGAGATGAAGGACTCGCTGGTGAGCGCGGCCTTGGTGATCCCGAGGAGCATGGGCTCGCAGCTGGCGGGGGTGCCGCCCTCCTTGAGGGCCTGTTCGTTGATTTCCTTGAAGCGGTGCTTGTCGATCTTCTCCTCGACGATGAGGGGGGTGTCCCCCACGCCCGTCACCAGGACCCACCGCATCATCTGCCGGATGATCACCTCGATGTGCTTGTCGTTGATGGTCACGCCCTGGGCCCGGTACACCTCCTGGATCTCGTTGACGAGGAAGGCCTGGAGGGCCTTTTCGCCCTGGACCTTGAGCAGGTCGTGGGGGGAGATGGCGCCCTCGGTGAGCTTCTCGCCGGCGCGAATCTCGTCGCCGTCCTGGACCTGGATGTGCTTGCCCCGGGGAATGAGGTACTCGGCCTTCTCGTCGTGCTCGTTCTCGACGATGACCTTCTGATTGCCGCGAACCCGGTTCCCGTACTTCACGAGCCCCGTGACCTCGCTGATGATGGCGGGGTCCTTCGGCTTGCGGCCCTCGAAGAGTTCGGTGACGCGGGGGAGGCCGCCGGTGATGTCGCTGGTCTTCGCCTGCTGGCGAGGAGTCTTGGCGAGGACGTCGCCCGGCATCAGTTCCTGGCCCTCCTCCACCTCGACGTAGGCGCCCGTGGGGATGTTGTACCGGGCCAGCACCTTGTGGTTGTCCCCCTTGATGTTGATGTGGGGGTGGACCTTGTCGTCGGTGGGATCGATGACCTTCTTGCGGAAGCGCCCGGCGATGGGATCGCGCTCTTCCTGGTAGGAGACGTTGGGCTCGAATTCCTTGAAGTCGGCGAGGCCGGCCTTCTCGGTGATGACGTAATCGTTGTAGGGATCCCATTCCGCCAGGACCGTCTTCGGTTCCACCTTCTCCTTGTCCTTGACGCGGATGATGGCTCCCGGGGCGACCTTGTAGCGTTCGCGCTCGTTTCCGTCGTGGTCCACCACCAGGATGTACCCGGAACGGGAGAGGGCGATCATTTCCCCGCGGCGGTTCTCCACGGCCTTGATGCCGTCGAGCTTCACCAGACCCCGGATCTGGGCTTCGTGGGTGCTCTTCTCGGAGGCGCGGCTTGCGGCGCCGCCGACGTGGAAGGTCCGCATGGTGAGCTGGGTGCCCGGCTCGCCGATGGACTGGGCGGCGATGACGCCCGTGGCCTCCCCCAGGTCCACCAGTTTCCCGGTGCTGAGGTTGAGACCGTAGCACTTGGCGCAGACGCCGCGGCGGGCCTCGCAGGTGAGCACGGAGCGGATCTTCACGCCCTGGATGCCGCTGGTCTCGATCTTGAACGCCAGCTCTTCCGAAATGAGGGTTCCGGCCGAGGCCAACAGTTCGTGGCTGTAGGGGTCCACGATGTCGTCCAGGCAGACCCGGCCCATGATCCGGTCCCTGAGGCGGGCCCGGATGGTGCCGTCGCTGTTGATGATGGCGGCCACCTCGATCCCGTCGATGGTCGCGCAGTCGTCCTCGTTGACGATGACGTCCTGGGCCACGTCCACCAGCTTCCGGGTGAGGTAGCCCGAGTCCGCGGTCTTGAGGGCCGTGTCCGCCAGGCCCTTCCGGGCGCCGTGGGTGGAGGTGAAGTACTCGAGGACGGAGAGGCCTTCCTTGAAGTTGGAGCGGATGGGGGTCTCGATGATGTCGCCGCTGGGCTTGGCCATGAGGCCGCGCATGCCGGCCACCTGACGGATCTGGGTCTTGGATCCGCGGGCCCCGGAATCCGCCATGATGTAGATGGAGTTGAGGAACTCGTCCTCGTTGTTGTGCTTCTCGAGGTTCTTCATCATGTCGCTGGCCACCTGGTCGGCGGTCTTGGACCACTCCTCGAGGATGCGGTTGTAGCGCGTGGCGGCGTCCAGGCGGCCTTCGAAGGCCTCCCGCTCGATTTCACGGACGCGATCCTGGGCGGCCTTCAAGAGCTTGCTCTTGGTGTCAGGAACCACCAGATCATCGATGCCCACGGAAACACCCGCGCGCATGGCCCATTCGAAGCCCACGTCCTTCATGGCGTCGAGCATGCCGATGGTCACTTCGGGCCCCAGGGTCTTGTAGCAGCGGTTCACGAGGCTGAGCAGCCCCTCCTTCTTGAGGAGGCCGTTGATGAAGGGGACCTCCTCGGGGAGGGAACGGTTGAAGATCACCCGTCCCACGGTGGTGGTGATCATGTCGTTCTTCACCGTGGTGGGGGGGCATTCGAAGACCTCCTGCTCGGAGTTCTTCTTGGGATCCGCAGCGTGCCAGGCCTCGGTGTCCACCACCTCCCCGTCGTAGCGGAGCCGGATGATGGCGTGGGTGTCCACCACGCCCTCCGCGTGGGCGGCGATCACCTCGTCCATGCTGGCGAAGATCATGCCTTCGCCCTTGCGGCCACTGCGCTTCTTGGTCAGGTAGTAGCCTCCCAGCACGATGTCCTGGCTGGGGACCACATTGGGCTTCCCGTTGGCAGGATTGATGATGTTCTGAGTGGACATCATCAGCACCTTGGCCTCGATCTGGGCCATGGGCGACAGGGGGATGTGGACGGCCATCTGATCGCCGTCGAAATCCGCGTTGAAGGCCGTGCAGACCAGGGGATGCAGCTTGATCGCCTTGCCCTCCACCAGGACGGGCTGGAAGGCCTGGATCCCCAGGCGGTGCAGGGTCGGGGCGCGGTTCAGGAGCACCGGGTGGTTCTGGATGACCTCCTCGAGCACGTCCCAGACCTCGGGAACGCCCTGCTCCACCATCTCCTTGGCCTGGCGGATGGTGGCGGCGAAGCCCTTGTGCTCCAGCCGGTTGAAAATGAAGGGCTTGAAGAGCTCCAGGGCCATCTTCTTGGGAAGGCCGCACTGGTGGAGCTTGAGTTCCGGGCCCACCACGATGACGGAGCGCCCGGAGTAGTCCACGCGCTTGCCCAGGAGGTTCTGGCGGAAGCGGCCCTGCTTGCCCTTGAGGGCGTCGCTCAGGGACTTCAGGGGGCGGTTGCTCACGCCCCGGAGGAGGCGTCCCCGCTTGCCGTTCTCGAACAGGGCGTCCACCGCCTCCTGGAGCATGCGTTTCTCGTTGCGCACGATCACGTCGGGCGCCCGGAGCTCCAGCAGCTTCTTCAAGCGGTTGTTTCGGTTGATCACCCGCCGGTAGAGATCGTTGAGGTCGGAGGTGGCGAAGCGCCCGCCGTCCAGGGGCACCAGGGGCCGCAGTTCGGGCGGCAGCACGGGCACCACGTCCAGAATCATCCACTCGGTCCTGTTCCCGCTGCGGACGAAGGCCTCGGCCACCTTGAGACGCTTGGCGACCTTGCTGCGTTTCTGGCTGGAGGTCTCGGTCTTCATGCCCTCCCGGAGCTCGATGGCCAGGGCCTCAACATCCACCTGCTTCAGGAGTTCCTTGATGGCCTCGGCACCCATCAGGGCCCGGAAGGAGGTCTCCCCGAGCTGGGTCTTGTGCTCGCGGTACTTCTCCTCCGTGAGGATCTCCCCCAGCTTCAGCGGGGTGGTTCCGGGCTCGATCACCGCGTAGGCCTCGAAGTAGAGCACCCGCTCCAGGTCCTTGAGGGGGATGTCTAGGAGGTAGCCGATGCGGCTCGGGACGCCCTTGAAGAACCAGACGTGGCTCACGGGGCTGGCGAGCTGGATGTGACCCATCCGTTCGCGGCGGACCGCCTTCTTGGTGACCTCGACGCCGCACTTGTCGCAGATGACGCCCTTGAATTTCTGGCGCTTGTACTTGCCGCAGAGGCATTCCCAGTCGTTGACCGGTCCGAAGATCCGTGCGCAGAAGAGGCCGTCCCGCTCGGGCTTCAGGCTGCGGTAGTTGATGGTTTCGGGCTTGGTCACCTCACCCTTGGACCACGAGCGGATCTTCTCCGGCGAGGCCAGGCTGACCCGGATGCATTCGTAGGCGTTGATGTTGGGCTGCTCGAGAAACATGGGAACCTCTTCGTTCGTTTCGCCAGGCGGAAGGTGGAGTGAAGCCTCAGCCCTCGATGGAGAAGGCAGCCGGCTCTTCCGCGGATGCGGGGTCGAGTTCTTCCCGGGTGAGCATTTCGACGTCGATGCAGAGGGCGTTGAGTTCCTTCTTCACGACGTTGAAGCTTTCGGGGAGGCCCGGATCCTTGATGGGTTCGCCCTTGATGATGGCCTGGTAGATCTGGGTCCGGCCATGCATGTCGTCCGACTTGTAGGTCAGCAGCTCCTGGAGCACGTGGCTGGCCCCGTAGGCCTCCAGCGCCCAGACTTCCATCTCGCCGAAGCGCTGGCCCCCGAACTGGGCCTTGCCGCCGAGGGGCTGCTGGGTGATGAGGCTGTAGGGCCCGATGCTCCGGGCGTGGATCTTGTTATCCACCAGGTGGTGAAGCTTCATCATGTAGCTGCATCCCACGACCACGGGCTGCTCGAAGGGCTCCCCGGTCTTCCCGTCGTAGAGCCGGCACTTGCCGCTCTCGTTGGGACCCGCGGGCTTCTTGTGGTTCGCGTCCTTCAGGAAGCCCTTCAGGCCTGGAACCTTGGCGCCGTCGAAGACCGGGGTGGCGAAGTGCACCCCCAGCACCTTGCCGGCCCAGCCCAGGTGGGTCTCCATGATCTGCCCGATGTTCATGCGGGAGGGCACGCCCAGGGGGTTGAGCACGATGTCCACAGGGGTGCCGTCCGCCAGGTAGGGAATGTCCTCCACCGGGACGATGCGGCTCACCACGCCCTTGTTGCCGTGGCGGCCGGCCATCTTGTCGCCCACCTGCAGCTTGCGCTTGACCGCGACGTAGCATTTCACGGTCTTCAGGACGCCGGGCATCAGCTCATCGCCCTTCACCAGGCGGTCCACCCGCTCGTTGAGGATGTCGCGCAGAACCTTCAGCTGGCTCTCGGTGCGGTCCATGATGTCGAGCACCTGGGCCTCGAGGCGGGCCTTCCCGGCGGCCACCGTCACCTGCCGGAAACGGTGGTAGGGGACGGCTTCCAGCATGTTCTGGGTGAGCTTCTTGCCCTTGGGGAGCAGTTCCTTGTTCTTGTCGTCCGTGAGGTGCTCGGCGAGCTCCTTGCCCTTGAGCAGGGCCACGATCTTCTTCTTGGCCTCGGCCCGGATGATGCGCTCTTCGTCCTCGAGGTCCTTCTCCCACTTGGAGATCTGGTCGCGCTCGATCTGCTGGGTGCGGAGGTCCTTCTCCTGGCCCTTCCGGGTGAACACCTTCACGTCCACCACGGTCCCCTCGATGCCGGGGGGCACCGTGAGGCTCGCATCCTTCACGTCGCTGGCCTTCTCGCCGAAGATGGCGCGGAGCAGCTTCTCCTCGGGGGACAGGATCGTCTCGCCCTTGGGCGTGACCTTCCCCACCAGGATGTCCCCGTGCCGGACCGTGGCTCCGATGCGGATGATCCCGCTCTCGTCCAGGTTCTTGAGCATCTCTTCTCGGATCTGGGGGATGTCCCGGGTGATCTCCTCGGCGCCGAGCTTGGTGTCCCGGGCGTGGACCTCGAATTCCTCGATGTGGATCGTGGTGTAGAGGTCTTCCTTCACCACCCGCTCGGAGATGAGGATGGCGTCCTCGAAGTTGTATCCCCGCCAGGGCATGTAGGCCACGATCAGGTTGCGGCCGAGGGCGAGTTCGCCATGGTCCGTGCAGGGGCCGTCGGCCAGGATCTGCCCTGCGCTCACGTACTCGCCCTTCTTCACCAGGGGGGTCTGGTTCAGGCAGGTGTTCTGGTTGGAGCGGGCGTACTTGATGAGGGTGTAGATGTCCACCCCGCTCTCCTCGCCCGGGGTGTCGGGATCGTCCTCGACCCGCACCACGATGCGCCGGGCATCCACGCTCTCCACGATCCCCGAGCGTCGGCAGACCACGCAGGCACCCGAATCCTTGGCGGCCACGTACTCCATGCCGGTCCCCACGATGGGGGCCTCGGTGCGGATGAGGGGAACGGCCTGGCGCTGCATGTTGGCGCCCATGAGCGCCCGGTTGGCGTCGTCGTTCTCCAGGAAGGGGATCAGGGAAGCGGCGACCGACACCACCTGCTTGGGGCTCACGTCCATCAGGGTGACCTTGTCGCGGGGGACGGTCTTGGTCTCCCCCGCCACGCGGGCGGTCACCAGCTCCTCCTCGATGAGGCCCTTCTCGTCCACCGTCACGTTGGCCTGGGCGATGACGTGCTCATCCTCTTCCCAGGCGCTCAGGTAGAAGGCGTGCATCTCGAACTTTCCGGGCCTCTTGCCGGCCTTCTCGAGCTTCTTGTTCAAGGCCTCCAGCTCGCGGAAGGGCACCACCTGCTGGTAGAGCGAGGCCAGGGTCTTGGGATCCACCGAGGAGCCCGTGCGGGGATCCACCACCGTGAGGTCCCCCAGCTTGAGGTCGCCCACGCTGGTGATCTTGGCGAACTGGATCACCCGACCGTCCTCGACCTTGAGGTAGGGCGACTCGATGAACCCGAATTCGTTGATCCGCGCGTAGCAGGAAAGGCTGCTGATGAGGCCGATGTTCGGACCTTCCGGGGTCTCGATCGGGCAGATGCGGCCGTAGTGGGAGGTGTGCACGTCGCGCACCTCGAACCCGGCGCGGTCCCGGCTCAGGCCGCCGGGTCCCAGGGCGGAGAGCCGGCGCTTGTGCGTGATCTCCGATAGGGGGTTCGTCTGGTCCATGAACTGGGAGAGCTGGCTGGAGCCGAAGAACTCCTTCATGGCGGCGATGACGGGCTTGCTGTTGATCAGGTCGTGGGCCTGCAGGGTGTTGTTGGGGTCCTGGGCCAGGCTGAACTTCTCCTTGATGGCCCGCTGGACCCTGACAAGTCCGACGCGGAAGCAGTTCTCCAGGAGTTCCCCCACGCTTCGCACGCGCCGGTTGCCCAGGTGGTCGATGTCGTCGGCCCGGACCGGGGCCACCTCGTGGACGTCCTGGCGGGTGGTGTCGTATTTCTTGAGCCGGAGCAGGTAGTGCACGGTCTGCAGGAAGTCGCTGGGCTGCAGCGTGCGGGCCTCCAGGTCGGTGTTGAGCCCCAGCTTGGCGTTCAGCTTGTGCCGGCCCACCTTGGAAAGGTCGTACTTCTGGGGGTCGAAGAACATGGAATAGAGCAGCTTCTTGCTCGACTCCATGGTGGCGGGTTCGCCGGGACGGATCTTCTTGAACAGCTCCTTGGCGGCCTCCTCCGGGTCCTCCGTATGGTCCTTGGAGAGGGTCTCGCTGAAGACCTTGCCCGTGGCGTCCTGGTCCGGGAAGCAGACCTTGAACTCGTCCACGTTGTTGGCCAGGAACATCTCCAGGTGGGTCTGCAGGAAGGGGTCGTTGGCCTCCAGCAGCACCTCGCCGGTGTTCATGTTCACGACGTCCTCGAGAAGCACCGCGCCGTCCAGGAGTTCCCGCTCCACGGGGACCTGTTTCACGTGGGCCTTGACCATGTGGTCCAGGACCCGGCGGGAGATCTTCTTCCCTGCGGCCACCAGGACTTCCTTGGACTTGGGGTCCTTCACGTCCTCGGCCGCCTTCTGGCCCACCAGGAGGTCCCCGGGCACCATGAAGAGCTTGCCGGCCTTCAGGTGGAAGTGGGCGGCGGTGTAGAAGTGGCCGAGGAGCGACTGGTTGTCCGCCAGCACTTCGTCGAACAAGCCCAGGGCGCGCAGGAAGGTCCCTCCCAGGAACTTCCGCTTCCGGTCGATGCGGGCGTAGAGCAGGCCCTTGGCGTCCAGTTCGAACTCGATCCAGCTTCCCCGGTAGGGGATGATCTGGGCGCTGTAGAGGCTCTTGTCGGGAGTGATGCTGAAGAACACGCCCGGGCTGCGGTGCAGCTGGGAAACGATCACGCGCTCGGTGCCGTTGATGATGAAGGTGCCCCGGTCCGTCATGATCGGGATGTCCCCGAAATAGACTTCCGATTCCTGGCTCTGCTTGTACTTGCGGTTGCCCTTGTCGTCCCGCTCGAACTGGTTGAGACGCACGCGGATCTTCAGGGGGGCGGCCATGGTGGCGCCCCGCTCCACGCACTCCTCCATGCTCATCTTCTGCTTCATGGCCACGGGTTCCTGGCACACGTCGCAGAGGGTCGCCGCGTTCTTGTTCCGGGTGCCGCACATGGGGCAGTCCACGGTGGGATCCTTGGGGTGGTCCGACACGACGTGGTGGCCGCAGTTCTTGCACACGGTCCTCAGGTGCTCCAGGCCGACGTACTTCTCACACTTGCAGGCCCAGTGGCCCACGGTGAAGTCCATGAACTCCACTTCCAGCGTGGCGTCCGAGCCATCGGGATTCTTTCCGTTGTGGACGGGGAACATCCCCTCGAAGACCGTCTTGAGGCCACGGCTCTCCCGCTCCGAATGGAGCAGGTTCATCTGGAGGAACTCGTCGTAACTGCGCTTCTGGATGTCGATGAGGTTCGGGATCGGGACCAGCGAACGGATCTTGGAGAAGGAGTGGCGCTGGCGGTAGATGTTCTGCTGGACGCTCATGGTTCACTCCGGGGAGGGCATTCGGCGAGGCGACGGGTTACGGAGCCCGGGAGGACTTGGTGTGGCGGCGAGGAACAGGCCTTGGGCCAGTCCCCACTCCCGGCTAGGGCTGGAAGACTGACCTGGGTTTTCTACAAGGGCGAGTGCGGAGAATGGGGCGCAACCGAAGCCTTTGCGATTGGCCTGGATGACTTCGCCCCTGGTGGCCAAGCCAGGGGCAAGGAACTAGTGTACCACTTTCATCGAAAGGCGCAAAGCGCAAGGTGCCGCATGGACACCCCACGCCTTGCGATTTCGAAGTTGTAAAGACTACTTGACGGTAACCTTCGCGCCAGCGGCCTCGAGCTTTTCCTTGACCTTGGCGGCTTCGTCCTTGGAAACGCCCTCCTTGACCATCTTGGGGGCGCCGTCCACCAGGTCCTTGGCCTCCTTCAGGCCCAGGCCGGCGACGATCTCGCGCACCGCCTTGATGACATTGAGCTTGTTGGCGCCCGCATCGGTAAGTTCGACGTTGAACTCGGTCTGCTCCTCCGCGGCGGCAGCAGGGGCCCCGGCGGCGGGGCCCCCGGCCACGACGGTGGCGGCGGCGGACACGCCGACGCGCTCCTCGAGGGCCTTGACCAGGCCGGCCAGCTCGAGGACGGTCATGGTTTCGATCTCCTGGATCAACTGATCGGCAGTGAGAGCCATGTGTATCTCCTCATGAATTCAATGATTTGGGTTTCGGATGGATGAAAGGCGGCTCAGGCGGCCGGCTCCTTCTGCTTTCGGATGGCCTCCAGGGCCACGGCGAGGCCCTGGATGGGGTACTGCATGAGATACAACAGCTTGCCGATGAGCACGTCCCGGCTGGGAAGTTCGGCGATGGCCTGGAACTCCGCCGGGGTGACCGACTTGCCGTCCATGATGGCCGCCTTGAAGCTGGCGGCGGGGTTGTCCTTCAGGAAGGTCTGGATGGCCTTGGCCAGGACCACCACGTCGTCCCGGGTGGTGGCGACGGCGGAGTTGCCCTTGAACTGCCCGGCCAGGGAGGCGAAGGGGGTCTCCTGCACCGCAAGGCGGAGGAGGGTGTTCTTCGCGACCCGGTAGCGGCCCTTGCCGTCCCGGATGCTCTTCCGGAAGGCGGTGTCCTTCTCCACGCTCAGCCCCTTGAACTGGAGGACGACGGCGGTACTGGCGCCGGCGAAGGCCTCCTTGAGCTGGGCGACTTCGTTTCGCTTCTGCACGCGATCCATGGTCGGCCTCACTTCTCAAGCACGCTGGGAGAGACCGCGACGCTCGGCCCCATGGTGGACGCCATGAAAATGGACTTGATGTACTTGCCCTTGGCCGCCGAGGGCTTGGCCTTCTGGACCGCCTCCATCAGCGCGCGGGCGTTGTCGAATAGCTTTTCGACGCCGAAGGAAAGCTTCCCGACCGGAGCGTGGATGATGCCGGTCTTGTCCACTCGGTACTCCACCTTTCCGGCCTTGATCTCCTTGATGGCCTTGGCCACCTCGAAGGTCACCGTGCCGGTCTTGGGGTTGGGCATGAGGCCTCGGGGGCCCAGCACCTTGCCCAGGCGCCCGACGCCCTTCATCATGTCGGGCGTCGCGACCAGCGCGTCGAAATCGAGGAAACCGCCAGCGATCTTCTCGACGAGGTCGTCGCCGCCGACGATGTCCGCACCTGCGGCCTCCGCGTCCTTGATCCGCTCGCCCTGGGCGATGACCGCCACGCGCATGGCCCTGCCCGTTCCGTGGGGCAGGACAATGGTCCCGCGGACCATCTGGTCCGCATGGCGTGGGTCCACGCCGAGCTTCATGTGCACCTCCACCGTCTCGTCGAACTTGGCGAAAGCCGAGTCCTTGATCGCGGCGAGGGCGTCCTTCAGCTCGTAGGGGCGATCTTCGATCTTGGCCGCGGCAGCCCGGTACTTCTTCCCGGTTGTTGCCATTGTGGCTCCTTATCGTTGATCTCCCGCGGATGCGGCCGCGGTGGCCGGGGATCCCGCACGGCGCGGGATCGCCTGAATCGTCAATCCACGACTTCGACGCCCATGGAGCGCGCGGAGCCGGCGATCGTCTTCATGGCCGCCGCCAGGCTGCCGGCGTTGAGGTCCGGCATCTTCACCTTGGCGATCTCCTCGATCTGCTTCATGGAGATCTTCCCGACCTTGATCTTGTTGGGAGTCGCGCTGCCCTTCTCAAGGCCCAGCTTCTTCATGATCAGCACCGCCGCCGGGGGGGTCTTCAGGATGAAGCTGAAACTCCGGTCGGCGTAGACGGTGATCACGACGGGAAGGGTGGTCCCCTTCTCGACGGAGCCGACGGACTTGGCATTGAACTGCTTGACGAACTCCATGATGTTGACGCCGTGCTGACCCAGGGCGGGGCCCACCGGAGGAGCCGGCGTGGCCTCTCCCGCGGGGAGCTGCAGCTTGATGTAGCCCGTGATCTTCTTGGCCATGCGTAGGTCTCCTGTTCCCGCGGGGATTCCGGCGAATGCCGGCGACCGCCGCCTTGAAGGGTGGGGGCCAGGGAGCCCCTCGCACCTGGTTGAAAAAGGTCCCGGGCCGGGAGGCCCGGGACCTTAAAGACTACCCTATGGACAAGGGATTGTCCCGGGGAAAGTGGCCCCCTACCGCTTCTCGACCTGGATGAAGTCCAGCTCCACCGGGGTGGAACGCCCGAAGACCGTGACCATCACCTTGATGGTGCTGCGCTCCTCGTGGATCTCCTCCACGTCCCCCTCGAAGTTGGCGAAGGGGCCGTCGATGATGCGGACCTTCTCCCCCTTCTCGAAGTGGTACTTGGGCTTGGGCTTCTCCTGCGTCTCCTCCTGGTGGTTCATGATCTGGCGGACCTCGTCGTCCGTCAGGGGCGTGGGCCGCTTCTTGTTGGCGCCCACGAAAGAGGTGACCTTGGGGGTGTTCCGGACGAGGTGCCAGTCCGCGTCCTCCATCTCGAAGCCGCCTTCCTTCCGGTTGACCGCGATCTGGACCAGCAGGTAGCCGGGGAAGGACTTCCGCTTCTTGAGGACCCGCTCCTTCTTACCGGACTTGGCGTCCACCTTCATTTCTTCGTAGGTCTCCTCGGGAATCTGGATGTCCCCGAAGTGCTCCTGGCGGCCTTCCATCTTGATGCGCTGCCGCAGGCTCTCCATCACCTTGGCCTCGTAGCCGGAGTAGGTGTGGATGATGAACCAGGCCATCCGCTGCTCGGAGGCCGGGGTTTCCTGGGTGGTGGCGTCCATGGATTCGCTCACGGGTGCCTCCGTCAATGGTTGGGGAGCAGGAACTTCATGGTGTAGGAGATCAGCCAATCCGCCCCCCACAGGAAGAACCCCACGAAGGCGGACACCACCACGATGCTGATGGTGGAGCTCCAGACCTTGTCCTTGGTGGGCCAGTCCACCCGGCTGAGCTCAGCCAGGAGTTCCTTCACCTGCTGCTTGATGGTGCCGATCACGCGCTGACCTCGATGGAAGGAAAAAGCTGGCCCCAGCCTTGGTGCCGGGGCCAGGTCCAGAAGTGGCAGGGGAGACAGGGTTCGAACCCGCGACCTGCGGATTTGGAGTCCGCTGCTCTACCAGCTGAGCTACTCCCCTCGTGACCCTCCGGACGCCCCGCCGCGACGGTGGCGCCCGGAAAGGGTATCACTTGGCTTCGCGATGCGCCGTGTGGTGCCCGCAGAAGCGGCAGAACTTCTTGAACTCCAGCTTGCCGGTGGTCGTCTTCTTGTTCTTGGTGGTGCTGTAGTTCTTTCGCTTGCAGTCGGCGCACTGGAGGTGGACGATGTCGCGCATTGGGTGCTCCTTTCAGCCCGGGGGCCGGGTGCGGTCAGGCGATGATGTCGCTGACGTTGCCGGAACCCACGGTCCTGCCACCTTCGCGGATGGCGAACTTGAGGCCCTTGTCCATGGCGATGGGCTGGATGAGCTCCACCGTCAGGGTGACGTTGTCGCCGGGCATCACCATTTCGCGGCCGGCTTCGAGCTCGATGGACCCGGTCACGTCGGTGGTGCGGAAGTAGAACTGGGGGCGGTACTTGTTGAAGAAGGGGGTGTGGCGGCCGCCCTCTTCCTTGTTCAGGACGTAAACGGCGGCCGTGAACTTGGTGTGGGGGGTGATGCTGCCGACCTTGGCGAGCACCTGGCCGCGCTCGACGTCCTTGCGGTCCACGCCGCGGAGCAGGATGCCGGCGTTGTCGCCCGCCTGGCCCTGGTCCAGCTGCTTGCGGAACATTTCGACGCCGGTGACGACCTTTTTCTGGGTCTCCTTGATCCCCACGATTTCGACTTCCTCGCCGACCTTGACGATGCCCTGCTCGATGCGGCCGGTCACCACGGTGCCGCGGCCGGTGATGGTGAACACGTCCTCGATGGGCATGATGAAGGGCTTGTCCACCGCGCGGCTGGGGGTGGGGATGTAGCTGTCCACCGCGTCCATGAGCTCGTAGATGCTGGCGCACTCGGGGGCGTCGATGTTGCCGGCCACCGCGGCTTCCATGGCCTGACGGGCCGACCCCTTGACGATGGGGATCTCGTCGCCGGGGAACTGGTACTGCTTGAAGAGGTCCCGGATCTCCATTTCCACCAGCTCGGTGAGCTCGGGGTCGGCGATGTCGGTCTTGTTCATGTAGACCACCATGGCCGGCACGCCCACCTGGCGGGCCAGGAGGATGTGTTCGCGGGTCTGGGGCATGGGCCCGTCGGTGGCGGCCACCACCAGGATGGCGCCGTCCATCTGGGCCGCGCCCGTGATCATGTTCTTCACGTAGTCGGCGTGCCCGGGGCAGTCCACGTGGGCGTAGTGCCGGGACTTGGTCTGGTACTCCACGTGCGCCGTGTTGATGGTGATCCCGCGGGCCTTCTCTTCGGGCGCGGAGTCGATCTGCTCGTAGCTCTTGGTCTCGCCGCCGAACTTCTTCGCCAGGATGAAGGTGATGGCGGCGGTCAGCGTCGTTTTCCCATGATCCACGTGGCCGATGGTGCCGATGTTGACGTGGGGTTTCGAACGGTCGAATTTCTCTTTGGCCACGGGTGCCTCCTGGGTTGTTGACCAATGGAACGGAGTTGTGTTTGCAAGGTGGAGCCCACATCCGGGCTTGAACCGGAGACCTCTCCCTTACCAAGGGAGTGCTCTACCGCTGAGCTATGTGGGCGTGTGTCGCCAAGGACTGGAGCGGGAAACGGGGCTCGAACCCGCGACATTCAGCTTGGAAGGCTGACGCTCTACCAACTGAGCTATTCCCGCTGGATCTGCCAGGTCTTCCGCGAAAGAACTGGTGCCGAGAGAAGGATTCGAACCTCCGAAGCGCGTCGCGCGGCAGATTTACAGTCTGCTGCCATTAACCACTCGGCCATCTCGGCTTAGGGTCTCCTGAGGGGGGTCCTGCGGGGCAGGGCTTTCCTGACAGGAATGGCAAAGTTATCACGGCCTCCCGGGGCGGACAAGGGGAATGTTCCCGCCGCACTCAGGCCCGCCGGGCCAGGGCCCGGAAGAGGATCACCGCCGCGGCGGCGGAGACGTTCAGGCTTTCCGTCCCGCCCGGCATGGGGATTCGAAGGAGCCGGTCGCAACGCTCCCTGATCTTCGCGTGAAGCCCCTCCCCCTCCGAACCCAGCACGAGCATGCAGGGGCCCTGGAAATCCTCCTCAAGGTAATTGGCGGCCTCGGGACCCGCGTCCAGGCCCAGGAGCCGGACGCCGAGGTCCTTCATCTCGTCCAGGGCCCGGCCAAGGTTGACCACCCGAACCAGGGGGACCCGCCCCGCGGTGCCGGCGCTCGCCCGCATCACGGTTTCGTTGACCTGGGCGGAGCGCCGCTCCGGAAAAATCACGCCGTCCACCCCCGCGGCGGCCGCGGAGCGCAGGATGGCGCCGAAGTTGTGGGGGTCCGTGATGCCGTCGAGGGCGAGGCCCAGGAAGCGGGGACTGAAGGTTCTCTGTTCGAACGCTTCGAAGGGGAGGAGGCGGACCTCCTCACCCTCGCCCAGCACGCCCTGGTGGCGCTGTCCCGCGGCCCTTCGGTCCAGGCTCTCCATGGGTTCCTGGTGGACCGTCACGCCACGCTCCCGCGCCGCAGCCCGCAATTCCGCGGTTCGCCCCCAGGCCTGGGGCGCGATGCGGAGGGTCTGGACCTGACCGCGCTCCAGGGCCTCCCGGCAGGCGTTGGGGCCCAGGAAGCGCACGGGTCAGAAGCTCTTCTTGAAGCCCACGCTGACCAGGTGGCCCATGTTCTCGTAGCGCGTGGTGGCCCCCGTGGTGCGGAAACCGGTGCGACTCCAGGCCCCGTCCAGGTAGGCGCTGTCTGCATCCTGGGTCTGCCTGAACTGGTACCCCATGAGGAATTCGCCGCCCAGGGCCCGGTAGCCGAAGCCGGCCGAGAACCCCGCGGTCCGCCCGCCACTGAGCATGGGGGAGATCGCGTTCTCCTCCACCCAGGGCTGATCCAGGGTCCCCGCGGTGCGCACGGTCCAGTTCTTTCCGAAACTGAACTCGGCCATGAGGGAGAGCCCGGCCGAGCCCTTCCGTCTTCCGGCCAGCTCCGGGGCGTAGACCGTTCCGCTGGGAGTGCCCAGAGAGGCCTGGGCCGGGACCTTGAGCTGGTCGGATCCGGTGTAGCGCACATCCAGTTCCCAGGTCAGGAGTTGGTTGACGCGCTGCCGCAGGCCCAGGGAGGCACGCCAGGGGAGGAGCACTTCCCCGGTCCCGGGTCGGGGGGTCACCCGTCCGGCGAGAACCGCCGCGGAGGCGGTGGCCTGGGGGGGCGGGGTTCCGTAGCCGTCGTTGGCGAGGGTGACCAGGGGCCGGTCGTCCAGCCTGGCCTTCCAGTTCTGCTCGACTCGAAGGGGCCCCTGGAAGGCGCCCCCGAAGGTCCAGCGTGGGTTCACGGCGAAGCGGAACCCCGCGGAGAAGGATGGGGCGAGCTTGTCCCCCGACTCCAGAACCCCGAATTCCGCGAGGCCCTGGGAGGGATTGGAGGCACTGATCGGCTGGGCCGGGTCCACGGGGACCTGGACCCTGAGGGTGGTGCCGGCCGTGTAGCTCACCCGGGCCAGCCCCCCACCCACCCCGATGGAAAACCGTTCCGTCACCTTGATTCCGGCCTGGAGTTCAAGGCGGTGGGCGGAAAGTTCAACCCGGTCCCCGAAAAAACGGGCTGTGGATTCCAGCGGGAGCCGGACGTGCCTGCTGAAGGGCATGTCGGCCTTCAGGCCCAGGGAGAGGCGGTCGGACACCTTGAGGGCCGCCCCGAAGGCGGGGAGGGCGCGGTTCCGGTCTGCCCCGAAGAGGGTCCGCTGATTGGACTGCAGCGTCACCTGGACGTCCTGCAATTCCAGGCCTCCCGCGAGGTAGAAGGCGAAGCGGCCTTCGAGGGTCGGGAGGAGCGCCGGGTTCAGGGAGGCCGCCTCCAGGCTGCGGCCAAAGGCCACCCCGGCCCCTCCCCGGGCGATGCCGGTGGGATCGGAGGCCGGGAGGGCCAGGGTCTGAGCGGCCAGGCCCGTGGCCGCAAGGCCCAGGAACCCCGACCACACCCTCCGAGCACAGCCTCGCCTCATGATCCTGCCTCCCGTATGGGGTCCGTCCTTAACCTGTGGCGGCACCCCGCCCGAAGTTCAAACCGAACTCCCAGGATGGCCGGAAGCCCTTCCGGGACCAAGGGGATATGGTGAAGGCATGCCCGGGGGTCTTCCAGGGAAAGGCTCGCCGTCCATCAGCGCCCGGCTGGGCTGGGTGTCCTTCCTGAACGATGCGTCCAGCGAGGTGGTGGCCCGCGCCCTGCCTCTCCTTCTGGTCCATTCCTTGGGGCTGTCCCCCTTCTTCCTGGGCTGGGTGGAGGGCCTGGCGGAGAGCGCGGCCATTCTGTTGAAGGGGCTCAGCGGGTGGGTCTCGGATACCATGCGCAGCCGGAAGCCCCTGGTCCTTGCGGGCTACACCCTCTCCGTCCTGGCCAGGAGTCTTTACCTCCTCGGAAGCCTACCCCTTCTCCTCGGGAGCGCCCGGATCCTGGATCGGATCGGGAAGGGCCTCCGGGGGGGGCCCCGGGACGCCATGGTGGCCGATGCCGCCGCCACGGGCGGGGCAGGACGGGCCTTCGGGATCACGCGGTTCCTGGACACCCTGGGCGCCATGACCGGGATCGCCCTGGTCCTCGGATTCGGACTGGGTCCCGGCCCCATGGATCCCGCGACTTTCCGCGCCTGTGCCTGGGTGGCCCTGCCCTTGGGCTTGTCGGCCCTGACCTTTCTCCTGGTCTGCGTCCCGTCGGTGCCCCGCGCGATTCAAGCCGGCCGGCGCCTGGGGTGGCGGGTCCCGCCCACGGCCCGTGGCTACCTGATCATCGTCCTGGTCTTCGCCCTGGCCAGCTCCAGCGACGCGTTCCTCGTCCTGAAGGCCAGAGAGGCGGGATTCGGTTTCCGTGAAACCCTGGGCCTGTTCCTGCTCTTCAACGGGTTGGCTGCGGCCCTGGCGATTCCTGCCGGACGCCTGTCGGACCGCCTGGGCCGGACCCGATTCCTGCTGCTGGGCTGGGGGGTGTACGCCCTGGCCTACGCCGCCATGGGCTTCAGCGATGGGCGCGCCCCGTTCGCCGCCGCGCTCCTGGGCTACGGTGCCTTCTATGGTCTGACGGAAGGGGTGGAGAAGGCCCTGCTGGCCGACCTCCTCCCCCCCGCGGAGCGGGGGGCGGGCTTCGGAGCCTTCCAGGCCACCCAGGGCCTCGGGGCTCTCCTGGCGAGCCCCCTCATGGGGGCCATGGCCGCCGCCTGGGGATCCAGGGTCGCCTTCGCCGCCACGGCGGGTCTGGCGTTCCTGGCCATGCTGCTCCTCCTGGGCTGGGCCCTCCGGCGGCGTCACACGTCGAAGTAGAGGGCCATCTCGTGGGGGTGGGGGCGGATGCGCACCTCGTTGTCCCGGGCCCGCAGATGGACAAGGTATTCCTCGAGCTGGAGGCGCTCGAACACCCCCCCGGCCAGCAGGAAGTCCATGTCCGCCTCGAGCGCGTCGCACGCCTCGGAGAGGCTCGTGGGAAGGTTCCGGATCCCCCGGCGCCGGGCCTCGTCCCAGAGGAAGACGTCCTGGTCGATGGGCCCGAAGCCCTCCTTCCCGGGGTCGATGCGGCGCTGGATCCCGTCCAGCCCTGCCAGGAGCTGGGCCGCCAGGGCCAGGTAGACGTTGCAGGTGGCGTCCGGGGGCCGGAACTCGAAGCGGGCGGTTTCCGGCCGATCGGCGTATTTGGGCACGCGGATGGCCGCGGAGCGGTTGCCCAGGGAGAAGAAGGCGCTGACCGGAGCCTCGTAGCCCGGCACCAGGCGGCGGTAGCTGTTGGTGCTCGGATTGGTCAGCGCCAGGAGGGCGGGTCCGTGGCGCAGGATTCCGCCGATGTAGAACAGGGCGGTTTCGCTCAGCATTCCGTACCCTTCCGGGTCGTAGAACAGGTTGCGGCCGCCCTGGTGCAGCATCTGATGGAAATGCATGCCGCTCCCGGCCTCTCCGAAGAGGGGCTTGGGCATGAACGTGGCGGTCTGCCTGTGACGGTGGGCCACCATTTTCACCACGTACTTGACCATCTGGGTGGCATCCCCGGCCTTCAGGATCGGGAACAGGGGGGTTTCGATCTCGCACTGACCGGGCCCCCCCACCTCGTGGTGGTGGTACTTCACGTCCACACCCATGCGTTCCAGTTCGAGGCACATCTCCGATCTCAGGTTGAAGAGCTGGTCCCGGGGCGGAATGGCGTGGTACCCCCCGTGCAGGGGGATCAGGTGCCCGTGGCCGTCCTCGTGGCTGTGCCAGGCGGCCTCCCGGCTGTCGACGCGGTAAGAGGCCGTGTTGACGCCGTTCTCGAAGGCCACCTCGTCGAAGACATAGAATTCGTACTCCGGGCCCCAGATGCTCTGGTCTGCGACCCCGCTCGCCCGGAGGTGTTCCTCGGCACGGATGGCGATGTTCCGGGGGTCCTGGGTGAAGGGAAGGCGGGTGTCCGCCTCGAAGGCCGAGCAGATGAAGCTCAGGGTCGGCTCGTCCCAAAAGGGATCCCGGAAGCCCGTGGGGAGGTCCGGGATGAGCACCATGTCCCCCGACTTCACCGATTTCAGCCCCACGCTGGACCCGTCGAAGCCCACCCCGTCCCGCATCAGGGCTTCGCCGAACTGAGAGGCGGGCACGCTGACGTGGTGCCAGCGTCCCCACAGGTCGCTGAATTTGAGGTCCACCATCCGGACGCCCTGCTCCCGGATCAGGACCTCGACGGCTTCGAGGGAATCGAACATCGGTGGGCCTCCGCGCCGGCCATTCTAGAGGCCCCGGGGAGGGACGACCCGGGCGGAGATCCAGATGTGACCCTGGACACCACCCCCCGGACCCCACCATCCTGGCCGGGAGAGGTCCCTTGCCGATGATCCCGGAGCCACCCCACGGCCCATCTTCCCTGAACCCGGAAGCCCGGGCCTTGGGGTTGCTCGGCGCCCTCCAGGAACAGGCCGAGGGCCTCTCCCGGATCCCGGCCCTGGCCTGGGAACGCGCCATCTTTCGAGAAGCCTTTCTGGTCCCGGGTCCCAGGGACCGCATCCAGGCCGTCCTGGAGGGGCGCGGTCCGCAGGATTAGACTCGGAGCATGCCCGCTCCCCTCCCCTACGTCCCGGATCTCGGAAGCATCGATCCCTCCCTCGACCTCGTGGCCGAGATCCAGCGGCTCCGGAAGGAGCGCGGGGCGGTCATCCTGGCCCACTACTACCAGGAACCCGAGATCCAGGACCTGGCGGATTTCGTGGGGGACAGCCTGCAGCTCAGCCAGCAGGCGGCCCGGACCGGTGCCGAGGTCATCGCCTTCTGCGGGGTCCACTTCATGGCCGAGACGGCCAAGATTCTGAGCCCGGACCGGCGCGTGGTCCTGCCCGACCTGGACGCCGGCTGCTCCCTCGCGGACCGATGCCCTGCGGACCAGTTCCAGGCCTGGCTGAAGGACTACCCGGACCATGCCGTGGTGTCCTACATCAACTGCTCGGCCGGGGTGAAGGCCCTCAGCGACATCATCTGCACCAGCTCCAACGCGGTGCGAGTGGTGGAGAGCCTCCCCCGGGACCGGAAGATCGTGTTCGCCCCGGACCGCCACCTGGGCAAGTGGGTGATGGGCCAGACCGGCCGCGACATGGTCCTTTTCCCCGGTTTCTGCATCGTGCACGAGCAGTTCACGGCCAAGCGCCTGGCGGCCCTCATGGCCCAGCATCCCGGCGCCAAGGTCATCGTCCACCCCGAGTGCGACGCCACCGTCAGCAGGATGGCGGATTTCGTGGGCAGCACGGCCGCCCTCATCCGGTTCGTGAAGGAGCAACCCGCCCTGAGTTTCATCGTCGGCACGGAGGCGGGCATTCTCCACCAGATGCGCAAGGTCCGGCCCGAGGTCGAGCTGATCCCCATCCCGGCCGACAGCGGCTGCAACTGCTCGCTGTGCCCCTACATGAAATTGAACAGCCTCGAAAAGCTGTACCTGGCCCTGCGGGACCTCCAGCCTGAGATCACGCTGGAGGAGGGACTTCGCATCCGGGCCCGCCGGGCGGTCCAAGCCATGCTGGACCTGGGCTGATGCCCTCGCGGCGGGTCACCCGCTTCCGGCCCCATCGCCTCAAGGAGGACCGGGCCTCCCTGTGGCGCCGCCTGATGATGCCGATTGGCGCAGGCCTGATGATCGTGGCGGGCCTGGCCCTGGTGTACGTGCTCTACCGGGCGCCCTACTTCTGGTCTGTCAGTTTTGCCGAACGGGAAGTGGCCGCCTTCAGCAACGCGCACTGGGGCGACATGCTCAACATCGAGCGCCACTGGCAGAGCATGCCGCCCCTGCCGAAATTCGAGCGGGGGGACACCCCGGAGGTGGCGGCCTACCTCAGCTCCCAGCCCCTGGTGGTGGCCCTCCTGGACCGGAGCCGGCCCGACCGGCTTTGGGTCCGGGACGGCGACCATTTCCATGTGGCCTCCTCCGGCTCCAGGGCGGAAAGGTACCGGCGATGGGTGGATCAGGCCATCCGGGCCAGTCTCCAGCACTGGAACCCGCCCAGGGAGGAGGATCCCGATTTCGGGAAGGTCGCCTCGGTGGTCCTCCTGGGCGAGGACCGGGTGATCATCAAATCCTGGGTGCCCGGAAGCCCTGAGGTGGAGCGGGCCCTTCGCGTGGTCCTCGGCCCGGCTCCCTCCATGAGGATGGGCCTGGTCCGGAGCGACGAGGTGGACCGGGAGGACCTTCCCCGCCAGCCCTGGGGCGCCGAGCCCGCGATCCAGGCGGATCCCGGGAGCCTTGCGGGCCAGTACTACTGCCTCGCCACGAAGAGCACGGCCTTCGGCGACGGTTGGGACCCCGTCGGCATCCCATTCGAGAAGGAACGAAAGGCCATGCGCTTCCGCGTCCATACGCAACTGTGGATCGCGCGAGGGGCCGCCCTCTTCGTGGGGCTGGCCATGCTTGGGGGCCTCTGGCTCCGCTACCGGGTCCGCCAGCGGGCCATCCTGGACGCGGATCGCATGGCCAGCCTCACCCACAGCCTGAAGACTCCGCTGGCCATCCTCAAGTTCCGCTGCGACTCCCTCCGTCTGGGCCGGCTGGGCCCGGCCGAGGCCGACGCCGAATTGATCAAGCTGGGGTCCGAGGTGGACGAACTGACGCTCCTCATCGAGAACGGCCTCAGAGCGATCAGGGGAATCAGCACCGACAGCCCCGAAGGAGAGGTGAGTTCGGGCTGGATCGCGGAGGTGGTGGACGACCTGCGCCCTGTTTTCGAGGCGGAAGGAAGGCGCCTGGACCTTCGGCTCTCCCCGGACAGCGGGCTGGCGGCCCTGACCTCCCTGCGCTCCGCGCTCCAGACGCTCATCGAAAACGCGATCTTCCACGGCCGGGGAACCGTTTCCGTGGAAAGCTGGAAGGCCAGGAAACGGTTCTTCATCCGGGTTGCGGACGAGGGCCCTGGCCTGAACGCGGCCCAGCTCGAGGCCCTGGGCAAGCCCTTCATGCGGATCCGGGCCGGCGGGGGGGAAGGCTTCCACCGGGAGGGGCAGGGCCTCGGACTTTCGCTGCTGTTCCAGGTGGCCGAGCGGGAAGGCTGGGGTCTGGAGTTCGGTTCCTCCCCCGGGCAAGGCCTGGAAGCCACCCTGGAGATCCGGGCGATTTGAAAAAATCGGGACCCATTTGCATTATTCCTGGGTCGGCCGAATGCTTGATTCCGAACCCGATCGGAAAGCGAGCGAGCCATTCATGGTCCACATCCTGGTCGTGGAGGACGAGCCAAGCCTTCGCCAGCTCCTGGTGAACAACCTCGGGTTCGAGGGGTATTCCGTGGACGCGGTTGAGGACGGGATCCCCGCCCTCGCCGCCCACCAAAGCCGGCGGGCGGACCTCATCATCCTCGACCTGATGCTGCCCGCCATGGACGGCTTCCAGGTGCTGGCAGCCCTCCGCCAGCGGAAGGACCCCGTCCCGGTGCTCATGCTCACCGCCCGGGGCGAAGAAGCGGACCGCGTGAAGGGACTCAGCATCGGAGCGGACGATTACCTGGTGAAGCCCTTCTCCGTCCTGGAACTGTCGGCCCGGATCAAGGCCATCCTGCGGAGAACCCAGCCCCAGGCCCCAGCCCAGGTCCTCCGCTCAGGCCCCTTCCGCTTCGACCTCCCCGCCCTGGAGGCCTTCCGGGACGGAAGCCTGGTGGACATGACCCCAAGGGAGTTCCGGCTGCTGGAGATCCTCATCACCCACGCTGGCCGGACCCACAGCCGCAACGAACTCCTCTCCCTGGCCTGGGAGCCCGATGCCCGTCCCACGCCCCGGACCGTGGACGTCCACGTGGCCAACCTCCGGAAGAAGCTGGGCGAGGACGACCTGGGCCGTCCCTACATTGCCACGGTCGGAGGGGAGGGTTACCGCTGGACCTTGGGCGTGGAGGCCGAACGGCCCCTGGAGCCTTGAGGAATTCGAGGCCGGGGCGACCCCGATTGGGTTTAAATGGGGCCCATGGGTGTCTGGAATCCCCACAGTTGGCAAGCCTTTCCGGCCCTTCAGCAGCCGGAGTACCCCGATCCGTCCGCGCTCGAGGCCGTCCTCGCCAGGCTGCGGCGCCTTCCTCCTCTGGTGGTGCCCGACGAGGTGGACCGCCTTCGCCAGCTCCTCGCCGAGGCGGCCCTGGGGAAGCGCTTCCTGCTCCAGGGAGGGGATTGCGCGGAACAGTTTCGCGACTGCCAGCCCGAGACCATCGCCGACAAGCTGAGGGTGCTGCTCCAGATGTCCGTGGTCCTGACCCACATCGGGCGGCGGCCGGTGATCCGGGTGGGGCGAATCGCCGGGCAGTATGCCAAGCCCCGCAGCAACCCGACGGAGCAGGTCCGGGGACAGGAGATCCCCAGTTACCGGGGAGACCTGGTGAACGGTCTGGAGGCGACTCCCGAATCCAGGCGACCGGATCCCGAGCGCATGAGCCAGGCCTATTTCCACGCCGCGGCCACCCTCAACTTCATCCGCGGGCTCATCGACGGGGGTTTCGCCGACCTTCATCACCCGGAACGGTGGGAACTCCCGCGGCAAAGCCACCGGGCCTACCGCGCCGTCCTCGATCAGGTCCGGGAGTCCCTGGAATTCCTGGCCACCCTGGGCAATCTGGAACGGGGAGCCCTGGAGCGCATCGACTTCTTCACCAGCCATGAAGCCCTCCTCCTGCCCTTCGAGGAGGCCCTCACCCGGTGGGTTCCCGAGCAGCAGTCCCACTACAACCTGGGCGCCCACATGCTCTGGGTGGGGGACCGGACCCGGGTGCCGGGGGGGGCCCATCTCGAGTTCCTTCGCGGCCTGGCGAACCCCATCGGAGTGAAGGCCGGACCCGGGGCCGCGCCGGAGGATCTGGTGCGGATCCTGGAATTCCTCGACCCCCACCAGGTCCCGGGCCGCATCACCGTGGTCACCCGCTTCGGGGCCGGGCGCATTCGGGAACTGCTTCCCCCCCTTGTCCGCGCGGTCCGCCGGGCGGGACGGGTGGTGCTCTGGTGCTGCGACCCCATGCACGGGAATGGCGTCACGAGCGGGCGAGGTCTGAAGACGCGCCGTTTCGATGACATCCTCTCCGAGCTCCGCCAATGCTTCGAACTCCACCGGGAGGAAGGCAGCCGCTTGGGAGGGGTTCACTTCGAGCTCACCGGGGAGGATGTCACGGAGTGCACGGGCGGCATCGAGGGCCTCTCCGAGGCGGACCTCCCCAGGGCCTACGAAACCGGCTGCGACCCCAGGCTCAACGGCACCCAAAGCCTGGAAATGGCCTTCCTCATCGCCCAGGTCCTGCGGGACGAGGGACGGCCCGGAGGCCTCCTGGCACCGGCGTCCAGGTAGACCCCTACTGGAGGGTGGGGTGGGTCCCCGCCCGGGCCAGGGTGAAGCTGAGACCTCCGAAGGGCGCGCGAAGGTGGATGCGGTCCCCGGGGAGGAACTCCGGCGCCTCCCAGATGGGGGGCGGCAGGAGCAGCACTTCCCCGGGCCGGAGCCTGGGGAGGATGAGGTCGGACCAGGGATCCAGGGGTGTCTGCCTGGAGCTTCGGGGGCCATCGAAAAACAGGGTCCCCCGGAGGTCGATGGAGCGGTGAAGCCAAGGTCCCAGAAGGGTGGCCCCGCCGGCCATCACGGCCAGGAGGAAGCCCCCGGGCAGGCCCCCGGCCTGTCCCGCGACCGCCAAGGTGGGTCTCAGTTCCAGGCCAGGGGTCCATGGCAGGCGACAGTCCGGCCCCCCGATGGCGAACCGGTCTCCGAAACTTCCGTCGGGGAGCCGGAGGGACAGGGGGCGGGGAAGGCAGGGCATCAACCGCACCTGGTGAAGTCCTGGGGCCAGGGTCTCTGTCAGGGGGCCCCGCTGGGCCCATTTTTCTGCGTAGGCCAGAGTCTGTTCAGCCCGGTGCCAGGCCCGGGGTCCTCCTTCCAGGATTTCCCGCAGGCTGCTGGGGACAAGGGCCTGAGCCAGGCGGGGAGGATCCCCCTCCCCCAGCTTCCGGAGGCGCTCCGCCTCCACGGCGGTGAGGTCCACGATTCGGTCCGGATCGGAGGGCAGTGGGGCCGCCAGGAAGCGGCGGGCGCCCTCGCCTCCCCTGGTCGCGGTCCCCAGCCTCATGGCCGGCCATCCTGTTCGGGGCTCCCCCTGAAGGACCTTCCCGCCTCCGGGCCATTCACATCCACGGGGTCATGGGTGCGACGGTGGGTGCACGAGCCGGGGCCTCGGACATCCTCGGGAGGGGAATAGGGCATGGTGCCTTCAGCCTACCCCATCCATCCTGAGAGCATGGATGGACCCCCGCACGCCCGCCGTCCCTGGGCCCCGGACCGGGCCTGGGCCGACCCTGCGATCGCCCTGCTGGCCCTGCTGGCCCTGCTGCTCAGCGGCCTCACCCTGGCCCGGCGCGTCGCTCCCCGCCCGGGCACCGGGGTGACCCTCCAGGGCCGCCTGCTCGAACTTCCGACGGCGGCGGAACACATCCTGGGCTCCCGCGGATCCCTATTGCCTCCCCTCGGGGCGCCTTCCACAGGCGCGGGAGACCTGATCGATCCATGGGATCGGGCCCTTCTGGGGATTCTCGAGGCGGAGCGCGGCGAGGTCGTCCAGGGGAGGCGCCTGGCCTTCGGCGACCTCCCGGAGGGCCCAACCGCGGACTCCCTCCGCATCGTCTGGGACTACGCCTACGGCGGGGGCCGGCCCCCCCTTCCCGAGGACAGATTCCAAGCAGGCAAGGCCCTGGGCCGCGGTTGGGGTGCGGCCCTCCTGGAAGCCAGGGTGCTCCGGCGCTTGGGCATGGACGATGCTCCGGTGCTCGCGGAAGCCACACGAAGCGCACGCGTCCGACTCCTCGCCCTGGGGGCGGGCGGATCGGTCCTTGTTCTGGGCGGCCTGGGGGGCCTGGGAGTCGGAGTGCTTCTGCTGCTGCACAGGAAGAAGGTCCCGCCCCCACCCTCGCCCCCGGCCCTTCACGGGCGGGCCCTGCTCTTGGCGCTCCTGGTCTGGTACCTCGCCCTCTTGCTGTCTTCCTCTTTCGCCGGCGCGGTGATCCACCGGCTTCCCAGCCTCTCCCCCTACGCCCTCACCCTCGCCTACGGCTTTCACGCCTCCGTCGGGATCCTTCTCCTGCTCAGGGTGGAAGGCCTTGGGCTTCGCGCCTTTCTTGCCCGAACTCGGGCTCCCGACACTGGACGCGCGGCCGCCTGGGGACTGGCCTACCTCGCCCTGGCCATTCCCCTCCTGCTCTTCCTCGCCATCCTCCTGGCCCCCCTCACCCGCGGCTTGGGCCCTCCTCAGCGGGAGTTGCTGGACCACATCGCCGGCCTGCGGACCCCCCTGCCCCTCTTCTTCACCTTCCTGACCGTGGCGGTCGCCGCCCCGGCCTTCGAGGAATTCCTGTTCAGGGGCATGCTCCTTCCCTGGATGGCCGACCGTTGGGGCTGGCTGCCCGGGTTGCTCGCCTCGGGTGCGCTCTTCGGATCCATCCATCTCCAGCCAGGCGGGCTGCCGGCCCTCATGGCCTTGGGGGTCCTCCTGGGGTCGGCGGCCCGCCGGGGAGGCGGTCTCCTTTCGCCCCTACTGTTCCACGCCCTATGGAATGGCGGGATCTTCCTCTTCATGCGCCTGCTGGTGGCCTAGCTGAATGAAGGGGGCCCGCCCCGGGGTCCGAACGGCCAGGAGCCCCGGGTAACCCGGGGCTCCTGGGGTGTGGGGCGACCTATTTGACGTTGATGGCGTCGAAGCACTCGAAGACGTGCTGGTATTCCGCGGACCAGGCCCCGTAGAGGTCCTTGGTGGCCCGGAGCATCGCGTTCTTCGCGTCCAGGTAGGTGGAGCGCGGCGTCATGTAGCTGTTCACGGCCCTCCACAGGATCTTCACGGCCTTGTCGTTGCCCATGCCTTCGGGCATCCGGCTGAAGCCGTTCCAACCGCCCCACCAGTACCCCATCGGCGGGCAGGGACCCGAGTTCGGGTACGGGAACGTGAACATGGGGTTCGGCATGCCGTAGCCCAGGGCCATGCCACCGAATCCCGCCGGGGTCCAGTAGTCCCCGTTGGCGATCAGGTAGAAGCAGTAGTTCATCGGACCGCAGGCGAAGTGCGGGTCGTAGGATCCGATGTTGGGGAACCACGCCGGCGCGTCCGGGAAGGGCGGCGGGTTCGGCTCGAAGGTCTGGACGTAGCCCCAGAACGAGAACAGGTAGTTCCCGAATCCGTCGTAGTCGTTCAGCGGGTTCGCCAGGTCTCGGTACGGCGCCGAATAGCCCGGCGCCCACTTCGCGTTGAAGGGGCCGTAGGTCCCGGGGTAGTAGCTGAAATTGTCCCACCACGCGTAGGGCACGCTGGGCTCGTTGGGATCGATCTCCGACGGGTACCAGCTGTTCGTCTGCCCGCCGATGGTGTAGGGGTACCAGTTGTACCCGTTGTACATCACCGGGTTCCCGTAGAAGTCCGGAATCGCGAAACCGTCCCCCAGGGTCAGTTCGCTCCCGTTCCAGCACAGGATCGTGTCCTTCACGTCCGCGATCTTGTCCTGGCCCTCTCCCGTCGGCGCAAGGTACAGCCAGAAGCTCATCACCGCTCCGTGGATGTCCGCCACCGCCTCGCCCAGGCCCGCCGCCTCGCCGGTCTCCGTCAGCCGCGCCGTCCGGCCCAGCACACCGTGCGTCATCTCGTGCGTCACGATGTCAGGGCTCAGGGGCGTCATCCCGATCGGACCCCCGGGAAGATTGGAGTAGTACTCGCCGTAGAAGGGCCCCTCCGAGTAGGTCACGCAGAAACAACTGTCGCTCCAGTAGGCTTCCACGTCCGGGAAGGCCGGACCGAAGAACCCCCAGATCCCGTTCACCGTCGCCAAATCCGGGAAATTCGGGTTCGGATGGTTCGTCATGCTCCAGTTCCACGGGAAGGGCGGCGTGGGGGCCGGATACACGTCACGGTCGTTGAAGTGCACCTTGGCGTAGGTCCCCTTCCCCTTCCCGTCGATCCCGTTCCGTCCGAAAACCTGCCCGAAATAGTCCCACCCGAAGGCCTGCCCGAAGGCCGCGTCCATCGCCGCCGTCCGCGCGTTCTCCGTCCGGCTGATCGCGGGATCTCCCACCGGCCAGCTCTTCGGCGGCGAGAACAGACCCGGCACGAAGGGGAAGGTGTCACCCCACATGTTGTTGAAATCGCTGTGGTAATCCGCGTACACCGACCCCGGACCCCGGCTCTTCAGGTCCATGTTCGTCACCACGTTGTTCTGGAACAAACCCCCGTGGCCGCGGTCCAGGTCCCTCACCTCGTACGCGTTCCGCGTCAGGTTCGTCGGCACCGGCACCCACCCCGTGTACTGGGAACGGCCCCAGCCCTGCGCTCCCACGGACTTCATCGCGTTCCACTTCTTCAGCAGCACGCCCGTGTGCGCGTCCACCATGTAGTCCACCTGGGCCACCTCGCCCGGGTTGTCCAGCTCCACATGCACGTGGTACGCCAGCGCGTAGCGCTCCACCCGCGACTCGATGTCCGACGCCTTCAGGTCGTGCGGGAAGAAATCCAGATCCGTCTTCCCCAGCTGCTTCAGGTCCGCCTTCTGCGGTCCACCGTAGCCGCCGTACATGTACTTCCAGTGCGTCATCCAGGTGCTCCAGCCGCCGTAGCCCGCCACCGCGGCCGCGCCCGGATCGTGCTTCGGCACCGCCACGCCCGACCCCTTCACCACGTCCTGGGTGATCGGGTACACCACCAGCTCAACCTTCGGCTCATGGGCGAAGTCACCCTTCGCCCGCAGGTCCGACGACACCGCCGCCAGCGCCTCCGACGAGGACAGCCCCGGCCGCACGTCCACGCTCACCAGACCGTAGGTCGAAAGCGTCGGCTCCTGGAACTCCCCGTCCGCCCCGAGGTGCATCACCGCTTCGCCCAGCCACACCGGCAGGCCCTTGTAGAACTGCTGGAAACGCACGTGCGACATCCCCAGCTCGTCCACGTGGCTCGAAATCGCCTCGAAACCGCTCTCGGAACCCAGGTTCAGGTCCCCCCGCAGCATCCCGAGACGCTCCGAGGCCAGCTGGATCCTCTGGCTCGACGCCTCCCCGCGGTAGGACAACGCCCGCGGCCCGCTCCCCTGCAGCCGCGCCGACCTCCACGCGTTCGCCCTCGCCTGCGCCTTCTTCAACGACGCGGACCTGGACAACTCCTTCGTCATCTCCCGGCGGAACGACGCCGCCGACGGCTTCACCCTCCGCTCCACGTCCTCGCGATCCGGAGCCGCCGCCATCAGCGACCCTCCCGCCAAACACACCGTGAGCAGGGAAAGAAGAGAACGAT
>JACQZU010000024.1 GCA_016213735.1 Acidobacteriota bacterium | reverse complement strand
CGGGAAGCTCCCGAAGGCGGTCCAGCTGGAGCCCCCGTCGGTCGTCCCCCACCCCAGGCCTCCGGAGGTCACCACGGCCATCCGGCTGGGGCTGGATTTGGAAATGGCGAAGGCGCGGATGCTCCGGGCGGGGTCGATGCCGGTGGTGCCGATGGAGGTCCAGATCCCGCCGTAGTTGGTGGTCTTGTAGATCTTCTTGTAGCTGTGCGTGTAGATCGTGTCCCCGGTCGGGTCGTTGGGGTCGGGAATCAGGTTCGCAATGAAGGGAGCGTTGGAGGTGCCCGCGTCGGTGAGGCCCGTGGTGGCCATGAAGCCCGTGTTCCAGCCGTCCGTGGTCCGGTAGACCTGAAGTTCCGGGTAGGCGCCCATGACCTTGTCGCCGTTGGCGGCGTTGATGTTGCCCCCGCAGCCGTCCCCGCCGACGACGGAATCGAAGGCGGTGCTGTTGGTCAGGCCGCTGCCGTCGTTGACCCGCCAGCGTCCGCCATTGTCCTGGAGCCCGAGGAAGACCCGGTCCCTGGAACCGGCGGGACTGGAGGCGTTGGTGTTGCCGAATTTCCAGATTTCGTAGGAATTGAGGCCCTGGTTCCAGCGGTTGTCGATGAAGGTGGGGTCCGAGGTCTGGCTGCCGCTGTTGCCCGTGCGGGGGATGGTGCTCCGGTAGGGGTCCCGGACCACGGAGAGACCGCCGTCATTGCCGATGAAGAGCACGGGAGGGCCGGTCTTGGACCAGGCCCAGCAGTGGTAGTCCGGGTGGCTGTAGACCGTGTCCTGGTCGTAGCCGTAGGCCATCTGGGACCAGGTGAGCCCCCCGTCCAGGCTGCGGTAGAGGGCGTGGTTGGCCCCGGCCATCAGCTTGTTGATGTCGGAAGGATCCACCACCAGGCAGTGGTTGTAGAACCCCTGGCCGCCGTCCCCCGAGAACTGGCCAGAAGCCGGATAGGTCTGGTACAGGCTGCCGGGGGCGGTGGGGGCGGCGACATAGGTCCAGGTGTGGCCCTTGTCCACGGACTTGAGGACCCCCTTGGCGAAGGAGCCGCTGGAGTTCGAGGCGATGCCCCAGGCCTGGGTGGCGCTGGCGGGGGAGGTGGACACGGTCATCCGCCCCGGGGTGAGGGGCAGGCCGGAGATGGAGGCCAGGGTCCAGGTGAGGCCCGCGTCCGAGCTGTAGTAGATCTTTCCCGTGCTGCTGGAGAGGTACTGGGTCAGGATCACCTCGGTGGTGCTGAACGCCTGGATGCTCCAGACGGGATCGGAGTTCAGACCGGAGGTGATGGGCGAGAAGGTGTTGCCCCCGTCCCCGGACCGGAACAGGCCCTTGTTCCCTCCCACCAGGACCACGCTGCCGCTGAGGGGCAGGATGGCGTGGGTGCGGGTGGTGGAGCCCAGGAGGATCGGGGCGGACCAGGTGTTTCCCCCGTCGGTGGTCTTGAAGAATCCCACCGCCGCGGAGGCCGCGTTGCTGACGAAACTTCCTTCCTTGTCCCCCAGTCCGAGGAACAGGGTGTTGGGATCCGCGGGGCTCATGGCCAGGGCCCCCACGGAGGTGTTCCCGCCCATGCCCGTGCTGGGGATGCTGTCGGTGATGTTGGTCCAGGACCAGCCGCCCGTGGCGCCGAAGCTCGCGTTGGTGGTCTTGAAGACGCCGCCGGCGGCGGTGGCGAGGTAGAGGATCTGCGGATTGGAGGGATGGGTGACGATGTCCACCAGGCGGCCGCTGTCCATGTCGGGGCCGGGGTGGTTCGAGCCGACGCTCTCCTTGGTGGGCCCGAGGGGCCGCCAGGCGGGAACCGCGGCGCCGGCCACGAGGGCCTGGGGAGTGCCTTCCGGCCGGGGCATCAGGTGGGGGTACTTCCCCATCTCCCGGGCGGTGATCTCCATCCGGGCCTTCAGGTGCTCGGCGCTGGGCAGGCCGCCGTACCAGGTGAGGAGCCAGTCCCAGCGGTCCCGGGGGTCGTAGGCCACCCGCCCGATGGGCATGCCGGGCTGCAACTCCTTCAGGGTGCGGCGGGGCTGCTCGCGCCAGGCCCTCGAGGGCGAGACCTGGGCATCCCCGGGGAGGCCCCAGGCCAGTCCCAGGCTAAGGAGTAGATGGGGAATGCGGAATTTCATGACGGCTCCCTGGCGGGTCGGGTCAGATCGCAGGTGGGTGGCAGGACAAGAGTATAAGCCCATCGGCGGAGGCGGCTCCTGTCAGTTTCTTCATGGTCGGGGACCCCGGGGCCGGGATTTCCGCGTTGACCCCCTTGGCCATGGGGCCTAGTCTCAATCGTTTAGCCTGAGCCGCCGTGATCGCCTTGCGCCCCGACAACCCCCTGATCGTCCAGAGCGACCGCACCTTGCTCCTGGAGGTGGCCCATCCCTCCTTCGAGCAGGTGCGGGACGAGCTGGCCCGCTTCGCCGAACTGGTGAAGAGCCCCGAGCACATCCACACCTTCCGCATCACGCCCCTCTCCCTCTGGAACGCCTCGGCGTCCGGCGTGTCCTGCGCCGACATGATCGAAACCCTCAACCGCTGGTCCAAGTACCCGGTGCCCCAGAACCTCACGCAGGAAATCGAGGACCACGGTACCCGATACGGCAAGTTGCGCCTCGTGCGGAACGGCGAGCGCCTGGCCCTCGAGATGGAGGACCGGGGCCTCTTCTGGGAGATCACCAACCAGCGGGCCCTCCAGGGTCTGCTGGCGGAGCCCTACGCGGACCAGAGGGGCGTGTACCTCCAGGACGGCATGCGCGGGGAGGCCAAGCTCCAACTCATCCGCCTGGGACACCCCGTTCAGGACATGGCCGGTTTCAAGCCCGGTGACCCGCTTCCCTTCGAGGTGAGCGGCGTGCTCCGGTCCAGCGGGCGGCCCTTCGCCCTGCGGGCCTACCAGAAGGCCGCCGCCGACGTCTTCCATGCCGGGGGTGGGCCCGAGGGCGGGGCCGGGGTGCTGGTGCTCCCCTGCGGGGCAGGGAAGACCGTCATCGGCATCGGCTGCATGGCCCGGCTCCAGACCCACACGCTGGTGCTCACCACCAACGCCACCGCCGTGCGGCAGTGGAAGCAGGAACTGTTGGACAAGAGCACCCTCACGGAGGAGCAGGTGGGCCTCTACACCGGGGACCGCAAGGAGATCCGGCCCGTGACCATCGCCACCTACCAGATCCTCACCTACCGGAAGAGCAAGGACGGGCCCTTCGAACACTTCAAGCTCTTCGAGGCCGCCAACTGGGGCCTCGTGATCTACGACGAGGTGCACATGCTCCCCGCCCCGGTCTTCCGGGCGGTGGCCGAACTCCAGGCCAAGCGCCGCCTCGGACTCACCGCGACCCTGGTGCGGGAGGACGGCAAGGAGGAGGACGTCTTCAGCCTCATCGGGCCCAAGCGGGTGGACGTGCCCTGGAAGATGCTGGAGAAGGAGGGCTTCATCGCCACGGCCCACTGCCTGGAAATCCGGATTCCCCTGCCCTCCGACGAGCGCATGGCCTACGCCGTCGCCGACCAGCGGCAGCGCTTCCGGCTGGCCTCCGAGAATAGCCTCAAGCTGGCGGTGGTGGACGAGCTGCTCGCCGGCCACCCCAGGGACAGCGTGCTGATCATCGGCCAGTACCTGGACCAGCTCCGGATCCTGGGCAAGCGCCTCAAGGCCCCGGTCCTCACGGGCCAGACCCCCGAACGGGAGAGGGAAGAGCTTTACAGGAGGTTCCGCGCCGGAGAACTGCGGGTGCTGATCGTCAGCAAGGTGGCCAATTTCGCCATCGACCTGCCCGACGCCAGCGTGGCCATCCAGGTGAGCGGCACCTTCGGTTCCCGCCAGGAGGAGGCCCAGCGCCTGGGCCGCATCCTCCGGCCCAAGGACGCGCGGAACGTCTCGTACTTCTACTCGCTCATCAGCCGGGACACCACGGAACAGGAGTTCGCCCGGAACCGCCAGCTCTTCCTCACCGAGCAGGGCTACCGCTACCTCATCGAAAGTCGGCACACCCAGGAGCACGGGCTCCTCAGTCCGCCGGTGGTCTGGCAGGAACTGCTGGCCGAGACCGGGGCCCTGGGCTGAGGGCTACCAGCCCTGCAGGGCCTCCTCCTCGGTCTCCTTCACGTCGAAGACCGCGAAGAGGCTGGTCATCTTGATCAGGTTCGTGACCTTGGAGTTCATCCCGCAGATGCGCAGGTCTCCCTGCCTGTTCTTCACGGCGGCGTAGCAGCTCACCAGCTCGCCGATGCCGCTGGAATCGATGTAGGCCACCTTCTCGAAGTTGATGATCAGCTTCCGCGCGCCTCCGGCCAGGGCGCCGCGAACGGCCTCCCCCAGCTCCTGGTCCCCGTATCCGAAAGCGATGCGGCCTTCCGGAGACAGGACCAGCACGTCGCCGGCCTGACGCTGGTGGATGATGAGGCTGGACATGGGGACTCCCGGGCGTCGGGGGAATCTTAACCTCGCTTCACCCCGATTACGAATTTCGAATTTCGACCCTGGACCGATCCCTCACCGGGCCAGGAGGAAGGGAAGCAGGATCTGGGTGAGGGGGATGGTGTAGAGGCCGGCCACCAGGTCGTCGGCCACGATGCCCTGGCCGCCGGGGAGATCCTGGAGCCGACGGCAGGGCCAGGGTTTCCAGATGTCCAGGAGGCGGAACAGGAGAAATGGAATGAGGGGCAGGAGGGCCCACCGCCAGCCGCCGGGAAGCAGGACGCGGTGGAGGTTCCCCACCAGGAGGAGCCGCACCGACCAGAGGGCCACGAAGACCCCGGCCCACTCGTCCGCGACGATCCAGCCAGGGTCCTTGTCGCCGGTCTCCGCCACCACCAGATCAGAGGCCCGGACCGCCAGCCACGCCATGCCGAGGGGCAGGGCCAGGAAGAAAAGCTCGAGAAGGCCGTGCCCGACCCAGAAGCCGGCCTCCAGGCCGTGACGCCGGGACCAGCGATCCAGGGGAAGCGCCACCAGGGCCGCCAGGACCACCCAGGCGGCAGCCCCCGCCAGGCTGCCCCAGGTTCCCGGGGCAGGGTGGAGACGACCGCTGCCCAGGCCGGTGGCCACCCACCAGGCCCACCGGGGGGCCGGTTTCGAGCCGTTTTCAGACATGGCGCAGGGCCTCCGTGATCCTCAGGTTCGCGGCCTTCCGCCCGGGCATCAGGGCCGCCAGGGCCAGGGTCGCCTGGAGGAAGGCCCAGGCCCCCAGGTAGACCCGGGGCACCAGGTGGATGTTCAGCTCGTATCCGTGGCTCGTGCCCGGCGCGGCGGGCATCTCCAGGTGCAGGGCGTTGAGGACGGCGCGGAGGCCCAGGGTCAGGGCGAGGCCCCCCAGGCAGCCCGCCAGGCCCAGGAAGGCCCCCTCCCACTGCAGGAGCAGGGCCACCTGGCCGGGGCGCAGACCCAGGGCCCGAAGGGTGCCCAATTCCCGCAGGCGCTCCATCACGCTCATCAGGAGCGTGTTGGCCGCGGCCAGGGCGACCACCAAGAAGAGCACCAGCCCCATGAATCCGAAGATGGCGGCGTAGAGCAGTTTCACCTGGCGGTAGAAGCTGGCGAGCTCGGTCCAGGGGCGAAGGGAAAGGCCCCCCGCAAGGCCACGCAGGCGGGCCAGGACGCCCTCCAGGTCCCGGGGATCCTTCAGGACCAGGGAGAGGCGGGATCGGGCCGGGCCGGCCTCCACCAGGAGGGTCGCGGTCTCCAGGCTGGTCACCAGGAACCGGTCGTTCAATTCCTTGAGGCCCAGGTCCTGGAGTCCGACCACGTCCACATCCACCAGGTTGAGCGCACCGTCCCGCGTGGTGCTGGTGAGGGTCAGGCCCGTCCCAACCTTGGCGCCGAGGCTACGGGCCAGGCCGATGCCCAGCACAACCTCCCGGCTCCCGGGCCGAGCCGAAAGCCAGCGGGAACCCAGGCCCCCGGGGGCGCGGGCCCCATCGGAGATCCGTTCAGGCACGTTCATGTAGCGGGCTTCCAGGTCCGGGTCCACCCCCGTGCCGAGGACGGCGACGCTGCGGGCCCCGCCGCCCACAAGGCCCATGAACTGGATGCGGGGCAGCACCGCCTCCACCGCCGGATCCTGACGCAGGCGCGCGGCCAGGCCCTCTCCGTCCGGGAGGGCGAACTCCAGGCTCTGGCCCTCGTCGCCTTCGAGGGCCCGGGGATCCAGGACCTGGGCGTGGCCCAGGCCGCCCCGGATCGCCCCCTCCGAGAGGCCTTCGAAGGTCTGGGACATGAACCCCCCTGCCAGGGCCAGGGCCCCGTACCCCGCCACCACCACCAGAAGGGTCAGCAGCGTGCGGCGCCGGTTGCGCAGCACGTTCCGCAGGGCCAGGCGAAGGAGGATCATGGGCCGGGAGAAGGGCGGAAAGGGGTGGAAAGGGTCAGAATAAAATTCTGAAAACTATAATTATTTTCGTATTTCTTGCGTTCAGCCATGGACCCCCTCCATCCGTCCGTCCTCCAGGCGGAAGACCCGGTCGGCGCGGGCGATGACGCGGGGATCGTGGCTGGCCACCAGGAAGGCCGCGCCCCGCTCCCGGGCCAGTTCCGCCAGCAGGTCCATCAGGGGCTCGCCGTGGGCGTGGTCCAGGTTGGCGGTGGGCTCGTCGGCCAGCACCAGGCAGGGATCCCCGGCCAGGGCCCGGGCGATGGCCACCCTCTGCTGCTGGCCCCCGCTGAGCTGGCCGGGAAGATGGCCGGCCCGGTTGCCCAGGCCCACCCGTTCCAGGAGATCCTCCGCGCGGGCGGTGCACTCCCCCTCGGGGCGGCCCTGGAGCTGGAGAGGAAGCAGGACGTTCTCCCGCGCGGTGAGCACCGGCACCAGGTTGAAGCCCTGGAAGACGAAGCCCAGCCGGGAGAGGCGCAAGGCGCAGCGGGCCTTTTCCGGCAACCTTGAGACCTCGCGGCCCTCCAGCAGGACCTGGCCCGAGTCCGGCTCGTCCAGGAGGCCCGCCACCTGGAGCAGGGTGGTCTTGCCGCTGCCGCTGGGACCCGCCACCACCGCCAGGCTGCCCGCGGGCAGTTCCAGGCTCACGCCGAAGACGCCGGCCCGCTCCCCGCCGAGCTCGTAGGCGCGGGTGATGTCGCGGAGTTCGAGCATGGGGATGAGGATAGCGGAAGGAGAGTGGCTGCCGGCGGGGGTATCCTCGTGGCATGATCGGCGGGAGGCGGAGCGGGGGCTGGAGTCGGGCCGGGAGGCTGCTGGGGGTCCTCCTCGGCCTTCAATGCGCCCTCCTGCCCGCGGGGGCGGTCCCCCCGGACGGGACCGGGACCCGGCTGGTGGTGGCCTCCAAGCCCAATGCTCCACCCTTCGAGTACACGGGCACCGACGGCGCCTTGGACGGGTACTGCGTCGAGGTGCTGCGGGAGCTGGCCCGCCTGGAAGGCCTGGACCTGGAGTTCCGGGCCCTGAGGAATCACGAAGTCTGGGCCGCCTTCGACGCCGGGACGGTGGACGTCGTCAGCGCGGCGGTCTACTCGGAGGCGCGGACCCGGAGGATGGAATTCAGCATTCCCCTGGCCCAGGTGGGCTACGGCCTGGTGGTCCGCGCCGAGGGACCCGGGATCCGATCCGAGCGGGATCTCGCCGGCAGGGAGGTCATCGTGGTCCAGCGCAGCCCCATGGAGGCCTACGCCCAGGGCGCTGGACACCGGCAGCGCCTGGCCCAGGACTACGAGGCCTGCCTCCTGGACCTGGCCCGGGGCGCCGGAGACGCCGCCCTGGTGCCGCGCGTCACCTGGCTGCATTTCTCGAAGCGCCCGGAATTCCGGGGCCTGCGGATGGTGCCGACGGAAATCTACCCCTACCGGATGTGCCTGGCGGTGCGGAAAGGGGACTCCCTCCTGCTCGCCAAGCTCAATGAGGGGCTCTTCCGCCTGAAGGAGCGCGGGGACCTGGACCGCATCTACGAGAAGCACCTGGGCAGCCTGGAGAGGACCGACCTGACCCTGGCCTCGGCCTTCCGCAAGCTCGCGGGGTGGATCCTCCCGGCGCTCCTGGTGGTGGGGTTCCTGGTCCACCTGGCCTGGACCTTCGTGCTGCGGCGCCTGGTGAAGCGGCGCACCGCGGACCTCCAGGCCGAACTGGAACGGCGGCAGGAAACCGAGGCGGAGCTCGCGCGGAACCTGGGGGCCCTCCAGGCGGCCCTGGCGGAGGTGAAGCAGCTCTCCGGCCTTCTTCCCATCTGCGCAGGCTGCAAGAAGATCCGGGACGAGCGGGGCGGCTGGCAGCCCGTGGAGCGCTACATCTCCGAGAACACCGAGGCCACCTTCAGCCACGGGATGTGCCCGGACTGCCTGGCGGCCTACTACCCGGACTTCAAGCCGGGGAACGGCGCGCCGGCCTCCTGAGGGCTTCGGGGGGGTTCGGGACGGGCCTCACGCGGGCCCGGGCTCAGGGAGCTTTCCGCCGGGCCCTGAAGGCGGCCTCGTAGGCCGCCGTGCTGGCCTCCAGGCCGCCCTCTTCGACCTCCCCCACCAGGTCGTACGCGTGGCCCTTGCTGATCCGGACCCTCTGGATGGTGTTCACCCGGGGCTCTCCGCCCACGATCAACACGCTGCCGTCCACTTCGGGGGCCTGGCCCCGCCACCGTCCCTTGACGATGAGGTCGCTTTCCTCGTGGACGCCCTCCACCAGGACTTCCAGCACCCGGCCTTCCCTGGCCCGGTTCAAGTCGCGGGCGATCCGCTGCTGGGCTTCGAGCAGCTGGCGCCGCCGGCGCTGCTTGGTCCTCTCGGGCACCGGGTCCCCCAGGCCGAAGGCCGGGGTGCCCTCCTCCCGGCTGTAGGTGAAGACCCCCACGTGGTCGAGGCGCGCCTCCTCCACGAAGTCCTTGAGGGCCTTGAAGGCCGCCTCGTCCTCCCCGGGGAAGCCGACGATGAAGTTGGAGCGCACGGCCAAGTCCGGGACGATGCGCCGCGCCCTGGACAGCAGGCGGAGGAAGGAGGCGGTGGACCCGCCCCGGGACATGGCCTTGAGGAGCCCGGCGTGGGCGTGCTGGAGGGGAAGGTCCAGGTAGGCGCAGGCGTTGGGGGTCTCCGACAGCGCGCGGAGGAATCCCTCCGTGAGGCGATTGGGATAGGCGTAGTGCACCCGCACCCAGGCCAGGCCCTCCACGCGGCCGAGGGCGCGGACAAGCCTCTCCAGCCCATCGGGATCCCCCAGGTCCCGGCCGTAGTCCGTGCTGTCCTGGGAGACCAGGTTGACCTCCAGGACCCCCTGGGCCACCAGCTGCCGCGCTTCGGCCACGACGCTGTCGACGCTCCGGCTCCGCTGGGGTCCCCGGAGGGCGGGGATGATGCAGAAGGCGCAGGAATGGTCGCAGCCTTCGGCGATCTTGAGGTAGGCGGAGGCCTTGGGGGTCGTCAGGAGGCGCGGGCTGCGCTCATCGTAGAGGTAGGCGGGATCCCGCTCCGGGGTGAAGGTCCGGTCATCGGCCCCGATCACCTCGGCGATGTGCTCCACGTCCCGGGTGCCCAGGACCGCGTCGATCTCGGGCAGGTCGGCGAGCAGTTCGTCGCGGTACCGCTCCACCAGGCAGCCCGCCACCACCAGTTTCCGGCAGGCCCCCTTCTCCTTCATGGCGGCGGCCTCCAGGATGGCGTCCACGCTCTCCCGCTTGGCCGCATCGATGAAGCCGCAGGTGTTCACCACCAGCACCTCCGCCTCCTCCATGCGGTGCGTGACGGTGAAGCCCTTCAGGCGCAAGTGCCCCAGCATCACCTCGCTGTCCACGAGGTTCTTCGGGCATCCCAGGCTCATGAAGCCGACCTTGGTCATGCGGATCCTTTCCCATTCCAGACTACCTCGGGCGCGGGGCCGGACCCCCGACCGCCTCCAGGCGGGCTTTCAAGATCGAACCTTGAGCCGCCCAGGGAAGAACCGCCCCTGCCGACGCCGTGTTATCCTCGCCTTCTTTCCCCATGACGCGATGAAGATCACCCTGCTCGTGGAAGGCGCCCGGCACTCGGTGGATTTGACCGAGGCGGGCATTACCCTCGGCCGGGGGGACGCCGCCACGGTGAAGATCCCCTCCAACGCGGTGAGCCGGGTCCATGCCCGGATCTACCTGGAGGAGGGAAGGGCCTTCGTCGTGGACCTGAGGAGCCTCAATGGGACGGCGGTGAACGGCAATCCCGTGACCGCTCCGGCTCCCGTGAAGGCCGGGGACACCATCCTGCTGGGCGAGGTTCCCGTCCAGTGGCTCTACGAGCGGGAGGGACCGGGCTCGGGGATGTTCTCCCTCAGCAAGAGCGGTGGCTCCAAGGTCTCCCTGGAGGACCGGGCCTTCGATGCCAGCGGGTCCATCATGGTTCCCCACGCAAGCCTGGAGAAGATGCTTGCCGAACAACAGGAGGCCGCGGGCACCCTCAACGCCGGGGAGCTCTACCAGAAGCTGGCGACCATGGCCGCAACCCTCCTGCGGGCCGCCAGCCTGGGGGAGCTGCTGGAATCCGTCATGGCTCTGGTGACCGGGCGCATCCCCTGCCAGCGGGGCTTCATCCTCCTGGCCAATCCCGGGGGGGACCTGCTGCCGGAGCACATCTGGGAAGAGAAGCCCGGCGCCATCACCTCCCCCATCAGCCGCACCATCGCCCGCACCGCCATGAAGGACCGGGTCACCATCCTCACCACGGACGCCCGGATCGACCCCCGCTTCGCCGCGGGGGACAGCATCAAGATCCACGGAATCACCTCGGCCCTCTGCGCACCCCTCATCGTGGAGGAGCAGGCCCTGGGGGCCGTGTATTTGGAGAGCAGCCTCAACAAGGGAGGCTTCCGCAGGGAGGACGAGCATCTCCTCAGCTTCATGGCCAACTTCGCGGCCGTGGGCATCCAGCGGGAGCGGGAGGCCAAGTTCCGACAGCGCCTGGAGCGCTACCACAGCCCACAGGTGGTGAGCCAGATCCTCAAGTCCAGCCAACAGAACCTCGAAGGCAGCGCCCTTCAGGCCCAGCGCAGCGAGATCAGCGTCCTGTTCGCGGACATCAGCGGCTTCACCCGCCTCAGCGAAGGGATGGAGCCTCTGCAGCTGGCCTCGATCCTCAACCGCACCTTCGAGGCCCTCACGGAGCAGGTATTCGCCCGGGGCGGCACCCTCGACAAATACATCGGGGACGCGATCATGGCCTTCTTCGGGGCCCCCAATCCCGACCCCGACCACGCCCGGCACGCCGTGGACGCCGCCATCGCCATGCAGGAGGTCCTCCGGGTGCTCAATGAGAACCGGCCGGAGGGCTACCCGGAACTCATGATGCGGATCGGCATCAACAGCGGCGAGGCCTTCGCCGGTGACATCGGTTGCGAAAAGCGCATGGACTATACCGTCATGGGCAGCACCGTGAACCTGGCCTCCCGCCTGGAGAGCGCCGTGGCCAAGGCGGGCCAGATCGTGATCGGGCCTCGCACGGCCGACCTCATCGGCCCCGCGGGTCTTCGGCGTCTGGAGCCCGTGACCCTTCGCGGCATCGAGCAGGCCGTATGCCCCCTCGAGGTGCCCTGGGAGGGCGCGCCCACCAAGACCCTGCCTCCGGGGTGAAGGCGGAGCCGGCCGAAAATCTGGGCCTGGAGCTGAAGCCTGACCCATCCCGTCCAGAGCACCCTCGAGGCCGGCCCCTCCTCCCGGAACCCCTTGGGGCGCGAAACAATGGGCGCCTCCGGGAGGAGGCGCCCATCGGAACAGCGATCGTGGGGCTCCCGATCAGCCCAGCATGTTGGCGACCTTGGAAACCAGGGGGATCTCCCATTTCTCTCCACCGAAGGCCTTGATCCAGCCCATGATGGCCCCGCCCAGGGAACCGAACATGATCACGATCCATCCGAGGCACCCGATGATCCACCCGATGATCGGAATCACCGAGATGATGGCGCAGGGGATGGCGACCACCACGACGGAGATGAACAGGGCCAAGCCCTGGCGGGCGTGCCAGTAGACGAATTCCTTCGCGGGGACCTCCTTCTGGTCCTTGAACATCAGGAATGGGATCAAGGAGAGGAGGCCGAAATACGCCAGGAAGAGGTGGACTTTGTCTCCATCCTCATAGGGTTTCCCTGCGGCAGGATTCTCGCTCATGTGATTGCCTCACGAAGTCGGCCCGGGGGCCGGGGGGGGGGTTGGGTCAGCGATCCACCTTGATGACGATGGTCTTGGTGATCATGTCGTGCACGGCCTTCCGCTCGGCCCCGAAGATCAGCAGGTAGCCGATGGTGAAGTTCAGCAGGTGGCAGATCTGCCGGACCAGGGCCTGCCCGAAGCTGAGGCGGCCGGCGGGGTCGTTCTCCGGCACGATCCGGAGCTTCATGATCTTCTTGCCTGGCGTGGCACCGTGTTTCGAGATCCAGAGGGGCATCAGGTACCAGGCGTAGCCGAGGATGACCACGAACTGGATCAGGCTCAGGCCGCAGCTTCCGATCAGGCCGACCCCGGGGATCAGGGCCACCACGAAGCCCAGGACCAGGAAGACGATCACGATGACGACCATGGGAACGGCGTCGATCAGCGCCGCCAGCAGCCGCGTCACGAAGTCGCCCCGGTCGCCGGTGGGCCGGGCATCATCGGGGATCGGAGGCAGGAACTTGCCCAGGAATCCCACGGAGGCGGGAGCCTGGCCGGCCCCGGGGTTGGTGAATTCCCCGAAGGCTTTGGGGGGAGGAGGCGCCGGGGGCGGGGACAAGGGCCTGGCCACCGGGGCGGGGGGAGGGGGCGGGAGGGGAGCCGGGGGCGGCGCCATGGCCGGGGGAGGCGGGGGTACGGGCGCCGGGGGTGCGGGCGCCGGAGGCTGGACGGGCTGGGGGGCCGTCCCTGGGGGGACCTGGGCGGCGGCCACCGCCCCGGCGTCCATCCTGACGGTGCCCTGGGGTGGGGGGACACCTCCGGCCTGGACCAGCACGGTGGCGCCGGCGGGGTCCGAGAAGACCAGGTGGACCTGGCCCAGGGTGATGCGGTCCCCGTCGCGAAGGGTTCCGGTCTGGACCCGGCTGCCGTTCAACAGCACGCCGTTGCTGCTCTGGAGGTCCTGGACCTCGTAGCCGGCGGCCGTGCGGCGGAGCACGGCGTGATGCCGGGAAACGCTCGGGTCCGGGATCCGGAGGGTGTTGTCCAGGTCCCTCCCGATATGCACTTCGTTGTCCACCAGTTCGAACTCGCGGGAGCCCGAACTTTCCTGGACCAGCAGCTTCGCCATGGGTGCCTCGCGGGATGTCCTGAAAGTGGCCCCAGTGTAGAGGCAGGGGATGGGCATTGCAAACCCGCCCGAACGGGAGGGGGCCTGGGAGGAAACAGGGGCGGGCTCCCCCCGGCGGGGGGATGGGCGGGGGGGACGGATGGAATCTTGACCAGCCCGGTGGAGTGGTGGACCCTAGGCGGGACCGCCGATTCCGGGAGGTGGGGTTGGTCCTCTTCAATGCAGCCACCAAGGAACTGACGGCCAAGATCGTCTACTACGGTCCCGGCCTCTGCGGGAAGACCACCAATCTCCAGCACATCTACGACAGCCTGCCCGGGGACGGCCGAGGCAAGATGCTCTCCCTGGCCACCCAGACGGACCGCACGCTGTTCTTCGACTTCCTGCCCATCGAGCTGGGAACGATCCGGGGGATGAAGACCCGGATCCAGCTCTACACCGTTCCGGGCCAGGTCTTCTACGACGCCACCCGGAAGCTGGTGCTCCGGGGGGCGGACGGGGTGGTCTTCGTCGCCGACTCCCAGGCTCCTGCCGTGGAGAGCAACAAGGAGAGCTTCCAGAACCTCATCGACAACCTGAAGGAGCAGGGGGCGGACCTGGAGAAGATGCCCCACGTGATCCAGTGGAACAAGCGGGACACACCGAACGCCCTCCCCGTGGCCGCGCTCGAGAAGGAAATCAACCGTTTCCGCTGCCCCACCTTCGAGGCCAGCGCCATCAAGGGCGAAGGCGTCCGGGAGACCCTCCAGGGCGTGGCCAAGCAAGTGCTTCTGCATCTGGCCGAGAAATACGGCGGCGGCCAGCCCATCGAGGCCCCCCAGATCCTGCCTCCCCTGCCCGCCCCGGCTCCCGCGCCCGCCATGATGACCCGTCCGGCGGAGGAGGCGCACCCCTCCAAACCCCTGGAGGTGGAGGAACTGAGCGCCGGAGAGCTGCTGGAGGAGGTGGAGGACCTGCCGCACGAGGGTGCTCCCGCGCCCCCCTCCCACCCGCCCCACACCAGCAGCGTGGAAGTCCCCGTGGTGCTGGACCGGAGCCTGTTCTCCGGGGATTCCCCGGTGGAGATCAGGCTGAAGCTCTACATCAAGTAGGAGGCCGACCCCGCCCCGGCCCATTTTCGAATTTCGATTTCCGATTTTCGATTGGGGGGACGGGAGGCACACTGGAGCTTTGCAATCGGATCGCTCCATGGCCCGTCCCGTCGTCACACGCTTCGCCCCCTCCCCCACCGGCATGCTTCACATCGGGGGGGTCCGCACCGCGCTGTTCTGCTGGCTCTTCGCCCGGAAGCACGGCGGGCGCTTCATCCTCCGCATCGAGGACACCGACCTGGACCGCAGCACGGACCAGAACATCGAGATCATCGAGCAGGGCATGCTCTGGTGCGGCCTGGACTGGGACGAGGGGCCCGTGCCGGGGGACCCCTCGGCCTGGCGGGGCCCCCACGGCCCCTACCGCCAGATGCTCCGCATGGACAGCCACTACCGTCCCGCCCTGGCGCGCCTCCTGGCCGAGGGTGGGGCCTACCGCTGCCGCTGCAGCAGGGACTTGCTGGACGCCGCCCGGGCCGAAGCGGAACGAGAGGGTCGGATCTACCAATACCCCGGAACCTGCCGGGAGGCAGGCCACGACGCCAGTCAGCCCTTCGCCATCCGGCTGAAGATGCCCCGGGGGGAGGAAACGTGGCTGGAGGACGGGGCCATCGTCCTCCGGGACCTCATCAAAGGCACCCTCCGCTTCCCCGCCGCCAGCCTGGACGACTGGATCCTGGCCCGCACCGACGGCACCCCCACCTACAACTTCTGCGTGGTCGTGGACGACACCTCCATGGAGGTGAGCCACGTCATCCGGGGCGACGACCATGTGGCCAACACCCCCAAGCAGATGGCCCTCTACCACGCCCTGGGCTTCGAGGCCCCCGTGTTCGCCCACGTGCCCATGATCCTTGGCAAGGACGGAGCCAAGCTGAGCAAGCGCCACGGCGCCACCAGCATCACGGAGTACCGGGAGCTGGGCCTGCTGCCTTCCGCCGTGCGCCTGGCCCTCGCCCGCCTCTCCTGGACGCCCAAGATCGACGGACGGGCGGTCGAGAGCGCCGAGGAAGAGCTGCTCACGGACCAGGAGATGATCCACCTCTTCGACCTGGAGGACTGCCAGAAGAGCCCAGCCCGCTTCGACATGGACAAGCTCAACTGGATGAACCAGAAACTCATCCAGCGGGCGGGGTGGCGCGAGCTCGAACCCTACCTCCGTCCCTTCGTGGACCGCATCGCCCCCGGCGCCTGGGACGAGAGGTCCGAGGACTGGCGGGACCTGGCGGTGCGCTCCACCCAGAAGGGCAAGAACCTCATCGAGATGGCCGAGGCCCTGCGCTTCGCCTTCGAGGGGCCGTCGGAGTTCGACCCCAAAGCCGTGGAGAAGTTCCTCACCCCGGCCCTCCGGCCCGTCCTGGGGGAGGTGGTGAACCTGGGGGACTATTCCCACGATGCCCTGGAGCGGGACTTCAACGCCATCCTCGAGCGCCGGGGCCTGAAGCTCAAGGACCTCGCCCAGGCCCTCCGGGTCGCCCTCTGCGGCAGACCCGTCAGCCCGCCGATCTTCGACACCCTGGCCCTGCTGGGGCCGGAGGAAGTCCGGGCCCGGCTGGCGCGCTGGCTGTAAAGGGATAGGACTCCTCCCGGCCCGGAAGGGAGGAAGGATCCGGCGGAGGGCTCGGGGATCGGGGCCCCGGGGAATGGCCGCTTTCACATCTTCCCGGTGCGCCCCGCCCCCTTCACTGCGGCACAGACCTGCTGCAAATGGCCCTCCACCTCCTCCAGGCGGGGCTCGCACCGGGCGTCCACCCACCAGGCCAGGGCTTCCACGATGGCGCCCGCCAGGAAGCGGGCGGTGACTTCCCTTCTCCATCCAGGCTTGGCGGAGCGCAGCAGGTCCTCCTCTGTCAGCTCGGCCACCATGCCCCGGAATCGGGCCTGGACCAGTTGGCTGCTGCCCCGGCCGATCACGGCCTGGAAGAGTTTCCGCTGTTCCAGCACGTGCTGGAGCAGTCTCCGAAGGAAGGGCAGTCCCTCGATCCTTCCCCCGGGGTGGCGCGCGGGATCCTGGAGGAAGCGGCGCAGCCCACCGAAGCTTTCCGACAGGAGCTGCTCCTTGCCCTGGAAGTGCAAATAGAAGGTGGACCGCCCCACGTCGGCACGGTCGCAGATCTCCTGCACGTTGATCTGGTCCCAGTCCTGTTCGGTGAGAAGGGAGGCCAGGGCCTCCTGCAGGGAAGCCCTGGTCCGGCGGACGCGGCGGTCGGGGCTTGGCTTCGGGGCGGTCATCCCATCCTCCTGCTGGACGACTTGGCTGGAACTGTCCTGAAACGGGCGGGGAAGCCGAGCCCGTCCCGCGCGATCTGGACGCTAGGCCGAATATAGACTCGCGTCTTGATTTGGCAAGGAGTCCAAAATGATCCAACTCTCCCATCTCCAGAAGGTCTACTCAGGCGGGCAGGGGGGCTTCCGCGCCCTGGCCGACGTTGACCTGACGCTGCCGGCCGGGGAGTTCGTGGCCATCGTGGGCAAGTCGGGCAGCGGCAAGTCCACCCTGCTCAACCTGGTGGCCGGCATCGACCGCCCCACCTCCGGGACGGTGCATGTGGCGGGCACGCCGGTGCACGCCCTGGGAGAATCCGCCCTCGCTGCTTGGAGGGGTCGCCATGTTGGGGTGGTGTTCCAGTCCTTCCAGCTGCTGCCGACCCTGACGGTGCTCGAGAACGTCATGCTCCCCATGGACTTCTGCGCCACCCTGCCGGTGGCCCGGGCCAGGGTGCGCGCCATGGAACTGCTGGAGGAGGTCGGGGTGGCGGACCAGGCCCCCAAGCTGCCCTCCAGCCTTTCCGGCGGGCAGCAGCAGCGCGCCGCCATCGCCCGGGCCCTGGCCAACGACCCGGCCCTCCTGGTGGCCGACGAGCCCACGGGAAACCTGGACTCCCAGACCGCCGAGACCGTCGTCCGCCTCCTGGCGGACCTGGCCCGGCAGGGCAAGACGGTCCTGATGGTCACCCACGAAAAGGACCTCAGCGCCTGGGCCGACCGCATCGTGACCCTGGCCGATGGCCGCGTCGCCGGGCAGCGGCAGACCAAGAATCAGCCGGCCGGGGCCGCCGCGGAGCCATCCCATGCCTAGCGCCGTCCTTCCCTCCCTCGCCCTTCTCCCGGGACCCTGGATGGCCCTCCCGCCCGAGGCCACCCTGACGGTGCAGGCCGCCGGCTTCCGGGATTCCCGGGGTCAGGCGGTCGCCAAGCTCTTCCGCCCCGGGGAGAACGTCCGGGGCCGCGGCCACTGGGAGCAGGCTGCCCCGATCCGGGAGGGGCAAGCCCAGTTCCGCTTCCCGGGCCTGGAGCCCGGAGCCTACGCAGGGGTGGACTTCCACGACCCGAACGGCCACGGCGTCATGGACCACCAGCCGCTCCTCCGCCTCCCCTCCGAGCCCCTGGGCTTCTCCAACGGCTTCTCCCTGGGCCTCCTCTCCGGCCCGCCCACCTTCGAAAATCTCAGATTCGAACTGGCCGGCCCCGGGCGGTCGCTCGACATCCCCGTCGAATGAGGACAGCCATGCGCCGACTCCCGATTCCCCCCCGCTGGAAGAAATTGCTCCAGGACCTGCGGGCCGAAAAATCCAGGCTCATCCTCATGCTGGCCGCCATCGCCGTGAGTCTCCTGGCCGTGGGCGCCGTGATGGGGGCCTTTGCCGTCCTTTCCCGGGAGATCGGCGTCAACTACCTGGGCACCCGCCCCGCCTCCGCCACGCTGGAGATTCCCGCGGGGGTGGACGGCCGCGTATTGGAGGTGGCCCGGAGCCAGCCCGGCATCGCCGTCGCCGAGGGGCGGGACGTGTTGCAGGCCCGGGCCCGGGTGGGGGAGGACTGGCGACCCCTCCTGCTCTTCGTCGTGGAGGATTTCCGGGCCCTGCAGGTGAACACCTTCACCCCCACGGCCGGGGCCTGGCCGCCGCCCCCCGGGGGCATGCTGGTGGAGCGGACGGCGGTGCCCGTGTTGGCCGCGGGACTTGGCGGCAGGGTGCGGGTGAGAACGGCCCACGGCCCGGGGGTCGAACTGCCGGTGAGCGGCCTCGTCCACGATCCGGGCCTGGCCCCGGCCACCCAGGAGCGCTCGGGCTACGGTTACATCGCCCGCGAGACCCTGCCCCTGCTCGGCGAGCCTGCGGTCCTGCACGAATTGCGCATCACCCTGGCCGACGCCCAGGCCGGCCTTCCGGCCATCGAGGCCTGCGCCGCTGGGTTGGCCAAGGCTCTCGAGGCCGAAGGCCGGGAGGTCCACGAGATCCGCGTCCCTCCGCCGCGGCAGCATCCCCACCAGAGGCAGATGCAGACCATCCTTTTCATGATGCTGGCCTTCAGCTTCATGGCCCTGGGCCTCAGCGGCGTGCTGGTGGCGACCTCCCTGTCGGCCATGCTGGCCCGGCAGGTCCGGGAGATCGGGGTGATGAAGACCCTCGGTGCCACCGCCTCCCAGCTGGCCGGGATGTACGCCGCGCTGGTGGCGGCCCTCGGCGCGGTGGCGGTGGTGGCGGCCCTTCCCGCAGGGTACGGCGGGGCCCAGGTGCTGGCGGGGGCCATCGCCGACCTGCTGAACTTCACCCTCACGGCCCGCGGGGTTCCCTGGTGGGTCTACGCCGTCCAGGCAGCTGCGGGGATCCTTGTTCCCCTCGCGGTGGCCGCCCTTCCCATCCGGCAGGCCACCCGGTTGAGCGTCCGCCAGGCCATCGAACGGCATGGCGCCAGCGCCGACGCCCTGGGAGCGCTGTCCCCGCGCCTGCCCTGGCCTCTGCGCAACGCCTTGCGCCGACCCGCCCGTCTCGCCCTCACCGTGGTCCTCCTGGCCGGAGGGGGGGCCATGTTCATGACCGCCCTCAACGTCTCCGCCGGGTGGGAGCGCAACGTCGCCAAGGTTTACGAGACCCGCCACTACGACATCGAAGTGCGCTTCCACGAGGCCCAGCCCGAGACGGTGGCGGAGGCCATCCAGGGCCTCCCGGGCGTGCGGGCCGTGGAAGCCTGGGGCTACAGTCCTTCGGCCTTCTCCCGGCCGGGCCAAGTGGACGTGGTTCGCACCTACCCGGACCGCGGCCACGCCAGTTTCTCCGTGATGGCCCCACCCCCGGGGACGCAGCTCATACGCTTTCCGGTGCTGGCCGGCCGGTGGCTGCGGGAGGATGACCGTGACGCCGTGGTGCTCAACCACACGGCCGCGGCCGCCCGGCCTGGGCTCAGGATCGGGGACCCGCTCAACCTGTCCCTCGGCGGGAAGGCCACCACCTGGCGCCTGGCGGGCATCGTGGAGGAGATCGGTTCCCCGGGCGCGGCCTACGTCACGGATCATGCCTTCGCACGGCTGGCCGGAACCCGGGGCCGGGCCCGCCTCCTTCGCATCGCCACGGAGGCGACCACGCCTGAAGTCCGCCAGCACCGCATCCGCGCCATCGAGCGCAAGCTCGCGGAGGTCGGGGCCGGCGTCGAGACCGCCTGGCCCCTGGCCGAGCTGCGCACCGCCATGGCGGACCACATTTCGATCCTGATCCGCTCCCTGGCGGCGATGGCCGTGGTCATCGCCACCGTGGGCGCCCTGGGCCTGAGCTCCACCATGGGCACAAGCGTCCTGGAGCGGACCCGGGAATTCGCCGTCATGAAGACCCTGGGAGCCACCCCGGCCCGGGTCACCCGCCAGGTGGTCCAGGAGGCCCTCTTCATGGGGGCGCTGAGCTGGGTCGCGGCCCTCCTCCTCTCCGTTCCCCTCACCGCCTGGCTGGACGCCCTGATCGGCCGCCTGGGCTTCGTGGCGCCCCTGCCCTTCATCCTTTCCGCGGGGCCCATGGCCCTCTGGCTGGGCATCCTTGGGCTCGTGACCCTGGCCGCGACCCTCCTGCCCGCCCGCCGGGCAGCCTCCCTGTCGGTGGCCGAGGCCCTCGTACGATTGTGAAGCCTTTGGAAGGGAGATCCGGAATGACCACCCCTGTCCCTGCCCCGCCGCCCCGCCCGGGCCTGGCCCGCCTCTGGCACGGACGGACGCCCGCCGACCGTGCCGACGCCTACATGGCCTTTCTCCGGCAGCGCGCCCTTCCGGACTACCAAGGCACGCCGGGCAACCTGGGAGCCTACCTCCTGATGCGGTTGGAGGGGGAGGAGGCCCACTTCCTGGCGCTCACCTTCTGGGAATCCGAGGCTGCCATCGCCTCCTTCGCGGGGTCGGACATCACCCGCGCCAAGTACTACCCGGAGGATGCGGATTTCCTGCTGGAGTTCGAACCCCGGGTCACCCACTTCCAGTTCCACGGGGGCACCCGGCCATGACGCCCCGGAGCGGCCATGCGAGAATCCAGGGAGCCGGACGGTCCCCGGGAAGGGACCGGCGCGGGCGAGGGAGAGGAAGGGCGGACGGAACGCATGGACCTGGACGAATTCACGCACATCACCCTGGCGGTGGCGTCGGAGAACGGTTTCGCGAGCTATGCTCCGACCCTGATCGTCGGTGAACAGGTCCAGGTGATCCAGGGGATCCCGGAGGGCCTGGACCACCGGGAAGCCCTCCAGGACGTGATCCGGCGCACCGGCCTGGAAGGGAGCGACTTCCTGTTCGGGGTGCGCTCGGGTCCGGGGGAGATCACCACGGGCCACCACCTTGGGGGGGCCACCCTCTTCATGCGCATCCTCGAATTGCAGCAGGGTTTCACGCTCCAGCCGACCCCCGAGTGCGCGTGGTGGACCCTGGACCGCCCGGGTCAATAGGCCTTCCAGGCTGGCGTCAGGTTGGGACCCGAGGGGCGTACGGGGGCCCGGGCGCAGCCGGTGTCCCCGCACGATTTCTGATACCTTCATAAGGTTCGGAATCCCCGCCGAGCCCCGCTGGAAGCCGCCCGATGGACTCCTTTGCCCGCCTGCTGCATCTGTCGCCGCCCCTGGCCTGGATGGCGCTCAAGCTTCTCATCGTGATCGGCGGCGTGATGGGCATCGCGGCGGTGCTCACCTGGGTGGAGCGCCGGGGGGCGGCGATGATGCAGGACCGCATCGGGCCCAACCGGGCCGGGGTCAAGGGCATCACCCTCCTCGGCCTCGTCCAGCTGGCGGCCGACGGCATCAAATTCTTCCTCAAGGAGGACGTGGTCCCCCCCCACGGCAACCGCCTGCTCTTCACCCTGGCTCCGGCCCTGGCCTTCGTCCCCGCCATGCTCGGCTTCGCGGTCATTCCCTTCGGGCAGAGCTTCAGCAGCGGCGGCCAGGCCTACCACCTGAGCCTGCTGGACCCGGGCAACGGAATGGGGATGCTCTACCCCCTGGCCATCGGCTCCATGGCCGTCTATGGCATCCTCGTCGCCTCCTGGAGCAGCAACAACAAGTGGGCCATCCTGGGCGGCATGCGCTCCGGCGCCAACATGGTGAGCTACGAGCTGGGAATGAGCCTGGCGGTCATCAGCATCTTCATGGCAGCGGGAAACAGCCCCGTGGGCTCCCCCGTCACCCTCGAGGCCTACGACCCCCACCGCATCGTGGAGGCCCAGGAGGGCCTCTGGTTCGCGGTCCGCCAGCCCCTGGGCTTCCTGGTGTTCTTCACCTGCATGTTCGCCGAGACCAACCGCCTGCCTTTCGACTTCGCGGAGGGCGAGAGCGAGATCGTGGCCGGCTTTCACACCGAATACAGCTCCATGAAGTTCGCCCTGCTGCAGCTCTCGGAGTACATCCACATCGTCACGGCCTCCGCCCTCCTGGTCACCCTCTACCTGGGGGGCTGGCGGATTCCCTTCGTTCCGAACCCTGGGGTCCTGCTTTCCGTGGCCGCATTCCTGGCCAAGCTGCTCTTCCTCTGCTGGGTCTTCGTCTGGGTGCGCTGGACCATCCCCAGATTCCGCTATGACCAGCTGATGTTCCTGGGGTGGAAGGTCATGCTTCCCCTCTCCATGGCGAACCTCCTCCTCCAGGCCTGGCTGATGCACGGCCGGGGCATCGCGTAAGGAGTCCCCCGTGGGCGTCATCGTCAAGAAGGTGGAGCTCGGCTGGCTGGACCGGACCTATGTCTGGCCCGTGGCCAAGGGCATGGCGATCACCTTCGGCCACTTCATCCGCCAGTTGCTCACCCCCACCGCCCGCCGCTTCACGATCCAATACCCCGACATGAAGCGGGAGGTCGCCCCCGGGTACCGCGGACTCCACGAGTTGAAGCGCTTCGAGGGGGGAGCCATCAAGTGCGTGGCCTGCTTCATGTGCGCCGAGGCCTGCCCAGCCCGCTGCATCACCATCGAGGCCGAGGAGTTCGGCGACCTCAATGCCCACCAGGGTTTCGAGGAGAAGCGGCCGAAGGTCTTCCGGATCGACATGCTGCGGTGCATCTACTGCGGCATGTGCGAGGAGGCGTGCCCCAAGGATGCGATCTGGCTGCGCAATGACTACGAGGTGGCGGACTACGACCGCCTGTCCCTGAATTTCGGGAAGTGGGACCTGATGAACACCTACGCCTCTGCGGACGGCAAGGCGGTGATCACCCAGGACCCCACTCCGGCGGTGCCCCGCCGCACCATCGCGGTCTAGGAGCCTGTCCATGTTCCTCGTTTTCGCCCTCATCACCCTCCTCGGGGCCCTCGCCATGTTCCGCCAGCGGAACGTGGTGGTCGCGGGGCTCTGCATGGTGCTCACCTTCTTCGGCGTCGCCGGCCTCTTCGTGCTGCTGGCGAACCCCGTGGCCGCCGCCCTCCAGATCATCGTGTACAGCGGCGCCATCATGGTCCTGGTGCTCTTCGTGATCATGCTGCTCAACAGCCACGAGGAGGAGCCCGCCCAGTCCGGACGGCTCGTCCAGGCCTGGGGCGGGGCTCTCCTCGCCGCCGTGCTCGGGGTGGGAGCCGTGAAGCTGGTTCTTCAGTCCAGGACCCTCCACGAACTCGGGGCATCGCCCGTGCCCGCTCCCATCACCCTGAACAAGCTCGGGGTCCAGATCTTCTCCGAACACCTCGTGGCCTTCGAGGTGGTGGGCCTCCTCCTCCTGGCGGCCATGATCGCGGCCGTCAGCATCGCCAAGCGAAAGCTGTGAGGAGCCACCCATGACCCCCGTCCAAGCCATCCTCAGCGGCGGACTCCAGGGCTACATCCTGGTGGCCCTCCTGCTTTTCGTCATCGGCCTGGCCACCGTGCTTCTGCGCCGGACCCTCCTCATGCAGTTCATGGGGGTGGAATTGATGCTCAACGCAGCCAACCTGGCTCTCCTCGCCTTCGGGCGGTTCCGCGGGGGCGAGGTCCAGGCCACGGCCTTTTACCTCTTCATCATCGGCGTCGCGGCCTGCGAGGCGGCGGTGGGCCTGGCCCTGGTGGTGGTGCTCCACCGGCTCCGTGAGAGCACCGACGCGGACCGCGCGGACCTGCTGAAGCAGTGAGGGCACGATGAAGCTCGCCTGGCTGATCCCCATCCTTCCCCTGCTGGGTTGCGCGTTCAGCGGGCTCCTGGGCAGGCGCCTCGGGAAGCTCGCCACCGCGGTGGTCTCGGTGGGGGTGGTCTTCGCCGCCTTCCTGGTCGCACTGGCCACCTTCTTCGCGATGAAGGCCGCCCCCGGCCAGCGCCTGGACCTCCTCTACGGAACCTGGATGGCCGTGGGCACCCCCGGCACCCCCGGGGCCCTCAGCGTGCCCTTCGGACTGGTGGTGGATCCATTGTCGGGAACCATGATGCTCGTGGTCACGGGCATCGGCGCCCTCATCCACCTGTATTCCGTGGGCTACATGTGGGAGGAGGAGGGCTTCGCCCGGTACTTCAGCTACCTGAACCTCTTTGTCTTCTTCATGCTCACCCTGGTCCTGGGGTCCAGCCTCCCCCTGCTCTTCGTCGGCTGGGAGGGGGTGGGACTCTGCTCCTACCTGCTCATCGGGTACTACTTCGAGACCGACTACGCCCCGGACGCGGGCCTCAAGGCCTTCCTCACCAACCGCGTCGGCGACCTGGGGATGGCGGTGGGGATGATGGCCCTCTTCGCCCACTTCGGGACCCTGACGGTGGGGGACATCCTCGCCCAGGCCGGTCACCTCAGCCCCGAGACCTCCTTCGGAATCCTCGGCTTCGCCACGCTCATGCTCTTCGTGGGAGCCACGGGCAAGAGCGCCCAGATCCCGCTCTATGTGTGGCTCCCGGACGCCATGGCGGGTCCGACCCCCGTCTCCGCCCTGATCCACGCCGCCACCATGGTCACCGCGGGCATCTTCCTCCTCTGCCGGATGGCCCCCCTCTTCCTCCTCTCTCCCGTCACCATGAACGTGGTGGCCTGGACCGGCGCGGCCACGGCCCTCTTCGCCGCCACCATCGGGCTGGTCCAGCGGGACATCAAGAAGGTCCTGGCCTACAGCACGGTCTCGCAGCTCGGCTACATGTTCCTGGGCCTCGGCGCCGCCGGGTTCGCCGCCGGATTCTTCCACGTCTTCACCCACGCCTGGTTCAAGGCCCTGCTCTTCCTGGGCGCCGGAAGCGTGATCCACGCCCTCCACCACGAGCAGGACCTGTTCCGCATGGGCGGCCTCAAGGACAAGCTGCCCATCACCTTCTGGACCATGCTCATCGCCACCCTGGCCATCATGGGGCTGCCGCCCTTCTCCGGGTTCTTCAGCAAGGACGAGATCCTCTACCTGGCCTTCCTCAAGAGCCCCTGGCTCTGGGCCATCGGCGTCGTGGGGGCCTGCTGCACCGCCTTCTACATGTGGCGCCTCATGGCCCTCACCTTCTGGGGCGAGCCCCGGGACCACCACGCCTTCGAGCACGCCCACGAGAGTCCCTGGCAGATGACCCTGCCCCTGGGGATCCTGGCCCTGGGCTCGGCCCTGGGAGGCTTCCTGGGGGTGCCCGAGGCCTTCGGGGGGCACTTCGCCATCGGGAAGTTCCTCGAGCCGGCCCTCACCTTCGGCCAGACCCACGGCGCCCACGGAGGCCACCACGCAGGCCCCGCCGTGCTCCTGGCGGTGATTTCCACCGGGCTGGGCCTCGCGGCCGCCCTGGCGGGCTTCTTCCTCTACAAGGACGGGCTGGCCCGGGCCGAGGCCCTGGCCGCGCGCGTGCCCGGCCTGCACCTGGTGCTCCTGAACAAGTACTTCGTGGACGAGGCCATCGAAGGCTACCTGCTGCGCCCCTTCCGGTGGTTCGGCAACCTGCTCTGGAAGCTGGGGGACGTGATCCTCATCGACGGGGTGGGGGTCAACCTCCCCGGCGCCCTGACCCGGGTGGCGGGGGACTTCGTCTCCCTCCTCCAGACCGGACGCGTCCGCAACTACGCCCTGGGCATGGGCTTCGGGATCCTGGCACTGGCCTGGATCTTCCTGAAGTAGGAGCGCGCCGTGGCCTGGATCAATTCCCACCTCCTGAGCTTCCTGGTCTTCGCCCCGCTTCTGTGGGGCGCCCTGGTGCTCGCCATGCCCGAGCGGCAGGCCCGCCTGGCCAAGCTGCTGGCCCTCCTCGGGGCCGCGGGCATCTTCGTCATCAGCGTCCTCCAATTGCTCCGGCTCAGTCCGGATCCCGCCACCAGCCTGGTCTTCGCCGAGCGGTTCAAGTGGTTCACCGTGGTCGGAATCCCCGTGGAGTACCACCTGGCCGCTGACGGCCTCAACTTCTGGCTCATCCTCCTGACCACCTTCCTCGTGCCCCTGACCATGCTGGGCACCTGGAACAGCGTCTCGAAGCGCGAAGGTGCCTTCAACGGGCTCTTCCTGCTGCTGGAGTGCGCCATGCTCGGCGCCCTGGTGGCCCAGGACCTCTTCCTCTTCTACCTTTTCTGGGAGGCCATGCTCATCCCGATGTACTTCATGATCGGGGTCTGGGGCGGCGACGAGCGGAAGTACGCGGCGAACAAGTTCTTCCTCTACACCCTGGCCGGCTCCCTGCTCTGGCTGGTGGCCCTGCTCTACCTGGCCGCCAAGGCCGGCAGCTTCGCGGCCCCCCTCATGGCCCAGGCGGCCCTGGGCCTGCCCTTCAGCACCCAGTGCTGGCTCTTCCTGGCCTTCGCCCTGGCCTTCGCCATCAAGGTTCCCCTCTTCCCCCTGCACACCTGGCTGCCGGACGCCCACGTCCAGGCCCCCACCGCAGGGTCGGTCATCCTGGCGGGCGTGCTGCTGAAGCTCGGGGGTTACGGCCTCCTGCGCTTCGCCATCCCCATCCTGCCCCAGGCGGCGGTCCACTACGCCAAGCCCCTGGCCGTGCTCTCCGTGATCGCCATCATCTACGGGGCCCTGGTTTCCATGGTCCAGCGGGACATCAAGAAGCTGGTGGCCTACTCCTCCGTCAGCCACATGGGCTTCGTGATGCTGGGCATCGCCGCCATGACACCCCTGGGGGTCCAGGGCGCGATGCTGCAGATGCTGAACCACGGCATCAGCACAGGCGCGCTCTTCCTCCTGGTGGGCATGGTCTACGACCGGGCCCACACCCGCATGATCGCCGACTTCGGCGGCGTCGCGGTGAAGATGCCCGTGTTCACGGCCTTCTTCATGATCGTGACCCTTTCCAGCATCGGGCTGCCCCTCACCAACGGCTTCCTCGGCGAGTTCTTCATCCTGAACGGAACCTGGGTGAGCGGCTTCTCCTGGGGCCGCCTTGCCTCCGGCGTCGCCAGCCTGGGGGTCCTCCTGGGCGCGGTGTACATGCTCTGGATGGTCAAGCGGGTCTTCTGGGGCCCGGAGAACAAGGACGAGGACAGCGGCACCGCCCATCTGCACGCGGACCTCGGAGCCCGGGAAGTGGTGGTTCTCCTCCCCATCGTCCTCTTCATCTTCTGGATGGGCCTGCACCACCGGACCTTCACCTGGATCTCGGAAGCTCCCGTGGCCAGGCTCCTGGCGGACATCCGGGCTCCCCAGCCCAGGGGCCCGGCCCTGCCCGCGGCCAAGCCCGCGCCCATAGAGGCCCAAGGGGCCCACCGGCCCGCCGCGGAGGTCCACCGATGAAGCTCTCGGCCTCTGAAATCCAGGCCCTCCTCCCGCTCTTCTTCCCGGCGCTCGCCGCCTGCCTGCTCCCCATCGCGGCGCTGGACCGGGACCAGAAAAGCACCAAGTGGATCCGGGGGGCCCTCTTCGCCGTTGCCCTCTTCGCCGTGGGACTGAGCTTCCACTACTTCACGGGCCTCTGGGCCCAGGGTTTCCAGCCGTCCATCGGCCACCTGCGCATGGACCGCCTGGCCCAGTTCACCGGGATTTTCGTCATGGTGGCCGCTGCCCTGGCCATCCTCCAGCTCTGGGACCACCTCCACCACGAAGGCTGGGTCCGGGGCGAGAGCCTTTCCCTGCTGCTCTTCAGCTGCGTGGGCATGGTGGTCTTCGCCTCCACCAGCCACCTTCTGCTGCTCTTCCTCGGGCTGGAGCTTCTCAGCATCCCCCTCTACGCCCTCACCGCCACGGTCCGCACGCGCCCCCAGGCCGTGGAGGGCGGCCTCAAGTATTTCCTCACGGGCGCCGTGGCGGCCAGCTGCTTCCTCATGGGGGCCGTCCTTCTCTACGGCTTCACCGGCTCCCTGGACGTGGGGGTGATCGGCGCGGCCCTGAACCGGAATCCCGAGCCCCTGGCCCTCCTTGGGGCGGCCCTTCTCCTCCTGGGATTCCTTTTCAAGATCAGCGCTGTTCCCTTCCACCAGTGGACCCCGGACGCCTACGAGGCCGCCCCCCACCCCATCGCCGGGTTCATGTCCGTGGCCACCAAGGGCGCCGCCCTCATCGCCCTGCTCCGGGTCTTCCCCGGGGCCCTCTCCATGGGCGAGCCCCTGGGCGCCAAGGTCCGGATGGCCGTGGCCATCCTCGCCGCCGCCACCCTGGTCCTGGGCAACCTTTCGGCGCTGTCCCAGACCAACGTCAAGCGCATGCTGGCCTACTCCAGCATCAGCCACGCGGGCTACCTGCTCCTGGGCCTGGTGGCGGGCACCCCCAATGCCCAGGCCGGCATGTTGTTCTACCTGGCCGTCTACCTGGCCATGAACATGGGCGCCTTCGGCCTGCTCACGGTCTTCGGCCTCGTGGGGGACCGCACCCATTACGACGACCTCCGGGGTCTGGGCTGGAAACGGCCGGGGGTCGCCCTCGCCGCCTCCCTGTGCATGTTCAGCCTCGCCGGGATCCCCCCCACCGCAGGCTTCTACGGCAAGTACATGATTTTCAAGGAACTCATCGGAACCGGCCACGTCGGCCTGGCCCTCCTGGGAGTCCTGGCCAGCCTGGTGTCCGTTTACTACTACCTGCGGGTGATGGTGGTCCTCTTCATGGAGGCCCCGCGACCAGGCCAGGCCCGGGAGGCCGGGGAAGCCCCCGCCGTGCACGCCCCCTTCGCCGGGGCCACCCTCCTGGTCTGCGGCTTCCTGGTGATCCTGGCGGGCCTGATCCACCCCCGCCTCATGAACGACTTTGCCCTGCGGGCCCTGGACGCTTTCCGTTGAGGAATGTTCCGGGAGCGTAAACCATTTGGGTGCCGGATGCATCGTATGTCAAGGTAGGTGTGTCCCGGCCAAGGGATTGAGGTCTGCATGAAAAAGAAGACGTGGATCATTGCCGGCGCCGTCCTGCTCGTGGCCGCCGGGGGCGGCGCGGCCTTCCTCCGCCGGGGCAAGGATGAGGTCAAGTGGCGAACGGCGAAGCTGGACCGGGGCGCCATCACTCAGCGGATCAGCGCCACCGGGGCCGTGGCCCCCGTGGTGCAGGTGGCCGTGGGAACCCAGGTCTCGGGCGTCATCTCGGCCCTCTACGCCGACTACAACAGCATCGTGAAGAAGGGCGACCTCATCGCCCAGATCGACCCGACGGTCTGGGAGACCAATCTCAGGGACGCGGAGGCCAGCCTGGAGCGCTCCCGGACCACCATGGAGGACGCCAAGCGGCAGTACGACCGCGCGAAGCGCCTGGCCTCCGAGAAGCTCCTGGCCGAACAGGACCTGGATGCCAAGGAGACGGCCTTCCGCAGCTCGGCCGCCAACTTCGAGAATGCCAAGGCCGCCCTGGAGCGGGCCAAGGCCAACCTGGCCTACTGCAACATCACGGCCCCGGTGGACGGCGTGGTGATCTCGCGCCTGGCCGACGTGGGCCAGACGGTGGCCGCCAGCTTCTCCACCCCCAACCTGTTCCAGATCGCCCAGGACCTTTCGAAGATGAAGGTGGAGATCTCCATCGACGAGGCGGACATCGACGAGGTGAAGGTGGGACAGCGCGCCTTCTTCACCGTGGACAGCCTTCCAGAGAAGCAGTTCATCGCCACGGTCAGCCAGGTCCGCCTGGAGCCCATCACCACCCAGAACGTGGTGACCTACAAGGTCGTGATCGAGGTTCCCAACGAACCCCTGCCCGGTGCCGAGGGCGCCGGCGAACGGCCCGCCGAGCCTGCCCAGGGCGGCCGTCCTGGCCGCCCCCACGCCGCTCCGGCCGCGGGCGCCCCGCCCACCCCCCGGCCGGAGAGGCCCGGCGGCGGGTTCCCGGGGGGACCGGGGGGGGACTTCAACCCCGACAAGATGTGGGAGATGAACAAGGACCGCATCCTCGAGCGGAATCCCGGGATGACCAAGGAGGAGTGGCTCAAGCGCATGAAGGAGCGCATGGCCCAGCGCCAGGGAGGCCCCGGAGCGGGCGCCCCGGGCGGCAGCCCCTGGGGCGGCAGGGGCGCAGGCGCGCCCGCCGAGGCCCCCAAGGCTCCCGCCAACGCCTCGAATTCCGACCGGCAGGCCATGGCCCGGACGCCCGGCGGCGCCGCCCGCCTCGGCGGACCCACCTTTTCCGGCAACCTGGCCCTGAGGCCGGGAATGACCGCCAACGTCACCATCATCACCAACCGCAAGGAGGGGGTCCTCAAAGTGGCCAACGCGGCCCTTCGATTCAACCCCAACGCCTTCCTCAAGGATGAAACGAGGAAGGACGCTCCCAAGGCCGGCGGCCTCGGACAGCCGCTGGGCATGGGAATGTTCCCCGGCGGCGGCCAGCGGCCCGGCGGCCAGGGGGGCGGCCCCAGCGCCAAGGGCATGGCCATGCGTCGGGAGGACCGCATCTGGATCCTGGAGAACGGGAAGCCCAAGGCCATCACCGTCAAGGCGGGCATCACCGACGGCCAGTCCACGGAGATCACCGGCGAAGGCCTCAGCGAGGGCATGCAGGTCCTCGTGGGCGTCGAGGCGTCCCGACCCTCCACCGCCCCAGCGGCAGCCCCCATGGGCGGCATGGGCGGCGGCGGGCGCCGCTAGGAGCGCGCCGTGGCCCTGTGGGGAGGCGCCATGCATCGCACCCTGCGGGGCAGGGTGCGATGCATGGTGTTCCAAAAACTGGCCCTCTTCTCGGTATCGCCCTGCGGGCGATACGCGAGACTCCGTTGCGATCTCTTGATTCCGGCAGCGGGGTGATCCGTGGCTCTGTGGGAATTCCTCAAACTTGCCCTCCTCTCGGTATCGCCCTGCGGGCGATACGGGAGACTCCGTTGCGATCTCTTGATTCCGGCAGCGGGGTGATCCGTGGCTCTGTGGGAATTCCTCAAACTTGCCCTCTTCGCCATCACGCGGAACAAGATGCGTGCCTTCTTGACCATGATGGGCATCATCGTCGGTGTGGGGGCGGTCATCGCCATGATCGGCATCGGGGAGGGATCGAAGCGGGCCTCCATCGCCATCATCCAGAACATGGGGAGCAACATGCTCACCATCTTCCCGGGGGGCGGGGGCAACCGATTCGGCCCGATGGCCATGGGCTCCTCGGACATCCTCCTCCCGGAGGACACCACCCTGATCACCCAGGAGCTCTCGGGCTCCAGCGTGGTTGCGGCCACGCCCCAGGTTTCCACCTCCCGGCCGGTGATCTTCCAGAACAGCAACTACGTGACCCAGATCCAGGGCACGGGTCCCGAATTCCTGGTGATCCGGGGCTGGGAGATGGAGCGGGGGCGTTTCTTCAACGACAGTGAAGTGAAGGGCATGGCCAAAGTCTGCGTCGTGGGCCAGACCGTCAAGGACAACCTCTTCCCCAACGGCGACGACCCCGTCGGCCAGACCATCCGCATCGGCCGCCTGCCCTTCCAGGTGGTGGGGGTCCTGGAGAAGAAGGGCGCGGGCATGTTCGGGGACCAGGACGACCTCATCGTGGGCCCCTACACGACCGTGATGCGCAAGATCATGGGCCGCGACAAGATCCAGCGCATCCTCGTGAGCGCCAAGGAGGGCAAGGCCGAGATCGCCGACGCCGAGATCACGGCCCTCCTGCGCCAGCGCATGAAGACCCCCCCTCGGGACGACAATCCCTTCACCATCCGCAAGCAGGACGACATCGTCCAGATGCAGAGCCAGCAGGCCGGCATTCTCACCGCGCTCCTGGCCGTGGCCGCCAGCATCTCCCTGGTGGTGGGCGGCATCGGCATCAGCAACATCATGCTGGTGAGCGTCACCGAACGCACCCGGGAGATCGGCATTCGCCGGGCCATGGGCGCCACCCAGCACAACATCCTCTGGCAGTTCCTCACCGAGGCCATCGTCCTCTCGACCCTGGGCGGCATCCTGGGGGTGGGCTTCGCCTCCACGGCCATCGTCATCCTCCAGCGCTTCCAGATCCCGGCGGTGACGGAAAGCTGGGCGGTGGTGCTGGGCCTGGGTTTCAGCGGCTTGGTGGGGGTGGTCGCGGGCTTCCTGCCCGCCCTCAAGGCTGCCCGGCTGGACGTCATCGACGCCCTGCGCTACGAGTGACCTCGGTCACCGGTTGACGGCCTCCTCCCCTCCTGGCCCGGGAGTAGAGTGGGAATCCGCAAGGGTCCCCCGGAGACCACGATGGCACTGATGGAGCTCCTGAAGGTCGCGCTCATCTCTGTCCAGCGGAACAGGGTCAGGGCCGTCCTCACCATGCTCGGGATCATCGTGGGCGTGGGCGCCGTGATCGCCATGATCGGAATCGGCGAGGGCTCCCGCCGCGCCTCCATCGCCATCATCCAGAACATGGGTTCGAACATGCTCACCATTTTCCCGGGCGCACCCGGCAGCCACAGCCACCACGGGCCCCAGGCCATGGGCTCGGGGGAGATCCTGCGGGAGGATGACGCCCAGCTGATCCAGGAGGAGCTGGCCGCCACCACGGTCCACGCCGCCACTCCGCAGGTGCAGACCACCCGCCCCGTCGTCTACCAGAACGCCAACTACGTCACGCAGCTCCAGGGCACCGGGCCTGAGTTCCTCCGGATCCGGGGGTGGGAACTCCTGGCGGGACGATTCTTCACCGACGCGGATGTGAAGGGGATGGCCAAGGTGTGCGTCATCGGCCAGACCGTCAAGGACAACCTCTTTCCAAACGGGGAGGAGGTCCTGGGCCAGACCATACGGGTGGGACGCCTCCCGTTCCAGGTGGTCGGCCTTCTGGAGCGGAAGGGCGCCGGCATGTGGGGCGACCAGGACGACCTCATCGTCGCCCCCTTCACGACCATCATGAAGAAGGTCATGGGCCGGACCACCATTCAACGCATCCTCGTGAGCGCTCACGAAGGCGAGGCAGAGCTGGCCGAATCCGAGATCACCGCCTTGCTTCGGCAGCACCTGAAGGTGGCTCCCAAGGAGGAGAACCCCTTCAACATCCGCAAGCAGGACGACATGGTCCAGGCCCAGACGCAGCAGGCAGGAATCCTGACCGCCCTCCTGGGCGTGGCCGCCAGCATTTCCCTGGTGGTAGGCGGCATCGGAATCGGCAACATCATGCTGGTGAGCGTCACCGAGCGGACCCGGGAGATCGGCATCCGCCGGGCCATGGGGGCCACCCAGCGAAGCATCCTCTGGCAGTTCCTCACGGAAGCCATCGTCCTCGCCACCCTCGGGGGACTCCTGGGGGTGGGGGTCGCGTTCGGCGCCATCGCGGTTCTCCAGCGCTTCCAGGTTCCGGCGGTGAGCGAGACCTGGGCGGTGCTCCTGGGAATCGGTTTCAGTGGCCTGGTGGGCGTGGTGGCGGGCTTCCTGCCTGCCCTGAAAGCGGCCCGCCTGGACGTCATCGACGCCCTTCGCTACGAGTGACCGGCCCTGGAAACCGGTCGCGCCCCTGACCCCTACCTCGCGCTTCGGCACGGGGAGTACCGGTGGTTCCTCGGAGGCGCCTTCGCCCTTTTCATGGGCACCCAGATCCAGACGGTGGCCTTGGGCTGGCAGGTCTACGCCCTCACGGGGGACCCCCTCAGCCTGGGTTTCATCGGCCTGGCGGAAGCCCTGCCCTTCCTGGCCCTCACCCTCTGGGGCGGACAGGCCGCGGACCTCATGGACCGCCGCCTGTTGGCCGTCCTCTCCGCCTTCCCCATCCTGGGGGGGGCGCTGTGGCTCCTGGCGGTGAACCTGGGTACCCCGCCCCGCCAAGTGTGGATCTTCTACGCCGCCCAGGTGCTCGCCGGGGTGGGCCGGGCCTTCCACCGTCCCGCCAGTGCGGCCCTGGGAAGCGAGATCGTGCCGCGGGAGGCCTACGCCAACGCGGCCACCTGGCGCAGCGCCATGTTCCACACGGCCATGGTGGCGGGGCCCGCCCTGGGCGGCCTCCTCGTGGCCTGGAGCCCCCGAGTGGCCTACGGGGTGGAGGCGGCCCTCATGATCCTCGGGCTGGCCGCCTTCGCCTTCCTCCGGCCCCGGCCGCGCCCGCCGGAAAGCCGCCCCGGGAGCTCCGGGATCCTGGAGGGCGTGCGCTTCGTGCTCCGGGAGAAGGTGGTGCTGGGTGCCCTCAGCCTGGACCTCTTCGCGGTGCTCTTCGGCGGCGCCGCGGCCCTGCTCCCCGCCTTCGCGAGGGACATCCTCCGGGTCGGCGGTCTGGGCTTCGGCCTCCTTCGCGCCGCGCCGGCCCTTGGCTCCATCCTGATGTCCCTCCTGCTGGCGCACCTTCCCCCCCTCCGGAGGGCGGGCCGCGCCATGCTCCTCTGTGTCGCGGCCTTCGGGGCCTGCTGGATCGCCTTCGCCCTTTCCCGCTCCTTCGCCCTCTCCATCCTGCTCCTGGCACTCAGCGGCGCCTTCGACAATGTCTCGGTGGTCCTGCGCGCCACCCTGGTGCAGATCTTCACCCCCCAGGAGCTCATGGGCCGCGTGTCGGCCGTGAACAGCTTCTTCATCGGCAGCAGCAACGAGCTGGGCGCCTTCGAATCCGGCGTCGCCGCCCGCCTGCTGGGCCTGGTGCCCAGCGTGGTGTTCGGCGGCGCGATGACCCTGGTGGTGGTGGCCGCCACCGCCTGGTCCTCCCCGGAACTCCGCAAGCTGAGGAACTTGTAGGGTCCTCCAGGGCCCCCCAAGGACCCCCAGGGTCCCGGGGCTTCGCCCCCCCTCGATCGGGAAAGGAAGGGCGAGGACCTACAGCGCCTTCATCGCGGCGTCGTAGTCCGGCTCCTGCGTGATCTCGGGAACGAGTTCCCGGTGGATCACCTTGCCCCCCTCGTCCAGCACGAGGACCGCCCGCGCCAGGAGGCCGCGCAGGGGGCCGTCCACCATGGCGAGGCCGAAGGTTTGGCCGAAGTCGGGGCTGCGGAAGGTGGAGGCGGGCACCACCTTGTCGAGGCCTTCGGCCACGCAGAAGCGCTTGGCGGCGAAGGGCAGGTCGGCGCTGACGCAGAGCACCGTGGTGTTGGCGGCCTGGCTCGCCCGGGCGTTGAACTGCCGCACGCTCGTGGCGCAGACCCCGGTGTCGAGGCTGGGGAAGATGTTCAGGACCACCCGCTGGCCCTGGTACTGTCCCAGGCTGAGGGCCCCCAGGTCCGTGCCGGTGAGGGTGAAGTTCGGCGCGGGGCTCCCCAGCGCGGGCAGTTCCCCGGCCGTGTGGATCGGGTTTCCCTTGAAGGTGATCTGGGCCATGGGGCGCCTCCGGATAAGGGGATTATCTCACCTGAAGGCGCGGGGCCGGGACAGATCCCGGACCCGCCCGGGTCCGCGGCTCAGGCCGCCCTAAGGCTTCAGCAGGGGCCGGAAGCTCTCCCGATGGTGGTAGGCCAGAAAGCCGTTGGCCAGCACCAGGGCGATCGCAACAGGGAGCCCCTGGGGATCCATGAAGGCGTGGATCAGGGCGATGTTCACAATGATGGGGGCGATCAGGACCGTGGCCAGGGGGACGAAACGGCCGGTCAGGAAGGCCAATCCGCAGACGAGCTCGATCAGCTTGGAGGTGGGAAGGAGGTACCTGGACGCCGCGAGCCCCTCGGTGAACACCTTCATGGCCCCCATGGGTGGAGGCGGGGTGATGAGCTTGAAGAAGAATGTGATGGACGCGAAGAGGAAGAGCAGTCCCATCAAGCTGCGAACGATGACGGCGGCGATCTTCATGGGGGAACTCCTCGGCGAGGCCCGCGGGGTCCTCGAGACCAGAGGACGATTCTAGGACTGGGGCACGGGGGCTGGAAGGATCAAGGCAGAGCACTTCCCGGTCAGCTTGGCGCTGGAATCCAGACCATCCCTGGCGATGTTCCGCTTGAGGTGCGGCTCACAGACCCCACCCCGGCAAGGCCGGGGCCGGGGAGCCACGAACCCCTAAGACACGGCACTGAAGTTCCCGTCCTTTTCGCCGATGAGTCCTGCATGAACATGGCCCTCTTCCTCGCCGTGGGTCTGCCCCTGCTGGCAGCCAAGCCACTCTCCATCGCCGCGGTTGAACGGCGCGGGTGGCCGCCCTACGAGGACGACCGGCGCATTTACGTCCTGGTGGGCGAGGGGGTGGCGGCCCTGCGGATCGGAGAAACACTCCAATTGCGGCGCGGTGGAGAGCGGGTGGACCCCGGGCGCCTGAAGGTGCTCCGGACAGGGAACGAGCGGGCCGAGGCGGTGCTGGAATTCCGGGGGACGGGCTACCCCCTGCGAGGAGATCTGGCAGAACCGGTGCGGGCCAACGGCCTGCCCCTCCTCCCCATCGTCCAGGAAGCCGCGGACCTCCGCCTTCTGCTGCCCCGAGGAGAGACACCCTCGGGGGCCCCCCCGGTGGCCCAATCATCCCCGGCGACTCCTCTTCCCCAGGCTGCCCCCACCCGCCGCGAGCCCATCTACTTCCTCGAAAACGACGGGGTCCTCAGCCCCAAGGGCCACGACAAGGTCCGGCAGGCCGTGACCCAGTGGGGCGCAGGGGGGCGCTGGATCCTGGCCATCCCCACCGATCGCCTCCTGCCCGGACAGGTCCGCACGGCGAGAGTGGAAGCCCTTCGGCGCTCCCTCCTGTCCGCCGGGGTGGCCCGGGTGGAGATCATCGAGACAGAGAGGCAACCGGGCGACCGCCCGGACACGGTCTACCTCGAGCGCCGCTGAACCCCAAGGCGGGATGGCCCTTGGGAACCGCCGAGGGCCCCGCCCGTTCCAGGGAACGGGTCCGCTACATTGATGGGATGTCCGCCGCCTCTTCCCGCGCCATTGCCCTGGCCCTCACCGCCAACCTGGGGATCGCGCTGTCCAAGGTGGCGGTCTTCCTGGTGACCCGCAGCAGCAGCCTGCTGACGGAGGCCATCCACTCCTTCGCGGACTGCGCCAATCAGCTCCTGCTCTTCCTGGGCATGCACCAGGGCCGGAAGGCCGGCGATGCCCGGCACCCCCTCGGAAAAGGCCAGGCGGCCTTCGTGGCCAGCTTTCTGGTGGCCCTCCTCCTCTTCAGCGTGGGAGGCATCTACTCCGTGGCGGAGGGCCTCGCCAAAATCCGCCACCCGGAGCACCCCCACCACCTGGGCTGGGCGGTGGGCCTCCTGGTCTTCGCCTCGGGGCTCGAAGGCTGGTCCCTGGCGGGGGCCCTGAAGGCTGCGAAGGGCGAAAGGGGCCGGCGCTCCCTTCTGCGCTTCCTGCGCCAGTCCTCCAGCACCGAGTTGGTGGTGGTGCTGGCGGAGGACATCGCCGCCCTGGCGGGCCTCCTCCTGGCCCTGGCCGCGGTCCTGCTGGTGATGGTCACGGGCAATCCCGTGTGGGATGGGGTCGGAAGCGTCGCCATCGGCCTCGTGCTCATCGGCGTGGCGCTCTTCGTGGGGGTGGAGGTGACCAGCCTGCTCATGAACGAGGCCCCGCCCCTGGCGGTGCGGGCCGCCCTCCGAGCCGCGGTGGACGAGGACCCCCAGGTAGACCGGGTTCTCCACCTCATCGCCGTCATTGTGGGCCCTGAGCAGCTTATGGTGAGCCTCAAGGTGCGCTTCCGTGAGCAGAGCAGCGGCCACGCCCTCGTGGAGGCCATCAACACCCTGGAGCGCCGCCTCCGGGAGCGCTTCCCCCGGATCCGGCACCTTTTCGTAGAGCCGGACGAGCAGTGAGGACGAGGGGCCTCCCTGGGGCCTGCGGGGAGAAACCCGGAATGGCAGGACTGGAATGTCCAGTCTCCATTTCCCGGCCTACTCCCCCAGGATCTTGATCAGCACCCTCTTGTCGCGCCGCCCGTCGAACTCGCCGTAGAAGATCTGCTCCCGAGGCTCCGCCTCCAAGAGCGCAGCTCCGAAGGAGCAAGCGATTGGGAGCAGGCTCCAGTGGAGCCTGCGATAGGCGGGAGGCTCCGCCTCCAAGAGCACAGCTCCAAAGGAGCAAGCGATTGGGAGCAGGCTCCAGTGGAGCCTGCGATAGACGGAGGGCCCGAAATCCCCTGCGGCCCAGGCCGAGCCAGTTTCGGGCCTACTCCCCCAGGATCTTGATCAACACCCTCTTGTCGCGCCGCCCGTCGAACTCGCCGTAGAAGATCTGCTCCCAAGGCCCGAAATCCAACCTCCCCTTCGTGATCGCCACCACCACCTCCCGGCCCATGACCTGCCGCTTGTGGTGGGCGTCTCCGTTGTCCTCGCCGGTGCGGTTGTGGAGGTATCCACCCTGTTTGGGATCGCTGCCGGGATTGAAGGGCGCCAGCCGCTCCAGCCAGCGCAGGTAGTCCTGCTTGAGCCCGGACTCCTCGTCGTTGATGAAGACGCTGGAGGTGATGTGCATGGAGTTCACCAGGCACAGCCCCTCCTGCACCCCGCTCTCCCGGACGGCTGCGGCCACCTCCTCGGTCAGGTTCACGAAGCCCGTGCGGTCCGGAAGGCGGAGGGTGAGGACTTTTCGGTGGGATTTCATGGGGACTCCCCTGAGGGCCCAGGCCCTCGGGCCTATTTTCTTCGAAGCCGGCCCAGGGGGTCCCGATTCCCCCCCATAATGTCCCCTGCATGGATCCGAAATCGCCCGAGCCCGTCCCAGGGCCACCGGAATCACCGCCCAGGGCGCGGCTGAAGATCTATTTCGGCTCGGCGCCGGGAGTGGGACTCACCAGCGCCATGCTGCGGGAGGCCTTCGAGCGCCAGAAGGCCGGGCTGGACGTGGTGGCCACCCTGGTCCGGCCCCGGGGTCGGGAGGAGGTGGCCTCCCTGCTGGATGCCTTCGAGGCCTTTCCTCCGCGGATGCTGAGGGCCATGGGAGAACTGGTCGAGACCCTGGATGTGGAAGGCCTCATCCGGCGGAAGCCGGGGCTGGTGCTGGTGGAGGACCTGCACACGGGCAACCCCCGGGCCGCCCGCCACGCCTACCGGTGGCAGGACGTGCAGGAACTTCTGGACGCGGGAATCGATGTCTTCGCGGCGGTGGACATCACCCACATGGAGAGCCTTCGGGACGCCGTCGCCCGCATCACGGGCCTGAAGGTGCCCGCCACGGTGCCTGACGCCCTGCTGGCCAGGGCCGACGAGATCCACCTGGTGGACCTGCCCGCGGAGGAACTGCTGGAGCGGCACCGCCAGGGAAAGGCGCGGCTTCCCCAGCAATTCGCCTACGCCACGGACCGCTTCTTCCGGAAAGGCAACCTCCTGGCCCTCCGGGAGATGGCCCTTCGCAAGACCGCCGAGAGGGTGGACGCAGAGTTGCAGCGCTACCGCGAGCAGGAGGCCATCCAGGAACCCTGGCACGCGGGAGAGCGGCTCCTGGTGGCCATCGGTCCCCGCAGCGCCTCGGCGGAGCTGATCCGGGCCACCGCGCGGCTGGCTTCGGCCCTGAATGCCCCCTGGATCGCAGTGTACGTCGAGCGCAGCCGGCGCTGGTCCCGGAGCCTCAAGGCCCGGGAGGGCCTGGACGCCAACCTGCGCCTTGCGGAGCACCTGGGGGGCGAGGTGGTCACCATCGAAAAGGCGGGACTCCGCGCCAGCGAGGACCTGCTCTCGTTCGCCCGCAGCCGCCAGGTCACCAAGATCGTCGTCGGCAAGCCCGGCCGTTCCCGCTGGCTGGACGCCCTCACCGGGTCCGTGCTCGAGGACCTGGTCCGCAAGGGCGGTGACATCGATGTGTTCGTCATCGCGGGCGAGTCCGGCAAGGGCACGCGGGACTCCCTCAAGATTCCCAAGGCCCCGATCGTCGCGCTCAACATGCTCGCCGGCCTGGTGGCCCCAGTTCTGTTGACCTTCCTGCTCCTGGGCCTGGCCCCCTGGCTCGCGCCCCTGCCGGCCTTCGCAGCCTACGCAGGCCTGGTGGTGCTCATGTCCGCGGCTTTCGGACGCTACCCAGGCCTCTTGACCAGCCTCCTGGCCGCCCTCGGCTTCCGCTGGATCTGGATGGTTCCGGCCTACCACCTGCGCCCCTCTGGAATCCTGGATGCGGCCCTCCTGGCCATGCTCCTGGCCCTTGGCCTGCTCGTGGGCGAGCTGTCCGAGCGGCTGCGCCGCCAGGCCAAGTTCTCCCTGGAACGGGAACAGCGCACCCAGGCCCTCCTCCGCTTCGGGCTTGAACTTGCGAGGGGCGGGGCTTCCTCGCGGCTCACGGAGGTCGCCGTCAGGCACCTCGCGGAGGTCTTCGGCCTGGAGGCCCGGGTGGTCCTCCCGCGGGAGGACGGAACGCTCGGACTTCACCACGGACCGGGCCCGGAAGGCCTGGAGGCCGAGGCCGCCCAGTGGGCCTTCGAGCACGGCAGCGCAGCCGGCACCGGCCAGGAGAATTTTCCGGATTGCGAAGGCTGTTACCTGCCCCTTCTGGGCAGCACCGGCCCGGTGGGGGTGCTGGCCCTGAAGGGTGTCCGGGCCTCCAAGCGCTACGGCCCCCCTCAGCGCCAGCTCCTGGACGCCTTCGCCCGGCAGGCCGCCTTGGCCCTGGAACGCGCCCTTCTGGCGGAGCAGAGCGTGGAGGTGCGGGACCGCATGGCCCGGGAGGAGCTGCGCACGGCCCTTCTGGCCAGCCTGGCCCACTCCCTGGAAAACCCTCTTCGAAGCCTCTCGGACCAAGCGGCGGACCTTCGGGTGACCATGAGGGGCCGCCAAGGCCGGGAACAGGTGGACGCCGTCCACCACGAGGCCCGCCGCCTGCATCGGCTGGTGGCCAGCCTCATCCGCCTCACGGATCTGGAGCGAGGCGCCCTGCGCATCCAGAAGACATGGACCCCGCTGGCGCCCATCCTGGATCGCGCGAAGGAGGCCCTTTCCGCCGCCCTGGAGGGCCGGGCTTTTTCGGCCTCCCTGCCCGAATCACCGGTCCCGGTGGACCCCGACCTCCTTGAGGAGGTCTTCATCCACCTGCTGGACAATGCCTTGCGCTTCTCCCCTCCGGGCAGTCCCGTGGAAGTCAAGGGCTGGACCGTGGGAGACACCCTCACCTTCGCGGTGGCGGACCGGGGCCCCGGAATCCCCGAGGGCGAGGAAAACGACATCTTCCAGAAACTGGTGAAAGGCACCCGCATGTCCAGCCGCCCCGGCGGGGGCCTGGGCCTGGCCATCTGCCACGGCATCGTGGAAGCCCACGTGGGGCGGATCCAAGCCCACACGCGGCCCCAGGGCGGGGCCCAATTCCTGGTGACCCTGCCCGTGGAGGGCAGGCCCACGACGCAGCGCTTGCCGGACGAGATCAAGGAGTAGGGATCGCCCCGTCTTGATGCGTTCTTGATGCGGGGGGCCTTCATCCCTACGCCGCCTTGAGAGCGGGGAGCGGAAGCTGGGACGTCCTGATCCCAGGAGGGTCCCGATGGGTGGAATGACGGTCCTCGCCGCACTGCTGGCCCTGGGCCTTCTGGCCTACCTCAGCTTTGCCCTGCTGAAGCCGGAGAGGTTCCAATGACCTTCAACAGCCTCCTGCAGTTCGCGGCGGTCCTTGGTGTCCTGCTTCTCCTGGCCAGGCCCCTGGGGGAGTACATGGGCCGGGTCCTCGAGCGGGAAGCGGTCTTCCTGGATCCCTTGGTGAAGCCCCTGGAACGGGGCCTCTACCGGCTGGCGGGGATCGAGGCGGAGGACCGGATGGACTGGAAGGGCTACGCCCTCGCGGTGCTGGTTTTCAGCGGGGTGGGCCTGGTGGCGCTCCTGGCGCTCTTCCGGACCCAGCACCTCCTCCCCTTCAATCCCCAGCGCCAGCCTCCGCTTCCCTGGGGGGTGGCCTTGAACACCGCCCTCAGCTTTGTCACCAACACCAACTGGCAGGCCTACGCCGGCGAATCCACGATGAGCCATCTCACCCAGATGCTGGGCCTGACGGTCCAGAACTTCCTTTCGGCCGCCAAGGGCATCGCCGTGCTGGCCGCCCTGGCCCGGGGATTGCGCCGGCGCAAGGCGACCAACCTGGGCAGCTTCTGGGTGGACCTCACGAGGATCACCCTCTACATCCTTCTGCCCCTGTCCATGCTCTTCGCCGTGGTGCTGATCGCCCTGGGCGTCGTTCAGACCTTGGGGCCGAACCCCGTGGCGACCCTGCTTTCCCCGATCCAGGGGGTCGACGGAAAGCCGGTGCTCCACCAGGTACTCGCCGTGGGGCCCGTGGCCAGCCAGGAGGCCATCAAGATCTTGGGGACCAACGGCGGAGGCTTCTTCAACAGCAACTCGGCCCACCCTTTCGAGAACCCCTCGGCCCTCTCCAGCCTGCTCCAGGTGCTCGGCATCCTGTTGATCCCCGCCAGCCTGTGCTTCAGCTTCGGCAGGATGGTGAGGGATCGCCGACAGGGCCTGGCGCTGCTTTCCGCCATGACCCTTCTGTTCCTCATGGCCCTGGGCGCCCTGCACTGGGCGGAGCAGCGCGGCAATCCGGCCCTCCGGGGGCTTCCGGTGACCCAGGTCCTCGCGGACCAGCCTGGAGCCGAGCACCCCGGCGGAAACCTGGAGGGCAAGGAGAGCCGTTTCGGCATCACGGGGACGACCCTTTACGCCACCGCGACGACGGGCACCTCCTGCGGGGCCGTGAACGGCATGCACGATTCCTTCACTCCCCTCGGGGGCCTGGTCACGCTGCTGCTCATGCAGCTGGGGGAAGTGGTCTTCGGCGGAGTGGGCTCCGGTCTCTACACCATGCTCGTCTTCGCCATCCTGGCCGTGTTCATGGCGGGCCTCATGGTGGGCCGCACTCCCGAGTACCTCGGCAAGAAGATCGAAGCCTTCGAGACCAAGATGGCCTCCCTGGTGATCCTCATCCCCGCGGCCTCCGTGCTGGTGGGCACCGCCCTCGCGGTCCTCCTCCCGGCCGCCCTCGCGAGCCTGTCCAACCCCGGCGCCCACGGTTTCAGCGAGGCCCTCTATGCCTTCAGCAGCGCCTCCAACAACAACGGCAGCGCCTTTGCCGGACTGGGAGCAAACACCCCCTTTTACAACTCGGCCACCGGGATCGCCATGCTCCTGGGGCGCTTCGGGACGCTCCTCCCGGTACTGGCCATCGCGGGCTCCCTGGCCTCGAAGAAGCGCACCCCTCCCGGCCCCGGAACCTTGCCCACCCATGGCCCGCTCTTCGTCGTGATGCTGGTGGCGGTGGTGCTCCTGGTGGGTGCCCTCACCTTCCTTCCTGCCCTGGCCCTCGGCCCCATCGCCGAACACCTGGCCCTTCGGGGGTGATCCCATGACCCATCCGACCCCTTCCACCACCCAGCCTCTGAGCCTCTTCCACGGACCCATCCTCCGTCGCGCCTTGGTGGAGGCGGGGCGGAAGCTGAATCCCCTGCACCAGCTTCGGAATCCCGTGATGTTCACGGTGTGGATCGGCTCAGCCCTCACCACCCTCCTGTGGATTCAGGCCCTGGGGGGTCACGGTGAGGCCCGCCCTGGGTTCATTCTGGCCATCGCCCTGTGGCTCTGGTTCACGCTGCTCTTCGCCAATTTCGCAGAGGCGATGGCGGAGGGCCGGGGAAAGGCCCAGGCGGACAGCCTGCGGAGGTCCCGGCAGGATGTGGGGGCCAAGCGCCTGAAGGACAAGGTCCCGGGCCGGGACTGGGAGGCGGTGGGGGCCGCGGCCCTGCGGGTGGGGGACCTGGTGCTGGTGGAGGCCGGGGACACCATCCCCGGGGACGGGGAAGTGGTGGAAGGCGTCGCCTCCGTGAACGAGGCGGCCATCACGGGGGAGTCGGCGCCGGTGATCCGGGAGTCCGGGGGGGATCGCAGCGCCGTCACGGGAGGCACACAAGTGCTCTCCGACTGGATCGTGGTGCGGATCACCAGCAATCCGGGCGAGACCTTCCTGGACCGGATGATCGCCATGGTGGAAGGGGCCAAGCGCCAGAAGACCCCCAACGAGATCGCCCTGGACATCCTCCTGGCGGCCCTCACCATCATCTTCCTGCTGGCCACGGCGACCCTGCTGCCCTATTCGATCTACAGCGTGAGGGCCGCGGGACAGGGCAGCCCCGTCACCATCACCGTGCTGGTGGCGCTCCTGGTCTGCCTCATTCCCACGACCATTGGCGGCCTGCTCAGCGCCATCGGGATTGCCGGCATGGACCGGATGGTGCAGGCCAACGTCATCGCCACCTCCGGGCGGGCGGTGGAGGCGGCGGGGGATGTGGACGTGCTGCTGCTCGACAAGACGGGCACCATCACCCTCGGGAACCGGGAGGCGGTAGCCCTGCTGCCGGTGGCGGGCGTGGACCCGGACCGCCTGGCCGACGCGGCCCAGCTGGCCAGCCTGGCGGACGAGACTCCCGAAGGACGAAGCGTCGTGGTCCTGGCCAAGGAGCGCTACGGCCTCCGGGAGCGGGACCTCCGGACCCTGGGGGCCCGCTTCGTGCCCTTCTCGGCTCAGACCCGGATGAGCGGGGTGGACCTGGGGGGTCGGGAGATCCGTAAGGGGGCCGTGGACGCCATCGAAGCCTACGTGACCGGGCGGGGCGGGCACTTTCCCGAAGCCCTGAGGAGCGAGGTGGATGCCATCTCCCGTGCCGGAGGGACGCCCCTGGTGGTGGCAGAATCCCAGGGCGGAACGGCCCGGGCCCTGGGGGCCATCCAGCTCAAGGACATCGTGAAGGGCGGAATCAAGGAGCGATTCGCCGAGCTCCGGCAGATGGGCATCAAGACCGTCATGATCACGGGGGACAACCCCTTGACCGCCGCGGCCATTGCCGCGGAGGCGGGGGTGGACGATTTCCTGGCCCAGGCCACCCCGGAGGCCAAGCTGAAGCTCATCCGGGAGTACCAGGCGGGGGGGCGCCTCGTGGCCATGACCGGCGACGGCACCAACGACGCCCCGGCCCTGGCCCAGGCCGACGTGGCGGTGGCCATGAACAGCGGGACCCAGGCTGCCAAGGAGGCGGGGAACATGGTGGACCTCGACTCCAATCCCACCAAGCTCATCGAGATCGTCCGGATCGGCAAGCAACTGCTCATGACCCGGGGCAGCCTCACCACCTTCAGCATCGCCAATGACGTCGCCAAATATTTCGCCATCATCCCGGCGGCCTTCGTGATGACCTACCCCCAGCTGGGCATCCTCAATGTCATGGGCCTCCATAGTCCCGAAAGCGCCATCCTCTCGGCGGTCATCTTCAATGCGCTCATCATCGTCTGCCTCATCCCCCTGGCGCTTCGGGGCGTGGCCTACCAGCCCCTGGGCGCGAGCACCGTCCTCCGGCGGAACCTGGCGCTCTATGGCCTGGGGGGCCTCCTCGTGCCCTTCCTGGGCATCAAGCTCATCGACCTGATCCTGGTCGCGACCCGTCTCGCCTGAGGACCCCATGGCCCTGCTTCGCCCCGCCCTCGTCTTCGCCGCTGCCTTTTCGGTCCTCTGCGGGCTGGCCTACCCCCTGTCCGTCACGGGGATCGGGCTGGTGGCCTTCCCCCGTCAGGCCCGTGGCAGTCTCCTGGTCCGCGAGGGCCGCCTGCGAGGCAGCGAACTGATCGGCCAGCACACGGAGGACCCGGGGTATTTCTGGGGACGCCTCTCGGCCACCCAGGACGCCGAGGGCCGGCCCTTGCCGACGAACGCCGCCAACAGCTCGGGCTCCAACCTGGCTCCCAGCCATCCGGAGCTCAGGAAACATGCCGAACGAAGGATCGCGGCCCTTCGCCAGGCGGACCCGTCCAACACTTCGACCGTGCCGGCGGACCTGGTCACAGCCTCCGCCAGCGGGTTGGACCCCCACATCAGCCCGGCAGCGGCGGCCTACCAGGTGCCAAGGGTTGCCCGGGTCCGCCACCTGGATCCCGAAAAGCTTCGGACCCTGGTCCGGGCCCATACCAGGGATCGGACCCTCGGGTTCATCGGGGAGCCCTGTGTGAATGTCCTCGAACTGAACTTGGCCCTGGAATCCATGCGGTGATCCGAACGCCCTGGTTCTTCCCCCTGGGACTCCTGGTCGGGGGCCTATGCACCCGGGAGGGGGTCCTTCGGCGCAGGATGGCTTCGAGGGACCGCAGGTGCCGAGACTGGTGGCTCCTGCTGATCCTTGCCTGGATTCCCACCCTCGCCTGGATCCTCAGCCAGTGGCGGGCGCAGTATTGAACAGGAGGTCCTTTCCTTGGAGCATCGCCGTCCGGATCCCGATCACCTGCTCCGTCAGGTGCAGGCCGCGGAACGGTTGCAGGGTCGGGCCCGCCTGAAGGTCTTTCTCGGGGCCGCCCCCGGGGTCGGGAAGACCTTCGCCATGCTCCAGGAGGCAAGGGCCCGCCAGGCCGGGGGAGGCGAGGTGGTCGCCGGGGTGGTGGAGACCCACGGCCGCAGCGAGACGGCCGCCCTCCTCGAGGGAATGGAGTTCCTGCCCCGCAAACAGGTCCCCTACCGCGGCGTCTCCCTGGAGGAGTTCGACCTGGACGGGGCCCTGGCCCGGAAGCCCGCCCTGCTCCTGGTGGACGAACTGGCCCACACCAACGCCCCCGGGGGCCGGCACGACAAGCGGTGGCAGGACGTGATGGAGCTGCTCGACGCGGGCATCGAGGTCTTCACCACCGTCAACATCCAGCACATCGAGACCCATCGCGACGCCGTGGCCAAGATCACGGGCGTTCTTGTGCGGGAGACGGTTCCCGACACCGTCCTGGAACGGGCCGACGAGATCGAGCTCGTGGACCTGCCGGTGGAGGTCCTGCAGCAGCGCCTCCGGGACGGGAAGGTTTACCTTCCGGAGCAGGCGAAACAGGCTGCGGACCGATTTTTCAGGAAGGGAAACCTCCTGGCCCTTCGTGAAATGGCCCTCCGGAAGACCGCGGAACGCGTGGACGCGGAAATGCGCCGGTACATGGAGGCCGAGGGAATCCACCAGACCTGGCCCGCGGCTGAACGGATCCTGGTGGCGGTCGGGGCCTCTCCCGAGGGCACCCGCCTGGTTCGGTACACCGCCCGAATGGCCGCCGCCCTGGGGGCTCCTTGGATGGCGGTCCACGTCGAACGGTTCCGGGGGCTGCTCCACTCGGCGGAGGCCGAGGCCCGGGTCCAGGAGGCCCTCCGCCTCGCCGAGCGCCTGGGGGCGGAGGTGGTGGATGCCCCTCCCGAGGGGCTCCACGCGGTGGAGGACCTGCTGGCCTTTGCCCGCGCCCGGCGCGCCACCAAGATCGTGGTCGGCAAGCCCTCCAGGGCACCCTGGGTGGAACGCTTCTCGAGTTCCCTGGTGATGGACCTGGTGCACCGGAGCGGAGACATTGATATCCACGTGGTGGCGGGGGAAGGGACCTCCAGAAAGGATCGCCTGACGCTGCTCCCGGCCCTGGGGCTCCCTTCCTGGGCGGGCCTGGGGATGGCCGCCGCCGCGGTCGCCCTCTGCTCGGCGCTCAATCACCTGCTCCGGGGCCACCTGGACCTCGCCGACATGACGATGCTGTACCTGCTCTGCATCGCCGTCATGGCGGCCCGTTTCGGACGCTGGACGGCCCTGGGCACTTCGGTGATGGCCGTGGCCGCCCTGGATTTCCTCTTCGTCCCGCCCTACTACACCTTCGCCGTGGAGGACATGAAGCACGTGGGGACCTTCGCGATCATGCTCGGGGTGGGCCTCGCCATCGGGGACATGGCGGAGCGCATCCGGGCCCAGGCCAGGATGGCGCGGGATCGGGAGCAACACGCCCAGGAGCTGTACCACTTCAGTGCGGACCTGGCCCGGGAGGGCGAGGCCGGCAAGGTCCGGGATGCCGCCCGGGAGAGGATCTCCCAGCGTTTCGGATGCCCGGTGGCCCTGCTGCTTCCCGAGGCTTCCGGGCAGCTGGCACCCGATTCCTCGGGAAGCCTGAAGGGCGAAGAGGAACTGGCCGTGGCCCAGTGGGCCTTCGACCACCAGGCCCCGGCGGGCCGGGGGACCGACACCCTCCCGGGGGCCCGGGGCAGCTACCTGCCGTTGCTGGGAACGGAGGGCCCAGTGGGTGTTCTAGGCTTGCTCCTGCCCAAGGAAAGGCCGGACCTGGACCAGGGGCAGCGGCATCTCCTGGAAGCCCTCGCGAGCCAGGCCGCCCTCACCTTGGAACGGGCGCGGCTGGCCGAGGAGCGGGCCCAGGCGCGCCGGGAGGTGGACCGGGAGCAGATGCGCAATGTCCTGCTCAGCAGCATCTCCCACGACCTGCGGACACCTCTCGGGGCCATCACGGGAGCCGCGAGCACCCTCCTGGACCCTCCGGAGGCCCTGACCCCCGAGGGCCGGCGCGACCTCCTCAGCACCATCCAGGAGGAATCCCAGCGGCTTCACCGCCTGGTGATCAACCTTCTGGACCTCACCCGCCTGGAATCGGGAACCCTCAAGGTGCAGAAGGAGTGGGTCCCACTGGAAGAGGTGATCGGATCGGCTCTGGCGCGCATGGAGGCATCCCTGGGAGATCGGCCCGTGCGGCTGGACCTCACGGACACCCTCGTGGCCGTGGATCCCATCCTCATCGAGCAGGTTCTGGTGAACCTCCTGGAGAACGCCCTCAAGTACAGCTCCCCCGGGAGTCCCCTTGGGCTGGCCTCCAGGCTGGAGGGAGACTTCCTGCTGCTCTCCCTCACGGATTCGGGGCCCGGAATCCAGCCCGGGGAGGAGGAGAAAATCTTCGAGAAGCTCGTCCGGGGGTCGGCGCCCACCGCGCGTCCGGGCGCCGGCCTGGGGCTGGCCATCTGCCGCGGGCTCGTGAAGGCCCACGGGGGGTGGATCTCGGCGTCGAACCGGCCGGAGGGCGGGGCCCACTTCCTCATCGGCCTGCCCCATCCCAGCCCCCCCGAGGGCCCCCCTTCCGAGGACGTGGATCATGGATGAATCCGCCCCCCTGGTGCTCGTGGTCGAGGACGAGCCCCAGCTCCGCCGCTTCCTCCGCACCGCGCTGGGTTCCCACGGGTACAGGGTGGAGGAGGCGGTGGACGGAGCTCAGGGCATGCGCCTGGCCACCTCCCTCCACCCGGACGTGATCCTCCTCGATCTTGGCCTGCCCGACCTGGATGGCCTCGAGGTGGGACGCCGGATCCGGGAATGGAGCCAGGTTCCCATCATCGTGGTCAGCGCCCGGGGTCGGGAGGAGGACAAGGTGAAAGCCCTGGACCTCGGGGTGGACGACTACCTCACCAAGCCTTTCGGCACCGGCGAACTCCTGGCACGGATCCGCGTCGCCCTGCGCCATGCCCGGGGGTCCGGCCCGGACCAGGAGGCCCCCCTTCGCTGGGGTGACGTCGAAATCGATCCAGCCTCCCGGGAGGTCCGCCGGGGGGGATCCCCAGTCCACCTCACCCCCAACGAGTTCAAGCTCCTGGCCGTCATGGCCCGGCACGCCGGAAAGGTGCTGACCCATCCCCAATTGCTGCGGGAGGTCTGGGGTGGCGTGGCCGCGGCCCAGCCCCACTACCTTCGCGTCTACATGGCCCAGCTCCGTCACAAACTGGAAACCGACCCCGCCCGGCCGAAGCACCTGCTCACGGAACTCGGTGTGGGCTACCGGCTCAAGGTGGATTGAAGGTCCTTCCGAATTCCCACGGGGGCACCGGTTTGACCTCCCCGGGGGCAAGCCCCCCAAGGTGCCGCAGGACCCCTTCCCGTTCCGGATGCCCGGGGGGATAGCGGAACTGGGCATCGCCCAAGGCTCCGGAGCCCTGGGCCCGCAGATCCAGGATGACCGTGCCGTCCGGGGCCAGGGTCGCTTGGCCGATGGTGGCGGGGTGGCACATGGGGGCTCCGGGGTCCGGGTGTCCCCGGGCAGAGAGCAAGGTCAGGAAGGATGAGGGTCCGGGGGGCGTCACGGCAGGATGGCAGGTAGGAGGTGGCCCGCGGAAATCGTTCGAAGGGACCCCCAGGGGGTCATACCTCGTGTTGCAATATAGGTACAAGGAGCCGCCCCCTGATGTCTGAGCATCCCGAGCATCGCCCTGAGGGCCGGGTCTCCCGATGGGCCGCGGGCCTCGTTCTTGTGCGCCCCGGGGAGGGCCCCCTGCTGCTTCTCTCGGGAGGGTATTTCTTCCTCCTCCTGCTGGGCTACTACCTCCTGCGCCCCATGCGGGAGACCTTCGGCATCGCCCGTGGAGCCGACAACCTGCCCTGGCTCATGAGCGGCACCCTGGTGGCCATGCTGGCGGTGAACCCGCTCTTCGGGGCCCTGGTGTCCCGCTTCCCCCGCCGCCGCTTCATCCCCGGAGCCACCCGGGTCTTTTGCGCAACCATCGTGGTGTTCTTCCTGGCCCTGGTGCTGTCGTCAGGCAGACCCTCCCCCTGGCTGGGCTACACCTTCTACGTTTGGTTGAGTGTCTTCAATCTCTTCGTGGTCTCCCTTTTCTGGGGCTTCATGACGGACCTCTTCACCGAGGAGCAGGGGCGCCGGCTCTTCGGGATCGTCGCCCTGGGGGGAAGCGCCGGGGCCATCACGGGGGCCTGGGTGGCCGCGGCCCTCAGCAGCGGGATCCACCTCGGCGCCCTTCAACTTCAGGCGGGCACCCCCGTGCTTCTGCTCTTCGCGGCCCTGGTCCTGGAGGGCACGGTGTGGTGCGTGCACGGGCTCTGCGACCGCCGGGGTCTGGGCGACCGGGCGGGCGAAGCGCGTGAACCGGGTCCGGGCGCCCTCGAGGGCCTGCGCCTGCTGGGCTCCTCGCCCTACCTCCGCCTCATGGCCGCCTACCTGCTGCTGTTCACGATCACCTCCACCCTGCTCTACCTGGAGCAGGGCCGCATCGTCGCGAAGACCTTCAGCGGAACGGCCGCCCGGACGGCCGCGTTCGCCAGGCTGGACCTCTGGACGAACCTGCTCACGCTGGGCACCCAACTTCTCTTCACGGGGAGGATCCTGCGCCGCATCGGCATCGGGATCGTGCTCTGCCTCCTGCCCCTTCTCACGCTCGGGGGATTTGCGGCCCTGGCTCTCTGGCCGAGCTTCGTCACCCTGGGGGCCGTGATGGTGGCGCGCCGAGGTCTGCACCACGCGGTGGACCGCCCGGCGCGGGAGTTGCTGTACATCCCCCTGGGTCCCGGCGAGAAGTACAAGAGCAAGCCCTTCATCGACACCTTCGTGTACCGGACAGGCGACATCGCCGGCGCCTGGATCCCCACCCTTCTTGCCCGGCTCGGCGCGGGTTTCGCGCCCGCGGCCCTTGTGCTCTCGGCCCTGTGGCTCGGAAGCGGGGCCTGGCTGGGGAAGTGGGCGGGCCGGATGCTGGGGAAGGACGCGGAGGCCCCATGATACGAATGGGCGTTCAAAGATGAATAACCCACCGCCAAGAATCCAAGACGCCAAGAATAGGAAATCCAATACTCATGCAGTTCTTGGCGTGCTTGGGACCTTGGCGGTGAGTATTGTCTTTATTTTGAATTGACCGCCCCTTGGCATGAGGCCTCACCAACCGTCGGCGATGACCACCGCGGGCTCGAAGGGCAGGGCCTTGGCTTCGGCGGCGGACGTCATGCCCCACACGGCGAGGCGGGATGCGTAGGGCGCCCACTGGGCGGGGCGGGCCATCACGGCCTTGAGTGGAGGGTGCAGCCAGAGGGCAGCAGGAAGGTCGGCCAGTTCCTCGGGGGTGAGGTCCAGGGCCTCGGCGCGGTCCCAGAGGAACCCGCAGCGGACGCGGGGACAGGCGTTCCAGAGCTGGAGCACTTCGCTGGGCTCGAAGCTGCTGAAGAGCACGCGGTCCAGGGCGTCGGCGGCTTCCACCGCCGCAAGGGCCTGCTGCCACCCGGGCTCTCCCTTCAGCTCGACGTTGACGAGCCTGGCCGGAAGCTCCAGCGCGTCCACGAGGCGGGGGATGGACTCGCCGTTCTTCAGCAGGGGCATGGACCCGGCCCTGGCTGAGCGCACAGAGCCGGCGCCGCGGCAGGTGCGCCGGAAATCCTCGTCGTGCATCACCACGCAGACGCCGTCGGCGGTGGGCTGGGCGTCCAGTTCGAAGCCGTCCATGCCCGCCGCCAGGGCGGCCCGGAAAGCCTCCATGCTGTTCTCCAGGTGCTGCGAGGAGAGGCCGCGGTGGCCGAGGACCAGGGACATGGCGCGCCTCCGGGATTCGAGCGTAGCAGGGGTGGAAAGATCCACGAGGGCAGCCGGGTTGACGCCCGGGCCCCGGTTCAGCGAAGGTAGAGTCATGCGTTCGATCTGCCCCTGCCCCGCCGGAGGCGCCCACGGGCACCGCGGAAGGGGCCTGTCCGGCAATACCACCACCGGCATTCGGATCCAGGGGCTGGTCTAGGACGCTCTCCTCCCCCGACCGGCCCCGCAGACGCGGGGCCTTCGTATTTCAGGTGCTCCCATGAATCCCTCCGCGAAACAGTCCTGGCGCGTCATGAAGTTCGGCGGCACCTCCGTCAACGGCCCGGAGCGCATGAACACCATCGCCGACCTGGCGGAGGCCGCCCTGAAGGAGGGCCGCGTCTGTCTGGTGGCCTCGGCCCTGGCCGGGGTGACCAACCTGCTGGTGCAGGCTGCGGAGGGCGCGGCGAAGGGAGAGGACCCGGAGGGTCCCCTTTCGACCTTCCGGGCCCGCCACGAGGAGCTGGCCCGGAGCCTGGGCCTGGAACAGCGTTGCGGCGAGGCCCTCGAGGCCCTGGGCGCCGACCTGGCCAAGCTGCTGCGGGGGATCAGCCTGCTCCAGGAGTGCAGCCCGGGCGTGACGGCCCTGCTCTACTCCTTCGGGGAACGGGCCTCCTGCGCCCTCCTGGCGGAACTGCTGCGGCAGCGGGGGCTGCCGGCGAGGCTGCTGGACCCCAGGGACCTGGTCCTCTGCGCGGGGGACCCCCTGGAGGCCACCCCGCAGCTGGAGGGGATCCGCGAGCGCTTCGGGCCCCTTCGGGACGGGGGAGACCGGCTGGTGCTTCTGCCGGGCTTCTTCGGGGGGGATGCCTCGGGCAAGGTCGTCCTGCTGGGGCGGGGCGGCTCGGACTTCAGCGCCGCCCTGGCCGCCTCGGCCCTGGACGCGGCCCTTCTGGAAATCTGGACCGACGTGGACGGGATCTACAGCGCCGACCCCCGCATCGTGCCCGAAGCCTTCCCCCTTCCCGAGCTGAGCTTCGAGGAGGCCATGGAGCTGGCCCACTTCGGCGCGAAGGTGCTTCATCCCAAGACCATCGCCCCGGCCCGGGAGAAGGGCATCCCCGTGAGCATCCGGGACAGTTTCCGGCCCCAGCTGCCGGGCAGCCTGGTGACGGCCAAGGCGGGAGATCCCCCCCAGGGGGTTCGGGGCCTCAGCTGGCTGCCGGGGCTGGCCCTGGTGGACCTGCGGGGGCCCGGCATGCCCGGCGTCCCCGGCGTGGCGGCACGGGCCTTCGGAGCCCTGGCGAGGCAGGAGATCAGCGTCGTCCTCATCACCCAGGGCAGCAGCGAGGTGAGCATCTGCATCGTGGTGAAGGAGTCGGACGGGGAACGCGCCGCCCAGGCCCTGCAGGAGGCCTTCCGGGCCGAGCTGGCGGCGGGGATGGTGGAGAAGGTGGAGCTGCGGCCAGGGCTGGGCATCCTCAGCGCCGTGGGCGACGGCATGCGGACCCGGGTGGGAATGGCCGCGGCCTTCACCTCCGCCATGGCGGACGCGGGATGCAACATCATCGCCATCGCCCAGGGCAGCGGGGAGCGCAACATCTCCCTCGTGCTCTCCGGGGAGGACGGACCCCGGGGCCTGCGGGCCGCCCACCGCCGCTGCTTCGGCACGCGGGAGACGCTGGAACTCTACCTCTTCGGCGTGGGCCTGGTGGGCAGCAAGCTCCTGGAGCTCCTGGACCGGCAGATTCCCGAGCTGGCCGCCGCCGGGCTGGACCTGCGCCTGTGCGGCGTGGCCAATTCCCGCCGCATGGTGCTGGAGGAGGCCGGCATCGCCCCAGGCGAGGCCAGGGCCCGCCTCCAGGCTTCGGAGGAACCCTCCAGCCTGGAGCGGCTGCGAAGCTCCATCGGGGTCCGCCGGCCCGAGGTGGCGGTCTTCGTGGACTGCAGCGCCAGCCCCGTGCTCGCCGAGGCCACCCCGGGGATCATCGCCGCCGGGCTGCACGCCGTGAGCGCGAACAAGAAGGCCAACGCCGGGAGCCTCGCGCTCTACCGCGCCATCCGGGAGGCGTCCGCCCGGTCCCGCCGCCGCTTCTACTACGAGACCCACGTGGGCGCAGGCCTGCCGGTCATCGACACGGTGAAGGGACTCATGGCCGCGGGGGACCGGCTGTTGCGCTTCGAGGGAGTCCTTTCGGGCTCCTTGAGCTACATCCTGGGACGCCTGGGGGAGGGGGTGCTCCTTTCGGATGCGGTGAAGGACGCCATGCAGAAGGGTTTCACCGAGCCCGACCCCCGGGACGACCTCAGCGGCGCGGACGTGGCCCGAAAGGTCCTGATCCTGGCCCGGGAGGCAGGCATGATGCTGGAGCCCTCGGACGTGAAGCTGGAGGGCCTGCTGCCCGCCGACTTCGACGACTCCGGCAGCGTGGATTCCTTCGTGGCGCGGCTGCCCCAGCTGGACGAGCCCTTCCGGAAACGCGTGGAGGCCCTCCGGGCCCAGGGCAAGGTGCTCCGCTACGCCGGGAGCGTGGGCCCCGACGGCGCCCGCACAGGATTGCTGGAGGCGGGGCCTGATCATCCCCTCTTCCCGATTCAGGGCGGCGAGAACGCCCTCTCCGTCCTCACGGCCCACTACAGCCCGCGACCCATGGTGATCCGCGGCTACGGCGCCGGCGCGGAAGTCACCGCCGCAGGGGTCCTCTCGGACGTGCTGCGGCTGGGACTGGGGCTGCGATGAGCTCCCTCCGGGCCTACGCCCCGGCCAGCATCGGCAATTTCGCCGCGGGCTTCGACCTCCTGGGGGCCGCCCTGGCTCCCCGGGACGGCAGCCTTTTAGGCGATCTGGTGGAAGTCCATCCCGCGGAGGCCGACAGCCTGGAGATCCTGGGCCCCTACGCCGCCACCCTGCCGGGTCCTCCCGAGGACAACCTGGTCCTCCGCACCGCCCGCCTCTACGCCGAGGCCCTCCGGTCCAGGGGCCTGGAGGCGGGGCCGGCGCGCTTCGTCCTGCACAAGAACCTTCCAGTGAATTCCGGCCTGGGCTCCAGCGCCAGCTCCATCGTGGCCGCCCTGACGGCGCTCCAGGCCGCCGCCGGCGAGCCCCTGGCCCGCAACGAGGTCCTGGACCTGGCGGGCCGGGCGGAGGGCATCTTCTCCGGGGGCGTCCACCTGGACAACGTGGCCCCCAGCCTCGCCGGGGGCCTGCAGCTCATCGTTCCGGGCCGGCGCCCCGGGCAGCCCCTGGCCAGCCGCTCCCTGCCCTGGTTCGAGGACCTGCAGGTGGTGGTGGTGCATCCTGATTTCGAACTTCCCACCGCCCGCAGCCGGGCGGTGCTGCCCCCGGCCGTGCCCCTGGGGAAGACCGTGGCCTGGGGCCAGAACCTCGCCGCCCTCGTGCACGCGCTCCATACGAGGGACCGCGCCCTGCTGGCCCTGAGCCTCCGGGACCTGCTCGTGGAGCCCCACCGGGCGGGCCTGGTTCCGGGCTTCCCCGAGGCCAAGGCCCGGGCCCTGGCGGAGGGGGCCTTCGGCGCAAGCCTCAGCGGCAGCGGACCCTCCGCCTTCGCCGTGGCCGGGGAGGACCGGGCCGAGGCCGTGCAGGGGTCCATGCAGGCCGCGTTCCGGGGTCACGGCCTGGAGAGCCATGCCTGGATCTGTCATCTCGACGCACTTGGGGCGAGAATCCTCTGATGCGCCTCGTCAGCACCCGGGACCCGAAGCACCGCGCCACCTTCCTGGAGGCCGTGGGGCGCAGCCTGGCGCCGGGGGGGGGACTCTACCTGCCCGACCCCGTCCCCTGCTTCGCGGACCCGGACCACCTCCTGGAGCACCTGTCTCCCCAGGCGCGGCGGAAGGAGATCCTCGGGCGCCTCCTGGGGGACGAGATGGGCCTGGACGACCTGGGCGCCATCTCCGCCTCAGCCTTCGATTTTCCCGTCTCCCTCGTGCGGGTGGCCCCCCGCTGCTACGCCTTGGAGCTCTTCCACGGGCCCACCCTGGCCTTCAAGGATTTCGGCGCCCGATTCCTGGCCCGGGTGCTGGCCTGGCTGCGGGCCCGGGACGGAAAGGACCGCACCATCCTCACGGCCACCAGCGGCGACACGGGCAGCGCGGTGGCATCGGCCTTCCACGGTCTGCCGGGATTCCGGGCCGTGGTGCTCTACCCCAAGGGCCGCATCTCGGAGCTGCAGGAGCGCCAGTTCGCCACCCTGGGCGGCAACGTCCAGGCCCTGGCGGTGGACGGGAGCTTCGACGACTGCCAGGCCCTGGCCAAGGCGGCCTTCGCGGACGCCGAGCTCAGCGCCCGGCTCGGCCTCACCTCCGCCAACAGCATCAACATCGCCCGCCTCCTGGCCCAGGTGCTCTACTACTGGGATGGGGTCGCCCTCCTGCGGGACGCGGGGATCGGCGATCCTCCCGTCTTCGTGGTGCCCAGCGGCAATTTCGGAAACCTCTGCGCCGGCGTGCTGGCCCACCGCATGGGCCTGCCCGTGCGGGCCTTCGTCATCGCCACCAACGCCAACACCACCGTGCCGGACTACCTGGACGGCGGGGCGTACAGCCCCCGGGCCTCCGTGGAGACCCTTTCCAACGCCATGGACGTGGGGGCGCCGAACAACTGGGAGCGGATCTCCCGGCTGCACGGCGACGACCCTTCCGCCCTTCGCCAGGCCTTCCGCTGGGGCCACCTCTCCGACGCGGAGACCGGCTTCGTGCTCCGGGAGTTGAAGGGCCTGGGCTACCAGGCGGATCCCCACGCCGCCGTGGCCTACGGCGTCATGCGGGAGCGGCTGGGCATCACCGAGACGGGCCTCTTCCTGGGCACCGCCCACCCCGCCAAGTTCGCCGACCGCCTGGGACCGATCCTCGGCACGGAGGTCGAATTGCCCGCCGCGCTGGCGCAGGCCGTGGCGAAGCCCCTGCTCTCGAAGGATCTTCCCAACGATTTCGAGGCGCTGAAGGCGGCGCTGGGTTAGCGCCTAGATCACCTTCCCCGGGTTGAAGATCCCCTTCGGGTCCAGGGCCCGCTTGATCCCGCGCAGGGCCTCGACCTGGTAGGGGTCCGAGAGGCGGAGGAAGGCGTCGCGCTTGGCGAGGCCGATGCCGTGCTCGCCGCTGAGGCCGCCCCCCAGGGAGAGGCACAGGCGGAAAAGATCCATGAGTTGGCCCTCCAGCGCCTGGGGATCCGTCTCCCCTGCGGCCAGGAGGTTGGTGTGCAGGTTCCCGTCGCCCAGGTGGCCGTAGGTGACGGCGGGGATTTCCAGGCGCCCCAGGCCCTCGAAGAAGTCCCGGATGCGGGAGCGGGGGACCACGATGTCCTCGCTGACCTTTTTCGGATAGCGCTCCTTGAGGTGGGCGGAGGTTTTGCGCCGGACGGACCAGATGGCCTCCCGCTGGCGGGCGTCCGTGGCCAGCTGGAGTCCTTGGGCGATGGGGCCCAGAAGCTCCGTCAGGGCTGCGAGAAAGGGCTCCGCGGTGCAGCCCCGGTCGTCGAATTCCAGGACCGCCAGGGCCTCGCCCGGCAGGCGCCGGGCCTCCTCGGGGCCGTGGCGGCGCAGGTCTTCCAGCACGGCGGGATCGAAGAACTCGAAGGCCGAGGGCAGGAGTCCCGAGGCGAAGAGACGCTCCGGTACGTCCAGCAGGTCGGTCCAGCTCTGGGCGGGGAGAAGCAGGGTGAGGAAATCCGTCGGAGCCGGCAGGAGCCGGACGGTGGCCCCCAGAATGATCCCGAAGATCCCCTCGCTGCCCACCAGGAGCTGGGCCAGGCTGGGCCCGGTGTTGGATTTGACCGACCCGATGCCGAAGGCGTGGACCTCCCCGTCGGCCATCAGGGCCTCCACGGCCAGCACCCAGTGGCGGGTCATGCCGTACTTGCAGGCGTTGGGGCCCCCGGCGTTGGTGGCCAGGGTGCCCCCGAAGGCGCAGGACTCCCAGGAATTGGGGTCCGGAGGGTAGAAGAGCCCGCCCTTGGCCGCGGCGGCCTTGACCTCCCTCAAGGACGCGCTGGCGGAGGCCCTCAGGGTGAGGTCGGTCCGTGAGAGGACCATCTCCCGGGGCCAGGCGGAGAGGTCCACCACCACGGTCCCCGGTGTGGGGACGCAGCCCCCCGCCTTGCCGGTGCCCGCCCCGCGAGGAACCAGCCCCCAGCCCTCCGCGGCCGCCACCCGGACCAATTCCCGCAGGGCGGCCCGGCTCCGGGGCTGCACGACCGCCAGGGGGGCGGACCCCGCCACATGGCTTTCGTCCCGGCGGTAGGGTTCCAGGTCCTCGGGTCCCACCAGGACCCGAGTCTCGGGGATGCGGCGGAGGATTTCCATGGAGCAAGTCTGCCAGCGGCACTCCGGCCGCTCGGGCACAATGTGGGTTCCGATGTCCATGCCCACCATTCCAGGCCTCCAGGGTCGGCCCCGTTCCGGCCCGGCTCCCTGGTTCGCCCTTCTTGCGGGCCTGCTCCTTACCCTCGCGCTGTGGAGCTACGCTTCCCGGCAGGTTCGGCGGGAGGCACGGGCGGCCTTCGAGGCGGAAGTACAGCGGATCCAGGAAAACCTCCGGGGCCGGCTGGAAGCCCCCGTGGTGGCCATGGAAGGCTGCTACGGGCTCTTTGACGCCTCGGGAACCGTGAGGCAGGAACACTGGAAGGCCTTCGTTCGCCGCCTCAACCCCAGGCAGCGCTTTCCCGGGATGCGCAGCCTGGGTTATGCGGCCGTCGTGCGGGAAGGGGAGACCCGGGCCTTCGAGGCGAGGGCCACCGAACTCTGGGGCCTCCCGGTCCGCCTTCACGGGGAAAAGCCCCTCCAGCCCCGGCCTCTCCATTTCCCGCTCCTTTTCATGGAACCGGAACTTCTGAATTTCAGGAACGAACTCCTCGGGATTGACCTGGCCTTTGAGCCGCTCAGGGCGGAGGCCCTTCTCCGGGCGGTGCGCACGGGGACCGTCGCCGCCACCCGGCCCGTCACCCTCCGGGGGCAGGATACGGAGCTCTATGATCAGCACCCCGGGGTGATCCTCTACCTGCCCGTTTACAAGCGCAACCTGCCCGCCGCAACCCCAGAAGAACGTGAGGCCGCCGTGCAGGGGGTCGTGTACGGATCCTTCCTCTCGGACCTTCTCATCGGAGGGGCGGCCCGGGACACCCGGGACATCGCCATCCGTGTGGAAGACAGGGCCGCGGGCGGCGGTCCCCGGCTGCTGGACACCTACCCCGCGGAATTCCCGGCCGGAGGATGGGGCTTCGAGCGGGCGGTGGAATTCCCCATTGGTCAGCGGATCTGGGTGATGCAATGCACAGCCTTGCCGGGTTTCGGGAAGGGGTTCGGGGATTGGGGGCCCCCCACGATTCTGGCCACGGGATTGGTGTTCACAGGGCTCCTCTTCGCCTTCGTGCGCACCCAGCAGCTCGCCCGGGGCAGGGCTGAGGAACTCGCCCGAGCGCTTCGGGACAGCGAGACCCGGTTCCGCATGCTCGCCAATACCACGGCGTGCATCATCGTCCTCTATTCGGATGTCATCGAGTACGTGAACGATTTCGGATGCCAGTTCATGAAAATGAAGGTGGACGACATTCTCGGGAAACCCTTCTGGAGCTTCGTCCATCCCCATGACCGCGACATGGTCAAGCAGCGGGGCCTGGCGAGGATCCGCGGAGAACAGGTATCTGAGACCTACGAATTCCGCCTGGTGGACGGGGAGGGGGAGGTTCACTGGGTGGACTTCACGGCAGGGAAGATCGCCTGGGGCGAACGGACGCTGGGAATGGCCACGGTGTTCGACGTCACCGAACGGGTCCGGGCGGTGGAGGCCCGCCTCCAGATCGAACGGAAGATGTTCGAAACCCAGCGTCTGGAGAGCCTGGGGCTCCTGGCGGGGGGCATCGCCCACGATTTCAACAACCTGCTCGGTGCCGTCCTCGGTCATGTCAGCCTAGCGAAAGGGAGTCTTCCGGCGGACCACCCCGGACGCCGGCACATCGAGACGATCCGGGAGACGACCCTGCATGCGGCGAACCTCTCGAGGCAGCTGCTGGCATACTCTGGGCGAGGGACCTTCGTGGTCGAGCCCCTGGACCTGAACCAGCACGTGCGGGACATCCGCAGCCTCCTGGATGTGTCCGTTTCCAAGGACACCGCCATCAGGCTGGAACTCCAGGAGCCCCTGCCCACCATCCAGGGGGACGCCGGCCAGCTCCACCAGGTCGTGATGAACCTGGTGACCAATGCGGCCGAGGCCATGGAAGGTCCCGGGGAAATCAAGATCCGGACTTCCACCCGGCTTCTCGGCGCCGCGGATCTCCACGGGCTCGCGGCGGCCCAGGGAACCGCCCCCGGGTCCTTCGTGTGCCTTGAGGTTGCCGACCAGGGCCGGGGGATGGACGAAGCCACCCTGGCCAAGATTTTCGATCCCTTCTTCAGCACGAAGTTCGCAGGGCGGGGCCTGGGGCTGGCTGCCATGCAGGGCATCGTGCAGGGTCACCGGGGCGCCATCCAGGTGGAGAGCGAACCCGGGAAGGGGAGTCGTTTCAGGGTCTTTTTCCCCGCCCAGCCGTCCCCGGCGGCCCCTCCCCCCGCCCGAGGGAATTCGGGGTCCCAAGCGCCGCTCCCTGCCTCGGGGGGTTCCCGGATCCTGCTGGTGGAGGATGAGGAGGCTCTGGCCGAGGCCACCATGCAGATCCTCCAGCGGGCCGGTCACGAGGTGGTCTGGGCCCAGAACGGGGCCGTGGCGATCGAACGCTTCCTGGAGGGCCCCGATGCCTTCTCCCTCGTGCTCCTGGACCTCACCATGCCGGTGATGGACGGCCGGGAATGCTTCCGCCGCCTGCGTCAACTGCGTGCCGACCTGAAGGTCATCCTGGCCAGCGGGTGGGGTGGACAGGAGGCCGGAGAGGCCTTCGGCGAAGGCCAGCTGTCCGGATTCCTCCAGAAGCCCTACAGGGGAAGGGACCTCCTCCGCGCCGTCGCAGAGGCCCTGGCACCCGGCGCCTAGGCGGACCCGGCCGCCCATCGCCCGCCTGAGGAACGAGGACCACGGCGTGCGGAGGCGAAACAGCGTTTGGCCCAAGGTCCCGGGGAGGTCGGTCACCTTCCTGGGTGGGTTGCCCAAACATGCCCTTCCAGGCAGACCCCAAAGGAACCAAGCCCCGCAGGAGGGGCGGCCCTCGCCGGCGTTCCCTTCCAACAGCGGTTATGGGAGGTGTGCTCTAGAATGGGGCCTTCCGGAGGCAGTCATGGAAGCCGCGCCCAAGGTCGGAATCATCATGGGCTCCAGTTCGGACTGGGACACCATGATCCACTCGGCGGAGACCCTGAAGCAGTTGGGAATCCCCTTCGAGGTGGAGGTCATCAGCGCGCACCGCACTCCCGAGCGGCACCAGGCCTACTGCCAGGAAGCCCAGGGCCGCGGACTCAAGGTCGTCATCGCCGGGGCGGGAGGGGCGGCCCACCTTCCCGGGGTCACGGCGGCCCTCACGCCCCTTCCCGTCCTGGGCGTGCCCGTCCAGAGCAAGGCGCTGAATGGGATGGACTCCCTGCTCTCCATCGTCCAGATGCCGGCGGGCATTCCCGTGGGAACCCTGGCCATCGGGAAGGCCGGCGCGGTCAATGCGGCCCTTTTCGCCGCAGCCATCCTGGCCCTGTCGGACCCCCTCCTGGCCCAGAAGCTGTCCTCCTACCGGGAGAAACAGAAGGAAAAGGTGCTGGGCGCCCCCCGACCCAAACTTTGATGCCGTTCCCGGGCCCTCAGCCCACCAGGGTCCCCACCACGTCCCCCTTCACGGCCGCCACGAGGTTCCCGGGCACGTTGAGGTCGAAGATGATGATCGGCAGCCTGTTGTCCATGCAGAGGGCGATGGCGGCGGCGTCCATCACCTTGAGGCCCTTCTCCAGGACCTCCTGGTAGCTGATGCGGTCGAACTTCCGGGCTCCGGGATCCTTCATGGGATCCGAGGAGTAGACTCCGTCCACCTTGGTGGCCTTCATGACGATGTCGGCGTTGATCTCGTTGGCCCGCAGGGCCGCGGCCGTGTCCGTGCTGAAGTAGGGGTTCCCGGTCCCGCTGCCGAAGATCACCACGCGGCCCTTCTCCAGGTGCCGCACCGCCCGCCGCCGGATGTAGCTCTCCGCCACCTTGGGCATTTCGATGCCGCTGAGCACGCGGGTCTGCACGCCCTTCTGCTCCAGGGCGTCCTGGAGCGCCAGGGCATTGATCATGGTGGCCAGCATCCCCATGTGGTCCGCGGTGACGCGGTCCATGCCCTTGGTGGCTCCGGCGACGCCGCGGAAGATGTTGCCCCCGCCGATCACCAGGCCCACGTCCACGCCCAGCTTCCGGATCTCCTTCACCTGCTCCCCGACCATGGACACGACGCCCGGATCGATGCCCCCCTTCTGGTCGCCCATGAGGGCTTCGCCGGAGAGCTTGAGGAGGATGCGGCGGTACTTCATGGGAGGCTCCGGGCGCAAAAATGGAGCAGCTGGATGCTGCTCCATTCTGGTGGAAAACGGTTCGGAAGCGAAGGACGGGCTCGGCCCGGCCTGAGCGAGTGGGGTCCGGGGGGCCGAGCCGAAGGCGGTGCCCCCCGGAACATCACTTCGTGCCCATCTGGGCTGCCACTTCCTCGGCGAAGTTGTCCTTGCGCTTCTCCAGGCCCTCCCCCATGACGAACTTCTGGAAGCGGCGGACCGCCAGCTTCTCGCCGATCTCGGCGATCTTGGAGGACAGGTACTGCTGCACGGTCAGGTCGGGGTTCATGATGAAGGGCTGTTCGAGCAGGCAGACGTCCTTGTAGATGCTGTTCATCTTGCCCTCGACGATCTTCTCGACGATGGCCTCGGGCTTGCCGGTGGCCAGGGCCTGGGCCCGGGCGATGTCCTTCTCCTTCTCGATGAAGTCGGCCGTCACCTCGCTCTTGTCCACGAAGCGCGGGGCCGGGTCGGCCGCCGCCACGTGCATGGCGATCTCCTTGACGAAGCGCTGGAAGCCCTCCGCCTTGGCCACGAAGTCCGTCTCGCAGTTGACCTCCACCAGGACGCCCACGCGGCCTCCGGGGTGGATGTAGGCTTCCACGATCCCTTCGGCCGCCACGCGGTCGGCCTTCTTCTCGGCGGCGGCAAGGCCTTTCTTGCGGAGCCATTCGATGGCCTTCTCCATGTTGCCGTCGTTCTCCTCCATGGCCTTCTTGCAGTCCATCATCCCGAGGCCCGTGGCCTCGCGCAGCGCCTTCACGTCCTGGGCGGTGAATGCCATGTCGTGCTCCTCGAATCGTTGGTTGGTTCAATGCCCCGCGCCGGAACAAGCTCCCCCCTGCGGGGTCCGCCCCGGGTCGGGGCCCAGCCGGGTGTCAGGCCTCGGCACCCTCATGGACCTTCTCGGCCATCATGGCCTTCATGCCGGCGGTGTCGGCCTTGTCCTTGAAGGACTGGCGGCCCTCCAGGATGGAATCGGCCACGCGCTCGGCGAACAGCAGGATGGAGCGGATCGCATCGTCATTGCCGGGGATCACGAAGTTGATCTTGTCCGGGTCGCAGTTCGTGTCCACCACGCCCACCACCGGGATCCCCAGGACGTTGGCTTCGGTCACGGCGATGTCCTCGCGGTGCGGATCGATCACGAAGATCACGTCGGGGACCTGGCGCATCTCGCGGATGCCGGCGAAGGAGGCCTCGAGCTTGGCCTTGGCCCGGTTGAGGTGGAGGATCTCCTTCTTGCTCATGGAGGCGGTCTTGGCGGGATCCGTGAGGGTGGCCTCCATCTCCCGCAGCTTCTCCAGGGAGCGCTTGATGGTGGCGAAGTTCGTGAGCATGCCGCCGAGCCAGCGGTTGTTCACGTAGTAGGCGCCGCAGCGCTCCGCCTGCTCCCGGATGACGTCCTGGGCCTGGGGCTTGGTGGCCACGAAGAGGAAGGTCTTGCCCTCGGTGGCCGCACGGGTGAGGAAGGTGGAGGCCTGGTTCCAGAGGCGGAGGGTCTTCTGCAGGTCGATGATGTAAATGCTGTTGCGGGCCCCGAAGATGTACTTCTTCATCTTGGGGTTCCAGCGCTTGGTCTGGTGCCCGAAGTGGACGCCGGCTTCGAGCAGTTCCTTCATCTGGATGGCAGCCATGGAATGGCCTCCTCAATCGTTGCGGGACGGTCCCGCGGTTGGGGATGAAGGGCGGGTTCCGCCCCGATTCGACCGCCTGCGGCGGCCCGTTATTTTTTTGCCGCTTTCGCCGCAAAAAAATAAATTCATAAACTGCTGAAAATTAAAGCGTTTCGACGAATAGAAAAGAAATCAACGCTTGCTGAACTGGAAGCGGCGGCGCGCAGCCTTCAGGCCGGGCTTCTTGCGTTCCTTCATGCGCGGATCGCGGGTGAGGAGGCCCGCAGCCCGGAGGGAGGCCTTGAGCTGCTCGTTGTAGCGGAGCAGGGCCCTGCTGACGCCCAGCCGGATGGCCGCAGCCTGTCCGGAAGGACCGCCGCCGCCCACGGTGACGTGGAGGTCGAATTTGCCCTCGAGGTCCGCGAGGGCCAGGGGCTGGTGGACCACCATTCGAAGCACGGCATTGGGGAAATAGACCTCGAGCTCCCGCCCGTTCACCTTGATCCGGCCGCTGCCGGGACGCAGGAAGACCCGCGCGGTGCTGGTCTTGCGGCGGCCCGTTCCGTACTGCTGGTTCATCGCCATGGAATCGCCTCTCGAATTACAGCTTGATGCTCAGGGGTTCGGGCTTCTGGGCGGCCTGGGGATGCTCGGCGCCCGCATAGACCTTCAGCTTCCGGTACATCTGGCGCCCCAGGGGACCCTTGGGGAGCATGCACTTGACGGCCTCCTCGATGATCCGGGCCGGGAAGGTCTGGACCATGACTTCGGCCCGGATCTCCTTCATGGAACCGGGCTGGGGGGTAACGCGGCGGTACATCTTCTGGGAAGCCTTCTTGCCCGTGAGGACGGCCTTCTCGGCGTTGATCACCACCACGTGGTCGCCGGTGTCGAGGAAGGGGGTCCAGGTCGGCTTGTTCTTGCCCATCAGCACTTCGGCCACCACGGTGCCCAGCCGTCCGACGGGAACGCCGGTGGCGTCCACCAGATACCACTTGCGCTGGATGTCCTGGCTCTTGGGGAAATAGGTGCTCATGAAGCGCTCCGGGCTCGCGGGATTCCGCGACACGACGATCCGGCCCATGGACCGGGTCGCAGAAAGAACACCCTATCGCGGCAGGCGGGGAAGGTCAAGAATCCAAATCCCCGGGGAACCAGCCCGCGTCCCTTCCCCGAGGCGCCTGGACGGGCATCCCCGGCGACGATGGCCGGCGCCGGCCCGCCCGGGGGGTCAGACCTTGCTGGCGACCTCGCGGTACTCAGGGTCCATGTCGTAGACGCGCTGGAACTGCTCCAGGGCCTCGTTGTTCCGGCCCAGCAGGAGGAAAATCTCCCCCAGGTCGTACCGAAGGCCAATGGAATCCTCGGGGGGAAAGCCCGGGGCCGTGATCCCCTGTTGGAGCCAGTCGATGGCCTGGTCCATGTTCCCCTGGCTCTGTTCGCAGATGCTGAGCATGGAGCAGCACTCCAGGGTGCGCTCGGGGTCCGCCATGGCCTTCTTGAACTCTTCCATGGCCGGTTCCAACAGCATCATCTCCTTGTAGGCGATGCCCAGGTTGTAGTGCGTGTCGTAGTCGTCGGCCTTCACCTGCTGTTCGACCCCCTCCCGGAAGGCGTCGAAGAGCTCCTCCACGCTCTGAACCTTCTCGACCACGCTGGTGGCGTCGTGCATCTCCTCGCCCTCGCCGGCGTCCAGCAGGGCCTCGCCCAGCACATCGGTCAGGTCGAAGAAGGAGTGCTCGGGCTCCCCGATGGCCGGGCCGGCGGCAGGAGCGTGGCCGAGCTTGCGCAGGGCCTCCTCCGCGACCCCGAGGCGCTTCAGGAGTTCAGGATGCTCGGGCCAGGACTGGAGGGCGTTCTCGATCTCGATCTTGGCTTCCTCAGGGCTTCCGTAGTCCAGCTGGAAGTCCACGTCGGACAGGAGGGAGGTCAGTTCGTCGTCCACGGGGGCCGCAGGTCCAGCCGCAAGGACGGGGGTGGGCGAAAGCTCGGGCGGCGGTGCCTGGAGGAAATCGGGGATTTCCTGGAACTCGGCGGGGACCGTCGGGGGCAGCGGGGAGGCGGGGAGGGCGACCGTGGCGGCCGCCTGGCCGAATTCCGATTCCAGGGGCGGGAATTCACCCATGTCCCCCCAGTCCAGCTCGGGGGCCGGCGGGGCCCCAGGGGCCTGACCCGGGGCCGGGACCTCGAAGGGCACCACCGGCAGGGCCTCCTCGGGGGACCAGGGCACGCCGGAGATCGGCATGGGCTGGGTGCCCTTGAAGGTCAGGGGCGCCTCGGCGCCGGGGAGATCCAGGGGGATGAGTCCCTCGGTGTCGGGGCCGGAATCGAGGGCTTCACCGACTCCCGCGGGTCCGGGGACGCCGGTGCCCAGGGCGATGGGGGCCGCGGCCGGAGGGACGAGGGGCTCCGGGGCGGCAGCCGGTCCTCCGACATCCATGAGGCCCAGCTGCCGGCGGTGCATCCGGGTGGAACCGGGGAAGAGCGCCTCCGCCTTGTCCAGCAGCTCCGAGGCGAGGCGCCGCTTGCCAAGCTTGGCCAGTTGGGTCGCCATGCCCACGTAGTGCATCTGGACCTTGGTGAGCATGCCGCTGGCGCGGTGAATGTCGGCGATTCGCTCGATGGCCGCCGGGTAGGTGGGATCCAGGTCCAGGATCTTCTTGTAGACCTCCACCGCCCGGTCTCCCGACCGGATGCGCACCAGGGACTCGGCTTCCCGCTCCAGCTGTTCGATCTGCATGCGCTTCAACGGGTCCAGGTCCGTGAAGGTGGTGTCGGTCCCCGGGAGGGTGTGCTCCTGGGGCGCCAGGATGGGGATCGGCTGGGTGCCGGGGCGGGTGCCGGGAGTGGCGCCGGCGCTCTGTCCGGGGGCGGCCCCGATCTCCCGCAGGCGCTCCAGGACCCAGTCGGAGAGGGTCTGGTCGTTGGTCTGCTGGGCCAGGGAGTAGGCGTTCTGGAGCGCGCTGATCTGGTCCGGACGGTTGCCCCCCTGGTGGGCGATTTCCGCCAGCTGGATCCAGGACTCGGTCGTGAACTGGCCCTGCATGGCCGTCCGGAGGATCTTGGTGGCGGCCTCCCCCATGCCCCGGCGGGCCAGCTCGCGGCCGATGGACTTGAAGAGGGCGAGACCTTCGTCCACCCGGCCGGATTTCACCATCTCCCGGAGGGCCCGCTCGCAGAGGTTGACCGCCTTCTCGGGCATCTGCGGGATCTGGCTCATGGCCTCCAGCGCCTTCTCGGGGCTCTTGGCCTGCAGTTCCACCTCGGCGAGGGCCTCCAGGAGTTCCGTGCTGCGGGGATTGGTGGCCAGGCCCTCCCGGAGATGGGACGAGGCGCCCGCGAGGTCCTTCTGGATGACACAGAGGCGGCTCTGGGTGAGGTAGACCTGGGGGGTGCTCACCATGGCCTTGGCCCGCTCCAGGATCTGGCCGGCCTCGGTGTGCATCTGTTCGATCGCCAGGGCCTCGGCGACCTCCAGGTAGATCGCGGCGGCGCGGTCCTTCATGCCCTCCTTGTTGTAGGTGTCCGCGAGCTTGATCTTCATTTTCAGGTTCTTGGGGTCCAGCTCGACGACCTTGGTGAACTCCTCCAGGGCCCGCTTGATGAGTCCCTTCTTGGTGAAGTGCTCGGCCACCTGCAGGTGGACCCCGACCGCGTCCTTGAGCATGCCCGTTTGCCGGTAGAGATCCGCCAGGCGCTGGCTCATGTCCACGTCGTCCGGGGCGGCCCGGAGGGCTTTCTTGAAGATGGCGGTGGCTTTCTGGGCGAAGCCCCCCCGCTCGTAGGAAAGGGCCAGACGCTTGAAGAGGTCCACGGCCTCGGGGGTCCGGCCCGCCTGGAGGCACAGATCCCCGATCTTGTTCATGAGGATCGGGTCGTCCGGCTTGTCGTCCAGGACCTTCCGGAATTCCTCGATGGCCCGGTCCACCCTGCCCGCGGCCAGGAGCTTCTCGGCTTCCTTGGAGACTTTGGCTCGGTCGATGGGCATGCCCGCCTCTGGGATCGGTGGGTGGGATGGGTCTGCTCAGTTTAGAGATCCCACCCCGGGTTGAACAGCTTAGAGGGTCCCAGAGGTCAAATTCCGCCCCGTAAAGGCGTGGGGAAGCAGGTCGGCCAGGTCGTGGAGGCTTCGCGTTCCACGGTTGGCCAACAGGACGGGCAGGCGGGAGGCGAACTCGGCCAGGACCTGCCGGCAACCCCCGCAGGGAGGGGTGAGGGTGGCGGCCTCGGTCACCACCACGAGGGCCACGGGGTCCCCGTCCCGGAGCCCTTTCGCCACGGCCGCAGCCATGGCGTTCCGCTCGGCGCAGACCGTGAGGGGGTAGGCGGCGTTCTCCACGTTGCATCCGGACTCGATCCGGTCCCCGCTCCAGAGGAGGGCCGCCCCGACACGGAATCCCGAGTAGGGGGCGTGGGCGTGCGCCCGGGCCGCCCAGGCGGCCTCGAGGAGGGGGGCCCAGTCGGGCGAATCGGCGCGGGTGAAGTCAGGGATGGCCATGGGGACAGCATAAGCCCGCTTGGGCCTTGGGGTTCCCGGGCGGCCGGGGGTCCCCCCGGACCTGCCCGGACCCAGGCCGATCAACCGCCCGGCAGCGGGTCGTCCAGGCCCTGGGCCTGGGCCAGGGCCAGGGCGCGCCAGCAGGGGGTGTGCCCCTCGTGCTCCCGGACTCCCTCGAGGGAACGGAGCTCCAGGCTCACCTCCCGCCGCTGGAGGCGCGCCTGGAGGATCGCCCCTGAAAGCCGCTCCAGTTCCCGCTCGAAGTCGCGCCCGGGGGGCCAGCGGGTCTGGTCCAGGACGAGGTGCAGGCCGGAGGCCTGTTCTCCCTCGAAGGTCCGGACCCAGGGGGCGCCGCGCTGGGCGGTCCGCTTCCAGTGGACGCGCCCGAGGGGGTCCCCGGCACGGAAGGGACGGGCGCCGATGGGACTGGCGTCCCCCTGGGCAGGCCGGGTCCGGCGCAGTTCGCCGGCAAGATCCAGGGTCAGGGTGGTGGTGCGGGGGTGCGGCAGCACGAGGACCTTCTGGTCGAGGGGGAAGGTCCAGCTCTTCTGGATGAAGCCGAAGGGGAAACCGGTCCGGACTTCCAGGCTCCTCAGCCGGGACCATCCCCTTCGCTCGAGCCGGGCGTGGAGGACCGCGAGGGCCTCGGTGGAACCGCCCTGGCCCCCTCCGAAGAAGGCGGGCTCGGTGCGTCCGTCCTCCACTTCCAGGCGAAGTTCAAGGGCCCTGAAGCGCCCCGGCCGGCGGTCCCGGAGGCGGATGCGGATGCCCCCCCGCACCCGGGCGAAGAGGTTGCCCTCCTCGATGGCCTCCAGCCCCAAGTCCCGGATGGCGGAACGGCTCACCAAGCCGGAGACCAGGAAGAGGCCCATCATCAGGGAGAACACCAGGTACAGCAGGTTGTTCCCGCTGTTCATGGCGAAGAGCCCCACCGCGACCGTGGCGGCAAGGTACTCCATTCCCAGGCGGGTGAGGTTCAGGCGGAGGCGCCGGTCCTTCCAGAGGTACATGAGGGGGACAGTGTATTTTCGAATTTCGAATTTCGATTTTCGAATTTCCGGGGCGGAGCCGTACCCTGGACCCTTCCAACGGACCCCCATGCGATTGTTCCGGACCAAGACCCTCGAGCAGCTCAAGGCCAGCGCGGAGGAACCCGAGCACCAGCTCAAGAAGAACCTGGGGGCTCTGGACCTCACCATGTTCGGCATCGGCGCCATCATCGGGGCGGGGATCTTCAGCTCCATCGGCACCGCGGCTGCGGGCAACCTGGCGGGCGGGCGCAGTCCCGCGGGACCCGCCCTCGTCCTCAGCATCCTGATCGTGGCCCTCATCTGCGGCTTTACGGCCCTGGCCTATGCCGAGATGGCCTCCATGATCCCCGTCTCCGGCAGCGCCTACACCTACGCCTACGCCACCCTGGGCGAGCTGATGGCCTGGATCATCGGTTGGGACCTGCTCCTGGAATACGCCATCTCCAACGTCGCGGTGGCGATCTCCTGGGGCGACTACGCCCGAAGCTTCCTCTCCAGCGTCTTCCACGTGAACATCCCCGGCTGGCTCGCCATGGACCCCCGCAGCGCCTTCAAGCTTGCGGAGGGAGTCGCCCCCATGACCCTCGGGGCCAAGCTTGAGTTGGTGGCCCAGGCCAAGGCGGGTCTGGCCAACGGGGCGGCGGTCTTCACCAACTGGGAAGTCCTCAGGAACGCCCCCACCCTCGGCGGTTTCCCGGTCACCGTCAACTTCCTGGCGGTGGTCATCACCGTGATCATCACCTGGCTCTGCTACATCGGCATCCGGGAGAGCGCCCGGGCCAACGGGGTGATGGTGGTGCTGAAGGTGCTCATCCTCCTCACGGTGGTGGGCCTGGGGGCCCGCTTCGTCCAGACGACGAACTGGACTCCCTTCGTCCCCCACGGGTGGCCCGGCATCCAGGCCGGGGCTGCCATCATCTTCTTCGCCTTCATCGGGTTCGACGCGGTCAGCACCACCGCCGAGGAGTGCAGGGATCCGGGGAAGGACCTCCCCCGGGGCATCCTGGCGAGCCTCCTCATCTGCACCTTCATCTACGCAGGGGTGGCCCTGGTGGTGACGGGCATGGTGCACTACACCAGGCTGGGCGGGATTGCGGACCCTCTTTCCTACATTTTCACCCAGCAGAGGATGACCGTCGCGGCGGGGTTCATCTCCTTCGGCGCGGTCATCGCCACCACCGCGGCCCTGCTGGTCTACCAGGTGGGACAGCCGCGCATCTTCATGAGCATGAGCCGTGACGGCTTGCTGGGGCCCTGGTTCAGCCGGATCCACCCGCGCTTCAGGACCCCTTCCAACGCCACGATCCTCACCGGCTTCCTGGTGGCGGTCCCCGCCGCCCTGCTGAACATCGACGAGGTGGTGGAGCTCGCCAACATCGGAACCCTCTTCGCCTTCGTGATCGTGTGCGGGGCGGTTCTCATCCTCCGCCGCCGGCGCCCGGAGGCCCCCCGGAAATTCCGAATGCCCCTGCCCTGGCTCATCGCGCCGGCCGGCATCCTGGGCTGCGTGTGGATCGCGAGGGGACTCCCCGCCCTCACCTGGTACCGCTTCTTCGCCTGGCTGGGCCTCGGCCTCGTCGTGTACTTCGCCTACGGGTGGCGCAAGAGCCGCCTGGGCTCCCGGGAGACCTGATGTTCACGGGCCTGATCCGGCATCTGGGCACCCTGCAATCCCGGCAGGCTCGGCGGGGAGGCCTGGGGCTCCGCCTCGCCGCCCCCTCGGAGCTGCTGGATCGGGCCGAGCCCGGGGCTTCCGTCTGTGTCCACGGCGCCTGCCTCACCAGCGTGGCCAGGGACGGAACGACCTTCGAGGTGGAACTCTCCGAGGAGACCCTGGCCCGGACCCGCTTCGGAGACATGGCTCCCGGCACCCGCCTGCACCTGGAGCCCAGCCTCCGGGTCGGGGATCCCCTGGACGGGCACTTCGTGATGGGCCACGTGGACGGGCTGGGTCGCCTCCTGGAGCGGCCCGGCGGCGAGGGCCTCTGGCGCTTCGCCTTTCCTCCGGCCCTGGCGGCCCTGCTGGCCCCCAAGGGCAGCGTCGCCGTGGACGGCATTTCCCTCACGGTGGTGGAGGTCGGCCCGGACGGGTTCAGCGTGGCCCTGATCCCGGAGACCGTGCGCCGCACCGCCCTGGACGGGCTGCGCCGAGGCGACCCGGTGCACCTGGAGGCGGACCCCATCGCCCGCTATGTCGAGAGGGCCCGCCAGCTCCAGGGCTCGGAGGAGCGGCTCCGAGAATTCGCCCGGCGGGGGTGGGAAGCCTCCTGACCCTGCTACATCCGCCGCGTGTCCCCTCCGCTCGAGATGACCTTCAGGATCTCCACCACCTCCGCCGCGGAGCCGGGACGGTCGTCCATGGCCTTGGCCATGAGGCGTTCCAGGAGGGTGCCGAGGCCCTCGGGGAGGCCCGGAGCCGCCGCCAGGCTGGGCACGGGGGCGGCAAGCTGCATCCGGAGCAGCTCCGTGACTTCCCGGTGGTCGTAGGGCGGGGCGCCGGTGCAAAGTTCGTAGAGCATGATCCCGAGGGCGTAAAGGTCGGTGCGCGGGTCCACCCGCTCCCCGCGAACCTGCTCCGGGGCCATGTACCGCGGCGTCCCGAAAACCTGGCCCTCCTCGTTGGTGCCCCGCGCCGACACCGGGGCCGCCAGGCCGAAGTCCATGAGCTTTGCGTCGCCCCGGGCGTCGAAGAGGACATTGAGGGGCTTGATGTCCCGGTGCACCACCCCCACCGCGTGGGCCGCCTCCAGCCCCTCGGCCACCTGGCGCCCGATGCGCAGAACCAGCGGCGCGGGGAGGCTGCCTCGGTCGTCCAGCAGCTGCTTGAGGGTGACGCCCCGCAGGTACTCCATGCTGACGAAGGGGATGCCATCGGACTCCCCGAAATCGTGGGTTCGGATCACGTGCCGGTGGGTGATCTTCCGCGCCAGGCGGATCTCCTGCTTGAGCTGTTCCAGGAAGGCCGGGGTGAGCTCGTGCTCGGGGCGGATCACCTTCAGCGCCACCTCCTCGTCCAGCTGCCGGTCCCGTGCCTTCAGGACCACCCCCATGCCGCCCCGGCCCAGGATGCTCTCGATGCGGTAGCGGCCGGCGAAGATCTCCCCCTCCCGCAGGGTCACCCTGCGGCGCTGGAGCTGGGGCCCGGCCCCGGCGGCCACCTGGCTCGCGGAGGGCACCAGGACCGTGGCGTCCAGGTCCACGGCGCTCATGCTCAGGCGACTGGGCGCCATCTGGCTCGCGGGGGATTCCGGGGCCTGGTTCCGCACCTGCTCCAGGGCCGCCAGGAGGTCCTCCTTCGCCTTGAGTTCGCTGAGCAGGGCCTGGAAGCCCTGGGTGAGCTGGCCCACCTCGTCCCTGCTGTCGGCGGGCGGCAACTCGGGGCGTTCTCCCTCGGCCAGCGCGGCGGTGGCGGCGGCGAGCCGCCCCAGGGGGGCCGTCACCCGACGGGCGGACTGGAGCGCCAGGAGGAGCGCGAGGAGGAGGCCTCCGGCCCCTGCCAGGAGAACCGCCCGCTGCACCGCCCGAAAGGGTTCCAGCAGCGGGTCCAGGGGAAGGAGCAGCAGGTGGGCCATTTCCAGGTCGAGCGCGTTCGCCCCCCGGAGGGGAGAGAGCATCGCCAGGTGAGGCCGCCCCCCCAGGGCCAGGGGGATGGCCTCGCTGGGGGTGCCCTTCAGCACCCGCTCCTTCGCCAGGGGGAAGTCCGGAGCCTCCGACAACAGCCGGTCCAGGCCCCCTTCCCCACCGCTGGCGCCCAGGACCTGGAAGTGGCTGAGGAAGGCCAGGTGGCTGGGAGTGGCCCTGGCCGAAGGAAGGGCAAGTTCCTGGAGGGTTTTGGCCGCGCCCTGGTCCAGGCGGCGCCCCACCAGCATGGCCCCGAGGGTGGCTCCTCCCGGCAGCCTCAGGGAACGGGCCACGGCGTGGTAGGTGCCCTTGAAGGCCCCGGCTTCGATGCGGAAGAAGCCCCGGTAGGGCGGGCGGAATCCTTCCGCAGCGGCGGCTTCGGGGTTGAGGGCCCGGTGGATGATCCCCACCTCCGAATAGTCCTGCTTCATGCCGTCGGTGGTGCAGGAGAACCAGTGGCCATCGGGATGGACGACCACGGCCATTTCGGCGTTGAGGCGCCCCAGGTTCTCCTTCAGGGTGTCGGCGAGGCTCGCGTGGTCCGCGGTCTGCATGGCCCGTTCGATGTTGGACTGGTTCCCCGAGTACTGGGTGAAGACCTCCAGGCCCGCGTCCATGATCCGGGCCTGCTGCGAGAAGGCTCCATCCACGATCTGCACCGCCCGCCGCAGGCTGGCGCCCGCGCTCTGGCGGGCGCTGCGTTCCGCCACCCGGACGGCCACGGCGAGAACCCCGGCCAGGGCAAGGAGGAGGGCCAGCGCCATGCGAAGGAAGAATTTCCAGGCCAGTCGCTGGTGCCAGGGGAGGCGTGTGGCCATGGTGGACCTCGAACCGGGATACCCTGTTCCGATCATAGGGGTTTCCACCCATCGGCCAAGCGACGGGCCGTCATTCTTGGAGGACCCATGCATCCGCGAAGGCGATTCCTGGGAGGTCTTCTGGGCGGTGCGGCCCTGGCCGCCCTGTCGCCCTCCGGGCTTCTCGAGGCTGCCCGACCCCGCCTCCGCCCCGCGCCCCGGCCCGAGCGGGGGGCCCCCTCCGACGTGGCCCTGCTGAACACCGCCCTGGAGCTGGAGCACACGGCCATCCACGCCTACGGCCTGGTGGGCGGCAGCGGGGTGCTTTCCATCAAGCTCCTGGAGACGGGAGGGATCTTCCGCGGGAGCCACGAGCGCCACCGCGATACCCTCGTCCGCGTGATCCAGGAACTCGGCGGCTCCCCGATCCCGCCCAAGCCCACCTACGAGTTCGGCGCCTTCGACCTCAAGTCCGAGCGGGACCTGCTGCTCCTCGGCCTTTTTCTGGAGATGAAGGCGGCGCGGGCCTACCAGAACGCCATCCCCTTGTTCCGCTCCCCCCTGCTGCCCGGACCCGCCGCGCGGATCCTGGGGGACGAGGTGAGCCACGCGGTGGTGTTCCGCACCGCCCTGGGCCGGAAGCCCGTCGCCTTCTTCACCCAGCTCGAGGAGGACGAGGGATGAGTCCCTCTCGGGGACGGACGGGAGGCCTCCTGCTGCTCGGGTGGGCCGCCTGGGCGGGGTCTCTCCAGGGGCCGGTCCGGCTCCTGGAAAAGGACGGCCGTCCCAGGGAGGGGCTGAGGGACGTCATCGCCATCCTGGAGCCGGCGCGCAAGGCACCGGCCCCGGCCCGTCCCCTCCTGCGGATCCGAACGGCGGGGAAACGCTTCGTCCCCCGGGTGGCCTGGACCACCCCGGGCAGCGAGGTGGCCTTTCCCAACCAGGACAGCATCCTGCACAACGTGTTCAGCGTCTGCTGTGCCAACCCCTTCGACACGGGCCACTACGAGCCCGGGGACAGCCCCCGCACGAAGGTGAACAAGCCCGGCCTCATGAAGCTCTACTGCAACGTGCACCACAGGATGAACGCCTTCCTCTGGGTGGTGGAGACGCCCTGGGCCCTGGTGCTGGACGGGAAGACTGGCCTGGATTTCCAGGACCTTCCTGCCGGGGGCTACACCCTGCGCCTGTGGCACCCGGAGAGCGGGGAACGCAGCTTCCCCGTCACCATCGGGGAGGGCACGACCCGGGGGGAGTGGTCCCTGGGCGCCACCCTCCCCCCCTTCGAGCCCCACAAGAACAAGTTCGGCAAGGACTACCCTCCCGCGAAGGACGAAGGATCCTACTAGGGGACGACCCCGACGGGAGGTCTCGCGTATCGGCGAAGCAGATACCGAGAAGAATAAGTTCGGGAAGGATTATCCCCCCGCGAAGGACGAGGGGTTCTACTGAGGCATCAACCGAATGGGCGTTCAAAGATGAAAAACTCACCGCCAAGAATCCAAGACGCCAGGAAAAGGGAATCAAATGCTCATGCACTTCTTGGCGTCTTGGCGTCTTGGCGTCTTGGCGGTGAATATTGCTTTTTTTTGTGTTGATCGCCCCTAGGTATCAGACCCTCAGCTTTACCTCGCGCCCGCGCCAGTGGTTGACGCCCCGCAGGCGGTCCAGGAAGGCCCAGGCCAGACCCAGGGCGAGCACCGGGCCCACCAGGGGCCACAGCATCCAGGCGGGCTCCACCGCCCGCCGGGTGATGCGCTGGGTGGCCTCCGCCACCATGGCGGGCCACAGCAGCCAGAGGGCGAATCCGGTCAGAGGCCAGCCGAAGAGCGCGAGGAGCACCGGCGAGAGGAAGAGCGCCAGGATGGCCAGGATCCAAAGGGGCGCCAGGGCGGAGAGGAGCGGAAAGGCCAGGGCGTTCTTCCGCATGCTCCGCACGAGGTCCCAGAGCCCGGAATACATCCTCAGGTGAAGGTCGGGCCCCCCGCAGGCCACGCGGTTTTTGAAGCCGGAGGCCTTGGCCCGGCGGGCCAGCATCATGTCGTCCACCGCCTCCATGGGATCGGCGGCGTGGCCCCCGATGGCCTCATACGCGGCGCGGCGCATGAACGTGCAGGCCCCCACGCCGCAGAAGAAGGCGCTGTTCGGGTCCGCCACGCGTCGGGGCGGTACCAACCAGAGGAAACCCATGGATCCGATGGGCAGCGCCAGGCGCTCCCCGAAGCTCCCCAGGTCCACGGCTGGAATGAGGGCCAGGACGTCGCAGGGGTTCGCCTCGAGGTAGGCGAAGGCCCTCCGCAGGAGGCCGGGCTCCGCGTGGACGTCGGCGTCCGCGAAGATCAGCCACTCCGATTCCCGGGCCTCCGGCGCGGCCACCGCCAGGCTGAGGGCGTGGTTCTTCCCCAGCCACCCAGGGGGCAGGCCCTCGTTGCGGATCACCCGGAGCCGCCCGGGGTGGGCCCGGGCCCGGACCGCCAGGATCTCCGAAGTGCCATCGGTGCTGCCGTCGTCCACCACGACGGCGCGCAGGGCCGGATGATCCTGGGCGAGCCAGGAGTCCAGGGCCGGGCCGACCTCGGCGGCCTCGTTCCGGGCCGGAATGCAGAGGCAGGTCCCGGGGAGAACTCGGTCCCCGGCGGTTTCCGGGAGGTCCTCCAGGCTTCGCACCCTGGACTGGGTCAGCAGCCACTCAGCCCCGAAAAGCGCGAAGAGGGCCAGGGGAACGGCGGGGGGAAGTTCGGGAAGGGGCATCCTCTCCATTGTGGATCACAGGGCCTCGAATCGGATCCTGCGCCGTCCCTTGACCCACCTCTGGCGAGGGTTATTGTCAAGGGCACCTCCCAACCACCCCAACCCTTGGGGTATCCAGACCCCGGGAAACCTCCCGAGTGGTCCTATCGCAGGAAGACCCTCCCGTTCCCGGCCGAGGATCGCTTCCTTTCAGTCGGGGTTCCGCCGACCATCCAGCCCGGGATCCAGCCCTCGCCTAGGTTCTGCACGCCGCACGGAAGGAACTCCGATGAACCTACCCAGCCCCCGATCCCTCCAGGCACCCATTCTTCTGCTGGCCCTCTCGGCCCTCCTGGGCTGCCCGGGGCCCTCGTCCTCATCCCCGGCGGCTCCTTCCGGGCCCACGGCCGGCGTTACCGCAGTCCAGGTCACCCCCAATCCAGTGACCCTGGGCCCCGGCCAGTCCCAAGCATTCGGCGCGTCGGTGACCGGGACCGGGAGCTTCAACGCCTGGGTCACCTGGTCCACCAACGGAGGGTCCATCGGCAATGCGACGAACCAACAGTGCGTTTGGACCGCTCCGGCCACCCCAGGGTCCTTTTGGGTGAAGGCCGTCAGCGTTGCAGACCCCAGCAAGAGCGACACCGCCATCATCACGGTCTCCCAAGCCACCGGCGTCGCCATCTCCTCCTTCACGGTGAGCCCTTCGTCCGTCACGGCCGGCCAGCCCGTCACCCTGACCGCCGTCTTCTCCAACGCCACCTCGGCCAGCGTGGACCACGGGGTGGGAGCCGTGGTGAGCGGCGTGTCCTATTTCGACCTGCCAGGGACCACCACCACCTACACCCTTACGGCCAACGGCATCGGGGGCCCGGTGACGCGCACCGCCACGGTCACGGTGGGCGGACCCGCCTCGCTCTCGGTCGGCGGCAGCGTCGTGGACGCCCCGGTGGCGGGGGCCACGGTCCGCTTCTACGCCCTGACCAGCACCGGCGGCACTGGATCCCTCCTGGGCACCACCACCACCGACGCCTCCGGAAACTTCGGCCTGGTCCTCACCCCGGCCCCCACCACCCCCTTCCTGGTGCAGGCCACTGGCGGCGCATACGTGGACGAGGTCAAGGGGATCAGCGTGCCCCTCCTCGCCGGCGACTCCCTGGAAGCGGTCCTGCCTCCAGGCACCGCCCAGTGCGCCATCACGCCCCTCACCACCATGGCGGCGGCGCGCGCCCGGGCCCTGGCCCGGGGCGGGGCGCCCCTCGGCCTCGCGGTGCTCTCCTCCAACATCGGCGTGGCCAGCCAGTTCAACCTGCCCGACATCCTCGCCGCCGCCCCGAAGTCGGCCCGGGACCCCCTGGCCATGCAGGTCACCAACCGGGAGGACCGGAACTACAGCCTGGTGTTGGCGGGGATCTCCCAGTACGCCTCCTCCCGGGGGATCCGTGCCATCGATCTCTCGAAGAGCCTGGCCCTGGACCTGGAGGACGGGATCCTGGACGGCAAGAACGGCGGCACCGTCATTCCAATCCCCGACCCGGGGGGGTCGCTCGAAGGCCCGGAGACCCGGCGGGTGGCCATGCTCCTCGCCGACCCTCCCCCGGTGCCCGCACTCCAGGCCGCGATCAACGATTTCGCCAACAGTCCCTTGAACCGCACAAACCTGGGGACCTTTCCCATCGCGAGCGGCCCCATCCAGGTCGGCATGGCCAATGCGAGCATTCTGTGGAGCCCGACACCGGCCCTTCCGAACTGGACTTCCGGGCAGTCCGGCTCCGTCACCCTCGGCGCGGTAGGGGGAACCCCCTTCGCGGCGCCTCCCGCCTACCGCTGGCAGCTCCTCTCCGGCGCTCCCCCAAACGGCCTCGTCTTCGCCCCCGACGGGACCCTTTCTGGCCGTGCTCCCACGCTCGGCAGCGGACAGACGCGGCTCATTTCCGCGCCCTTCATCGTGAGGGTGACCGATGCGGCAGGGGCCCATGTGGATCTGGAACTACGGGTCACGATCGTGGCGGAGAAACCCCAGGTCATTACCTACCAGAATCAGAAAATGACCGTGGGCGTGGCCGGTGCTGTTCTGGTCGCTGCAAGCGAAAGGTGCGGTACGGGCCCCTGCCACTTCGCCATCGACAGCCTGGCCTATGGCTCCCCGCCGATGGGCACTGGCGTGGACCTGAACGGGTTCCTGACGGGCACCCCCTCCCAGGCCGGGACCTATTCATTCCGGGTCTGCATCATCGACCTGGTGGGCGCCGAGGACTGCGGGTTATCGAGCGTGATCGTGGAGGCCCCCAACCGTTTCCAGGGCAACCTGGCGGGCACCTGGGCGGGCAACGTCAACCTGGCCCCGGGCGGCACGCAGGCCCAGGCGATCCCTGTGAATGGCACCTTCAGCATCACCATCTCCGCCACCGGGGCGGTCACGGGATCCTATTCCGGCAGTTCCTCCGGAACGATCTCCGGGCAGGTCGACAATTCCGGGAACTACACCGCGGGTTCGGGCGGCGGGAGCGGGGGCATCGCCTGGACGGGCACCTTCCAGAAGAACGGCAGCCAGCTGACGGCCACAGGGACCTGGAGCGGTTCGGGCGGCGGGGGGTCGTGGTCTGGAAGCGGCAGCGCTTCGAACTGAAGCGGCCACCCTGAGGGGCCGGGGAGGCGGTTCGCGGCGGGCCGCCCTCCGGGGTCGTCGTTCAGCCTAGGGATCCCTAGGCCGGCGGCGCGGGCAACCCCTCCTGGAAGTAGGCCTCCGCGGCCTCGGCGGGCATGGGGTGGGCGAAATGGAAGCCCTGGATGATCTGGCACCCCAACTCCCTGAGGTGCTCGAGTTGCGAAGGATCCTCCACGCCCTCGGCGATGACTTCCAGGCCGAGGCTGGCGGCGATGGAGACGATGGCCAGGATCAGGGACTCGCTGCCGTCCTCCCGCCCCAGCCGTGCGACGAAGGACTGGTCGATCTTCAGGGCGTTGATGGGGAAGCGGTGGAGGTAGCTCAGGGAGGAGTAGCCCGTGCCGAAGTCGTCGAGGTGCACGTGCACGCCGAGGGCCCTCAGGGCGTCGAGCTTGGCGCGCCCTGCGTCCACGTCCCCCATGATCATGGTCTCGGTGACCTCGAGGCAGAGCTGGTTCGGGTCCAGGCGGGTCTCCTGCAGGATGTCGCACACCCGGGTGACGATGTCCGGCTGCCGGAACTGCCGGCCGGACATGTTCATGCTGAGGCGGACGGAGGCGAGGCGGGGATTGCGCTCGGTCCAGGCCCGCATGTCCCGGCAGGCGGTGCGGAGGGCCCACTCCCCGATGGGGACGATGGCCCCGCTGACCTCGGCGATGGGGATGAAGTCGGAGGGCTGGATCAGGCCGCGCTCGGGGTGCTTCCAGCGGAGGAGGGCTTCCATGGCCACGGGTTTCCCGCTGTCTCCCTCCACGATGGGCTGGTAGTGGAGCACGAACTCCTCGTGCTCGAGGCCGCGCCGAAGGTCCGCCTCTAGCCGAAGACGGTCCAGGACGCTCTCGTGCATGGAGGCGTCGAAGACCTCGTGGGTGCTGCCCCCCCGGGCCTTGGCCTGGTACATGGCGATGTCCGCATCCCGGAGCACCTGGAGGGCGCGCTCGTGACGGTCCGAGCAGAGGGCGACCCCGATGCTCGCCTTCACGAACACCTCGTGGCCGTCCACCGTGAAGCCCTTTCCCAGGTCCTCCTGGAGCCGTTCCACCACCCCCAGGGCCTCGGGCAGCCCCGTGATGTTCTCCACCAGGATGGCGAATTCATCCCCGCCGAAGCGGGCCACGGTGTCGCCGGGGCGCATGGTCCCGATCAGGCGGTGGGCCACCTCCACGAGGATGTGGTCCCCCGTGACATGGCCCAGGGTGTCGTTCAGGACCTTGAAACGGTCCAGGTCCACGAACAGCACGCCCGAGGTGCGGCCTCCGTGCCGGCGGGCCGCGGCAAGGGCCCGCTCCAGGCGGTCGTGGAAGAGGGCGCGGTTCGCCAGGCCCGTCAGGGTGTCGTGAAGGGCGTCGAAGAGGAGCTGCTCCTCAGCCTTCTTGCGGGCGGTGATGTCCGTCTGGGATCCGGCGATCCGGACCGGGGAACCGGTTTCGTCGGGGACCACGATGCCCCGGCACATCACCCAGAGGTCGGTGCCGTCGCGGTGGCGGATGCGGTATTCCGTGGCGAAACTCTCCTCTCCCCCCTTCAGGCGGGAGGCGAGGAGGGCGTCCACCCGGGCCCGGTCCTCGGGGTGGATCCGTCCCAGCCATTCCTCCGGGGCGGTCCCCACCTCGTGGTCGGCCCAGCCCAGCATCTCTTTCCAGCGGGTCGAGTAGAACACGGCCTGGGTGCGAAGGTTCCAGTCCCAGAGGCCGTCGTTGGCGCCCCGGGCGGCCAGGGCGTAACGCTCTTCGCTCTTCCGGAGGGCCTCCTCCGCCTGCACCCGGACCTGGATCTGTCCCTGCAACTCCTCGTACATCTCCTTGAGGCCCCGGCTCATCTTGTTGAAGTGCTTGGCCAGTTCCCCGAACTCGGTGCGGTCCTGCACCGGGGTCTCGAAGCCCAGCTGCCCGGCGGCGATGGCCCGGGTGGCCTGGATGAGCCGGGCCACGGGGCGGGTGACGGTCCGGGTGAGCGACACCGCCACTCCCACCGCCAGGAGAATGACCGCAAGGCTGACGCCCTTCAGGAGCACCTCCACCTCGTAGATCCGCCGCATGGCCCGCTCGGTGCGCTGTTCCAGGCGGAGGGTGGCCTCCACCGACATCTGCTCGGTCATCTTCAGGAGCTGCATGCCGGCCACCGCGGCTTCGGCCTTCAGCTTTTCGATGCGCCCCTCGTCGGCCGAGGCGGTGATGAAGTAGCTGAGGTCCGCCTCGAAGTGGGAGACCTGCCGGTTGAGCGCATCGATCCGGGCGGCGACTTGGGGCTCATGGTGGCAGGTCGTGCATTTCCGGGCCGAACGCTCCAGGTGGAGGACGTTGTCGGTGATGGCGTCGGCCTTCCTCCCCAGGCTGGTGTTCAGGCTGAGGAGGTCCGACTGGCTTGCCTGGATGGCGATCATCAGCGCCTGCCGCATCTCCTCGATCTGGTGGAGGCGGATGAGGCTCTGGAGCTCCTCCCGGGTTTCCCGGATGGAGCGCACCGCCACGAGGGCGCCCACCACCGAGCAGCCCACCAGGAAAAGCAGGGACAGGACGATCCGGCGCTTCACCGGCGGGGCCCTCCCCGGGCCCGGCGGGGCTCAGCGGTTCTGGTAGTCATAGGTGCTCATGTCGATTCCAGCCTGTTTCGCCATCTCGGCCACGGGCGCGTAGTCCGCCGCGGTGGTCTCGATGAAGCGCAGGGCCCCGAAGCGGCTCAGGACCTCCGGCCCCCCGGGCCGTTCGTGCAGTTCCAGGAGGGCGGCCTTGATTCGTCGCCGCAGTTCGGGGGGAAGGTCCTTCCGCACGCAGAGTCCATTGGAGGGAACCCAGGGGCTCTCCGCCAGGATGACCAGGTCGCGGTCCACCCGGGGGTCCGCCCGGCGCACGCGATCGTAGACGCTGTGCTTGGCGGCGCCCAGGTCCGCCTTGTGTTCCAGCACCGCGGCGATGGCGGCGTCGTGGCTGCCGGTGAAGAAGGAGCCAGAAAAATAGCCCTCCCTCGAGGTGACGCCCCCCTTCCGGAGGTAGGCCAGGGGAAAGAGGAACCCCGCCGTGGTGGCCCGGTCCACGAAGGCCATGCGCTTCTTGCGCATGTCCGCCAGGGTCCGGATCCCGCTGTCCTTCCGGGCGAAGAGGTAGCCACGGTAGGCGGAGGTCCCGTCCAGGTTCACCGGCCGGGCGAGGGGCTCCACGCCAAGCCTCTCGATGGCCAGGGCCCCCGTGAAGGAACCGAAGAAGGCCCCGTCCATGCGCTCGGTCTTGAAGCTCTGGATGATGTTTCCGTACCGGGAGAGGATGGTGAAGCGGATGGGCACCCCGAGGCTTTTCGAGAGGTGCTCTCCCAGGGCCGCGAAGCGGGCCTTCTGGGTGAAGATGTTCATTTCGGGAATGAGCCCGAAGAGCAGTTCCTTCGGCGGCTCGGCCCCGCGCACGCCCACCGCGGCCAGGACCCCCAGAAGGACGAGGAGGGCGCGACGCCGGCCTTCGTTCATAGAGTCCTCCGGGGGCGGGACTGGGTCCCGCGGGGAAGGGTGGATGCCTTCGGGACGAACTGGGTCCAGGATCCCTTCGGAAAGCGCGGGAGGTCAAGCAACGACAGGCTCCGGACAGGGAGCTGGAATCAGGCGACGGGGGGACCCGCCGCCGTGGGCAATTCCGGCACCAGGGACTCCACGAAGGACGCCCTCACTCCGAAGACCTTGAGAAGCAGGTCCGCCGTAAGCACCGCATGGGGAATTCCGTTGCCGGCGAGTCGCCCCCCCTCCAGGACCAGCACACGGTCGAAGCGATAGGCCGCCCGCAAGTCGTGGAGGCTCACCAGCACTGTTCCCCCTTCGGAGGCCAGGCGGCGGGCGAGGCGAAACACCTCCAGGGCGTGCCGAACGTCCAGCTGAGCCGTGGGTTCGTCCCAGAGCTGGAGAGGGGCTCCGGTGGCCAGGGCTCGGGCCAGCCCCACACGGTGCCGTTCTCCGCCGGACAGACGGGTGACCGGGCGGTCTCCGAGATGGGTGATGTCCAGCTCCTCCAGGGCCTCGGCGATCCCCGCGGGATCGTCGCTCCAGGCATAGCGGCCCTGGGCCACCACCTCCCGAACGGGGAAGGCGAACTCGAAGGGGGCCTCCTGCCCCACCCAGGCCAGGCGCCGGGCCCGGTCCAGGACCGGGATCCGGGTGATCTCTTGGCCCTGCCAGGCCACGGACCCCCGGGCGGGCAGGAGGCCCGCCAGGGCCTGAAGCAGGGTGGACTTTCCCGCACCGTTGGGACCGACCAGGGCCACCAGTTCCCCGGGGCCGAGGGCCAGCGAGAGTTCCTCCAGGCGCCCCGGCACCGAGAGGCGGTCCGCCCGCAGGGCGGTCACCGGGGCCTCCGAAGGAGCCAGAGGAAGAAGGGCCCGCCCACCAGGGCGGTGACCACGCCCAGGCGCAGCCCGATGGGGAAGCAGCGGGTGATGAGGTCGCAGGCGAGGAGGAAGGCCGCCCCCCCGAGCATGGACAGGGGCAGCAGGCGCCGGTGGGACGGGCCGAAGAGCAGCCGGAGCACGTGGGGCACCACGAGGCCCACGAAGCCCACGATGCCCGCCACCGCCGTGGCCAAGGCGGTGAGCACGGTGGAGAGGACGATGAGCTGCCCCCGGAGACGCCCCACGTCCACCCCCAGGCTCTGGGCGCTCTGTTCCCCCAGGCTCAGCAGGTCCATGGCGCGCCCCAGGGGGAGGAGCAGGAGGCAGCCCAGGAGAATCGTGGGCAGGCCCAGCCAGACGTGCTCCCACCCGCGGCTCTCCAGGCCGCCCATGAGCCAGAAGAGGATCTGGGCGTTCACCTCGAAGTGCCCGGCGGTGCTGGTGAGAAGGAAGCTGGTGCCCGCCCCGAGCAGGGCGTTGAGGGCCACCCCCGACAGCAGGAGCCGCTCGGTGCTCGCGCCCTGCCGCGCCAAGAGCAGCACGGCCCCGGTGGCGGCGAAGGCCCCAAGGATGGAAGCCAGGGGCAGCGCCCACAGGGCGGCCCCCAGGCCCAGGGCGGGCCCCAGGGCCAGCACCGCCACGGCCCCCAGGGCCCCCCCGCTGCTGACCCCCAGCAGGCCCGGGCTGGCCAGGGAGTTCCGGAAGAAGGCCTGCATCACCACCCCGCTGGCCCCCAGGGCCGCACCCACCGCAAGGCCCACCAGGGCCCGGGGCAGGCGGAAGTCCCGGACCACCGTGCGGGCCACCTCGTCTCCGCCCCCCCCCAGGGCGGCAAGCACCTCTCCCGGTCCCAGGCGGAGTTCCCCGAAGGCGAGGGCGGCCAGGAAGGCCAGGACCAGCAGGCCCACCAGGGTCGGCCCCGCGGCCCGGCCCCTCATGGGAACCGCTCCGGGTGCAGGGCCCGGGCCAGGGTCTCGTAGGCCGAGATGCGATGGTGGGAAACGCTGGACATCAGGGGACCCGGAAGCACCACCACCCGGCCCTGCCTGAAGGCCGGGAGGACCCGATAGTGAGGCAGCTGGGCGAGGCGGGCGGCATCCGAGTCCGTCACCAGGACTTCAGGGTTCCACAGGAGAAGCTTCTCCGAGGGGGTGGCCGCGTGGCCCCTCAGGCCGGCTTCCGCGGCGACGTTGACCGCCCCCGCGTGCTCGCAGAGATCCTGGAAGGTGGTTCCCCCGCCGGAGGTGAAGGGGTGGAGGCTCGCGCTGAGCACCCGGACCGGACGGACACCTCCCAGGCGGGAGGCCAGCGCCTCCACCCGGGCCCGGCAGCGGGCCACCAGGGCCTCGGCCCGGGCTCCCTGCCCCAGTTCCCGCCCCAGGGTCCGCAGGTTGGCGTAGACGTCCTCCAGGGTGTCGAATCGCTCCAGCACCACGAGGCGCACCCCCGCGCGACGAAGGAGGGCCAAGGTCTCGGGCCGGGTGTAGCTGGCCGCCAGCACCAGGTCCGGCCGGAACGACAGCACGCTCTCCGCATCGCTGTCCCGGAGGGCGGGATGGCCCCTGGCCTCCGCCGCCACGGGGCTGAAGGCCGGATCCCGGCTGATGTGGCTGAGGGCGGCGATCTGGGCGGGATCCGCGAGGGCCAGCAGCAGTTCGTCCGTTCCCACGGTCTGGCTCACCACCCGCGCCGGCCTCGCGGCCAGCAGCGGAAGGACGGCCAACAAGAGCAGGAGGACCCGGAGGCGGGGCATCACCAGCTCCAGGTGGCGCCCAGGGTCCAGCGGGGGGCGGGGGCGGGGAAACCGAAGACCAGGGCGGCGTCGCCTTCCTGGTCGAAGCGGCCCCTGAGCCAGTCCTTGTCGCTCCAGCGGCGCTGCAGGAGGTTCTCCCCCCGAAGGGTGAGCTGGAGGCCTCGGGGCGCCTGGAAGGACAGCCCCAGGGCCAGGTCCCGGTAGGGCCGCATGGGGAGAATGGAACCCCCCGTGTCCTCCAGGTCGTATCGGGGCCCCACGCGGTCCAGGCGCAACCAGACGCGCCAGGCCTGCCCCTGCACGAAGGCCGAGAGGGAACCCACGAAGAAGGGGTGGCGCAGGATGGCCGTGTTCTCCAGGCTGCCGAAACGCCGGGCGGGGTCCTGGTGCTCCAGGTCGCGGGTCTCCTGGCTCCTCAGGACAAGATCCCAACCGTAGGCCGCCTGGGAGCCGCCCCGCCAGCCCAGGGCCCCCTCCACGCTCTGGGCGCGCACCGCGCCCCGGTTCTCGTAGTGGGAGGTGAAGAGCGGCGGAAAGGCGAAGCTGGTGTCGTAGGCGTAGGCGAGGAGGTCCTGGAGGCGGGTGCGCTGGACCTCCAGGCGGTACTCCCAGTGGCCGCCGAAGATCCCGGTGGCTCCCGCCTGCAGCGTGCGGCTCCGCTCGGGAAGGATCGGGTAGATGCGTTGGTCCTGGCCTTCCGCCTGGGCGTTCAGGGCGAACTCCGTGGCGGTGGGCATGCGGAAACCGCTGCCCGCGCTGGCGTAGAGGCGGAACTCCGGGGCGAGCCTCCAGTTCAGGCCGCTGCGCCAGGTGCCCGCGTCCCCGGCCCCGGCCCGGGTCCGCAGGCCGCTGTCGCGCCGGGAGAGGTCCCGGTGCCCGGCGTCGCGCCGCATCCCCGACACCCAGTCGAGGCCTTCCGCCAGGTTCCACCGGACCTCCAGGGCGGCGGCCAGGTCCCGGCCTTCGCCCCGGTAGGGGACGGCGGCGAAAGTGGACGGGTCGTAGTAGTTCTTCGCCCAGCTGGTGTCCGAGCGGCCCTCCAGCCGGCCCGAGATCCGCAGGTCCCCGCGGGGGGTCCAGTGCAGGGTGAGCAGGGCCTCCGCGCGGCGGAAGTCCCGCCGGGTCTGCCCGCGGCCGCCGCCCTCCAGGGGATCCCCGTTCCCTCCCGACATCGCCTGGGCCGCCCCTTCGAGGAGCACCCCGGGCCCCAGGGGCCACCGAAGCTGGAGTCCCCAGTGCTCCTGTCGAGCCTGGGTCTCCCGCTGCGCCTGATAGTCACGCACCGCAGGCCACCCCACCACGGCGAAGGGCGCGGAGGCGGTCTGGCCGCTGTTGCGGTAGAAGGCCGTCCACTCGCTCTCTCCCAGGCGCGTCCCGGCCCGGAGGAAGGCCCCCGCCTGGCGGAAGGTGTCCCCGGGCAGCGGACTCCCCTGGCGGAGGCCCTCCAGGCCCCCGCTCACCCAGGTTTGGAGCCTTGTCAGCTGCACCTGGGCCCCCGCGCCGAGCAGGGAATCCGTCCCGGCCTTGAGGCCGGTCCGCCCGTGGAAACCTTCGGGGCCCTTGCCCACACTGCTGAGCGCGATGACGCCGCCGATGGCATCGCTGCCGTAGAGCACGGAGGCCGGGCCCAGCACCAGCTCCACCCGGGCGATGCCCATCAGGCTGAGGGTCCCAAGGTCCGGGCTGGGGGTGGTGGGGTCGTTCAGGCGCATGCCGTCCAGCAGGATCACCACGTTCCGGCTCAAGGTCCCGTTGAGGAAGGCGGAGGCCTTGCTTCCCGGGCCCCCGCTCTCCATGAGCGACCCAGGTTGCAGGACGGTCAGCAGTTCCCCCAGGGTGCGGCTGCCCAGGCGCTCCAGTTCCGGGGTGTCCACGATGCGCACCGGCGCCGGGGTGCGCGTGACCTCCACGGGCTGGGCCTCCGCGGTGACGGTCACGGTGGCGCCCGCGGAGGGCGGGGTCCGGGGCGGCTCCTCCGCCCCCAGGGCGGCGGTCAGGCCGAGTCCGGTGAGGATCCAGTTTCGTGCTCCCATCGCATGCCTCCTCGCATGGAGCCGGGAATGGGGGCGACGGGCGGCCTCGACCGCGCAGCGCCCGCTCCCTCGGCGGGGTCAGGGGTCCGGGACCGGTCTCCGGGCTTGCACGCGACGACCACCAAGTGGTGGCTCCCGAACCTTCCCGAGGCAGCGCCTCAGTGGTTCCGGATGGGTCTCCCGGCCAAGGCCGGGGTGCATACCGTTGCGGGGCAGCGCAGGAATCTCACCTGCTTCCCGAGCATCCAGGACGAGTTGTCAGGGACCCAGGCTTTCACAGAGCCAGGGTCCTGGCAAGCTTCCCTGTCCGGTCCAGGCCTCAGGGCCGCGGCATCGTCCGGTTGTGGTAGCGGAGCACCGCGCGGTTGGAGCCGTGGACTTCCAGCTTCGTCAGGCCGTAGGGAGGCCAGGCCAGGTCCAGGGCCCGGTCCAGGGGCAGGCCCAGGAAGTGGGCGAGGATGGCCCGCAGGGGGCCGCCGTGGCCCAGCACGAGCGTGGGGGCCTCGCCGTCGAGGGCGCCCTGAAGGATGAGCAGACTGCGGCTGGCGCAGTGGGCGAAGGACTCCCCCCCGGGGGGCGCGGTGTGCACGGGGCTCCCCAGGAAGGCCTCTCCCCCCCGCATCTCGGCCCAGGGCTGGCCTTCCCACTCGCCGAAGGCCTGCTCCCCCAGGTCGGGCAGGACCAGGCAGGGCAGGCCCAGGTCCAGGGCAGGCTCCTTCGAGCGGCGAAGGTCCGAGCAGAGCACCCGCTGAATCCCGAGCTCCAGCAGCTCGGCCTTCACCCGGGGCCAGAGGGCCAGGGCCCCTTCCGAGAGGGGCACGTCCATGCGCCCGGTGGGCGCGCCGCCCTCGGGGCCCATCGCGGGACCGTGCCGCAGCAGGTAGAGGGGGATCATGGGGACCACGCTACCAAAGGGAAGGTGCTGCGGGTCCGGAAAATGACCGGGCCGCCCTCACCGGCGGGGTTCCACGGCAGGAGCCGCGGGGGCCACGGTCACCGTGACGCTCCGGGTGGCCGAGCCGAAGGGCCCCTGGGCGGTGAGGGTGTAGGTCGTGGAGGCCGTCGGGCGGACCGTGGCGCTCCCGGGGGCCCAGCCCACCTCAGGGGTGACGAAGAAGCGCGTCGCGTGGGCCGCGGACCAGGAAAGGGTGGAGGCGCCCCCTGGCGCCACGGTGGCGGGGCTGGCGGTGAAGGATGCGATGGCCGGCGGGTCCCCCGCGGGATTCGCCGTGTGGACGGTCCCCAGCTGGACCACCTCCAGGTCCGAACCCTTGATGCTGGACAGGGTGGCCAGGGCGTCGTTGTTCCACCGCTCGTCGGGGGCCCCGCCGATGTACCAGGCCGAGCCGTTGTCCGCCAGGATCATGCCGTGCTTCTTCAGGGCCCGCAGCACCACCTGGGCCTGGGCCGGAAAGCCCGACACATCCACGGAAGCCTTCAGGCGGACCCGCGTTCCCATGGGCGGCGCTCCGGGGTTGGTGGTGCTGGAGGCCCAGTGGGTGGCCGGAAGCACGTAGGCCCTCCGCGTGGTGGGGGCGGTGAAGCGGAGGGCGTGGGGAATCTCCCCGGCGGCCACCTCGTCGTATCGGGCCAGGCCCGGAAAAATGGGCAGGCCCGCGGCGTCCGCGCTGGTCCAGCCGAAGGGGCGCAGGGCGTTGGACTTCAGGTCCCACACCGCCGCGCTGTCCGCGTTCCAGCTGCCGTCGGCCTGGGGAAAGGCGCGGTACAGCTCGTAGAGCATGCAGGCGCTGCGGTCCAGGACGAGGACGTGCCGGTCCCCGGGACTTCCGGGACCGCCCTCGACGGGCGCCCCGGGGGGGACGGGCATGGGCCCGGGATCGCTCTCGTCACCGTAGGCCGTGAAACGCACCCGGACCTTGGCCTGGGTCCCGTCCACGACCTGGTAGGGGATCCCGATGGGGCCTCCGTCCCAGAGGCCCGCCCCGAAATCCGGATGCAGTCCGCGGGAGGCGCCGATGAACGCGATGATGGCGGCGCTGTCCGGGTCCACCGGGGCGGCGCTGATGTCCAGGTTCCAGGGGCTGTCGGGGGGGAAGGGACGGTACCCCTGCAGGCTGGCCCCGGGACCCAGCGAGGCCCCATTGCATGCAGGCGTCGTGACGGCGCCGTCGTTGCCGTCCAGGCGCGTGGTGTCGCCCCGGCCCTCGATCACATTCACCAGCCGCTGGCCCAGGTAGGGCGCGACCCGCTGGGCGAAGGCGGCCCCGGGGTGGCTGTCCCCCGCGGAGTTGGCGCCCTTCAGGTAGAGGCCGCCCTCGGTCTCCAGTTCCCGGAAGTCCCAGAGCCAGATGTTGTCTCCGGGTTCGTCCCATTGCGTCTTCACCCACGCGAAGAAGTCCGCGGCGCGCTGGGCCCGCGCGGCCGTGGTCTCGGACTGGATGCGGGCCGCGCCGGTCCAGAGGACGAATCGGGTGGCGGGGAATTGACGGAGGCGGGCCTTGAGGGCGGCGTACTGGAGCTTGTAGTTTTCGGCCCGCCGGACGGACGAAGCCGCATCAGGGCTGCCCGTGTCGGCCTCCACGTCGCTTACGGGGAAGCAGTGCTTGAACACGATGACGTCGTAGGCGGCCGCGAGGGTCCCAAGCGGGTGGACCCCTGGCCGGGCCGGGTCGGCGGGGCCCGAAGGGTTGACCCACAGGTTCCAGTAGTCATAGGGGTCGTTCTGCCAGGGGTAGGGCGCGTCGGGGTAGGAGCGTTCGGAGACCTGGTAGGCGGTGCCGTGGGCGGCGTTGTGGGCCGCGAACCAGGCCGGTAGCCCGCCGTTCCAGATGACGCCGCCCGTGCTGTGGTGGAGCAGCAGGATCCGGGCCGCGGTCGGAACGGCGGTGACGGTGACCACGGCCTCCCCCCACCGGGAGGGGTCCCCCGCAGCGGTGGCCCGGACGTGAAAGCTGCCGGCCTGGGCCGGGGCGTGGTAGGTCCCACCGGCCGTGATGGTGCCCCCTCCAGGCTCGATCACGCTCCAGGCCACGCCGGGGTTGGGGCTCCCCGAGACCGCGGCGGTGAAGGTCTGCGTTTCCCCGGTCCGGAGGCTCACCGAGGCCGGGCTCACGGTCACGGAAACCGGGGGCGAGGGAGGGTTCCCGCCTCCGCCACCCCCTCCGCCGCAGGAAAAAAGGAGGGGAAGCAGGAAGGTCAGGATGAGGAAGGAGCGGCGCATGACGACCCCAGGGTTCAGGGGACCCAGCAAACAATGATCCCCCGCGAGCCTTCGGGGGAAGGATCCTGGCCCACCGGACGTCGGAAGGGGGCCAGGCGGACCGGGTCCTGGACGAAGCGGCACCCGCTCTGGATGAAGGCATCGGCCCGAATGCCCGGATGCGTCACAATGGTCCCCTATGGCGTCTCCCATCGGCATCCTCGGCGGCAGCGGGCTCTATGCCATGCAGGGCCTGGAAGTGCTGGAGGACCACGAGGTCTCCACGCCCTTCGGGGAGCCCTCGGCGCCGCTTCGGAGGGGAATCCTCAACGGGACGCCCGTGATCTTCCTGGCGCGGCACGGGGCCCATCATCGATTCACGCCCACCGAGGTGCCGTACAGGGCCAACCTGTGGGCCCTGAAGTCCCTTGGGGTCGAGCGGGTGGTCTCGGTCTCGGCCGTGGGCAGCCTGCAGGAACGGCATCGCCCCGGGGAGCTGCGCCTGGTCCGGCAGTTCATCGACCGGACCAAGTTCCGGAAGGACACCTTCTTCGGGGAGGGCCTGGTGGCTCACGTGGGCTTCGCGGAGCCCACCTGCGGACCCTGCACGGAGGCCCTGCTGGCCTGTGGACGGCGGCTGGGCCTGCCCCTGGAGGACGGGGCCACCTACGTCTGCATGGAAGGCCCCGCTTTCAGCACCCGGGCGGAAAGCCTGCTGCACCGCTCCTGGGGAGCGGACCTCATCGGCATGACCCAGGTGACGGAGGCCAAGCTCGCCCGGGAGGCGGAACTCTGCTTCGCCACCATCGCCCTGGTGACGGACTACGACGCCTGGAGGGAGGGCGAAGAGGCCGTGGAGGCGGCCTCGGTGCTGGAGGTCATGCAGGCCAACGTGGCCAAGGCCCAGACCCTCATCGCCGAGGCGGTGCCGCGGCTGTCCGCCCAGCCCCGGGACTGTCCCTGCGGAGAGACCCTGAAGGCGGCCCTCTTCTGCGATGCCGCCCGCGTCCCCCGGGAGACCCGGGAGCGCCTGAGGCTCCTGACCGGAAAGTACGGGTTTTGACATGGCCGCCGGCAGCGTGAAACTGCAGGCCCTCCTCCGGGACTTCCAGCAGATCGCCAGCATGGCGGGCTACGCCAACCACGCCATGGACGGCCCCCAGCTGCGCCTCTTCTTCACCCTCTACGGAAGGCTCACCGTGGACTCTCCCGAGGCGGGGCTGGCCCTCGCTCCCAGGCTTCTGGCATGGTCCGAAAACCTCTCCACCCAGATGCGGGAAGGCAGCTCCAGCGCCATCCTGCCCCCCCAGATCCAGGTGAGCGCCCCCCAGACGCTGCCGGACGGCCGATACTACCTTGTGGCCACCCTCACGTTCGCCACCAAGGTCACGGAAAGCAGCTACCTGCGGGTCCGCACCGCGGTCCTCGCCGCCTACCAGGCCGCCGTGGCGCTGCGGGAACGCGGGTTCGACGAGGGGAACTCCCCCGCCGCGCCCACCCCCCCGACCCAGCCGATGGAAACCTCAGGGGAGGTTGTCCCGGAGGCGCCCGCTCCGCCGATCCGCATCGAACTCGACCTGGAGGATCGCCCTTAGCCGTTCACAGGCCCGTCCCCTGTGGCTGAGGGCGTGCTTCATTCCGGGGGCCAATTCGCCGAAGGTCTGGGTGTGGCCTTCCGGGATGAAGATCGGATCGAAGCCGAAACCCCCGGCGCCCCGGTTCTCCCCAGCCAGTCGCCCCTCCACCTGGCCGCTGGTGATCAGGGCCCGCCCCTCGGGCAGGGGCAGGAGGGCGAGCACGCAGACGAATCGCGCCGTCCGCGATGCTTCCGGGGGCAGCATGTCCAGGAGGCGGAGGTTCTTCTCCAGCTGCCCCAACCCCTTCCCGAAGCGCGCGCTGAGGACCCCCGGGCCTCCCCAGAGGGCATCCACGCACAGCCCTGAATCGTCCGCGAGCACCGCGTCCAAGGGCCCTGTCCCATGGGCCCGCCACCAGGCCCGGGCGAAGCCGGCCTTCTGCAGCGCATTGTCCTGGAAGAAGCATCCCTCTTCCGGGATCTCGGGGGCCTCCCGGGGCCAGGGGTGCAGATCGAAACCAGGCAGGAGCTCGGCGAACTCCTGGAGCTTGCCCGCGTTGCGGGACGCCAGCAGGACCTTCAGCATCCCACCACCTCGGTGTACCAGCCGCGGGCCCGCTCGGGAGTGACGGGGCCGTGCAGGATCGCCCGGCCGTCGCGGAACAGGGTGACGCGGCAGCCCCCATCCTCGCCTCGCAGGGCTGGGTCCGAGAGCGTCCAGGGGGTGCCGGTGCGGGTCCGGAGGCGCGCCGCGATCCCCTCCAGGTCCAGGTGTCCGGGGGGGTTCACCCGGATCTGGACGCCCTCCAGTCCACAGAGGGCGGAGGCCCGGAGGGTCCAGCGGGCATCCAGGAATTCGGTGATTCCCTCCTTGCAGAATCGGCATCGCTCCGCGGGCGCCCGGATGAACTGCCGTTCATTGCGCCACAGGTCGAAGCGGGCCAGCTCCTCGTGGGGCTCCTTTCCGGAGAGGATCTTGAGGGCCTCCAGGGCCGCCCAGGAGCCGATGACCCCCACCGCGGGGCCCAGCACCCCCGCGCTGTCGCAGGTGTCCACGTCGCCGCTGGAGGGAGGTTCCTCGAGCAGGCAGCGGAGGCAGGGAGTCCTCGGAGGGTTGAGGGGCCATACCACCCCCTCCGCGCCGATGGCGCCGGCGTAGATCCAGGGAGTGCCGGTGCGGAGGGCCACGTCGTTGAGGAGGAAGCGGGCTTCGAAGTTGTCCGTGCCGTCCAGGATCAGGTCGAAGCCCGAGAGGAGCTCCAGTGCATTCCCGCTGGTGAGGTCGGCCACCACCGGCCGCAGGTCCACCTCGGGGTTGGCCTCGGCAAGGCGCGTCGCCGCGGCTTCCGCCTTGAAGCGTCCCAGGTCCCCCTCGGTGTAGAGGATCTGGCGCTGGAGGTTGCTCAGCTCCACCAGGTCCCGGTCCATGAGGGTCAGGTGCCCCACGCCTCCCCGGGCCAGCCAGGCGGCCTGCACGGACCCGGTGGCGCCCAGGCCCACCAGGGCCACCCGCTTCCTGCGCAGTGCCGCGTCGGCCTCGGCCCCGAGGAAGATCCGCTGCTTGGCCGTGCGGGCGCCGTCCATGGGACCAGGATAGCGGGCCCCCCCAGACCCAGCTCCGCGGTCTCCCCGCAGGATGAAAAGCAACCACCCGGCTCGGCCGGGTGGTTGCGCGGGGGTCCGGGGGTGTAGCGCGCAGCGCGGTCCCCCGGCTGAGGCAGGAAAAAGAAACAGCCCGGCTTCGCCGGGCTGTTTCGCGGGGGTCCGGGGGGCCGAGCGAAGCGGTGCCCCCCGGAGAAAATCAATTCGCGCCGGCCTTCTGCTGCTCGGCCACGAACTGCTCGTACTCCGCCTGGAGGCGCTGGCCGTTGCTGATGGCGAACTTGTAGACGTACTCGAAGCGGTCGGCGCCCTTGGCGAGGCCGATGATCACCTCGAAGACGCCCTCGCCGCCGACCTCGAAGGGGCTGGCGATCACGTTGAAGGTGCCTTCCTTCGCGCCGTCGGGGATCTGGACGTCGGAGTCGCGGATGATGTCCTTGCGCTCGCCGCCGGGGGCCACGATGGAGAAACTGAACTTGAACTGACCGTCCATGCGGCTGAACCGGGTGTAGAAGCAGACCTTGGGAAGGACGAAGGGCACCTGGGGGACCACGATGTGGTGGTCGTAAAGGCCCATGAGGGAGGTCTTGCCGCCCATCTCCTGGCGGATGTCGTCGCAGAGGATGGTGAATTCGTGCTTGGGGGCCTTGATCTGGACTTCCTGCATGGGATCTCCGAAGGAAAACAAAACAGTTGAAGGGCCAGTTTACCCCTGGGAGGAAATTCGTCCAAGCTAAGGTTTTCCCCCGGCGGGAAGGGAGACGAGGTTGCTTCGCTGGATTTTCGTGCTGTTCCTAGTCCTGGGCCTCCCAGCCCAGGAACTGAAGGTCCAGGTGCTGGGGACCACGGACCTCCACGGCCGGGTGATGCCCCAGGACACCTACCGCCTGCGCCCGGAAACCCAGGGCTGGGCCCTCCTCGCCCCCCTCATCAGGGAACGCCTCGCCACCAACCCGAACACCGTGCTCGTGGACTGCGGGGACGCCCTCCAGGGCGAGCCCCTGAACTACGTGCGCACCCGCCTCCACCCTGAACTCCCGGAACCCTCCCTGGCGGCCATGAAGCTCCTGGGCTACGCGGCCATGACCCTTGGAAACCACGAATTCGACTGGGGTCTGACGGCCCTCAGATCCGCCGAGAAGGAAGCGGGCTTCCCCTTCCTCAGCGCCAATACCGTCCATGCCAAGGACGGGAAAGGGGCCTTCCCCGCCTTCACCCTGGTGGAGAGGGCCGGGGTCCGCGTCGCGATTCTCGGCCTCACCACTCCCGCGGTTCCGCGAATGGCCGAACCCGAATCCATCGATGGTCTGCGCTTCCTGGATCCCGTGGAATCCGCCCGGACCTGGGTGCCCAGGCTTCGCGAGCAGGAGCGGGCGGACCTGGTGGTGGTGGCCATCCACAGCGGCCTCGGGGGGCTGCCGGGAAAACCCGGGGATGCCAATGTGGGCCTCCGCCTGGTGGACCAGGTCCCGGGGATCGACCTGCTCCTGGCCGGCCACACGCACCGCGCGGTGGAGAGCGTCCACCGGGGCGTGCCCATTCTTGAAGCCCAGTGCTTCGGCCGTGCCCTGGCCCAAGCAGAGTTCAGCCTGGCCCGGAAGGATGGACGCTGGAAGGTCCTGGCGGTCAAGGCGGGCCTTCTCCGCCCGGATCCTGCCACGGTCCCGGACCCCGCGATCCTGGATGCCACCGCCCGCCTTCGGCAGGCCACGGACAAGTACCTGGACACCTTCGCCACCACCCTGGCCGACGACCTTGACGGCCGCTGGTGCCGCATCGAGGACGGGCCGGTGATGCAGCTCCAGCACCAGGTGCAGCGGGAGGCCGTGGGCGCCCAGCTCTCGGCCGCCAGCGTGCCGCCTCCCTGGTACTTCGTTCCCAAGGGCCCCGCCTCCATCCGCCAGTTCTGGGCCCTGATGCCCTACGAGAACCGCCTGGCCAGAATCAAGATCACGGGAGCCCAGCTCAGGGCCTACCTGGAACACGCTGCGGCCTCCTACGGATTCAGCCATGAGCCCGAGTTTCTTGATCCAGAGGTGGCCTTCTACGACGTGGACACCGTGGGGGGATGCACCTACGCGCTGGACCTGAGTCGGCCCCGGGGACAGCGCGTCACCCAGCTCAGGCACCAGGGGCGGCCCGTGACGCCGGAGCAGTCCTTCACCCTCGCCCTTACCACCTACCGGCTTGCGGGCGGAGGGGGCTACATGGACGCGATCGGCTTCACCGGGCGGCCCGAGGTCGTGACCCAGGGAAGCTTGAGGAATCTGCTGTTCCAGCACATCCTTGGCCGCCCCGCGCTCACCCTCCCCCAGGACGGGGAATGGCGCACCATTCCTGCGATCGACCGGGAGCGCCTCCTCGGCCGGTCCCGCTGAACTTTCTCCCTACTGGATGGCGGCGAAGGCCAGTCCTCCCTGGGGGGAGAGGAAGACGGCCTGGTCCTCGAAGATCCCCACGAAGCTGAAGTCCTCCCCGAGCCCCGTCGGGAGGAACTGCAGGCTGCGGCTTCCCAGGTCGAGCCGCGCGAGGAGCATCCCGTTCATCCCCGCGTGGGGAGCCTGGCGCCCCGGAACGGCGCTGAAGATCACATTCTTCCCCAGCCACGAGGCAAGGGGAGCCCGGTCCCCGGTGAGGTTCAAATCCGGAGCCACCGCTCCCTTCCAGGAGAAGGCCGTCTGGAGCGAAGGGCGACCCTTGGCGCCATCGACGATGTCCACCGTCATCGAGGACCCCCGCGTGACCAGCACGTCGCCGTTGTCTGCCAGCTCAATCCGGTGGAGCGCCGGGCCTCCGTCGCGGCCCTCAGGCCGGGTGCCCCAGGACCAGAGGAGACCGCCCCCTTTGTATTCCCGTTTCTCCACGTAGGGCTCGGGGGCCCGGTAAGAGAGAACAAAGCCCCGCACGTCCCAGGTGAGGTCCGATACGGACCCGGGGAGTCGGACCCGAGGGCCCAGGCGACCATTTTTCTCGACGTATTGGAGCAGGTTCCCGGAGACCACCCAGGCGTTACCCAGGCTGTCGAGGGTCCAGAACTCCGGGGCGCCGTCAAGGCGTGACAGGTCCACCGGCGGGAGGGGCAGGTCCCTGCTCCAGGTCACCAGCCTCCGCCCTGCGGAATGGAAGAAGACGCAGGACCCGTCGCGGTCGAACCGGGCCCACCCCCGGGCCTCTTTGGCGGGGTCCCATTCCTGGCCGAGACTCGCGGTGAAAGCCAGGGCCATACAAGCGGCGACCCGAAGGGATGGAAAGGCACGCATGCGAGAACCTCTGGGATCGGGGAATTGTAAAGCCTATGGACCCGGGGGCACGCGTGCAAGCCCCGGGGGCTCATAGACGGCTGAGGAAACTCCGCACCCTCGTCTCCGCTTCCTTCGGTCCGAGCCCCTCCTCCTCGAGGAGTCGTCGAGGGTCCCCGTGCTGGACGACATGGTCCGGAACGGCCAGGCGGAGGACGGGCATGCTCCGCCCCCCGTCCGCCAAGGCTTCCAGCACTGCAGCGGAAAAGCCCCCGGGAGCGCAGCCCTCTTCGAGGGTCACCACCCCCCGCACCCTCCTGGACCATTCCAGGATCAGGGTCTCGTCCAGGGGTTTCACGAAGCGGGCATTGATGACCGCGCAGGTGCAACCGTCCTCCGCCAACCGGTCGGCCAGGGCCTGGGCGGGTCCGACCATGGTGCCCAGGGCGACGAAGAGGAGGTCGTGCCCTTCCCGAAGGAGCTCCCCCTTGCCGATGGGAAGGGCCACGAGGCTGCCCTCGCGGGGCTGACCCAGGGCGTTTCCTCGGGGGTAGCGGAGCGCGGCAGGCCGGTCGCTGTAGAGGGCGGTGACCAGCATCTGGCGGAGCTCGTTCTCGTCCTTGGGCGCCATCAGGATCATGTTGGGCATGCACCGAAGGTAGGCGAGATCGTAGAGCCCGTGGTGGGTGGGCCCATCCGCTCCGACAATGCCGGCGCGGTCAAGCGCGAAAGTCACGGGAAGGTCCTGCAGGCAGACGTCGTGGAGGACCTGGTCGAAGCCCCGCTGGAGGAAGGTGCTGTAGATGGCGCAGACCGGCCGCATGCCCTGCGCGGCCAGGCCCGCGGCGAAGGTGACCGCGTGCTGCTCGGCGATCCCCACGTCGAAGCACCGTTCGGGGAAGGCCTTCTGGAAGTGGTTGAGCCCAGTGCCGTCGAGCATGGCGGCGGTGATGGCGACGATCTTCTCGTCCCGTCCCGCCAGCTCGATGAGGGCGTCGGCGAACACCTTGGTGTAGGCCGGGGGAGCGGGGGCGGCCTTCCTGATCTCGCCGGCCTCGGCATCGAAGGCGGTCACCCCGTGCCATTTGAGCGGGTCGTTGGCGGCCGGTTCGTAGCCGTACCCCTTCTTGGTCTGCACGTGGAGGAGCACGGGGCCTTCGGCCAGCAGCTGCTTCGCCTCCCGGAGCGCCTTGAGGGTGGCCCCCACGTCGTGGCCATTCACGGGCCCCATGTAGGCCAAGCCAAGGTCCTCGAAAAGCAGGCCCGGCACCATCAGGCGCTTCATGCTCTCCTCGGTCCACTTCGCCACCTTGGCCATGCGGCGGGCGAGGCCGGCGATGGGGAAGGCCTTGATGGCATGCTCGATGCGGTCCCGCCAACGGTGGTAGTACTGCCCGGAGATGAGCTGGTTCAGGTAGCCCTGGAGCGAGCCCACGTTGGGGTTGATGCTCATGTCGTTGTCGTTGAGGATCACCAGGAACTTCCTGGTCTTGAGGTAGCCAGCCTGGTTGAGGGCCTCGAAGGCCATCCCCGCGGTCATGGACCCGTCTCCGATCACCGCCACGCAGGTGTGGTCCTCGCCCTGGAGGTCCCGGGCCTTGGCCATGCCGAGGATGGCCGAGATGCTGGTGCTGGCGTGGCCCGCACCGAAATGGTCGTAGACCGGGCTCTCCTCCCGCTTCAGGAATCCGCTGAGCCCGTGGTGCTGCCGCAGGGTGCCGAAGCGCCCCTTGCGTCCGGTGAGGATCTTGTGGGAGTAGGCCTGGTGCCCCACATCCCAGACGATCCGGTCGCGGCGGAAGTCGAACTGGTTGAAGAGGGCGACCGTGAGCTCCACCGTGCCGAGGTTGGAGGCGAAGTGCCCCCCGGTCTCGCTGACGGAATCGATGATGAACTCCCGGACCTCGTGGGCCAGCTCCTCCAGCTGGGGCAGGCTGAAATGACGGATCTGTTCCGGGGCGGCCACCGAGTCGAGGAGAGGATAGCGGGACGCCTCTACGCGATGCGCTCCGCCAAGAACCGCGCCCACCCCGAAAGGGGGCCCGGATTGGGGAGGGGCTGAAGCAGGCATAAGGCATTCTCCGTGGCCGACCGGAGGGCCGACCTCGCTCCAGCAAGACCCAGGAGCGCGGGGTAGGTGATTTTACCCCTCCCCTCGTCCTTGCCAACCCGCTTGCCCATCTGCTCGGCGGTGGAGGTGGCGTCCAGGATGTCGTCCTGGATCTGGAAGGCCAATCCCAGGGCGGCCCCGGCGTCCCGGAGGGCCTTCCGGTGGGTCTCCGAGGCCCCTCCGGCCACCCCGCCCATCTCCAGGGCGGCGCGGATGAGCGCGCCCGTCTTGAGCCGGTGGATGAGTTGGAGATGATCCAGGCCGAATTCCCCGCCCTCGGATTCCAGGTCCAGGGCCTGCCCCCCCGCCATTCCTCGCCAGCCCGCGGCTTCTGCGAGCAGGGCCGCCGTCTCGACCCGGCGAGGGTCCGTCAACCTTCCTTCCCTCGCGAGGACGCGGAAGGCCTCCGTGAGCAGGCCGTCTCCTGCCAGGATGGCGCATCCCTCTCCGAAGACCTTGTGGCTGGTCGGCCTTCCCCGGCGCAGGTCGTCGTCGTCCATGGCGGGAAGGTCGTCGTGGATGAGGGAGTAGGTATGGACAAGTTCCAGGGCCAAGGCACAGGGCAGCGCATCCTCCGCATGCCCCCCGACGCTTTCCGAGGCCAGAATGCAGAGCACGGGCCGCACGCGCTTTCCCCCGGCTTCCAGGCTGTAACGCATGGCTTCCCCGAGGCGGGGGGCCTCACCACCCTCGAATAGCGCCAGGAGGCGCGGCTGGAGCAGGGGAAGCAGGCGTTCCAGATCCGCCTGGACGCTGGCGGACGAGGGGTCCTGGGTCACGGCCCCTCGCCCTCGAGGGGTTCCGCACGGTACTCGCCCCCCAGGCCCTGCTTGAGCACCTCCACCCTCCGCTGCGCGTCTCCCAACTGGGCCTGGAGCCGCTGCCCAAGGCCCACGCCCTCCTCGAAGGTGGCCAGAGCCTCCTCCAGGCCGAGGGTCCCGGCCTCCAGGCGCTGCACCAGGGCCTCGAGGCGCTCGAGGTCGCTGTCGAAGCTGGACGGGGGTTCGGGCATGGGGCTTGACTCAGCGGGCCTTGCGGGACTGCTCCACCAGCTTCTTGCCCACGTCCTCCACCTTGTAACCCTCGGGCAGGGCGAAGACCGCGGCGGGAATGGGGCCCTCCTTGACCTCCACAGCCTCCGTCACCATCTCCCCGACGATGGGGAAGGTGCTCCGGGAACGTAGCGTGACTCCCTTGAGCTTGCTCATCTCCTCGTACAGTTTTTTGTAGCCGCCCATTCCGCCGCCCATGGCCATGCCCCGGAGCTTCCCGAACCGAGCCCAGGCCTCCGGAGAAATCGGGAGGGTCAGGGTGGGATCATTGGCCAGCTCCATCTGCAGTTTTCCGACCACGACCTTGTAGACACGGCACTTCCGTCCCGCGACGGTGTCCTTCTCGACCTCCTCCACGGAAACGCTGTCCGCGTCCATCCCCATGGTCTTCCTCAGGAATTCCGGCATGTTGGCCATCTGCTCCTTCATCTTGGCCATCTGGGCTTCCATGCCTTCCGCCGCGGCGGCCAGGTCATCGAAGCTCATCTTCTCGATCTTCCTGTCCTTGTGCTTGATCGTGTACATCACCCCGGCCTTGAAATCCGTGAGCTGGTCCGTCTTGGTCCCCTCGTGGTTGTGGCGCTGGAACGAGGCGCTGTAGTACTGGGTGCTGGTGCCTTCGTTGAACTTGCCGCTGTTCTTCGAGACGATCGTCAGGTCCCCTGCGAGGAGGGCCGCAGCGCAGAGCAGGAGGGCGGACGCCAGGCGAATGGGCACTTTCATGGGATTCTCCGCAAGGAATACCCTGGAGGGTACTCGCCGGGCCGGCTCCTGCCAAGGTCCGCCCCGGCCCTGCATCGGAATTCCCGGAGGATCCATGGCGCGCATTCTGGTGGTGGACGACAGCAAGGAGACCTGCGACCTTCTCGAGCTTCTGCTGGGCTCGGAAGAGGGGGGCCTGGGCCTCCAGGTCGTGAAGGCCACCAAGCCGGAGGAAGCCCTCCATCACCTGAAGTCCGGGGGCTTCGAGCTGATGCTCTCCGACATCAACCTCGAGGCCAGACTGGACGGGCTGGACCTGCTCAAGGCCGCCAAGCCCCTGGGGGTAGAGACCATCCTGCTGACGGGCTTCGGCACCCTGGAAAAGGCCCTGGAGGCCGTCCGGGAGGGCGCCTTCGACTTTCTCTCCAAACCCTGGAACAACGAGGAGCTGAAAGCCCTGGTCAAGCGCGCCCTGGTCCGCCGGGAGGCCAAGGGGGGCGCCTCGGCCCCCAGCGCCGCCGCCCGCCGCCAGCGCAGCGTGATGATCGGGTCCAGCCCCAAGATGATGGAGGTCTACCGGACCATCGCGTCCCTCCAGAATTCCAAGGCGACGGTGCTCATCTCCGGGGAGAGCGGCACCGGCAAGGAACTGGTGGCCCGCTCCATTCACGAGAGCAGCGATCGAAAGGAGCGCCCCTTCGTGGCGGTCAACTGCGGGGCCCTCACCGAGACCCTTCTGGAATCGGAGCTCTTCGGCCACGTGAGGGGAAGCTTCACGGGGGCCATCAACGACAAGAAGGGCCTGTTCGAAGAGGCCAGCGGTGGAACGATCTTCCTGGACGAGATCGGGGAGACGAGCCCCAGCTTCCAGGTGCGCCTCCTGCGGGTCCTGCAGGAACAGGAAGTCCGGAAGGTCGGAGGCAACAAGACCGTGAAGGTGGACGTCCGGGTGATCGCTGCCTCCAATCGCGAGCTCGCGGCCATGGTGAAGGAGGGAAAGTTCCGTGAGGACCTCTACTACCGTCTCTCCGTGGTGGAAATCCGGGTCCCCGCCCTCCGGGAGCGCAAGTCCCTCGAGGAGAAGACCGGGCGCGTGATTTCCGACATCCCGCTGCTGGTGGACCACTACCTCGCTCTGTACTCGGAGAAGGACGGCGTCACCTACACCCTCCGGGCCGACGCCCGGAGGCACCTTGAGGCCTACTCCTGGCCGGGCAACGTCCGGGAGATGGCCAACGTCATCGAACACCTGACCCAGCTCAGCCGGGGACGGGAAATCACCCCGGATGATCTGCCGGCGAAGGTCCGAGAGGAGGTCCGCCGTGAATCTCCCATCCCCCACGCCCCCACGCCTCTCCTCGAATTGATCGAGGGGTGGGATCGGCTGCCCTCCCTGGAGGAACTTGAGCGCAGGTACATCCAGGTGCTTCTCCGTCATGAATCCCGGAAAAGCCGGATCGCGGAAATCCTCGGAAAGGACCGGACCACCCTCTACCGGAAATTGAAGGACCTGGGCCTGGGGGACGGCGCGGAAGATTGACGAGACTGTAGGAAATTGCAACTTGTGGCAAATTCCCACAACTTCCGCAGGCCGACGGGATGATTAACTCAAAAAAACAAACCGCTTAAGAATTGGCCTGATTCGTGCTCAAACCGTCGGATCCGGCCGTGCCGGAAACCCATGGAGAGTCCCAATGAAGAAGCTTGCCCTCATGCTGGTCGCTGCGGCCCTGATCTCCCCCGCCTTCGCCGAGGACGCGAAGAAGGTCGAGCCCAAGGCTGCCGCCGCCAAGGTCGAGGCCGCCCCCAAGGCCGCCGCCACCGAGAAGCCCAAGGCGAAGGCCAAGGCCAAGGCCAAGGCGAAGGCCGCCAAGGCCGAGGCCGCTCCCGCCGAGAAGAAGGCTCTGAGCCTGGAAGAGAAGAAGGCCGAGCCCAAGGCCAAGGCTGCCCCGAAGGCCGAAGCCAAGGCTGAGCCCAAGGCCGCCGAGAAGGCCGCCGCCACCCCCGAGAAGCCCAAGGCCAAGGCCAAGGCGAAGGCCAAGGCGAAGGCTGCGAAGGCCGAGGCCGCTCCCGCCGAGAAGAAGGCGCTGAGCCTGGAAGAGAAGAAGGCCGAGCCCAAGGCCAAGGCCGCCCCGAAGGCCGAAGCCAAGGCCGAGCCCAAGGCCGCCGAGAAGGCTGCTGCCGCTCCCGAGAAGCCCAAGGCCAAGGCCAAGGCGAAGGCCAAGGGCAAGGCGAAGGCTGCGAAGGCCGAGGCCGCTCCCGCCGAGAAGAAGTAACTCAAGCCCCTTTCTGCACAGCGGGCCCCGTCCGGGGCCCGCTGGTTTTTCAGGGGCTTGCGGGCCCCGGGCCGGGAAGGCTTGCCTTCGGCAAGTGCGGTATCCTCGAAGTCCATCCCCGGATCCCCTGGAGGGCAGCGTGGCCAAGTTGGATCTCGTCATGTACGAGGAGGAGTACAAGGCGCTCCAGGACATCATCGGCCGCCTCCAGCGCGATGCCCAGGCGAAGGTGGTCTTTCTCGTGGACAAGAACGGCCAGCAGATCGCCGCTGCGGGGGACGTGCGAAGCATCGACGCCACCAGCCTCGCCTCCCTCACCGCCGGCAACGTAGCTGCCACGGACGGACTGGCCAAGCTCATCGGTGAGAAGGAATTCAGCCTGCTCTTTCATGAGGGCGAGAAGGACAACCTGCACATCTCCATCGTGGGGAAGCGGGGAATCCTGGTGGTGATCTTCGACCAGAACTCGAGCCTTGCCCTGGTGCGCCTGCGGGTGAAGAAGGCCAGCCGGGAACTCCAGGAGATCTTCGACAAGGTGGAGATCCGGGCCCAGAGCGAGAGCGGCGGCTCGGCCCGCTTCGAGAGTCCCTTCTCGGAGATCACCGACGAGGACATCGACAAACTCTTCGGCGACTGACGGGACCCGCCATGACCTTCATCAACTACGCGTCCCGCGAGATCAACTGCAAGATCGTCTACTATGGCCCCGGTTTGTGCGGGAAGACCACCAACATCCAGTGGATCTACGAGCAGGCGAATCCGGAGAAGAAAGGCAAACTCGTCAGCCTGGCCACCGAGACCGACCGGACCCTGTTCTTCGATTTCCTCCCCCTCGACATGGGCACGGTGAAGGGATTCAAGGTCCGCTTCCACCTTTACACCGTTCCGGGCCAGGTCTTCTACGACGCCAGCCGGAAGCTGATCCTCCGGGGCTGCGACGGGGTCATCTTCGTCGCGGACAGCCAGCGCCCCAGGATGGAGGCCAACATCGAATCCATCGCGAACCTGGCCACGAACCTCAAGGAAAACGGCTTCGACATCCGCTCCATCCCCTACGTCCTCCAACTGAACAAGCGCGACATGCCGAGCGCGGCCCCGGCGGACGAGATGGAACGGCTCCTTCGCTTCCGGAACGAACCCATGATCGAGGCCGTGGCCAACAGGGGGACGGGCGTCATCGAGACCCTCAAGGCCTGCGCCCGGCAGATCCTTCTGGAACTGCAGAAGGGGTGAGCGGCCTCTCCAGGGCTTCCTTCGCTGGCCCGGGGGCAGGACCCCCATGAGGCCCCTCCTGGCCGCTTTCGCCGTGAGCCTGGCGGTCAACGGGGCCTTCTTCGCCCTGGCTTCCTCGCGGCGGAGCGACGCCGTCACGGACCTTTCCTACAGCCTGAGCTTCGCCCTTGTGGTGGCCCTGCAGGCCTGGGCGGGAGGCGCGGGGGACCCGCTGCGCCTGGCGGCCGCCTGCATGGTGGTTCTCTGGGCCCTCCGGCTGGGGTCCTACCTCTTCGCCCGGATCCTCCGGATGAAGGTGGACCGGCGCTTTGACGGCATCCGGGAGCGTCCGCTGAAATTCGGCGCCTTCTGGCTGTTCCAGGCCCTCGCCGTCCCTGTGATCCTGCTCCCGGTCCTCCGGGTCCTGTCCGCGCCCACGCCGCCACCCTCGCCCCTGCACGCGGCCGGGGCGGCCCTCTGGCTGGCGGGCCTCCTGCTGGAGGCGGTGGCCGACGCCCAGAAGGCCGCCTGGAAGCGGCGAGGGGGACAGGGCCCTCTCACCCGGGGGCTCTGGGCGTGGTCCCGGCACCCCAACTACTTCGGGGAGATCCTCCTCTGGTGGGGACTCTGGATCTTCGCGCTCCCGTCCCTGGCAGGGGGGTGGCATCTGGTGGTCCTGGGGCCATGCTTCCTGACCCTGCTGATCCGTTTCGGGACAGGCATCCCCCCCCTCGAACAGGCTGCGGAACTTCGGGCCCGCGGGGACGCAGACCTCCGGGACTACCGGACGCGGACCAGCCTCCTGGTGCCCTGGCCGCCTAGAAGGACAGGCTGACCACGGCCACGGCGCCTCGGCCAGCATTCATTCCGACAACCGCCGAGATGCCGCTCAGGTGCTCCGGGGGAAAGCCCAGGACACGCTCCACCCGGGAGGCCAGGTCCCGGGCCCCGGCCGGGTTGGCCCCATGCACCACGGCCCAGCTCCGAATGGGAGCGCGGGTGTGGCGCTCGGCCACCATCCGGACGATCTTCCGGAGGTTCTGCTCCACGCTGAAGGCGGCGCCATACAGCTTGGAGGCCCCGGTCTCGTCCACCGAGACGATGGGCTTCAGGTTGAGGAGGCGGGCCAGCCTGCCGCCCAGAGGGCTCACCCGGCCACCCCGGACCATGGATTCCAGGGTCCGGACAGAAACCAGGATGCTGGCTCCATCCCGGAGGGCCGGGAACTGCGCGACCAGGGTGTCGGGATCCAGGCCTGACTCCAGGAGCCTGGCCGCCTGCAGCACGAGGAGACCCAGGGAGCCAGAGAGGTGCTTGGTGTCCAGGACAGTGATCCGTGCAGGGTCGATGCGGGCCGCTGCCCTGCGGCTGGCCTCGAAGGTGCCGGAAAGCCTGCTCGCAACGTGGAGGGCGAGCACCCGGTCGTGGTGGGCCAGGAGTCTCTGGTAGGCCCGCTCGAAAACCGCCGGCGCGGGCTGTGAGGAGGCGGGGAAGACAGGGGCCGCGTCCAGCCTGTCGTAGAGGGTCGCGGGGTCCAGGGTCAGGCGGTCCAGGTACTCGACCTCGCCGAAACGGAGGGTCAGGGGGACGACATGGATGCGGTGCCGGTCCAGGAGTTCCTGGGGGAGATCGCAGCAGGAGTCGGTCAGCAGGGCCACCCGACCGTGATCGAGGCGCGCGTCCTCGAACTGGCGGTGCATGTCGTCCACCTTCTGGTCCCGCACCCGCCCCAGGGCCGCGACGCGGTTCATGGCGCCCGCGGGGTCGTCCGTGTGGATGTGAACTCGGGCACCCCGCGCACCACCTGCCACGATCAGGCTGTCTCCCTGGCCATCCAGGTCGCGCCCCAGGGCCTCCAGGTCGAGTTTCCCGCTCGCGGGCAGCAGGAAGAACTCGCTGCAGTAACGAGGCCCCTTGCGGGGATCCGCGCCCATGTCCCAGCCGGCGTCCTCGGGGAAGGGCGCCTCCGGGAGGGCCACATCCTGTTCCGGCAGGCGGGGCGCGCCGGATTCCAGATAGGCGCTTCCCCCGGCGACGAAGGCCACGAACCCCGAGGCCCCGGCGTCCACCACACCCGCGGCCCTCAGGACCTCCAGTTGGCCCGTGGTGGCTGCGAGGGCCTGCTCCAGGTCCGGGTGGGCGGCCCGGAAGAGGGCCGGGAATCCGCTGCTGCGGGCCTGTTCCCGATGGAGCGCCGCCGCCCAGTCGCGGATCACGGAGAGGATGGTGCCGTCCCGGGGCTCCCGGACAGCGTGGCGGGCGCTTGCGTAGGCGTGGGCCACCGCCCGGGCGAAGCGCTCCATGTCCACCCGGGCCGCCTCCCCGAGGGATTCCGCCAGCCCCACGATGAACTGGGCCAGGATCACTCCCGAGTTGCCCCGGGCCCCTGCCAGAGCGGATTCCGCAAGGGAACCCAGGGTGAGGGCGGCGGAATCGGACACCTGGGCCGCCTCCACCGCGAAGCGGAGGGTGAGGGCCATGTTGGATCCGGTGTCCCCGTCCGGAACCGGGAAGACGTTGATACGGTCCAGTTCGGCGCGCCGGGCATCCAGGCTTCGGGCGCCCTCCCGGAAGAGGCCGAAGACCTGGTGGCCGTCCAGCTCCCTCACCATGCGGGGCGGCCTGCCGGGCTCCGGGCTTCCCGGGAGAGGGTCACTTGAGGGCCCCGAACACCGTGGCCAGCAACCGGCTCGACTGGCCCAGGGGATCCGCCCGGATGGCCTTCTCCTGGTCCGCGATCATCACGAAGAGGCCGTCCACCGCCTTGCGGGTCACGTAGTCGTCCAGGTTGGCATCCGCCTTTTCGATGAGTCCCAGCTGGGCCGCCGGCCCGGCGAATCGGTCGTAGTCCTCCGCCAGCTTCACCTTCCTCGTGGCGGCGGCCACCTTGGGCTTGAACTTCACGGCGATCGCCTCGCCGGCGCTGCGGCGGAAATACTGGGTGGCGCTGTCTTCGGGGCCCGTGAGGATGGACTTGGCGTCCGCCAGGGTCATCCTGCGGATGGAATCCACGAGGATCGGCCTGGCCTCCGCCACCGCGGACTCGGCTGCCCGGTTCATGGTGGCCACCAGCTGGTCTGCCGCATGCCCTTGGCCGAAGTTCCGCAGCAGGCGCTCGGCCTTGGCCAGGGCCGGCGGGAGGGGAATTTTCACGCGCTCGTTCCCCAGGAAGCCGTCCTGGGCCGACAGCCTGGACACCGCGGACTCCGCGCCGCGCTGGAGGGCCTCCTTGAGGCCCTTCCCGGCGGTGCTGTTGCTCAGGCTGGCGAGGTCCTGGGCCCCCAGGAGGGCCGCGAAGGCGAGGCAGAAGGCGAAGGGGATCCGGGGACGCATGGAGAACCTCGATCGAAGCGCTGGGGCATTATGGGGCAGGCCGGCTCCGGGGAGGCATCGGAGGGGTGGCCCGGGGGGAGGGGGCACCGCCATCCCCGACGACGACGAAGGGGGCCCAGAAAAAGGGGTGGGCGTAGTCCGGGTGTCCCGGCGTGCGCATCAAGTCCAGCATGGCCTGTTGATGGGCCCTGGCCTTGCCCTGGGAGGGGGCCGCCTGGTACCGGCGAAGCATCTCTGTGGTGAGCCGCACCGTGGCCTCGGAGGCCACGGGCCAATGGGAGACCAGGAGCGCCCGGCTGCCCGCGTAGAAGAAGGCCCTGGCCAGGCCGGAGAGCCCCTCCGCCCCCGGGCTGCCGTCCCCCGCGGCGGTGTTGCAGGCGGAGAGCAGCACCCAGTCCGCGTCCAGCTTCAGTTGCGCGATCTCCCCGGCGCTGAGGTAGCCGTCGTCCTCCGGGGTGGCCTGGGCGGGGGGGGTGAGGATCAGCCCCGGTTCCAGACCGGCCCCCGCCTCGCCGGCCGTGACGCCATGGGTGGCGAAGGCGATCACCCTGTAGCGGGAGAGGTCCAGACGCTTCACGTTTCCCTCCGTGGCCTGCGTTCCGAGCCAGACCGATTCCGGTCCCGCCCCGCTGATCCTGGCCAGGGTCCGGATCTCCTCGGCGGTCTCCGGAAGGGAGGGCTGCTGTCGGAGGACGTCCCCATCGGCCAGGTCCAGGCCCGGAGCGGTCCCCCTGTCCGGGGCCAGGCCCCGGAAGAGGGAGGCCAGCTGCAATCCGCCCCGGGCTCCCGGTGGGGAGGGGGCGTCCTGCCGCAAACGGGGATCGCCGAAACCGATGAAGGGCTCCGCGGCCTTCCCGGAAGGGGCGAAGCGTCGGAGCGCCCGCAGGGAGCCCACCGAGGGCAGCACCGACAGGGCGTGGTGCTTGATGAACCAGTCCACGCGCCGGTAGGCCGCTCCCGAGGCCGTCGCGGAGGGCCTGGAGGCCACCAGCATGCCGAAGGGCAGGCTCTGGAGGGGGCCTGCGGGGACCAGGAGGAGGTGGCGGACGCCACGGATCCGGGGCGCCACCGGCGCCAGCAGGCCCCGGTACAGCTCGTGGAGGAGGTCGAGGGGAAGGGCCTGGGGGGAGGCCGGCTCCATCGCCGCCCGGACGGCGCGGACGCCGGCGCGGAGGCGGGCCCCTGGAATGGTCAAGGGCAGGAAGGACGAGCCCTTTTTTCGAAGCACCCATACCCAGGCGCGATCCTCGGCCACGCTGTACGCGAGCATCGCCTCGTCCGCGTGCAATTGGGTCTGGACCTGGGCGAGGGACTGGGGCTCGGCCTGGACGAGGGCCTGGACATCCGGGAAGCGTGCTCCCAGTTCCCGGTCGGCCTCGGCGAGCTCCTGGCCCAGGCGCTGGATCTCCGCGCGCTGGCGGGCCTCCTCTGCGAGATCCCGCTCTCCCGGGGGCAGGCCGGAGGCCCGCAGGAGCCGGCTCTGCAGCCGCGCCCGCTGGTCCTGGGCGTCCTGCCGGCGCCGCACCAGGGCCGCCGCGGCATCCTCCCGGCGGGCGAAGCGGGCGGCCATCTTCGCCACCGCGGCCCCCGCGGCCGTGGCCTGCTCCAGCTGGGCCACCTGGAAGGACTCGTCCGCCAACCGGGCGGGGTCCTCCCCCGGGACGGCCGCGGACAGCAGGGCGAGGTGCTTGAAAAACCCCTCCCGGTTGCGGGCGGACTCCTGGGCCGGAAGGATCTCGGTCCCCGCCCGCAGGATCCGCTCCCGGTAGAGGGCCGTGACCCGGCGGGTCACCTGGAGGGCCTCGGCCCGCCGGCCCTGGCCCTCCCAGAGATCCGCCAGGTTCAAGAGGGTGGCGGCCAGGCTCGGGTGGGCGGGCCCCAGGGCCTGCTCCCAGAGGCCCAGGGCCCGCTGGAAGACGGCCTCGGCCTCGCCGGGGCGGCCGGCCTGGGCGTGGAGCTTCCCCAGGTTGGACAGGGCCAGGGCGACCTCGGTGCTGTCGGGGCCGAAGCGGTTCTCCTTGATGGCCAGGGCGCGGCGGAGGCAGGCCTCGGCCTCGTCGAAGCGGCGGAGCAGACGGTTCAGGCCGCCCAGGTTGGTGAGGCCGACCGCCACATCCGGGTGCTCCGGTCCGAGGTTCTTCTCCGCGATCTCCAGGGACCTTCGGAAGAGCTGGGCGGCCTGCTCGTAGCGCCCCTGGCGGTGGTAGAGGAATCCGAGGTTGTTGGCGAGGGAGCCGGCGTGCCGGTGCTCCTTCCCGAAATGTCGCTCCACGATGGCGAGGGCCCGGAGGTAGAGAGGCTCCGCCTCGTCGAAGGCCCCCTGGGACTCCAGGTAGGCCGCCAGGTTGTTGAGGGCGTAGCCGAGGTCGGGGTGTTCCAGTCCCAGGGCCTTCTCCTGGATCGCGAGGGCCCTGCGGTAGAGGGGCCCCGCCAGGTCGAAGCGCCCCTGGTCGAAATACAGCTGGGCCAGGTTGCCCGCAGCCGCCCCCAGTTCCGAGTAGTCGGGGCCGTAGGCCTGCTCCCAGAGGGCCATGGCCCGCCTGAACAGCGGCTCTGCCTCCCCGAGGCGCCCAAGGCTGCGAAGACAGTAGGCCAGGTCGTGGACGGCCAGGGCGACCTTGGGGTGCTCCGGCCCGTGGACCCCTTCCAGGATCTCCAGGCTGCGCTTCCGGAGGGCTTCCGCTTCCCGGAATTCCCCCTGGTCCTCGCGGCAGCCCGCGAGGTGGCCCAGTTGGGAGGCGGTCTCGAGGTGGCTGGGCCCCTTGGCCCTTTCCACGATGGCCAGCGCGCGTTCGTAGAGCGGGCGCGCCAGGTCGTAGCGCCCCTGGCCCCGGTGGAGCCTGGCCAGCCCGTCCAGGCTCGCGGCCACCTCGGGGTGCTCCGGGCCCAGCACCTTCTCCCGGATGGCCAGGGCCCGGCGGTGGAGCGGCTCCGCGGTGGCCGACTGGCCCAGGCGCTCGAAACTCCATGCCAGGTTGTGCAGGCTCCGGGCGACCTCGATGTGCTCGGGCCCGAAGGCCTTCTCCCGAATGGCCAGGGCCCGCCGCTCCAGGGACTCGGCCTCCTGCTCCCGCCCCTGGTCCCCGGCCAGGCTCGCCAGGTTCGTCAGGGCCGTGGCCACATCGGGATGCTCCGGTCCCCTGGCTGCTTCCCAGATTTCCAGGGCCCGATGGAGCAGGGGCCCGGCCTCCTTGGCCTGGTTGAGGTCGAGGAGGAGCAGGCCCAGGTTGTTCGCGGCCAGGGCCACCTCGGGGTGCCTGGGCCCCCGGGCCTTCTCCAGGAGGGCCAGGGACTGCTCGTAGAGGGGGCGGGCCTCCTGGAGGCGCCCCCGGGCCCGGGCGAGGGCCCCCAGGTTGCCGAGGCTCGTGGCGACTTCGGGATGGGCCGGGCCGAAGTGGCGTTCCCGGATGGCCAGGGCCCGGCGGTGCAGGGCCTCCGCCTCCTCGTAGCGGGCCTGTCCCACCAGGATGAGCGCGAGGTCCTCCGCGCTGGTGGCGGTGTCGAGGTGGGTGGGGCCCGCTTGGCGTTCCGCGAGCGCCAGGGCCTTCCGCGCGGCCACTGCGGCCTGGTCGTAGCGAGCCTGGGCGCTGAGGGCATCCACCTCCTGCTTCAGGGCCCGCCAGGCGGCGCCCGCCCCTCCGGCCGCCGGGGCCGGCACGGGCGCCAGCAGGAGGAGCGCCGGGACGAGGTGCCGCAGGGGCATGGAGGGCATGGCGTCTTTCCTCGGGCGCTCAGGGTTTCAAGCCGAGCCACCGATCCATGGCTTCCAGCAGGTTGCTGATTTCCGGGGAAGGGTTGCGCGCCTGTTCCGCGCGCAAGCGCTCACGGACCTCGGCCTCCCGCGCGGGAACCGTCCGGAAGGAGGCCCGGAGGGTCCGCGGAGGATGCGTGTCCAACTGGACCACCTCCCAGGTGTAGCGTGCCCCGGCCTCCAGGGCCCTTGGAGGCACCGCCATCTCCCTGGCCGGGCCCTCCTGGGCATGCACCACCGCTCCCGAGGCGTCCAGGATCCGGATCCTGAACTGACCTCCCGGATCTACGGGCATGAAGGAGAGGTGCGCCGAAGACGCCAGGAGGGCCCCGCCGTCGGGGGGGAACTTCGCCCTCACCCAGGGGGGAGGTCCCCCCAGGTTACGGACTGTCATGCCCCCCGGGCGGCCCGGAACCCCCAGGGGCGCCTTCGCCATCGCGGGGATCATCGGAACCGGATCGAGCTTCGCCACCTTCCCCCTCAAGGTGCGGAGGCCCTCCGGGCGCAGTTCCGCCAGGGACTCCCCCCCCAGGGCGAAGCGGCTCCCATCCGCGTAGACGAGCACCGCGCGGGATGCGCCGGAGGTCTGCAGCCTGGCGCCCGCCGGGATCCACTGGAACAACCGGAGCGGCTCGGCCTTACCCCGGGCGGGGCGGAGGAGCGGCTCCCCTTCCACCTGGCAGACGATCGCCAGGGGCGTGCCCGAGGCGTGCCCAAGGGTGGAACAGAGGACCAGGGTCAGGAGCGCCTCAGGACGCATGGGGTCCCTCCAGGGGGGGCAGGGGCGGTGGAATGGGGGGAAGGAGGCGCCGGGCCACGGGGGCTCCGGCGCAGATCACGAGCGTGGCCAGGAGGGGGCCCGCCATGGGAAGCACCTGCCCCGCGGCGCCCAGCAGGACCAGGAGTCCCGTGCTCCCGGCCAGGAGGATCCCCACCCAGAGCCAGGCCTTCCAGGCCCGGAAGGTCCGGAGCATCGTCCAGGCGCAGAGACCCGAAAGCGCGGCCGCAAGGGCCGGGCCGGCCCAGGGGGGCCCGTTGCCGCTCCCCCCTTCATGCAGGGTGTGGAGGATCAGGGCGTGAATCGAAAGGCCGCTGAGCTCGGAAGGGCGCCCACGGATCCCCGGGACGGCGTGCATGTCCTCCAGGGCCGGGGAGTCCACCCCCACCAGCACGAGGCGCCCGCGCAGGAGGCCCGGGTCGGCCGCAAGGCGCTGGGGCAACCCGTCCCAGGGGACGCGCTGGAAAGTGGCCGGGTCCACGGCCAGGTTGATGCGGTGGAGGCCCAGGGTCTTCGGTGCGCCGGACAGCCGGGCCGCCAGGGGCAGAAATTCCTGGCCTCCGGGGGAGGCGGCCCGGACCTGGAAGCGGCGGATGCGCCCGTCACTGTCCGGCTCCAGGTTCAGCAGGCCGAACAGCCGCTCCAGCCCCGCCTGGGAGCCGAGGGCCGCCCGGGTCAGGGGGCTCAGGCACTCCCAGCCCTTGGGTTCGCCCCCCGGGCCCGCGAAGAGGCCCAGGACCAGGCGTTCCCGATGCGTGAGCACCAGGCGGGAGAGGCGCTCGGAAGCCGCGAAGCGGCGGGGCAGAAGCAGGTCCACGCCCACCTTGTCGGCGCCGGCCTCGAGGAGGCTCTCCAGTCCCTCCACCAGGCGGTCCGCCTTTTCAAAGAAGTTGGCGGAGCCGTCGTCCAGGCTAGCTTCCCGCAGCCCGACCAGGAGGATCCGGGGATTCCCGGCCCGGGGCGGTGCAAGGCTGGTGCGAAGATCCTCGAGGCGATGCTCCAGGGCGGCGACGACGTTGGCGCGGGGGAGGGCCCAGGCGAGAGCGGTCGCCACGGCCGCGGCCAGGAGGGCGTAGCGGAGTCGGCGGGGCACCTCGTGGCGGCGCCAGGCGTGGATGCCGTGGACCGCGCAGGCGCGCTCCAGGATGGCCTGGGCCTCGCCCAGGGAGGGGGGCCGGGTGGCGGGTTCCTTGGCCAGGAATCCCAGCAGGGCGTTCTCCACCTCGGAGGGGATGCCGGGCTGGAACCGGCTGGGCGCGGGCGGAGGCATGCGGGCCTGCTGGGTGAGCACCTCTTCCAGGCTGCCCTGGAAGGGGACGCGGCCGACAATCATCTCGTAGGCCAGGACCCCGAAGGCATAGACGTCCACCGAGGGGCCTGGGCGCCGCCCTTCAATGCTCTCCGGGGCGAGGTACTCGGGGGTCCCCACCAGTTCGTGGACCGAGGACCACCCCTCGGGGCTCTCCCCCGCGCGGACAGGGATCCGGACGGTGGCCGGGTGGGGCGACAGGTTGGGCGCCGGGTCCAGGGCGACAGGGATGGGCACGGTGCGGAGGTCCCCCGTGGCGGGTCCGGGCTCTTGAGAAGGCCGGCGGCCAGGGGCCTTCCAATCCCGGCTCGGCCCTTCGAGGAGGTGCGCCAGCCCGAAGTCCAGGACCTTGGCAGTCTCCCCGGGGCCCTCGCCGGCCAGGAAAATATTGGAGGGCTTGAGGTCCCTGTGGAGCACGCCCAATGCATGGGCCTGGTCCACAGCCTCGGCGACCTGCCGGAGGATGCCCAGGGCCCGTGCGGGGGAGAGGGGCCCCTCCCGCCGGAGGAGTTCCGCCAGGCTGCGTCCTTCGAGCAGTTCCATCACCAGGTAGGGCACTCCGGCACCCCTGGGATCCACGCCGAAATCCGTCACGCCCACCACACCCGGGTGCCGAAGCCGGCCCAGGGCGAGGGCCTCCGAACGGAAGAAGGCCAGGAAGGAGGGATCCGAGGCGAGGTCCGGGAGGACCAGCTTCAGGGCGAAAGCGCGGTCCAGGCCAAGGTGCCGGGCCCGGTAGACGGCGCCCATGCCCCCCCGGCCCTGCCGGGCCTCGAGGCGGTACTTCCCGTCCAGGAGGCGCGGACCCGGGAGCGTGGGAGACAGGCTCAGGCCATGAACAGGACAGGTGTTTTCCGAATCATCGGCGCAGGTACCACACGCGGGGCATTCCTTCACGGGTCATCCAGGAAGATCCGCCCAGCATCGCCCACCCCGGGCGTCCAGGGAAGCACGGAAAAGCCCTGAATTGCAGGCGGTTGGATCCGCTTTCCCGGCCGAGACTTCAGCGGCTGTCCAGGGCTTCCAGGGCGAAGGCGTAGGCCCCCACGGCCACGGCGCGGCTGGTGCCCAGGCGGGAGCGACCGACCCCGATGCGCTTCAGGCGGTCGTAGGTCACCCGACGGGTGGAGCCTGGGACCGGCACCTCGCGGAGATCCCCGGCCAGGAAAAGCCGGCGCTCCTCGGGATCGTCGAGGTTGAACGCCCGGGACTCCAATCGGGGGATCTCGTCCCCGTCGCGGGTGCGCAGGGTCCCGTTCATGGCCCCCACCAGGGCCGGGAGGATGAGATCCGCCGCCCCCGCGAGCCCGCCCCCCACGACGACGAGTCCGTCCACGATGGCCGTTGCGCTTGCCACTGCGTCGCCGGCCACCTCTCCCAGCCTCCGGAAGGCTTCCCGCGCGGCCCTGGGGTCCCCTGGCGCCTCTCCCCGAGCGATCTGGTGGAGAATCCTGGGTTCTGGAACCGCCTCCGGGGACAGGCCCGTGAGGTCGGCGTAGCCCCGCCGGAGGGCCCGGATGCTGGCGCCCTCCTCCGCGGGAAGGGCGGGGTCGAGCCCGTTGCGCAGGCTCCAGATTTCCGATGCGGATCCGTTGTCTCCGAGGAAGAGCCGGCCGTCCCCGACGAGTCCGCCGCCGAAACCCGTGCCGAGGGTGATTCCGAAAAGGTTACGGTGGCGCCGGGGGCTGCCGGCCTGGGCGAGGGCCCCGTTCACTTCGGGCAGAAGGCCCGCCAGGGCTTCTCCGAAGGCGAAGAGGTCCCCGTCGTTGTTGATGAAGACCGGCAGGCCGAAACGTTCCTCGAGAAGAGGGCCCAGGGGCACTCCCCCCCTGAAGGCGGGAAGGTTTTTCTGCGCCTCGATGATGCCGGCCCGATAGTCCGCAGGGCCGGGGAAGGCGAAACTGATCGCGGAGGGAGCCTGCGGCAGCCGATCCCACAGGGTCTGGAAGCCCCCCACGATGCAGGACAGGCAGGCGTCCAGGTCGTGCCCCGGGGTCGACCTCCCAAGGGGAGCAAGGATCGGCCGCCCGCCCTGAATGGCATCGAAGACGAGGTTGGTGCCTCCCGCGTCGAGGGTCAGGACGATTCGCTGGTCACGATTCCAGTCCATGGAGGCCTGCAGGCGGGGGGACGATCCTTCGAACGAGGGGCCAGAACGGGCGGGGGCATCAGTGTAGCCCGCCCGGATGAGCAGAAGGGGATCGCCCGGATCATGGGATACGGGCGGCGAGGGCCTGGAAGGGAGGTCCTCCCTTCGTAGGCGGGAGGATTCTCATCCGCCCTGCGTTTGTTGGGTGCCTAGGGGCCATTTCCCCTCGGGGGGCAACCTGCCTCGGTCGACCTTCAGCACCGACCTTTCCAGCTGGGCGGACTAGCGAAGGACATACCAGGGTTCGGTGGCGGGGCCGTCCGGGTGGCCGGGTTCGGGATAGAGGCGACTGTCCTGGAGCCGGAACCACGCGATGTCCCTGGGCCACTGGGAAAGGCCCTCGTCCGGATACACCAAGCCTTCACGCAGCCTGAACCAGGCCTGGGGACTCTTTCCCGTAGGGTGGCCCAGATCGGGGAAGAGTCTGTCCCCCTGGAGAAAAAACCAGGGATCCATTTCAAGGCCATTGGGGTGTCCCGAGGCAGGGTAGAGCCGCAACATGTGGTACTCCTTGGCAGGGTGGTCCGCCTCCGTCCCGGCACGACGGCGGTCTTGATGGTACCCGAGCCCCACCGGGCCGCCCGCCTCCGCCCGCCTCCGGCGGCCCGCTGCGAACGCAGTGCGTTCTCCGCTTGGGCTACCCGGGCGCCATCCTCGATTCGGGGGTCCAAATCCCTCCTCCGGCCGGGAGATGCCGAAAAACCAAAAGGCCGCCTTTCGGCGGCCCGTGGCATTGGCTCCGGATGGGAGGCTCCGCCTCCAGGAGCGCAGCGGCCTCGCCGCAAGCGATTGGGAGCAGGCTCCCGTGGAGCCTGCGATAGGCGGAGGAATTTGAACCCCGTTTTGGCCGGCGGCCAAAACCCGCGAGGCTGGCTGCCCGCGCCCATCCGCCTCCGGCGGCCCGCTGCGAACGCAGTGCGTTCTCCGCTTGGGCTACCCGGGCGCCATCCTCGATTCGGGGGTCCAAATCCCTCCTCCGGGCGGGAGAAGCCGAAAAACCGAAAGGCCGCCTTTCGGCGGCCCGTGGCATTGGCTCCGGATGGGAGGCTCCGCCTCCAAGAGCGCAGCGGCCTCGCCGCAAGCGATTGGGAGCAGGCTCCCGTGGAGCCTGCGATAGGCGGAGGGATTTGAACCCCGTTTTGGCCGGCGGCCAAAACCCGCGAGGCTGGCTGCGAACGGGCCTCCCGCTGCGCGGGACCGCCTCGCACGCGGTGCGTGTTCGGCTGGCCCTACCTTCGCGCCATCCTCGATTCGGGGGTCCAAATCCCTCCTCCGGGCGGGAGAAGCCGAAAAACCAAAAGGCCGCCTTTCGGCGGCCCGTGGCATTGGCTCCGGAGGAGGGATTTGAACCCCCGACCAATCGGTTAACAGCCGATCGCTCTACCCCTGAGCTACTCCGGAAGGGGAATCCACAGTCTAGGCCAGGGGGCAGGCGGGTTCAAGCCGGAGCGTCGCGGGAAGTCCCAGAATTTACAATTCTAGGGAAGGCCCGTCCTGGGCCGAATGGGCTCCGAAAAACACCATGGGACTTCATTGGAATTTCCCATATCCTCGGGGGGACCCCATTGGACCCGGGAGGTGGAGGATGACAGTGATCACGGATGACCGGCGCTTGTGCGGCGCCCCCCCGAGTCCCTCGGCGCAGATTCTCGAAATTCGGCGAAACCCGAAAGATGGCTTCCTGGGAGACGACGAGGTCATTCCCCAGATCACCTTTCCCTTCATGCCGGTGAACGAGGGTCCCGCCCCCGAGGCCCCGTCACCATCCTGACCATCCCGGCAGGACTCTTCCGGCTTCCAAACAGGAACGGGCCCCTCGGGGCCCGTTCTGTTCGATGAGGACTTGGAGCTATTTCTCTTTCTTGGTGGTGGTCAGCTTGCCGTCGGCCCAGCCGTGGCAGTCCTTGCACTGCTCTTCCTTGTACTTGGCGACCATCTTGGCGGCCTTCTCGTTGAACTTCTTGTCCTTCGGGGTGCCGTCGTGGCAGACGGTGCACTTCGCGCCCTTGACGGTGGTCATCTTGGCGGCGGCCGGCGCGGCGGCGACGAGCGCGGCCACGGCGAGAAGCAGGTACTTGCGCATGAACTCTCCTTTTGAGGGGGTGCGCCTCCGGGATCGAAGGCCACAAGGTTTTCTTTGCCATTCAGTATGAAATCCAACGGGAGGAAATTCCACGGCAGATGAGACTGACACCGGGAGTCTGGGCGGCGGAAATCTCGGAAATCCATTCCCCACAGTCGGGTAAGGCGATCCCTGGACCGAGTCCAGATGCCGGCAACCTGAACGATACCTGACCAGGAACCGCAGGAATGGATGGCCTCAGTGGCCATTCCGCTGTGATGCCAGCCACATCTGGGGGGCGGGATCCCTTACCATTTCCAGACTGGGTCCATGCTGGTCTTCGGCCCGGGTGAAAGCACCCCCGGAGGCGGCAAGATCCGTCCGGGAAGGAATGGGACACGGGCCCCGGAATCCAACTGGAGGAGGAACGCATGACCACCCGACGCATGATCACGGTGGACGGCAATGAGGCCACCGCCTCGGTCGCCCACCGCACCAACGAGGTCATCGCCATCTACCCCATCACCCCCTCCTCCAACATGGGCGAGTTCTCCGACGAATGGAGCGCCTTCGGGAAGAAGAACATCTGGGGCACCGTGCCCCAGGTGGTGGAGATGCAGAGCGAGGGCGGCGCCGCCGGCGCGGTGCACGGGGCCCTCCAGGCCGGCGCGTTGACCACCACCTTCACCGCCAGCCAGGGCCTGCTTCTGATGATCCCGAACATGTACAAGATCGCCGGCGAGTTCACGGCCTTCTGCATGCACGTGAGCGCCAGGACCATCGCCACCCACGCCCTGTCCATCTTCGGCGACCACAGCGACGTGATGAGCGTCCGGCCCACCGGCTTCGCCATGCTGGCTTCGGACAGCGTGCAGTGCGCCCACGACTTCGCCCTCATTTCCCAGGCTGCGACGCTGCGCTCCCGGGTGCCCTTCCTCCACTTCTTCGACGGCTTCCGCACCTCTCACGAGGTCGCCAAGATCGAGGAGCTCGCCAACGAGGACCTGCTCCACATGCTCCCAGACGAGCTGATCGAGGCCCACCGGGCGAGGGCCCTCACGCCGGACCATCCGGTCCTGCGGGGCACGGCCCAGAATCCCGACACCTTCTTCCAGGCCCGGGAGGCCGGGAACGGCTACTACACGGCCTGCCCCGCCATCGTCCAGGAGGAGATGGACCGCTTCGCCAGGCTGACGGGCCGCCAGTACAGGCTGTACGAGTACCACGGCGCCCCCGACGCGGAGCGGGTGATCGTCCTCATGGGCTCCGGGGCCGACACCACCCACGAGTACGTGGACTGGGCCAACGCCCGCGGCGAGAAGCTGGGCGTCCTCAAGCTGAGGCTGTACCGCCCCTTCTCCATCAAGGACTTCGTGCACGCCCTTCCGGCCAGCACCCGGTGCCTCGCGGTGCTGGACCGCTGCAAGGAGCCCGGCGCGCTGGGCGACCCCCTCTACACCGACGTCGTGGCCGCGCTGCGCCAGGCCCGGGAGGAGAAGCTCACCGCCCTTGATCCGAAGATCGTCGCCGGCCGCTACGGCCTCTCCAGCAAGGAGTTCACTCCCGCCATGATCAAGTCGGTCTACGACGAGATGGCGAAGGCCGAGCCGAAGCGCCACTTCACGGTGGGGATCCTGGACGACGTGCACCACAGCAGCCTGCCCTGGGACCCGGACTTCGACATCGAGGCGGAGGACGTCACCCGCTGCCTCTTCTACGGCCTGGGCGCGGACGGCACGGTGGGAGCCAACAAGAACTCCATCAAGATCATCGCGGAGGAGACCGACAACTTCGGCCAGGGGTACTTCGTCTACGACTCCAAGAAGTCCGGGGCCATCACCATCTCCCACCTCCGCTTCGGGCCGCGGCAGATCCGCAGCGCCTACCTGGTGCGCCAGGCCAACTTCGTCGCCTGCCACAACACGAGCTTCCTGGACAAGTACCCCATGCTCGAGCCGGCGAAGGAGGGCGCGACCTTCCTGCTGAACACGCCCCACGGGCCGGACCAGGTGTGGGACACGCTGCCCAGGGAATTCCAGGAGCAGATCATCGCCAAGAAGCTGAAGTTCTTCGTGATCGACGCCTACGAGGTGGGGCGGAACACGGGCATGGGGGTGCGCATCAACACCATCATGCAGACCTGCTTCTTCGCCATCTCCGGCGTGCTGCCCCGCGAGGAGGCGATCTACCAGATCAAGAAGTCCATCGAGAAGACATACGGCAAGAAGGGCGAGCACGTCGTGAAGAAGAACTTCGAGGCGGTGGACGAGACCCTTGCCCACCTCTACGAAGTGAAGATCCCCGGCGCGGTCACCGCCACCCGCGTGATGCCGCCCATCGTCAGCGACAAGGCCCCGGACTTCGTGAAGAAGGTGACGGCGGTGATGATGGCGGGCAAGGGCGACCTGCTCCCCGTGAGCGCCTTTCCCGTGGACGGCACCTGGCCCATGGCCACCACGAAGTGGGAGAAGCGCAACATCGCCATCGAGATCCCCGAGTGGGACAACAAGATTTGCATCCAGTGCAACAAGTGCGTGTTCGTATGCCCCCACGCGGCCATCCGCGCCAAGGTGTACGAGCCGGCCGCCCTGGCCGGCGCGCCCGAGGGCTTCCAGTCCATGGACTACAAGGGACCCGAGTACAAGGGGCAGAAGTACACCATCCAGGTGGCCCCCGAGGACTGCACCGGCTGCTCTCTGTGCGTGATGGTCTGCCCCGTGAAGGACAAGAGCAACCCACGGCACAAGGCGATCGACATGGTGCCCCAGGCGCCGATCCGCGAGCGCGAGGCCAGGGGCTTCGAGTTCTTCCTCGGGATCCCCGACCCGGACCGCACCACCGTGAAGATGGACGTGAAGGGCACCCAGTTCCTGGAGCCCCTGTTCGAGTTCAGCGGCGCCTGTTCGGGCTGCGGGGAGACCCCCTACGTCAAGCTGCTCACCCAGCTCTTCGGCGACCGCGCCCTCATCGCGAACGCCACGGGCTGCTCCTCCATCTACGGCGGCAACCTGCCCACCACCCCCTACGCGGTGGACAAGGACGGCCGCGGCCCCGCATGGTGCAACAGCCTCTTCGAGGACAACGCCGAGTTCGGCTTTGGGCTGCGCCTCGCGGTGGACAAGCAGGAGGAGATGGCGCTGGAGCTGCTCCACGGGCTCGGCGGCAAGCTGGGCGACGAGCTGGTGGCCGGCATCCTGACGGGCGACCACGCCACGGAGGCGGGCATCCGCGCCCAGCGGGAGCGGGTGGCGGCCCTCAAGGCCAAGCTCGCGGGGGCCAAGGACCCCGAATCACGGCGCCTGCTCGTCCTGGCGGACTACCTCGTGAAGAAGAGCGTCTGGATCGTGGGAGGCGACGGCTGGGCCTACGACATCGGCTACGGCGGGCTGGATCACGTGCTGGCCAGCGGGCGCAAGGTGAACATCCTCGTGCTCGACACCGAGGTCTACTCCAACACCGGCGGGCAGGCCTCCAAGGCCACGCCCATCGGGGCGGGCGCGAAGTTCGCCATGGCCGGCAAGACCACTGCGAAGAAGGACCTCGGCATGATCGCCATGGCCGGCGGCGGCGTGTACGTCGCCAAGGTCGCCTGGGGCGCCAAGGACAACCAGACCGTCAAGGCCTTCCTCGAGGCGGACTCCTACCCGGGGCCCTCCCTGATCCTGGCCTACAGCCCCTGCATCGCCCACGGCTTCGACCTCTCCATGGGCGCCGAGCAGTCCAGGCTGGCCGTGGACAGCGGGCACTGGCCCCTCTTCCGCTACGACCCCCGCCGCGTGGTCGAGGGCGAGCTGCCCCTCGTCATGGACAGCTCCCACCCCAAGATCCCCCTCGGGCAGTACGTGCGCAACGAGACCCGCTTCCGGATGATCGAGCAGCAGGACCCGGAGGCCTTCAAGCACCTTCTCGCCTCCGCCCAGCGCGAGGTCACCAACCGCTTCGCGGTCTATGAGCAGCTCGCCAAGGTGGCCATGCCGGTCCGCCGCTCCGAGGACGTGGAGGAGGGGAGCGCACACTGGGACGGGAGCCGGCCACCCACCCTCCGCGGCCGGGCCGCCGATCAGGAAAACGGAAAGGAACAGTAGGGGACGACCATGGACCTCCGGACCACCTACCTCGGCTTCGAGCTTCCCCACCCCCTGATCGCGGGGGCCTCCCCCATGGTGGACGACCTTGACCTGGTCCGCCGCCTGGAGGACGCCGGGGTCGCGGCCATCGTCATGCACAGCCTCTTCGAGGAGCAGATCACCCGGGAACAGTGGGGCACGATCCTCGACATGGAACTGCATTCCGCCAACTCCGCGGAGGCCACCAGCTACTTTCCGCAGCCCGCGGAGTTCCGCCTCGGCCCCGAGAACTACCTGGACCAGATCCGAAGGATCAAGGAGGCGGTGGGGGTTCCCCTCATCGCGAGCCTGAACGGCGTCACACCCTCCGGGTGGCTGGACTACGCCAGGCTCATCGAGCAGGCGGGGGCCGACGGCCTGGAACTGAATGTCTACTACCTGGCCACCTCGGTGGAGGAGACGGGGGCGCAGGTCGAGAAGCGGACCCTGGACATGCTCAAGACCGTCAAGTCCTCCGTGAAGATCCCCGTGGCGGTGAAGCTCTCGGCCCAGCACACGGCCCTGCCCCACCTGGCCGCGGGCCTGGCGGCAGGGGGGGCGGACGCCCTGGTCCTCTTCAACCGGTTCTTCCAGCCCGACATCGACCTGGAGCACCTGGAGGCGCTCCCCAGCCTTCGCCTTTCAGATTCCGGCGAACTCCTCCTGAGGCTCCGCTGGCTGGCCATCCTGCACGGCCAAGTGAATGTCCCCCTCGCGGTCACCGGGGGGGTCCACACCGCCATGGACGCCCTGAAATCGGTGATGGCCGGGGCCTCCGCGGTCCAGGTGGTTTCCACACTCCTCCAGCACGGGCCTGAACGCCTCAACATCCTTCGGGAGGGGATGATCCACTGGATGGAGGAGCACGAGTACACCTCCCTGCGGCAGATGCTCGGCAGCATGAGCCTCCGGAAATGCCCCAGCCCCCTGGCCTTCACCCGGGCCAACTACATGCGCATCCTCCAGGGCTGGAAACCCTGATCGCCTGAGCTGGCCGCACCACTCCGGCCCTGATTTCAGGTAATCATCAGGTCTTTCCTGATAAAAAAGATGAAGCGCCGCCCGGGTCCTCGGATCCGGGCGCTTATGTAAGCGCCGCCCGCAGCCCAGGAGCCCCCATGAGCCCCTTGCCGATCCTCACCCCCCTCCCTGAAAAGGTGGACCTCGACGGCTGGAGGGGAGAGCACGCCGCCGCCGTCGATGAACTCGAGGCCCTGGGCGCGGCCCTGGAGGCCGGCGACTGGAGAAAGGTGGATGCCGGGGCCCGGTGGATCTACGAGGTCCTTCGGCCCCACAACGAGGCGGAGGAGCGGGATCTCTTCCCCCTCCTGGAGGAGATCGGTGCCGAGGCCCTCCAATCGAGGCTCTACGAGGACCACCGCCAGATGTGGGACCTCACCCTCCAGTTGCTCACCGCCATCGACGGGGACCAGGTGGCCAACCCGGAGTCCGTCCGGGCGATCGGCCGGCAGCTCCTGGGCATCGTCATCCCCCACATCGAGTCCGAGGAGAAGCTGATGCTGCCCCTCCTGAAGGGGCGCTACCTCTGCACCCCGGACGCGGTGACCTCCGAAGGCTACTTGATCCTCGAAAAGAAGCTCCTGGCGCCGGAGACCTGGTCCTTCATCGTCCAGGCGCCCATGGTGGCCCGGAACCGGAAGCCAGGCCAGTTCTTCATGGTTTCACCCTTCCCCGAGAGCGAGCGCATCCCCTTGACCCTGGCCGGCGGGGATCCCAAGGTGGGCTGGATCCGCTTTGTCATGCAGGAGGTGGGCGCCACCACCCGGGCCATGGGCAAGCTCCAGGCCGGTGACCGGCTCTATGCGGTGGCGGGCCCCATGGGGCGGCCCACTGAACTGGTGGAGGAGGGCACCGTGGTGCTGGTGGCGGGCGGCTACGGCAGCGCCGCCATCCTGCCCGCTGCGGAGGAACTCCACGCCGAAGGGCGCCGGGTCATCACCATCCTGGGGGGCCGGAGCAAGGAGAGGGTGTTGCTGGCGGAGGAGCTGGGCGCCGCCTCCTCCGAGCTCATCATCACCACCGACGACGGATCCTGGGGCCGCAAGGGCATCGTGACCCACGCCCTCAAGGAGATCCTGGACCGGGAGCCCGTGGCCGAAGTCGTGGCCGTGGGGCCAATGGTGATGATGCAGGCCTGCGCGGAGATGACGAAACCCTACGGGGTCTTCACCCTTGTGAGCCTCAACGCGACCATGGTGGACGGCACCGGCATGTGCGGCGGCTGCCGTGTGGCCGTGGGCGGCGAGGTGAAGTTCGCCTGCTTCGACGGACCGGATTTCGACGGCCACAAGGTGGACTTCCAGATGCTCCGGAACCGCCAGGACTGGTACCGGACCCTGGAGAACGAGGCCACGGACCATGCCTGCCACGTGGGCCGCGCCCCGGCGGGCCCCGCCTTCGTGATGCCGGACCTGAAGGAGCCCGCCACCGAGCTGGACTGGCGGAGCCTGGACTGGGCCACCCTCAAGCCCAGCCAGAAAATGAAGATCCCCCGCCAGGAGATGACCTGCCAGGAGCCGGCCATCCGCATCACCAACTTCCAGGAGGTGAACCTGGGCTTCAGCCCGGAACAGGCCCGCCTGGAGGCAGCCCGCTGCATCCAGTGCAAGGTGCCGCACTGCATCGACGGCTGCCCTGTGGGGATCGACATCCCGCGCTTCCTCCAGAAGATCGTGGACGGCGATCCCAAGGCCGCGGCCATGGTCATCAAGGAGGCCTCCAGCCTGGGCTCGGTCTGCGGCCGGGTCTGTCCCCAGGAGAAGCAGTGCGAGATCAAGTGCGTGGTGGGCATCAAGCAGCTGCCCGTCTCCATCGGCCGCCTCGAGCGCTACGCCGCGGACTCCATGCTGGGAGCCTCCGAACTGCCCCCCGTGGATCCGCCCACCGGCAAGAAGGTGGCCGTCGTGGGCGCGGGCCCCGCGGGCATCACCGTGGCGGGGGAACTGGTCAAGAAGGGCCATGAGGTCACCGTCTACGATGCCCTGCACAAGCCCGGCGGGGTGCTGCTCTACGGAATCCCGGAGTTCCGGCTTCCCAACTCCATCGTGGACCAGGAAGTGGGCGTGCTGGCGCAGCTGGGCGTGAAGTTCGTCATGAACACCCTGGTGGGCCGAAGCATCACCCTCGAGGAGCTCCAGAAGGAGAACGACGCCGTTTTCATCGGGACCGGCGCAGGGCTGCCCAAGATGCTCGGGATTCCGGGCGAGGAGGCCAAGGGCGTTTACACCGCCAACGAATTCCTCACGCGCATCAACCTGATGCGGGCGGACCTCTTCCCGAACTACGGCACCCCGGTGACTGTGACCAAGAACGTCATCATCGTCGGCGCCGGCAACACCGCCATGGATGCCGCCCGCGCCGCCCGGCGCATGGGGGCGGAGAACGTCCACATCGTCTACCGCCGGACGCGCAAGGAGAGCACCGCCCGCATCGAGGAGCTGGAGCACGCCGAGGAAGAGGGCGTGCAGTTCCACTTCCTCAACACGCCTGTGCGCCTCATCGCCGACGAGAAGGGCTGGCTCCAGACCGCGGAGTGCGCCGTCATGGAACTCACCGAGCCAGGCCCCGACGGACGGCGCGGCGTCCGAATGACCGACCAGCGCTCCCTGATCCCCTGCGAAACCCTGGTGATCGCCCTGGGCTTCGACGTCAATCCCCTCATCGCCCAGACCCAGAAGGGGGCACTCAAGACCCTCAAGGGGGGCGTCATGGTGGTGGACGAGGAGACCGGCGAGACCACCATCCCCGGCGTCTACGCCGGCGGCGACGCCATCACCGGCGGCGCCACCGTGATCCTGGCCATGGGCCAGGGCCGCAGGGCCGCCGCGGCCATGCACAAACGGCTGATGGGGCCGTAGAGCAACAGGAAATCACCTCCAAGACGCCAAGGCCGCCAAGGGAATCCCCCCTGGTGCCTCTTGGCGCTTTGCCGGAGCGTCACCCTCGGGCCGCGAGCTCGGGGACCTCCGTGGCTCCCCCCCTTCCAAACGAACCCCCAAGCCAAACGCCCTTTTTCTCGGCGCCCTTGGCATGTTGGCGGCGGGATGTGAATTCCTATCCGCGCGCGTAGTGCTGGAGCTTGGCGACGTCCAGGATGCGAACCACGGGGAAGGTGCTCTGAATGAGGCCGAGGTCCGTGAGGAGTCGCAGGGCCCGGCTGAAGGCTTCCCGGCTCGCGCCGATGCACTGGGCCAGGTCCTCCTGGGTCTCCTGGAACTCCACTAGGTGGCGGCTGGGGTTGTGGGCGTGGTACTCGCAGATCATCTGGGCCACGCGCTCGGGGACGCTGTGGAGGCTGAGGGTCTCCACCAGGTCCACCAGGTGGCGGATCTTGGCGGCGAAGTGCTGGATCAGGGCCTCGCCCACGATGGGGTTGGTGTGGGCCATGCGAAGGAGGGCCGAGGCCGGAATGAGCCAGCACTCGGTGTCCCCGTGGGCCTCGGCGGTGGAGGCCGCGGGGCCCCCATCGAAGACCTGGACCTCCCCGATGCACTCCCCGGGGTGGAGGATCTTGAGCACCTGGACCCGGCCCCGTCCGTCGGTCCGGAACACCTTGAGGGCCCCCTGGACCACCACGAAGATCCCGTGCAGCTTCTCGCCCTGGTTGAAGATCGTCGCCCGGTCGGCGTAGTGCCGGAGTTCGCTGACCTCCGCCAGGGCCTCCGCCTCCGCCTGGGGCAGGCCCCGCAGGTACTCGATCCGGCGAAGATTGACGACTGCCTGGCCCATGGCGCGTCCGGTGGAAGGGGGGGGGTCTTTCAGCATTGCTTGCCCAGAGCCAAGCATTCGGCAGGGCCCCCCCGAAAGTCAACAGCCACGGCAAATCCCGGGGACCGGGGTCCTCATTTCACCCGTTCCATGAAGCTCCGGTCCTCGATCTTGACCCGGATCTTCTCTCCGCTCTCCATGTAGGGCGGCACCCCCACGGTGACGCCGTTCTCCAGCTTGGCGGGCTTGTAGGAACCCGTGGCGTTGGCGTTCTTCATCACGGGGTCGGTTTCGAGGATTTCGAGGACCACGCTGTCCGGCATGGAGATGGAGATCGGATTGCCGTCGTGGAATTCCACCTCCACGACCATGTTCGGCTGGAGGAAGACGTGATCGTCCCCCAGGAATTCCACCGGCAGCTCGATCTGCTCGTAGTTCTCGTTGTTCATCAGGACGATCCGGTCCCCGTCCTCGTAGAGGAATTCCATCTGGTGCTGTTCCAGGCTCGCCTTGTCGATGCGGTCGCTGGAGCCGAAGCGGTTCTCCCGGTTGATGCCGTCCTTGAGGCGCTTCATCTTGGTGACGATGCGGGCCGGGAGGTTTCCGGGGGTCTGGTGCTCGACGCTGGTGACCCGGCAGAGCTCACCCTCGAAATTGATGATCATCCCCACGCGCACCTGGGTCGCATTGATGAACGGCATGGTTGGGCCTCTCCTGGAAGTGTTCACATCACCAAAAAAGGCCCTGATGCCACATCAGGGCCTTTTTGGTGGGCGCACCAGGATTCGAACCTGGGACTTCTACCGTGTGAAGATAGCACTCTACCGCTGAGTTATGCGCCCGCGGGCCCCTCAGAATACCAGCGATCGGGGCCCCTTCCAAGCTTCGGGAATCAGGCGCAGGCCTCCCGGAGGGCCCGGGCGAACCGCGGGGCGTCGGCCGCCCGGAGGCCGCAGAGGCCCACCCGAAGGCCCTCGGGCAGGGGGACCACGAAGACCCCCCGGGTCCGCAGGCGCTCGAACACTTCCCGGTGCTCCGTCAGGCGGAGGGTGGTGAAGAACCCTCCGTCCCAGACCTCGCCGGCCATACCCTCCGTCCGGAGTGCCGTCTCCAAGGCCTGGGCACGCCCGCGGAGCACTTCCGACCAGTGGCGGTGCTCCAGGGCCAGGCGCTCCAGCGCCCGCCCGTCCTGGAGGAGGCGCACCACGAGGGACTGGGGCGCTCGGGGACAGTTCGAGAAGAGCCCCCGGCAGCTCATGGTGAGGGCCGGCTGGACCTCGGGATCCTTGCACCAGGGAAAGACCAGGGCCCCCCCCCGGCTGCCGTAGAGGGTGAGGCTCTTGGAGAGGCTGAGGCTGGCGCCCACCTGGACCTTCCCTTCCGCCCCCAAGGCCGCGTAGTCCGACATGGCCTCGTGGACGGCCGCGGGGTCCGACGCGTAGTCCTGGTAGGCCGAATCCAGCAGGAGCGTCACCGGGCCCCGGTCCGCGAGCCTGGACAGCAAGCCGAGGAGGTTTCGGCGATCAGGTCCGGGCAGGCTCCGGCCGGTGGGGTTGTGGCAGGGATCATTGAGCCAGACGAGGAGACGGTCCTGCTGGCTCATGAGGGCGCGGGCCTTTTCCTCCCAGGCGTCGAGGTCGAGGCCGGGCCCCTCGCCGTAGCCGAGCCAGGGGGCGGTTTCCACGCGCAGGCCGTCCTCCTCGGCGATGGTCTGGTAGGGCCCCCAGAAGGGCCTGGCCGTGAGGAGGGCCATGCCGGGCTCGAGGAAGTTGCGCACCGTCAAGGCCAGGGCGCCGCTGCCCCCAGGGGTGGCCACCCCCGCGGCGACTCCCTCCACCTGGGGCCAGTGCAGGTTGGTGATGCCCCGGAGGAAGGCCGGGTCCCCCGCAATGGGGGCGTAGGGCGCGACCTCCATCTCCCCGAGCTCCCGCCAAAGTTCCATCACCACGTCCAGCACCACCAGCCGCCCCCCGTCGTCCAGGAGGGCCCCCACGGTGGCGTTCAGGATGTCCTCCCCGGCGGCCTTGCGCCGCTGCGCCTCGGCGTTGAGGAGGAAGATGGGATCGTCGCCGGGCAGGCCCCGGCGGAAATGAACCAGGTGGCGGGCCATGGGCCATTGTGGCGCGGAACCCCGCCTCGCGGACAGCGACCCGGAGGATCTTTCCGGGGAGAGGATCGGGCCTCACTTCCTCGGGACCGCTCCCGATGCGGGCAGGCGGTTCACCCAGTCCACGGGCAGGTCCACCTGGAAGCACTCGGTCGCTCCCGTGCCGGAGCGCCCCCAGTTGGTGGTGAACAGCGCTTTCGTGAAATCCCGGTTCACCGTGGCCTGGGGCTCGGCCCAGTAGTCGTGCTCCTGGCGGCCGTCCACCAGGCTTCGGGTGTGGGCGATCCGCAACACGCGGCCGTCCGCCTTGAGCTCCACGGCGAAGAGGGAGTCGTCCATCCAGGTGTGGCAGGCCGTGTCGTCGTCGTGGGTGGAGACCAGAGCCCATCCGGGGCGGTTGAAGGCCCGCCCCGAGAAGTGGAGACCAATGGCGGTGTGGCTGAAATCGATGGGCCACAGCGGCGTGATGCCCCCCGTGGCCAGGTCCACCATGGAGATCGTGTCGGTGTCGTTGTCCTGGTAGACCATCACCTCCCGGCCCTGGGCGTCGTAGGCGAGGTCCGAGTGGCCCACCACCCGCAGGAGGCCCCGGCCGTTCTGCAGGTTCTTGTCGTAGACCATGAGGCCGCAAGGCTGGGCGTCCGTGCCCTTGCCCGTGGGGCAGTAGTCCGCCTGGACGAGGAAGAAATTCCCGCTGGGACTGATGGTCACGCTGTCCACGTCGGGATAGCTGGAGAAGTTGCGCCGGGCGGCGATGGTGTCGGTCTGGAGGTCGTAGACCAGGAAGGCCAGCACCCGACCCGCGGCGTCCTGGGCCATGAAGCCCCACCAGCGCCCGCTCGCGCTGGGGCTGCCCTCCCAGCGGGTCCACACCGCGGCGGCCCCGGGGAAGTCCGGCCCGAAGTCCCGCACCGCCACCGGATCCCCCTGGCGAACGTCGCAGCGCATGAGGCGGGTGCCCTCGCTGAAATAAAGAAGGTTGGGGTCGCTGCCGTCCCACCGGGGGTCCACGGAGCCGTCGAAGGGCAGGCGGCGGATCACCTGGAGGGTGGCCGCGTCGTAGAGGTACCAGGTGGCGTCGATGCCCCGGATGAGGAGCCGGCTCTCGCCGGCGTTGAAGGCCTGCACCCGGCTGTACTCGTTCTTCAGCCCGGCGCTGGTGTCTCCCCCCGAGAGGTCATGGAGGCGGTCCGTGACCCGGGTGACGCACGCGCCGAAGGCGGGGTCGGTGTACTGGACCCGGGGTGCGGGCTCCGCCAGGGCGGGGGCCTGCAGCACGGCGAAGCCCGTGGCCAGGGGCATTCTGGGGCAGGCCCCCGGGGCCCCCACGTGGAGGACCGCCTCCTGGCTGGTCACGCTGCCATGGGCGTTGCTCACCACCACGGAGAAGCGGGCGCCGTCGTCGGCCAGGAGCAGGGCGGGCGTGGTGTAGGCCTCGGCGACGGCGTTGGCCACGTTCGCGCCGTTCCGGCGCCACTGGTAGGCGAGGGGAGGCGTGCCGGTGGCCGTGACGCGGAAGGTGGCTGTGCCCCCCACGGAGGCGCTCTGGTCGGTGGGCTGGGCCGTGATCTGCGGGGCGCTGGGGGCCAGGGTCACATGCACGGCGGCCTCGGCGCTGGTCACGCTGCCGTAGGCATTGCTCACCACCACGGAGAAGCGGGCGCCGTCGTCCGCAAGGACCAGGGCGGGCGTGGTGTAGGATTCCGCAACCGCGTTGGACAGGTTCGCGCCGTTGCGCCGCCACTGGTAGGCCAGGGGCGCGGAACCGGCGGCTCCCACCCGGAAGGTGGCGGCCTGGCCCACGGAGGCGCTCTGGTCCGCCGGCTGGGCCGTGATCGAGGGCCCGGTTCCGTTGGGACCCGGGGCCGGGCCCCCGCCGCCCCCCCCGCAGGCCAGAACCAGGAACAGGGCGCCGAGGAGGGGCTGGAGGAGGCGCATGGATCACCCGACCTAGAGATCGTGAATGAATTCTACTCCCGCCTTCTCGCCTGGCGGCACTTTCCGGGCGCGTGGCATCCAGCGTCACCCGTCACAGGGGCCCTGGGGGACACTGGATCCATGCGCGAAATGGTCCTCAGGCTCCAGTCCGGCCCCCTGGCCCGAACCCTCTTCCCCGCGGTTCCCCGCCAGGCCCTGTGGGCCCGCTGGATCAACGTGGCCCTGCGCAGCGTCCACATCGCCGCCATGGCGGTGATGCTCGGGGCCACCCCTTACGTCCACGACCGCCGGGCCCTGCGGGTGGCCATCTGCCTGACGGTCTTCTCCGGCCTGGGTCTTTGGGCCCTGGACCTCTACCGCAGCGCTGCGGTGATGTTCGAGGGCAGCGGCCTCGCCCTCCTGCTCAAGCTGGGCTGCCTCGCGGTGGGCATGCACCTGGCCTCGGACCGGTACCCCTGGTACCTGGCGGCGGCGGTGGTGGCCTCGGTGGGATCCCACATGCCCCGCACCTGGCGGCATCGGTCCTTTCTCCCGCGCCGGCTGACGGATGGCTGATCCCCTCGGGGCCGCCCGCTTCCGGGCCCTGGGCCTGGCGGGCCTGGCCCGGGCCGGGACGCCCTTCCCGGACCTGCCCGCCCGGCTCCTGGTGGTGGACGTGGACCGCCAGCGCCTGGGCCTGCTGGAGGAGGGGGTTCTCCGCTTCGAGGCGCCCGTCTCCACGGCCGCGAAGGGCCTGGGCGGCGGCCAGGACTCCTACCGCACCCCCCCGGGCTGGCACCGGGTCCACGCCCGCATCGGCTCGGAAGCGCCCGACGGCGCCGTGTTCCGCGGCCGCGTTCCCACCGGCCAGGTGTGGCGCGGCGAGGCCTCGGCCGAGGACCTCATCCTCACGCGCATCCTGACGCTGGAGGGCCTGGAGGAGGGCGTCAACCGGGGTCCCGGGTGCGATTCCCTGGATCGCTTCATCTACCTCCACGGGACCAACCAGGAGGGGCGCCTCGGCGAGCCCTGCTCCCACGGCTGCGTGCGCCTGGGGAACGCCGCGGTCCTGCAACTCTTCGAGATCGCCCGGGAAGGCGACCCCGTCCTCATCGCCCCGGGCGGAGCCGCCTTGGGCCTCGGCCGCCTTCACTTCGCGGGCGTGGGCGGCAGCGGCATGAGCGCCCTGGCCCAGTTCCTGGCCCTGCGCGGGGGGCGGGCCAGCGGCAGCGACCGCAGCTTCGACCGGGGCCTCTTTCCCGCCGCCCGCGCGCGCCTGGAGTCCCTGGGCATCGCCCTCCACCCCCAGGACGGCAGCGGTCTGGCGGGGGACTGCTCGGGCCTGGTCACCTCCACCGCGGTGGAGCCCGAGGTCCCCGACTTCGCGGAGGCCCAGCGCCGCGGCGTGCCCCTGATCCACCGGTCCGAACTGCTGGCCCACTTCGTGGCCGGCGCCCGCACCGTGGCGGTGAGCGGAACCAGCGGCAAGTCCACCACGACGGCCATGGTCTTCGAGCTGCTACGGGGCGCGGGGCGGGACCCTTCCGTGATCACGGGGGGGGACCTGATCCGCCTGCGCTCGGAGGGCCTCTGGGGCAACGCCTGGGCGGGAGCTTCGGAATTCCTGGTGGTCGAGGCCGACGAGAGCGACGGGTCCCTGGTTCGCTATGACGCCTGCCTGGGACTCCTGTTGAACCTTCAGAGGGACCACAAGGAGCCCGCCGTGGTGCTGGATTTTTTCCGGAGATTCGCGGACCGCCTGCGGGAGGGCTTGCTGGTGGGGGACGATCCCGCGCTGGCCGCGCTGCATCCGGGAGCCCTGCGCTTCGGCCTGGGCGAGGGACCCGGCCTCCGGGCCTTGAACCTCCGCACCGGTGCGGAATCTTCCAGTTTCGAAGTCGAGGGAATTCCCTTCACGGTGCCCCAGCCGGGCCTCCACAACGCTGAGAACGCCGTGGCGGCCCTGGCCGCCTGCGTGGCCCTGGGGGTGCCTCTGGGGGAACTGGCGGCCCCCCTGGCCGCCTTCCAGGGCGTGGCCCGCCGATTCCAGGTGCTGGGCGAGCGGAAGGGCGTGGTGGTGGTGGACGACTTCGGCCACAACCCCGCCAAGATCACCGCCTCGCTCCGGACCGCCCGCCTGCGCTCGCCCCGCGTTCTGGCGGTGTTCCAGCCCCACGGCTTCGGCCCCCTGCGCTTCATGCGCGCCGAACTGGTGGACGCCTTCGCCGCGGAACTGGGCCCCCGTGACCGGCTCTGGATGCTGGAGGTCTTCTACGCCGGCGGCACCGCGGCGAAGGACCTCAGCTCGGCGGAAGTCGTCGCGGATCTCCAGGCCCGGGGGGCCCCGGCGGCCTTTGCCCCCTCCCGGGAACGCCTGGTCGAAGAACTGGCCGCCGAGGCCCGGGACGGTGACCTCATCCTGGTGATGGGCGCACGGGACCCCAGCCTCAGCGATCTGGCCGCTGCCATCCTGGAGGCCCTGTGAAGGAGGCACGATGATTTCCGTGGGGGACGCCCTCAAGGCCCTTCTGGATTGCGCGGGCCCCCTGCCGGTGCGGCGCGAGCCCCTCGGCGAGGCCCTGGGCCTGGCCGCGGCGGAGGACCTCCTCTCAGGCGAGCGGGTGCCCCCCTTCGACAATTCCGCCATGGACGGCTACGCCCTGCAGGCCGGGACTGGACTCCGGCGCCTGGAGGTGGCGGGGGACCTGGCCGCGGGGGATGTCTGGCCCGAACTGCCTCCGGGAAAGGCCCTGCGGATCATGACCGGGGCGCCCATCCCGGCGGGCGCGGACGCGGTGGTGCCCCTCGAGGAGACCCGCTCCGGCCCCGGCTGGGTGGAGCTGCTCCGGGTCCCCGCACCCGGCGCCCACATCCGTCGCGCGGGAGAGGATGTCGCCCCCGGCACATGCCTGGTGGCGAAGGGGCAGGCCCTCCGTCCCGCGGACCTCGGGGTGCTGGCCTCGGTGGGCCTCGCCGAGCTGCCGGTGCGGGCGCCCGCGCGCGTGGCGGTGCTCACCACCGGCAACGAGCTCGTGCCCTTCACCGAGACCCCGGGGCCGGGCCGCATCCGCGACGCCAACCTGCCGGCTCTCTGTGCCCAGGCGCGGGCCCTCGGCGCCGTCCCCCTGCCCTTCCCGCGGGTGGCGGACGATCCCCGGGCGGTGGAAGCCGCCCTCCGCGAGGCCCTGGAGGCGGCGGACCTGGTCCTCACCACGGGGGGCGTGTCCGTGGGGGACCGCGACTTCGTGAAGCCTGTCCTGGAACGCATCGGAGCCGAACAGGTCTTCTGGAAGGTGGCCCAGAAGCCCGGCCAGCCCCTGGGCCTCTGGACCTGGCGCGGGAAGCCCGTCGTGGGCCTCCCGGGCAACCCCGTGCCCGCCCTGCTGATGGTGGAAGCCTACGTGAGGCCCGCCTTGCGGCAGATGATGGGATTCCGCCACCTCTTCCGCCCCGAGGCGGAGGCCTTCCTCACGGACGGTTTCCACAAGGGCCGCCCTGACGGCAAGCTCCACTGGCTGCGGGTCGTGGCGGAGCAGGAAGGGAGCCGCTGGCGTGCCCGCCTCACGGGGCCCCAGGGCTCCGGCATTCTTTCCTCCATGATGCGGGCCAACGCCCTGGCCCTGGTCCCGGAGGGGGTGGAGGAGGTCCCCGCGGGAGGACCCGTGCGCCTCCAGTTCACGGAGCTGGCGGAGGACCACTGAGGAAGGAAGGGTCCCGGGTGAAAATCGCGGGATCCAGGCCTTTTCCAGAATGCGGATCCCGGAGCGTCCGTTTGAGCACGAAATCCCCCAGAAGCGGATTGGTCCGGAGGAGTTCCACGATGGCACGGGCCTCTCCGGGCCCCACCATTCCCAAGCGGGCGAACTGGCGCGGAGAGACCAGGAGGGGGATGCCCGGCAGGGGATAGTCGCTTCCGTTCACCAGGCGGGCCTGGAGGCCGGGATCCCGGAGGATGGCCCGCAGGGGCCCGGGCATGCGGTTGGCCTGGGTGAGGGCCGAGAGGTCCCCGAACAGGCGGCCCCGGTACTTCTCCTCCCCCATCAGGCGCAGGAAGAGCTCGAAGTTGGGCACCCGGCGCCCCGGGTGGTCCAGGTCCTCGCCTTCCCCCAGGCCGGCGCAGTGCGCCACGACCACGGTGACGCCTGCATCCAGGGCCCGCCGCAGGCGGAGAGGGTTGCCCAGGCGCTGGGCCTCCCCGGCCTTCACCGCCCGCTCCTCTCCCGCGTGGCTGAGGAGCACCATGCGGTGAACCGCCATCCGGGCATAGAAAGGGTCGCAGAGAGGATCGGCGGGATCCATGCCCTGGGCGTTGGGCAGCCATTTGACGCAGCGCACCCCTTCCGCGGCCCAGCGGTCCAGTTCCTCCAGGGCGTCCTTCCGGTAGGGGTGCACGGAAATGACGGGGACGAAGCGATCGGGGTGCCGCCGCGCCAGGTCCACCACCGCCTCGTTGGGCACGAAGAATTCGGTGTGCGCGTCGTCGGGGCTTCCGTCCCGGCGGTACACGCGGTCCATGGCCAGGAGGTGGATCCGCAGGGGCGCCGGGAAGGCACCGGCCCGTTCCAGGAGCTTCCCCACGTAGGCCCGGTCGAAATCACGGAGGCCCTGGACCCCGCTGGCGCGGAGGTACAAGCGGGTGGTGGCCCATTCCAGGGGATGCCTGGGGCTCAGCTTGCGCGGGTTGACGAAGGCCCCGCCGGCCTCCAGCCCTACCAGGTGCGCGTGGAAGTCCAGCACGGACCCGGGGCCGAGGCCCCGGAAGGCCCGGGCCACGAGGGCCTCGGCCCCGGGGGAGAGCCCGGGGGCCGCGTCCCCGCCCGGCAGGGGAAGGGCCGCCAGCAGGAAACCAAGGATCCATGTAAGGGCGAGTCGATGCACAGCATTCCTTCCGAACAGGATATCGACCGGGCCTCCCGGGGGAACGTGGAGAGGGGACTCCTCAATCCCGCTGGCTAGACTGGCTCCTGCACCGAGGGGAACCACCATGCGCCTCGCCAATGAGACCCCGATCTTCCCGCTCCGGAAGGGGCGCGTCACCCGCCAGGCCCACGTGGACCTGCCCGAGGGCACCTTCGAGGAGGAATTCGCCCGGCAGGGCTTCTTCGGGCGGACCACCCATTTCTACCGGCTCCATCCCCCCACGGCCTGGACCCGCATCGAAGGACCCCTGCGCCCCCGAAGCTACGACCTGAACCGCCTCCCGGCGAAGCCCGAGGCCGCCTTCGCCCCCGTAGGCCTGCTCCACAACCACGACGTGGCCCTCCACTGGGTCGCGCCCCGGACCATGGACTTCTTCTACCGCAACGCCGACGGCGACGATGTGTACTTCATCCACGCCGGGGGCGGGCGCCTCGAATGCAGCTTCGGCGTGCTCGACTACGCCCGGGGCGACTACCTGGTCATTCCCCGGGGCACCACCTACCGGTTCCTGCCCAACACTTCGCCCCAGGGCTACCTGCTGATCGAGAGCGCCGGTGAGGTGACGATCCCGGACCGGAACCAGCTGGGCGCTCACGCCCTCTTCGACCCCGCGGTGATCGACACTCCCGAGCTGGAGGCCTACTCCGAAGGCGCGGACCGGGAGTGGGCGGTACACATTCAGCGGGAGGGGCAGATCACTCGGGTCTTCTACCCCTTCCATCCTTTGGACGCGGTGGGCTGGAAGGGCGACCTCACCGTCTGGCGCGTCAATGTGAAGGACATCCGCCCGGTGATGAGCCACCGTTACCACCTTCCGCCCTCGGCCCACAGCACCTTCCTGGGGCGGAACTTCGTCATCTGTTCCTTCCTCCCCAGGCCTTTCGAGGAAGAGGCGGGGGCGATGCGGGTGCCCTTCTTCCACAGCAACATCGACTATGACGAGGTGCTGTTCTACAGCGACGGGCACTTCTTCAGCCGCGACGGAATCGGGCCCGGCATGATGACCTGGCACCCCCAGGGAATCCATCACGGCCCTCATCCCAAGGCCATTCCCGCCAGCCGCCAGAAGGACCGCACCGATGAAGTGGCGGTCATGGTGGACACGCTCCACCCCCTGCACGCCACTCCCGCCGCGGAAGCCGTTGAGAATCCTGACTACTGGGCGAGCTGGAAGTAGGACGGACTCCACCTTGATCCCCGTCACCGAAAAAGGGCCCCGAGGGTGCTTCCATGCACGAGGAGGCACCATGCACCTTCGTCCGGTCCTTCTGGCAGCCGTCCTCTCTGGAGCCCTGCTTCCTCTCCGGGCCGGGGCGGACGAACTCCGGTGCATCCTCGCCGTGCACAGCGCCCTCCCCATGGCCAAGCTCGCCACGGACGTGGATGGGCAGCTGGGTTTCGGGGTCACCCTGGGCCTCCACCAGCCCCTCTCGGACCGCTTCGCCGTGAGGGCCAGTGCCTCCTGGACGGGATACCGGGTGGACGACCGGAACCTCTGGTCCCAGGCCTTCCTGACCCTGATGGACGCCTCCTACGCCGAGGACCGGATGGTGCTGCGCAGCTACGCCCTGGGGATGGACCTCGTGCTCCACCTGGGGGACGGGGACTCCGGGGCCTACTTCCTCGGCGGCGGCGGCGTGCAGCGATCCCGGCTCTACCTGGAACAGGTGGAGGTGACCGAGGGCAACCGGGAGATCCGTGACAGCCGGGTCTCCTGGCCCGCGGCCGATACTCCCTTCTTTTCGGTGGGGATGGGATACCAGAGCAACGCCTCCGCCTTCATCGAGGGAAGGTTCGTGTTCTGGCGCTACAACGCCGTGGCAGGGACCCGGCTCCTGGACACCCCGCCCCAGGGTCGTCCGACGCTGCGGGACGCGGCGAGCCTGGTCCTGACCGTCGGCGCCCGCTTCTAGGGCGGCCAGGAAACCGGCTCCCTCCGCGCCTTGCCTCCGGAGTCCATCCCCCTCGGCCTCAGGGTGAGATGCCGGCCCCCCTCACTCTCCGGGAATCACCCCCACCTGGATCCGGCTCGCCTGGACGGCGTTCCGGTAGACCCGCTGGGTGGCCTTCACGAAGTCCATGGGATCGGCCCGGTTGATGTCCACGAAGGTCTGGGGGTTCCGGTCCACCAGGGGGAACCAGCTGCACTGCACCTGCACCATGATGCGGTGGCCCTTCCGGAAGGTGTGCAGCACGTCGTTGAGGGCCCAGGAGACGCGGGTGGGCTGGCCGGGGACGAAGGGCTCGGGGCGCTCGAAGCTGTTGCGGAACTTCCCGCGCATCACGTCGGCGCGCACCAGTTCCTGCCAGTGCCCGTTCCGGTATCCACGGGGATTGGGGATGGGATCCTGTTCCGCCCCCGGATGGACATCGATGAGCTTCACCACCCAGTCCGAATCGGTGCCTGAGGTGGAGACCACCAGGTCCGCCAGCACCGGTCCGGCGACGGTGAGGTCCTCCGCCAGGGGTTCCCCTTCGTAGACCAGAACGTCCGGGCGGGTGGCGGCGAAACGCTGATCCTCCACCAGGTAGCTCGCGCTGTGGTAGGTGCTGATGTCGGCCTTGTAGGGCACGGGCCGTGCGGGGTCCGAGATGAATTCATCGTGGCCGTCGGAGGCGGCGGGAGCACTCGGGCTGAGCTTCCCGTTCTCCTGGAAGAAGAAGGACACGGCCCGGGCCTGGGGGGGAGGCCAGGCGTCGAAGCGCCGCCAGCGGTTCGCGCCCACCTCGAAAACGGTCGCCTTGGGCAGGCCCGCGTCCGCGGTCCCCAGGAGGTGCTGGTCGAAGAACGGCTTCTCGATCTTCTGACGGAAGAACTCCGATGTGGCGCTGCCGAACTCCGCCTGGCCCAGGGTGTCGCCGGTGCCCCGCAGCCACTGGCCATGGGACCAGGGTCCCATGACGAGCCGGTTGTCGGTGCCGGGGCTCTGGCGCCCGATGCTCTTGAAGCACTCCAGGGCGCCGAAGAGGTCCTCCCCGTCATACCAGCCCCCCACGGTGAGCACCGCGGGCTTCACGTCCTTCAGGTGGGGACGCAGGTTCCGCGCCTGCCAGAAGGCGTCGTAGTTCGGGTGCTCCAGCACCTCCTTCATGAAGGGAGACTGTTGCCGAACGTCCCGGGCGAGGAGATTCTTCACGGGGCCCAGTTCCAGGTACCAGCGATACCCGTCCGGGGTGCCGAAGTCCACGCCCTGGCCGAAGCGCTCGGCGGGGTGGTTGGTCTCGGGGCCGAAGAAGCCCGCGTAGAATTCGAACATGTCGAGGCAGAGCGCCCCGTTGCGGTGGTCGTCGTCCCCGATGAACCAGTCCATGATCGGGGCCTGTGGGGAGACCGCCTTCAGGGCGGGGTGGGAACGGACCAGGCTCGAGGCCGCGTAGAAGCCCGGGTAGCTGAGTCCCGTCTGGCCCACCCGCCCGTTGTGGCCGGGGATGTTCTTCACCAGCCAATCGATGGTGTCCCAGGTGTCGGTGCTCTCGTCCGTGTCCTTGGGGCCGGGCGCCGGGTGGATGGGTCTCACGTGCTTGAAGACCCCTGCGCTCTGGAAGCGGCCCCGCACATCCTGGAAGGCCAGGATGTAGCCGGAGCGGGCGTAGGCCTCCAGGTTCCCCATGAGCTGAGGGTAGGCCTGGGGTCCGTAGGGCGCGCTGGAGTAGGGCGTGCGCTGCAGCAGGATGGGGCCCGGTCCCTTGGGGTTCTTCGGCGTGTACACCGCGGTGTAGAGCAGGGTGCCGTCCCGCATGGGAATGCGGTGCTCCTGCTTCGTGTAGCGTTCCTGGAAGGAAAAGGGCTCCGCGGGGGCGGCCGCGGCCTTCCGGTGGAGCACGAAGCGGCCCTGCCCTCGGGGTCCCCGGTTTCCGGCCATGCTGCCCCTCAGTTGGGATCCGTCGGGGCTGAAACGGCCCGACAGGGTTCCGCCCTGGGGCAATTCCAGGGTCCAGGCCCCCCCTTCCACCTTCAGGGACTTGGCCTTCTCCCATCGCTCGGAGCGTTCGCTCTTCCAGTGGGCCTCCAGGTCCCCCGTCGCGGCCCGGGTGACCTTCAGCTGGACCGCGGTGTCTCTCCCCCCGGCCTGCAGGTAGCCCTCCCAGGCCCCCGCCGGGTCCGGGACGGAGACGGGCGGCTCCACGGCCACGGCGGCCGGGAGGGCCAGAAGGGAGGTGAAGACCAGGGATCGGAGCATGGGCGGTTCTCCAGGGGCCATGGCGACCCCACGATGATAAGCGGACCCCATTCGGGACCCGGTTGGGGTCTATCGGATTCCCACGTGGCCCCGCACGGACTCGAGCAGCCTGGCCGGGTCATATCCCAGGCCGTCCTTGAAGACAAGCTCCACCTGCTCGATGTCCTCGATGCGGCGGCTGGGGTCCCCCTTCACCACGAGCAGGTCGGCGTCCTTCCCCGGGGCCAGGGTGCCGATGCGGTCCAGGCGGCCCAGGTAGGCCGCGCCGTTGTGGGTGGCGATCCGGATCGCCTCCAGGGGCGTGAAGCCGGCCTCCACCAGCAGCTCCAGCTCCCGGTGGTCCCCGTAGCCCGGCAGCACGCCGCCCATGCCCGTGGGATCCGGGCCCGCCAGGAGCAGACCCCCGGCCCGTGCGAAGGCCAGCTCGAAGGCCATCTCCTTCTTCAGGAGGCGCTCCGCGGGAGGGTCAGGGGTGACCCGCACCCGCCCCCGGGCGGCCAGGTAGCTGGCCCGTGATTCGGCACTCATGGCGTCCAGGACCTTCTGCTGGAGGGGGGGCCGACCCGGAACGCCCAGTTCAAAGACAGGAAGGGTGGAGGTGACGGCCGTTCCGCGTTTCACCAGGTCCTGGATGAGTCCCTGCACCTCGGGTCCCGCGATGTCGGCCTTGAGCCAGAAGTCCCGCACGGGAGCCCCCTGGAGGCAGGCGTCCGGCTGCTTGCCAGCCGCGAACTCGGAATCCGAGTACACCGGGCCGTGTTCGAAGTTGTCCAGGCCCAGGGCCGCGGCCTCCCGCCACCCCACGGAGCAGAGGTGCCCCGTGACCTTGATCCCGCGGGCATGGGCCGCGGCGATGGCCGCCCCCAGGTCCGCCCGGGTGATGTTCATGTAGGCCTTGAAGGAGGTGAAGCCCGCGTCCGCCCAGAAAGCCACGAAGCGCTTGGCGTCCTCGGGCCCCCGGAGCACATTCATCTGGGGCACGGCGGGCTCCAGGCCCTCCAGGTAGGGCGCGGTGAGCTCGACCTTGGGCCCCGGCATCCGGCCGGCGTCGATCTGGCGCTTGATGTTGAGGTCGGCGTAGGGCTCCAGGCTGCCCGTGGTGCGGATGGTGGTGACCCCGCAGGCCAGGTAGAGGCGCGGCGCGCTGAAGCCGATCTCCGCGAAGAGGCGCCCGGGCGGCAGGGCCGCCCCCCGCTCGTCGCTGTGGATCGAGTGCGTGTAAAAGAGATGGTTGTGCATCCCCACCAGGCCTGGCAGCACAGTGCGGCCGGTCAGGTCCAGGACCTGGGCCTCCTTGGGCACGGCCAGGCCCGCGGGCCCCAGGGCCTCGATGCGGCCGTCCCGCAGCAGGATCGTCTGATCCTCCCGAGCGGGGGCGCCGGTCCCGTCGATGACCCGGGCATGCACCAGGGCCACCAGGGGGGCCTCCACCGTGACGACCTTCTTCAATTCCGGGGAGAGGGGCGGGCGGGCTCCGAGGGGGAGGGCCGCGATGAGCAGAACCAGGCTCTTCATTTCTTGTTCTCCGTTCCGTCGAGGATCTCCAGGGCCGCCAGGGCCAGCACGGTGGCCCCGGTGCGGATCGCGGGCCCGGGCAGGGGCGCGAAGTGCCCGCTGTGGAGCGAGGGCAGGGGACCTCCCGCCTGGACCCGGGCCGGGTCGGCGGCCCCGAAGCGGAGCAGCACGGAGGGGATCCCGGCGGCCTTGCCGAACTCGCCGAAGTCCTCCGCCACCATGTCGGGCCGGCCCTCCACCACGTTTTCCGGGCCCAGCTCCCGGGCGAGGCGCGCGGCGAGCCGGCGGGTGAGGGCAGGATCGTTCCAGGTGGCCTCCTGGCCCTCGCTGTAGACGACTGCCGGTTCCTTCGGCGCCCCGGCCGCCAGGGCCTCCGCCCGGGCGATGCGCCCAATCCCCGAGAGCAGGAGCTTCCGCACCGCCGGGGCGTAGGACCGCACCGTCATCTGCAGCTTCACTTCGTCGGGAATGATGTTGTGCTTGGTGCCGCCGTGGATGGAGCCCACCGTGAGCACGGCGGGCTCCAGGGGGTCCTTCTCCCGGGAGACAAGGGTCTGAAGGGCGAGCACCGTGCGGGCGGCGATGAGGACTGGATCCACGCTCAGCTCCGGCCGTGCGCCGTGGGAACCTCGCCCGAAGACCGTCACATCCACCGAGTCCACGTTGGCCATGGCGTAGCCCGCCACCCAGCTGACCCGCCCCGCGGGCAGGTCCGCGCGATCGTGGAGGGCCAGGGCCGCGGTGGGCTTGGGGAAACGGGTGAAGAGCCCGTCGGAGATCATGGCCCGAGCCCCCTCCACGATCTCCTCCGCGGGCTGGCCCACCATGAGCAGCGTGCCCCGCCAGCGGTCCTTCATCCCCGCCAGCACGGTGGCGGCACCGAGCCAGCAGGCCATGTGCAGGTCGTGTCCGCAGGCATGCATCACCCCTGGAACCTGGCTCGCGAAGGGCAGGCCGGTCTTTTCCTCCACCGGCAGGGCGTCCAGCTCCGTGCGGAGCAGAAGCACCGGGCCGGCCCCGTTCCGCAGCACCCCCACCACCCCCGTGCCACCCACGCCTGTGGCCACCTCGAAGCCCGCCTTCCGGAGCTCCCCTGCCATGCGGGCGGCGGTCTTCACCTCTTTTCCCGACAGTTCCGGCTGCCGGTGAAGGTCTTGGTAGAGGGACAGGAGGCTGGGCGACAGGCGGTCCAGCCCCGCGGTGATGGATTCGAGCGGGTTCCTGCCCGTCTGGGCCAGGAGGATGGTACCCGAAAGGGAAAGGGCCAGCGGGATCCTTGCGCGGCGTCGGGGCACGGTCGTCCTCCGGGGTGTGGACGGTTCGGGACTTCTTCCAGAATGATGCCCGGGATCGGCCGGGGAGGACGGCGGCGAAGCCCCCTTCGACGGCTGCCGAGGCAGGCAGGGCGGGTCCAGGCGGGCCGCCCCCGTGAGGGAGGTCGAACGGAACGGAATCCCCAGGTCCTTTCTCGGGGACCTTCTCCAGCGGCTCCGGGCCGGGGAGGAATCCCTCCCGTTCCCCTGGGAGGGGTTCCAGGAAGGACGCTTTTCATTCCAACCATTCGGGTCCAGGGGGCATCGCGGCCGTCCTTGAAAGGGGGAGCGTCGTTCACCGCTAGAATCCCTTCATGCCGATGCTCGTGAATGCCCGATGGGACGCCTTCCTGGCCTGGATGGGGGCCAAGGGCTGGATCAAGCTGGAGCGCCTGGCGATCGTGGTGGCGGTCTGCCTGCTCCTGCTCTACGCCGTGAAACTGATCGGAAAGGCCGTGCGGAGGGCCGTGGACGACGGCAACGACGAGGTCACCACGGACGCCGAGCGGCGGGCGGAGACCCTTTCCACGGTGCTGAACAACGCCGCCCGGGTGCTGGTGGTGGTCTTCTTCCTGCTCATGACCCTCCAGGAGTTCGGGGTGAACATCCAGCCCCTCCTGGCGGGCTCCGCGGTGGCGGGCGTGGCCCTGGGCTTCGGCGCCCAGGCCCTGGTGAAGGACGTCATCAGCGGCTTCTTCCTCCTCATGGAGAACCAGTTCGGGGTGGGGGACATCATCAGCGTGGACGACAAGCACGTGGGCACCGTGGAGCGCATGACCCTCCGCGTGACCCAGATCCGGGACGCCGAGGGGCGGGCCCACTACCTTCCCAACGGATCCATCACGCGTCTGGTGGTGCTCAGCAAGGACTTCGCCCGGGCCCAGGTGGACGTGGAGATCGGCTACGATGCCGACCTGGAGAAGGTCCTGGCCCTGCTCGCCGAGATCGGCGGCAAGCTGGCCAAGGATCTTCCGGAGCTCGTCCTGGAGCCGACGGAGGTGAAGGGCGTGGAGGGGTTCGGGAAGGATGGCTGCACCCTCCGAACGCTCACCAAGACTGCTCCCGGCAAGCAGTGGGACGTGGCCCGGGAATACCGCAAGCGCATCCTCCAGCGCTTCCGCATCGAGGGGATCGAGAGCCCCATTCCCCAGCGCCGGGTTTACAGTGCAGCGCGGCCGGTGGACCCTGAACCCGCGCCCCCCGGAGGGGAGTGATGTACATCGGCCATTACGCCGTGGCCCTCGCCTTCAGGCCCCGGGCCCCCCGGGTGCCCCTGGCCCTGCTCTGGCTGGCGGCCGTCTGGGCCGACTTCCTCTGGCTGCTGCTGCTCTTCGCGGGCGTGGAGCGCGCCGAGGTCAAGCCCGGAACGACCGTGGTGAACGCCCTGGATCTCCAGCACTACCCCCTGTCCCACGGCCTCGCGGAAACCCTGGGGTGGTCCCTGCTGTTCTCCCTGGGGTGGTACGCCTGGCGGCGGGATCGGGCCGGCGCCCTCTGGCTGGGCCTGGCGGTGCTGAGCCACTGGCTCCTGGATTGGGTCACCCACCGCCCCGACCTGCCCCTTCTGTGGGGGAATCCGAAGTTCGGCCTGGGTCTCTGGAACCACCGGGTCCCGAGCCTCGCTCTGGAAGGCGGCCTCTTCGTCCTGGGCCTCGTGCTGTACCTCCGTGGAACCCGGGGGCGCCGCTGGTGGGGCACGGCCTTGCTCTGGCTCTTCGTGGCCTTCTGCCTCGGGACCTACCTGCCCGACGCCGCGGGCATGGCCCCGCCGCCGCCGGGCATCCGGGCGGTTCTTCCCATGCTGCCTCTGGGGCTCCTCGTCATGCTATGGGTGCATGGCATCGACCGTGGCCGGGATTGGAGAGAAGCCTCATCTGGTTGATGCCCGAGGATGGGGAAAGGCATTCCTGTCGGAACGAGGGAGACCCCGGGAAAGGATGCGGTTCCCCTCGGCCCTCGCGCCGCCCCGCGGAGAAGCCCTTCCCCACCTGCACACCGTGCGGAGCCTCCTTGCTCACCCAGGACGGGGGGCGGTCCAAGGGAAGACCGCTCCAGCCAGGCATCAAGGTTTCCGGCGGACCGCCCCTCCTCCGGGACGGCGGATCCCGGAATCCTTGAATGAGGCAGAATGGAGGCTCCTTCCCGGAGCCGCCATGGCCGCCCCTGCCCTCCTTGCGTTCACCCTGGCCGCCCTCCTGGGAGCCCCACCCCTCTCGGGCCAGGTCCCAAGGGCGAAGCAGGGGCCCCCCGCCGAGCCCCTGCCCAGCGAGACGCCCGCGTCCTTCAAGCTCTCCACCGAAGGCTGGGACCACGAACGCCGGGAAGTCATGGTCCCCATGCGGGACGGGACGAAGCTCTTCACGGTGATCCTGGTGCCGAAAGGGGCCAAGGGCGCGCCCATGCTCCTCACCCGGACTCCCTACGACGCGAAGGGCATGACCTCCCGGAATCCCAGCCGGCACCTGGGGCCTTCCCTCCAGGGCTACGACAATGCCGTGGACGTGATCGTGGAAGGAGGCTACATCCGCGTGGTGCAGGACGTGCGGGGCAAGCACGGCTCCGAGGGCGGCTATGTCATGAACCGTCCGCTGCGCGGGCCCCTGAATCCCTCGTCGGTGGACCATGCCACCGACACCTGGGACACCATCGCCTGGCTCGTGAAGAACGTTCCGGAGAGCAACGGCCGGGTCGGCATCCTGGGCATCTCCTACGACGGCTTCACCCCTCTCATGGCCTTGGTGGACCCTCATCCCGCGCTCAAGGTCTCCGTGCCCATGAACCCCATGGTGGACGGCTGGCGGGGAGACGACTGGTTCCACTTCGGCGCCTTCCGCCAGCAGGGCATGGCCTACATCCACGACCAGCAGGCCACCCGGGACTCCTCGGTGAAGTGGCGCACGGGCCACTACGACGATTACGACGCCTACCTCTCGGCGGGATCCGCCGGCGAACTGGGTCGCCGGCACGGCATGGAGCAGCTCGGCTTCTGGCGGAAGCTCCTGGAGCACCCCGCCTACGACGCCTTCTGGCGGGAGCAGGCCATGGATCGGATCCTGGCCGCCCGGCCCCTGCAGGTGCCTGTGCTCATCGTCCACAGCCTCTGGGACCAGGAGGACATCTACGGCGCCATCGCGGTCTGGAAGGCCCTCAAGCCCAAGGACCCCTCCAACGAAAAAGTCTTCCTCGTCATGGGGCCCTGGCACCACGGCCAGGAGATTGCCGATGGCAGCAGCCTGGGCCCCCTGAGGTTCGGGAGCGACACCGCCCTCACCTTCCGCCGGGAGATCCTCCGGCCCTTCCTGGACCAGCACCTGAAGGAGGGCGCTCCTCGCGCCGACATCCCGCCGGTCTTCGCCTTCGAGACCGGAACCAACGCCTGGCGGCGGCTGCCCTCTTGGCCTGGCGCGGCGGGCGGGCGGATCCAACCGGCGCCGCTGTACCTCGGGGCGGGGTCCCGGGTCGGCTTCCAGGCACCGAAGGCGAGCGATGCCCCCTTCGAGGAGTTCGTCTCCGACCCGGCCAAGCCGGTTCCCTTCCTCCCCCGTCCGGTGCGGCAGTCGGCCGCCACCTGGGACGCCTGGCTGGTCACGGACCAACGAGAGGCCAGCGGGAGGCCCGACGTGCTCAGCTTCACCAGCGAGGTGCTGAAGGAGCCGGTGCAGGTCGCCGGGGAGCCCGTGGCCAACCTGGTGGCCTCCACCACGGGCACGGACGCCGACTGGGTGGTGAAGCTCATCGACGTCTACCCCGACGAAGTGGCCGAACAGCCGGCCATGGGGGGCTACCAGCTCATGGTGTCGGCGGACATCTTCAGGGGCCGCTACCGAGAAAGCCTGGAGACGCCCCGGCCGATCCCCGCAGGCGAGGCCCTGACCTACCGCTTCGCCCTCCCCACGGCCAACCATGTCTTCCTGCCGGGGCACCGCATCATGGTCCAGGTGCAGTCCAGCTGGTTCCCCCTCTACGACCGGAACCCCCAGAACTTCGTCCCGAGCATCTTCTGGGCGAGGCCCGAGGATTACCGAAAGGCGGTCCACAGGATCTTCCACGCCCCGGGGCAGGCGAGCTTCGTCGAACTGCCCCTGGTGGCGAGGCCATGAGGGCCCGTCAGGCCCCGCCGGGATTCGGGACCCCAGCGCTCCTTCCCATCTGAAATTCAGCCGGAGAGGGCCCGGAGAGCCCTTGGGACACAGCCCTTAATTCGTCGGCCCGCCCTTCACCACCGCGCCGGACTTCACCACCGCGACCACGCTTCCCAAAGAGGAGAGGTCCTCCAGCGGATTTCCATCCACGGCCACCAGGTCGGCCCGCTTTCCGGGCTCCAGGCTGCCGGACTCCTTCTCGATTCCCATCAATTCGGCCGCGCGGAGGGTGGCGCTCTGGAGGGCCTGGAGCCGGGTCATTCCGTGCTTGGCATACTGGTCCAGCTCCTTCCAGAGGGGCTCGCTCCAGGGAAAGGCCCCCGCGTCGCTGCCGCAGGCAATCCTGACGCCCTTCTCCACGGCCCGGCGGAAGGCCCTGAAGAGGATTTCGGGCATGCGGCGGTACGCCCCGCCCCGGCCCTCGTTCACGAACACGATGGTGTACATGGTGGGGCACCACCAGGTGCCCTGCCGGATGGCCCGGTCCATGAGCCCCTCGTCCAGGCCGTAGCCGTGCTCCAGGGTGTCGAAGCCGGCGGTGAGGGCCGCGTCCAGGCCGTCCCAGCCGCTGGCGTGGGCGCTGGTGGGCTTGCCCAGGCGCCTCGCCTCCGCCACGAAGGCCTTCAGTTCATCGAGGGTGAAGTTCAGCTTGGAACGAAGGCGGCCGTCCTCCGCGACCCAGTAGCCCCGGTCCACGTACACCTTGATCCAGTCCGCGCCCCGGCGAACCTGTTCCCGCACGCCCCTGCGGATCTCCTCGGCGCCATCCACCACCTGCACGCCGGTAGGCACAGAAAGTTCCCAGGCGAAGTTCTGGAGGGGATAAGTGCCGGTGGCGCTGAAGGCCAGGTCGGCCACCTGGAGGCGCGGCCCGGGGACCACGCCAGCTTCAATGGCCTTCTTCAGGTCGGTGTCCGCATGGCCCGCGCCTTCCGTGCCCAGGTCCCGCACTGCGGTGAAACCCTGCTCCAGGGCCCGCCGGGCCGCCGCCGCCGCGCGCAGCGTCCGGTAGGGGATGCTCTCCTTCAGGATCTGGGCCTCGTAGTGGGCCCCCGTGAGGTTTCCCTGGAGAAAGAGGTGCACGTGGGCATCCAGGAGCCCGGGCAGCACGGTCCGCCCCGACAGGTCCAACCGCCTGGCCCCTTGAGGGGCCTCGGCGGACACCTTCACCCATGGGCCCACGGATGCGATGCGGTCCCCCCTCACCAGGATTCCCTGGTCCGCCCGCAGTTCCCCCGTGCGCACGTCCAGCAGGCGCCCGGCGCGGACGAGGAGGGCCGGCTCGGCGGCGGCGAGGGATGCGCAGAGAAGGAAGGCGGAACAGATCCGGCCCATGACCAGCTCCTTCAGAGGTCTCCTGCACCCTGGCGCGGTCCCTCCGCCACCAGGCTGGGGGGCAGGTCCGGCCCGGGCAGCTTCCGGAGGGTGTTCTCCAGGCGGCCCAGGCCGTCGACCTCCAGGACCACGCGGTCCCCGGGCTGGAGCCAGAGGTTGTCGGTGACGCGGGATCCATTCAGTTCCAGCAGGCAGCCGGTCCCCACGGTGCCGCTGCCCAGGACCTCCCCGGGCTGCATTTGAACCCCATAGGCGCAGCGCTGGAGGATCTGGGCGAAGGTCCAGTTCATGCAGTTCGCGTTCCCCTCGCTGAGGCGGCGGCCGTTCACCTCGGCGGTCATGCGGGCGTGGAGGATCGCGCCCCGGGACGAGGCCTCCAGGGTCAGCTCATCCTTGGTGACCAGCCAGGGGCCCAGGCCCGTGGCGAAGTCCTTGCCTTTGAGGGGGCCCAGGCTCAGTTTCATCTCCTCCATTTGGAGGTAGCGCGCGCTCCAGTCGTTCATCACCGTGAAACCGAAGATGGCCGCGTCCGCCTCCGCGAGGCTGCAGTTCTTCAGGGGCCGGCCCAGGACCGCAGCCACCTCCAGCTCGTAGTCCAGCTTCTGGAAGTGGTGCGCAAGAAACTCCAGGGTGCCGGGGCCCACCACCGCCTGGTGATTGCTGAAGTAGGCCACGGGGAAGAGGTCGAACTCGGGGATCATGGGCAGCCCGCGGTTCTTCCGCGCCGTGGCCACGTGCTGGCGGAAGGCGTAGCCGTCCCGAAGGGCCGCGGGCCGCGGCAGGGGGGCCCTCAGAGATACCGCGTCCAGGCCGACCGCCGCTTGGCCCGGCTTCCGCAAGCATTCCCTGACCAGGGGAAGAAGTTCGTCCTGGCGCCGGATCAACTCGAGCATGTCCACGGCCAGCCGGGGGTCGGCGGCATGGAAGTCCACCAGGCGGCCGTCGGGGAGGGCGGCGCCGATGTGCTCCCGGCCGTCGCGGACGAAGGTGGCGAGCTTCATGGGCCCAGTCTAATGCACGGGAGCGGAGACCCATTCCCCATGAGGAAAATTGATCACCTCGGGATCCCGTATACTATTTTTTGGGAAGCACTTCCCATTCCACAGGTGAACCCATGCTGCCTCGCGCCCTGCTCCTCGTCCTCGCCGCCACCCTCGCCCTCCGGGCGGGAGAATGGAAGAACTACGGGAAGAACCTCACCGTCAAGGAAGAGACCAAGATCTCCGAGATCCTGGCCCATCCCGACAAGTACCAGGGGAAGAAAGTCAAGGTGCGGGGCGTGGTGACCAACGTCTGCCCCGAGCGGGGCTGTTACCTGAACCTGAAGGGCGACAAGAAGTTCCAGCAGCTCCAGTTCAAGGTGGACGACGGCGTGATCGTGTTCCCCGCGGACGCCGTGGGGAGGGAGGCCGTCGCCGAGGGCGTCGTGGCCGTCACCACCTTCAGCGTGGCCGAGCAGAAGGAAATGTGCCCCATCGAGGCGAAGGCCCTGGACCCCAAATTCGACCCCAAGAAGATCAAGGGCCCCATGAAGGTCGTCCGCCTGGACGGCCTGGGCGCCGAACTGAAAAACTAACCGGTCCATGGCGGGCCGCTGGCGGCGCTGGAACGCCGCGATCCACCGGGACATCGGCTACCTCGCGGCGGGCCTGACGATCGTGTATGCGGTCTCCGGCATCGCCGTGAACCACGTGGCGGACTGGAACCCCAACTACCGCCTCGGGGAACGCACCTATGAAGTGGGCCCCTTGGACAAGGGCCGGGAGGAGTCGGCCCTGGCGGCGGACCTGGCGGCCCGGCTGCAGCTGAAGGTCCCGCCCCGCGCCGCGTTCCAGCCCGATGAGGACACCCTCCAACTCTTCACCAAGGAAGGCACCTACTCGGCCGACCTGCCCACCGGCAAGGTGGTCTTCCAGGGCCTCCGGCCCCGACCCGTCCTGTTGGCCTGGAACCGCTTGCACCTCAACGCACCGAAGGGCCTCTGGACCTACCTGGCGGATCTCTACGCCCTGGGCCTTCTCGCCCTGGCCCTCACCGGCATCCTGATCCTGAAGGGTCCCAAGGGGATCCTGGGACGGGGCGCCTGGCTGGCCGGAATCGGCGCCGCCATCCCCGCCGCCTTCTGGGCCTGGTGGGCTTGGCTGAGGTAGCGCCGGGAAAGGTCCATTCCTTTGATGATTCGGGGATACTCTTTCCCACAAAGGAGCCCGTATGAACTTCCGCGTTCCCCTCGCCACGGCCCTTCTGATCGCCCTTCCGGCCTTCTGCCAGGCCGACAAAGCCGGCTGCAAGGACCATCCGCTGCTCCCCACCCGCATGCCGGGCTACGTGATTGTCGACTGCAAGACCGAGGAGTTCGGGCGTTTCGAGTTCTGGACGCTCAACCCCCGGGAGAAGGTGCCCATGGAAGGGAAGTTCACCTTCATTTCCTACCGCATCGCGGACCGGAAGAACGAGCCATCGGCCGTAGCCATCGTGCGGAATTTCGAGCAGGCCATTCTGAAGGCCGGAGGGAAGATCCTGAACATCCGGCCCGACTGGTGGGTGAACGGAAAGATCCTCAAGGACGGCCAGGAGGCCTGGGTGCAGGCCGAGCGGGGAAACGGCACGATCTGGTTGCGGGTCGTGGAGAAGAAGGGGATGGCGCAATACATCGTCGCCGACGCCGCGGCCATGGGCGGGGATCTCAAGAACACCGGCCATGTGGCGGTGTACGGCATCTATTTCGAGACCAACAAATCCGAGGTGAAGCCCGATTCAAAACCCGCCCTGGAGGAGATCGCCAAGCTCCTGAAGACCGACCCGGCACTGAAGTTGAAAGTGGTGGGGCACACCGACATGTCGGGCTCCGTGGAATCGAACATGAAACTTTCCCAGGCCCGCGCCGAGGCGGTGGTGCAGGTCCTGGTCAGCCAGCATGGCGTCGCCGCCTCCCGGCTGAAGGGATACGGGGTCGGCCCCCTCGCCCCGGTCGCCAGCAACGATACGGAGGAGGGGAAGGCGAAGAACCGGCGCGTGGAACTGGTGAAGGAGTAGGGGCGGCCGCCAGGAGCCGGAACATGCGCAAGGGGAATCCTGTTTCATGGACACGGACCATGGGCCTCCTCGGGGCCCTGTGGGCAACCCTGGGCGCCCAGACCCAGAAGGTCCCTCCCAAATCCTCCAGGATCCCGGTCCGCGTCACATTCCAGGCCACCTGGACCGACACCAGGGACTGCGGGGCCGGGGAGGGGGAATGCAGGAGTTGCCGGGACGAGGGCCGCCTCATGGCGGACTTCTTCGTCGAGGCAGAGTCCGACAACGGCCTCATTTGGCGCAACGCGCAGCCCGGCAGCAGCCAGGTGAGCTACCTGAACCGCTCCTTCTGCCCCGTGGACGGCGAATCGAAACGCACCGAGGGGAAAGGCAGCGCACCCATCGCGCCCTGGTCCACCCTCTCGAAGGGACGCGCCAACCTCCTCCAGGACGCCGCCCTTTCCATGATGATGGACAAGCCCCCCGGGGCACTGAACCACGCCCGCCACCTTCTGGCCCAGCACCCGCAGACGGGCCGGGCCGACCTCGAGGCCGACGCCCGCCGCATCATGGCCGCCCGCTCCGCCCCCGGCGGGGGGGTGGACCGGGAAGTGGGCCTGATCGCCCCCTTCCGCAAGACGGGACACGAAGCGAGGAGCGATCCGCAGGGGGCGGTAGGGGTGCACCTCTACGTAAACCTCACACCCGACCGGCCCGGAGGCACGGTCTCCTGGGAAGAGCGGGGCCAGAACTCCACCTGGGATGTGGTGGCCGTCCGGATCGCGGGCCTCGCCGAGGGCGCCAACAAGGGGCATCAGAAAAGCACCGAGGCCGACAGCACCCGGGTGGTGAAGTACACGGTGAGCTGGAACTTTGCGCCGCCCGAGGAACTTCAGGCCATTCCCCAGGTCGCCGGGACCGTGCAGCGCGGCGAGGTGCTGACTTTGGACGGCAGCGCCTCCAAGGGGCAGGTCCGGCAGCACCTCTGGACCTTCCGGCCCCTCGGCAATCCCGGGCAGCTTCCTGATCCGGCCGCCCGGAAGGAGGGCGCCCGAAGCACCGTGATCCTGCTGGACTCGATGGAGGTGCTCCTGACGGTCTCGGACGGTGCCAGGGAGCACCGGAAGGCCGTGCAGGTCACGGTGCTGCCCAGGGAGGCCTTCAAGACGTCTTTCGAACACGTGGCGGTGGAGTCGCAACAGGCAGACTCGATCCGCCCCCGCTGCGACCCGACCGGGGAGAAGGATGCGCAGGGCGACCCGATCTTCAGCGCCGTACTGTCCGGCGGAGAAAACGTCTGCGCCCTGGATCCTCCCAGGAACAGCGCCGAGCCGGTCCACATCCTCCACCCGGATCCGAAGAAGGCCGGAAAGGACAGCCATTACACCCTCGCTCAAGTGCAGGACCCGAAGGGCCCCTGGAACGGATTCTGGTACTTCAAGGACTGGAAGGCCCTCGTGCACCGCCAGACCTCCATGAACAAGTTCCTGCTTCCGGAGGGCCCGCCCTCCTTCCCCGGCCTGGACAACTTCTTCAAGGCCAACACGGACCGGGGACTGGACGCGGCCGGCTACCTGGCAGCCGCCCGGGCCCACGAACGCCGCCACAGCGACCTCATGCAGAAAGCCCTGGAGGGAAGGGACCCGGCCCGGGACACGGAGAGGGCCTTCGGGAAGGACGAAGTCAGCCTCCGCTCCGAGGCGGACCAGCGGATCAGGGAAACGGAGAAGCGCCTGAGCGACGCCACGGCGGATCCCCTGCGGCAGACCTGGAAGAAGGACCTCGTCCTGCCCCAGCAGGACACCTACCAATGGCGGAAATTCTCCATCGGAGTGGGCCAGCCCGGCGGGAAGTAGGCCTTCCGCATCGAGTGCTCCCTGCCCTATCCACCTGCTCCAAGCTTCGGAGGTTCGGCGTCCCCGTGCCTCGCGGGGTCCAGATCCCTCTTTGCAGCGTGCGGCTTCCCGCCCACCCAGGCGACATTCAGCCGCCTGCTCCCACGATCGGACGCGACATCACGTCGCGTCCTCCACCTATGGCACGCTGCCCCTCAGCGTGCTCCCGCTCGCTCGGCTCGCGGAGGCGGAGCCTCCCTGCTTCGCGGGGCGTTCGCCCCGCTCAGCAGAGTGGGGCCTCCCACGATCGGGCCTGCCGTTCAGGCAGGCCCTCCCGCTTCGAGCGGCGCCTTCGGCTTGCTCTCAGCGGAGTGGGGCTTTCCACCCACGATCGGACGCGACATTAAGTCGCGTCCTCCTGCTTTGCGGGGCGTTCGCCCCGCTCAGCAGAGTGGGGCTTTCCACCCACGATCGGACGCGACATTAAGTCGCGTCCTCCTGCTTCGCGGGGCGTTCGCCCCGCTCAGCAGAGTGGGGCCTCATCAGCGGGAACAGGATGACGTCGCGGATGCTGGGGCTGTCGGTCATGAGCATGACCATGCGGTCCATGCCGACGCCGACGCCGCCCGTCGGGGGAAAGCCGTGCTCCATGGCGGTGACGAAGTCCAGGTCGAGCATCATGGCCTCGTCGTTCCCGGCGTCGCGCTCCTGGAGCTGGGCCATGAAGCGCTCCAGCTGCACCACGGGGTCATTCAGCTCCGAGTAGGCGTTGGCCAGCTCCATGCCGCCCATGAAGAGCTCGAAGCGGTCCACGAAGCGAGGGTCCCCCTCCAGCTCCTTGGTGAGGGGAGAGAGCTCCACCGGGTAGTCCGTGACGAAGGTGGGCTGCCAGAGGTGCTTCTCCGCATGGTGTTCGAAGAGCTCGCCAAGGAGGACGCCCGCGGGCTTCCGGTCCGCGTCCTCCAGGTGGGCCTCCCGGGCCAGAGCCCGGATCTGACCCTCGTCCTCCAGCCGCTCCCGGGCGATGCCCCCGTGCAGGGCGATGGCGTCCTTCAGGGTGATGCGGCGGAAGGGCAGGGCGTAGCTGATCATCCGGGGCCGGCCCTCCGCGTCCACGCCCCAGGGAAGTTCCTCCGCCCCCATCACCTCCCGGGCCACCGTGTTGAACAGCTGTTCGATCATCGCCATGACGTCCCGCAAGTCCTCACCCGCGGCGTAGGACTCGAGCATGGTGAACTCGGGGTTGTGGCGGACGCTGAGGCCCTCGTTTCGGAAGTTCCGGTTGATCTCGAAGACCTTCTCGAAGCCCCCGACGATGAGGCGCTTGAGGTACAGCTCCGGGGCGATCCGCAGGTACAGCGGCATGTCCAGGGCGTTGTGGTGGGTGATGAAGGGCCTCGCGGTCGCGCCGCCGGGGATCGGCTGCATCATCGGGGTCTCCACTTCCAGGAAGCCGCGTCCCTCCATGAAGCGGCGCACGCAGGCCAGAATCCGGCTGCGCTTCTGGAAGGTGTCCATCACTTCCGGGTTGGAGACCAAGTCGAGGTAGCGCTGACGGTACCGCTGCTCCTTGTCCTGCAGGCCGTGCCATTTCTCCGGCAGGGGCAGGTGGGCCTTCGCCAAGAACTGGAGCTCCCGGACCCGCACGCTCAGCTCCCCGGTCTTGGTGCGCATGAGAGGCCCCGCCACCCGGACGAAGTCCCCGAGGTCCAGGAGCTTCAGGATCTCCCAAGCCTTCGGGTCCGCTTCGTCCAGGTCGTTCTTCCGGAAGAAGGCCTGGAGCTTCGCCCCGTTCTCGGAGAGATGCCCGAAGACGCTCTTGCCCATCTCGCGAAAGGAGATGAGGCGCCCCATGACCGAGACCTGGACCTGCTCCGCTTCAAGTCGCTCGGCGGGCCATGCTTCCAGGTCCCCGTAGCCCCCGACCAGTTCCCGGAGGCCGTGGCTGCGGACCGCCCGCCGGGGCCAGGGCTCCACGCCGAGGGCCTTCAGCTTCGCGAGCTTCTCCAGGCGCGCCTCGCGGTAAGGGTTGGATTCCATGGAGACTCCAGGTCCGTAGCCGACCAGTCTACCGGAGGGTCCGGGAGGGAGCCTACGCGCTGGCCTTCGCGGCCTCGCCGCAAGGATCCAGGGTGGGAACCATGCGGGCCAGGGCCTCGAAGCTGGCCTCGTCCATGTCCTCGATGAACCGGATGGCGTTGCCCGAGCCGTCGCTCCGGAGGACGATGCCCCGGGTGACGACGCGCCGGTCTCCGCCGGTGTCCGTCAGGAAGATCGCCACGCCCACCTGGGCCCCGAGGGGCAGGGCGGGCTGAGGGGCCAGGAGGATGCCGCCGCGACTCACATTGAGCGCCAGACTGTACTGCACCATGTCCCTCGCCGTGACCACCTTGACGCGGTAGTTCACCGGAATGCGGGCGTAGGCCCGCTTGTTGGGGTTATGGTTCATGGGGCGCCTTCAAGGACATCCTAGCAAGGGGCGTCGCGAGTCGACAGGACCCAGGCACGCCCGTGGTGAAGGCTGGAAGGGGCTTGGTGAATCCCGGGGGGGATGGGGGTTCAGGGGGCGGAACCTGGATCCGGGTCAAAGCTTCCACCCGCCCACGGGCCGATTCGCGGCGGCCCCTTCGGCACCCCGGCAGGCCCTGCGGTCCAGGAGGAGGGTCAGGGCCGCCTCCAGGTCCGCCGCGTTCGCGTGCGCATGCAGCCCCCGGTGCACGGGAAGGAAGGGAGCATACGGAATCACCGCACCCCAGGCCCTCGACCTCCCCACCGCTCAGAACCGGTAGACCAGCGCCCCCGTGATGTCCGGCGCGGTATAGGTGCCCGCCTCCTCGCTGAAGGTGAAGCGCCAGCGGGGGAAGCGACGGTGGCTGAAGGTCCAATGCTGCTGCCATCCGGCACGGTCCACCCGCGCGATCCCCACCTGGTAGGGGCTGCCCTGGTAGCCCACGCTCAGGTCCAGGCCCAGTCCGGAGAGCAGACCGGCACCCTTGCCCTCCCAGGCGGCCCCGGCCCACACACGGCTCACCTGGCGCCGGGCCATGACGGTGCGCCAGGGGCTGCCTTCGGGCAGGCCGAGGAAGGCCCGCTCCACCTGGCCGTGGATCCGGAAGGCGCCCCACCCCCGCCAGGCGGCGGCGCCCACCACAAGGTGGGTTCCTCCTGTGGACTGGAATTCATCCCTGCCCATTCCGGGGCTCCCCTGCACGGCAACCCCGGTCCGGGCCCCGGCCCCCTGGTCGCCCCAGGGGATTTGCCAGCTCAGGTCCAGGGGCATCAGCGTGGTGCGGGAATGGTCCAGGCGGGCCACCACCCGTCCATCCCTCACCAGGGCGTATTCGAAACGATATTTGGGAACCTGGTCCCGCCCTCCCTGGGGCACCCCCAGAAGGGCGTGCCAGGTGGCAAAAGCCTGGTCCAGGAAGCCACCGCCTCGGTTCACCGCGCGCACCCGAAGGTTGAGGAAACCCGGGCCCAGGCGCAGGGGCAGGTCCGCGGTGAGCTGCCATTCTTCCCCGTCCAGGCGGGCGAAGCTTCGGCCGTCTCCGCTGCGTTCGAAGTCCGGGCGGAGGAACTGGCTGGTTCCCTCGAGGGCCAGGGCGGGACGCCCGTCCGGCAGAGGTTCCGGCAGCATCTCGAACCACACGACCCGATTGGGGCGAGGGCTTTCCTGCGCCGTCAAAAGGGCGGCCGCGCCAAGAAGGATGGACAAGAGTCTCAGGTGCAAGGCGTGTTTCTCCGGCGGGTTGCGGGCCTGGAAGGTGGCCCCCCGGGCCCTCCGGCGCTCTTTCATCCTCCCTTGCCTTTCAATTCGCTGACAAGTCGGGGGATCTGAATCGAATGTGCCTCATATCACGATAAACTGCCCGGCGGTCCACATCGGATGCAGCACAGCCCATCCTTGAGAAACGCCCATTCCGCCCCGGATTCCATCTCCCGGGCATTCTCCGCCCACCCCGTTCCAGCCAACCGTCCTCATTAACCAATGGGACCCCTTGCTGATGGAGGCCACATGAGCATGCTGAAAACCAAACTCGCCGAGAAAATCGCCGAGTTCCGCCCGCGCACCACGGCGCTGACCAAGGAGCACGGGAAGGTGGTCATCGACCACGTGACCATCGACCAGTGCATCGGCGGCGCCCGCGACGTCCGCTGCCTGGTCACCGACATTTCCTACCTGGACCCCCAGGAAGGCATCCGCTTCCGCGGCAAGACCATCCCCGAGACCTTCGAGGCCCTCCCCAAGGCACCGGGCTCCACCTACCCGACGGTGGAATCCTTCTGGTGGTTCCTGCTCACCGGTGACGTTCCGAGCCAGGCCGAGGTGGACGAGGTTCTGGCCGAGTGGAAGGTGCGCCAGGCCGTGCCCGAGTACGTCTGGAAGGCCATCCGGGCCCTCCCCGCCGACACGCACCCGATGGTCATGCTCTCCGTGGGCATGCTGGCCCTGGAGAAGGACTCGAAGTTCAAGGGCTACTACAACAGCGGCAAGTTCAACAAGAACGCCGCGTGGGAATACGTCTACGAGGACGCCTACGACCTCGTGGCCCGGATCCCGATCATCGCCGCCTTCATCTACAACCTGAAGTACCGTGGCGACAAGCAGGGGGCGATCGATCCGACCGCGGACGCCGGCGCCAACTACGCGCGGATGATCGGGCAGTCCAAGGAATACGAGGACGTGGCCCGCATGTACTTCATCCTGCACAGCGACCACGAGAGCGGCAACGTCAGCGCCCACACCACCCACCTGGTGCACAGCGCCCTCTCCGATCCCTACTATGCCTACAGCGCGGGCCTCAATGGCCTGGCGGGCCCCCTCCACGGCCTGGCCAACCAGGAGGTCCTGAGCTGGATCATGGACTTCGAGAAGAAGCTGAACGGCGCCGAGCCCACCAAGGAGAATGTCACCAAGGCCCTGTGGGACACGCTGAACGCCGGCCAGGTGGTTCCCGGCTACGGCCACGCGGTCCTGCGCAAGACCGATCCCCGCTACGCCGCCCAGCGCGAGTTCTGCCTTGCCACCCCGGGCCTGAAGGACGACCCCCTCTTCAAGCTGGTGTCCATGATCTACGAGGTGGCCCCCGGCGTGCTCACCGAGCACGGCAAGACCAAGAACCCCTGGCCCAACGTGGACGCCCAGTCTGGCGTCATCCAGTGGTACTACGGGGTCAAGGAGTGGGACTTCTACACCGTCCTCTTCGGCGTGGGCCGCGCCCTGGGCTGCATGGCCAACATCACTTGGGATCGCGGCCTGGGCTACGCCCTGGAGCGCCCCAAGTCGGTCACCACGGCGATGCTCGAGAAGTGGGCCGCCGCCGGCGGCCGCGAGTAGGGCCCGGGTGAACCCACCGGTGAGGGCCGCGAAAGCGGCCCTCACCTTTTTTGGCCCGAGGGCCTAGCGGCCTTCCTGGCGGAATTCCGCCCTGAAGGCCGCCTCGCATTCAGGGCAGAGCCCGTGGGTGAAGCCCACCCCCGCGTGGTCGGCCAGGTAGGCTTCCATGCGCTGCCAGCTCCCCGGTCCGTCGCGGATCTTCTTGCACTGGGCGCACACCGGGAGAATCCCCGTCAAGGTCCTGATCTCCGTCATGGCCTGCACCAGATCCGCGTTGATCCGGTCGATCCGTGCCTTCTCACCGGCGATCCGGTCGTGAAGCCTTTGGGTGACGACTCCGAACACCACGAAGCCGACGGCGATCATGATCCGCATCCACATTTCGTTGGGATCCCCGAAGGGGAACAGTTCCTCCTGAAGGGGGTGCTGGTGGAAGACGTAGGTGTGGAGCAGGGCCTCGATCACCCAAAAGCCCAGGCCCAGGACGACGCCCGTCCACAGGAAGAGCTTCCCTCTTGGTTTCAAGGCCTCCGGCATTCCCCATGATAGGGCTGGGCCTGCACTCGGGGGTCCTTTCCTTCCCCGCGGCCCTCCTGTCACCGTGGAGCCTGACGGCCCCGGAGGGCCTTCCGGAAGGGATGTCCATGCGACGAGGGAATCGGCTCGCCCTGACCTTTCTCCTGGCCCTCGGCCTGGCTTGCGGCAAGGGGGAGTCCCCCAAATCAGATCCGGCGGCTGCCCCGGCGGCTGCTCCCGCCCCGGCCCAGGCCTCGCCGAAGACCTCACCCCCTCCTGCGGAGCACGCCTCCCCGGAGGCTCCGGCCGCCAAGCCGGCCTCCGCCCCCCCCGCCGGAACCCCCGTCCCCAAGGCATCCCCGTCGCCCAGGACCGAGGCCCCTGGACCGGCTGCGCCCGCCCCCCGGCCAGCTCCCGTTCCCGCCGCGGCCCCATCATCGCCCGCCACGAAGGTTCTGGAAGCCCGACCCGAGTCCCAGGCTGCCCCGGCCCCCCCCGCCGTGCGAACCTACGCCACCAAGATGGGCACCGTGACCTTCAACCACGCCGCGCACGGCAAACGCTTGGCCTGCGCCGACTGCCACAGCACCAAACCCCCGCAGAAGATCCCCCTCGGCAAGGACCCCGCCCACGCCCTGTGCAAGGCCTGCCACGAGAAGCAGGGCAAGGGCCCCGTGAAGTGCCTGGAGTGCCACGTCAAGGGATGAGCGGGCCCTCGGGCCTTGGACCGGGGAACGGCCCCCCTTCATCCGGGCTGTTTCACCACCTGGTAGGGCACCCCGGATTCGTGGCCGTAGGCGAAACTCCAGCGTCCCTCAACCTTGCGAATCAGGTAGGTGAGGCTGTAGGGGTCCGAACGAAGGATGGCCCCATCCTTTTGGAGCAGGTCGATGCGCCCCTGCCAGCAGTAGAGCGCCGCGTCCGGGGACACCACGATCACCTTCTCGCGGGCCGGGGTGAAGGTCTGCTTCTGAAGGCCGCCCGCCATCTCCTTCCCCAGGGCCCGGAGTTCCTCAAAGCCCAGCGCCTTCCCCTCGGGCATCACCAGCCCGAAGTCTGGACTGCGGTGGCACATCCTCAGGGCGGCCTCGATGTCAACCCGGGCGAAGGCTTCCGCCAACGGCTTCATGGCGGCCAGAACCTCTTCCGTGACCTGCGCCTTCTGGAACTCGGTGAGGGTGGACTCCCGGCCCTTGCAGCCTGGAACCGCGAGGAGGGCGAAAAGGAGGGGAAGCATGAACTTCATGGGGACCTCCATGACGGAACTGGACGACGAGCGGGCCCTGGGTTCTCGGGGTTTCCTTGGATGGGTCCAGGGTGGGGCGTCCAGGCCTGACTTTCACATGCTCTCCACATGACTTCAGGGGTCACCTCGGGCACGGCCTGGGAGGATTCGGGTCTACCATGGGTCCACGGCCCCCCCATGAGCACCCATGCCTTCTCCTCCTTCCGGCTCGAGGAACGGACGGGGGAGCTCCGGCGGGGGGAGGAACGGATCGGACTTCCGGAGCAGGCCTTCCAGGTGCTCCTCCTGCTCTGCCGCGCCAGGGGGCAGCCCGTGAGCCGCGAGGATCTCCAGCGGAGGCTCTGGCCGGGGCGCCGGCACGGCGACTTCGAGGGGGGCCTGAACTCCATCGTGCGGAAGCTGCGACGGGCCCTGGGGGACGACGGGAAGGCCCCGGCCCTGGTGGAAACGCTCCCACGGCGCGGGTACCGGCTCCTGGTGCCGGTGGAATGCGACGACATCACGTCAATCGAAGGAATCGAGGCCTCCCTCGCGGTTCTTCCCTTCGCCAACCTCAGCCCTGATCCAGAGAATGCCTACGTCGCCGACGGATTGACCGAGGAGTTGATCTCGGACCTCTCGCGGGTCCGCGCGCTCGGGGTGATCTCCCGCACCTCGGCCATGCACTACAAGGAGACTTCCAAGCGGCTGCCGGAGATCGCCCGGGAGTTGAAGGTGCGGTACATCCTGGAGGGCAGCGTCCGGAAAGGGGACGGCCGGCTGAGGGTCAGTGTCCGGCTCATCGACGCTCCCTCGGAGCGGCACCTTTGGGCCGAGAAATTCGACGGCCCCTTCGAGGATATTTTCCGGTTTCAGGAAAGCATCTCCAGACGCATCGTCCAGGCCCTGGAAGTCACGCTGACCCCGGGAGAGGATCGCCGTCTGTCGGTGCGCCCCTTCCGGGACATACGCGCGCTTGAAGCCTACCTCCAGGCGATGCAGCACATCCGCACCTTTACGGAATCGGGCTTGGACCGAGCCCTGGCCTTCACGGACCAGGCCCTGTCCTTGGTCGGGGCCCACGCGCTGCTCCACGCGACCCAGGGCCTCATCCATTGGCAGTACCACAATGCAGGGTTCAAGCCTTTGGAGGAAACCCTGCTTCGGGCGGAACGCAGTGCGGACGAAGCGCTCGCCCTCGACGCGCTCTGCCACCAGGCCCTCCTGGGCAAGGGGCTCGTGGCGTGGACCCGGGGCGACCTCGGCGCGGCGCGACAGACCCTGTCGCAGGCCGCCGCCCAGCAGCGGAGCAGCGAGGCCCTGGCCTTCCTCGCCAATACCCTGGGCCTTCTGGGAAGGGCCGGGGAGTCCCGGGAATGCGCGGACCGGGCCCTTTGGATGGACCCTCTGAACCCCTGGGCCCTGTGGGGGCGCGCCCACTGCGAGCTGCTGGCCGGCGACCTGGCGGCCGCCGAGGAGAGGTTCCGGTTGGGGGCGGCCCTGCGACCGGAGGACCCCCTGATCCTCGGATTCCAGGCCGTCGCCCTGATCCATGCGGGACGCAGAGAAGCGGCCAGGGAAAACCTGGAGGCGTTCAAGGCCACGGTGCCATCCTACGCGGCCTGGGCGGACATGCACTTGGGCGCGCTTTCGAGGGACCGCGGGGCGGTCCTGGCCGGCGTCGCCGCCCTGGGGCCCTACGCCCGGCGGGACCGCGAGATGTCCTGGGGCTGCGCGGACTGCCTGGCGGCCGTGGGAGAAAAGAAAGCGGCCCTTCACTGGTTGGGGAACACCATTCACCTGGGCTTCGTCAACGTCGACTTCTTCGAGCGGGTCGACACACTCCTCGCCCCCCTGCGCCGCGACCCCCCGTTCAAGGTCCTGATGGACCGCGCCCGAAGGAAGAGGGACGAATTCCTCCCCATCCCCTGACCCCGGCTCTGCAGACAAAGGATTCCCTGGCCTTTCGACCCCGTTCCCGTCCCGGAAGGTGGCCGTGGTCCCCGGGGATGGCTGTCAGTCCCGCCGCATCTGCAGCTGCTGGAGGGCCTGGAGGTAGGCGGCGTCCACCTTGCCGCCCTTGGCCGCCATGGCGTAGCCGGGGGACTGGGGCGTGAGGTGGTAGGCCAGCCCCGTGGCGCCCAGGGCCTCGTCCCGGAACACCGCCACCACCTTGACGGGCAGCTTCTGGGACGTTTCCTCCAGCACCACGTAGCGGACGTTCGCGACGCCCTCGGCGCCTTCGATGCCCCGGGTCCAGTCCACGTTCTGGGCCTGGGCCCGGGTCTGCATCTCCTGCACGAGCTTCTGGGGGTCCTTGCCGCTCATCATGGCCTGCATCATCTCGGCGGCCATGGCCTCGTCCTGGGCCTTCCCGCCCTTGGGGGGCTTCAGGGCCTTGATCTCGGAGGCGCTGAGCACCCGCTTCCCCCGGAGGCCGGCGATGACCCGGTCCGGAGGGTCCCCCGTGCGAAAGATCGCCAGGTCCTTGCGGCTGGTGGCGTAGGAGTAGGCCGCCCCGGGATAGGGGGCGCCTGCCAGCTCCGCGGCGCCTGGGACCCGCGTGGGCACGAGGCCGGACTTGGAGTCCCCGCCCAGGTTGCCCCGGCGGGCGTTGAGGCGGCGCAGCTGGGGATCGTTGAGGGAGCGGGCCAGGTCGGAGGCGGCGGCGCGCACCGCGGCGCAGGGATTCTCCAGGCCCGCCAGGGCCAGGGGGGCGTCCTCGGGGGAACTGCGCCGCGCCAGGCGGCGCAGGCCGAAGGCCGCCAGCTCGGGAAGTTCGGCCCGGGCCGCCACCCGCAGCAGGCGCCGGTCCGGGGACTTGCCCCCCAGCTCCATGGTCATGAGGTCGTCGTAGAGGGCCCGCTCCAGCTGGGCCTGGAGCTGGGCGCAGGCTGCGCCCCCCCGGCCCAGGCACTCCCGCTCGAAACGGTCCATCACGGGACGGAGGTCGGTGCTGCCCGAAGGCCCCCGGGGGATCCAGAGCAGCGCGGCGAGGCTCAGGTGGCTCAGCATCACTTCCTCCCTTGGTTCTTGTTCTTCTGGGCATCCGCTTCCCGCTGCTGCCGCTCCAGCAGGTCGGCGATCCGGCGGGCCTCCTCCTCCGTCTTGTACACCGTGGAGGGGCTGATCTTCTGGTTGGGATCCAGCTTGTAGGTGGCGGTGGTTCCCTCTTCGTGGCAGCGCTTGGCCAGGTCGTTGATGGCCTTCTCCAGGACTCGGATGCCGGCCTCGTAGGCCTTCACTTCGTCGGCGGCCACAAATTCCGGCCGGGTGAGGAAGTTCTTGTTCTTGGCGCCGAGTTCCCTGCAGGTGCGCTGGTGGGAGGCCTCATGGGCCTTCATGAAGGCCAGCACCGTGGGGCAGTAGTGGTCCCTCATCCACTTCTCGTCGTAGGGCTTGATGGTGGTCTTGCCGTCGGGACCCTTCACGAAGAAGACCAGGGTGCAGTCGTCGGGGTTGGTGCCCATGGCGGGCGCCCCGGCCCCTCCACCCCCCGCGGGGGTGTTCAGCCACTCGTTGAAGGACCGCGTCACCCGGCGCTGCAAGTCCTCCACGTCCGAGGCGCTGAGCTGATAGGAGGACCAGGGGGAGTATTCGTGGAACTTGCTCCGCAGCCACTCCTGTTCCTTGAGTTCCTTCATCAGCTTGGGGTAGTCCTCGCAGCGGTCGCAGTTCTTGGGGTAGCTCCCGGGCGCCGGGGAGGCCGGTTCGCCCGCCTTGGCCGGGGCCGGGGCGCGTGCGGGCTGGCCCGGCGCGGGCATGGGCGGGGGCGCGATGGGCTTGGGGGTGGGCAGCTGGAAGCCCGACTGAGAGTGCAGGGCCAGGGGCAGCAGCAGGAGGGCGAGGCGTGTCCGTTTCACGGGGGGCTCCCAGAATCCAGGGCGCGGAAGGAAGTCATCTCCAGCGCCAGGAGGTTGAACCGCGCGGTGCGGTCGTCGGGGTCGAGTTCGAGGGCGCGGCGGAAGGCGGCGGCGGCGCGGGGGATGTCCCCGGCCTCCTTCCGCGCCGCGCCCAGGTTGTTCCAGGCCAGGGCCGAGAGGGGCGCCTTGACCACCGTGTCGCTCCAGAGGGCCACCTCGTCCCGCCACAGGGCCGCGCGCTGCTGGCTGGCCCAGAGGCCCCCGCCGAGGAGCAGCCCCGCCCCCAGGGCGCCCAGCAGCCGGGACCCCTGCCCCGCCTCCAGTCGGGCCCAGAGCCCCCCCAGGACGAGGCTGGGGCCCATCCAGGCCAGGTAGAGGTGACGTTCCGTGACCAGGTCCCGGCGCGCCACCAGGCTGTGGGTGGGTGCCAGGGACAGGATCACCCAGGCCGCCCCGAGCGCGGGGAGGGACCCGCGGCGGCGCCCCAGCAGGGCCAGGGCGGCCAGGGCGGCCACGATCCCCAGGCCCAGGAGGACGGATCCGGCAGCCACCTCGGGAATGGGATGCACGAGCGAGAGGGCCCAGGGCCTGAACCAGAGGCTGAGGGTGGTGGGCAGGGCCGCCAGGTTGAGCAGGAGGCTGGCCCCGGGGCTCCGCAGGTCCGCTGAGTAGGCCCCCAGGACCTGATAGCGGGGCAGCAGGGCCAGGAGCAGGCCCAGGACCGCCGCGGCGACGAAGGCGGGAAGCAGGCTGCGGAGGCGCGGCCCTTCTGTCCGTGTGCCCTCCCAGGCCAGGAGCAGGAGGGGAAAGACCAGGGCCGTTTCCCGGGTCAGGACCGCCAGGGCGAAGGCTCCGAGGGAGGCCAGGTGCCAGGCCCCGGCCGGGCCGGCGGAGTCCTGGCTCCGTTCATGGGCCAGCAGGGCGCTCACCAGGAGCGCCGAGGAAAGCAGGACGGAGCGGCCGGAGAGGTAGGCCACGGCCTCGGCATGGGCGGGCTGCACCGCGAAGAGGGCCGCCGCCAGCAGGGCCGCCGATTCCGGCAGGCGCCGCCGGGCCAGGGCCCACACCCCCAGGACCGTCGCGGCGTGGAGGAGGAGTTGTGTGGCGAGCCAGCCCGCGGCCCGCCAGCCCCAGAGGGCGTGGTCGAAAAAGTAGCTGGCCCGCAGCAGGGGCCGCAGGCCCCAGCCCAGACGGTCCAGGAAGACCGCCCCCTCGCGGGTCGCGGGGTCGTACACGATGTTCGGGAGGTCGTCGAAGCGGAAGCCCCCGCCCAGGATTCCCCCCCAGGCCGCGGCCACCAGGGCCAGGAGCAGGACCGGCCCGACCGTCCGCCGGAGGTCGTTGGATATTTCAGGCATGGGTGGAAGGATTCTGGGGCAGGGACCGGCGGAAGTCCAGGAGGCCCTCCCGCTCGCGTCCCGGAGATCCCGGCCCCATCCTGGAGGCAACCATCGGACCCTCCATGACCCGCCCTCCCCGACCCGGCATGCAGCAGACCCTGGAGGCGGCGCTGGCGGCGCGGGACGCGGTGCTGCCCGCGAAGGGTGCGGACCCCGCGCCCCCGGCCCCGCCGCTGGAATTCCCGGGGCCGCGCCTGGCGGAGGCCCTCTCCTTCGCCATCGCGGTGCACGGGACCCAGCTCCGCAAGGGCACCGCCATCCCCTACGTGACCCACCTCCTGGGAGTCTGCGCCCTGGTGGGGGAGAGTGGCGGAAGGGAGGACGAACTGGTGGCGGCCCTGCTCCATGATGCGGTGGAGGACGGCGGCGGGGCCCCGGTGCTGGCGGAGATCCGCGCCCGCTTCGGCGAGGGCGTGGCGGCCATCGTCGCGGGCTGCACGGACGACGACTCCGGGGGGGAGAAGGCCCCCTGGCTGGACCGCAAGCGGGCCTACCTGGCCCACCTGGCCTCGGCGCCCCTTCCGGTGCTGCGGGTCTCCTGCGCGGACAAACTCCACAATGCCCGGGCCATCGCCCGGGACCTGCGGGACCACGGCCCGGCGGTGTTCAGGCGCTTCAAGGCCGACCGGGAGGGCACCCTCTGGTACTACCGCTCCCTGGCCCGCCTCTTCGCGGCCCTGGTGCAGGACGAACCCGCCCTGGACCCGGGCTTCCGCTCCATGATCCGGGACCTCCGCGCCAGTGTGGCGGAGATGGAGGGATGAGGCGGCTCAACCGGAGGGGCCTCCAGCCCCTCCCTAACCAGGGGTGCGGCCCGTGGGAGGGGGTGACCCCGCCCGGAGGTTCCATGCCCACCCGCATTCTCGCCCTCGTCGCCGGTCTTCTCGCGGCCCTGCCGGCCCCGGGGCAGGCACCCCTGTGGCTGGAGCGCCCCGAGCCCGGGCGCTGGAGCTTCCGCGCGGGGGGCATGGTCCTCGCGACCCCGGCCTTTCCGGGCAGCGGCCAGGACCGCGTCCTCCCGCTCCCTGTCTTCGCGGCCGTCTACGACGACCGCCTGGTCCTGGGGAGCAGCCTGGTGGCCGTGGGGGCGGGCGCCGGCCTCAGGCTCGCGGGCACCCCAGCCTTCGCGTGGGAGGTGGGACTGGGCCTGGGGGAACGGCGGCCCGAGGCCCGGGCGGAGGAACTGGCCGGTCTGGGCGACCGCCAGGGGGAGCTCTTCATCGGCACCGGATTCCGGGCCCGGGGCGGCCCTTTCCACGCCAGCGCCAGCGTGGCCGCCGGCCTCGTGTCCGGCGCGGGGGCCAAGGCCACCGTCCTGGGTGGATTCGGCGGCCGGATCGCGGAGCGGATGACGGCGGGCCTCAGCCTCTCCGCCGTCTGGGCCAACGCCCAGAACATGGCCTGGGACTTCGGCGTGAGCCCGGAGCAGGCCGCGCGCCGCGCCAAGCTCATGGCCTCCGGGGACCCCCGCCTGCGCCCCGGCGAGGAACGCGCCTTCGCCCCAGGCCCAGGCCTGAAGGAGACCGCCCTCACGGCCCAGGCGGCCCTCCACCTGGACCGGCGCTGGCAGCTCTTCTGGGTGCTGCGGGCCACGGCCCTCCAGGGAGATGCCCGGCAGGGCCCCCTGGTGCGCCGGGACCGCTGGGCCTCGGGAGGCATGGGGTTCACGGCGCGCTTCTGAGGCCTTCCGAGCCTGGGCGGTGGAATGATGGGGTGGTCGCTGCCCAGGGGAGGATGCATGCCTTCAGAGGACCTCGCCTATCCCATCGGCCCTTTCGAGATGCCGGGAACTTGCGCCCCGGGAGACCTCGCACGGCACCTCGATCAGATCGAGGCTCTTCCCTTGGACCTGCGCCACGCCGTGGCGGGCCTCGACGAAGCCCAGCTGGACACGCCCTACCGTCCTGGGGGGTGGACGGTGCGCCAGGTGGTGCACCACCTCCCGGACAGCCACCTCAACGCCTACCTGCGCTTCAAGTTCGCCCTCACCGAGGAGGAGCCCCTGATCAAGCCCTACTTCGAAGCCCGCTGGGCGGAGCTGCCGGAGGCGAAGGGCGGGGCCCCGTCCCTGTCGCTGGACCTGCTCCAGGCCCTCCACGCCCGCTGGATGGCCTGTGCCCGGGCCCTGTCCCCCGAGGCCTTCTCACGCCGCTTCCGCCACCCGGATCTCGGTCCGATGAGCCTGGACCAGCAGCTCGCCCTCTACGCCTGGCACGGCCGCCACCACCTGGCCCACGTCACGCACCTCCGGCAGCGGATGGGGTGGTAGCGCCGTGAGGGCCTCGGTCTTCATCGCCACCAGCCTGGACGGATTCATCGCCCGGCCCGACGGGGGCCTGGACTGGCTGCCCCAGGGCGGCGGCGAGCCCCACGGTTTCGAGGAGTTCATCGCCTCCGTGGACGTCGTGGTGATCGGCCGGAAGACCTACGAAACGGTCCTGGGTTTCGGAGGGTGGTTCTACGGGGCCAAGCCCGTGGTCGTGCTGAGTTCCCGGCCCCAGGCCATCGCCCCCCCGGCGGGCGCGGTGTGCGAGGCCCTGTCGGGAACCCCGGCCGAAGTGGTGGCCCGCCTGGAGCTTCGCGGCTTCACCCACGCCTACGTGGACGGCGGTGTGACGATCCAGGGCTTCCTGGAGGCGGGGTTGATCCAGAGCCTGGTGATCACCCGCATTCCCATCCTCCTCGGCCAGGGAATCCCGCTGTTCGGAGCGACGACCCGGGACATCCGCCTGCGCCACGTCTCCACCCGCGATTTCCCCAGCGGCATGGTCCAGAGTTCCTACCAAGTGCTTCCCGGGAACCCGGCGCCGTGAAGGGGAACCTGGAGATCCGGCCCCTGGCCCCGGAGGAGGTGGATGCCTGCGCGGCCCTGCTGGCGTCCTCCGACCCCTGGCTCACCCTGGGCCGGGGACTGCGCCACCTGCTCCCCGTCCTCAAGGACCCCCACCGCGAGCGCTTCGCCGCCTGGGAAGGGAAAGGCCTCGCCGGAGTTCTGGTCCTCAACCTCCACGGCGCCTTCGTGGGGTACGTCCAGATCCTCGCCGCCGCTCCCTCGTTCCGGGGCCGCGGGGTGGGTCGCGAGCTGCTGCGCTTCGCCGAGGCGCGCATCTTCCGCGAACACCGCAACGTCTTCCTCTGCGTCTCGGACTTCAACACCCGGGCCCGGGCCTTCTACGAGCGGGAGGGCTACGCCTGCGTGGGGGAGATCCCGGACTACGTGGTGGCGGGGCATTCGGAACTCCTGATGCGGAAGACCCGGGGACCGATGGACGCAAGCTAGGACCGGGGGGAATCGGCGAATGCGCGCCCCCTGGCTCCGCCACCCCTGCCCCGGCCTGCCGCCCCCGAGGCCGGTGCAACAATGAAGCTCCGCTCGCTTCCCAGGGGTTCCATGCTCCCGGAAAACTGTTCCATCCTCGGCGCCATCCTCGGCTCCCTCGGGGGGTTCTACTACTTGTACGAGACCGCCGTGGGCAAAGTGCAGCCCAACCGCGTCACCTGGCTGCTCTGGGGCATCTTCCCCATGGTCATCTTCGCTGCGCAGAGGGCCCAGGGGGTCCAGGGCCTGTCCTGGACCTCCTTCGCCGCAGGCTTCACCCCCTTGCTGGTCGTGGCCGCCTCCTTCTTCAACACGAAGGCCTATTGGAAGACCGAGCCGCGGGACTACGGCCTGATGGCCGCGGCGGTGGCCGGCCTCGTGCTCTGGGCCACCACACGCCAACCGAACCTGGCCATCCTGTTCTCCCTGCTGGCCGACGGGCTGGCGGGCCTCCCGACCTTCCTCAAGGCCTACCAGCATCCGCAATCCGAGAGCTGGTTGGCCTATTCGGTCAGCACCCTGGGCTTCGGAATCAGCCTCCTGTCGGTCCAGGTCTTCACCTTCGAGACCACCGCATTCGTGGCCTACCTTTTCCTGCTCAACGGCGCCTGCGCCGTGCTGGCCTCCCGGGGCCGGAGACCGTCGCCCGCCCCCGGTCCCTGAGGGCCTCGACCTCGTCCCGCTCAGGCCTCGGGCCTGATCCCCAGCTCCGCCAGGAGGTCTCCCAACAGGTACAGGGATCCCGTCACGAGGCGGGGACCCTCGCCGGGCTCCCGCAGCCGGGCGGCGGCGCGGGGCAGGTCCAGAACGGGCAGGTCCCGGCCCCAGGCGGCGCAGAGGGCCCCCCCGTCGGCGTAGCGCTCGCCGGGGCCGTGCACCAGGGTCACGCTGCGGGGTTCGGTGCGCCGCAGTTCGGCGGCCATGCCGGGAAGATCCTTGTCCTTCATGGCGCCGAAGAAGAGGTCCGGCCGGACGCCGCAGCGCACGGCGTGGCTGGCCAGGGCGGCGGCCCCGGCCGGGTTGTGGGCTCCGTCGCCCCAGACCTGGTCCAGCCCCGGGAGCCGCCAGAGCCGCCCGGGGATCCGGGCCTCCGAGAAGCCGCGCCACACCGCCTCCTCCGGGAGCGGAAAGCCCAGGTAGCGGAGTTGGCGGACGGCCTCCAGGGCGGTGCTCAGGTTCTGGACTTGGTGGGCGCCGGCCAGGGCGATGCGGTGGCCCCGCACCACCGAGTGGTCCCAGGCGACGGACTCGGCCCAGAGGTCCAGGGCGGGAAAGACCGCCGGGCGGCACTCCAGCAGGGGGCGCACCCAGGCCGGATCCAGGGTGGGGCCCAGGACCAGGGCGCGACCTTCCCGGGCCGTGCAGAGCTTCTCCCGGGCGATGGCCTCCCGGGTCTCCCCCAGGTGCACCTGGTGCTCCAGCCCCACGGAGGTCAGCACCGTCAGGATGGGGTCCGTGGCGTTGGTGGCGTCCCAGCGGCCCCCCAGGCCCACCTCCACCACGGCGATCTCGGCGCCCAGCATGCGGAAGCCCAGCAGGGCCGCCACGATCATCAGTTCGAAGTAGGTGGCCTGGATGCCCAGGCGTTCCTCCGCCTCGAAGGCCTCGCCCACGAGCAGGTCCAGGGCGCCCTCGCCGATGAAGGAGCCGTCCACCCACACGCGCTCCGTGGGGGAGACCAGGTGGGGCGAGGTGGTCCAGCCCACCACGAGGCCGGCGGCGCGGAAGGCGTGGGCCAGGAAGGCTCCCACGCTGCCCTTTCCGTTGGTGCCCGCCACCAGCACGATGGGGAAGTTCCGGTCCGGCCGGCCCAGGTTCTCCAGCAGGGCCCGGGGGTGCTCCAGGCCCTTCTTGATGCCCCAGTGGCCCCGGGCCTCCAGCCGGGCGAGGTGCGTGGAGGGGTGTTCCTCGTCCCCGGCGCGGGGACCCTGGGTGACGGGTGCGGAGGGCATGGGTGCCTCCAGGAAGGGGAAAGGCCTCAGCCTCGCCCGGCGGGATCGTCCAGGGCGGCCCGCCGGGCGGCCCGCCAGATCCCCAACAGTTCGTCCAGCAGGGTCCCGAAGGCCGCCAGGGGCATGGCGTTCGGGCCGTCGCTGAGGGCCTTTTCGGGACACTCGTGGACCTCGAAGAAGAAGCCGTCCACCAGGGTGGCCGCCGCGCGGGACAGCGCAGGGATCATCTCCCGGGCGCCGCCGGTGGCGTTCCCAAGGGCGCCGGGCTTCTGCACGCTGTGGGTGGCGTCGAAGACCACGGGGCAGCCAGTGCGCCGCAGGTGCGGGAAGGACTGGAAGTCCACCACCAGCTGGCCGTACCCGAAGGTGGCGCCGCGCTCGGTGACCCACAGGGGGCCGTGCCCGGGCACGGCGCGCATCTTCTCCACGGCGTGCCGGAGGTCCCAGGGGGCGAGGAACTGGCCCTTCTTCACGTTGACGGTGCGGCCGGTGGCGGCCGCGGCCTGGAGCAGGTCCGTCTGGCGGCAGAGGAAGGCGGGGATCTGGAGCACGTCCACCGCCGCGGCCACGGGCGCGCACTGGGCGCTCTCGTGGACGTCGGTGAGCACCGGCACGCCGTAGCGCGTGCGCACCTCCGCGAGCACGTCCAGGCCCTCCTCCAGGCTCACGCCGCGGTAGCTGGCGCCGGAGGTGCGGTTGGCCTTGTCGAAGGAGGACTTGTAGACGAAGGGGATGCCCCGGCTCTCGGCGAGGTCCCGGAGCTGGCCCGCCATGTGCCTCGCGTGGTCCCGGCTCTCGATGACGCAGGGTCCGGCGATGAGGAAGAAGCTCTGGTCCGAGAACGGCCGCCGGAAATCCATCTTCCCTCCCGCGGCCCAGTGTAGCGCCGGGGGGCAAGGGGCCGGGGGCGGCATCCAAAGGCGGCGGGAGGATCCGGTATTTACAAAGTGTAAATAATTTTTTATTTTCTATTTCTTGTTTGTCAACACAACTCATACTTGGTCCGGTGGAGGATCCATGAGCAAGCCCCTCCTGGATGACGACCTGAGCCGGAAGATCGTGGCGGCCCTGCAGGCGGAGGGACGCCTCAGCCACGCGGAACTGGCCGAGCGGCTGGGGGTCAGCCGGCCCACCCTGCTGGACCGGGTGCGGCGCCTGGAGGCCGAGGGGGTGATTTCGGGCTACGCGGCCCTGGTCTCCCCCGAGGCCGTGGGCAAGCCCTGCGTGGCCTTCGTGGCGGTGCGCCTGCGGGCCACCCTGGACCTGGCCTCGGAACAGCGCTTCTGGAAGGCCCTGGAGGCGGAGCCCGACGTCCTGGAGGCCCACAGCGTCGCGGGAGAGGATTGCCTCCTCCTCAAGGTCGTGGCGGAAACCCCCCGCGGCCTCGGGGAAAGGTTGCGCCGAATCTGCGCCCTGGGGCCCCAGGTGGGCACCCGCACCACCGTCGTGCTCCAGACCCACTTCCAAAAGCCGGGACCCAGCCCCTTCGTCGCGCCGGAGGGGCCCCGGAAGGGAGGCAAGCGATGATCGCCCGGACCCCCGACCTCCCCTACGTGGCGGTCATCTTCACCAACCTGCTCAGGGCCGACGCGCTCGACTACGAGGTGGTGGCGGAGCGCATGCTCACCCTGGCTCGCCTGCAGCCGGGCTTCCTGGGTGTGGAGAGCGTCCGGGATGAGCGGGGCCTGGGCCTCACCGTGAGCTACTGGAAGGATGAGGCCGCGGCCCTCGCCTGGAAGGCGGTGGCCGAGCACCGTGAGGCGCAGCGCCTCGGCCGGGAACGCTTCTACGCCACCTACGCCCTGCGCGTGGCCAGGGTGGAGCGCCAGGCCTTCTTCGGGGGGGTCTGATGCTCGCCTGGATCGCCTACGGGGTGGTGGCGGTGGTGTGGGGCTCCACCTACTTCGCCATCGCCGTCGGCATCGAGAGTTTCACCCCCTACGGGATGGTGGCCAGCCGCTACCTGCTGGCCGGGGTGGCGGCCCTGGGGCTGAGCCGCCTCGCCGGGGAGCCCCTGCCCTCCCGGGAGGAGGTCCGCCACCTCGTGGTCCAGGGCGCCCTCCTCCTCTCGGTCTCCAACGCCCTGGTGACCTGGGCGGAGAAGGAGGTGGCCTCCAGCGTGGCGGCGGTGATCTGCTCCATCACGCCCCTTCTCTACGGCCTGATGGGGGGCGAGCGGCTGGACGCACGGGGCTGGGGCGGCCTGCTGCTCGGGGTGGCCGGGGTGGCGATCCTGGTGAACCCCCTGGGCGGCGCCATGAAGCTCACGGGAGTGTTCGCGATCCTGCTCGCCACGGTGGTGTGGGCCTGGGGGACCCTCCACGGGCGGCGGCATGTGAAGGGCCGGGGGCTTTTCGGGCAGGTGGCGGTGCAGATGCTGGCGGGGGGGACGATCGGCCTGGTGGCCGCGCCCCTCACCGGGGGCTTCCTCCACCATCCCCTCACCTGGCGCGCCGGCCTGGCGGTGCTCTACCTCATGGTCTTCGGGAGCCTCGCGGCCTACAGCGCCTTCATCTACCTGGCCCGGGCCTGGCCTCCCAGCAAGATGGGCACCTACGCGTACCTCAATCCCCTGGTGGCGGTCCTCCTGGGCGTGGCCTTCCTCCACGAACCCTTCAACCTCCGAATGGCCCTGGGCATGGCGGTGATCCTCGCCGCCGTGGCCCTGGTGCAGATCCGGCCGAAGGTCCCGGCCAAGATCCTTCCGAAGCTGCTTCAGGAAGGGTGAGGCTCCCCTCCGTGGGGGGAAGAACCTGCCCCCCGGGGGGGGGCGGCGGGGTCCAGGGGGGCCCCGGTCGAGGGAGGGGACTCCCATTCCAGGGGTGGGGGACCCAGGCTCCGGGAAGGGTCAGAAAGGCCACAATCGCCCCGGATTTTTCCCCGGCGGGACTTGTGGGACACTACAAGCCCACCATCCCACCCTCCACCCCACCTGGAGTCCGGCATGCCGCCAGATCCCAAGGCCATCGGGCGCTACCAGGTCCAGAGCATGCTGGGCCGGGGGGGCATGGGGACCGTGTACCTCGCCTTCGACCCCCTCCTCAAGCGCCAGGTGGTGATCAAGGTGGTCCACGAGGGAGGAGCGGGCTTCGCCCACGCCCTGGAGCGCTTCCAGCGGGAGGCGGAGGTCTCCGCCAAGCTGAACCACCCCAACATCATCACGGTCCACGACGTGGGACAGGACGAGCACGCGGGCCCCTTCATCGCCATGGAATATGTTGAGGGCTCCAGCCTGGCGGCCCTCATCCAGTCCCAGGCACTCTCCCTGGAGGCCGCCCTGCGCATCCTGGTGCAAGGCGCCCGGGGCCTCATGGCCGCGGAGGCCCTCGGCATCGTCCACCGGGACATCAAGCCCGAGAACATCCTGGTGGGCCGGGACGGTCGGGTGAAGATCACCGATTTCGGCATCGCCCGCACCGGCGAGAGCCGCCTCACCACCGTGGGCGGGGTGTTCGGGACGCCCTCCTACATCGCGCCGGAGCTGCTGGTGGACGCCGAGGCTTCCTCCGCCACGGACTGTTACGCGCTGGCGGTGACGGCCTTCGAACTCCTCACCGGCAGCCTCCCCTTCAAGGGGGACAGCGTGGCCTCCACCCTGCTGCGCATCGTCAATGAGCCCCCGGCCGTCCCCGAGCACGTCGCGCCGGCGCCCAGGGCCGTCTTCCTCAAGGCCCTGGCCAAGAATCCCAAGGACCGCTACCCCGACCTCTACAGCTTCATGGCGGCCCTGATCCAGGCCTACCCCATCAACGCCAGCTACCGGGCCAAGCTCTCCACCCTCCTGGCCGGGGAGGACGCCAGCTTGACCGGAGCGCACCTGGGCGGGGGCCCCGTGCCGGCCGGACAGACCCCCCTGCCTTCGGGAGCCCCCATCCCCGGCGCCGGGACGCCGCTGCAGCGTCCTCCGACCCCGCGTCCCTCCTCCGCCCCGGTCGGAGGCACGGCCGTCGCCCGGACCCCGACCCCCCTTCCTCTCCCCACCGCCGCACCCTTGCCCCGGACGCCCACCCCGCCGCCCGAGCCTTCCCCGCGCAGGGGTTCCGGGGAGTTGGCCACCCGAGCCGTACCCGAACCCGCTCCCGCCGCCGCTGGGCCCCGCCCCGAGTCGGGGCCCCAGCGGCCACCGCCCCCGACCGTCTCCGCGACTCCCCCGTCCCCAGCCCCCGCCCGGGAGGGGCGGAGAACCCTCCTGGCCGTGGCGGCCTCAGCCACCGGAGCCCTCCTCATCCTGGTGGCGGTCTTCTTCGGGGTCCGGGCCCTGGGCTTCGGGTCCAGGGAGCTGAGCCTGGACAGCAAACCCTCCGGGGCCCTGGTCCGGGTGGATGGCAAGGACCTCGGAACCACGCCCCTGACCAAGGCCAAGGTGGCCAAGCGGGCGGGCAGCCTTGAATTGACCCTCCCGGGCTACGAGGCCCGCAAGATTGCCCTCCTGCCCCAGGACCGGGACCTTGGTGTGGTGGAGCTGGTGGCCGCGGCCCCCCAGGATCCCGAGCTCCTGGCCATGCAAAAGCGCGAAGAGGAACTGAAGGCCCGGATCCAGCAGGAGGAGGAGCGCATCCGGAAGCTCCGGGAGCAAGGCAAGCCCTCCACGCCCCAGACCCCGCCCAAGGGTCCGGTACCCGCGGCCCCCCCCGGAAACAAGTCCGCCCCTCCTCAAGCGCCCCCGGCCCAGGTGCCGGCTTCGCCCCCCGTTTCCTCGCCCGCCCCAGTTTCCACGCCGCCCCAGGCGCCCCCCGCCCCCACGAAGGCCGAACCCGAGAACGGGCCCAGCTTCCCCCCAAGCCTGATGCAGCAGGCCCTTCCGGAGTTTCCCTCCCGGGCAAGGGTGATGCGTTTCGAGCCCAACAAGGCCCATCGGGTCCGCGTCCGGGTCCAGGTGGACGAGGCCGGCCGACCCCAGCAGGTCCAGGTCCTGGAGGGGGTTTCCGGGCCCTACGGATTCAACGAGGCCGCCGTGGAAGCGGCGCAGAAGAGCCGCTTCTCCCCGGGCCAGCGCAACGGCCGCCCCGCCCCGGGCACCGTGGACATCTCCTTCGTATTCCAGCCCCTGACCCGCTGAGAATTCTCACCGGGGGGGACCCGTTTCCTCACGTTGCGCTTGGCCCCAAACCAGCGCAGCCCGGTCCCCCGGACAGAATCAGCGCGGGGGGAACTTCTCCAGAAGGTCCCGGACCGCCTGACTGATCTGCTGCTGGGCCTCCTCGGGGTTGTCCAGGCCCGTGAGGGCGCCCTGGGCCGCGCCGTGCCACACCAGCTGGTCGGTCCGGAAGTCCACGATCTCCAGGATGATGGTCCCTTCGCGGTAGTTGTGGGTCTCGGCGGTGGTGAAGCGGGCCCCCACCCGATAGCCCCAGGGGCGGTGCCAGCCCCAGCCCCCGGTCCCCACGGTGGTGCGGGTGCGAACCTGGCGGTTTCGGAATACGGGGTAGTAGGTCACGAGAAAGTCCGGGTCGCCCTGGGTCTCCAGGCGGTAGCCCTTGGCGACGAGCTGCTGCTCCACCGCCAGGCGCACCCGCTTGTCCACCAGGGGGCTCGCCTGGCCCTGGGACTTGGCCTTGGCGGCCTTGCTGGCGGCGTACCAGTCGAAGCTCCGGTAGCTCTTGAAGTTGGCCCCGGGGTCGAAGTCGTATTTGACGGAGTAGCCGATGCAGGCCGCCAGGACGGCAAGCAGCAGGGCCCTGGCCACGAGTTTCAAGGATTTCACGGCATCCTCCCGCGATTCGTTCTCAGGACCTTGGACCGCCCGGTCCCCCCAGGGTTGAAGCGATCCCCGGGGCGGGCAAGGGCTCCAGCTTCCCTCCAAGCCAGAGCATGAAGGTGCCCTGGTGGGCCCAGGGCAGCGCCGTGCCGTTCTCCACCGTCTCCAGGGTGTGGAAGTGGCCCGTCAGGAAGCGCCGCCCGGCGTGCTCCCCAGCGGCCCGTGCGAAGGCCTCCCGGGGGAAATCCAGTTTGTAGTCCCGGTTGGCGGTGCGGAGGCGGCGTTCCAGGGAGGCGGCCAGGCGCCGGGCCGCCGGGGCAGGCAAGACCCGCACGGCCAGCCAAGAGAAGCCGCTGCGGGAGACCAGGTGCCAGAGGCGGTATTTCCAGTCCGCGGGGTTGACCAGGTCCCCGTGTTCGAAGGCGAGGCCCTCCTCGGGCAGCCCGCCGCCGGTCCCCTCCCCGATGAGGTCGAAGCGGCCCGCGTGGCGGTCCAGGAAGAATTCCCGGTTCCCGGTCCAGAGACCCACCCAGGCGCCCTCGGCCCGCCGTGCGTCCACCCAGGCCAGGAATCCCGCTTGGGCCTCCCCCTCGAGGCCGGGCAGTCCGATCCACACATCGAACAGATCCCCCAGGAAGAGCCAGTCCGCCCGGGGGTTGGCGGCGGCCGCTTCGGCCAGCCCCGGGCGCTCCCCGGCCCAGTGGGGGTCCGCCACGAGGATGAGGGGCCGGGCGGGATCGGGTCGCCGGGCGAGGCCCTGCTGCCAAGAGAGAGTCCCCAGGCGGCGGGAGCCCAGGAGGGGAAGGGTTCGGGCGGCGAGGCCCGCCATCCCCCCGATGGCATCCGCCACCCAGTCCCCAAGAGAGGCCTCCCGTCCAGGAAAGAAGGACTGGTGCCATTCGTCCAGGAGCCCGTAGAGGGCCACCCCCACGAAGACCAGGAGGTGCCTGCGGTACGGGGGTCGGCTCCCCTGCTGGGCCATGGCAAGGTCGAGGCTGAAGGCCAGGGTGCCGAAGGCCAGGAAGTGCGCCACCTTGTCCAGGCCGTGGGGCAGAGAGAGGTCCAGGGGAAGGCTGGTGCGGTGGCTCAGCGCCGCGATGGCGGCGGCGATCCCGAGCGGAAGGAGCCAGGCCAGGCGGCGCATGGGCTCCATGATGGCATCGGGATCAGAACTTCACCTCGGTGCCTCCGGGAAGGGTGTTGCCCTTCCTGGCCACCTCGGCCCCCCGGTACAGGGCCCACTGGGGCAGGCCCCGGGGGATGCTCCGGGTCATGTGATAGAGCTGGAGGGCGCTGTTGGCCTGGAGGATCGTCAAGCTCCGGGCGGGATTCCAGGGATTGGGAAAGGTCGCCAGCAGGCCGTCCTCGGGCCGGGCGAGGAGGCGCCCCTCCCAACGGAAGAAGCCCGGCCCGGAGTCGATGGGCCACTTCCCTTCCGCCGCCATCCGGGCCGCCAGGGCGTTGTCCGCGGGACCCCCGAGGATCACGAGGTCCCTGGACTTCAGTTCTTCGTCCGTGGGCGCCGCATCGGAGGCCAGGGGCAGCAGCACTTCCGTCATGTTGTCCGCCAGGGCGTCACGCCACTGCAGGGCGAGGCTCCGCTGAGCCTCCGGGGCGCGGCTGGTTCCGTGCACCATCAGGCCACGGCTCCAGTCGTCCAGCAGGTTGCCCGGAGCGAAGGGGTTCGCCCGGTCCTGGGCCAGGTCATGCCCAGCGTTGAACACCAGCCGCAAGGGCTTGTCCACACAGCGGAGGGTGAACCGGGCGAGGGCACCCTTCCCTTCCAGCCGCTCCAGCCGGGAGGCCTTCTCCGTTTGGATCTCCGCGAAGACCACGAAGGGGAAGGCCGTGCCGGCCTGGGCCACCTCCAGGGCCACTTCGAAGGCTCCTTCCACCGCCTGGACGGAAGCGGAGATTCGGGGGGAAGGAAGGACCCCTTTTTCGAACCAGGGGGCCAGGATGCCCCGGACATCCCGGCCCGCCCCCTCCGAGAGGGCCGCCAGGATCGCGTCGGTCCCCGCACGCTTCCCCGCGAAACGGTCGTGGGCGGCCCGCATGGCCCGGGAGAAGGTGGCATTCCCCAGGTGCAAACGGAGCTGGTGGAGGGCGAAGAGGCCCCGGATCCGGGGGATCTGGTAGGTCCCGTACCTGTCGTAGGCGGTGGCGGTGGCCGCGGGGGCGGCGGCACCCTCCCGCTGAGCCAGCCAGGCGTGGCGCACCGCGAGGTCCGCCAGGTCTTCCCGAAGCGTTTCGAAGGCTTTGGAAGGATCCTCGGGCAGGCGCCTCAACATCTGCCAGTAGGCCGCCGAGGCGCTCACGAACCAGTTGTCCGCATCCGAGGCAGGCAGCACCGTTCCGTTCCACAGCAGGCGCCGGGGAAAGCTCCAGGCCTCCCGGGCGCCACCCAGCTCGGGCCGGGGAGGCGCCTTGGCCTCGACAGCGGGCTTCCAGGAAGCCTTGGCCGCCTGGAGCTTCCCGGTGATCCACACGGGGCTGAAGGCCGTGTAGCCCAGGGTCAGGTGGGGGGTGGCCCCGGGCAGGTCCTGGATCCAGCGTCCGCCCACCCATTTCTCGCGCTGGGTGGTCTTGCCGAAGTGGGCCAGGAACATGAGCTTTTCCGCCATCTCCCCGGTGGTGAGCTTGGCATCGCAGGCGTGGGGCCGGTTGATGGGGCTGGAGGCCATGACCCGGGCGGCGGTGGGGATGTCGAAGCCGCCCTTCCCGTGGGCCCGGAAAGCCTCCTGGAAGGCGATGTCCCGGTTCCAGGTGTTGAAGGCCAGGTCCACCGGGGCGTTCTCGGCGTTGGGGCCGTACTCGGACCGCACCTCCAGGTCCCGGTTGTTGTTGTTGGCCCAGATGAAGTCCTTCAGCCTGCCGGGGGTGTCGCCATTGCCCGTGCGCCACAGCCGGGCCTTCTTCGTACCCAGGAGGAAGCAGGCACCCTCCTGGGTCTTGGCATCGGCCATCGTCCAGTCGTTGGTGTAGAGTCCGTTGTTCTTCTCCGTGAGGATCTTCGCCGCCTCGTCGATGCTGGAGGCATACTGGGCGGCCTTGCGGATGCGGTTGCTCTGGGGCGTGCCCTCGGGATCGAAGGGGGTCTGGCCCACGGTGGTCTCGCCGATGACGAGGCCCGCCGAATTGATGTACCAGTCCGCGCCACTGTGCAGCCCACCGGGGAAGGTCTGGTAAACCAGGCGGTGCCCCTGGGCCGGGGCCACGTCCACCATCAGGTCCCAGTGCACGCCGGTGTAGCCGTTCCACATGAACATCTGACCCATGACGAAGCGGCCGTCCTTCGTGGCCGATTGGGTGGCCACGAAGGAGGAGCAATGGTCGCCCTTGCCGCCATGCTCCGCCTCGTCCTCCCCCTTCATGAAGGTTCGGTTGGCCAAGGGCGAGGGCGTCACCCGAAGCGCCGATTCCACGTAGTCCGCGTCCACCACGCTGTTGAGGGCCACGATGTCCAGGAGATCAAGGTCCCGGCCCCGGAACTTCGCCCCGCCCTTGTGGGCGCCCTCGGCGATGCCCTTCATTTCCTCGAGGTACTCCAGGTCGTATTTACGGAAGAAGAGGGCGTCGCTCATCAGGCGGATCTGCTGCCAGCCCTTGGAAGGATCCGCGGCGTTCTTCTGGATCCCCAGCTTGTTCATGTAGGCCACGATCTCGGAGGCCACCAGCTCGCCGTACTGGCGTCCGCGGGCGTAGGGCTCGCCCTCGATGTGCACGAAGATCCAGCCCCCCATGTCGTAGCGGTAGCCCTTCCCCGCCCAGCGAACGGTCTCCATGGGGATGAAGGCCGTGACGTCCTCCACCTTCTCCACGCGGACATCCCGGAACCACGCGCGGCCCCAGGCTTTTCCGTTGCGGCCCAGGTGGAGCTGCACGCGGTCCCTGCCCGCGAGGGCCAGGAAGAGCAGTTCCACCTTCTGTTCCCGGGTTCCCGCCACCTGGGGCGAGGCGTTGGTGAAGGGAAAACTCTCCATGGAGAGGCAGGCCCCCAGGGCCGTGGGGTACCGCGCCTCACGGTCCGCCCGGACGCCCTCGGTGCGGATGGTGGCGGATAGCCGATAGAGCTGCCCCACGGCGAGCTGCACGGGGGAGGAACCCACCGTGATCTCCGAGCCTTCAGGCGCCGCCGCAATGCGCAGGCCGCCGGCCTCCCTGGCCAGCGTGGCGCCCTTGGGCGCCTCCGCCATGGACCAGCCCCCCGGTTTTTGGACGGAGGGTTCCGCGGCCGTGCAGGCCAGGCAGAGGAGGACGGAGGTGAGGGCCAAACGGAGGATCGTCATGGGGAACTCCGGCTCCATTGTTCCAGGTGGTGCCTCGTTTTGCGATGGATACCCCACCCTCCCCGCGGGCCGTACATTTCCCCTGCGAGGACGATTCCCCGCAGGAAAAAGGGGGATGACATGAAATCACTCACCGATCTGAAAGCCGTCCTGCTGGCGTGGCACCCGGACGGCAAGGCGGAGGCCTTCGAGTTGCGGGCCAAGGAGGACTCCGTGGCAAGGCTCGAATTCCTGGACAAGGTGAACGGCCTGGCCAGGATCGAGACGGCCGAGGGCGCATGGACCCTGAGGCACATGGGCCTGATGGCCCCGCTCGTCACCCTGCGGGAGGAGGGATCCCACGAGAACCTGGCGGTCTTCCATCCCCACGCCCTCCGGCACGGCCGGCTCCAGTTCAAGGACGGGACGGACTTCCACTGGTCCTGGCTCCAGGACCTCCGTCCCGGCGGGGTCTTCATGGACCCCGAGGGAATGCCCCTGGTCCGGATCCACGCCATCCGGGACGCCTGGAGGGCGGGATCAAGGGGCTCCGGGCTGGGCGAGGTGGAACTGGGCCTGACGCCCCGCAAACCATGGCACCACGCCCTGCTCGCAGCCGTGGGCTGGTACCTCCTGCTGTATGACCAGTTGAAGGAGCAGGACGAGCACGCGGCGGAACTGTCGCTTCGGATCTGAATGGGGGCGGAATCCCGCCCCCAGGATCGAAGCCCGGTGGGGTGTTCCTTGCCCCGGGCCTCCGGGGGAATCCCTGCCGGCCACTGGATCGAGGACTTGAGGCTCCAGGCGGTCGGGGAGCGGTCCCCTCCACGAAGAAGGCCGCCCAAGGGCGGCCTTCTTCATCCGGCAGGACCCGCGCGGCCTACATCTGCTCCTTCAGTCCCTTGGCGGCCTTGAACACCACCTTGCGGCCGGCGGGAATGTCGATCTTCTCGCCGGTCTTGGGGTTGCGGCCCACCTTCGCCCGGGTGGCGCGGACCTCGAAGGTGCCGAGGCCGAAGATGCTCACCTTGTGGCCGGCCAGGAGGCCCGTGACGATGTTGTCGCGCAGCTCGTCCATCAAGGCCTTGGCCTTGGCCTTGGTGAGGTCGTGGGACTCGGCCAGCTTGGCGGCCAGTTCAGGAATGCCGAGGGTCTCGGGCTTGGCGGAAGACTTGCTCATGGTGGCTCCTCATGGAACGGGTGGAATGGGGATTGGAACGGACGGGCCCTCTCCTCGGGCCCGCCGAGGTTTTGGTCGGGGTTTATTCGGCTTCCAGTGCGGTGACTTCCAGGCTGAGCTTGGCGTGGACGCCGCTGTAAAGGCGCACGTCCACGGAGAAGGCGCCCACGGCCTTGACGTGGGGCAGGCTGATGGCCTGCTTCTCCACGGTGAAGCCCTTGGCCTTGAGCATCTCGGCGACCTCCGCGTTGGTGACGGAGCCGAAGAGGTGCCCGTTCTCCCCGGCCTTCTTCGCGACGGTGAGGCTCACCTGCTCCAGCTTCTCCTTCAAGGACTGGGCCTCGGCGAGTTCCTTGGCACGGATCTTCTCGGCGCGCTGCTTCTCCAGCTCGATCTGGCGCTTGTTCCCAGCCGTGACAGGAAGGGCCAGCTTCCGGGGAAGAAGGTAGTTTCGGGCATAGCCGTCCTTGACGTTCACCACGTCACCGCGGGAACCCAGGTTCACGACGTTGTCGATCAGAAGCACTTCCATGAATCGGACTCCTTTTCCCGGCCAGCGCGGCGCCGCTGTCCCCTCTTGGTTAGGCAGGAGTCCCGCTCCTGCCAGGGCCCGCTTGCAACGGTGCCCGTTCCCCGGTTGGGTTAGGCCTTCAGAACGGACCATCCTACCCCAAAACCGGCCGGCTGCCCAGGTGCCGCCTTGTGGAATGGCGGCCTTTTTGGGAAAGTGCTGGGAGGGCAGCCGCCGAGGCCACATGGGGATCGAAAACCGCAAGTTCCGCCGCGTGGTCGTGGGCCCGGAACTCACCGCGAGTTTCGTCCACGGGGGGCAGCTGTTCCATCGCATCGGACTGGGCAACGTGAGCCTGGGGGGCTGCATGGCCCTGATCCCGGGGGAGCGGTCGGCCGACTTTGAATCCGGCCAGGAACTGGAAGCCCTGACCCTGAACCATGAACTCCTGCCCAGCGATTCCTTCACCGGCCGGGTCACCTATGCCCTGGGAGCCGGGGATTCGGACATGACCTGGGTCGGCATCGGCGTCCAGTTCCTGGAAATGGGTCCCGCCCTTCGGAACTCCCTCCAGGCCCTGGTGGATGGCATCCCGGATCCGGACTAGGGAACCCCGTGCCGGAACGCCGCGCCTTCGCCCGGGTGAATCTGAGTCATGAGCACACCGTGCGTTTCGTCCTGAAAGGCCACCCCTTCCAGGGGATCCGACTGGCCAACCTCAGCGCCGGGGGATGCTTCATCCTCGCCCCCCGGGCCAGCGCCGGGCTGTTCCAGCCCGGGGGCCTGCTGGAGCAGTTCCGTTTCGAGACCAGCGGCCTGCCCCAGGTGGCCATCACCGGGGCCGTGGCCTACGCCTTCGCCCCCAGCCCGGGCATGGGAGTGGTGGGTGTCGGCGTGAACTGGCTGCGGCTCCCTGACCTGGTGGAGTACGAGTTGGACCGGTTCGTGGAGCGCCTGCTGGAGGCGAACGAGTAAGAGGCCGGAAGGCCGGCCCGGAACGCGCCTGGAACCCTCCAGGGGTCCCCGACCCTTGAGTCCGGAGGGTTCGCCCGGGAATCCTGGACGCCCGGCCCGGGTCAATTGGGCAGAAGACGGCCCAGGACCTCCACGGCTTCCCGGATGCGTCCTGGGGGCGTGGCCAGAGGGGGCAGAAGGTAAAGGCAGTCTCCGATGGGGCGGACGAGGAGGCCGTGGTCCAGGACCTTCCGATGGAAGCGCCAGGGGAAGCGCGCCTCCGGGGGATGGGGCGCTCCGGTCCGGGGATCCACGATCCGGCAGGCGGCGATGCAGCCCAGGTGGCGCGCGTCCCGCACCGCGGGGTGCCCGGCCAGTCCTGACCAGGAGGCCCGGAGGGCGGTTCCCAATTCCTGCGCCCGGGCCAGCACGGGCTCCTCGTCGAAGAGGGACAGGCTGGCGCAGGCAACGGCACAGGCCAGCGGATTGGCGGTGAAGCTGTGCCCGTGGAGGAAGGCCCGGCCCTCGGTGTAGTCGCCCCAGAAGGCCTGGTAGATGTCCTCGGAGGCCCAGGTCAGCGCCAGGGGAAGGAGTCCCCCCGTGAGCCCCTTGGAGAGGCAGAGCAGGTCCGGGTCCACTCCGGCCTGGGTGTGCGCGAAGAGGGTCCCCGTGCGCCCGAAGCCCGTCATCACCTCGTCGAGGATGAGGTAGACCCCGTGGGCGTCGCACAGGGCCCGCAGTTCCTGGAGCAGTTCGGGCGGCCACATCCGCATCCCTGCCGCCCCCTGCACGAGGGGCTCGGCGATGAAGGCCGCCAGGTGGGCCCCGTGCTCCCCGAAAAAGGCGCGCAGGTCCGCCCGGGCGTCCTCCAGCCGGACCTCCCAGCCCTCCAGCTCGGGCAGAACCTGGCGGCGCGGATCTTCGGGGACCGCCACCCGCGCGCAAGCCAGCAGCAAGGGACGGAAGATCCCGGTCATGAAGTTGTCCAGCTCTCCCACGCCCACCGCCCCCAGGGTGTCCCCGTGGTAGCCGCCCTGGAGGGCCCCGAAGCGCGTGCGGTCCCGTTGCCCCCGCTGAAGCTGGGCCTGAAAGGCCATCTTCAGGGCCACCTCCACGGAGGTGGAGCCGTCGTCGCTGAAGAAGCAGCGGGTGAGGCGGGGGGGGAGGCGCCGACGCAGCCGGGCGGCCAGTTCGATGGCCGGTTCGTGGGTGAACCCCGCGAACATGGCGTGATCAAGGCGCGCGCCCTGGCGCTCCAGGGCCCCGAGGAGCCTCGGGTGGCCGTGCCCGTGGAGGCAGGTCCACCAGGAGCTGATCCCGTCCAGCACCCGCCGTCCGTCCCCCAGGACCAGGTCGCAGCCCTCCCCCGCCACGACGGGGACCGGTGGGTCGGCCTCGTGCTCCTTCATTTGGGTGAAGGGATGCCAGAGGTGGGCGCGGTCCAGGGCGAGGCGGGCAGGCCAGTCGGGGGGAAGGAAGGAGGCCATGCCCTATTCCAGCACGGCCACCGGCACGGGCAGGAAGCGACCGAGGATCTCCGCGTTGGCCCTGGCGGCCCCGTGGCTGCCGTCCAGGCCCGGATTCAGCGCCACCCCCGCGAGGCGCCAGCCCCTCATCATCAGGGCCTCGGCGCTGAGGAGGGTGTGGTTGAGCGTCCCGAGCCCGCCCCGGGCCACCAGAAAGGCGGGGATGTCCAGCTCGGCCCCCCAGGCGGCGAAGGGGGTCCGGCCCCAAAGGGGCACCATCACCCCACCGGCTCCCTCCAGCAGCAACCGTGCGCCTTCCGGAATGGGGCGGCGGCACCATGCGGCCAGGGCCGCGAGGTCCAGGTTGCGACCCTCGGCCTCCGCCGCGGCGAGGGGTGACAGGGGTTCCCGGAGGGTGAGGCCGGTCTCGACCGTGATGCCCGGCCCTGCCACCGCGGCCTGGTCGGCCCTGGGATCCCCGTCTCCCGTGACGCCCGTCTGAAGGGGTTTGCGGTACACCACGGGAGCTTCGCGGGCCCACGCCGCGGCCACCTGGACGGCCACGAAGGTCTTGCCCACTCCGGTGTCGGTCCCGAGGATCCAGAGGGGGGAGGGGAGACGATCGAGGCCCTGAAGGTTCATGACAGGCCTCCCAGGGCGGAGATCAGGTCCTGGACCTGGGCTTCCTCCAGGTGCGCCCCGGTGGTGATGCGCAGGCGGGCCGAGCCTTCGGGCACGGTGGGGGGGCGGACGGCCCGGACGTCGAAGCCCTGGGCCTGGAGGGCCTGGGCCCAGGCCAGGGCCCGACGGTCCTCCCCAAGGATCAGGGGGACGATCGCCGAGGGCCCCGGGGGCAGGGAGAGGGCCCGGCGGAGCGCAGCGGCGTGGCCCAGGGCCCGCTCCCGGCGCCAGGTCTCCTCCCGGCCGACGCGGATCGCCTCCAGGGAGGCCCCCAGCACCGGCGGCGGCAAGGCCGTGCTGAAGATGAAGCCCCGGCAGGTGTTCAGGAGGTGCTCGCGCAGCGGAGCGGGACAGGCGATGTAGGCCCCGAAGGAGCCCAGGGCCTTGCCCAGGGTCCCCATGAGGAGGGGGATCCGGCCTTTGAGCCCCTGGTCCTCCGCCAGCCCGGCCCCCGTCTCGCCCAGCAGGCCGGTGGCGTGGGCTTCGTCCACCAGGAGGAGGGCATCGTGCCGGGCGCAGACCTCCACCAGGGCGGGCAGATCGGCGGCATCCCCGTCCATGCTGAAGACCGCGTCCGTGGCCACCAGGGCCAGGCCCCCGGCTGCCTGCCGCCCAATCCGGCGGAGGCGCGCCTCCAGGTCCTCCAGGTCCAGGTGCCGGTAGACCTCCACGGCTGCCCCCCCTGCCCGGGCCATCCTGCAGCCGTCCACCAGGGAGGCGTGGTTCAAGGCATCGGAGAACACCGCGTCGCCCTTCCCGGCCAGGGCGGGGATCACGGTGGCGTTGCACTGGAAGCCCGTGTTGAAGAGGAGGGCGCTCTCCGCTCCCTTCCATTGGGCCAGGGTCTGCTCGAGCGTGTGGTGGAGGGGGGTGTCCCCGCGCAGGAGGCGGGCCGCGCCGCTCCCCGCGCCGAAGGCCTCCGCGGCCTCGGCGGCCGCCCGCGCCAGACGCGGGTCCCTCCTCAGACCCAGGTAGTCGTTGGAACAGAAATCGAGGCCCGCGGGGGGCTGGAGTCCACGCTCCCGGTTCCAGGCGCGCCGCTGGGCTGCCGCCCCCGCGAGGCGGTCGGACCAGGGCGCTGGGAGGGTGTGGGGCATGGGGAACCTCGGGCGGGATGTCGGCATGAAGCAACGATGCGGGCATTCCCCCGGAAAGGAATCATGGGCCGGAATGGCCGGAAATGCTAAGATGAACGATTCCCCCGAAGGGGGTCTGGAGGAGGAAGGCGGATGGCCTGGGACACGAGAGGGGGGATTCCGGCGGCGGCAGGCCTGCAGGACCGGATCGCCTTCGTCCGCCAGGTCTACCTCTGGCTGGTGGGCGGATTCGCCGTTGCCGGCCTCGGCGCCCTGAGCGGCCCCTTCGTGGCCGCGTGGCTCCTCCCCCTGACGGGGCGATTCTTCGTCTGGGTGCTCTTCGGGGCCCAGTTCGGGACCCTTCTGTGGGCCAGCGCGGTCAGCCGGCGGAAGCCCATGAACCGCTTGGCCTTTGGCGTTTTCACCTTCGTCTCCGGGGTCATCGCCGGGATTCTCTCCCTGGTCGTGGCGCGGCAAGCGGGCCTGGGCACGGTGCTGGCGGCCTTCGGGATGACCGCGGCGGACTTCCTGGTGCTCACCGCGGTGGCCATGGTTTCCAGGCGGGACTTCTCCTTCCTGCGCAGCTTCGTGATCGTCGGCATTTCGATCATGTTCTTCGGCGGCCTGATCGCGGCGATCTTCAACCTTTCGACCCTCAGCCTTCTCGTTTCCGCGGTGGCGGTGATCGCGTGCTCGGCCAAGCTCCTCTGGGACACCAGCGCCATGCTTCGGACGGGGGACCTGGAGGACCCCGCGGGATTCGCCCTCTCGCTCTTCGTCAGCCTCTACAACATTTTCATTTCGCTCCTCAACCTACTCGGCAACCGCCGAAGCTGACCGAACCCTTCGGCGCTTCTTTCCACCCAAGGACCCTCCATGCTCCGCACCGCCCTCCTCTCCGCCGTCGCTCTGGGCCTCGGCGCCCAGACCCCCGCGCCCCAGACCGCCCCCCAGCCCGCCCCCGCCCCGAAGGCCGAAGCCAAGGCCGCCCCGGCCCCGGCGGAGGACCCCGTCATCGGGAGTGTCGGCGGCGTGGCCATCAAGGAATCCGAGATGAACGCCATGTTCGGGAACATGAATCCCCAGCAGCGGCAGCAGTTGGCGGGCGCCGGCCGGGAGAAGATGGTGCAGAACTACCTCGAGTTCCGCCTCCTGGTGGCCAAGGGCCGGAAGGACGGCCTGGACAAGACCCCTGACTACGCCAAGAAGCTGGAGCAGACCGCTTCCCAGCTCCTGGCCTCGGAACTCCTCCAGAAGAGCACCCCGGAACTGCAGAAGAAGACCAACCTCAGCGACGACGACGTGAAGGCCTACTTCGAGACCCACAAGGCGGACTTCAAGGTCCCCGGGAAGTTCTCGGCCCGCCACATCCTCATCCCCACCAAGGGATCCCCCTCCGGCGGAGACAAGGGGCTCACGGAAGAGGAGGCCCTCAAGAAGGCCACCGAGGTCAAGGCCGAATTCGCCAAGGGCGGCAAGTGGGACGACCTCGCGAAGAAGTATTCCGAGGATCCGGGCAGCAAGGACAAGGGCGGCCTCTACGAGGGCATCGCCTACGGCCAGTTCGTCCCCGAATTCGAAGAGGCCGTGAAGAAGCAGGAGGTCGGGAAGGTCGGGGAGCCTGTGAAGTCCATGTTCGGCTACCACGTCATCCAGGTGGAGAGCCGCAACGAGGGAGAAATTCCCGCCTTCGACGCCGTCAAGGAGCAGGCCAAGCAGAAGGCCACCGCCGAACGCCAGGAGAAGGTCTGGAACGAGTTCATCGCCGGCATCAAGAAGGAGATTCCCTTCTCCATGGCCGGCACCCAGGAAGGGGCCAAGGCGGCTCCCGCCCCCGCGGCCAAGCCCGCCCCCAAGCCCGCGCCCAAGCCCGAGGCCCCCAAGACGAAGGAGTCCCGGCGCCTCGCACCGGGGGGAAGGTGACCATGCGATTCCGCCTGCAGCGCCCGATCCTCCTCGCCGCCCTCGCCCTGGCCGCGCCCTTCGCGGCCGGAGGAGCGGAGGTTCGGGAGGAAATCCTCGTGATCGTCAACAACCACGTCATCACCCGGAAGTCTCTCCAGCAGGCCGTGGAGCAGGAGCACGCCTCCCTCTATCGCCAGTACTCGGGCAAGGAACTCGACGCGAAGTTGCGCGACGCCAGGGACAAGACCCTTCAGGGGCTCATCGACGCCTTCCTCATCGAGGACAAGGCTGAGGACCTGGGAATCAAGCAGAACGTCAACGACGAGTACATCCGGGGCATCATCGAAGACATCAAGAAGCAGTACAGCTTCGCCACCGACGCCGACTTCGAGCGGGCCCTGCAGACCAGCCAGGGAATCGGCCTCGAGGAGTTCAAGAAGTTCCAGAAGCGCCAGATCTTGAACCAGGCCGTCATGAGCCGGGAGGTATTCCAGAAGGTCGCCGTGGAGGACCAGGAGCTGCTGGCCTATTACCAGGACCACCGGGACGAATACCGACAGCCCAGCCGTTTCCGGATCCGGGAACTCGTGGTGGCCAAGGGCGCCGGACCCGCGGAACGCGCCGCGGCCAGGACCGTCCTCGCCCAAATCCAGGAGGCCCTCAAGAAGGGAACTTCCTTCGAGGACCTTGTGCGGGAGCACAGCACCAGCCCCAGCAAGGCCACCGGTGGGGATCTCGGGTGGATCGGGAAGGGCCTGCTCCGTCCTGCCATCGAGAACGCCGCCCTGGGCCTCAAGCCCGGGGAAGTATCCGGGCCCATCGAGACCGACAAGGACACCTATATCATCCAACTCGTCTCAGCCGAGCTGGACCTGGTGAAGCCTTTCAGCGAGGTGAGGCCCCAGATCCTCGAGAAGCTGCGGGAGCCCAAGGCGGAGAACGCCATCCAGAACTACCTCCAGAACCTTCGCCTGCGCTCCAACATTCGCTTCAATGTCCCGAAGGAACAGATCCTCAAGGGCTCCTGATGCGGCTGGACGCCTTCCTTAAGAAGACCCACCTCCTCCGGCGGCGGGAACTGGCCAAGGAACTCTGTGAGGAGGGCCTGGTCCGCGTGAACGGCGCGCCCAAGAAGGGGAGCTGGGAGCTGCGGGCGGGCGACATGCTGGAATTCCCCCTCTACAACCGCTCGCTCAAGGTGCGGGTCCTGGGCATTCCCGAAGGACAAGTTCCCAAGGGCAGTCAGTGGAGCTTCGTGGAGGTACTGGAGGACAAGCGCCTGCCGGTGGACGAGGGGCCCTGGACCGATCCCTTCGCCCCTCCTCCCAAGCCCCCCACCCAGCACTGAGGTCACCCATGGATTCCCAGCCCTACCTGAAGTCCCTCAAGGAGGGCGATTCCTTCCTGGGCCTCCTGCTCGCCCAGGAAGCGGCCTACAAGACCAGCGCCAAGGGCTCCGAATACCTGGAGCTCAAGCTGTCGGACGCCTCCGGGGAGCTCAAGGCCTTCCTCTGGGACATCCGCTGCGTGGAGGGGGACCACGACGCCATCCGCCCCGACGCCTTCCTGAAGGTGAAGGGCAGCGTCACCAGCTTCAACGGCCGCCTCCAACTCAAACTGGACAAGGTGCGCCACGCGGCCGACGCTGAGGTTCCTGATTTCTCGCACTTCTTCCCCACCAGCATCCGGCCGGTGCCCGAAATGCTCGCAGAGCTCGACGCCCTTGTGGCCTCGATCCGGGACCCCTGGATCCGGGGCCTCTTGAAGGCCCTTTTCCAGGACGATCCCGAGTTGCGGGCGGCCTTCGCCAAGGCTCCCGCGGCGAAGAGCCTCCACCACGTCTACCTTGGCGGCCTCCTGGAGCACACCTTGTCGGTGGCTCGCATGGCGGAATTGGCCTGCGGGCACTACGGGGAGATGAACCGGGACCTCGTGTTGGCCGGCGTGCTCCTGCACGACGTGGGCAAGACGGCCGAACTCTCCTACGAGCGCAGCTTCAATTACACGGATCCCGGCAACCTGATCGGGCACATCTCCATGGAGTGCGAGTGGATCAACAAGGCCGCGGCCGGCGTGCCGGGATTCCCGGAGGAACTCCGGACCCAGATCCTCCACATCGTCCTCAGCCACCACGGGAAGCTCGAATTCGGGTCCCCCGTGCTTCCCAAGACTCCGGAGGCCCTGCTGGTCCACTACCTGGACGATCTGGACGGGAAACTGGAAGGCATGTTCCGTAGCATCCGGGAGGATGGAGGAGAGGGGAACTGGACACCTTATTCCCGGTCCCTGGAACGAATGACCTACAAGGTCCGCTGGCCCAAAGCGGGACTTTCGGATTGACCAAAATTCGACAGTATTTTTTCCCCATGGCAATATCTGGTCGATTCTTTATTCCCCGATCCTCCACGGCGGCGGGGGTGGATCGGTCAGGAATGACCTAAATTCAAGGCAGGATCCCGATTTGGATCATTTGGAATCGGCAAGGTATTCCTGGCACGGCTTTGGCTCGGGCAGCCTTCACCCAGGAGTCCCCCATGCGCCAGTCCCGGAAGGCGAAACGCTACGACGATTCAGTGCTGCCGGGTGAATTCGGGGGATTCCAGGAATTCCAGGAGCGCTCCAACGCCGATGGGACCCTCCTCCAGGGCCAGATGCGGCGGAACGGTGAAAATGTTGAAGTGGCCCAGCTCAGCCTGGAACGCCACAGCCCTCGCAAGCAGAGTTTCGCCAAGCTTCGCAGCAAGGCCGAGGGCTTGGCCGAGCAGGTGACCTACCTGCGGGAGCGCCTGGAGGTGGTCGACCACGACCGGCGCGGCATGTACATCCAGCTCCGGAGCCTTCCACCCTACAAGGACGACACCCAGATCCAGTACAACGAGATTTCCATCGGCCGCAACAAGGTGGTGGTGAAGCGAATCGCCTTCTTCCGCAAGGAGGAGGTCAAACAGCAGGTGCCCCTTCGCCTCTCGGAGGGCCAATTGTCCAGGCTGCTGGCGGATCTGGGGGACTTGGTCTGACCTGTCGAATTTTCGTCAGGCCCCCAGGATCCAGGATCCGCTCTCCGGGCGCAGGGGGAATTCCGGCAGTTCGCTCTCCTTAAAGAGGAAATGCACGCTGTTCCAGCTGCTGCAGGACTCGCAGCGGTCGCCGTATTCCTGGCTGCGGTGGCCGCAGACGGCGCACTCGTAGCGCATCTTGAGGATCCCCAGGTTCCGGAGCAGCTGCCGGTACTCGTTCAGCGCCGGTTCCAACCGTCCGCGGCGGGCGTGGATCTTGGCCATGAAGAAGAACAGGATGGGCGAATAGACCACCTGGGAGCGCACTTCCTGGAAGAGGTCCAGGGCCTCCTCGAGCATCTCCAGGCGGTAGTGCATCTTCCCGAGAAAGAACTTGGCCGTGGTGGCGTGCTCGCTGCTGGCGCTGACCCGGCGCAGGAGGGCCAGGCCCTCCTCGGGACGACCGCTCTGGATGAAGTAGTCCTCGACCTCCTGGAGAAAGGCCCCCTCGCCCGTGGCCCGGAAGCCCTCCAGCCAGAGTTCCAGCCCCTGGGCCTCCTGGTCCTGCAGGATCATGCAGCGCCCCAGGGAGAGGTAGGCGGGACCGAACTGCGGGTCCTCCTTGATCACCTGCTGGAACACCTGGGTGGCTTCCTTGAACTGGTCGGAGTCCACCTTCAGCAGGCCCACCTGAAAGACCAGGGCCACCCCCTGGGCCCGCTCGGCCTGGTTCAATTCGGCGGGGAAGGCCCCGGCCAGCTTCTTGTGGGCCTCCAGGGCCTCCTCCCAGCGTCCCGCATCCGCATGGATGGCCCTCAGCCGGCGAAGTGCGCGCAGCGCGAGCTTGGGATGGTCGTGGGCGAGCTTCCGGAGGATCTCGAGGGCCTCATCCCCGCGTCGACCGGCCACCAGGGCATCCGCGAGCTGATAGCGGACCTCCACGAGCGCGGGGAACTTGGAGCGCATGGCCTCGAAGTGCTGGATGGCTTCGGGACCCTCGCCCAGCTTCATCAGGACTTCCCCCCGGAGGAAGTTGGCGCCGAGGTTGTCGGGCCAATCTTCGAGGATCTGCCCCAACTGGGTCCTTGCCTTGGTGAACTGGCCGTGGGCCATGAGCTCCCGCACCTCGCGGAGCCGGGTCTCAAGCTTCTGCCCGGCGCGGGTCGCCGCCGAGGCGCCGAGCCCCTTGAGGGCCCGGTAGGTCTCGATGCCCGCCGTCCAGACCAGGTTGAGGAGGAATCCCAGGGCGAAAATCCCCAGGATCACCCACCAGATCTTGGCCTTGGTGTCGCCCGGAAGGAGCAGCTCCCGGTTCAGCAGCTCATGGTTGGTGAGGTAGAGGTTCCCCAGCGCCGCGAAGGCGAAGAGCACGAGCAGGATGATGATGAGGTGAATGGTCTTCATGGCGCCGTTCCGATGGAAACAGCATGACAGGGGCGGGAAATTCCCGGGACCGGGGCTTCAGCCTTCCCCCCTCCCGTCCGAACAGGCCCCGGCAGCCTTCGGCCCCCTTCGCGTTCAGACTTCCCTGCCCACTGGAGTCATGACGGGGCAGCCCCGGCCTCCCCGGGACCGTCCGCCCAATTCTTGGCCGCCTTGAGGTCCTCCCAGACCGCCCGCCGCACCTCCTGGGTGTATTGCCGGAGGACGTAGGCGGGATGGAAGGTGGGCATCACCGGGATGCCGCCGAGCATCTCCAGGCGCTGCCACTGCCCCCGGATCCGCGTGATGCCCGTGGTGATCCCCAGAAGCTCCCGCAACGGCGTGGCCCCCAGGGTGACGATCACCCGGGGCCGGATCAGCTCGATCTGGCGCCGAAGGTAGCCCGAACAGGCCTGGCATTCCTGGGGGGTGGGGGTCCGGTTGTCCGGGGGGCGGCACTTCACCACATTCCCGATCCACACCTCGGTCCGCTGCAACCCGATGGACGCGATCATCCTGTCCAGCAGCTCCCCCGCCCGGCCCACGAAGGGCCGACCCTGGAGGTCTTCGTCCCGCCCGGGGCCCTCGCCTACGAAAAGGAGTTTGGCGGAAGGGTTCCCTTCGCCGAACACCAGGCGGATTCGCCCGGCCCCGAGGGGGCAGGCTTGGCAGTCCTGGATCAGGGTCTGGAGGGCCTCCAGGCTCGGGGCGGCGGCGACGGCAGCGGGGTCTGGACGGGCACCGGGTCCATCCGGCTGGACGGCGGGGGGGACCCCGGGGCCTGGCCGGGGGGGCCGGGCTTCGGAGGGGGGGCGCGGGGCCGGCGAGGGGAGGGCCGGTGGGTCCCGGACCAGCCCGGCCAGTCCCAGGTCTTCCAGGGTGTCCCGCCAGGGCTGAAGGGGGATGTCCATCCCTTGTAGACTAATGCCTCGGCCCAGGCCCGGGCCGGGAACTTCCCGATCCCCCGGGGCACCCACAGGCCGGAGCCTTGCATGCAGCCCCACTCGCCCACCCCCTTCGGGGATACCCGTGACTTCCATTCGGCCTTTGCGGAGCTCTACCCGCGGCTGGTGAGCTACGGCCGACGGTATGGCGCCACCTATCCCGAGGACATCGCCCAGGAGGCCTTCGTCATCCTGATGCAGCGGGAAGAGCCGGTCGAACACCCCACCGCCTTCCTCTACGGGACGGTCCGGACCCTCTCGCTCACCGAGCGGCGGCCCATGAAGAACCAGAACCTGAGCCTGGAATCGGTGATGGAGCCTGGCCGGAATGCGGACGCCGAGGACCACCTGCTCAACCGCGAGGTCCGTGAGCGCATGCGCACCCTCAGCCCCACCTTCCGGGAGGCCCTGTGGCTCTTCGTGGTGGAGGGGCTCTCGATCCGGGAGATCGCGGAGATCCTGTCCATCCCGGAGGCCACCGTCAAGACCCGCATCCACCGCGCGAAGGCCCAGCTTCGCGATCAGCTGAACCCCGGAGGCGCCCATGTCCTGGTCTGATCCCGCCCGCCGCTTCGAGCCGGCCGAGGATCGCGCCCTGCGCGAGGAACTGGCCGAACTCCTTGGGGCTCCCGCCTCACGCAACTTTTTCGGGGTCGAGCCCACCCCCGAACTCACCGCCCTGGCCGACAAGCTCCGGGCCGAGGCCGACCGCCGCCGGCACACCTCCCGGAAGCGTCCCGCCTGGATGCTGATGGCCGCCGCCCTTCCCTTCCTTCTGGCGGTGGCCGGGGTGGCCTCCTGGGGCGTCCAGCAGAAGCGCCGCGCCGACGAGGCCCACCTGCGCGCCCTCCAGGCGGCCCAGGAGGCTCAGGCTCAGGCCGAGAGCGCCCGCCGTTCGACCCAGGAGGCCTCCCGCTCCGAAATGCAGCGGGACCGGGAGGACCCCCGGAGTCCCGTCCGGCTGGCCCGTCAGGGCTCCAAGCCCGGGGGCAAGGTCCGCAACCCCGACGCCGAACTGGTGCTTCCCGTGGACCACCCCCTCCAGACCCCAGGCCTGGAGACCCGTCAGGTCAAGGCCCAGGGACAGCCCCAGAAATAGCCTGGAATCTGCAGTCCAGGGCCTTCCGGGGCCGTGCCCCCGGCACAATCACGCCCGGAGCAGGGTCCCCCTGCGAAGGGCGCGGGGGTCCGGGGGGCCCAGGCCGAAGGCCGTTTGCCCCCCGGAGGGAATCAATGCCCTTCGCAACCCGGGACCCAGCCCAGGGCCGCCACCCCTCCCTGGACGACGAGTTTTCCCCTGGATGCCAGGAAAGCGAGGAGCCCGTCGAAGTCGAAACTGTCTCCGTGGCAATTGCAGAAGACCGCGCCGGGGCCGAAGGTTTCCGCCGCGGCCGTGCGCAAGGCCTCCACCGGCATGGCCCCCTGATGGTCCGCCAGGATCCGGAGCACCTCGTGGCCGTAGATGCCCTCCGTGGTCTGGGACTGTTCGGACATGGAACCCTCCGATACCAGTCTAGCGGGGAAAAAGCGATTAGGATTGATTAATCCGAAACCTGGAGTTCTTCTGGAAAGGCCCGGAGGATCCGCTCCACCTGCTCCCGGTTCCGGACGAGGGCTTCCACGCAGTCCCGGTCCAGCTTCTCCCCGGCCAGTCGTCCCATGTGGATCAGGGCGTCGGCCACGCACCAGGCGTACTTGTAAGGCCGTCGCGAGGTCAGGGCGTCGAAGACGTCCGCCACCGCGATGATCCTGGCAAAAATGGGAATCGCACTCCCCTGCAGGCCGGAGGGATAACCGCTCCCGTCCAGCATTTCATGGTGGTATTCCGCCACGGCCTTGAGGATGTCCACGTGCTCAAGGCTCTCGAGCCCGAAGTTGGCCACGATGGACTCCACCATTTTCCGCCCAAGGGTGGTGTGGGTCCGCATGAGTTCCTGCTCTTCCGGGTCCAGAGAGGTGGGCTTGAGCAGCACCCGGTCCGGGATGGCGATCTTCCCGATGTCGTGCAGGGGAGCGAAGGCAAACAGGTGCTCGATGACCTCGTCGGAAAAATCCTGGATCCCCTGTTGAGCCAGATCCCGCGCGATGAGCCGCGCATAGTAGGCCATCCTCTCCAGGTGCCCGCCGGTCTCGGGGTCACGGAGGTGGACCATGTGGTTCACCGTGCGCAGGGCGGCCAGGAGCGTGCGCAGGGCCTGGATCTCCGCGAGGATCAAGTTCCCCATGAGGTGGCCGTAGAGGTCCAGGGTTTTCACCACCCGGGGAGTGAAGACGTGCTTGCGGAAGGAATTGAAGAAGATGAACGCCTCGAAGACCCCCTGGGCGTAGAAGGGCAGCGTGTAGCTCGATCCGTACCCCTGTTCCACGAGCGCCCGGGAATGGGGGTGGTCGCTGGGTTCGAGCACCGAGAGGTCATTCAGCACCCGGGGACGGCCCGACTCCAGGAGGCTCAGCAATCCGGGAGCGTCGGTGATCAGGGCCTCGTAGTTCTCCAGGGGGCGGTGCTCGCCGCTGCTGTGAAGAAAGGTCCTCAGGCTCCGGGTCCGCTCGTCGTAGAGCGCAACCGCGATGCGGTCCACGAAGGAGAACTCTCCGCGGATATCCGCGTGCACGGCCACCACCTTGTCCTTCAGGGTGGTGCGCAAGTTCAACCGGGCCAGGTGGTCCTGGTGCTCCCCGTTCACCTCAGGCCGGATCATGGGCCCCCCGGTAGGAGCCACAGTCTACTCCCGGCCTGAAATCAATGCGGATGGGAAGGGAATCTTGTGATCCGGCTCTCAGCGCTCCGGTCCCAGGGAGAGGGCCACTTCCCTCAGGAGGCCTTCCGCGGAGGGGTTGCGCCCGAGGCTGCGGAGCGCGGCGGCGACCACGGCCTGCGGGCGCCGGGGGCGGGGCAGCCGCGGGGCAAGCTCGGCGAGACGGGCCCTCCAGGGACCCAGCAGGACCTCCCCGCCCACACGAAGAGATTCGGATTCCCGCAGCAGGAGGAGCAGCAATTCCAGGGGTTGGCGGAGCTGTTCGCTCTGAGCCTGGCTCGCCGCCTTGTCGGGAAGAAGCGGGGCCCCTGCGACGGCCAGGGGCTGGCCCGAGACCAGGTCCAGCCAAGCCTCCACCTGGCCCACGGCCCGGTGGAAATCCGCCGGGTCCAGGAGGCGGAGGCTGCCCTGGGAGAGGGCGGTCCAGCGCTCCCGGTCGGCCTCTTCCCAGCCCGCGGCCAGGGCCACTTTCCAGGCCTCCTCCGCCGAGAGGGGCGCGAAGGAGATGCGTTCGCAGCGGCTCCGGATGGTGGCAAGGAGGGCCTCCGGCCGGTGGGTCACGAGGACGAAGTGGGTGCCCGGGGGAGGCTCCTCCAGGGTCTTGAGCAGGATGTTGGCGCTGGCCCCGTTGAGGCGGTGGGCGTCTTCCACCATGATCCAGCGGTGGCAGCGCGGGGGGGGAGCCCGGTGGGCCCAGGCAATGACGCCTCCCTCCACGAGGTCATGGTCCCGGATGGCACCAATGCGGATCAGTCCCGCCTTCCCCTCGGGGGCCACCCGCAGGAAGTTGGGGAGTTCCAGGGGGGGCGGATCGGACTGGAAGGCCCGGCAGCCTTCGCACTGGCCGCAGGCGCTGCGCCGGAAGCAAAGCTCCCGCTGGGCCAATTCCATGGCCACCCTCCGCTTCCCGACCCCCTCGGGCCCTGCGAAGAGAAGGGATCCGGGAAGGGCACCCTTCTCCAGGCGGCCCCGCAGTCTTTCCCGGAGGGGGAGGTGCCCGGCGAGGCCAGGATCGAACATCACTCCACCCGGAAGCCGGCGTTTCGGAGCAGGGGAGCCACCTGGCGCCACACTTCCCGCTCCACCTCCCCCGGATCCAGCCGGGCTGGGATGACCCGGACGCGATTGGGCTCCTTCTGGTGGATGGCGAGAAAACGGCTCCGGACGAGACGATGGAAGGCAAGGGACTTCTCGTCGTACCGGGTCTCCCGGAAGCCCTCCCCCAGGTCAAGGTTGCGTGTGTCCACCCGCACCAGGCTGGACTCGGGGTCCATGTCCAGCAGCAGGGTGAGGTGGGGGCGGGTCCGTCCCACCACGAGCTCACTCAGGCGGTCCAGGGTGGCCTCGGGCACGCCCAGGGCACCCTGGTAGGCCCGGGTGCTGTCCTCGAAACGATCCAGGAGGACGACCCGGCCCTCCGCGAGGGCGGGGCGGATCACCTGGGCGAGGTGCTGGGCGCGGTCGGCGTAGAAGAGGAGCAGTTCGGCGTCAGGGCACCAGGATTCCCCGCTGGAGTGATGGGTGAGCAGGAGGCGCCGGACCTCAGATCCGAGGGGGGTCCCGCCGGGCTCCTTCGACGCGGTCACCGGAACACCCAGGCGACGCAGGCGCTCGGACAGGCGCAGGATCTGGGTGGATTTCCCCGAGCCTTCGACGCCCTCCACGCTGATGAACACGCCGTTCAAGGTCCCCCCTCGACCGTTGAGCATACCTGGAGGCTGTGTCCGGTCCGCCCCGCTGCTGCAATTCCGCTGCAAAGGCCTTATCCTGGTGCAAATCCCCGGAGTCCGCCGTGATGCGATCGGTGCACTGCCCCAGCTGTGACACCCACTACGGGCTGAGGCGCGCCCGGGTGCGGCCCGGGATCCGCCGGGCCCGCTGCTACCGCTGCGGCACCCTCTTCGGCATCGAAGCCGAGGTGATGGGACTGCTCACCTCCCTCTCCGGTCCTGACGTCCCGGCGCCGCCCCTGGCGTCGGACTTCCTTGAACCGGCCCTGGCCGAGCCTCCCCCGCCCCTCCCCCCCGTCGCCGAGGCGGACCTGGACCTTCCAAGCCTTGAAGAGTTGGAAGCCGCCACGGAGGCCCTGGAACCCCTGGAGGTGCTGGAACCCGCGGAGGCCCTGGAGCCCGATGCCCCGGTGATGGAAGGGATCCTGAGCCCCGACGACCTCACGGGAGCCGAGGCGGAGATCCTGGACAAGACCCTGGTGGATTTCCAGCCCGAGGAGCATCCGGAAGTCCGTCCCACTCCGCCCCAGGTGCCGCCGGTGCAGGACGAGGAGGAATTCCTCGCGGCGTCCGGATCCTATTCCAGCGCCAAGGACGCCATTGCCAAACTCCTGGGGGAAGCCCCCCCGCCGCCGGCCTACAGGCCCCATTCCGCCCGGGGCGGGGCCGCCATGGACGTGGAGGCCACCCTCAGCGCCCTGGAGAACACCCTGGGGGGCGTTCCCGGAACCCAGACCCACCCCCCCCTGGGGTCGGTCCTGCAGCCTTCCGACCTCCCCCCTCCCGCGGGGGCCACGGTCCAGCTCAGCCGCGCGGAAGTGGCTGCGGCCATGCAGCAGGCGGCTCCCCCGGCGCCGCGGCCCTCGCCGCCCCCCGAGCCCACCGTGGCGCTAAACCTGGACCGCAGCGCGGCGGAATCCACGGTCGTGCTTCGCATGGCCCCTGGTGGCCCTCCGCCCCCGGCGATGGATCCCAACCTCCTCAAGGTCCAGATGGGCACCGAGCTCTACAGCAACCTGACCATGGAGCAATTGGTGGGCCTGGCCGAGCAGGGCCGCCTGGCCGAGTACCACATGGTGGCCCGGCAGTTCAGCGACAATTGGCTGGAGGCCTCCAAGGTTCCCGGCCTGCGCCCCACGTTCGAGCGGCTGCGCAAGGCCCGGCTCGCCGAGCCGCCCCCCGCCTCTCCACTGGAGACGGCCCCCATCAAGAAAAGCCTCTTCGGGGGCCTGTTCGGCAAGGGCAATTGAATGCTTGCGCCCCTGTTCCTTCTCCTTCTCGTCCTGCCCCAGGAGAAACCCGCGGAGCCGCGTCCGCCGGCCCCCGCCGCAGAGACGGCCCCTCCACCCCAGAGCCCCGCGCCCCTGGCTCCCCTGGGGTTCGGGAGCCGGCGCCTGCCCTTCCAGTGGGACCAGCAGCTTCCCGTGGGCCTGGAGGTGGACGGCCTCCGGGTGAACACGGTCTTTTTCAACAACCGGGAAATCAAGAGTGGGTGGCTGAAGGACGCGAACTTCGGAACCCGGGCCCAGCTGGAGGTCACGAACACCGCCAAGGCCGACCGGGTCCCGGGCTTCGCGGTGGCCGTGTTCGACAAGGAGGGCCAGCTGCTTGGCGTGGCCAGCGGGGGGACCAAGATCGGCGTGGTGAAGCCCGGCCAGACCGAGACCTTCGACCTCAACTTCACCCAGGTGAAGGAGCGCCTGCCGCGGGGCGACCACTTCGTGCTCGCGGTGGAGCTGCGCTAGCGTGACCCTTCCGGAGGGGGAGGCCTTCCGCGCCAGGGGCCGGGCCTGGGTGGAGCGGATCCTGGCCTCCCCGGGCTTCGCGGCGACACTGCTGCTGGCCCTGGCGGGCCTTCCCGCCCTCCTGGTGACGGCGGTGCTCGTGATCGCGGTGCTCTTCTCCTGGTCCGTCTCCCCGGAATTCGCAAGGACCTGGGGCCTGTCGGCGCTGGTGATTTGGGCGCTCCTGGCGGGCTCGGTGGCCTTTTTCCTTCCGAAGGAGCGGGGGTGGAACCGCGCCACCCGCCGCATCCTCGAAGGCGCGGAAAAGGGGGACCGGGAGGCCATCCTGGCGCTGGCAGACCTTCACCAGGAGGGCCTGCAGGGTTTCCGCCGGGACCCGGCCCAGGCCGCCTGGTGGTTGCGGCGGCTCGCGGAGCGCGGCGATCCCGAGGCGGCCTACCGTCTCTCGCGGCTCCTGGGACATGGGCAGGGGGTCCTCCGGGACCGGAGGGGCTCCCAGGAATGGCTCCGGGTGGCCGCCGAAGGGGGTCACGAGGAAGCCCGGGGAGAGCTGGCGGCTTTGGATCAATCCCAGGAAAGGGGATAAGCTCCCCCTTCGGGGATCGAATCCCGGCGAGGAAGGCCATGGCGCGCGCATTCAAGGTGGGTCTGGTGCAGATGGCCATGGGCCCCGATCCCCGGGCCAATCTGGACCAGGCGGCGGCGCGGGTCGAGGAGGCCGCGGAGAGGGGCGCGGAGATCGTCTGCCTGCCTGAGCTGTTCCGCACGCCCTATTTCTGCCAGTCGGAGACCCACGCCCACTTCGACCTCGCCGAGCCCGTGCCCGGTCCCTCCACGGAGCGCCTCGGGGCCGTGGCGAAGGCCCGGAAGGTGGCGGTGGTGGCCCCGCTCTTCGAGCGGCGGGCGCCGGGCCTCTACCACAACAGCGCCGCGGTGCTGGACGGGGGCGGTTCTCTGTCCGGAACCTACCGGAAGATGCACATCCCCGACGACCCCTGTTTCTTCGAGAAGTTCTACTTCACGCCGGGAGACCTGGGCTTCCGGACCTTCGACCTGCCCACCGGGCGGATCGGGGTCCTCATCTGCTGGGACCAGTGGTACCCCGAGGCCGCCCGGCTCACGGCCCTGGCAGGCGCCGAACTGCTGTTCTACCCCACGGCCATCGGGTGGCATCCCTCCGAGAAGGCCGAATTCGGCGCGGCCCAGCGGGACGCCTGGCGAACCATCCAGCGCAGCCATGCCATCGCCAACGGCTGCTACGTGGCCGCGGTGAACCGCGTGGGCCACGAGCGGGAAACACCCTCCGACGATGGCCTGGAGTTCTGGGGCACGACCTTCCTTTGCGATCCCTACGGGGTGGTGGTGGCCGAGGCCAGCATCGACCGTGAGGAAGTCCTTCTGGCGGAGGTGGACCCAGGCCGGGTGGAGGAGGCCCGCCGCCACTGGCCCTTCCTGCGGGACCGACGCGTGGACGCCTACGGCGGCATCACCCAGCGCTTCCTGGACTGAGTCGTGCCGACGCGATCCACGGCCCCCCGGATGCCCGCCGAGTGGGAGCCCCATGCCGCCACCTGGCTGGTGTGGCCGCACAACGCCAAGGACTGGCCCGGGAAATTCGCCCCCATCCCCTGGGTGTACACCGAGATCATCCGCCAGGTGGTCCGGGGCGAGCGGGTGCGACTGGCGGTGAAGGACGCCGCCCTCGAATCCCGAGCCCGCCGGATCCTGGGCCGGGTAGGGGTCCCCCTGGACCCCGTGGATTTCCTGCGGATCCCCACGAACCGGGGCTGGACCCGGGATACGGGCCCCATCTGGTTGACGACGGGGGGCCGGAGGGTGATCGCGGGCTTCGGGTTCAACGCATGGGCGAAATACCCGGATTGGCGCCTGGACGCCCGGGTGCCGGAACGGGCGGCCAGGCTCCTGGGCGTCGAGCGGCTTTCCGTCCTGCATCGCGGCCGGACTGTGGTGCTCGAAGGGGGGGCGGTGGACGTGAACGGGCGCGGCACCGTCCTGGCCACGGAGGAGTGTCTGCTCGATCCGTCGCTCCAGGTGCGGAATCCCGGATTCACGGCACGGGACTACGAGGCGCTCTTCGCCGCGGAACTGGGTGCCCCGAACACCTTGTGGCTGGGCCGGGGCATCGCCGGGGACGACACCCACGGCCACGTGGACGACTTCTGCCGCTTCGTGGATTCCCGGACCCTGGTGCTCTGCGAGGAGAAGGACCCCGCCGATCCCAACCACGCCGCCCTGGAAGAGAACCGGGAGCGTCTCGAAGGGGCCAGGCTGGAGGACGGCGCACGGCCGCAGGTGGTCCGCCTGCCCATGCCATCGCCGCTGCACTTCGACGGAATGCGCCTGCCCGCCAGCTACGCCAATTTCTACATCTGCAACGCCGCGGTGCTCGTGCCCACCTTCAATGACCCTCAGGACCGCGTGGCCCTGGGGATCCTCGCCGAGCTGATCCCGGACCGCCCCGTCGTTGGCATCCACGCGGTAGACCTGGTGTGGGGACTGGGCACGCTCCATTGCCTGAGCCAGCAGGAGCCGGGGTAATTCTCCGTGGGGGCAAACGGCGGCTCCGCCGCCTGGGCCCCCACACCCCGCGCCCTCTCCAGGCATAGCCTGGCTCGGGCTTTTCTTCGTGGGGGCAAACGGCGGCTCCGCCGCCCGGGACTACTTGAGCTTTTCGAGGACCGCCTCGATCTGCTGGGCGACGCCGTGGATGTTCCTGTTCACCGCCTCGATCTCCTGGGTGAGGCCCCGGACGGTCTCGACGGACTTGCCCATCTGGTCGGCCACCACGGCGAAGCCCCGTCCGTGGCGGCCCGCCTTGGCGGCCTCGATGCTGGCGTTGAGGGCGAGCATCTGCATGCTGCCCATGACCTGGTTGATCTGGCCGACGATGGCCTGGATCCCGTCCAGGCCCGTGGCGAGCTCGGCCTGGATGGGCCTCACAATGCCCGTCACGCCCTCCTGGGTGTCCCTCCGGTGCTCCTCCATCACCATCACCATGAGGCGGGCCATTCCGTGGGTGAGCATCCGGGTCCGGGTCCCGGCCAGGCGCTGGGCCAGCTGGGCCTCGAAGCCCTCCAAGCCCGTGGTCTCGACGACGAAGTCCACGGAGGGGCCGCGGAGCGCGGCCTCGAGGTTGGTGAAGGTCGGAAGGCCGCGTTCCTTCGCCCTCACCACGGCCGGCGCCGTGACATTGGGATCCACGACGAAGCGCAGCTCCACCAGCCGGCTGCTGATGAAGAAGTCGAAGAGAACCGTGCCGCCGCGGCCGCCTCCGAGGATTCCCAGGCTGGGTACGCTCTCCGTCGCGCTGAAATCGGCCATGGGGATCCCCCTGCAGGCGAGTCAGACCGCTTCCTGGTCGTGGTAGTGGTCCAGGATTTCCTGAGGCGTGGCCGTGGCGGTGCCGATCTTGGCGACCACCACTCCCGCGGCGGCGTTCGCCAGCATCGCGGCGTCGCGCCAGTCCCCCCCGCTGCCCACGGAGGCGGCGAAGGCGGCGATGACGGTGTCTCCGGCGCCGCTGACGTCAAAGACCTCCCGGGCCTCCGTGGGAATCAGCCAGGGCTCCCGGTGCTCGGCATCCGGCGCGAAGAGGGCCATGCCCTTCTCGCTGCGCGTCACCAGCAGACCCTGGAGGCCCAGGTCCGCCTCCAGCTTTCGTCCGGCCACGGCCACCTCGGCGTCGCTGCCCGCCGGCAGGCCCGTGAGCTCGGCGGTCTCCTTGGTGTTGGGGGTCATCAGGCTGGCCCCCCGGTAGAGTTCCTTCTGGGCGGGCTTGGGGTCCACGATCCAGGGGAGACCATGGAAGGCACACTGCTCCCGCACCACGTCCATGACCGCGGGGCAGACCACGCCCTTGGCGTAGTCGGAAACCACCAGGGCCTTGGCCGCAGGCAGAACCTGGGCCAGGGCGTTCCGGAGGGCGTCCAGGGCCTTGCCCTCCGCGGGGCGGGCCTCCTCCCGGTCGATGCGCAGCATCTGCTGCTGGTGCCCGATGACCCGGGTCTTGATGATGGTGGGCCGGGCAGGGTCCACGACGAGGTTGTCGGCGCGGATTCCCAGGCGCGCCAGCAGGCCCAGGAGCCTTTCTCCGGCCGGATCCTGCTGCAGGGTCCCCACCAGGAGGGGCTCGGCCCCCAGGGCCTTGAGGTTGGCAGCCACGTTGGCTCCGCCCCCCAGGACCGCCTTCTCCCGTCGCACCCGAACGATGGGGACAGGGGCTTCCGGGGAGATGCGGTTCACTTCCCCGAAGAGGTATTCGTCCAGCATGAGGTCCCCCAGCACCGCCACGGGGCAGCCCCGCAGGCGGGCGAGCAGCGCCTCGGCCTGGTCCCGGTCGAGCCTCATCGGGTCCCCACCGCCCGGTCCACGAGCATCACGGGGATACCCTCCTCGATGGGATAGAGGCGCCCGCACTTCCCGCAGAGGAGGCCGTCCTCGCGCTCCTCCAGATCTCCGCGGCAGGGAGCATTCTCGTGGTCCGCGGGGCAGCAGAGGATCGCGAGGAGTCGGGGGTCCAGGGCCATGGGGGTAGCTTATCGGAATTGGCACCTCCCCCTTGGTAGGATCAGGTGCCCTGGCGGGTCCGGGCGCCTGGGCATTCCTGGAGATCCCATGCGCCTCCTGATCCCCTTCTTCGCGCTCCTTGCCCTGCCCCTCTCCGCCTCGGACCTGGAATCCCTGTCCAACCGGGAGGTGGGACAGGGACTGCGGGAGGCCCTGGCCCAGGGCGTGGCCAAGGCGGTGGGGAGCCTGAGCGCCGCCGACGGTTTCCTCGGCAATCCCGAGGTGAAGATCCCCCTCCCGCCGGCCCTGGCCCGGGCCGAGCGGGCCCTGCGGAATCTGGGAATGGGCCGTCAGGCCGACGAACTGGTGACCACCATGAACCGGGCTGCCGAATCGGCGGTGGCCGAGGCCAAGCCCATCCTGTTGGACGGCGTGCGGAAGATGACCCTGGCCGATGCGAAGGCCATCCTGACGGGGCCGGAGGACAGCGCAACCCGCTACTTCCGAAATAGCAGCGGGGAGGCCATCGCGAAGAAATTCCTGCCGAAGGTCAGGGCTGCCACCGCCCGGGTCAAGCTGGCGGAGGATTACGGCCGCTTCGCGGCCCCCGCGGTCCGCTTCGGTCTCCTGGACCCCAAGGAAGCCGACCTCGACCAGTACATCGCCGAAAAGGCCGTGGACGGCCTTTTTCTCATGATCGCAAAACAGGAGAAGGCCATCCGGGCCGATCCCGTCGCCCAGGGCAGCAAGCTGCTCCAGCGCGTGTTCGGGTCCCTCAGGCTCTGAGCCCGCCCTCCCTCCGGGGCTCCCGGAAAGGCCCCAAAGCATCGGGTCGGCCACCGGGGCCGGAAGGATCCACACACCGGGTCCCATAGGCTCCCGGAGAAAGACTCGTTCCAGGAAGGGGCCTCAACAATTCCGGCAGGTCCGGGGGAATGCGCCCATGATGAGGTTGGAGCCCGCACGGTGGAAGGGGGCCCGGAAAGAGTTTCCATGGCCAGCCCAGACAACCCGACCAGCCCGACCCCGCCGAAAGTCTCCCGCGCGCCCAAGCCCAAACTCGGTGACCTGCCCCTGGTCCGGGCCCTGTCCCCGGGCCGCATCGCCCTGCTCCAGCTCATCGTGCGATTCCCCGGGGTGCCCAGGGTGAAGCTCCTGGCCATTCCGGGCGTCGGGGACGCGGACCTGGCCTACCTGGTCGCGAACGACCTGATCAAGCTGCGCAACCCGGCGCGCTACCACGCCACGCACCACGGGGAGATCGTGGGGAAGCGCGGCTGGTAGCCGGGATCGGCCCTCTCAGGCCTTCAGCGCCTTGGCGGCGAGTTCCAACACGTCCTGGGTGCCCACCTGCTCGTGGCCGGTCTCCCCGGCGGCGTTCCCGAGCATGACGTTGCAGAAGGGGCAGGACACGGCCACGCAGGAGGCCTTGGTCTCCAGGGCCTGCTCGAAGCGGGCGTGGTTGACCCGCTTCCCGAGGTGCTCCTCCAGCCAGAAGCGGCCGCCTCCGGCCCCGCAGCACATCGTCGCCTCGCCGTGCTTCTCCATCTCGGTGAGCTTCACCCCGGGAATGGCGCCCAGGATGGCCCGGGGGGCGTCCACCTGGCCGTTGTAGCGGCTGAGGTAGCAGGGATCGTGGTAGGTGAGATCCACCTCCACCGCCTGCTCCAGCTTGAGCTTCCCCGAAGCCACCAGGTGGGCCACCAGCTCGGTGCCGTGCACCACCTCGAAGCCCCCGCCGAAGTCCGGGTACTCGTTCTTCAGGGTGTTCAGGCAGTGGGGGCAGTTGGTGACGATCTTCTTCACCTCATAGCCCTTCAGGAGTTCCACGTTGGTCTCGGTGGCGGACTGGAAGAGGTACTCGTTCCCAAGGCGCCGGGCCGACTCGCAGGTGCAGGACTCCTCCGTGCCCAGGATGGCGAAGGAGACACCCCCGGCCTGGAGCAGTTTGACGAGGGACCGGGACACCCGCTGTCCG